>CAWARC010000008.1:0-123418 GCA_963784325.1 uncultured Alphaproteobacteria bacterium | reverse complement strand
AGGCCTCATCAGCCTGCTCCAGGCGCAGCCATAATTCGTTAACGGCTCGTTAGGGTTAACGGTCTATTGCTGATCGACCCTGCGGACGGGCGCCCGGCGCGCCAGTTGCAGCGATTCTGGCAGCCAGTCAGGCAGCGATCGAGATGCGTCCGACCCGATCCCGCTTTGCACGCCTATTCGCCTCGGCCGCGATCGTCGCGGCGATCGGCGCAGCGACAGCAGGATGCCAGACGACGCAAACGACGGCCACGACCGGCGCGCTCGCGCTGGCGGCCACCGACCGACCCGACGCCGATTGGCGGCAGGACCTTCAGATTTACGGCGCAAAGTATCGCGCCGATCCGACCGATGTCGAAGCGGCGCTGCGCTACGGCGAGGCGCTGCGCGCAACCGGACAGAGCGCACAGGCGGTCGCCGTCCTCGAAGAATTGTCGATGCGAAATCCGAACAACAAAATGGTGCTCGGCGAATATGGGCGAGCGCTCGCCGACGCCGGCCAATACGAACAGGCGCTCACCGTGCTCGACCGCGCGCACACGCCGGAACTGCCCGACTGGCGTATCCTGTCCGTACAGGGCGCGGTGCTCGACCAATTGGGCCGCCACCAGGATGCGCAACGCCATTATCTCACCGCGCTGAAGATCGTTCCCAACGAGCCGTCGGTGTTGTCCAATCTCGGACTATCCTACGCGCTGTCGAAGGATCTCAAGGACGCCGAAGCGACGTTGCGGCTGGCGGTGGCGCAGCACTCGACCGATCCGCGGGTGCGGCAGAATCTGGCGCTGGTGGTCGGATTGGAAGGCCGCTTCGGCGAAGCCGAACAGATCGCGCGCGCCGATCTGCCGCCCGACCAGGCCGCCGCCAATGTCGCCTATCTGCGGCAGATGCTGGCGCACAAAGGCAACAGCGCGCTCACCGACCAGACCGCGCATTTCGAGCAGGGCTCGAGCTAGCTCGCTCCGCTCGTTCCCAGAAAGCTGGGACCCAGTAATCTGAATCGCAGAACTGGACCCCCTCACGCGGGAACGAGTGGAACGAGGTCTACCGCAGCGCCATGACGCGGATCGCGGCCGGGCCGAGAATGACGACGAACAGCACTGGCAGAAAGAACACGATCATCGGCACGGTGAGCTTCGGCGGCAGGCCCGCGGCTTTCTTCTCGGCCTCCGCCATGCGCATGTCGCGATTTTCCTGCGCCAGCACCCGGAGCGTCGTGGCGAGCGGCGTGCCGTAGCGTTCGGACTGCTGCAGCGCGAGGCAGACCGCTTTGACGCCTTCGAGTCCCGTGCGCTGCGCCAGGTTCTCGTAAGCCTGGCGGCGATCCGGCAAATAGGACAATTCCGCCGTGGTCAGCGTGAATTCCTCGGCCAGCGCCACGGATTGCGTGCCGACCTCCTCGCTGACCTTGCGGAACGCCGCCTCGATCGACATGCCGGATTCGACGCAGATCAGCAAAAGATCGAGCGCGTCGGGAAAGGCGCGCTTGATCGAGGTCTGCCGGCGCGTGATTTTGTTCTTGAGGTAAAGATTAGGGCTGTGCATGCCGAGATATGCGCAGCCGATGCAAATTGCGATCTTGAGCATCGGCGGATAGTCGAGATTGAGCACAACGAAAATATAAAACAGCGATCCCAGCAGCATGACCACCGGCATGGTCATGCGGAAGAACAAATAGGTGACGTAGGGCGCCTGGCCGCGATAGCCGGCTTGCACCAGTAACTGTCGCGCTTCCTCCTGGCCGACCCACTTCGACAGGTTGAAGTCGTCGACCGCCCGCTTCATATAGGCTCTCGGCGATTGTCGCAGCGACACTTTGCTGCTCTGCACCAGCCGCTCGCGCTCGCGCTGCCGGATCTTTTCCCGTTCGAAGGCGACCGCCTTCATGCGCTTGCCCAGGGTGTCCGAGCTCATGAACGGCATCGCCAGAGTGAGGACCGTCGCGCCGGCGGCGACGGCGGCGAACATCACGGTGAGGACATGCAGGTCGAGATATTGGGTGATAAGTGAGTTCATGACCGTGCCGCCCTAAAAATCGAAATTGATCATCTTGCGCATCACCAGCACGCCGCACAGCATCCAGGCGGCAGAGCAGGCCAGCATCACGTGGCCAAACGGGTCGGTAAACAGAAGGTCGATATAATCCGGGCTCGTAAGCCAGACGAGCGTCATCACCGCGAGCGGCAAGGCGCCGATGATCGCGGCGGACGCCTTGGCTTCCTGCGACATGGCCTGGATTTTCGCCTTCATCTTCTTACGGTCACGCAGCACCCGAGACAGATTACCCAACGCTTCCGAGAGATTGCCGCCGGCCCGCTGCTGGATGGAGACCACGATGCCGAAGAAGTTGGCTTCCGGGACCGAAATGCTGTCGTAAAGCTTCAGAACTGCCTCGCCGATCGGCATGCCGATGGTTTGCGTCTCAATGATCGCGCGAAACTCGCTGCGCACCGGCTCCTCGGCGTCTTGGGCGATCAGCTTGAGGCTGTCGAGCAACGGCAGGCCCGCCTTGATGCCGCGAACGATGACGTCGACGGCGTCGGGAAACATGGCGAGAAATTTCAACTCGCGGCGCTTTTTGAGAAACGACAGCGCCCAGAACGGCAGGCCGCAGCCGGCGGCAAAACCCACGCCGAGCGCGGGTATCAGTCCGCCGTGCACGATCATCATCATGGCGAAGCCGGCGAAGCCGAGGACGCCGGCCGTGATCATGAACCGCCGCTTCGACCATTCCAGACCTGCCTGCCGCAGCCGGACCGAGAGCGGCGGCCGGCTGGCCTTTTTTCGCCGCTGCTCGATATCTTTCAGCGTGCCTTCGACCTGTTCGCGCCGGGTTTTCCCCGCCGCGCGCGTCGGCCGCGCGATCGGCTCAGCGCGCGCGACGCTCGCCACGCGCCGCGCCGCTTTCTTTTCCCCCGACAGGTAGGGATAAAGGAAGACCCAGGCCACGCCGCCGATCGCGACCGCCACCAGAAAGAACACGCCGTAAGCACCCATAGCTCAACTCGCTGTCTCAAGCCGCGTGTTATGTTCTCGCCGCTTCATTGGCCACTTCCGCGGCATCGAGCGCAGCCGCAAGCCGGGCCTCCTCGCCGAAATAGCGCGCGCGCTCCCAGAACTTCGGCCGACCGATTCCGGTCGAGCGGTGCCGCCCGATGAGATTGCCGTCGGCGTCTTCGCCGAGCAGGTCGTAAAGGAAGACGTCTTGAGTGATGATGACGTCGCCCTCCAAACCGACAACCTCAGTGATGTGGGTGATGCGGCGCGAACCGTCGCGCAACCGCGCCGCCTGGACGACGACGTCGACGGAGGCGCAGATCATCTCGCGGATGGTGCGCGAGGGCAGCGAGTAGCCGCCCATGGTGATCATCGACTCAAGCCGCGACAGCGCTTCGCGCGGTGTATTGGCATGCAGCGTGCCCATCGAGCCGTCGTGGCCGGTATTCATCGCCTGAAGCAAGTCGAACGCTTCCGGTCCGCGCACCTCGCCGACGATGATGCGTTCCGGCCGCATGCGCAGGCAGTTGCGCACCAGGTCGCGCATCGTGATTTGCCCTTCGCCTTCAAGGTTCGGCGGCCGCGTTTCCAGGCGCACTACGTGCGGCTGCTGCAATTGCAGCTCGGCGGCGTCTTCGCAAGTGACGATGCGCTCGGTGTCGTCGATGTAGCGCGTCAGGCAATTGAGCAGCGTGGTCTTGCCCGAACCGGTGCCGCCGGAGATCAAGGTATTGACCCGAGATCGGCCGATGATTTTCAGGATTTCCGCGCCTTCCGGCGAAATCGAGCCGTATCTGACAAGCTGCTCCAGCGTCAGCTTGTCCTTCTTGAACTTGCGGATGGTGAGGCAGGGACCATCGATCGCAAGCGGCGGCACGATTGCGTTGACGCGCGAGCCATCCGGCAAGCGCGCATCGCAGATTGGCGAAGATTCGTCGACACGGCGGCCGACCTGACTGACGATCCGCTGGCAGATGTTCAGAAGCTGCTGATTATCGCGGAACCGTATTCCCGTCTTCTGAATCTTGCCGGCGACTTCGATGTAAACCGTGCCCGAGCCGTTGACCATGATGTCGGCGATCTCGTCGCGCGCCAACAGCGGCTCAAGCGGTCCATAGCCGAGCACGTCGTTGCAGATGTCGTCGAGCAAATCCTCCTGCTCGGCAATCGACATCACGATGTTCTTGATCGCGATGATCTCGTTGACGATGTCGCGGATTTCCTCGCGCGCGGAATCGGCGTCGAGCTTGGCGAGCTGGGCGAGATCGATCGCTTCGATCAGCGCGCCGAAGATGGTGCCTTTGACCTCGTAGTAGGTTTCCGAGCGGCGCGAATCGACCGCCGAGGGCACTTGTTGCGCGGGCGGAGGATTGGGCGGACCGCCGACATTCGGCTTGCTGGTCGGCGCGCCGATGATCGGGGCGCCGAGACCCGCCGAGGGAAATGGCGTACGGCCAGCCTCCGCCGGCGCGCCGGCCGGAGGCGGCGGCGCGGCAACAGGCGGAGCCGTCACCGGCCGCTGCTGCTCCGCAACGTTGGGACTACCGGACGTGGGACGCTTGCCAAACACTGCAACTCCAAACTTTATCTTAGCCCAGTAGCTTTTCGAGCAGCGGCGACAGCAGGCCGGATCGCTGCTTCTTGAGTTCCGACTTGCCGGTCAGTTGCTGCGCCATTTGCCGGAACAGCTCCGCGGTGCGGTGGCCCGAGGAAATCTCGGCGATCATCTGCCCGTTGTTGGCCGCAGCGCCGAATATCTGCGGCTCAAACGGAATGATCGTCATCGGTTCTTCCTCGAGCGCCTTGGCAAAGTCGGCAGCCTTGATTTCCGGCCGCTTCGGAACCCCGACTTGATTGAGGCAATAGCGCGGATGACGATCGTTCGGGCGAGCGGTTTTCAGAAAATCATAGATATTCTTGCTGTTGCGCAGATTGGCAAGATCGGGGGCGGCCACGATCAAGACCTCGTCGGCCCCGACCAGGGTCTGCTTTGTCCATCCGGTCCATTGGTGCGGAACGTCGAGCACGACGCAGGGCACCGTGGCGCGCAGCGAGTCCAAAATCGATTCGAAGGCGTCGGCGCCGAAATCATAGACGCGATCGAGCGTCGCCGGCGCCGCCAGCAGGTTCAAATGATCGGTGCACTTGGCGAGCAGGCGGTCGACAAACGCGGTGTCGACGCGATCGGGCGAGAACACCGCCTCGGCGATGCCCTGCGGCGGATCCTGATTGAAATCGAGACCGGCGGTGCCGAAGGCCAAATCGAGATCGGTCACGACCGCATCGAGCTTGAGATCGTGCGCGATCGAGAACCCTATATTGTGGGCAATAGTGGACGCACCGACGCCGCCCTTGGCGCCGACCACCGCGATGATGCGGCCGACCGGCTTGGCGTCGGGCGCCGAATAAAGCCCGCAGATCGAGCGCACGATCTGCAGCACGTCAACCGGCGAAATCAGATAATCGCTGACGCCGCGGCGCACCAGCTCGCGGTAGAGCGTGACATCGTTCATACGGCCGATGACAACGACACGCGTGCCGGCGTCGCAATAATTGGCGAGCTGATCGAGTCCCGCGAGGATGTCGTCGCTCGGGTTCTCCGATTCCAGAATGATGACGTTCGGTGTCGGCGAGCTCTGATAAGCTTCGACCGCCGCCGTCAATCCGCCCATTTGGATGCGCAAATGCGCCTTGGCCAGGCGCCGATCATCGCCGGCCGCCTGAATGGCCGCGGCGGTGTCGACGTTCTCGCAGAAGGCCTGCACCGAGACGCGCGGCGCCGGCGCGATATGTTCGTCGCGGCCGGAGGCATCGGGAAGGCCCGAATCTTCGCCGGTGGCTTGGTTACCCTGTTTCATCCTGTTCCGACATTCCGTGTCGCATGACCATTCATGCTATTTGCCGACGTCGCTGATCTTGGCGGCACTCGTGCTGCTGGGCTCCGCAGTCGCCGTGCTTTCGCCATTGGTATATTTCTGCAATACCGTGGCGCGGCGCATGGTGTAGGCCGGCGTCTCGCCGCGCGGCTGGACGAGATCCGAAGGATTGGCGATCTCGGCGGCGAGAGCGCGTTGGGTGGCGCAGCCATAGTTCCACGGCGGCTGATTTTCAAAATAATCGCGATTGAAGCTCGGACCGATATCCTCGGGCCACATGCCGCAAGGCCCGACCTGCGCGGTGATTTTCGGATAGCCAATGCGGACTGGCGCCGGGCTCGGCCCAGTCAATGCGTCGTAGGTCTGCACGGCGATGTTTTGCGGCGGCAGGCCGCTGGCGGCGAGGATCGAGACGATCTCGGGCATGGCCTCGGCGACGGCGCGCTCGTTGCTGCTGCCGACCGGCCGCTGCACCACCATACCTCCAGTCGCAGCGCGCTTCCAGCCGAGACCGAACGACAAGACTTGCGCGCGTTGCGTCGGATTGAGTTCGCCGCGGTTGGAGCCGATGAACAGTTCGAGCGTGCGGCGGGATTCCTGCAGCGTGATGGGGTGCCGCAAGCGGTAATCGGTCGGGACTTCGGGAGCGCCGGTGGTGACCTGCTGATCGGTATTGCAGCCGCAGACCACGATCGCGCAAACCGCCGCGGCGGCGGCACGCACCGCGAGCCCCGCGACAGAGCGGCGGCCGGTGATCGCCTTGACAGTCTGCATCGTGGTCTCCCGTGGCCGCATCAATCGAGGATAAAGCCGTACTTGCCGTGATAATTGTCGGTCGGCGCCGGATTGCCGCCGACGCCGTAAATGCGATTGAGCCGGCCGAGCAAGATCGTCTCGGGGTCGCTGGGATCGGCGAAACCGTCATCGGGGCGCGACAAATCCTTCTGGGCGACAGCGCGCACCACATAGGGCGTCACCAGCACCATCAGCTCGGTTTGCGAGTTGACATAGTCGCGGCTCTTGAACAGCGGTCCGAGAATAGGAAGCTCCGCCAGGCCAGGCAGGCCGTTGATCGCTTGCTTGGTCTGATTCTGAATCATGCCGGCCATCGCCAACGAGCCGCCAGACGGAATCTCCACCGTCGTTTCGGCGCGCCGGGTGCGGATCGACGGGATGGTCGCGGTGGTGTTGCTGCCTGGCTCGGTGATGGTCAACGAGTTTTGCGACGACAGATCCGACACCTCGGTCATGACCTTGAGGCTGATCCGGCCTTCGCTCAGCACGACCGGCGTGAAATCGAGACTGACGCCGAATTTCTTGAAGTCGATCGCCGGCTGACAGGTTGCTACGGTGGTGCCGGCGCCAGTCGAGCAGCTATAGCCGTTGAGAACCGGAAATTCGCCGCCGGCGACGAAAGTCGCGGATTCTCCGGAAATCGCCGTGAGGTTCGGCTCCGCCAGCGTATGAATGACGCCGGCCTGCTCCATGGCCTGTAACGTCGCGCTGACCGAATTAAAGGTGCCGGTGATGGCCGAACCGCTGAGCGATTGACCGGTGGCGGAAAACGGATTGGTGTTGTTGAAGTTCACCACCGCGGTGCCATAGTTCAGCGAGCCGGAAAGATTGATGCCGAGCTGCTTGACGACGTCGCGCTCGACTTCGGCGACGACGACCTTGAGCATGATCTGGTCGCGGCCGCGCACGACGATGGCGTTGACGATCTTGCCCGACGGAACATCCTTGCTGCCGGGCCCCAGCAGGCCGCCGGCGATATCCTGGGCTTGCTCCGCCTCCTGCGGACTGGATACGCTGCCGGAGAGGATGATGCCGTCGCCGATGCCCTGCACGGTGATGTCGGCATCGGGCAGAACCTGATGAATGGCCTGGCGGATGCCGTCGAGGTCGCGGATGACCGCAATGTCGAAACCGGCGATCTGCTTGCCTTCGGCATCGAAGAAGTACACGTTGGTCTGGCCCACCGTGCTGCCAATGAGGAATGCGCGCCGCGACGATCGCACCACGGCGTTGGCGATCTTGGGATCGGCGACCAGCACATCCTTGACGTCGCGCGGCAGATCGACAACGACCGATTTGCCGATCCCAAGGGACATCGGCTGGGATTGATAGTCGCTGGCGGCGACATGGACCGGCTCGGGGGACGGCGTGTTGAACACGATATTGCCCGCAAGCGCCCGCGGCACGAGGCACGCGGCGACGAGAAACGGCGCGAGAGCCGCCGCCGCTCGGATCGATCTCGCTTGCGTCATATCATCCCCTCCGCGCCCTCAGTTCCCGGTTCCGGCCGTGCTCACGCCGAAGCGCACGGTATTGATGGACTGCTGGTGATTGTCTGCATCCTCGCCCTCGGGAGCGCTCGGGCTGGAATCGCGGATACTGCGCAGCGTGAGCGAAATAGTGCCGAGCTGATGCGACACCTCGAGCGTCTCGGCCTGTGACTGGGTCAACTCCAAGGTCGCGGTCTTGCCGAGCGCGACCTTGACGTCGGCCTTCGTGTCGATGTTCTGGTCCACTGCAAGCACCCGCACGTTGCGCAAGATCGTGTCGCTGACGAATTTCTCGACGCCGGTCGACTTTTCCGCCGCCCTGTCGCGCCGCGTCAGCACGACATCGACGCGATCGTCGGGCAGGATGAAGCCACCAGCGCTGGTGACCGCCGAAATGTCGACTCCGACCGCACGCATGCCTTTCGGCAGGATCGCCGCCATGAAGCCCGAGCCCTTCGCCATCACCACGTAGGGCCCGCGAATGGGGTCGCCCGCCAGCATCGCGACGCGAACGATAGCGCCGACAAAGCTCTTGACGGCATCCGGCTGATCCGACTTCTTGATGAAGCTCGCGTTGGCCGCAGCCTTCGGCCAAGTCTGCCAACCGATATCCTGACCTTCGATCACCTGACCTCGGCTCAGATCCGATTTGGCCACCAGCACTTCGACCGTTTCGAGCGGCGGCGCGGCCGCCACTGGCGGCGGTGGCGGCGGCGCCTTGCCGCCGGCAGCCAAATACGCGGCGATGCCGCCGGCGGCGACAGCGACACCGAGTACGACAAGACGCGCGGCTTTCATTACGCTTCACTTTCCACGGGATGGCGCGGCCGAAAACGGCCATCTGCGTTGGATTTCAGCAGTTAAACGTCAAGGCATGGTTAATGAGGCGTATCCAAATCGCGTTAATATTGCGTTGATACGCACGAACCGCGCGCCTCACATGCGACGGCGCACCATCAAATCCGGCTTAACTGAGTTTAAAGTCCGACTGCGGTCATCCACTCGGTCTGCGGATAAACCAGCAGCGCAGCCGCCGCGAGCGCCACGCCATAGGGCACGCCGGCGCCCTGGCTGTGCAGCCGCTCCGCCCATTCCCGCCCCGCGAGCAGGCGCGGCAGCGGTACGGTGCGAAATTGCACAATCAATAAAGTGAGCGCCCCGCCCAGCAGCGACGCATAGACAAGATAGCTAAAGAGATTGCCGAAGCCGAGCCACAGCGCCGTGACCGCGGCGAGCTTGGCGTCGCCGCCGCCGATCCAGCCACAGGCGAAGCAGAAGAAGGCAACGCCGAGCACGACGGCCGCTGCCTCGACATGTGAGAGCACCTCGGCGCCGCCGAGACCGCTCAGCAACGCCAACGCGGCAAAACCGGCGACGAGAATGAGCGAGACGCGGTTTGCGATCGTCATCGTCAACAGATCGCTCGACGCGGCAAATGCCATCATTGCCGGAAACAACGTCAATCTGACCGTTTCAATCAGCATGACACCGCTCGATGTCGTCCGTTTGCCGACCCGCCTGCGCTGATCCTAAGAGCGGTTCGTCTCCGCCTGCAATGGCGGCCGCTGCAAAGCGAAAAGGCCCCGGTGTGCGTCCGGAGCCCTCTCGCAGCACAGAGTTCGACGCTTACTTGAGGGCGGTGGAAACGCTGCTGAAGGTGGTCTTCAGGTTGGTGCCGAGGCCCTGCACAACGGCGATGATCGCAACCGAAATGCCGGCGGCGATGAGACCGTATTCAATGGCCGTAGCACCCGACTCGTCTTTCACGAAACGTGAGAAAAGGCTCTTCATGAGTTGGCTCCTATAGGTCCACACGTGGCTGTCTGAGCTGACCCAGCGGCTTTTTGAGCACCGTTTGGATCGTGCGAGACCCTATCCAGGAGAAATTTCGAGGGGGTTAAATCGCTCGCCGAAACCCGCAACTAATCTTGCTTTCGGCGTCGTAGTTAACATCGTCTGCATGCGGCGGAATACGGCGAATTTTCTTTACCATCGATAAACCAAACCCGGGCGCCACCGGTTTCGCAAAGGCATCGTGATCGCATAGCAAACAATCGTCGCCGTCACGTTATTGCAATGCGCACAGCTTTCATCAAATACAGATCAGCCGTGTCACTTTTCGCAACACTGTATCGCCCGGCATTCACGGCGTCTTAAGCGCATGAGCGATATCAATTGCAGGCGGTAGCCGCGAAGAGCCGCGGATGGCTGGATGCGGCGACATTTAGAACAAGATAAGAATACGACTTAAGGACATAACCGAGACATGACCCGAGAATTGCTGTCCTTCGTTATCAGTTTCGGCCAGACGTTTTTGAAGGCCATCCCGATCTCGCTGGCGCTCGGCGTGGTTTTCACCATTCTGACTTGGTTCTGGGCTTGCAATCCCGGACGGCACTGGTGGCACAAACGCGATCTCGTGACCGACCTGTGCTACTGGTTTTTCATCCCCATCGTCGCGCGCTATTTGCGCATCGGGATGCTCATCGTCGGCGCTGCGCTCCTGTTTCGGATCACCACGACCGATGGGCTGATTGCTTTTTACGACAACGGTCATGGCCCGCTGGCGGCGCTGCCGCTTCCCGCGCAGATGGTCATTTTTCTGATCGGCGAAGATATCATCCTGTACTGGACCCACCGCCTGTTCCACGGCAAACGCATGTGGCGCTATCACGCGGTGCATCACTCATCCGAAGAGTTGGAGTGGATTTCGGCGGCGCGCTTCCATCCGGTCAATCTGTTTCTCGGCAGCGTCGCTGCCGACGTCGTCATGCTGGTGATCGGCATCTCGCCGAACGTGCTGGTCGTGCTCGGCCCGTTGACCACCGCCCATTCGGCCTTCGTGCACGCCAATCTCGACTGGACGCTCGGTCCGTTCAAATACGTAATCGCGGGTCCGGTGTTCCATCGCTGGCACCATACCGCAGCCGACCGCGGCGGCGAGAAGAACTTTGCCGCGACGTTCCCGATCCTGGACGTGATCTTCGGGACGTTTTACATGCCCGCCGGCCAATTGCCGGACAATTACGGGATCGGCGAGGACGCATTTCCGATGAGCTTTCCCGGCCAGCTGGTGCATCCGTTCACCCAGTGACGGCCGGCCTCGGGACCGGGGCGGCCGGATCGTGTCCCGCCTGTCATCGTTAAGAAAGCCACTACCGGACCCGCCGCGGCAAAGGCGGCCGTAACGGCATGACCGCACCAATTTGCACTTCATTCACGAATTTGCAGTCAAGTGGACCGGTCGGTGGACGGCGTTGTAGCAGTCGAATCCGCGTAGCGTTTCGGAGCGTATCGATGACGGCGTTTTGCCTGCGCGTCAGGTCGGCCCAAACCGTGCTGGCTTGGCTCTTGGCGGCTGTCCTTCTTGCCGCCGCCGCCAGCGGGGCCATAGCCGAAGAGCCAATCTCGGTTCACCTCGACCAAGCCAAAATCCTGAAGCTTCCCGATCGCGCCACCACCGTCGTGATCGGCGACCCGCTGATTGCCGATCTTTCGATCCAGCCGGGCGGCCTCGCCGTCGTTACCGGCAAGGCTTACGGCGCCACCAATGTCGTGGTCCTGGACAAAAGCAGCGCCGTGCTGATGGAAAAGACCATCGAGGTCAAAGGGCCAGACGAACCGCTCGTGGTGGTCTATCGCGGCCTGACGCGCCAGACCTATAGCTGCACGCCCAACTGCTCGCCGCGACTGACGCTCGGCGACACCAGCAAAGATGACTTCGACAAGGACAGCGGTCTGCCGGCCGACTTCTTCGGCAAGACGCTCTCCCAAAGTGTCACCCGCAGCACCCAGGCCGTAGCCGCAGGCTCCGGTCACTAGCGGCCTGTCGCACGGTTAGCGGCGGTTTAAAGCCTGCCCCGCCATTCTCGGCGATTGCCGCAATAATTCGCCAACGCGCCGCTGCTATCGCTCAACGGTGAGGCTTCGCATTGTTGCGACCTTCTTTAAGTGAGGGCGCCATGTCCAGTCGAGCTGAGTCCAATCGTGCCGCGTTCAATCGGATGATATCGATGCGATCCGGACTGACGCGGCTCGGTAAAGCATTTAGCGCGCGGACTTTCGCGTCGCCGCTCATCCGCCGCTTCATCACGCAAAGCGAGGCCGGCACCACCATCGAGTTCGCTCTCCTTGCGGCGCCGTTCGTCGCCGGGCTGTTCGCCATCCTGCAAACCGCGCTCGTTTTCTTTGCCGGTCAGACGCTTGAGACGGCGGCGGCCGCCTCGGCGCGATTGATCTTCACCGGCCAAGCGCAAACCGCCGGCTGGACCGCGGCGCAATTCAAATCGCAGGTCTGCAATCAGATTCACGGCGTCTTCAACTGCAGCAATGGCGTCTATGTCGACGTGGAAACCTATCCGTCGTTTTCGGCGGTCAACACGGGAATGCCGATATCCAACGGCCAATTCAATTCCTCGGCGCTCGGCTACAACCCGGGCGGCCCCGGCGACATCGTGATGCTGCGGCTCTATTACCAGTATCCGGTCTTCGTCAATCTGCTCGGCTTCAACCTGAGCAACTTGACCGGCGGCTACAATCTGTTCGCCGCCACCGCGGTCTTCAAAAACGAACCTTATGCATCGTCTTGAAGGGGCGCGCCATGAACCTGCTTAGCCGCCATAGCCCATTCCCGCGCACGCCTGATCGCCGACTGTCGCGGCCTTTCGGCGGTCGAATTCGCCTTGTTGTTTCCGGTGATGCTGACGCTGTTGCTCGGCAGCGTCGAAGCCTCGCAAGGCATCGCCACCGACCGCAAGGTCGAGTTGACCGCGCACACGCTGGCCGATCTGGCAACCCAATACACCGCCATCACCAACGCCGACATGACCAACATTCTCAACGCCGGCGCCGCGATCATTGCGCCCTACGCCGCCGCCAATCTCAAGGAAACCGTCTCGGAGATCGCGATCGATTCCCAGGGCAATGCCACGGTGGTGTGGAGCGACACGCTCAATGGCACCGCGCTCACCGTCGGCCAGACGATCGCCGTGCCGTCGTCGCTGGCGACGCCGAACAGCTATCTGGTGCTGGCCCAGGTCCAGTACGGCTACAATCCGGCCTATGGTTATGTGCTGACCGGCAGTCTGACGCTCAGCGACCAAAGTTTCATGCTGCCGCGGGAATCGGCTTCGATCGCGCGCACGGCGTCGTGAAAGCCATTATTTTAATTCCGGTATCGGCAGCGCCGTCGTCGACTTGATCTTCTCCATGGCGAAGCGTGACGTGACATTCTTCAGCGGCACCGTGGCGATCAGGCGCTTATAGAAGGCGTCATAGCCGGCGATGTCCGGCACCACCACGCGCAGCATGTAATCGACGTCGCCGGCCATGCGATAGAACTCCATCACCTCCGGCATGGCGGTGACGGTTTTGGCGAAGCGATCGAGCCAGTCCTGCGAGTGATCGCCGGTCTCGATCGAGACGAAGACGCTGATGCCGAGCCCGATGCGGTCCTGGTCGATCAGCGCGACGCGTTTGACAATGACGCCGTCGGCTTCGAGCCGCTGAATGCGCTTCCAGCACGGCGTCGACGAAAGGCCGACGCGCTGCCCGATGTCGGCGACCGACAGCGCCGCGTTATCCTGCAGAACAGCAAGGATTTTTCGATCTATGGCGTCCATGAAAGCTATTCTTCCAATAATCAAGGAGAACAGCTATTTATAGAGAAAAATATTCTAAATCAAGGGAAGTTACCCCGCTTCGGCTTTGCCGCCATCCCCGGGAGGGCTGCGCCCCTCGCTCTCGGTTTCGCGCTGACGCGGGAATAAGCGGAAATATCAGCGCGGGGGACAGACGCGGACGAGATAGGGGCGGTAGGGGGCAAATTGCTCGACCAGGTAGCAGTTGCCGTAGAGCGAATAGCCCATCACGGGGAAGTAGCTGTAATCGTAAGGTAAAATGTCGGGGCGCTGCCAAGCGGCGCGCCATTGTCTGGCATGGTGATGTGCTTGGGCCGCGCTCGATGCCGCGACGATGACACCCAATGCGAGAGCCGCCGCAACGCATTTCGAGGAAATCTGCTGCATAGGTCCTCCTTTTCCATGGTCGCTCGGGCAAGAGCCTAAGATTGTAATGCTTCGTCCCTGCGCGCCGCGCAATCCGGTCGAAGCGGGTTTTCCGCCAATAACGCCTCGGCTTCGGCCCGCGTCGGCGCGCCGGATGAGCCGCCGAGGCGCGTGCATTTGATGCCGGCGACGGCGGCGCCGAACCGCATGGCGTCGACCTCGCGACGGCCTTCGGCCAGCGCCAGGACGAAGCCGCCATGAAAAGCGTCGCCGGCGCCGAGCGTATCCACGGCGGCGATCTTGAACACCGGCACGCGGTACAGCGCGCCGCCGTCGCGATAGACGATGTCGTCGGGACCGTTGCTGACCGCGAGAAAGGCGTCGGTATTGCGGGCGATGCGTTGCAATCCCGCACCGAGATCGGCGAGCCCGGTCGTGGCCCGCAAACATTCTGAAGAAAAAATGATATGGCTGGCGAGGCGAAACAGCGGATCGTCCTCGACAGTCGGCCGGTCGCCGTCGAGCACCACCGGCAACCCGCGCGCCCTGGCCGCGGCGCAGATCGGCTGCACGAAATCGGGATAACGGTTGTCGACCAGCACGGCGTCCGCCGTGGCCACGATGGCCGCGGCGTCGGCCGGCACGGTCGCGGCGATGCGTTCGTCGCGATAGGTCACGATGGTGCGGTCGCCGCGCGCATTCATGAAGATCGCCGACAGCGCCGTCGAAAGCCCATCGATGCGCTGACAGAAGCTGCAGTCGACCCGCTCGCGCGTCAGCGCCTTGAGGACGCGGTCGCCGTTGTCGTCTTCGCCGGCGGGACCGCCCATCGGACCGGCCAGCGCAGCGCGGCCGCCGAGCCGGGCGATCGCCACCGCCGCATTCGCCGCGCAACCGCCGTTGACGACGAAGAATCCGTTCGCCTGCACCTTGCCGTCGGGCTGCGGAAATTCGTCGACGCGAAACACTTCGTCGAGCACGATGATGCCGGCGCACAAGATGCGGGGCGCGGCGGTCCTTGGCACGGCCGTATCAGCGAAAGACATCGCAACCGTCCTCGACAAAACTTCGGATGATATGATGCGCGATGGCGACCGGCGGCGGCGTTGTCAGGCCACCCGCATGTTCGCGCCTGAGCATCGCCGCCAGTTCCTCGCGTTCGAACCAGCGGGCATCCTCCAATTCGTCGCGATCGACCACGACGGTATCGGACAACGCCTCGGCGTGGCAGCCGATCATGATCGAGGACGGAAACGGCCACGGCTGCGACGCGAAATATTTCACGCGGCCGATGGCGATGCCGACCTCTTCCAGCACTTCGCGGCGCACCGCCTCTTCGATCGACTCCCCGGGCTCGGCGAAGCCGGCGAGACACGACCACATGGTCGGCGCGAAACGCGGCGAGCGGCCGAGCACGCAGCGCTCGCCGGCGATCGGCAGCATGATGACGACCGGATCGGTGCGGGGAAAATGCTCGGCTTTGCATACCGGGCAATCGCGCCGCCAACCGGCCTGCACGACTTCGGTCTTGGCGCCGCAATTGGGACAATGCGAATGCCGCGCATGCCAGCCGAGCAGCGCTTTGGCTTCGGCGAGCGGCGGCAGATGCTCCGGCTCGACCAGACCCTGCACCGCAATCGAGCGCAGATCGGTGATCTTCAGATCGTCGCGCGTCTTGAGCGGGTCGATCGCCTGCGGATCGAGCCGCAAACCGAACCGCGGCGCGTCATCCACCAAGCCGAGAAAGACGTTCTCATGTGCGCGGCCGAGCGCGCGCGCCTCGGCCGGCGCAAACAACGGATCGCACGTCGGCGATGCAGCCTTCAGCACCACCATTTCGCCGCCGACCACATAAACGCCGGCACGCGGATGTTCGTTGAATTTTTGCAGTGCCGCGGTATCGCCGCGCAAACCGGCGGCGCGATCGACGCGGCTGGCGATATAACCGAGCTGCGGCGGCGGACCGAGATCGGGGCGTGGGGGCACGATCACACGTCATTCCGGGGCGCGCCGCAGGTGCGAGCCCGGAATCCATAATCACAGGTCATGCAGAGCCGGCACGGGAATAATTCTGAAAGCATTGTGGATATGGATTCCGGGCTCCTCGCTTCGCTCGGCCCCGGAATGACGGGATGCATGGGCCGCATCACTCGGCCGCTTCGCGCAGCGGCCGCGGATGGAAACTGTCGTAGAGCTCCGGCCGCTGCCATTGCGGACCGAGCAGGCCTTGCTTGGCGCCGCAATCGACCGACGAGCCGATGTCGTCGCGCGTCGCGCGCAGATAGCGCACGCGGTCGAGGTTGACGTCGACCACGCTCATTCCGGCCGCCGTGCTTTCGAACAGAATCTCTTCCGGCGCCGCCACCATGGCAAGCCCGCGTTGCGCGTGATCGAACAGATTCTGCGTCGTCACCACGATCGCCAGATTTTCGATGGCGCGGGCGAAGATCAATGTCCGCCAGGTCGGCCACAGCCGGTGCTTCTCGATGCCGGCCGGCATGAAGATCAGCTCGGCGCCGCGCAAAGCGAGCGCACGGGTCACTTCGGGCATATAGATTTCGCTGCACATCGCGAGCCCGACCTTGCCGTGCACGGTGTCGAACACCGGATAGTCGCCGCCGGCAACATATTTAAAGTCCCACACTTTGCCGCCGGTATAGAGCCACGGCCCGTTGGGATGGCTGCGGCGATAGCGCGCCGGCACGCGGCCGTCGGGAAACGCCATCGCGGTGAGGTTATAGGCGGTACCGGCCTTGGCATCGATCGGCTCCAGCGTGCCGAACACCACATGCACGCCGTGCTTGACCGCGGCTTCGGCCAGCGCCGCGGTCGGGTCGAAGGCCGCCGGCATGCGCCACGGCCCCGGATAGCTCTCCGGAAAGCAGACGAAGTCGGCGCCCTCGCCCGCCGCGCGCTCGATCGTGCGCACCGCAGCCGCGACGTTCTTGTCGTCCTCGGGCGGGCGGTGCGTGATCGGCTGAACGACGGCAATGCGGAAGGTCATGGTCGCGCTCCTTTGGCCGCGTCTGGGCGCATGATGTGCGCGCTCGATTTGCGCCGGATTGAAGCCGCGCCGCTCCGGCAGGTCAAGGCGCGCAATCTTTTACCTCCCCCTGCAGGGGGGAGGTCGCGAGCGCAGCGACGCGGGTGGGGGCAAGTGCGCTGTCTCCGCCGTGCCCACCGTGATGCCGCTCACCCCACCCCGCACGCCTGCGGCGCGCGACCCTCCCCCTGCAGGGGAGGGTGAAAATAAATCGCCACCGTTCTCGCGATGCGCCTTCGCATCCGAGTTTTGCTTCACGCTTTAAGAAAGCCCTTCGTGCCTTCCTTTTTCCCGCATGATCTTTTCCGAAAACCGCAACGGCACTTTTCGGGATCATGCGAAAAGAAGGGAGGCGGAGCGCCGACAGGCGCACCACTGGTTTCCGCCCCGCCGCAGCAAGAAAAGCCTGCCAGCGTTTGCGGCGAGCACCATCGCTTCGCGCGCTGATATTTTAGCCGGTCTGATGCGCTGAGTTTCATGCCCGGCCGTGTGCCGGGCATCCACGTCTTTCCTGGTCGGGCGGTCCAAAGACGTAAATGGCCGGGACAAAATCCCGGCCATGTCGCACTATGAAGTGTTTCGGATGCGCCGCGCTAAACGCGGCGCATCCTCATCGCGACGAACTCAGTCGTCGTAGAACACCCCGTAGGCGACATCGAGGACTTGGCCGGTGTTGACATCGACCAACAGCAGGTCGGGTCCGTAGCGCACCCACTGGGCGCCGGGCGGCGGCGGCTCCAGCCCGAGCGCGGCCCATTCCGGATAGTAGTAATCCGGCGTCAGGAACAGCGGCGGCAGAATCGCGCCGACGGCCCATTCGCGGTAGGCCCAGCCGTTCGGATAGATGAACGGATGAACGTGGACCCGGTTGAAGTCATGGCCGTGGAACGAGAAGTGCACGCTGCCGGGCGGCGGGGCATGCGGGCCATGGACAAAGGCCGCACCCGGGCCGCCGGGACCCGGATGGACGAAGGCCGGATTTGGGCCGCCCATCGGTCCGTGCTGCGGATTAACCTGCTTGAACTGCGGATTCGCGCCACCCACCGGGCCGTGCTGCGGGGTGACCTGCTTGAACTGCGGATGCGGGCCGCCGGCCGGGCCGTGCGGTGGCGGCGGCTTGAATGCCGGATGCGGCGGCGGGGCGTGCGGGACCGGATGTGGCGGAGGGGCCTTGTTGTCGTGATGGTCCTGGGCCGCGGCCCAGGCCGGCAGCAGAAGCGCAAACATCGCGGCAAGAGCGAATATGCGTCGCATGGCGTTCCTTTTTTTACATGATTCGGGAAGTTTCGGGCCGAGTCTAGCAGCTTGCCGCGGCGAAGTATGCCGTCTCCCGACGTGTGCCGGTCAATGCCGCGTGAGCCGATCAATGCCGCGTACGCCCACATGCGCGCGGCGCGCCGTACGGCATGCGGCGATTGTCGCCATTTCCCGTCATCGACATCGAACGCTCCCTTGTTGGCCTGTGGCGATGGTGGGAAGACGCCAGCGGCATGGCAGGCCTGCGGAAAATTCGGGAATTCTCCATAAGGAGGTTTCCGTAAGGGAAACGGGCGTCCTGCGCAGGCTTGGCCCGCGCATCGATGCTGGGGAGCGGAACGGTACGGCTTGACCGGATGTCTAAGCCAAGCACAACCTCAGCATCGATTGCCGGATCAAGTCCGGTAATGACGAAGGATGGGGGAGGAACACACATGCCACGGACGCCACGCATCGCCATCGTCGGCGGCGGCATCGGCGGCTTGGCGGCGGCGCTGGCGCTGGAGCGGCGCGGCGCCGAGGTCATCGTCTGCGAGCAGGCGTCCGTTCTCAGCGAGATCGGGGCCGGGGTCAATCTCACGCCCAACGCGGTCAAGGCGTTCCGCGCGCTCGGCCTTGACGACGGCATCGAAGACATCGGCTGGGCCTCGGAATTTCAGCTCATCCGCTCGTGGCGGACCGGACGTTACATTTCGCGCATCCGCCGCGGCGACTTCCGCCAGAAGTTCGGCGCGCCGAATCTCACCGTGCACCGCGCCGATCTGCTCGACTTGCTGCACCAAGCCCTCACATCGAGCGAGATCCGGCTCGGCAAACGCTGCAGCGGCATCGAGACCGGCGAGCGCGGCGCGGTGGCGCGCTTTGCCGACGGCAGCGCGGTCGAGGCCGATATCGTGGTCGGCGCCGACGGCATCCATTCCGTGGTGCGCGAAGGCGTTGTTCGGCGCCGACGCGCCGCGCTTCACCGGCTGCATCTGCTGGCGCGGCATGGCGCCGGTCGAGGCGCTGCCGCGCGACATCAACACCGCCGACGGCACCATGTGGATGGGCCCGCACGGCCATGTCGTGCACTACCGCGTGCATCGCGGCGAGCTCCTCAACATCGTCGCCCATCTCGACAGCGACGCCTGGACCGAGGAATCGTGGACGCACGAATGCGACGTTTCGGAAGTCACCGCGGCCTACGCCAAATGGCATCGCGATCTCACCCGCATCTATCCGTCCAGCACGCGCTGGTACAAATGGGCGCTGTACGATCGCGATCCGCTGCCGCGCTGGAGCAAAGGCCGCGCCACGCTCCTTGGCGACTCCGCGCATGCCATGCTGCCTTATCTCGGCCAGGGCGCCGGCATGGCGGTCGAGGACGGCTGCGTGCTGGCTGCGATGGTGGCGCGCCATGCCGACGATCTCGGCACCGCGCTTCTTGCCTACGAGCAGACGCGGGCGCCGCGCGCGACCATGGCGGTGCTCGGCTCGCGCGAGCGCGCCAAGGAGAACCACCTCGCCTCGCCCTGGGCGCGGCTCAAGCGCGACGTGAAATTCAAGCTGCGCGAGCGCCTCGGCGCCGGCCGCAGCGACAACACCGCGTTCAAGGTCGGCTGGCTCTACGGCTACGACGTCGCCAAGGAGGCGGGGTGACGCTGCACACTCCCTCTCCCCGCACGCGGGGAGAGGTGGCCCTAGCTTGCTTTCGCCCCCTCCCCGGCCGATATAGGGGCCGGGAGGTTGGCGGTGGACGAGCCACTCGCCAACCGGGTCAGGTCCGGAAGGAAGCAGCCCTAACGAGCGCGGTTCGGGTCGCTCGTCAGCCTCCCACCCTTTCACCAGACTGTAGCCCGCATGAGCGCAGCGAAATGCGGGGACAACCGACCCGCTCGCATGCCGCCCCCGGATTTCGCTGCGCTCATCCGGGCTACGATCAGTCCGCAATGAACGACGCAACCACACCATCGGCCTCCTACCGCGTGCTGGCGCGCAAATACCGGCCGGCGACCTTCGACGACCTGATCGGCCAGGACGCGATGGTGCGCACCATCGCCAATGGCTTCGAATCCGGGCGCATTCCGCAGGCCTGGATCCTCACCGGCGTGCGCGGCGTCGGCAAGACCACGACGGCGCGCATCCTGGCGCGGGCGCTCAATTACGAATTGCCCGACGGCTCGATCACCGCGCCGACCGTCACCATGCCGGTGCTCGGCATCCATTGCGAAGCGATCATGGAGAGCCGGCATCTCGACGTCATCGAGATGGACGCCGCCTCGCACAACAGCGTCGACGACGTGCGCCAGATCAACGACGCCATCCGCTACGCGCCGGTGTCGGCGCGCTACAAGGTCTATATCCTCGACGAAGTGCACATGCTGTCCGGCGCCGCCTTCAACGCGCTGCTCAAGACGCTGGAAGAGCCGCCGCCGCACGCCAAGTTCGTCTTCGCCACCACCGAAATCCGCAAAGTGCCGATCACCGTCTTGTCGCGCTGCCAGCGCTTCGATCTGCGCCGCGTCGACGCCGCGCTCCTGGTGAAGCATCTGCAAGGCATCGCCGGGAAGGAGAAAATCGAAGCTGAGACGGAAGCGCTGGCGCTGATCGCGCGCGCCGCCGAAGGCTCGGTGCGCGATTCGCTCTCGCTGTTCGATCAGGCCATTGCACACGCAGCAGGAACGGTGCGCGCCGAGGACGTGCGGCAGATGCTTGGACTTGCCGACCGCACCCGCGTCATCGATCTGTTCGAGGCGCTGATGCGCGCCGACATCGCCGCAGCGCTGAAGGAATTGCGCGACCAATACGATTCCGGCGCCGATCCGGCGATGGTGCTGGGCGATCTCGCCGAATTCACCCATTTCGTCACGCGGGTGAAAATCGTGCCGAGTCTGGCCGACGACGTGTCGCTGACCGAAGCCGAGCGCACGCGCGGCCGCGCTTTCGCGACCAAACTCTCGATGCGGGTCTTGGCGCGCACCTGGCAGATGCTGCTCAAGGGCATTCCCGAAGTGGAGGCCGCCGGCCGGCCGATCGATGCCGCCGACATGGTTTTGGTGCGCATCGCCTATGCCGCCGACCTGCCGACGCCCGACGAAGTGATCCGCTCGCTCGGCGATACGCGAGGCGGCAACGGCGCTTCCCCCACCCCACCCTCCCCCGCAAGCGGAGCAGGGGCCGTAACGCCGCGTGCGGAGTTACGCAGCGAGGCCGCGCGCAGCAGCCGCGGACCGCTCGCTTCCGCCGCGCCCAAATCAGCGCCAATGGCGGCGCCGAGACAATCCGAAAATCCCGCGCCGCTCGACGAGCCGGTGGCGCGCGATAATGAGTTCCGCGCGGTGAAAAGCTTTGCCGACCTCATCGCGCTTGCCGCCGAGCAGCGCGACCTGACGATGAAGAGCGCGCTGGAGCGCGACGTGCGGCTGGTCCGCTTCGAGGACGGCACGCTGGAACTCGCGCTGGAGCCGAGCGCGCGCAAGACCCTGGTCCAGGAGCTGTCGAAGAAGCTGGGCGTCTGGACCGGCCGGCGCTGGATGGTCGCGGTCTCCGCCGAGGCCGGCCAGCCGAGCCTGCGCGCGCAGGCCGACGCCCGCAAAGCGGAACTGAAAGACGTGGTGCGCGACGATCCGCTGGTGCAGGCGGTGCTGCAACGTTTTCCCGGCGCCGAGATTGTCGACGTGCGGCCGCCGGCGGGCGATGCCGAAGACCTGCCGCCGGAAACACCCGCGAACGAAAGCGACCCCGATGCCTGATTTTCTCGGCCTGATGAAGCAGGCCACCGAGCTGAAATCGAAGATGGAAGCGATGCAGGCCGAGCTCGACCGCATCGAGATCGAGGGCACGGCCGGCGGCGGCATGGTGACAGTGAAGATGTCCGGCAAGGGCGACCTGCGCGGCGTGCGCATCGACGATTCGCTCTGCAAGCCGGACCAGAAGGAAATCGTCGAAGACCTTCTCGTCGCCGCGCATGCCGACGCCAAACGCAAGCTCGAGACCCAGCTCGCCGAAAAGATGCAGGCGCTCACCGGCGGCCTGCCGCTGCCGCCGGGGCTCAAGCTGTTCTGATGCCCGTCGTTTCTGCCGGTCCCGAAATCGAACGCCTGATCCAGCTTTTGGCCCGCCTGCCGGGACTCGGCCCGCGCTCGGCGCGGCGCGCCGCCTTGTTTCTCATCAAGAAGCGCGAATTGCTGATGGCGCCGCTCGCCGCTGCGCTCCAGACCGCGATGGAAAAAATCGAGGTGTGCCGGATTTGCGGCAATATCGACACGCAAAATCCCTGCACGGTGTGCACCGATGGCAGGCGCGACGCGTCGGCCATCGTCGTGGTGGCCGACGTCGCCGATCTGTGGGCGCTGGAGCGCGCGCATGCCATCAATGCGCGCTATCACGTGCTCGGCGGCACGCTGTCGCCGCTCGACGGCATCGGGCCGGACGACTTGACGATCGACGCGCTGATCAAGCGGGCGAGCGATCCGGCCGTGACGGAAGTGATCCTGGCGCTATCCGCCACCGTCGACGGCCAGAGCACCGCCCATTACGTCACCGACCTGCTGCACGAGGCCCAGGAAAACGGGCGGGTGAAGGTGACCCGGCTCGCCCATGGCGTACCGGTCGGCGGCGAGCTCGATTATCTCGATGAGGGCACGCTGGCGGCGGCGATCCGCAGCCGCACGCCGTTTTAGTGGCACTGCCTGCAAAATAGCCAGCCACCGCTCGCGGCGCGACCAACGCGCCGTTTAGCCCCGTGAATCCGGGCGAAATTGCCGCGTTTTGCCCCGGCCGGACTTGGCCCACGGCTTGCATAACAAGGATCGGCGATCTCGGTCTCACTTACCGTGGCGAATTGAGGTTGCTAGAGCCCCGGCATTCCCGGCACCGGGGCTCTACTATTTTTGGGGTACCCTCAACCGCATATCTGGCCGCGTTCCGCGCGCTTGCGATCGCGATGCCGTCTCCGCACATGGTGGTGGCGACAGCGAGGGAGCGCCGCATGACGGATACGCCGGTGAAACCGCATAAGGGCCGCGGCATGGAGGGTTTCGTCGCGTCATGGTACGCGCGGCAGACCGCCCATGACAGCGCGGAATTCGAGCGCACCGCGCGCCGTATCGCCGACCACCTCAATCCGGGTTCGCGCGTGCTGGAAATCGCGCCGGGGCCCGGCTATCTCGCCATCGCATTGGCCAAGCTCACGGGCGGCCGGATCACCGGGGTCGACATCAGCCGGACCTTCGTGCAGATCGCCGCGGAGAATGCGCGCCAGGCCGGCGTCGCGGTCGATTTCGAGCACGGCGACGCCGCCGACCTGCCGTTTGCCGACGGCCAATTCGATTTCATCGTCTGCCGCGCCGCGTTCAAGAATTTCACCCGGCCGCTGGTCGCGCTCAACGAGATGCACCGCGTGCTCAAAGAGGGCGGCACCGCGCTCGTCATCGATCTGCGCAAGGATTATTCGCCGCGGGCGGTGAGCGACTATTGCAAGGATCGCGGCTTCGTCAGCGCCGCGATCATCAAGCTGACCTTCCGCACGATGTTGAAAAGCCGCGCCTATAGCAAAGAGAGCATGATGGGACTGGTGGCGCAGTCGCAGTTCGGGCAAGGCGAGATCAGCCTCGATCCGATCGGATTCGAACTCCGGCTGCGCAAATGATATGCAGCGCCGCATGAACGACGACGTACCCTTCAATAAGACCTTCGATCTCGAACCCGACCGGGTGCGGGAGATTGCGCCGGGCGTCCGCGCCATCGTCGCCGATAATCCCGGCCCGTTCACCTTCAAAGGCACGATGAGCTACATCGTCGGCCGCGGCAAAGTCGCGATCATCGATCCCGGGCCCGACGACGATGCCCATATCGCGGCGCTGCTTGACGCCGTGCGCGGCGAGACCGTCAGCCATATTTTCGTCACCCATACCCATCGCGACCATTCGCCGGCGGTGCCGAAAGTCAAAGCGGCGACCGGGGCCAAGGTTTACGCGCAAGGCCCGCACCGGCTGGCGCGGCCGCTCCATATCGGCGAGACGCGCCGGCTCGATGCCTCCGCCGACATGGATTTCCGTCCCGACGTGGCGCTCGCCGACGGCGAGACGGTCAGCGGCGACGGCTGGACGCTCGAAGCGGTGACGACACCGGGCCATACCGGCAATCACATGGCGTTCGCTTTCAAGGAAGCCGATCTGCTGTTTGCCGGCGATCATGTGATGGGCTGGTCGACCACCATCGTGGCGCCGCCCGACGGCGCCATGAGCGACTACATGGCGTCGCTGCACAAGCTGGCGCGTCGCAGCGAGCCGCTCTACCTCTCCGGCCACGGCATGCCGGTGCGCGATGCGCCGCGCTACGTGCAATTTCTGATCCGCCACCGCCAAGGCCGCGAAGCCTCGATCCTGCACCGGCTCGGCAAGGGCGCAGCCGACATCCCGACCATCGTCAAGGCGGTCTATATCGGGCTCGACCCGCGGCTCAATGGCGCCGCCGCTCTGTCGGTGCTGGCGCATATGGAAGATCTGGCGGCGCGCGGCGTGGTCGCAACCGAAGGCCCGCCGTCGATCGACGGCATTTATCGCTTGGCCGACGCCTTGCCCGGAGGCTGACGCGGCGGCGCCGGCTTTTTCTCCGGCACCGGCGCCGACAGCACATCATCGATATTATCGATCAGATTGCTCACCCGCGACGCATTGGTGCCGAGATCGTTGCGGCCGTAGCGCGAAGCCGAACGCACGTCGATGCGGGCGCCGTCGGGGGTCGCCCGCACCCGCACCACGACGTCGTCGCGGAAGCCGAGGATCGGCGTGCGCGCCACCGCTTCGATGATGCCGTCACGCACCGCAGTGTCCGGCAGCGCCCGCGCATCGGCGGCGCGCGGCAGGACCGCTTGCGGCGGCCGCGCATCGACGACCCGCCAGCGCCGCTTGGCGATGACCTTCATCGCGGCGTTGTAGGCCTCCTGCGGCGTCGCGGTGGTGTCGTCGGGCGCGATGTCGGGATAGGCCGCGTTCTGCTGTTCCGCGGTATAGAGGCCGGCATAAGCGATCGGATTGGCATCGCGCGGCCGCAACCGCGCGATGGCGTCGAATTGCGGCGGATCGATCGGATCGGTGGTGATGTCGTAAATTGCCGGCAGGCGGTACGCCTTGACGCCGAGATAGAGCGGATAGGCGATCAGCGCGAAACCGATCAGCAAAGCGGTCGCCGCGTGCCGGCCGCCGCCGATGCCGTCGCGCCAAATGACGATGCCGGAGCCGAGCGCGAGCAGGATCGCGACGCCGGCCAGCACCAGCGCGCCGGCCAGCGTGGACAGGGCCGGAACGATGTCGAGCGCGCCCGAGCGCACGATGATGACGGCAACGAAGGTGGCGGCGAGCGAAAACAAGGCGATGCGCCGCGCCCAGACGGCAAGCCGCGAAATCGGCTGATCGTGGAGGATACGGCGGCGCATGATCGGTCCGGCTAATGGGCGGTGACGTTGCCGGTAGCATTGGGCGGCAGTGGGGCGCAAATCTGCTTCAGCGCGCTCCAGTCCGCCGGGTCAAGAAGCGGCACCGGGGTTCCGGCGACCGCGACGGCGTCGATCGCGGCGATGCGGTCCTTGGTTTCGGGATGGTCGAGCAAAAGCTTCATCCCCTCCTTCTTGTCGCCGACGATGCGCTTGAGGATGGCGGCGAGCGCGTGCGGGTCGCCGCCCGCTTTGGCCATCAGATCGACGCTGTAGGCGTCGGCCGCCGCCTCGACCCGGCGCGAATAGGACGACTTCAGCACCGTCCTGGCGGCGATGACCACGGCGCCGCCGCCGACGAAGTCGCCGAGCATCATGCCGAACAGGAACGACAACCCCGCCGTCTGCAGCACGGTGCGGGTGCCGTCGCGATGGGCGACGTGGCCGGTCTCGTGCGCCAGCACGCCGGCCAGTTCGTCCGGCGTCTGCGCGATGGCGATCAGCCCGTCGTCGACGTAGACGTGACCGCCGGGCAGCGCCATGGCGTTGGGCTCGGCGCGCCGCACCACTTCGACATGGAGGGGAAACGGCAGCGCGGCGACCGCTTCGAGCTTACCGACCATCTTATCGAGCGCGGCGCGGCCGGCCATTTCGCTCGGCGCGCTGCCGCAGGCGAAAGCCGCGCCGAGATGCTGGCTGTCGAGCGTGCCGCGGATGTTGCGGTCGATCGCGTCGCCGAGCCTGTGCTCGGCCGCGAGCGGCACAAGCGGAATGATGCGGCTCGCCAGCGCCGGCAGGCCGAACACCGCAGTGACCACGAGCGAAGCCGCCGCGGCGAAACTCAGCGCCACGATTTTGCGCCGCAGCCGGCGCTCCGCCACGCCGCCGCGATCGAGCGCCTCGGCGCGATCCTCAATCGCCGCAGCGAGCTCCGGCGCGCGGATTTCCAGACGCGCCAGCAACGTTTCGCCGCGCCGCCCCAGGCGGAGCACGCCCTCGGGCGCCGACATCCGGCGCAAATCGGCGTAAGGCCATTCGTCGAGTACGCGATCCTGGCCCTGCGTGCGGCATGCCAGAATCCGCAAGGCGTTGGCGCCGGCCTCGACAACGACGTCGTTGCGCGCGCTTGAGGTGCCGTCGAAATAGACGGCCGGTCCGCGCGGCGGCGTATAACCGTCGTCGCTGTGCCAAGTCAGATTCACTTTCCTCGGCACGACTCTTGATCCGGCGTCCGCATCAGATACCCCCGACGCCAAGCGCATCGACCAGCCCTTCGCCGAGCGCAGAGTTGGGTGCACCGCTGGCGCGCACGCCGTCGAGCGCCGCGGCTCCCGTCAGCTCGGCCGACTGCACGCCGAGCCGCCACATCGCGAAGGTGACGACGACCTGATAGATCGTCGAGGCGCCGAGCACCATCGTGACATAGATGCCAAGCGTGACCGCGCTGGCGAGAAGCTCGGCCGGCATGGAATCGTGGCTCGATCCGACCAGTTTGCCGCTCAAAAAAACGAACACGCCGCCGATTACCATGACCACGAGCAAATACGGCACGACGTAGAGCAGAAAGCGCAGATAAAGACGATAGACCTTGGCCGTGGACAACTGCGAGCGCACCGTCATGGCGCCGAAACGCAGGCCGGAAATCCACCACCGCATCAAGATGGCGGCAAACAGCGGAAACAGCAGCAGCGCCATGGCGACGCTGGTGCCGATGGCCGCGGTGACGACGACGAAGACGTCAAGCCCGGTATTGCCGACGAGCAACGCCAGCGGTTTGGTATCGCCCTGCGCCATCATCGCGTTGAGCGCATTCCAATCGACCAGGCGGGCGAGCGCGATAACGGCCACCACGACCGGCCCGACGACGACCAGCCAGATCGGCAACCCGCGCCAGAACAGTGCCCATCCCGAACCGGCAAACGAACCGTGCAGATCGCCATAGCTGGTGTGGCGCATCTTGTAACGCTGCAGGCTCGCCTGCGCCCACGGATAAGCGAGCCCGAGCGTCACGGCGGCAAGCGTCCAACACAGCAGCGCAAACAGCGCATAGCGCCAGGCCGAACCGTGCTGATCGAAGCGCACGCCGCGCAATACCGTACGGGTCAGCCGGTAACGGCGCGCCCGAAAGAGCGCGAACTGGCTGAGCAGCACCAGAAGCAAAAAGCCGCTCGCCGCAATCGCGGCCGCCGCGGTTTCGAGCGCCAGCGCCGCCGTGGCGATCGCGGTGTAGAGCGGACCGACGATGGTGACCGCGATCAGAAAACCGCCGAGGAGCTCGGTGGCGAGCCCGGTATATTCCAGCGTCTCACCCCCGATCTCGGTATTCGACCAGAGGTACCGGCGTACGTCGGTCGCAAACCAGAAGCGATAGATACCGAGCGTGAAGACGAGAAGCGCGGCGCCTTTGATGCGCAGCCGCCAATAAGCCCCTTCCTTGCCGAGGAAATTGACCGCGCCCGCGGGCGGCGGCATCGAGGCATCGGCCGTCGTCATGACATCCCGGAATTATGACTTAAGAGAAATGCCGCTCAAATGCGCCATTACCGGCTTATTGCACGCGCAAGCTTACACCGTGAAATGTCCGATTTGCGACGGCGAAGGCCGCCTCGTCGATTATAAAGAAGTGCTGCGCGTTCGTCCTCGACCAAGCAAAGACAGCGGTAAATCGCTACCCGCGCCCCGCGCTTTACTCGTCGATCAGCTGCTCGAGCTCGACCTGGACGCTCTCGCCCGGCGCGCAGCGGTGGCCGGCGCCGGAGGCAAAGAGCGCCTCGGCTTCCTCCGGCGTCTCGGCTTCGACGCACCATTCCTCGACCCGCGTCACCACCATCCGGGCATGAAACAGCCGCTGCGCCGTCTTTTCCGCAGGTCGCTGTGGCTCTTTTCTCAGTGCGCTACTGGCCGGCATGACTTCACACTCCCGAATCGTCGAATCGCATCGAGAGTCTAGGCCGAACGCCAGGAAGAACAAAGCCGAAACGCTTGATAACTACCACCGCCGGGTTCCCTTGTGGAACGTCGGTTCCCTGATATCGTTGAGTCCAGTCTCAGACCCTATTGGGCATGATCTTTTCCGAAAACCGGCTTCCACCCCGGATCAAATCCGGGGCAGGCTTTTTCGGGATCATGCTCCGAGTAACGGAGTAGCATCGTGGCCCCGCGCGCGTATTGGAAAGGCTATTTGAAGCTGTCGCTCGTCTCCTGCCCCATCGCGTTGTTTCCGGCGACGTCGGAGCGGGAAAAGATCAGCTTCCACCAGCTCAACAAAGAGACCGGCAACCGCATCCGCTACAAGAAGGTCGATGCCGATACCGGCGACGAAGTCGCCAATACCGATATCATCAAGGGCTACGAACTGGCCAAGGGCGAATATATCGAGCTCGAGCCGGACGAGCTCGAAGCGGTCGCCATCGAGAGCAAGCACGTCATCGACATCGAAGAATTCGTGCCGCGCAGCGAGATCGACGAGCTTTATCTGCGCGATCCCTATTACATCGTGCCGGACGGCGAAGTCGGCCAGCAGGCCTTTGCCGTGATCCGCGAGGCGATCCGCAAGGAAGGCATGGTCGCGCTCGGCAAGGTGGTGTTCACCTCGCGCGAGCACATCATCGCGCTCGAGGCGCGCGGCAAGGGCATGGTCGGGCTGACGCTGCGTTACCCTTACGAGGTGCGCAAGGAAGACGAATATTTCGATTCCGTCGAAGACGAGAAGATCCCGAAGGACATGCTCGATCTGGCGATCCACATCGTCGAGACCAAGACCGGGCACTTCAAGCCGGCGGAATTCAAGGACCAATACGAAGACGCGCTCAAGGATCTGCTGCGCAAAAAGCAGAAGGGCGAGAAGATCGAGCGGCCGAAGGAGCGCGAGCCGTCGAACGTCATCAACCTGATGGACGCGCTTAAGCAGAGCATCAAGGCCGGCGGCGGCGGCCGCGGCGCCGGCAACGGCGGCGCGCGACGCGCCCCCGCCGCATCGAGCACCCGCGCGGCGAAGGGCGCGGCCAAGAAAGCAGCACGCTCGCCCGCGCGCAATCACGCGCGGCATAAAAAAGCGAGCTAGAGCGGGATGAAACGTGCTCCAGGTATTTGTTTGAGCATGTCCTTTTCGCAAAACCGGTTTCCACCCCGGATCGCGTCCGGGGCAGGCTTTTTCGGGATCATGCCCTGATGCCGGGCAAGCGCGTCCAGCTCGACGACGAGACCTGGCGCGCGCTCGATCTGCTCGGCCGCGATCAGATGAAGGACTTTCAAGAGCTCGCCGACGAGGCGTTCCGCGATCTGTTGAAAAAGCATGGCCGGCCGGCGAGTCTGAAGGAGGCCTTGCGCCGCAGCGCCGGCGCCTCCGCCACCGTGCATCGCTTGAAGCCGGACAAGAAGAAGCAGCGGCGCTAACAATCGCCTGTTGAGGTAGGGCTGCCGGTCATGCAACCGCGCGATCTCGGACGAACGGTGCTGCTCTGTGCGACCGGCGGCGCGGCCGATGCGATCGCTTTCCTGCGCTACGACACCTTCGTCGGCGCCATGACCGGAAACACCGTTCTGCTCGGCATCGACCTCGCCGAAGGCAAATTCGGCCGCGCTGGTTTTCATCTCGGCATTGTCGCGATTTTCCTGGTGGCGGTCGTCGTCACCGAAATCGCATTAAGGCTCAAGATTCCGCCTGCGCTGCCCCTCGTCCTCACCGCGCTGATGCTGGGCGGCTCCGAATTCATCACCGACCAATGGAGCGCGGCGATCTGCGCCGCCGCGCTCGGCATGCAAAACGCCGCGGTGCGCAGCATTGCCGGCGTGCCGATCAATACCGTCTTCATCACCGGCAACCTGGTCAGGCTCGGCACCGCGGTGCCGGAAGCTTCGGCGCCGCAGCAGCAGGCGACGCTCGCGGTGCTCACGATCGCCTGGATTGCCTACGCCGCGGGCGCGGTCGCCGGCGCGCTGGCGCTGCATCTGATCGACAATCCCATGATCGTGCCGGCTGCGCTGGCCCTTGCAGCGGCGGTGGTCGAGATGTCGGCCGACCGTCGCGGGGAAGGCTGACGTGCGCCAAAATGTAAAACGCACCGACACGGCGTGAATTGTTCCGTGTTGACAACGCGCGGAATTGCCCGTGACAGTTCCCGCCGACCATATTTCGCGAATCAACCAGCAAGGGGAATAAAATGCGAGGCGTTGCATCATTTGATTGGGCGACGGGCCGCCCCGGCAAGACATCGGGCCGCCGGCGGATGATCGTCCTGGCGTCCGCCCTCGTTTTGGCCGTTTCCACTCTGGCAATGCCGTTTCGCGCTTATGCCGCGGACAGCCACGAGATCGCCCGCGGCAAATATCTGGTTACCGTCGGCAGTTGCACCGACTGCCACACGCCGGGCAGTTTCTTCGGCAAGCCGGACATGAGCAAATTCCTCGGCGGTTCCGACGTCGGTTTCGCCATCCCGCATCTCGGCGTCTTTGTCGGCCCCAATCTGACGCCCGACAAGGCGACCGGCTTGGGCAATTGGACCGCTGCGCAAATCGTCGATGCGATCACGAAAGGACAAACCCCGCAGGGCCGCACGCTGGCGCCGGTCATGCCGTGGCACGCTTATGCCAACCTGACGAAGCCGGACGCCCTGGCGATCGCCGCTTATCTCAAAAGCTTGCCGGCGGTGTCTCATCAGGTCGCCGGGCCATTCGCGCCGAACGAGACCCCGACAACTTTCGTGATGGCGGTGATACCGGGTGCGGTTTATGCAAAGCTCGCAAGCCCGCCGCCTCCTCCCGCTTCGCCGCCACCCGCGTCAACGCAGATGGCCCCGCCGCCGGCGCCGGCTGCAAGTCCCGCACCAGCCGCGAAGTAGCTGTTGCGCTTTAAAACGCGGCGACGCTCTGCGTGGCGCGCCGCTATAGCCCGAGAAGCCTCTTGCTGTTGCCGCCGGCGAGCGCCGCGATGGTCGCAGCATCGAAACCCTCGACGCCGGCGATATGGCCGACCGGATCGTATTCCAGCATGTCGAACGGATAATCGGTGCCGAGCACGACGTGATCGGCACCGAACACCCGCACCAGTTCGGCGAGCTGATACGGCGTGAACACCACGGTGTCGACATAGATGCGCTTGAGGTAGGTGGTCGGCGGCTGCGGCAGGTCGCCGTGCGCATCCGAGCGCGCGCCCCAGGCGTGATCGATGCGGCCGGGATAGGCGCCGAGATAGCCGCCGCCATGCACGGCGAGCAGCTTCAGATTGGGGTGGCGTTCAAGTACGCCGTCGAAGATCAGATAATGCAGCGCGATCGTCGTCTCCAGCGGATTGCCGATGACGTTGTTGAAATAGAAGCGCTCGAAGCGTGACGCCTCGGTGAAGCCGTTGGGATGGATCATCACCAGCACGCCGAGCTCTTCGGCTTTTTTCCAGAACGGGGCGAAGGCCGGGTCGGACAGTTCCTTGCCGGCGACATTGGTCAAAACCTCGACGCCGGTGAAGCCGAGCTTTTTGACGCAGCGCTCGAGCTCTTTGGCCGCCTCCTGGCCGTCCGGCATCGGCACCGTGCCAAAACCCTTCATGCGGTCGGGATATTTGCCGCAGAATTCGGCGATGCCGTCGTTGACGATCTGCGCCGCCTTCACCGCGATATCGAGCGGCACCGTGTAATAGCATTGCAGCGGCGGCGGCGCGATCATCTGGATGTCGACGCCCATGGCGTCGAGATCGGCGAGCCGGTGCTCGTGACCGCGCCGTGCACTGATATCGGCGGCCTGCTTCTGCGTGAGCGCCTTCGATTCCGGCGTGGCGAAATGGGCGAGCGGCACGGTCTTCATATCGAGGTGCGGCGCGACGAATTTCGCCGCTTCCGGCACGTCGACATGGGCGTGAATGTCGATGGTGACGCTCTTCGGCCGCACCTCGCGGCCGGGCTTGCCGTGTTGGCGCGCGGCGGTCGGGCCGTACTTGTTCCACTGTTCGGGCATGGGAGTTTCCTTGAAATCTGTTTGCCCAGCCGGAAAAGCATAGCGGGCGGCAATGTGCAATAGACCGGCGTTGCCGGCGGCGCATTGCCCTCAACAGGCAAGGCATTTGGCGCTCCTTCACATCAAGTTAAGAATATCGTTAGCCTTTGCCGAGGATTGCTGCGTCAATTTTTGCAATGGATCCGAAGCCGTCGTCATGGGAGGAAGTTATGCCAATCAAGCGCAACTCTCGCGCGTTCATCGCCGTTAATTCTTGATCGCTCACGCTTTTTCCTGCACTTGCATTTTCTACGCCAAACCACGTCCACGCCGCAGCGGTCAATTTTCAGATCAGCTTCCAGTGGGCACGTCGACTGTGTCATCAGCCGGTCCAGCTTGGATAACATTCCCATCAGCGTGCGAATCAGGCACCGGTAGCCTTGAATGCGAATGGAAGCGGCACCGCCGACCTCACGGAAACCGCCTTCATCCTGTCGACGACGAATTCATTTCGAGGGCCGCCTTGGCGCTGCTCCAGTGGCCGGCTCCGGGCGGCACAACTGCGAGTTCGCGTCGGCGGGCCACACAGTCTCGTACTGGTTTGGAATTTGCCGAATAATCAATTTATTGTGCGATATTACCGTCATCAGGACAATCCTGCTACAGCCCGGTTTCGAATCGCGAGATTGAAACCCTGGCAAAAGCCGAGTACCACTTTTTTCGATGGGTCGATCTTTCATTATTGCGATCTGACCGCGCTTCGAGGCCGTATCGTGTCAGGCGCATTAACAGCTACACCGAGACAGCACGCCGACTTCATTCGCAATAACGGCTGCCCTTCGAAGCTGAAACACCTGGCGTGAGTTTTGGGCGCGGCCGGCCGCGGCTTGGCCGCCCGTGCGGCGGCGGGCTGAGTTCGGAACCGCCGTGAGCGCGCCTGCTTTGGCGGCGGCGCATCGGCAACGCACGAATCCTCTTTGGCGTGCAGTCCGGCGGGCATTGCAAAGGACAGACGCGCTTGTTGACTGCTCTGACCGCATCGAGCGCATCAGGTGAAACCTGATCGGGCATGGTGATGGACGACAACCTGGTGAAACTGTGCCAAGCAGCTTTAGTTGGATCGTCGAATTGGCCGTTGATGTCGCCCGCGAAACAACCGACGCGCTTGAGTTCGCTCTGCAATGACCGCGTTATTTCGATTCGATTTCTTGCCGCTTCGGCCTGCGTCAGAGCCACGATCTGCGTCTCGGCATCTTTACGATAGGGGCTGTCGGGATATTGGCTGACAAAACGCTTCAGTGAATTGTTGTCGGTGGTGTCCTTGACAAGCGACCACGCCATCTTGTCCGCGCTTGGCGGAGGCGCCCTCTCGGCCGGGGTGCTGCTCGGCACCACGAGCGCCGGCGGGGGCGAGGGAGCCGTCCTGTCGGCGCGATGGAATCGGGCTCGGCCGCTGCGGCAGGCTGCCGAAACCGGCGCCGGCTAGCTCGGTGGCGCGGCGACGTCGGCCGACGCTGGAACGGCGGATGCCGGCCGATCTGCAGGCGCCCAGACCCGATGTTGAGGCTTCGCGCCATAATCAATGCGGCGGCGATCAAAAGGACGACCAGCGTGCCTGCCGGCCACCATCATCCGTCCGCGCCTTTTTGCTGCGGATCTGCGCGCTGCGGTTGCTCGCTTTGCCATTTGGCTCGGGAGGTCTTGCCCGACGGTGCGCTTCTGAATTCCTCGAGCGTCAGCCGCAGGGCCTTGATCAGGCCCTGCATGTCGGCGCGAAAGCGCTCATGCGTCAGCCGCACGGCGTTGCGCCTGGCCAACGGCCTGATCGGCTTCCGGTAGTTCGTCCGGGCGCGGCATCTGCGCTTCGCCGACCAGGACCGGAATGACCCGCTTGCCCTGGTTGAAGCGCCGACGCAATTTCGATGCGGACAAAATCGTCTGGATCGTCGAGCCGGCGAGCGCCCGTTCGGATCGCGCGCGGCGAGCCCAACCCTTGCCGATCACCGCAAGCAAGACGTCGCATTCGGCGACGCGCTCATCCAGCACGTGCACGAAATCGAGGCCGGGCGCGATATTATCGACGTCGATGAAAAAGCTGCTCGCGCGCGAACGCATCCTGCAGCCGATCAAACAAGCGGCCGGTATTGCCGGGATCGTCGTCGTCGCCGCGGCGGTAGTTGATGAAAATCTTGCCAGCCATTCCCGCCATGCCTATCGGCGCAGGGACCGGCTAATCTAAGAGGGCAAGCGGCTCGCTCGCCAATCGCAAGTCGCGCCTGCCGCAACCGCGCATAATCGTACTCAAATCGAAATCTGGCGGCCGATCTCGACCACCTGTTCGCTCGGCAGCTGGAAATAGTCGGTGACGTGCGAGGCGTTGCGCACCATGCCGGCGAAAATCTTCTCCTGCCAGACCGGCAGCACCGCGCCGCGCGCGCGATGCACGATGATCTCGTGGCCGACATAATAGGTCACATCGTCAAGCCGGACTTCGCAGCCTTTCTGCTGGGACTCTCGGAGGAGATGCGGGATGTCGGGGCGCTGCATGAAACCGAAATGCGCCGTCACCCGCCAGAAGCTGTCGCCCTCCCGCGCCACCGTCATCAGCTCGGGCCATTGCACCCGCGGCTTCGATTCGGTGACGACCCGCAATACCACGACGCACTCGTGCAGCGCGCGGTTCTGCCGGAGATGCCAGAGCAGCACCGGCGGCACGCCGCCGGTCGTGCGCGTCAGGAAAACCGCCGTTCCCGGCACGCGTGGAACGCCGCGCCTCTCGATATCGTCGAGAAACTCCGAAACCGGGACCGGTGCCTGCTCCAGGCTATGCGCGACGGCGACGGTGCCGCGATGCCAGATCAGCATCAGCCCATAGACGGCGGCGGCAAGCAGCAGCGGCACATAACCGCCGTCAATGATCTTCAGCGAGTTCGACGAGAAAAACCCGGCGTCGATGACGATAAAGAAACCGGCTGTGATCGCGCTGATCAATAAATTCCATCGCCAGATTTCGCGCATGGCAATGAACAACAGGAACGAGGTCATCAGCATGGTCAACGACACCGCGATGCCATAGGCCGCAGCAAGGTTATCCGACTTTTGGAACAGCAGCGTCAGGGCGATTGTCACTATCATCAACAGCCAGTTGACGACACCAACATAGATCTGGCCATAGCCCCGCTCCGAGGTCTGTTTGATATGCAGGCGCGGCAGCCAGCCAAGCTGGATGGCCTGCCGGGTCATGGAGAACGAGCCGGTGATGATCGACTGGCTGGCGATGATAGTGGCCACGGTCGCCAAGCAGATCAAAGGAACCAGCAGCGGCGCCGGGCATAGCCGGTAGAAGACGTTGTTGGCGATCGACTCGCCACTCAGCGCGATCGCCGATTGGCCAGCATAGTTCAGCACAAGACAGGGAAAAACAACCGACGACCAGGCAAAGCGGATCGGTGATTTGCCGAAATGCCCCATATCGGCGTACAGCGCCTCGGCACCGGTAACGCAGAGGAAGATTCCACCGAGCACGGCAAAGCCGCGCATGCCGTTACTGGCGAGCAGGCGCAGGCCGTAAAGCGGGTTGAGCGCAACCAGCACTCCCGGCTCGCGGGAGACGCCCCAAATGCCGAGCGCGCCGATCGCGAGAAACCACAGCAGCATGACCGGTCCGAACGCAGCGCCAATGCGCGAGGTGCCGAGCGGCTGCACCGCGAATAACAGGAGGAGGATGAGGACGGAGGCCGGCAACACGTAATGGGTCAACGACGGAGCCGCGATCTCAAACCCTTCCAGCGCCGAGAGCACGGAAATGGCCGGCGTAATGGCGCCATCGCCGTAAATGAGCGCAGCACCGAGAAGGCCCGCCAGGATAATGAGGGGACGGTGTCGCAACTGGACCCCGAGGAGCGACATCAGGGCCAAAATGCCGCCCTCGCCCTCATTGTCGATGCTCATGGCGATGATGACGTATTTGATCGAAGTGATCAGAAACAGCGTCCAGAACAGAAGCGACAACATGCCGAGAATTCGGTCCGGCGTTGCGTCACCGCCGAGAATGTCGAAAGCCGTCTTGAGCGTGTAAAGCGGGCTCGTGCCAATATCGCCAAAGACGATGCCCAGCGCCCCGAGACCGGCGACGGCAAGAGACGTTCGGCCGAGCTTCGATACTCCCGGCTCGCTCGCTTCACCCGGTGCGATCGAGGTCATGAGCGAGCACAACGGCTAGCGAACATCCGCACCGTGCGCATCCACATTGCCGTTTGACCGCGTATCAATGGATGCAAGATGAATCGCTGTGCGTGACACTATCATGACAGGAGCAAACGATTCGTCAGCGCTGCGGCCCGCACAGGCTGAGGTCGCGCTCGGCGCGGAACACGTTACTGTAGAGGTTGGCGATCCACTGCCGTCCACTCGAGGTGACGTTGAGATAGCGGATGGCGGTCTGGATATGCGAGGACACGCTGTTCCAGTAGAACTGCGGATAGAGGTCGGTAAGGTCCGCGGGCGAGGTATAGCCGAGCTGCTTGTTCATGCCGACTTCCTCGAATTCGTAGTACAGCGCATTGGCCTTGCGCAGGTAATGCGGGTCGCCGAGCTGGCCGATGAGATCGGCGGCGCGCACCAACAGGCCTTCCTCGCTGTCGGATTCGTGCGGGCCGTGCGACGACGGAAAGCGGGTATATTCGATGGCGGCGGCGATCCGTTCGGCGTCGAGCAGCTCGATCTTGGCCATACGATCCTTCACGAACAGCTTCGATCGCTCGACGTGATAGGGCAACAGCGCGGCGTCCGACGAACCGCGCGGCAGTTTCGCCTTGTTGCCCTTGGCGTCGATGATATAGCCGTCGGCGCCGTCGCCCTTGAGAATGCCGCGCACATAACCAATGTCGTGCAGCAGGCAGGCGACAAGCAGATGCGCGTAATCGCTCGGATAGGTCGGCGTCAAGAGCGAGCGGCCCTTCATGATGTCGTAGCCGACCAGCGTCACCAGCATGGTATGCTCGACATTGTGGTAGAGCGCGTCGCTATTGCCGATGCATTCGAGGGACGTTCTTGCGATCGACGGAATAAGCTCGGTCAGATCGGCATGGGTCGATGCGAACCTGCGGCTCAAATGCTCGCCGAGATAAGACCCTAAGGCCTCGGCTGCCAATTCGGGAACGGTAATCAAGTAATGCCCCTCCAAGTCAGCGCCATGGTGACGGCGAGTTGGAAACTTTGCAATATCGGTCCGGAAAATTTGTTGGCATACTAAGTTGTTGATTATGTTGGCGACCCGCGACAAGGAGGTGACATCCGCGAGGGTCGCGTGCTTTGCTGCAAACGCCACTCAAATTCCGATCTGCCGGCTGATCTGCACGAATTGCCCGCTCGGAAAATTGAAGCGATCGGCTGCGTGGATCGAGTTGCGGTACAGGAAAGAGAACAGGTGACGCCGCCACGCCGCCAGCCGTGGTTTATGCTTCCGCGCCACCACGTAGTCGCGTTCGCAGAAATAGATGGCATCGTCGGATTTGATCGGGCACATGATCTTTTCGTGGTCGAGCGCTCGCGAAACGTCGGGATTTTCCATAAAGCCGAAACGCACCGTCACCCGCCAAAATCCTTGGCCGAGCGGCTCGACATGAAGCCGACTCTTGGCGCGCACGCGTGGTACCGCGCTAAAATGCACCGTCAGCGCGACGGCCTCCTCATAGAGCGAGCCCATCTGGCGCACGTGATCGGCAATCAGCTGCGGAATAAAGCCCCGCAACCGGGTCAGGAAAATCGCGCGGCCGGGAACACGAGGGATCTTGTGATCGCGCAATTGGCGAACAAATTGCCCGATCGTAATGGCGTCGCGCTCCTGGCGCCGGTGCATGGCGTCGATGCCGGCGTGCCACGTCGTCATCACGACAAAAATCGCCAAGCCGAACAATAGCGGGATCCAGCCGCCGTCGACGATCTTGGTAAGATTAGCGATGAAGAAGGCGAAATCGACGCATATGAACAAGGAGAATAAACCGATCGCCGCCCACGCCGGCCAGCGCCATAAGACCCGCATGATGCGATAGAGTATCGCCGTCGTCATCAGCATGGTTGTGGAGACGGCCGCGCCATACGCGCCGGCAAGCCGGTCGGAACTGGCGAAGCCGATCGTCAGCGCCAGCGTGCCGATCATCATGAGCCAGTTCACGAATGGCACGTAAATCTGTCCGGATTCTTCGGACGAGGTTTGTTTTATATGCATCCCGGGCAGCCAGCCGAGCTGCATCGCTTGGCGCGTGAGCGAAAACGCCCCGGTGATGATGGCTTGGCTGGCAATGACGGTCGCTACCGTCGCCAAGGCGACCGCCGGATATAACGCCCAACCCGGCACCAGCTTGAAGAACGGACTATCGCTGCCGCCGGGATCGGTCAGGAGCAAAGCGGTCTGGCCGGAGTAATTGAGAAACAGCGCCGGCAACACGACCGCCATCCAGGCGATGCGAATGGGTTTGCGGCCGATATGCCCCATGTCCGCATACATGGCCTCGGCGCCGGTCACGCAAAGGAACACGGCGCCGAGAACGGCGAGGCTCGACCCGGCGTGATGCACCAGAAACCCCGCCGCATAATACGGATTGATCGCCACCAGGACATGCGGCGCCTTGCCGATGCCGATGACACCGAGGACGGCGATGAAGGCGAACCAGATGAGCATCAGCGGACCGAAGGCGCTGCCGACGGCGGCGGTGCCCAACCTTTGCATGAGGAACAGCGCCAACAGCACGGCGGAGGCGATCGGCATGGTGTAGGGCGCGAAGTCGCCGCTGGCGTTTTTGAGTCCTTCGACCGCGCTCAATACCGAGATCGCCGGCGTGATCATGCCGTCGCCATAAAGCAAGGCGGCGCCGATCAAGCCGAACGCGATGAGATAGCGCTTGCGGCCGTGCCAGCTGACGCGGGTCAGCGACATCAGCGCCAGGATGCCCCCTTCACCGCGGTTGTCGGCGCGCATCACCACCACGGCATATTTCAGCGCGACGACGATGAGCAGCGTCCAGAAGATCAATGAGAGGCTGCCGAGCGCGCTCTCCGCGCCGAAATGGCCGCCATTGATCTTGGCAATGGCCTGGTAAACGTAGAGCGGGCTGGTGCCGATATCGCCATAAACGATGCCGAGCGCAGTGAGAACCGCGATCGGCTTGAGCCCATCCGGTGGGTGCAAGTCAGCCGCTTTAGCGTCGGCAATCGTACTCAAAAAAACTCCCAAGGCCCAAAGGGCGTGTTTGCGGCCGAATCGTCTCCGCCTCCGACAACGCCGCCGCCAACAAGCAGTTCAACTGCCTATAGTGGCGATCCGGCCCGGGACCAAGCATTAGGCCCCCGGGCTGTCGAGCAGATAATAGACCGAACGGCAATGAGGATAGTGACGGGGAGCGTCACCGACGAGGAAATTGAAAAATTTCGCGCCAAAGACGGGTCCCACGCCGCCGCGCGCGGATTGGCCTAAAACACCCCCAGATGCTGGCGCAGATCGACGCCGTCGCCCTTGAGCCTTTCGGCCGTCGACACCACGGCGACGCGGCCGGAATTGAGAATGACGATGTCGTCGGCGATGTCGAAAACGAGCTTCGGGTTCTGCTCGACAAGGACGATGGACAGCCCGCTTTCCTTGAGCTTGCGGATCGTCGCCATGACCTCGGCGACGATTTGCGGGGCGAGACCCTCGGACGGCTCGTCCATCAGCAAGACGCGCGGATTGGCCATCAGTGCGCGGCCGATGGCGAGCATTTGCTGCTCGCCACCGGACAGGTAGCCGGCAAGTTGCCCGCGCCGCTCGGCGAGCCGCGGGAACATCGCGAAAACGGTGGCCTCGGTCCATGGCACATGGCGGGTGGCGAAGCCGACATGCGCGGCGACCATGAGGTTCTCGCGCACGGTGAGGCTTTTGAAAATGCGGCGACCCTGCGGCACCAGCGCCACCCCGCGCGCCGCGATCGATTCCGGCGCCAGCCGAGTCACCGCGGCGCCGAATACTTCGACGCTGCCGGTGCGCGGCGGCAGCAGCCCGACGCTGACATTCATGCAGGTCGACTTGCCCGCGCCGTTGCGGCCGAGAAGACCGAGCAGCCGGCCTTCGCCGAGCTGGAACGACACCTGCTGCAGCACGTGGCTGTCGCCGTAATAGGCGTCGATACCGCTTAAGCTGAGCGCACTATTCGCCAAGATAGACCTCCCGCGTGCGCGGATCGGCCACCACTTCGGCGCGGGTGCCTTCGACGATCACCTCGCCGAAATGCAACAGCGTGATGCGGTCGGCAAGATCGAGCGCGGTGTCCATGTCGTGCTCGATCATGACGATTGTGACGTCACGCGGGATCGCGGCGAGGAGCTTGCGCACGTCCTGACGCTCGTCGATGGAGAGGCCGGCGAACGGCTCGTCGAGCAGCAAGAGTTTCGGATTTTGCGCCAGCGCCATGGCGATCTCGACGCGGCGGCGCTCGCCGTATGAGGTCTGCGCCAAGGGACGCGCGGCGATGTGATCGAGCCCGACGCGGTTGAGCGCGGCGTGGGCTTGCTCGATCAAATGCCGCTGCCGGTCGAGCGGCAGCAGCGGATTCCAACGCAGCGGCGACTGCCCGAGCAAAGCCAGCATCACGTTGCGCTCGATGGTGTCGTGCGCGAACAGTGTGATGATCTGATAGGTCCGCGCCATGCCGAGATGGCTGCGCTTGCGGCTCGGCGTCCGAGTGATATCGCGGCCGAACAGCGCCACCGAGCCCGAATCGGGCGTGATCTCGCCGGTGATGAGATTGAACAAAGTGGTTTTGCCGGCGCCGTTCGGACCGATGATCAGCCGGCGCTCGCCGGCGGCAACGTTGAGATTGACATCGGTGGTGACGCGCAATCCGCCGAACGACTTACAGAGGCTGTTGACGGCGAGCGCTGTCACGACTGCGGCCTCGCGGCGGATACGACCGCACTCTTCGTCGCGCCTTTCTGCCGGCTTGCCGAGCGCCAGGCCAAGCGCGTCAGCCGCACCGCACCGGGCACCAAGCCTTCCGGCATGAACACGACGATGGCGACGAAAATCGCGCCAAGCATGAAATTCCAGCGCGTGATATAGGCGCTGACCACGTTCTTGACGATGACCACCAGCGCCGCACCGACCACCGGCCCCAGCAGCGTTCCGGCGCCGCCCGAAATCACCATCAGCAGACCTTCCGCCGAAGCGGTCAGCGCCAGCGCCTGCGGGCTGATGAACTCGGTGTAATAGACGAACAGAATGCCGGCGACGGAGGTCAGCAGACCCGGAGAACATGAAAGCCCAGAACCGGATCATCCAGACGTGATAGCCGAGCGCGTTCATGCGGCGCGGCTGATCGCGGGTGCCGCACAATGCGGCGCCGAACGGCGAGCGCACGAAAATACGCACCGAGACGACCGCGAGCAAAAACACGATCAGCGTCGCGACATAAAACGCGCGCGGCGAGTCGAGCGACAGGCCGAACGGCGCCGGCCGCGTCGACACGCTGATGCCATTGTCGCCGCCGGTGATGCTGATCCAGCGATAGGCCAGCCCCCAGATGATTTCGCCGAGCGCCAGCGTGATCATGATGAAGCTGATGCCGGTCGCGCGCAGCGCCAGCGCGGCAAAGCCCGCGGTGCCGACGAGGCCCGCCGCGAGGCCGCCCAGGATGGCAAAGGGGTGGCCGTGGCCGGCAGCAAGCAGATAAGCGACGACATAAGCGGCGACGCCGAACAGGCCGGCATGGCCGAGCGACACCAAGCCGGCGTAACCGACGAGCACGTTAAGCCCCAGCGCGAACACCGCGTAGAGCAGCACCTGGCTCGCGATATTGACGTAATAGACTTGCTGGATGGCGTAGGGCACAGCGATCAACGCCAGGACGGCGATGGCGATGGCGGCACGGCGCACGACGACCATGCTTGCCGATTGATCCATCACTGGACTTGTCGCCGGAGTTGCCGCGGGCGTGTTCACAGGATCTGACCTCCGAACAGACCCTGCGGCCGCAGCACCAGGACGAGTACCATCGGCAGAAACAACACGAAATAAGCGAGTTCCGGCAGCAGCGCCTGACCGAAATTGTAGATGAAGCCAACGATGATGCTGCCGACGAAGGAGCCGAGCAGGCTGCCGGTACCGCCGAGGATGACCACCACCAGCGCGAGCGGCAGCATGTCCTGATCGAGGCCCGGATAGACCGACAAGATCGGGCCGCTGATGATGCCGGCGAAGCCCGCCAAGCCGGCGCCAAGCGCGAAGACGATGGTAAAGAGCTGCGAGACGCGGATGCCGACTACGCGCGCCATCTGCGGATCGTCGACGCCCGCGCGAATCATGGCGCCGAGCCGGGTGCGATCGATCATCAGCCACAGGGCGATGGCGACCACCACCGCGATCACAATCACCGCCATGCGGTACAGCGGGAAGGCCGCACCGGCGACGCGGATGAAGCCGGAGAGATGCGGCGGTGTCGCCACCGAGATCGGATCGCCGCCCCAGCCCATCAGGCAGAGATCGGCCGCCATGAAGGAAACGCCGAGCGTCACCAGCACTTGCGCCAATTGCTGACCAGCGAGCCGGCGCAGCAAGAATCGCTCCATCAGCGCGCCGAGGATCGCAACTTCGACGGCGGCGATAAGCGCGGCCACCCAGAAGTTCAGCGTAAATCCGGAGGTACCGCCCAGCAGCGAGGTGCCGAGATAGGCGCCGACCATGAACATCGAGCCATGGGTCAGATTGGGAATGCGCATCAGTCCGAAGATCAGGGAGAATCCGGCCGACAGCAAAAACAACAGGCCGCCGAACGTCACACTGTTGACGGTGAGCAGCAGCCAGAATGTCATACTCACCGCCCCACAATTTCGCGGCCCGGATTGCGCTAGGCGCAACCCGGGGAATTTATCACACACCATTTCCGGATTTCGCTTCCGCCTACGCGCTCCGCGCTTCGGCGGACTTAAACGCTCCGAAGCTTGCGGAGCAAGCGTAGGAGGGTCGCTCTATCCGGACATTGTCACACAAGGAAACTCAGCACTTGGTCAGCGGCGGATAATCGCGGGAATAGACCGGATGGGCCAGGAACTCCGCCTCAGGCCAGGTCCAGAACTGGCTGACGTTGTCATAGGTCTTGATGACCTTGTTCCAGAGCTTCAGTCCGTATTTGGCGCCCTCCGTTCCGACACGGCGGATATAGAAGGTGCCTACCACATTGTTGAGGTGATCGAATTTCAGCGGTCCCCGCGGCGTATCGGTCAGGCTCACTGCTTTGAGCGCCGCCATGAACTTTTCCCTGTCGCTCGATTCGCCGCCGGTGGCTTTGAGGGCCGCATCGACCACCTGGCAGTTGACATAGAGCAGCGCGGCATACTGGCCGGGCACCGCGCTGTAATTTTTCAGCATGCCGTCGATGAAACGCTTGTTGGCGTCGGTTTCAACCTCGAGCGTGTAGGGACAGCAGCTGACGAGGCCGATCGCCTCGTCGCCGTAGCTCTTGAGCAGCGCATCGTCGGCGCCGGTCTCGCCCGTCACCACCGGATACTTCAAGCCGGCGCTGGCATAGGCCTTCATGAAGCGAAGCGGGTTCGAGCCGGCAAAGCCCTGGCAGACCACGTCGCAATCGCTGATCTGCGCCACATAGGGCGTGTAGTCGGGCGTCACCAGCGGCGGCCAGAGCTTGTTGACGACGCAACCGCCGTCTTTCTGGAACGCGGCCTGGAAGCCGCCGATCTGCTCGTAGCCGAAGGCGAAATCCTCGACGATGCAAAACGCGCGCTTGAGTTTGAGCTCGGTGGCCGCGTAATGCCCCATCGGCTGCATCGCCTGCGACGAGGTCGCCGACGCGCGCAGCAGATACGGATTCGGCGTGCGCTGGGTAAGATTGTCCGCCGCCGCCAGACTGAGGACCGGCATTTTCTGCTGCTGGACATATTCGTTGATGGCATAGAGCTCGAATGCCGCGAGCGGGCCGAGGATGACGTCGACATTGTCACGCTCGACCAGTTCCTGCGCCTTGGTCTTGGCGCCCGCGGGATTGCCGCCGGTGTCGGCGGAGACGAAATCCACCTTGCGGCCGCCAATCGTGTAATTTGTTTCCTTCAAGTAGGTAATCACGCCCTGTTCCATCTGGATGCCGCCCTGCGCAAGCGGTCCGGTCTTCACAGTGAGAAGGCCGAGCTTGAACGGCTTGGCCTGAGCAATGGCGGGCGCCGGAAAGCGGGTCAGCGCGGCGGCCGCCCCCACGGCGGTGCCGGCCAAAACCGCGCGCCGGCTCACTTTGCGAGACATAACCTTGCGAGACATTGGTATCCTCCCTTTGGCGCCTGAGTTCGTCTGAGGCGTCTGCGATGCCGTGCATCCCTGCGCGATCAGCCTTAGGCCGTGCCTTTAACATTATCATTCCACAGGCTGCGGGCGAAGCCCGTCCGGCCGGTAAAGTCCGCTATCGCCGCGCTTTTATCAACATTTCCGCAGCGGCGGATAGTCGCGCGAGTAGACCGGATGGGCGAGAAATTCCTGCTCCGGCCAAGTCCAGAATTGACTGACATTCTCGTAGGTTTTGACCACCTTATTCCACAGCTTCAACCCGTATTTGGCGCCCTCGGTACCGCAGCGCCGGATGCAGAACGTGCCAACCACATTGCCGAAGTGGTCGAACTTGATCGGACCGCGCGGCGTTTCGGTCAGGCTGACCGCTCTAAGCGCCGCCATGAACTTGTCCTTGTCGCCGATGTCACCGCCGGTCGCCTTGAGACCCGCCTCGATCACTTGGCAATTGACGTAGATGCCGGCGGAATAGAAGCCGGGAATGGCATTGAAATTCTTCACCATGGCGTCGATGAAGCTGGTGTTGGTCGCGCTCTCCAGATCGAGCGAATACGGGCAACAGGACACCAGACCACTCGCCTCAGGACCGAAGCTCTTGAGCAAGGCATCGTCGCCGCCAACTTCGCCCGTCACCACCGGATATTTCATCCCGGCGTCGGCATAGGCTTTCATGAAGCGCAGCGGGTTCGAGCCGGCGAAGCCCTGACACACGCCGTCGCAATCGGCAATCTGCGCGACGTAAGGCGTGTAGTCTGGCGTCGTCAGCGGCGGCCACAGCTTGCTGACGAGGCAGCCGCCGTCCTTCTCGAACGCCGCCTGGAAGCCGCCGATCTCCTCGTAGCCGAAAGCGAGATCGTCGGCCAGCGCGGCGACGCGCTTGAGCTTCATTTCGGTCGCCGCATAGTGGCCGAGTGGCTGCATCGCTTGCGAAGAGGTCGCCGACGCCCGAATCAGATAGGGGTTCGGCGTTCGCTGCGTGAGATTGTCAGCCGCCGCCAGACTGAGCGTCGGCATCTTGTGTTGTTGCACATAATCGTTGATGGCGTAGAGCTCGAAGGCGGCAAGCGGGCCGACGATGACGTCGACTTTGTCGCGCTCGACCAGCTCCTGCACCTTGGTCTTGGCGCCGGCCGGCGCGCCGCCGGTATCGGCGGAAACGAAATCGACCTTGCGGCCGGCCATGGTGTAGTTCGTCTCTTTCAGATAGGTGAGCGCGCCCTGTTCCATCTGAGTACCGCCTTGGGCGAGCGGTCCGGTCTTCACGGTGAGGAGGCCGATCTTGATCGGCGCCGCCTGGGCAATGGCGGGGCTTGGGAACCGTGCCAGCGCGGTGGCGGCTCCGGCGGCGCTGCCAGTCAACAGGGCCCGGCGCGAAACCTTGCGTGACACATTTTTACGCGACATCAAATCCTCCCCTCGGCGCCGCGCCCCGTTTTTATCGAGGCTTCGGACGCACCACTGCGTTCGCCGCTCAGCTTATACGATTATTTCCTCTTCGGCGGAACGACGGGCAACAGCAGATAGGGCCGCGCCGTGCCGCCGAAGTGCAGACCGGTAACGCCGCCGAAAATCTGCGGCGGGCGATCGCGCGGGTCGTCATGCAGGAACGGACCGCAGCCGGTGAGCTCGTTCTTGAAGTTCGACAACCGTCCGCCGCTCGGCCCGGGATAAACGTAATCCTTGCCGCGAATAGTCAACGCAACGCGGTGGCCGGCCGGCACGACAATCGAGGTCGGCCAGATCTCGATATCGAGCGCGACGACTTCACCCGGCTTGAGCGGCTGCTTCTTCGTATGCGTGTGGTAGGGCCGATAGGGCTTTGACAGTTTCTTGTCGAGCTGGCGATGCGAGGCGCGCAGCCACCCCTGGCCGACCGGCGTGTGCGGATCGATGGCGCCCTGAAACACCACCTCCTTAAAGTCCGGCGAGAACACTCGCAGCACGACGAAAATGTCGGCATCATTGGTCGAAGACGAGACGAACAGTTTTACGGCGGAGGGCCCGGTGATTTCCGTCTCATGCGCCAGCGGCGGCATGAGAAACGTGACGCCGTCGCCCATCGCGTCGAAGCGGAGCGCGGATTTCTTCTTGGCTGCCTTGCCGCCGAGCGAACCGTTCGCCGGGTCGAGATAGAACTTCGTCCATCTGGTGCGCTTGAGCGGCCACTCCTTCTCCCCACGCTCGACGAAGCGGTCGACGTGGCGGATCTGCAGCTGCACCGGCGGCTGTTTGTCCCAGCCGTTCTTCTTGCCGTGCAGGAAATAGTCGAAGAAACGCAATTGCAGATGACGGCCGTAATCGGTGTAAAAATGGGTCCAGTGCTCGATGCCATGGACTTCGAGCCATTTTTGCTTGGACGCGGCGCGCACGAAGCCCTCGAAATTGCCGCGCGTATGCAGCCCCTGCCCGCCCCAATTGGCGGCCGTGAGGAACGGCACTTTCACCTTCGACCATACCGGCGATCTGGCGTGATGATAATCGTCGTCGAACGGATGCGCCGCGATATCGGCGCCGAAATTGCTGCGGTTCTTGGCAAGCTCCTCGTCGGAGAGAACGTCCGGCCCGCAGACCAGCTCGCCATGCACGCGGCTTCGCTTGCCGCGCTCGCCGGCGCCGTACTGCACGGTCTTGACCTGCATGTCGTACCAATTCTCCCAAAATGTGGAGAGAATGCCGCCGTGGTGCGTCATGTCGCGATACCAGTCGGCGGCGCCTTCCCAGATGCACATGGCCGACAGATGCGGCGGCTCACGCGAAGCCACGTGCCACTGGTTGATGCCGTAATAGGAAATGCCGTTCAGTCCGACCTTGCCGTTCGACCACGGCTGGGAGCCGGCCCACTCGATGCAGTCGTAATAATCCTTGGTCTCGCGCGGCGCGAACGGATCGATGAAGCCCGGCGAGCAGCCGGCGCCCCGCGAATCGACGCGCACGCAGGCGTACTTGTGCGGCACCCATTTCTCCGGATCGGCGACTTCCCAGCTCTGGTAGAGATTGCTGGAGCCGGCGGCGACATCCGGATGCCGTTCCGCCATGCGCTGCCAGGCGCTCGGATAGCCGTCCTGGAAGGCAAGCCCCTTGGCATAGGGGCCATAGGTCAAGATCACCGGATAGCGGCCTTCGGCGATCGGCCGGAACACGTCGGCGCGAAGAACAAGGCCGTCGTCCATGGCGATCGGCACGTTCCAATCGATGCGCATGCCGTCGCGGGTTTCGCTGCGCTGTTCGAGCGTCCTGCGGTCGCCTGCGACCGCCGCCATGCGGGCTTCGCCTTCCAGCGATGACATGTGTTTTCCTCCGAGACTTCGCCTAGCCGTCATGGCCGGGTTCATCCCGGCCATCCACGTCTTTTGAGATGCATGAGATTAAAGACGTGGATGCCCGGCACAAGCCTGCACTTGGGCCGGCCGAAGGCCGGGCCCGGGTGGCCGGGCATGACGTAAAATGACGGCCCAACGAAACAAGCGTCAACGCTATTTCGTCGATCCCTTCTTGCGTTTCACCCCCGCCATCTTTTCCAGAACGGCGCAGACCGCGGCAGTGTCTTCGGCGCCGTGGCCGGCCTTGAGCGCCTTCTCATAAATCTTGCTTGAGGCATCGAACATCGGCGTCGGTACTTTGATCTTGCGGGCGTAGCGGCCGATCACGTCCATGTCCTTCTGCCACACCGAGATCTTCATGGTCGGATTGTCGTAGCGATCCTTCACCATCATCGGCGCACGCAACTCGAAGATGCGCGAATTGCCGGCGCCGGTCTTGATGAGATCGAAGATGAGCTGCGGCGCCAAGCCGGCCTTGATGCCGAGCACCATGGCCTCGGCGCTCGCCACGTTGTGGATGGCGACCAGAAGATTGGCGACGTATTTCATGCGGCTGCCGTTGCCGAATTCGCCGAGATCGAACACGCCGCGGCCGAAGGCGGCGAACATCGGGCGCAGCCGCTTGATCTCGGCCGAGCCGCCCGAAGCATAGACGACGAGGTCCTTGACCTTGGCCTGGGCGCCGGTGCCGCTCACCGGGCAATCGAGCAGCAGGTGACCGGCTTTGTGCAGCACCGTTTGCGCGCGGGTCTTATCGTCGATGGTAAATGTCGAGGCCTCGACGATCACGCGGCGCGGCAGACGAGCCTTGGCGATCGCGGCCGCGGTCGACGCAAGCGCTTCCGGCTTGGGCAGACTGGTGATGACGGTCTTTGCCTGGCGCGCGACGTCGACCGCATCGGCGGCGATCTCGACGCCGGCACGCGCCAGCGCCCTCCGCCGCGCCGGTGAAATGTCATAGCCGATGACACGCCAGCCGGCGGCGACGAGATTTTCCGCAAACGCGCCGCCCATGATGCCGAGGCCGATGATGCCGACGACACCTTTGTTTCCCGAAGTCATCCCTTGCCCGCTCCCTGTTCCCCAACGACGCGACGCTATGACACCCGGTCCAAGCCTGCGCAAGCCGCTTTCTCGCCGCGCGCCGATCGCCTATCGTCCGCGCCGGGACGGGAGCCGGAAGGAGATTGTTGATGCGCATCGGAGTCGCCGGGATCGGCAAAATGGGCGCGGCCATCGCGGCGCGGCTGATCGAGGTCGGACACGAGGTCGCGGTGTGGAATCGCACGCCGGATAAGGCCAAGGCGATTGCCGGCGCGACGGTTGCCGGGACGCCGGCGGAATTATTGCGACGCGCGGATGTTATCATCTCAAGCCTGACCGACGCTGCGGCACTCGACGCGGTCTACAAGGGACCGTCGGGATTGCTCAGCGGCGATGCCGCCGGAAAGCTGTTCATCGATATGAGTACGGTATTACCGGCGACCGAAGTCGACGCTGGCCGAAGCGGTTCGCGGCAGGGGCGCCGCCTTCGTCGAGTGTCCGGTCGGCGGCTCGACCGGACCGGCGCGGCAAGGCAAGCTCATCGGACTTGTCGGCGGTGACGCCGCCGACGTCGCGCGGGCACGGCCCATTCTCGAGCAACTGTGCCGCCGGCTCGAACATGCCGGCCCAATCGGCTCGGGCGCGGTGCTCAAATTCGCGGTCAATCTGCCGCTGATGGTCTATTGGCAGGCGCTTGGGCGAAGCGCTGGCGCTGACGCATGCGCTGCCGGTCGAGCCCGGAACGGCTGATGGATCTCTTGAGCGACACCTCCGGCGCGGCCACCATCGCCAAAGTGCGGGCGCCGGGCATCGCCGCGATGCTCAAAGGCGGCGATCCCGGTCCGGTAACGTTCAATGTGGACGGCGGCATCAAGGATATGCGGGCGATGCTGGCCGAGGCCAAAGCCCAAGGCATCGAGCTGCCGCTCGTCGACAAGACACTCGCCTGTTACGAAGAAACCAAGCGCCACCGCTCGGGCGGCGCCGAAATCTCCACGGTGTCGGCCTATTGGGCGAGCCGCGGTAAGCAGTAAAACTTTTAAGCAAACAAATCGGAGCCATCATGTCAGCCGTTACGCTTGCGCAAGCCTCCACCATCGTCGACACCGCGCTGAACAAGGCGCGCGAGCACAAACAAATGCCGCAGACCGTTGTGGTGCTCGATCCCGGCGGCCATGTCGTGTGCGCCAAACGCGAGGATGGCTCGGGCATCATTCGCTATGAGATCGCGGTCGGCAAGGCCTATGGCGCGCTCGGCATGGGCTGGGGCTCGCGCACCATGATGGAGCGAGCGGCGCAAAACCCGAATTTCCTCACGGCCATTGTCGCGGCAAGCGGCGGGCGCATGGTGCCGAACCCTGGCGGCGTGTTGATCCGCGATGCGGACGGCCAGGTCGCCGGTGCGGTCGGCATTTCCGGCGATACGGGCGATAATGACGAGATCATCGCGGTGGCCGGTATTGGAGCGGCTGGGCTCAAAGCCGATCCGGGCGGAACGAAGAAATAGCACCCCGGCAAAGAGGCTGCGCGGGTCGGCAAAGGGAGGATACGGTGAAATTGTTTTCATTCTGGCGCTCGCTCGCGACCTATCGCGTGCGCATCGCGCTTAATCTCAAAGGCATAACACCCGATGAGATAATCCAGGTCAATCTGATGAAGGGAGAGCAGCGGGAAGCCGCCTACCGCGCGGTCAATCCGATGTTGGCGATTCCGGCGCTGATCGACGGCGACGGTCCGGCCTTGTTCGAATTGCTCGCCATCATTGAATATCTCGACGAGACGCATCCCGCTCCGCCGCTTTTGCCGCGCGATCCGCGTGGCCGCGCCCGCGTGCGCGGCTTGAGCCAGCTTGTCGCCTGCGATTCACATCCGCTGATCGTGCCGCGGGTGCGCGAATATCTGGCGCATGAATTCAAATTCGACGAAGCCGCCGTCGCCAAATGGTGCCGGCACTGGCACACTGCGGCGATCACGGCGCTCGAGACGCATCTCAAGGACAAGGCCACCGGCCGCTATTGCCAGGGCGACGCCATCACGATGGCCGACATCTGCCTCGCCAGCCAGGCGGCCGGCGCAAAATTCTTCAATGTCGACATCGCGCCGTTTCCGAATTTTACCCGCATCGTCGATGAGCTGTCGAAAATCGACGCCTTCGCTCGCGCCCATCCGCTCAAGCAGCCCGGCGCTCCGGCGGCGTGATCGCGCCTACCACCACTTGAAGAAATGATGCAGCGGGCCGCGGCCAGAGCCGATGTCGAGCCGGTCCGCCGCAGCGATGGCCTTGCCGATATAGGTCTTGGCTTCGCCCACGGCTTCGCCGAGCGGAAGGCCCTTGGCGAGACCTGCGGCAATCGCCGAGGCGAACGTGCAGCCGGTGCCGTGGCTGTTCTCCGTTCGGACGCGCGGCGCGCTAAAGCGCGTGGAGCCAGCGGTCTCGACCAGGAGATCGACACTGTCCGGGCCGCTGCCATGGCCGCCTTTGATCAGAACGGCGGCAGCGCCGAGCTCCAGAAGCTTCTGCCCCTGCGCCAGCATCTCGCTCTCGTCCCACGCTGCGGGCACGCCGAGCAGCGCCGCCGCTTCGGGAAGATTGGGTGTCACGACGCTCGCGCGCGGAATAAGTTTAAGCAGCGCGTCAAGCGCATCCGCGCGCAACAGTCTCTCGCCGGATGTCGCCGCCATCACCGGATCGAGCACCACATTGCGCGCGCCATGCCGGGCTAGGCCCGCTGCAACAGCCTTGATTGCCGCCGCATTGCCCAGCATGCCGATTTTCACCGCACTGACATCCAGATCGGAAAACACCGCATCGATCTGCGCCGTAATGAAATCTGCCGGCACCTCGTGGACGGCGAAGACGCCTTTGGTGTTCTGCGCCGTCAGCGCCGTGATGACGGTCGCGCCATAGACACCGAGCGCGGCAAAAGTTTTCAAATCCGCCTGGATGCCGGCTCCGCCGCCGGAATCCGAGCCGGCGATCGTTACGGCGACGGGAACAGCCATCAAGCGCCCCGCTTTGCCAGCATGGCGTCGACGATGTCGCGCAAGCCGCGCGCTGCACCGGCCGGATCGGGTGACTGCGACAGCCCGGAAATGACGGCGACGCCGTCAGCGCCGGCGCCGATCACCTCGGCTGCGTTGCTGGCGTCGATGCCGGCAATGCCGACCACCGGCATATTTGGCGCGCGGCGATGCAGGGCGGCGATAATGCGCCCCAGACCTTGCGGGCCGATCGGCGGATTCTTCTGCTCTTTCGATAGCGTGACATAAACGCCGCCCGAGCCGACGTAATCGATGAGATCGAGCGGCGCGGCATTTGCCTCCGCGACCGATTTGATCGACAGGCCAACGATAGCACCCCGGCCAAGGAGCGCGCGGGCGTCCTCGATCGCCATGTCGTCGGGACCGAGATGCACGCCGTCGGCCTTAGCGGCGAGAGCGACGTCGATGCGATCGTTGACGACGAACGGCACGCGAAACGGCGCCAGCGCCGCTTTGATCGCCCTCGCCTCCTCGACCATGGCGCGCGTCTCGCTGACCTTGTCGCGCAACTGAACGAGCGTGGCGCCGCCACGGGCGCAAAGCCGCGCCAGATCGGCGAGATCGTGCCCGCCAGCGCGCTCCGGATCGACGATGGCGTTGAGGCGAAGGTCAACCGGCATCACAAGACCCCTGTTATCGGGCGAACGTTACACCGTCCGCCCCGGCTCGTGCAGTCCTCGCGGTTTGGTATAAGCTTGCGACGAGGCCCCCGGAGGCGCGTATGATTCCCTTTTTCGTCCAGATCAAATGCCAGCTCGGCAAGTCCTACGAGGTCGCCAATAAGCTCGCCGACGCCGAGATCGCCTCGGAGATATACTCGACCGCGGGCGATTTCGACCTCTTGGTGAAATTCTACGTCGATCCGTCGACCGATATCGGCCATTTCATCGCCGAAAAAGTACAGCCGATCCCCGGCATCGCCGACACCCGCACCATCATCACCTTCAAAGCGTTCGGAACGGGAACGTAGCGCATCCCGGCGCCAACGAACGGCGGCCGGTCATCCCGGCCAATGTGGCCGCTTTAATCTCGCTTCTTCGGCGGCGGCGTCGGGCCTTGCACCGGCGGTAGTGTGAAAATGTAATCGGCAATCGCGGCGCGATCCTCGGCGCCGAGCAGCGACGTGTTACGGATGACCTCGGCCATGGTGCTGCCGGCGAAATCGCCCGATGGCATCATGCCGTCGCCGAGAAAGCTCGCGATGTCTTTCTCCGACCAGGTTTCGTCGCCATGCTGCAGCCCGGCCGGAGTGATATTCGGCACCCAGCCGTCGCCGTCGGGCGTCGGGCCGCCGGCGAAGCGCTCGTCCTCGACAATGGCGCCGAGCATGTTGCGCGGCGAGTGACACTCGGCGCAATGCCCCGGACCGTTGACCAGATAGGCGCCGCGGTTCCATTGCGCGGAATGCGCTGGATCGGGCACGAATGGCCCGCCGCGGAGGAACAACAGCTTCCAGCCGCCGAGCAGCGGGCGCTGATCGAAAGGAAATCTCAGATCGTGCCGACGCACTCTGCCCGGCACCGGCGGCAGGGTTTTGAGATAGGCAAATAGATCGCGGACGTCATTAAGCTGGATATGCTGGTAGGAGGTGTAGGGAAAGGCCGGATAGAGATTGGCGCCGCCAGGCGATGTGCCCTTCCACAGCGCGGTGACGAAATTCGCTTCGCTCCAACGGCCGATCCCATCTTTGGGGTCAGGCGAGATATTCGGCACGTAAAAGGTGCCGAACGGCGAAGTGAGCGCCAAGCCGCCGCCGAGCCGGGTGCGATCGACTTTGTCGGGGTCCTTGTTGGGCACGGCATGGCAGGACGCACAGCCGCCGGCGTTGAACATGGTGCGGCCGTTGTTGAGATTGGGCGTATAGGATGGCAAGGCCGAGGCGGGAACCACCGCCGGCAGCGTCGATAGCCAGAAGGCAGCAAGACCCAACGTGGCGGCAATCGCGGCGGGAAGCGCGAGTATTCGCAATGTCGGCATGTCACTGCCTCCCGGCCTCATCCACCAGTCATTCCATTAGCGCAAAAACTGAAAGGGCGGCGCGTCCCCGCGGACGGCCGCCCTTGCAACGTAAGGGTTATGGTTCAGCTCTTCTTGAGGCGGTAGGTCTGATGGCAGCTGCCGCAATCGTTCTTGCCGATGGTGCCGATTGCCGCCTTGAAGCCGTCGAGATCCTTCACGCTCGCGCTGGCCGCTTTGGCGTCATCGCCGAACTTGGCAAACCGCGCTTTGAAGTCGGCCATATTTTCCCAGACCTTGGGGCTGGGACTGAAGTCGTCAGCCTCGGGAGAACTGGCCTCGGACTTGGAGCTATCCGGAAAAAGATTAGGCATCTTCGCCGCCGCATCCTCGAAGACGGCAAAGATTTTGTGGGCCTCGGCCAGATCGAACGGCTTCTCCCCCTTCATCATGGCGGCTGCGGTCTTGGCTGCGTCGCCATTGGCCTTCATCAAGTCCTTGCGCGCCTTGATCGGGTCTTGCTGAGCGGTAGCAACGCTCAGCCCTAAGAAGATTGCAACTACGGCGAAAACGATACGGGTCATATGGTGGCTCCCCTGCTTGCCTCGCTGACGAACGAATTTCCCTTGCGACAAACACTCGGGTCATCGCATTATTCCGGCAGCGGCGGACGATAGTTTTACCCGCTTGCGGGTGAAATGTCCGCTATTCCGCGGGCTGCACCGAGCTTGGACTTTCCTTGCCGCGGCGGTGTCCGAGCTGGGCGATGTAGCGGGCAATGACATAGAATACCGGCGTGAAGATCAGTCCGAACGCCGTTACGCCGATCATGCCGAAGAACACCGCGGTGCCCAGCGCCTGGCGGAGTTCCGCGCCGGCGCCGATGGCCCAGACGAGCGGCGTCACCCCGAGGATGAAGGCGAACGAGGTCATCAGGATCGGCCGCAACCGCAGCCGTGTCGCTTCCACCGCCGCTTCCCACCGTGTGCGCCCCTGGTCTTCCAACTGGCGGGCAAACTCGACGATCAGGATGGCGTTTTTCGCCGCCAGCCCGATCAACACCACGAAGCCGACCTGGGTGAGGATGTTGTTGTCGAGACCGCGCAGAATCACGCCGGTGATGGCGGCAACGAGACACATCGGCACGATCATGATTACGGCTAGCGGCAAGGTGAGGCTTTCATATTGCGCCGCCAGCACCAGGAATACGAAGACCACCGCCAGCCCGAAAGCGAACATCGCGGTATTGCCGGCCCTGATCTGCTGATAAGCCAGCGTCGTCCATTCGGTGGCGAATCCCTCGGGCAAGGTTGCGTCGGCGAGCTTGTCCATGATCGCGATCGCCTGGCCCTGCGAATAGCCGGGCGCGGCCGCGCCGTCGATCTCGGCCGCCGGATAGAGATTATAGCGCGGCACGCGATAGGGACCGGCAATGTTATCGACGGTGGTAAACGAGCCGAGCGGCACGGTATCTCCATTGGAATTACGCACCCTGATCTTGAGTACGTCGGCGATATGCTGGCGGTCCTCGTCGCGCGCCTGGGCCATGACCCTGAAGGTGCGGCCGAACAGATTGAAGTCGTTGACGTAGGACGAGCCGATATAAACCTGCAGCGCGTTGAACACGTCCTGGACGTTGACGCCGAGGAGCTGAGCCTTGATGCGGTCGATGTCGAGGAACACCTGTGGCGTCGAAGTTTCGAACAGCGAGAATGCTTGCGCGATGCCGGGCGTCTTTACGGCGGCCAGCACCAGCAACTCGGTGGCCTTGCGCAAGGCTTCCGATCCCTGTCCGGACCGATCCTCGACCATCATGCGAAAGCCGCCTGCATTCCCGATGCCCATAACAGGTGGCGGCAGCACCGAGATGATGAAGGCGTCCTGAATCACGGAAAGCCGCTGATTCAATGCGAGCTGAATCGCAGCCGCCGATTCGCGCGGATCGTGACCGCGCTTGGTGTAATCGTCGAGCACCAGAAACAGCGCGCCGGCATTGGGCGCGTTGGTGAAGGTCGCGCCGGAGAAACCGACGATGTTCACCGCATGCGCCACACCCGGAACCCCGAGCGCGATATCGAGCGCGCGCTGCTGGACTTCATCGGTGCGCGCTAATGAAGCACCCGGCGGCAGCTGCACGACGACGATGATATAGCCGCGATCGACCTGAGGGATGAAGCCGACCGGCGTGGTGCGGAAGGCGTTCAATCCGAGCGCAATGACGACGAGATAGATTGCGGCCATGATCGCAACGCGCCGCACCGTTCTGGTGGCAAGCCAGGAGATGCCGAATCCGACCTTCTCGAAGCCGCGATTGAAGTAGCCGAAGAATTGATGGATCGGACGCTCCCACCAGCGCTCACGGCGGCCGGTCTGGTGCGGTTTGAGCAATAGCGCGCACATCGCCGGCGACAGCGTCAGCGAAACGATCAGCGAAATGATGGTGGCGCCGGTAATGGTCAGCGCGAATTGCCGGTAGAACTGGCCGGATATCCCGGTGATGAAGATCGAGGGTACGAACACAGCGCAGAGAACCAGCGCGATGGCGATCAGCGCCGAGCCTACCTCATCCATGCTTTTGCGCGCCGCCTCGCGCGGCGTGAGCCCGAAGGCGATATTGCGTTCGACGTTCTCAACGACGACGATGGCGTCGTCGACCACGATTCCGATCGCCAGCACCAATCCGAACAGCGACAGATTGTTCAGCGTAAAGCCGAACGCCGCCATGAAAAAGAAGCTGCCGATCAGCGAGACCGGGATGGCGATCAGCGGAATGATGGCGGCGCGCCAGGTCTGCAGGAAAAGGACCACCACCAGCACGACCAGCACGATGGCCTCGCCGATGGTGTCGATCACCGCGTCGACCGATTGCTGAATAAATTGCGTCGGGTTGTAGACGATGGCGTATTTGACGCCGCTCGGAAACCGCTGCGACAGCTTTGCCATCAGATCGGTGACGCCCTTGGCGGTGTCGAGCGCATTGGAGCCCGGCCGCTGAAAAATGGCGAGCGCGACGGCGGGATCGTGATCGAGATAGGAATTCGACGAATAATCGAGCGCGGCGAGCTGGATTTCGGCGACGTCGCGCAGCCGCACCACCGCGCCGGGGGTCTCTTTCACGACGATGTTGCCGAACTCCGCGGGCGTATCGAGCCGGCCGAGCGTCTGCACCGCGATCTGGAAAGCGCCCGGATGCGCCACCGGGGGCTGGTCGAGCACGCCGGAGGCGACCTGGATATTCTGCGCCTGCAAGGCATTGGTCACGTCGGTCGCGGTCAGCCCGAGCGATTGCAGGCGATCCGGATCGAGCCAGATACGCATCGAGTAATCGCGGCTGCCGAACACGGTGATCGAACCCACGCCGTCGACGCGGGTCAGCGGATCGGTCACTTCGAGCGTGGCGTAGTTCGAAATGAATAGAGCGTCGCGCGACTTGTCCGGCGAATAAAGGTGCACGACCATCATCAGGTCGGGCGAGGATTTTGTCACCGTGACGCCAATATTGCGAACGTCGGCCGGCAGCCGCGGCTGCGCGATGGCGACGCGATTCTGCACCTGTACCTGGGCAATATCCAGATCGGTGCCGAGGTCGAATGTCACCTGGATCGAGAAGCGCCCATCGGCCGTCGAATTGGACGACATATAGAGCATATTCTCGACGCCGTTGATCTGCTCCTCCATCGGCGTCACCACCGTGGAGGCGACGACTTCGGCGCTGGCGCCCGGATATTGCCCGGTGACGTTGATGATCGGCGGCGCGATCTCCGGATATTGCGCGATCGGCAGGCGCGAGAATGCCACGCCGCCCAGGATCACGAAGACGATCGAGACCACTGCGGCGAAGATCGGCCGGTCAATGAAGAAGTGCGAGATGCGCATTTTACAGCATCAACCGGCGTTGGCTTGGCCGCCGGCCTTCGCCGGCGCCGCTGGAGTGCTTTGCTCCTGCGGCTTGACCTTGATGCCAGGCCGTGCGTGCATCAGACCGTTGACGATCACGCGGTCAGTGGGAAGCAGGCCGTCGCGAACGACGCGCAAGCCGCCGTCGAGTTGGCCGAGCGTCACGTATTTCTGCTGCACCGTATCGCTGTCGTCGACGACGAGCACGTATTTGCGGGCCTGCTCCGAGCCGATCGCGGCGTCGGGGATCAGCAGCGCCAAATGCGGCGTCGAGCCGGGCACACGGATGCGGCCGAACATGCCCGGCACGAATATGCCGTTTGGATTAGCGAAGATCGCGCGGCCGCGGATCGTGCCCGAAGAGGTGCTGATGGCGTTGTCGACGAAATCGACCTTGCCGCTGTGGTCGAAATCCTTTTCGTCGATCAGCTTGAGCGATACCGGAACGCCGGTGTCGACGCCGTCCTGGCGCTGATCGGTCGCTTGCGGATCGGACGGCGGATCGGCCTGTTGCCCGGCCTGCTGAACGGTTTGCTGATCCGCTTGCTTGTTGGATGGCGGGGCCGATGGTGGGTCAGCCGCCTGAGCCGGTTTCCAGTTTTTGGCGAACCGTTCGTAGCGTAGATATGACGCCTCGTCGAAAGTGAATTCGAAGCGGATCGGATCGACCGAAACGATGCTGGCCAACAGCGTGGTATTGCCGCTGGCGCCTCCGGTGATGAGATTGCCGACCGATACGCGGCGATCGCCGATCCGCCCGTCGATCGGCGCCCGCAGCTCGCTGTATTGATCGAGATCGAGCTCGGCGGAATTCACCATCGCCTCCTGCGCGGCGACCGAGGCTTCGGCGACGTTTTTGGCTTGGGTGCGCTGATCGTAGGTCTGTTCGGTGATCGTCTTATTCGTCAGCAGCGCCTGGCCGCGTTGCAGATCGGCCTGGGCAAAGGAGAGATTGGCGCGCGCCTGCGCGAGATTGGCCTTCATCTGCTCGAGCGCGATTTCGAACGGACGGCGGTCGATGGTGAAAAGGAGGTCGCCCTTCTTCACCATCTGGCCGTCGGTGAAATGGATCGCCGAGAGATAGCCCGACAGGCGAGAGCGGATCTCGACCAAATCCACCGCGACGAAGCGGCCGACATATTCGTCGTAATCGACCACCGTGCGCTGCACAGGCTTGGCTACCGTCACCGTCGGCGGCGGAAAAGCAGCGTGCTGCTGCTGGCCGCCGCGATCGCAGCCTGCCAAGGTGACGAGCAGCATAGCAGCGGACGGCAGGACGGCGAGACGCGCCGTGTAAACGAACTTCATCGTGCTTCCCTCACGCGTCTCGGCATCATAGGCGGCGGCCGCTGTCAATCACACGAGACGCATGGTCGCCGCGCGGCCATCAGGCCCGTGGGGGACTCTCATAGTCGCACCGCAGGCTTTATGGTTCTAAGCAATTGATATTAAAGGAACTACATACTCGCTAGCTCGGCCTGCTTCGGCTGGCGCTGTCCTGAGACGACAAAGCCCGCAAAGGTGGCCAAGTCGTGATCGGACGACAGCGCAGGGTCAGCCCCGCAGCAAAGCTGCACCCGCCAACCCCAGCCAAGCGGCGATCAACATAAAACCGCCGGACGGCGCGGCAAACGGAAACAACCGATGCGCGGTGAAAGCGCGGAACGCGATGTCGCCGGAAAACAGAACCGCACCGAGCACCCATGCGGCCAACACGGCGAGCGCCAACGGCCGCCATAGCCCACCTTGCTGGATGAGCGCCGCGCCGCCGACGACGGCTGCGGCATGGAACAAGAGCATATAAGCGGCGCTGTCGAGGCCGGCGCCCGGCGCAACATGAGCACCGGCCGCGGCCAGCACGATACCGCCGGCGCCCATCAACCCGGCCAGGGCGATCAGGATTGTAATTGCCATCGACCCAGCCTAGCCGATACCGGCCAAGCGAGGAACCTTTTCGGAAGTAGACTTCCCAAGTCCGCTGTCGCCGGACATTCAACGATCAGTGAAATGCGTAGTCGATGCCGACGCAATGAACGATTGCGGCATCGACCGGCGCGCGGTCGAAGGGCAGCGTGGTCGGCCAATAACCGACTGATGAAAACCCGGTCGAAGGCCGCTTTGCTCCTATACGGGCACTTCACCCTTGAGCATGAGGCGATACAGGTAGCGGCGCTCATTCATGTCGTAGTCGGGATTGGCTTGGTGCATGACGCTGCGATTATCCCAGATCACCCAGTCGCCATCGCGCCACTGGTGGCGGTATTCGAATTTCTTCTGCGTCGCATGCCGCATCAATTCGTCGATCAGCTTGAGCGCATCGTCATCGTCCATGCCGATAATGGATTCCATGCGTACCGGATTGAGGAACAGTGCCTTGCGGCCGTTGTCGGGATGGGTGCGCACCAGCGGGTGAATGCCCGGCGGCGGCAGCTTGGCGCGGCTCTCATCGTTGAGCCCGGACAGCGCGCGCGGGCTGTATTTGCTTTGGTAGACATGGACGGCCTTGAGGCTGTCGATACGCCGTTTGGTGGCCGCGGGCAGATCGTCATAGGCGTCGTGCATGTTGACGTATTGAGTGTCGCCGCCGCGCGACGGCAATTCGACCGCGAACAATGTCGTCGCCTTGGGCGGCGCCGGATGATTGGAGTGGTCGGTGTGGAAGGTCTCGCCCGGAATCATGCGCTTGCCGTTCACGAAGATGTCGTTGGAGACGTAATAGACGTCCGGATGGCCCGGGACGTGCTGCTCCTTGCGATCGTGAATCTGCAGCTCGCCGAATAATTGCGCGGCGGTCTTGAACTCGTCCGGATCGAAATCCTGCTCGCGCATGACCAGCACGTGATGCTCGGCAAAGGCGCGATTGAGCACGGCGCGGATTTCGGCGTCGACCGGCTCGGTAAAATCGATCCCGACCACCTCAGCGCCGGTGTGTCCGCCCAACGGCGTGATGGTGAAGGACGTCATGGACACTGCCTCCCGGGCCGATTTTGCGTCAAAGCTATCGCCGGCGTCATGACGGATCAAGCGGGGAGAGTAGCCCGCTCCCGCACCGGCGCAGTGCCATCGGGCGACGACTGCGCCCGGCGCGAATTAATACAGACGGCGACACTATGGCGGGTGGCGTCGATTGGAGGTCAGTCAGGACGGTGCAGCCAATTCGCGGCACAGCCGCGATAATCGCCATATTGCCGGCGCGAAACCATGAACAAACAAGAACAAACAAACAATCGCCGCATTTGGCGGCGGACAACGCGGCGAGAATTTGGCGGCCCTGCTCGCTTAACAAATACTTGCCATGCAATAACAGGCAGTGTGTAAAATTTTAATGATGCTATGACGCCGCCTCGCCTCGTTGATGTCAACGAGGCGTATCCGTCCGCTTAGCCTCGCCAAGCTTCATGTTTGGCGGGGCTTTTGTTTGCGGTCGGCAACAACAAACGGTGTAACGAGTAGGAGTCTAACTGCATGAAGTCGACGACCTTAGTGATCGCCGCAGCGGCCATCGCAATGTTCGCGCAATCGGCACAAGCGCGCGAACATCATTACAGATACCATCATCACCGGCTCATCAGCCGTAACTTTGCGAAGCCGCGCTCGGGATGGACGCCGGGCGGCGAATTCGCGTGGCAGCCGCAACCTTTTGCGGCTCGTGGCGGGCTCGGATCAACCACGACGGGAATTCGAGAGCTATCCACAGCACACCGCTTATAGCAGCCACAGCGATGGGCGCCCATCGGCTTGGTGTGGCTGGGAGATGCGGCGGCTCGTCGGCAGTGATCCCGGGCGAAACCTATAACCTCGCGCGCAACTGGGCACATTGGGGTCGATCAGGTCCGGCCGGCGTTGGCGCCGTGGTGGTCTGGCCGCATCACGTCGGCAAGATCGTCGGTCAGGAAAATGGAGAATGGGTGATCGAGTCTGGCAATGACGGCCATGCCCTGCGGACACGGCCCCGCTCAATTGCTGGCGCCATCGCAATCCGTTGGGGCTAAGCGCCGTCACGACTACTGTTCTGCGAAAAAAGGGCCGCCCGGTTATCGGGCGGCCCACTACTTTGCAAGCGGATGCAAACACCTGTCGTCCAGGTCACGGCGAGCAACATTTCATCGGCGGCGCTGCGTCGGATTGCTTCGCAAGGTTAAGCGGAGGTGACACGAGACATCGCGGAAGGTCCGCTTCGGTTCTAAAGCGCCCATCGTCGGGCGCGCTTTAGGTAAAGAAATCCCAAATACATTTAAGTCAAGGGCGTCGGATTCATGAAAAAGTGAAGTCTTTCTGCCACATATCCCGCGGCTGAAGGGGTGTGCATGACAAGGTCACTGAAGCGGCTGTTTGCCTTCGACTTTTCCTCAGCTACGGCGCGGGAAGCCACCGATGCTTTGGTGATCTTCTCCATGGCCATTCTCGCCTACAAGGCGATTGCGGATTGGGGTGGGCATACCATCCTGCATAATGTGCTCGGCATCGAGCCGGTAAGGCCGTCGTTCCTGTATTTCTTCGGCATAGCGCTGGTGCTGTTCAGCACCCGACGGATCGGCGACCAGCGCAGCGAACGGGCCAAACGCATGGCGGCCGAGCGGCGCGCTCAAGCGGCTTCGATGCGCGATCCGCTGACGCAGCTGCCGAACCGGCGGCAATTCCAAAGCGACGTCAGCGTGGCGTTGAAGAAATCCGACAACAAGATGAGCGTGTTGCTGTTGGGCCTCGATCAGTTCAAGAAGCTTAACGAAGTGTATGGTCACGTCGGCTGCGATGAGGCCCTGGTGCAGGTCGGCTCGCGCATCCGCGATCGTGCCGCGCTTGGCGACATCTTTGCCCGGATCGGCGACGACGAGTTTGCTTTGTGCCTGGCGGGCGGCGACCCGGAAACTGCACGCCGGATCGCCTGTTCGCTTGTCGAAGTCGTCACGAAGCCGGTGCAGATCGGCATCGAGCAGCACAGTATCGGCGCCAGCGTCGGCATCGCGCAGGCCGGCCGCGGCCATATGACGGTCGACGAACTGTTACGCTGCGCCCACGTCGCGCTATCGCGCGCCCGTAATACTCACACCGAATACTGCTTCTTCGACCCGAAGATGGATGCCCATGTCCGCGAGCGCTCGTTGTTGGAAAAAGACTTGCGCGCCGCGATCGGCGGCTACGAAATTCGACCCTATTATCAGCCTATCGTCGATTTGAAGACAAAGCGGATTATCGGTTTCGAGAGCCTGGGGCGCTGGCAGCATCCGGTCAGCGGCATGATCATGCCGGATACATTCATCCCGCTGGCGGACGAACTCGGCTTGATGGACATGATATCGGGACAGCTGTTCGGCGATGCCTGCCGCGACGCGGTCAAATGGCCGGAGGACGTTTCACTGTCGTTCAACTTCTCGCCGTCCCAGCTCGCCGACCGAAAGTTTGCCGACGCCGTCCTGACCGTCCTCCATGACGCCGGACTGCCGCCGCATCGCCTGGAAGCGGAAATCACCGAAAGCGCGCTGGTCGAGGATTTGGAAGCGACGCGACATGCCATTCAGACGCTGCGTAACTCCGGCGTGCGTATCGTGATCGACGATTTCGGCACCGGCTATTCGAGCCTGTATCACCTTTACGAATTGCGCTTCGACAAGCTCAAGATCGATCGGCGCTTCGTCCAGGAGCTGGCCACCAGCAGCGAAAGCGAAGTCTTCATGCGCGCCATCATTGGCCTTTGCAAAGGCCTCAATCTGCTGGTTACCGCCGAGGGCGTCGAAAGCGAGGCGCAGGCGACAGCCGTGCTTGCCCATGGCGCGCAGCAAGCGCAAGGCTTCCTGTACGGCAAAGCTGTGCCAGCCGGCGAAGTGCTGCAATTGCTCGCCGCCCCGTCGGCGGTGCGGCTCGTGGCCTGACGCCGCCGCACGGCGCCCTAGTCCACCCCGGGCCGTCCGATCGCGATATAGCGGAACTTCGCCCGCGTCATTTCCTCGGGGCGATAGATGTTGCGCAGATCGACAATCACCGGCCGCGCCATCACGCCCTTGAGCCGCGCCAAGTCCAGCGCCCGGAATTGCTCCCATTCGGTGGCGATGACAATGGCGTCGGCGCCTTCGGCGGCGCTATAGGCGCTGTTGCAATAGTGGACGTCCGGAAGGAACGGCTTGGCCTGCTCCATGCCGGCCGGATCGTAGCCGCGCACCGTGGCGCCAAGGTCGTGCAGCGCCGTGATCAGCGGGATCGCCGGCGAATCGCGGGTGTCGTCGGTATTCGGCTTGAAGGTGAGGCCGAGCACGGCGATGGTCTTGCCGCGCACCGAGCCGTCGAGCGCCGCCATGACCTTGCGGGCCATGGCGCGCTTGCGCTGCTCGTTGACGGCGAACACGGTCTCGACGATGCGCAGCGCTACGCCGCGATCCTGCGCGGTCTTTAACAGCGCACTGGTGTCCTTGGGAAAGCACGAGCCGCCGAACCCGGGACCGGCATGCAGAAATTTGCCGCCGATTCGATTGTCGAGCCCCATGCCGCGCGCCACCTCCTGCACGTCGGCGCCGACCGCTTCGCACAGGTCGGCGATTTCGTTGATGAAAGTGATCTTGGTGGCGAGAAAGGCATTGGAGGCGTATTTGATCAGCTCGGCGGTACGCCGGCTGACATAGATGATCGGCGGCGTGTTCAGATAAAGCGGCCGGTAGATCTCCGCAAGCACGGCGCGGGCGCGCGTATCTTCGCTGCCGACCACGATGCGGTCGGGATGCTTGAAATCCTGGATCGCCGCGCCCTCGCGCAGGAACTCGGGGTTAGAGACGACCTGGATCTCGGCATCGGGACGCTTCTGGCGCAGGATATGCTCGATCTCGTCGCCGGTGCCGACCGGCACCGTGGATTTGGTGACCACGACCGCGCTGGCATTAAGCTGCGGCGCGATCTCCCGCACCGCGTCGTAGACGAAGCTCAGATCGGCGTGGCCGTCGCCGCGGCGCGACGGCGTGCCCACCGCGATGAACACCGCCTCGGCGGCGCCGATGCGCGAAGCGTCGAGAGCGAATTCGAGCCGGCCCTGGCGCATATTGGCTTCGACCAGCTCGGTGAGCCCGGGTTCGAAGATCGGGATTTCGCCGCGATTGAGAGCGGCCACCTTGGCGGCATCCTTGTCGATGCAGGTCACCTGGTGACCGAAGTCGGCAAAGCAGGCACCGGAGACGAGCCCGACATAACCGGCGCCGATCATGGTCACACGCATGGCGTCTCCTGCTCTCGCTGCATCACAATTGGTCCAGGCCCTGATCCAGCCCCGCTTCGGCTTCCTCGATCGGCGCGGCGGATGAAATCGGCGCGGCTTCGGCACTCTCGGCACTACGTTTCATCAGTGATACCCAGCGCCGACCAAACAACACCAGCACCAGTCCCCCATAGACCAAGCCGCCAAGCAAGGCCAACAACGCCAGTTCCGATTCGTTGCGGAACCTGGACCATGACGATAACAGTCGCGTGACGAGCGGGTCGGCGATCAACAGAGCGAGCGTGAGCGCGGCTCCGGCGGCGGCAAGCTTCGCGAGCGAAGCCTTCAGTTCGCCGTCGGCGGCGATGACGCGCGCACGGTGCGCGAAAAAGAGCACCAGGATGAAATTGATCCAGGCGCCGATCGACGTGGCGAGCGCCAAGCCGACCTGGGCCAACGGCACCATCAGCATGATCTTGAAGACGATGTTGATGGCGGTGCCGACCAGCGCCGCCTTGACCGGAGTCGCGGTGTCGCCGCGGGCATAAAACGGCGCGACCACGCTGCGGATCAGCACGAAGGGAATAAGGCCAATCGTATAGGCCATCAGCGTCATCGCCGCGGCATGCGCGTCGGCGGCGCTGAAGGCGCCGCGCATGAACAACGCCCGCATGATCAGTCCCGGAGCGACCAGAAAGCCGACGACGCAGGGGATCGCCAGCAGCAGCGCAAATTCGATGGCGCGATTTTGCGCCGAGCGGGCGCCCGCCTCGTCGCCGGCGGCCAGCCGATGCGTCATTTCCGGCACCAGCACGGTGCCCACCGCAATGCCGATCACGCCGATCGGGAGCTGATCGATGCGGTCGGCGTAATACAGCGCCGAGATGGCGCCGGCCGACAGAAAGCTAGCGATGATGGTGTCGGCAAAGAGCGCGAGCTGCGTCCCCGCCGAGCCCACGGTCGCCGGAATGAGCGCCTTGAAGAAGCGCCGCACGTCGCTGTCGAGCCGCAGCGTCCGGAAGAACGTCATGACGCCGGCATAAAACGTATCGCCGCCGACCAGCGCCGCCTGCAGGACACCCGATATCAGCACACCCCAGGCCGCGGCGTAGCCGGCACCAGGGAAGAATGCGGCGCAGGCCAACGTCGCCATCATGGTGAGATTGAGCAGGATCGGCGCCGCGGCCGCGGCCGCGAAACGATGCAGGGCGTTGAGAATGCCGCTCCATAGCGTCACCAGCGTGATCAGGAGCAGATAAGGAAACGTGATCCGCGTCAGCGACACCGCCAGCGCAAATTGATGCGGCTCGCGCGAGAAGCCGGGCGCCAATAGCGCGATCACTTGCGGGGTGAACAGCAGCGCCAGCGCCAGGAGCGCAACCTGCGACGCAAACAACAGCGTGAAGATGCGGTCGCCGAACTGGTCGGCAGCGCTCTTGCCTTCCTGGGTGCGAACCCGCGCATAGGCCGGAATGAAAGCGGCATTGAACGCGCCTTCGGCGAAGATGGCACGGAAATGGTTCGGCAGGCGGAAGGCGACGAAGAACGCATCGGCCGTCGGCCCGGCGCCAAGGATGGCGGCGAGCATGATGTCGCGCATGAAGCCGGTCAGCCGCGACAGAAGCGTGTAGCCGCCGACGGTGAGAATCTTTTTGATCATTATCGCTTAGGTACCACGATCCGCTCGGCCCCGCGAAAGCGGGGACCCGGCAGGCCGAAATTCAGGTCTGGATCCAGCTTACGCGGGATTGCGCGGACCGAGCCCTAGCCCGCCAGCGCCCGGCGAACAGCGTCGATGATGCGATCCTGTACCGGCGACTCGAGATAGGCATGCATCGGCAGGCTGATGACTTCCTTCGACAATTGCTCGCTGACCGGCACGCCGCCGTCAGCGACCGGGAAGTCGCGATAGGCCGGCTGGCGATGCAGCGGCTTGGTGTAATAGATCGCGGTCGGAATGCCTTCCGCTTTCAACGCAGCGGCAAACGCGTCGCGGCGCCCCGGCGCCACGCGCAGCGTGTACTGCGCCCACACCGAGCTCGAATTCGTTGCCAACCCGCGGCACCGCGGCGACGTCGGCAAGCGCATCGGAATAGCGCGCCGCCACCCGATTGCGCGCCAGGATCTCGTCCGGGAAAATCTTCAGCTTCTCGATCAGCACCGCCGCCTGAATAGTGTCGAGCCGGCCGGTAATGCCGATGCGGGCGGCCTCGGAACGATCGGCGCCCTCGCCGTGCAGGCGCAGGCTCTTCACCCGCGCCGCCAAGGCGTCATCGTCGGTGAATACGGCGCCGCCGTCGCCGTAGCAGCCGAGCGGCTTCGCCGGAAAGAAGCTGGTCGCAGTCGCCGTCGCCAATGCGCCGAGCTTCTTGCCGCGATAGGTCGCCCCGAAACCCTGTGCCGCATCGTCGAGCACCAAGAGTCCGTGCGCCGCGGCGATCGCGCCGATGGCATCGTGATCGGCCGGCAGCCCGAACAAATCGACCGGAATGATCGCGCGAGGCTTAAGCCCGCGCTTGCAGGCGGTTGCGATGGCGCGCTCGCAGCTTGCCGGATCGAGATTGAAGGTCTCCGGCCCGACATCGGCGATGATCGGCGTGGCGCCCAAGAGCGCCACCATCTCTGCGGTGGCGTGATAGGTGAAAGACGGACAAATCACCGCGTCGCCGCGTCCGATCTCCCACGCCATCAACACCAGAAGCAGCGCGTCGGTGCCGCTGGCGCAGCCGATCGCATGCCGGACGCCGGCGAAAGCGGCAAGCGATGCTTCGAATTCGCGCACCTCTGGACCCTGGACGAACTGACAATGCGTCAAGACGCGAGCCACCGCGTCATCGATCGCGCGGCCGAGACGGCGACGCTGGGCCACGACATCGATAAAGGGGATCGGCTTCTCGTCCACGCGGATATGCTGATTCATGATCGGTGTTGGCTGCTTTTTGCTGCGATCCCGGCAGAAACGATAGCGACGAGTTAGCCGACGACGCGTCGCGGGCCTTTGCGCTGCGGCACGGTCGACGACGCAGAGCGCGTGTCGAGGCATCGGATGGCAATTTCGAGGCTGGCGACGGCTTCCTCGCCGGTCACGGCAGGCGATTGGCCGGTGCGGATCGCGCCGACGAAGGCGACGAGCTCCGAACGCAGCGGCTCCGCATATCCGACCGACAGATGGCGCATCGAATAACTGCCGTCAGGCTGGAAGCCAAAGCATTCGGTGACTTGCAGCGTTAACAGGTCGCCGATGAGATATTTGTCGCGGGTGGCGATATGAATGGTGCGCGCCTTGAACGGAGTGAGCCAGTTGGTGTTGATGTGAGCCAAGACGCCGGAGGCGGTGCGGAACTGCAGCAACGCGATGTCTTCGCGCTCCGCGACCGCGCTCGAGGTTTGCGGTTGAATTTCGACGATTTCAGACTCGGTGAACCAGCGGATCAGATCGATATCGTGCACGGCGAGGTCGATGACGACGCCGACATTGGACATGCGCGGCGGGAACGGCCCGACCCGGGTGATGGCGATCGAGAGAATGTCCTGGTCCTGGATCGCTCGCTTGATCGACTGCACCGCCGGATTGAAGCGTTCGACATGGCCGACCATCAGCGTGACGCCGGCACGTCGCGCCGCAGCCACGATGGCGCGGCTCTCCTCGACAGTCGAGGCGATGGGTTTTTCCACCATGATGTGGATGCCGCGCGCGGCGCAGGCGATGGCAATGTCACGATGCAGATGGGTCGGCGCGGCTATAGTGACGGCATCGACGCCTTGGTCCAGCAATGCCTCGGTATCGTCAAAAGCAGCACAACCGAGATTGCGGGCAACAGTCTCGCGCCGCTTGCGGTCGGGATCGGCAACGCCGATCAATTTTACCCCCGGCAATTCGGACAAGACGCGGGCATGGTTACTACCCATCACGCCTACGCCGATAACGCCGACGCGCAACGTATCCCCGGCTAATTTCGCAGTATCAATCATAAGCCCCCTCGCTAACCGGAGCCGACCCCACGGTTTTCCCGTAGCACGCCCCATGCCAACTGGCGACCGGACATCCGGGGAAATCCGTACACGAATTGATTCAGAGGCTTACGGGTGATGGAATGATGTTAGTTTATTGAATATTTTCAATGGCTTATGTGAAATCACATGCCACGCCGGTGAATAGCCCGCCGCGTCGCGTGGCGTGGCCGCCGCACTTTCGCCAAGCATCGTGAAATCAGGAGCGGCGATAATCGTCTTCGATGCGGACGATATCGTCCTCGCCGAGGTAGCTGCCGGTCTGCACTTCGATCAATTCGAGCTCGATCTTACCTGGATTTTCCAGGCGATGCCTGGCGCCGCTCGGGATATAGGTCAATTCGTTCTCGTGCAGAATCTTGGTCTCGTCGCCGATGGTGACGCGCGCGGCGCCGCGAACGACGACCCAGTGCTCGGCACGGTGATGGTGCAGTTGCAGCGATAGCCGCCCGCCCGGCTTCACCACGATGCGCTTGACCTGAAAGCGAGGGCCCTGATCGATCGAGTGATAGGAGCCCCAGGGCCGGTGCACTTTCAGATGCTCCTCGGTGACCGCCGGCGCCACTTCCCTGAGCTTCTTTACCAGGCGCCGCAGGCCGTCGCCGTCCTCGCGCTTTGCCACCAGGACCGCATCGTCGGTCGTGACCACCACCAGGTTTTCGACACCGAACAGCGCCACGAGCTGCTTGTCGCTCGTGACATAAGAACCCCGCGAATCGACGAATACCACGGAGCCGGGACCATTCTTGCTGTTGCCGAGGCTGTCGCGCTCGGACAGTTCCCACACCGCTTGCCAGGAGCCGACGTCCGACCAGCCGTAGGAGACCGGCATCACGGCGGCGCATTTGGTGCGCTCCATCACCGCATAGTCGATCGATTTCGCGGTGGCGCGGGCGAATGACAGCTTATCGAGCGTGACGAAGCCGAGATCGGCGCCGGCGTTCTCAACCGCAGCCGTCACCGCGGCGACGCTGTCCGGCTCAAAGCCGTTATATTCGTCAAGCAAAAGGCCGGCGCGAAACATGAAGTTGCCGGAATTCCACAAATAGCCTTCCTTGACGTAGCGTTCCGCGGTTTTGGCGTCGGGCTTTTCGATGAATTCCTCGATGGCAAAAATGTCGGCATCGATCGCACCGCCGGCACGGATGTAACCGTACTCGGTCGCCGGCCGCGTCGGACGTACGCCGAAAGTCACAATCCGATCAGCTGCAGCCGCCACCGCCGCCAGGCTGCAAACTTTGGCGAAAGCCGCCGGATCGGTAACGACATGATCGGCAGCCAGCGCCACGATCAGCGGATCACCGCCGCGCTTGACCGCGAACACCGCGCCGGCCGCGATCGCCGGCCCGGAATCGCGCCGCATCGGCTCCAGCACGATGTCGGCCTCGATGCCGATTGCTGCGAGCTGCTCGGCGACAAGAAAGCGATATTGATTGTTGGTGACGACGATAGGACGGCCGAACAGAGCCGGATCGGAAACCCGGCGAATGGTTTCCTGAAACGTCGAATGCGGTCCAAACAGCGGCAAAAATTGCTTCGGCCGGCCCTCGCGCGAAGCCGGCCAGAGCCGCGTACCGGCGCCGCCGCACATGATCAGAGGAATGATGGGTTGAGCCAAATTATGCCTGTCACGGATTGCCGCAGGAACGTCCCCTTAACAGGGCGCCAGTGTGCCGCATGCCGGTTAAGAACCCTTAAGCGATGCCCGCGATAGACCGAGTGGGCAATAATCGGCGTTCCGGGCCGATTTACTTCTTGCGCAGCACGCGCCCTGCCACGGCGTCGAGCTTCTTCACCAGCTTCGGATCGCGCGTTTTCGGCGCGGTGATCAGCGCATTGTCGAGCGCACGATCGGAGCCGATTGGGCACGGCTCGTGCTCGCGCGGAAAATCCTTGGCCAGCCGTGCCACCAATTGCGCGGCCTTCTCGGCATTGGCCATCAATACCTTGATGATGTCCTGCACGGTGACGGCGTCATGGTCGGGGTGCCAGCAATCGAAGTCGGTCACCATGGCGACGGTCGCGTAGCAGAGCTCGGCTTCGCGCGCGAGCTTGGCTTCCGGCATATTGGTCATGCCGATCACCGAATAGCCGAGATTCTTGTAGGTCAGACTCTCGGCCAGCGTCGAAAATTGCGGCCCCTCCATGCAGACATAGGTGCCGTCGCGAACCACAGACATGCCCTCGGCCATCGCGGCTTCCGCGAGGTGGATGCGCAGCCGCGGCGACACTGGATGCGCCATCGAGACATGGGCGACGCAGCCCTTGCCGAAGAACGAGCTGTCGCGCTTGTAAGTGCGGTCGACGAATTGATCGACCAGAACGAAGGTGCCGGGCGGCAGCTCTTCCTTGAACGAACCGCAGGCCGACAGCGAGACGAGGTCGGTGACCCCGGCACGCTTGAGCGCGTCGATATTGGCCCGATAGTTGATGTCGGACGGCGACAGGCGATGGCCCGGACTGTGCCGCGACAGAAACACCACCGGCAGGCCCGCGATCTCGCCGATCCGCAGCGGTCCCGATGGCGCGCCCCAAGGGCTCTTGACGGTCTTAGAACGTACCTTCTCCAGGCCGGGAAGATCGTAAATTCCGGAGCCGCCGATAATGCCAAGCACCGCTCTGGTCATGAACAATCGCTTTCCCTTGAAAGGAATAGGAGTCGCGCCGGTGAGCTTTGCCGGGAGGCAGCGGAAAAATCAATGATGCAGGAACACCATCGAGATTTCCGGCACATAGGTGATGATCAGCAAGGCGGCGAAATTGAGCACCAGGAAAGGCAGCACGCCGAGATAGATCCGGCTCAACGGCGCGTTGAAGATCGCCTGCGAGGAAAACAAATTCAAGCCGAACGGCGGCGTATACATGCCGAGGCTGAGATTGACCGCGACGATGATGCCGAAGTGAATGGGATTGACGCCGACCGCGCGCACGATCGGCAGCAACAGCGGAGTGAGGATCAGAATGGCCGCCGGCGGCTCGAGGAAGCTTCCCGCGATCAACAGGCCGACATTGAGGATAAGAAGAAGCTCCCACTTCGACATGTGCAACGCGTCGATCGAGGCGACGATCTGCTGCGGAATGCCGCTGGTCGTGAGCAGCCAGGAATAAATCCCGGCCGAGGTGACGATGAGCAAAATCTGCGAAATGAGAAACGCGGAGCTCATCAGAATCTGCCAGCAGCGCGGCAGGTCGACCTCGCGGTAGATAACCATGGTGACGAACAGCGAATAGACCACGGCGACGCCGGCGGCCTCGGTCGGCGTGAATACGCCGCCATAGATGCCGCCGAAAATCACAACGAGCGAGCCGATCGACCAGCTCGCCTCCTTGCTGGTCTTCCAGATCGTCTCCCAGTGCGCCTTGACGCCGAGCGGAACGCCTTTCAGCCTCGCATAGGTCATGACAAAGGCGGCATCGATGACGCCAATGAGGATGCTCGGCAGGATTCCCGCGGTAAACAGCTGCACTGCGGATTGCTCCGCCGACACAGCGTAGAGGATCATCGCGATCGAGGGCGGGATGACGACGGCGATCGCGCCCGACGAGGCGATCAGGCCGACCGAGAAGCGCTCGTTGTACCCGCCGTCCTTCAAGGCCGGATAGATCATCCGCCCCATGGCGACGACGGTGCCGACCGCAGTATGCGACATCGCGCCGAACAATTCGGAAGCCGCAACGGTGGTGACCGCAAGCGAGCCGCGGATGCCGCCAACAATCGCCATGACCATGTTGATGATGCGACGCGCAATGCCGCCCTGCGCCATGATCTCGCCGGCCAGCACGAAAAACGGCACGGCCAGCAGCGGAAAGTTATCCAGGCTGCCGAACATGTAGGTCTGGATGGCGTCGGTCGGAATATCGCGCGATACGGTCAGCACCGCGACAATCGACGTCACCAGCAGGATGAGAAAGATAGGAATGCCGAGGATGAGCCCAAGGACGGGCACGCCAAAAAAGACGAGATAGCCCATCGTCGCCGCCCCTTAATGCGAAGTGCCGGCGCTGCTGGCGCCGCCGGTGCCGCGCCGCCAACGCACGATAAGCCGGATCGCGACCAATAGCCCCATCAAGGTGTAGCCGATCGGCACCATCGCTTGCGGAATGACCAGAGGGAAATTCGCCGCCTGGCTGCGTTCGTCGAAGGCCGCAAGATCGGAAATAACCGGCCAGGCGAATACGGTCACTGCGATGGCGGTCGCGATCAGCACCAGCTCGGAAAAAACATTGACGAGCTCGCGCAGCTTCGGCGGCAGCATGTTGACGACAACGTCCATGCGGATCTGCCGTCCTTCCCAGGCGACGGCGCAGCAACCGGTGAACACGCAGCCGACCATGAGGAAGAGCATGATTTCCTCGGCCCACGGGATCGAAATGCTGAAAAAGTAGCGGCCAATGATGTTGGCGAAATTGATCGCAACACTGGTGATCAGGAATATCGCCGCCGCCGCGCGGGTAAGCGCGAGGAGCCAACGCACGCCCTTGATTACACCGTCAATCACTCTCAAACCTCTCGTTGACGCCGGCCCGGCGAGTGCCGATCACTGGCTCGGCGACAATTCCGTGCGTTTCGCCGCGGCCGTCACGATCTCATAGGCCTCGCGGACACCTGGCTTCGCTTTCGAAACGTCGTCGCCCACGCTCGACAGCGTATGCATCATCTTGGCTTGCTCGTCGGCCGGCAGGCTGATCAGCTCGCCGCCTTTTTCCGTCCAAGCCTGGCGCGCTTTATTGAAGAGATCGAGCGCCGCCGGGTTGATCGCGTGCGTTTCCTTGGCGCCATCCTGGTCGACGATCTTTTGCAAATCCGGCGGCAGCGAATCGTACCATTTCTGGCTGATCTCGAGCATCAGGAAGATCTGCGGCTGATTGATCTCGGTGACGTATTTCGCGGCATCCTGATAGTGGAACGCCGAGAACACGGTAATCCCGGCGACCGCGCCGTCGATGGCGCCCTGCTGCAGCGCCGGCAGCACGTCGCCGAGCGTCATCGCCACCGGAGTTGCGCCGAGCCGCTTCATCGCTTCAGACTGGAAATCGGAAGCAAAAATGCGGATCTTTTTGCCTTGGAAATCGGCGAGATGACGAATCGGCGTTTTGGAAGCCAGCGAATCCGGCTGCGCGATGAACATGCCGACGCCGTGCAGACCTTTGCCGGCGCCGAGCGAGAGCATCAATTTCAAGACCTCCGGATCGGCGGCGACGCGCTGACCGTGCTCGATCGAATTGACGAGCCCGGGGGTGGCCATCACCTCGAAACGCTCGTCGACGCCGACGAAGAATTCCGGCGGAATAACCGCGGCCTGGATGGCGCCGAACTGTACGCCTTCGATCTGGCGTGGGATCGAGCCCAGCTGGCTCGCTGGATAGACCTCACCTTTGATGCGGCCTCCCGAATCCCGTTCGACCGCGGCGGCAAAATTCTTCGCCAACAGATGCGGCCCATCATTGATGGTGGGCGTCGTGACTTTCATGACATAGGTTTTGTCCTGTGCCTGAGCCGCACCGAGCGTAAGGCCGAGCGACGTAACCAGCACAGCGCCGGCAACCGCGGGTGCTATCATTCCCCATTTACCCGAGCGCATTTCACCCTCCCCTGTCAGGCACCCGTTGCTGCTTGAGAACACGGCAGGTCGGGCATCAATTCAAGCGCCGTAGCTTTTATCGCTCAGCGGCCTGCTGCGGCGGATGACCGCAGCGGTGCATTGGCCGCGAGCGACGTTAGATGAAGGCCGACTGCCGAACAACGACAATCTCGTTCGGCTGCCGTTTCGTATTCCTATCGAATTCGCCGCGCCGCCCCCATGACTATTTGATAGGCAGCATTGAGTTCCGGCTTCGCCCTGGAGACGTCTTCGCCGACGCTCGCAAGCGCATTGAGCATCGCCGACTGATCGTCGGGAGGTAGGCTGATCAGTTCGCCGCCGTGCTCGGTCCAAAGTTTACGGGCCTTGGCGTTGAAATCGATCGGATCGATATCTGCCGCTTGCGCCGTGGCGTCTCTCTCGAGGATTCTCTGAAGATCCGCCGGCAGCGAATCAAACCACTTCTTGCTGAGCTCGGCCAATCCGAAGATGGCGGGCTGACCCGTCTCGGTCACGTATTTGGCAGCATCCCAGTACCGCATGGCCGTGAACACCGTGATGCTGGAGACCGCAGCGTCGATTGCGTTGTCCTGCAGCGCCGGCAGCACTTCGCCCAAGGTCATCGGCTTCGGCGTCGCACCAAGCCGCTGCACTGCCACGGTCTGAAACTGCGACGCGAATACCCGAATCTTTTTGCCCTTGAAGTCGGTGAGACGGCGGATCGGCGTTCGCGAGACGACCGAGGACGGCGCCACTAAAAACAGCGTGACGCCGTGCAAACCCTTATCGGCGCCAAGGCCCAGCATTAGCGCGCGCACTTCCGGATCGGCGGCGAGGCGCTGGCCGTCGGCCATAGATTTCACGAGACCGGGCGCCGCCAGGACTTCGAAACGTTCGTCGATGCCAGCCAAGAATTCCGGCGGCACCACCAGGCACTGGATCTCGCCAAATTGCACGCCCTCGACCTGTCGCTCCGTCGAGCCCAGTTGGCTCGACGGATAGATTTCGACCTTGATGCGGCCGTTCGAATCCTTCTCGACCGCCGCCGCGTAATTCCTGGCGAATGCATGCAAGGGATCGTCAACGGTGGCGAGCGATATCTTCATCACATAGGGCTTATCGTCCGCCGCGAGCGCGGCGGACGATGCCGCAAGCGACAACAGGCACGCGGCAGCGCAAGCGCGCGTCACGGCTTTGCAGTTCGAGCCGAACATAAGTGCCTCCGTCGTCACCGGCACATATGACGGCAGCCGCGCCGGCGCGCGGCCGCCCGATTTATTGACTAGGGGTCTGCGCCGCGCGCGCCGCCGCGTCAGTCACCACTTTATAGGCGGCGGCGAGCTGCGGGTCCGACTTCGACACGTCGGCGCCGACGCTCGACAGCGTCTTCATCATTTGTACCTGTTCGTCGGGCGGCAGGTTGATCTCTTCGCCTCCGGAGGCAGTCCAGGCAGCTTCCGATTTCTTGCGCATGTCGACCGCCACGGGTCCGATCGCAATGGCCTGCTCGGCCGCATCTTTGTCGATGATTTTTTGTAAATCTAGCGGCAGCGAGTCGTACCATTTTTTGTTGATCTCCGCGATCAGAAAGATCGCGGGCTGATTGGTCATGGTGATGTATTTTGCCGCATCACTGAAGTGCATGTGGGTGAAGGGCCCCATGCCGGCGACGGCGCCGTCGATGGTGCCCTGCTGCAAGGCGGGCAAGACGTCGCCGAGCGACATCGCCACCGGCGTCGCACCGAGGCGGCTCCACGCTTCGGTCTGGAATTTCGAGGCGAAGGTCCGCAGCTTCTTGCCCTTGAAGTCGGCAAGGTGACGAATCGGCGTCTTGGAGATCACATCCGATGGCTCGGCCATGAAGATGGCGACGCCGTGCAGTCCCTTGCTGTCGCCGAGCGCCAGCATCAGCTTGCGCACCTCGGGATCAGCCGCGACCTTCTCGCCCTGCGCGAGCGAATTGACGAGCCCGGGCGCCGCCATCACCTCGAAACGATCGTCGATGCCGACAAAAAACTCGGGCGGGATCACGGCGCATTGAATGGAGCCAAATTGCGTGCCTTCGATCTGCCGCGGGATGGAGCCAAGCTGGCTCGCCGGATAGACTTGGCCCTTGATGCGGCCGCCGGAGTCTTTCTCCACCGCCGCCAGGAAGTTGGCGCCGAACGTGTCGGGCACGTCGTGGATGGTCGGCGTCGAGATCTTCATCTCGTAGACTTTGTCTTGCGCCTGGGCGGCGCTAGACGGCAAAGCCAAGGCGGCAGCGAGTACACCGGCGGCAGCAATTGAATGGGCGACGGGCAAAGCCCTCAGCGACTTCATTGAATTCCTCCCTGGTGGCGCAAGTCAAAACTTCCGCGTCGAGGCGGCGTCTGACGGTCCCTGGCCAAGCGGCAGAATACAGGAATTCTGCGAGGAAAATCGCGGAATTCCGTTCTGTGACTGACTGCCGCGCCCGTAACCCTAAGGCCACTTACTGGCTCGGGGCTGCCGCCGCCCGCGCGGCAGCGCCGGTGACGATCTTATAGCCCTCGGCGAGCTGCGGGCTTGCTTTCGATACGTCAGCGCCGACGCTGGACAGCGTCTTGAGCAGGCTGGCTTGCTCGTCCGGCGCCAGCTTGATCTCTTCGCCACCGCTCGCCGCATAGCTTTCCTCGGCTTTGGCGCGGAAACTCGCCGCAGTCGGCACGATCGCAACGGATTGCGCCGCGCCGTCCTTGTCGATGATCTCCTGCAAATCCTTGGGCAAGGATTCGTACCACTTTTTGTTGACTTCGACGATAATGAATATCGAAGGTTGATTGGTCATCGTCACGTATTTCGCCGCGTCGACAAAGTGCATGTGGGCGATCGGTCCCATCCCGGTGACGGCACCGTCGATGGCGCCCTGCTGAATGGCCGGCAGCACGTCGCCGAGCGACATCGCCACCGGCGTGACGCCGAGCCGCTCGAAGGCCACGCTTTGGAATTGCGAAGCGAAAATCCGGATTTTCTTGCCTTTGAAGTCGGAGAGGTTGCGGATCGGATTCCTGGTGACGACGTCGGAAGGCTCCGACATGAACAAGCCGACACCGTGCAAGCCCTTATCAGCGCCGAGCGAGAGCATCAGCTTGCGCACTGCCGGATCCTGGGCGACCTTCTGGCCTTGCGCAAGTGAATCGACAAGCCCCGGCGCGGCCATCAGCTCGAAACGCGGATCGATGCCGACCATGAATTCTGGCGGCACGACTTCACATTGGATGGAGCCGAATTGCGTGCCCTCGATCTGTCGCGGGATCGAGCCGAGCTGGCTCGCCGGGTAGACTTCGCCTTTAATGCGACCGCCGGAGTCCTTTTCCACGGCCGCAAGGAAATTCCTGGCGAATGTGTCGGGGGTATCATTGATAGTCGGCGTCGAGATTTTCATCTCGTAGGTCTTGTCCTGCGCCTGCGCTGCGCCAAACTGCAGCGCCAACGCCGTGCCGAACGCGCCAGCAGCGACGATCGCACGCGCAATACGCCCTTGTTTGATTGTGATCATAATGTCCTCCCTGGTCGGCAACGCTCGCGCCGCGTCAAGGCGGCGTCGAGCTTCCCCATGCCGAGGACATAAGCATACAGCAATTTCACCGGAGCGGCGCGCGGAATTCCGCTCTGTGACCGACTGCCGCGGCTCGCGGCGCGGCGACAATTTCGCAAGCCGGCGCGGCTATTTAGTACGCTGTGCCGCCGCGCTCACGATCTGATAGGCACTGCTGAGCAGCGGTTTCGTCTTCGACACGTCCTCACCGACGCTCGAAAGCAGTTTGAGCAGAGCAGCCTGTTCGTCGGGCGGCAGGCTGATCAACTCGCCGCCTCCGGCGGTCCAAACTTTGCGCGAATTTTCGGTGATCTCGGTGGCTTGCGGATTGATCGCCACGGTTTCCTTCGCGGCAGTCTGATCGAGCACCTGCTGCAGATCGGGCGGCAACGTGTCGTACCATTTCTTGCTGATCTCAACGATGCCGAAGATCGCGGGCTGGCCGGTTTCGGTCGCATATTTGGCGGCATCCTGATAATGAAAGGCGGTGAACACGGCAGTGGACGCGACGGCTCCATCGATCGCGCCCTGCTGCAGCGCCGGCAGCACGTCGCCCAAGCTCATCGCCACCGGCGTCGCGCCCAGTCGATCGAATGCCACGCTTTGAAACTGGGAAGCGAAGATTCGAATTTTTTTGCCCTTGAAGTCGGCCAAATGACGGATCGGCGTTTTGGCAGCGATGGCCGAAGGGTTCACCATGAACAACCCGGCTCCGTGCAATCCCTTCTCAGCGCCCAGGCTGAGCATGAGTTTTAACACCGCCGGATCGGCGGCGAGTCGTTGCCCTTGCGCCATCGAGGTAACCAGGCCCGGCGCCGCCATGACCTCGAAACGCTCGTCGATCCCGACCAGGAATTCCGGCGGCACGACCTGACATTGGATGGCGCCGAACTGCACACCTTCGGTCTGACGCGGGATCGAGCCCAATTGGCTGGCCGGGAAAATTTCGGGCTTGATGCGGCCGCCGGAAGCCTTTTCGAGTGCGGCGGCATAATTGCGAACAAACGCGTGGATCTGATCGTTGATCGTCGCCAGCGTTATTTTCATCGTGTAAGTCTTGTCCTGTGCCTGGGCGGCGTCGAGCGTCAGAAGCAGCGACAAGACGCACGCGCCGGCGGCAAGGAAAGCCCGTCCGGTGCTATATCGTTTCAAAAAAGCCATGTGTGGTTCCTTCCCCCGATTTTATTGTTTGTCCGACGAATGGACGCCGCCGGCAAAATTCGGCACCGCCTCGCGCAGCACACCGTAGATCGCAGCGCGTTCGCCGGCATCGAGATCGCGCTGCAGTCTCGTAATCCAGCCTTGTACGGCGGCGACCGAGGGACAGACAGGCTTCGCCGCAACTACCCCCTCAATGCCGATATCGGCACTGCCCTCTTCGGCGGCGAACAGGATTTCATTGAGCCGCTCGCCGGGACGGATGCCAGTAAACGCGATGTCGACATCGCGCCCAGGCTCGAGCCCGCTCAACCGGATCATGCGTTCGGCGAGGTCGACGATTTTGATGGGCTGGCCCATGTTGAGCACATAGACCGACGTATCGGAGCGCGCTGGACCGAGCGCGTGGCTCGCCGCCGTGATGACCAGATCGCAGGCTTCGCGGATGGTCATGAAATAGCGCACCATGTCCGGATGGGTCACAGTGACGGGGCCGCCGGCCTCGATCTGCGCCTTGAATTTCGGCACGACCGATCCGTTGGAGGCCAGCACGTTGCCGAACCGCACCGCGATCATACGCAACGGGGGCTTGCCGCCGTTGTGGTGACCGACGTTGCCCGCAGAGTTGAGCGCCTGGCAGTACATTTCGGCAAGACGCTTGGTTGCACCAAGCACTGAAACCGGGTCGATCGCCTTGTCGGTCGAGATCATGACCATAGCGTCGGCGGCGGCATTAACCGCTGCGTCGGCGACGTTGACCGAGCCGAACACGTTGGTCTTGATGCCTTCGTCCCAATCGCGCTCGAGCAGCGGCACGTGCTTGAGCGCGGCGGCGTGAAAAACCAGGTTCGGCTTGAATTCGGCCATCAGCCGGAACATCCGGTCGCGGTCACGGACATCGGCAATCCGTCCCTCGACTACGGTCGTGCTCGACTTGACGGCGAGCTGCTCGAGCACCGCATGCAATGCCGGCTCGGAATTTTCGATGACGAGCAGCCGGCCGGCATGGAAATTGACGACCCGCTCGCAGATTTCGGCCCCGATCGAGCCGCCGCCGCCGGTGACCACGATGGTCTTGCCCTTGATGAAGCTCTCCAGCCGGCCGTAATCGATATTCACGCTCGGTCGCAGCAACAAATCCTCGACATTGACCGGCGCCAGACGCAGCGCTTCCTCACCGAGGCCGAGCGACGGCATGCGGCTGGTCGCCAGGCCGAGCCGGCGCGCGTGCATCAATATCGTTTCCGGATGCAGCTCCGGCGCCAATGCGCTCGGCGCCAAGATTACCCGACCAACCCGTATGTCTTGCGCCGCCAGCGCGGCGACGATTTTTTCGAGATCTCCGGGACGGCCGCGGACCGCAACGCGGCGAACCGCGGAGCCCTGATCGGCCGCCGACGGCGAGAGAATACCGACGGGACGCACATTCTTGACGGCACCGCTCTCAACGGCGCGAATGAGCACATCGGTCTCGGCGGCGTGCCCGATCAAAAGCGTGGGCACCGCATTGGAATGCTTGACCTTCTGCTGCGCGCGCGAGTGCTTAAAGAGACGATATGAGATTCGAGGACCGCCAAGAAAAAATATCTGTAACAGCCAGTAGAGAGCGATCGTGACTTTGCCGAAGAAGTAGGTCCCAAACAATGTCGGATAGAGAAGGATGTAGTCGAGAACCAGTAGCGAAATCGCCAGCACCGTCACGGCACGGATGATATTCGACAAATCCTGCAATGAGGCGAAGCGCCACTTGCCGATATAGAGATTGAAATACCAATAGACGGCACCGGCATAGACGACGAAGCCGGGCAGAATGACGACAAGCCAAGGGTAGCGCGCCGTCAGGCCGCCATTTTGGTCGTCACCAAAACGAACATAGAGCGTGACCAGCACGGCCAACGCCGTGACGACGAGGTCGTGCACGACGATCAGAACGCGGCGCGGGTTACGCAAAAATTCAATCATGGCGGCACTATAGACCAGGCCGGACGCCAAGACGAAATGTCATATCGGCACTTAGCCGAGGCGTTCATTGGCGGTAGAAGTCGCGATACCAGGCGATGAAATTACGCACCCCGTGCTCGATCGGCGTCGAGGGGCGAAAACCGACGTCGCGCATCAGATCATCGACATCGGCACAGGTTTCCGCCACGTCGCCCGGCTGCATCGGCACCAGCTCGGTTTTCGCCTTACGGCCGAGCTCCTGCTCCAACAGCGCGACGACGCGGGAAATCTCGACGGTACGATTGTTGCCGATATTGTAGATGCGCCACGGCGCGGTGCTGCTCGCCGGATCGAGCTCGCCGCCCGGCGGAGCATCGGTTTTCGCCGGCGGGCGCGCGATGATGCGCTCGACCGCCTCGATGACGTCATCGACGTAAGTGAAGTCGCGGCGCATGCGGCCGTGGTTGAACAATCGGATCGGCCGGCCTTCGGCAATCGCCTTGGCAAAGATGAACAACGCCATGTCGGGGCGGCCCCACGGACCGTAAACGGTGAAGAACCGCAATCCGGTGGTCGGCAGCCCGTAAAGATGGCTGTAGGCATGCGCCATCAGCTCGTTCGCCTTCTTGGTCGCGGCATAGAGACTGATCGGATGATCGACATTGTCATGCACCGAAAACGGCAGGTGCGTATTGGCGCCGTAGACCGAGCTCGATGACGCAAAAACGAGATGTGGGGTGCCGCGATGACGGCAGCCTTCGAGGACGTTGAGGAAACCGGCGAGATTGGCGTCGAGATAGGCATGAGGATTTTGCAGCGAGTAGCGCACGCCCGCCTGCGCCGCGAGATGCACCACCGGGCCGAACTCGCCGTCGCGGAAGATCGCCTCGGTGCTGGCGCGGTCGGCAAGATCGAGCTTGTGAAAGGTAAAGTTGTTGAACTGCCGCAAGACCGCGAGCCGCGCCTCCTTGAGCGCCGGGTCGTAATAGTCGTTGATACTGTCGATGCCGACGACGGCGCGGCCGCCTTCGAGGAGGCGCCGTGCCAGTGCAAAGCCGATAAAGCCCGCGGCGCCGGTGACCAGAACTGGAGCTTGCGACGCTGACGCGTCGGCGTCCCTTTCAGTAGTCCTCTGCATCACGACAGCATCCCGCGTCGATGCATAAAGTCGATCACGCGGTCGGCAAGGTCACCGGCGCTTTCGCTACGAGCATTAAGGGTCAATTCGGGATTCTCCGGCGGTTCATAGGGCGAATCCAGAGCCGGTGAAATTCTGCAGCTCGCCCCGCCTCGCCTTCTTATAGAGCCCCTTCGGGTCGCGCAGTTCGCAAGTTTCGAGCGGCGTATTGACGAAGATTTCGATGAATTCGCCCGGGCGCGACAAGCTCGCGCGCCATCTCGCGCTCGGCCCGGAACGGCGAGATGAAGGAAACCAGCGTGATCAGGCCCGCTTCGACGAACAGTTTCGCCACTTCGGCGACGCGGCGGATATTCTCGACGCGGTCGGCTTCGGTGAAGCCGAGATCGCGATTGAGCCCGTGGCGAACATTATCGCCGTCGAGCACGAAAGTGTGCTTGCCGAGCGCATGAAGCTTCTTCTCCAGTTGATCGGCGATGGTCGATTTGCCGGCACCCGACAGGCCGGTGAACCACAGCAGCGCCGGCTTCTGGGCATTGAGCTGCGCCCGCGCCGTTTTTGTCACCTCGAAGGATTGGAAATAGGTATTGGCGGCGCGGCGCAAGCCGAAGCGGATCAAGCCGGCCGCCACGGTCGCGTTGCTGTGCCGGTCGATCAGAATGAAGCCGCCGGTATCCCTATTCTCGTCGTAAGGCTCGAAGACGATCGGATCGGCGGTTGCGACATTGACGAACGCGATCTCGTTGAGGCGCATTTCCTTGGCGGCGAGATGATCGAAAGTTTCGATATCGACGCGATATTTCAGCTCCGTCACGGTGGCGCCGATGGCCTGCGCGCCGGCCTTGAGCAAATAGGTCCGCCCGGGGAAGAGCGGCATTTCCGACATCCAAACGAGATGCGCGGCGAAAGCGTCGGCCCGCTGCGGGAACTTGACGGGAGAACTGATGATGTCGCCGCGCGAGAGGTCGATTTCATTAATATTATTGGCGCGCATGGTCGCGCGAAATCGATCAAGATTTTCTCTAAGGTGTGCTTCCAGGCGCCGGAGGTCGGGAGCTAAAGTGCGCTCGGTCAAACTTCGACCCTTTCACGTAGAAACGAGGAGCTTTTGGAGTACGAAACAAGATGAACCGCGTTTTGGTTACCGGCGCCACGGGCTTTCTGGGCCGCGCCGTCGTAACGGCATTTGTCGAAGACGGAAACCTGGTTCGCGCCGCCACGCGGTCTGAGCCGAATCCTCCGTTCAACGCCAATATCGAAGTGGTAATGCACCCCGATCTGGCCGAACCGGTCGACTGGCGCCCGTTGCTCGATGGAATAGACGTTGTCATCCACTTGGCCGGCATTGCCCACATCACGACAAGCCTTCGTCCCGATCTCTACGATCGCGTTAACCACCTGGCGACGGCGCAGGCCGCAGCCGCGGCGGTACAATGCGGCATACGCCGTTTTGTATTCGTATCTTCCATAAGGGCGCAGTGCGGTCCAGCGGCCAACCACGCCCTGACCGAACGCGATCCTCCTGCGCCGTCCGATTCGTATGGCCGCTCCAAATTGGCGGCCGAAGCGGCCGTAGCTTCATCTGGCGTGTCTTTCACGATTTTGAGGCCGGTTCTTCTTTACGGTCCCGGGGTCAAAGGAAATCTTGCTACGTTGCTGCGGGCGGCACGTTCGCCCTGGCCATTGCCGGTGAAATTATTTGGCAACAGGCGATCGTTGCTCGGCATAAATAATTTTATTTCGGCGCTGCGCTTCGTGCTGTCCGCCCCGCAGACGATTGGCGGCACTTACGTAGTCGCCGATCCGGGCATCCCCCCCTCCATCGCCGAGCTTATTGCCATGATGCGCGAGGCGCAGGGCCGACGGCCGCGACTCGTGCCCATTCCGCCGGCGCTTTTCGAATTGCCGCTTCGGCTCCTGGGACGCGGCGAACTGTGGCGCCGATTGGGCGGCGATTTGCGCGTTGACCCGGGAAAACTCATCGCCGCTGGCTGGAAGCCGCCCGAGGACACCCGAACCGGCATTGCCGCGATGGTCCAGGCGGCACAAACCGCGTGATCCACCCAACTTGGCCACCCGCAACCCGCTATACAGTCGCGGCTAACAAAGGCTAGAACGTGCGCGCTGCCTGGGCGGGATGCGTCAGCGGCCGCAAGACCGGAGCCTCAAGGGATGAGGACCAAGCAATGAGTCACGCCTCGACCTTCCTCGATGAGGTCGTCGAAACCGTTCGTCGGATCGAGCCGGCGACGATCGAAGCCTTGTGCGACGAGCTGGTGAACCTGCGCGACCGTGACGGACGCCTTTTCATTCTCGGCGTCGGCGGCAGCGCCGGAAATGCCGGCCATGCGGTGAATGATTTCCGCAAGCTGTGCGGCATCGAGGCTTACGCGCCGACCGACAATGTGTCGGAACTCACGGCCCGCACCAACGATGAAGGTTGGCCGACGGTGTTTTCGGAATGGCTCAAAGTGAGTCGTGCCAATGCCAAGGATGCCGATCTCTGATCTTCTCGGTCGGCGGCGGCAACCTCGAAAAGAATGTCAGCCCCAACCTCGTCTCGGCGATTGGGGTAGCCAAAGAACGCGGCTTGCGCGTGCTCGGCATCGTCGGCCGCGACGGCGGCTATACCAAGAAAGCCGGCGACTGCGTCGTCGTGATCCCGACCGTCGAAGACAGCCGCGTCACGCCGCATGCGGAAGCGTTCCAGGCCGTGGTCTGGCATTGCCTGGTGTCGCACCCGAAGCTGCAGAAGAACGCCACCAAATGGTGAAGGCCGTCTTCCTCGATCGCGACGGCGTCATCAACGCCAATCTGGTTCGTGACGGCAAGCCGGTGGCCCCCACCACCCTCGACGAATTCCGCATCTTTCCGGACGCAGCAGCAGCGGCGCGGCGGCTGAAGGACGCGGGCTTTCTCCTTATAGTCGTAACCAACCAGCCGGACGTCCGCACCGGACTCACGCCGAAGGCGACGATGGAGTCGATGCACGACCGAATTCGCGCGCTGATGCCGATCGACGATTTTGAAATCTGCCTTCACACCGAACGCCGACAATTGTGCCTGCCGCAAACCGAAACCCGGCTTACTGCTGCAAGCCGCCGCCAAGCACAATATCGATCTGAGCAGGAGCATCATGGTCGGCGACCGCTGGCGCGACATTCTCGCTGGCCAGACCGCCGGCTGCGCCTGCACGATCCGAGTTGATCACGGCCTTGTCGAAGAGCAACTGTCGGCGCCGGATCGCGTGGTGAGATCGCTGTCCGAAGCCGCGGACTTTATTCTTCGCCGCGACGCCTCACATAAAGACGAAATATTCCGCCTAGGCGACGGCATCCGCGCTTTCAATCAGGCCGGACGGCGGCTCGTCATGGCCGCCCAAGCAGCTGCGCCCTTCCAGTTCTTCAAACGATCGATGCGGTTGTAGTAGGTGAATTCCGGCGAACGCCGGATCAAAAGCCCGTCGCGGATTTCTTCCTCATATTCGTATTGCGCCCAGCCATTGCACTTCGCGCAGAATGGAACTTTGTCCCACTGTCCGGTCTCGTGATAGTAGCGGACCTTGGCGAACTCCTCCCCGTCCCATACCGCCTTCACGCCGGAATCGAAGACGTTCCCGACGTTCGTGCTTTTGAAGCCGTCGAGGCAGCAGATCGTTACTGTCCCGTCATTGTGCACCGGCAGCGTCTTATAAAGCGTGGGGCAAGGCAGCCGCTTTTCCGGCGGTTTCATGTCCGGAAACGTGCCGTTCTCAAACAGAAGATTAACGCGCACGCAATCGACCAGGCCGCTCCAGCGCTCCACAAATGCCGCTTCCTCGTGGCGATTTTTGTCCTGGAGCGTAAAGGACACGCTGATGCGCGGCAGCTCGCGGTCACCGCGTGCTGCGAGCATGCGGAATACCGCCGCCTCGATCTTCTCCAGCTTGTCGACGCCCCGGATCTTTTCGAGTGTGTCGCGGGTTACGGAATCGATGCTGAAGGAAATCGAATCGAGCTCAATCTCCACCATGAAGCGCGCGAGATCATCGTCAAGCGTGAGCCCGTTGGTGTTGAACGCGATCGCGATTCCGCGCGATTTCATTTCCCGTAAACGTTCGCGCAGGTTCGGCACCAATAGCGGCTCGCCGTACATGTTGGGTTGAACCAGCGGACGGGCGGGTGCGATGTCGTCGAGCAGACGCTTGGACGATTCCGCATTCATGATGCCCTTTGACGGAATTGATGGCCTCGTTGTCTTCCGAACCCCATACCGGGCACATTGGGCAGCGCAAGTTGCACTTTGTCGCGTAATCGATCAGCACCCGTTCGGGCAGATCGGAAACCGGAAGCGGCTTCCAGTTCAATGCCGGATCGACCCAGGATGCGCGCGAATGGTCGGTCATCTGTCTACCTGGCGCTCGAGGCAATTTTCGGGGGCGGCAAAGCATATAGCACGGTTTCGATGATGCCGCCATCGTGCTGACGCAGATAAAGGCGATAATCCGGGTTCAATTCCAGCACCAATTGCGGAATCCGCCAGAGGTCGCTGGCGCGATGATAGATCGACAAGGCAAGCCGCGGCCGCCATTTGCGGATCGCATTTCGTCCGCCCTGCAGCGCATCGATCTCGGCGCCCTCGATGTTCATCTTCACGTAGGTCAGCCGGCGGTCGCCGAGCACCTCGTCGATCGTGGTGACCGGCATTTCGATCTCACCGTCGGCCGCAAAGATGGCGCCGCGGCTGGCATCATCGCGGAAGCGCAGGTTGCCGCCATGGCTGTAGAGGCCGGCATGAATGGGATGCACGCGCGGCTCGTCGCGGAAATTCTCCGTAAGCTTGGCAAACGTCACCGGATCCGGCTCGAAGGCATAGACATCGGAAAACCGGCCGTGCACCCGTGCGATGAAGCTTCGGATCGTGTCGCCGTCATAAGAGCCGCCGTCGACATAGACTTCGTCTTCGGCAAATTCGAACAACCCTTCAGGCGCGTAAAGATCGTGGTCGGTCAAGACGGGCTGCAACGCCGCCGGATCGAGCGTGCGGCGAAAGCCGACAACGGCGTCGAGCACCTGTCGCGAGCGATCATCTGCAAGACGATGGTGCAGCGCCTGAATTTCATTCCGGTTCGTCCACATGTCGCCGAGGAGATTTTCGTAGAACATGTGCGGCGGGAAAATATCGGGCGCCAGGACTTGCAGCATTGCAAACGGGACAACCGTGGTAAACCCCATTGCCACGCAGCCGCTGGGCGGCGCCAAGAACACGGTGAGAAGCAATGACAATCGTGGTCGACTTCGGTAACGACGCAAGCGCCTGCACCGGCGCGACCGGTACCCCTGCGACGACCGATTTCTGCTTGGCCGGATCGTCGTCGACAATTGCCGCAATCCGGATGCCGCGGGCTTCGCAAATCCGCGCCAGACGTTGCCCTTCAGGCGCCGCGCCGACAATTGCAAGCGTGCGCAAATTCTTCGCGTCGAGCTCCGGTGTGAGCCTGCATGCCATCGCGCAGGCCGGCGACACCGCCTGCCGCAGTAAGACCGGTCAGCCAGCGAGGTTCGGCGCGCGCCGTTGAATGTGTTTGGTTCATTGAAATCAGTGGAACTCCCGGGCCGGGTTTCGCCTCAATGGCGAATAGGACTACCGTTGGAACGGCATGCCCCGTGCGCCGCCGGACGGCGGTAAATTAGCCATTTATGGTGCGAGCGCAATGACAGATTTTCCTTTGTATTCAAAGGGGGTATCGTGTGTGCGCCCGCTGGGGCGGCGATCGGCGCGACCAGAGGCCAGCGACGCAGTTCCACATCCCGGGGCTTGAATGTCACTTGACGACCAAAGCGCAAAATCGTCGCCGGCCACGCTCGATCGCCCGTTTTATTTCATGGCCGTCTTGTGGGGTGAGCGGTTCCGCAATTATTTCCTGGACTATTGCCTCGCAAGCGCTCTGTCGCCCGGCAACATTCCCGCACTGCGAACCCTACCCCGCAGCAAATTCCTGATCGCGACCCCGCCCGCCGATTGGGCCGCAATGCGCGAGACAAAAATATTTCGCCTGCTCGAGCGTTACGTCGATCCGGTTCTTATTGAACTTCCACCGTGTCCGCCTGGCCGTTCCAGCTACCAGCATATGAGCATCGGACACCGCATCGCCTGCGACATGGCGCACCGAGACAAAGCCTATGCCATTATCTTGACGCCGGATTGCATGCTCTCGGACGGCGCCGTCTCAAGATTGCAAGAACTTGCCCGGAGCGGCACGCAACTCGTACTCACCGCGGCGTTGCGCTTCGGAGAGGAGCCGTTCCTGGCGCATTTGCGCAGCCTCGGCGTCCTGCCTGATGAAAGCCACCGGAACGACGGTACGCCCATCGCCATTTCCAGCCGGCAGATGGTTTATGCGGCCATCAATGGCTTCCACAGTGAAACCCTGGCCTATGAATGGGACGCTCCCGGTCTGATGGCCATCAGCCCGGCGGCGTGGTGGCGCGTCCCGGGAGAGGACGGCATCCTGCTTCATAGCCTGAGTTGGGCGCCGCTGCTTCTGGATTACGGTGCAATCGGCGACCATGACACGTCCACCTTCGATCAATGGACGCTCGATGGCGACTACCTTTACAACAATACCCAGGGCCTCAATCGCGTCCATGTCGTCCAGGATTCCGATGAATTGTTTCTCTCGAGCTGGGGCCCCCTCGCCGAACACGAGATAAGCAAAACCCGGTTTCCGTTCGAACGCTACCTCGCCGGCCATTTCTTCAAGCAGAGCTTCTACAGCGGATTCTTCGATCCCCTGAAACGGAAATTGTTCTTCCTGCCGGTGCGCTGGCATTCGAAGCCGTTGAACGAAAAATGGAACGCGGTCGAGCAGGCTGCGATGCGGGAGCTATTGCTCTGGGTGGCTCCGGCGGATCAAAACTCTTCGGCGGCAACGGCCCGCACTGCGGCGCTAGGAAGCAAAATCAAAAGTCTCCCGCTCTCGGCCTTGCGCATCACTGCTTATGTGTGGATCTTCCGCCGCCGGATCGCACAATATTTTGGCCGCGCCATTCGTGGCGACCGCGAAACCATTGCGCGCATCGGCTGGTTTGCACGCACATTTATGTTCGGGATGAATTGGCGGTCTTCGCCGTCCGGAAAATGATACCGGGCGCATCAGCGGAGCCCGATTTGGTATTACGCATAAGAACGAAAAGCGCTCCGAAAGCCCCGGCGTCCCTGACATACCGGGCCACAAGACCTCGGCCCTTCACAGCCTCGCAAAATTCATCGAAAAGATCGGCGACCCCCTCGATCTGAAAATATTCGTCCATATAGATAAAAGCGCGGTCCTCCCGCATAAATTCCTGCAAGAAGTCGAAACAGGTTTTATAGGACGACGCGATGTTGCAATCGAGAAACGCGAAACCGATACGCCTGTTTTCGGTGCGCAGTTGTGCCTTGAAACTTTCATTGAGAGTATCTTCAAAATGCCCCTTCACTATCACGCAACGATCGAGCAACAGTCCGTGATGCCGCAGTCGCGCATCTGCCGCGCGATAATAGTCCGCCCCCAAATCGCGATAGACCTCAAAGTAAGGCTTTTCTATTTCAGTCAGAGATGACGTTGATTTTGGTTCACCAAAAATATCGAAGGCATAAAATCGTACGTCGGGCATTTTCTCGGTATGCCCGTTCAGATGGAATGCACTCAGAAAATTTCTGAATGTCCGGAATCCCTCACTGCCAAATTCGAAATAGTCGCCACCCGGATATTGATTCGCCACGATAAGCGCAATTTCCGCCCACTCCCTGCTTGCGAAGTAATTTGAAAACGAACGCCGGAGATACCACGGAAGCAATCTCGTCGTTCGCAATCGCCCGTCGTGGCTGAACAGACATCGTCTGACCGCACCTTCGACGACACCGGCGGTCGCCGAATACGCGAGACTTCTATAGATCTCGGCAACCTTGGTTTTGAAATTTCTTGGAGCCAGAGGTTTCACTCAATCATCCCGCATGGAAGCTCTTAACGCGCACCAGCCGGCCGCGACAGCGCCTCATACCATAGCTCTGCGGCACGTTGCAGGCCTGCTGCCGATAGGTGACAGCCGTCGTATCTCTCGTCGCGTCCAATGAGATCAATATCTGGACCCGGAAGGATACCTGCGGCTGGATTGACGACTCGTCTTTGCGCCGCCCGAATCGTCTCGTTCGGATCGTTGCAACATATTGTGCACTGCGCGACGTAAATCGGGGCTTCGACCCCGGCGGATCTGATGGCCTCGGTCATTGCCGAGAAGTGTCGCGCCCACTCCTCGGGATCCGGATTGCTTGCGCCCGACTCGGCCTCTCCCTGCTGCCAGAGAATGTGGGTAATCCGCGTCTGCTGGCTGCGTAGGCGCTCTATCGTCGCTTGTATCCGGGGAAACATCTGCCCTGTCGGGGACCATTCGCTTATAAAAGTTCCGCCGTGCGCGATCGGGACCAGCAAGACATTTTTATAATCTCCCCTCTCGACGAGCAGGTCTCCCAATCGGGTCGTCAAATTGCTGCGATCGTGACTGGAGCCCAACAGCGGATCCTTTGCCGCATAAACCTTTCCGTCGAAGAAATTGAAATTATATACATTGCCCTTCGCTTCGTAGAGAGCCGTCGGATCGCATTCATTCGCGATATTCGATTGACCCAGGCCAAGAATGACCGCGCCCCCCGAGTCTGCGGAAAAGTTCAAGCCACTCACCGCACGTCGTCCCGCCGTCCGGCGAAAGCTGAAGTAGTAAGGATCGAGTAGATCGAGATCGTAACCGCCCGACGTAAGCATAAAATAGGCCCGTTTGAAGGGCCGACTTATTGTAAAAAAGCATTGTTGCCGCATGTACGACCAAAGCAAGCGGTCGCCGCAAAGAGCTCGTGATAAAAGAGAACGGGATCGAGCTAGCATGCTTGTTTACGCGCGTTATTAAGCCGGTTGTAACGGCGAGAACGGCCCCAATCTGGGAACCTGCGCCGGTCCGATTCTATCGCATGTTTATCGCGCAAAACGCCGCCTGAACTGTTTTCTTGCCCAACGGCGCGGAAACGAATATCTCTTCGCAGCGTCGGCTGTGGCATTGGTTTTTGCGGCAACGGGTCCGAAATCGAAAAGCTTCTGGGGTAGTAATGGTCGATCGGAAGTCTATCGTTATCACGGGCGCGAGTTCGGGCTTTGGAGCGGCCTTCGCCAGAGCGCTTGCGCGCGACGGCCATAATCTCTTTATATGCGCGCGTCGTAGCAACCGACTTGCCGAGGTTGCTGCCGGCCTTCCTGCTGTTTTCTATGCGGCTTGCGATGTCAGCCAGGAGACCCAGGTCCAAAATTTCTTCCATCAGGTAGGCGAGCGGTTTCGCTCCGTCGACGCCGTGATCCATTGCGCGGCAATTCTGGGACCGATCGGAACATTTGACTCAGTCAAAAGCGAGGAATGGATCGCGGCGATCAGCGCAAACGTGCTTGCCGCTTATCTCGTCGCCAAATATGCACTTCCATACCTGCAATCCGCAAAACGGCCGCGAATTCTTATGTTGTCGGGGGGCGGTGCTTTCGATCCGATGCCGAATGTGAGCGCTTACGGTTCTTCGAAGGCCGCGATCGTTCGCCTTGTCGAGACAATGGCCGTCGAATTGAGAGCCAGAAATATCGCTGTGAACGCCGTTGCTCCCGGATTTGCCGCGACTGAAATTCATCAATCGACGCTGGCGGCGGGGCGCGAGCGTGGCGGCGATCATTATGAGCGGACCATGAAGTTCATGTCCAATTGGGACGACTCGATGGACATTCCGATCGACTGCATCCGGTATATGCTTTCCGATAAAGCCGCGAAACTGACCGGTAAGACGATCAGCGCACGCTATGATCCCTGGGGCCAGCCGGAATTCGACCAGTGGATCGATCAGATTGCTGCTTCACCCCTATATACGACGCAACGCACAATCACCGAACATTTGCCGGACTCAGCATTGGTCAGGGCACTGGAGCTCGCCACCGAGCGAAAACGCCGCGCGGGAATAACAACTGATGAGATGCATCGCACCGTTCAAACTGAAGCTGCTTTGACAAAATGAATTCCCCCGACGCGACGACCTGTCTTTCACTCTACAGAATGGGGCGGCTTATTCGCAGGACGCAGGAGATCCTGATCGAAGAGTATGCCAGGCAGGAAATGCGCTGTCCGATGCACTTTTGCATCGGGCAGGAGGGCACACCGACCGCGCTCTCTGCTTTGCTGCGGCCTGACGACTACATCGTGTCGCATTACCGCTCGCACGGTTACTATCTCGCCAAAGGCGCGCCACTGGGGGAAATGCTGGCTGAGTTTCACGGCAAGGCTACAGGGAGCAACGGCGGCTTTGCCGGCTCGATGGAACTCGCGCATGAGGAAGCCCGAATTTACAGCGGCGCGATCGTAGGCGGCCCGGCTGCCATCGCAATGGGCGTCGCGTTTGCGCTGAAATACCGGCAAACGCCCGGCATCGCCATCGCTGTCGTCGGCGACGGCTCGCTGGACGAGGGCGTGTCCTATGAAGCCCTGAATCTGGCCGCCCTTCACGGCGTTCCGTTGTTGACGATTTGCGAGAATAATCTTTATGCCGCGCATACGCCCGAACAGCTGCGCACGATGTCCCGCTCGATCACCGACCGGGTCAAATCCTTCGGGATGTCGACGGAACGGTTCGACGGCATGAATGTCGTGAAGCTTCATCAACAGCTCAGCGGAGTCATCAACGCGATGCGCGCGGGAGGTGGGCCGCGTTTCATTGAAATCGAGACCTACCGGTATTGCGGTCACGTTGGGCCCGAGAACGACGATTGGCTTGAGTACAGAAGCGCGGAAGAAATTGCCACATGGCGCCAACGCGATCCGCTTCCGGTGTTGCGCGACGAAGCGATACGGCTCGGCGTATCCGAAGCGGCATTGCGCGAAAGCGAAGCGGCGATTGAGACTGAAATCGGCGAAGCACTTGCTTCCGCCCGTTCTGCCGATTTTCCCGACTTCCGCCGCTCGCTCGCTCAGGTGTGGTCGCAAAGCTACTCGCCAATCGTCAAGGAATTCGTGCGTGGGGGCGCGGCGGCATTCGACAGCCGCCAGGCCGAGACCCGGTTGAAGCCGTACTGATCGCCATGCCACCAGATAAAGCCAACACCGGCGGCGGCGCCCGCGAATTGAGCTTCGGCGAGGCGATCAACGAGGCCTTGAGTCAGGCGCTGGAACTCGACGAATCCGTCTTCGTGTATGGCATCGGCGCCGACGGCAAGAGTGGGATATTTGGGAGCACCACGGGTCTTGTCGATCGCTTCGGTTCGAAGCGCGTGTTCGACACTCCGATCGCCGAGCAAGGCCTGACCGCCATGGCGCTGGGTGCAGCGGTTGCGGGGCTTCGTCCGGTGCTGGTGCATCAGCGTTTCGATTTTATGCTCTACGCCGCGGATGCGCTGACCAACTGGATCGCGCCCTGGCGCTTCATCTCCGGCGGGCGCGCCAACGTGCCGCTGACCTTGCGCGTCATCGTTGGCAAAGGTTGGGGCCAGGGACCGCAACACTCCAAAAGTCTTCATGCCTGGTTCGCGCATGTGCCCGGATTGCAAGTTGTCATGCCAGCATCCCCGGCGGACGCCAAGGGGCTCCTTCTGTCAAGCATCTTCAGCAACGATCCAACGCTGTTCGTCGAGGCGCGAGCGCTTTATTCGATGCGCGAGCCCGTTCCGGTGCAGCCTTATTTCATCAAAATCGGCGAGGCGCTGACACGGCGTACCGGCAAGGATCTGACGATCGTTGCAATGGGTTCAATGATCCCGCCGTCGTTGCAGGCGGCCGAGGAGCTCGCCAAAGCGAACATCGACGTTGAAGTGATCGATCTGCGCAGCCTGATGCCGCTCGACATGAATGCGATTATCGCCTCAGTCCGCAAGACCGGCCGGCTGGTGGTTGCTGAGCCGGGTTGGAAAATGTATGGAGCCGCAGCCGAGATCATTACTGGCGTAGTCGAGGCGCTGAGTCCGGCGATGAAGTCCGCCCCCGCGCGAGTCACGTGGCCACATGCTTATGTCGGTTCGAGCCGAGCGCTCGACGAGGCCTTCTATCCTACGAATGCCGACATCCTCGCCGCTTGCCGTAAATCGATCGTCGGCGTCTGACACTTTTGAAAATTGAGCTCGCGATATGCGGGAAAACGAGGTCGAGCATTCCCCGGAGCTAGCCCGGCCGTTTTGTTTTTGCGTCGTGGTTTGGGGCGAGCAATTTCGAAATTATTTCCTGCAATACTGTCTGCCGAGTTTGCTTGCTCCGGGTAACATTCCGGCGCTTGCCGGCGAACGCCCTGCCGAATACATCGTCGCGACCACGGCGGAAGACTGGCAGGCAATGCAACGGACAGCGATATTTCGCACTCTCGAACGTTACGCAAAACCGGTTTTGCTTGAGTTACCTCCGCAGACTGCCCATCAGCCGAACTGGGAGTATTCGGTCGTCGGCCTCAAGCTTTACTGCGAGGCGGTCTTTCAGAGGAAGGCCTACCGGATCTTCACAGTTCCCGACTATCTCTATGCTGACGGCACAGTCGCTCGTCTCAATGAATTGGCGACGAGCGGCGCACAAGCTGTCCTCATCAACCCTCAGCCTCGAATTGTGGAAGAGCCTTTCTTCGCGGCACTCAAGGAAATGGGAATACTGCCGAACGCCGATTGCCGTGATACCGGTGCGCCGCTCGTTTATCAGCCGCGCCAGCTGGTTTCAGCCGCACTCCGATCGCTTCATAGCATGACGATCGTGAACGAATGGGACACACCATATTTCTGCGGCTACGCGGCCTCGCCGTGGTGGCGCGTCGATGGTGTGGACGACGGGATCATGATCTGCGGATTGGGTTGGAATCCTTTGCTCATCGACTATGGCGCAGTACCCGAACACGATACGTCATTGATCGACGCACGCGGCCTCGACGGCGATTACGACATGCGAACGATTGGCCATTTGAAGACGATCTACGCAGTCACCGATACCGACGAAATCTATACGGCGAGCTGGTCGTCGGCCGAGTACATGGCACAGCCTGAGCGCCGCCAGATCTTCGGAGAGTTGGGAAAGGGCACGGCGTTCCGGACCTCGTATTATGGACCACACTTCAACTGGCTGCACCGGAACACACTATTTTTTCCCGTTCGGCTTCACGCCGGACCGCTTGGCGATCAATGGGACAAAGCCGAAGAAAGGGCCTTGCGGACCCTTTTGACCTGGCTCGATCCGCCGGCTGACCTTGACGCGATCGGCCGCGACCTGCCTATTGCGCGTCAAAAATACGCAGCCATTGAAGCTAAAATTGACGCCTGCGATTTGCCGGCGTGGCGCCGATCTGACACCACGCAACGCCGGATCCGTAATTTCCTACTCCTCTTGACCGCGGCGTTGCTTCATCCCATCACCTGTTCCTTTCCGAACTCGCCGCGCCTGAGATGGCTGATCTCCTCGTGCCAGGTCGGTAGTCGTCACGCTTTGCGCGCGCTTGGCGGCAATGAGACATCACGTGCGTGGTGGTCGGCGCGGGCGCGGAAGGCTACGTTAATCACGGCCGGCTGGTTCAATCAAATCCGCAGAACGACCAGGGATGATGGAAGCTCAAAACGCAGTTGAGGCGTGGTGACACCGAGGCCGCTTCATTTTATGGTCGCGTTCTGGGGCGAGCACTATCGTGACCGCTTTACGAACGTGTGTCTTCCGTCTCTGCTTGCTCCGGGTAACCTGCCCCGCCTCAGTGCCGATAACGGTCATCGTCTTTTGATCGCTACTACGTGCTCCGATTGGGCGGCGATCGAAAATCTGCCTATCATGGCGGAGCTGAAGCGCTACGTGCTGCCCGTGCTCGTCACAATTCCCAATGAGGTTGGTGGCGACTACGCGGCGGCGCTTTCCCGACAGACGCGTTGCCTCAAATTGCTCTTCGAGGCTGCCTATCCGGGCCGGCCGTATGGCTGCCTCTTGCTTCCCGATTTGGTCGTATCAGACGGATTTGTTGCAGCCCTCGAGCGATACGCCGTCGCCGGGCATCGGCTCGTGCTTCTTCCGGCGCTGCGACAAGTCGAGGAAGACGTACTCGCCGAACTTGAGAACTCCGGATTGACGCCTGCAGGAGTGCATGGTTCCAGAACCATGCTGCCTATTACGATCCCGCCGCGGACCCTTGCGGACCTAGCCGTACGACATCTGCATCCGGAGGTCCTGGCCTTCGAAGAAGGCCATCCGCGCCAGCCGCTCTACCCACCCTTTCGGTTCTGGCGGGTCCCGAACAGGAACGGGCTGATCCTCCACACTTTCTTCGGTCTTCCAATTCTCATGGACTTTGAGGCAGTCTCGGCTGATCACACGGAGTGCCTCGACCATGCAGACTATGAGGCCGTTTATCTGGGACGGAATTTCTCCCACTGCGGGGGCTTGCACATCGTACAGGATTCGGACGAATGCGGAATTCTGAGCTTGACTGAAAAGTCAGTGAACCGTTCGGCATCGAGACGCATCAAGCGCTTCGGCGCCAGCTGGATGCCGCAGCTCGCGCTTCTCGCCAATCTACGCCAAACCCTGTCCCGTTACGTCCGCCCCCATTGCGACTTAGTACGGCGCGATCTCTTTTGCGCTGCGGTACGCTGGCATGGCGACGATCTTGATGAAGAGTATACGAACGAGGAAGCGAGAATCGCAGCCCTCATCGCGCGCGCCGCCGGCGACTATTATGCCGATCCTGACGCTTTTCCGTCCTGCCCGAGCCTTGATATGCGCTACCTGCCGCTCGATTTAATCGGCATGGTGCAAAGCATTGTCCGGGCCTCGCGCGGCGGGGGCGCCGCGGCTTTTGGTGCACTCACCGGCAATCGGGACGATGCGAACCTGATTTGGCGGAAGATCAGTGCGTTGCGATCCAAGCTCAACTAGCGAGTACGGCCCCGATCAACCGAAGTCATGGGCACCTCGTAGCGATGACCCAGAGTCGCTTCTTAGCGTACCGCGCGGATCGGCGGCAAGCGCCGCAAACACCGTGTCCAGCAGGTCAGCAAGCGCGAACGCACCGTAAGGGCATCCGAAGACATTGCCGGATTGCATGCGGTTTCGCTGCTGCATCTGAGGGCCAAACTTCGGAAAGTCCCGATCCAGTCGCCAGTGCCTTCGAGTGCGCACCCGACGCGTAACGCCGTGACGGTCGCGGCATTGGTATAGTTCTATTTGTTCGGCCGGCCGCAAATAGAGTTCGGGCGCCAACTCTTCCTCAGGCAGATGAATTGCTGTGCACGATTCTCAATCCGACGCCAAGCAGAAACACGTAGGCTGGATCGTCGCGCATCAGACCATATGGGCTGTTGGCGGAGACCGGCGTGTCGTCGAGATGATGCCGCGCCACCAAGCGTTTCGCATCGGTCCCGCGCGCTGCCACCGAATGGGTGGGATGGATGCTCCGGGCGGTCGCGTAGCGTGTCCGGAATATCTCCGTTAGCACGCCCGTGTGCGATGGCGTCGACATCTCGTCCCATATCGGCTGATCGGGCGTTACCGTACGCCACGTCATTGTCGGCATCACCAGAGTGCCTTTGCTCAAATAGTCGAGCAACGCCTCGATTATGGCCTCGGCGCGGAAGCCTTGCCGGCTCAGCGTTGCAATCGCGCTGTGAACGACAAGCACGCCATCATGCGGAACTTCGGCGCGTTCCAGAATTGGCAAAAGCGCTTCGGATTCACGAGTATTCAACCTGAACATTCCGCCGGCCATCAACTTTTGAGGCGCTCAATGGCGTCGAGACAGCGCTCGATATCCCTGAACGGGAGTCCGCTGATCTGGGATAATTCGAGATCCCACCATTTGCTCCGAAGCAGCCGCTCGATGATGCTTTCCGTGAAACGGAACCGCTTCACCGAGGCCGGAACGCCGGCAACGATTGCATAGGGCGGAACATCCTTGGTAACGACGGCACCAGCCGCGATCACCGCACCGTCTCCGACATTGACCCCACCCATGACATTGACGTTGTGTCCCATCCAGACGTCGTTGCCAATTTTGTTAGTTTCAAACATGTCAGGGGTACGCGTGAGCCGTTCCAGGTTCCTGTATTCTTCAACCCAGTCATATGAGGTCGGCTGATACTGAAATTCATGAATACTGAGCCAACCAGTCGGATGATTGAAAGGGTTGATAGCAGTACGCGCGCCGATGGCGCAAAACGCACCCATTTCAGCCCGGGCAATGTAGGTATGCTCGTTCATTCCGGTGTATTTGCCGACCGTCACGTCGGGACCGAGTTGCGCATATCTGCTCAGATAAAGCGGCCCCTTGATGCTGGAGCGGATGATCTTCGACCCTGGCAGAAGCCTGATTAACGGATAGGGGTTCACAGGTTTCCCCAATTCGTTCTCCACGAAATCGATATGCATTGCATCGAATTTCATCAGAACTTTCCGATCAGGCAAAGCGGTTGCGGGAGAAATGCAGCCAGAGCGCAAAGGAATCGTAGGGAGTGACACGAGCGCCGAACAATTCCGTTGGTGCCATGAGTTTCATCTCTGCGCCTTCATGAAGAACGAAACGTGACACCTCTGCCGCCGAAACCTTGAATTCGTAATAGGTCCGGTAACATTGCTTTTGTCCAAGCTTTCTCAAGTCGAAATCAAACCGGACGAACTCTTTTGTCGCCGATGCCGGCATCTCCAATTCCTCGGCGAGCTCCCGACGCAACGCTCCGATGTCGTCCTCGCCGGGGTTGACGGCACCCCCGAAGCATCCCCAGTGGCCTGGATAAAAAATCCGCGGAATATCATCACGCCGTTGCATGAGATAGCTGCCATCTTCAATCGTAATGATTGCCGCGACGGCGTCTTCGCCGCGAAGCGGATAATCATCGGTCAAAAAATGCTGGGGCAGCACGGCGAAATCAGTGTCCGAAGTGGCTTTCGACCTTGACGATCGCCCTGGTGCAATCGGCCGCTTCCGAATTACCGTAGTTTTCGTTCAGGTAAAGCATGAACGACCGGTCGCGCATCTGCCCGCGCGTTCGGCGTGTCGAAATCGTCGGGCAAATACTGTTTGAGCCAAGGCCAATCGGACACCAGATAGCGGTAGTGCGGATTGAGCCCGATGCCTTCGGCGAGCACGGCTTTGGCAAATTCCTCCTTGCTGCAGCTGATCTTCTCGACATCGACGAGAATCGGATAAACGAACGGCGCGTCGTTCGGCGTATAGCCGAAAGGCTTGCAGATTTTCGCTCGGTCCTTGAGGCGTCCGGTCAGCTCGGCCAGAAACGTCAAGCGTTTCAGCAGCGTTTCACGCAACCGTTGCAACGACGCAACGCCGATCGCGCACGAGATCTCATCGGTATGAAAGTTAAGCGCCGGAAACAGGAACTGGTTCGGATTGCGGTCGTCGAAATCGGGCCGCCACGATGGCTTTCCGCGATCCGCGAGAGCAAGTGCGCGATGATAGAGATCGATATCGTTGCTGAACACCACGCCGCCTGAAGCGCCGGTGGCGTGCGCCTTCCGGTACATGGTCGAGAACGCGGCGATGTCGCCGAAATTGCCGATCGGCCGGCCCTTGACGAGCGCCCCGTGCGATTGGCTGCAATCCTCGATGACGTGGATGCCGCGCGCGCGCGCTTCCTTGACGACGCCGATCACGTCCGCAGCGCGGCCGAGCGAGTGGACGAGCATGACCGCACGGGTCTTCGGCGTGATGCGAGCAACGAATTGCTCCGGGCCCATATTGAAAGTGCCAGGCTCGCTGTCGGCAACGCGCGGCACCAGGCGATTGAGGATGATCGGCGAGACCGTACCCGGATCCGTAATCGGCGAAACGATCACTTCGCTTTCGGGCGGAAGATTGAGCGCAGCGATGGCGATGTAGAGCGACGCCGTGCCTGTTGCCACCGCGTCGGCATAGCCACCGCCCATGAATTTGACGAAGGCGTCGGTATAATTCTTCTCAAAGGGGCCGCTGTAACCGGGGTCGACCTGCTTCTCCTGATAATACGCAATCACCTGATGGACTTGTGCGATTTCCGCTTCGCCGAGCGCGAAGCGCGCCGGCATCGGACGGCTGCGGATCGGCTCGCCGCCGTCGATGGCAAGCTTGATCGTGTTATGGCCGGCCGCAGGGGCGCTCACGTTCATTGAAGGTCCAGGCGGGCGCTGAGCTCGGGCACGCCAAGCCCGTGAGCGTCCAGAATATCATCGTGGCTGCCGTAGCAGTGGATGAAAGCGTCCTGAAGCGTAAAGGTGTCGAGCCGGCAGGCGGCGCTCGGTGTCCCAGGCCAGTTCTTTCACCCGCATGGCGAGACTTCCGTTCGGCGCACATTCCTCGATGACGATGACATGAGCATACGTCCGTAGAATCCCGGCCAGTCCTTCGCGATCGAGCGGCTTGAGCGTATGGACCGAAACAATCGCCGCGCTTTTGCCGGCCGCTTCAAATCGCTCGGCGAGAGCAAAAGCGCGTTTCATGATTGGCCCGTAGGAGAGAATGCAAACGTCGCGGCCCTCGCGCAGCCGGCGCAGCTTGCCGAAAACCCAAGGATCAAGCGCCGCCTTTGAAAAATCGGGCTCGCCGGCCTTGCCCAGCCGCAGATAAACCGGCCCCTGCTGCTGCGCGGCGCACCAGCGTGTCGCGGCCTCGGTCTCGCTCGGATCGCACGGCGCAACGACCGACAGGTTGGGAATGGTGCTGGCGATGGCGACATCTTCCTGGGCGTGATGCGTTGCGCCGAGCGTCGAATAGGTCACGCCGCCGCCGATGCCGACGATCGTAACGGGCAGGTTCTGATAGCAGAGATCGTCGCGCACCATCTCGAACGGCCGATAAAGCGTGAAAGTCGCGATCGTATAGGCAAAAGGCCTCAGACCGCGTTGCGCCATGCCCGCGACCATGCCGATCATGATCTGCTCGGACACGCCGGTATTGATGAAGCGGTTCGGGAATTCGTGACGGAATTTCGCGATCGAGCCCGCCGGTGAAATATCGGCGACGACGACGCAGAGCCGCGGATCGGCCTTGCCCAATTCGTAGAATGTATCGGCAAAGCGGTTTCTCATCGCGACGCTTCCGCCAATTCTTTCAGCCCCTGCTGATATTCTTCCTTGTTGGGCGACCGGTAATGCCAGATCGGCACGTTCTCCATGAAGGAGATGCCCTTGCCTTTTACAGTGCGGCAGACGACCAGCATCGGACGCCCGCCGCGGCGGCTCATCACCGCCTCATACATCGCCGCCTCGTCGTGGCCGTCCACTTCGACCGCTTCCCAGCCGAAGGATTCGGCCTTCGGCACCAGCGGATAAAAGGCTTGATGGCCGTCGCTCATGCGCTCGAGGCCGCCGAAGTCGTTGTAATCCATGAAGGCGATGAGATTATCCAGCTTGAGATTGGCCGCCATCATCATGGCTTCCCAGGTCGAGCCTTCCTGGAACTCGCCGTCGGACAGCACGCAATAGATCAGCACGTCGGTGTCTCTTGAGCTTCTCGGCGTAGGCCTGGCCGGTCGCCATGCCGAGCCCGTGGCCGAGCGAGCCGGTGGACGCGGCAATGCCCGGCGTCTCGTAATCGGGATGCGCGCCGAGACGGCCATTCGGCTTGCAATAGCTGTCGAGATCCTGGCGCGAAAGGACGCCTTGCTCCTCCAGAATCACGTATTGGATCATGCAGCCGTGACCCTTCGACATCAGAAACACGTCACGATATTCGCCGCCCGGCTCCCGGCGCATCAGGCTGTTGTAGAGCACGTCGGTGATTTCGGTGCAGGAGAAAGCCGGCGCGATATGCAGGGCGGCGACCTGCTGCGAAATGTCGAGAATACGACGGCGATAGCCGAGACAGCGCCGCCGCGCCGGCAGCGACATCGATGCTGTTGCGTCTGAGCGTTGCGATGCTCGCGTCCACGCCTAATTCCTCACGCCCGCAACGTGTAGCCGGTAGGCCAGGTCTTCAGCTCGTCGAAATATTTGCGGCCCCAGGCGACCATCTCGGCGAGGCCTTCGTCCCAGCCGATCTGCGGCTCCCAGCCGATGTCGCGTTTGATCGCCGAGGAGTCGAGCCAGTAGCGCGAATCCTGGCCGAGCCGGTCGCCTGTGACTTCGCACAATTGATCGAACGGTACGCCGAGCGCCTTGGCTGTACGCTCGACCACTTCGCGGATCGAGGTCGGCAAGCGCCGGCCCGGCATTGTAGACGGTGCCGAGCGGCGCCTTTTCCGCCACCATATGGATGGCGCGGCCGAGATCGCGGGCGTGGATGTAGGATTTCTCGGCGCGGCCGCCGCCGTGCAGCGGCAGCTTCTCGCCTTTCAAGCCGCAGATCACCGCTTTCGGAATCACCCGGTGCAACAACTGGCCGGGACAATAGGCGTTTGACGGCCGGATGATGTTCATCGGGAATTTGAGAAATTTGTGCACCGAGAGCAGATACATGTCGAACGCCACCTTGGAGGCGGCATAGGGGCTCGACGGCTTGATCGGTTCATCCTCCGTGGTGGCATGTTCGACCGAGCCGTACATTTCCGAGGTGCCGATCTGGATGAAGCGCTCCAGCCAGTCGCGCTTCATGAGCTCTTCGGCGAGCCGCGCCAGCGCCATCGAGTTCGTCTCGAAGAAGCGCCAGGAATGCTTCCACGACACCGCGCCTTCGCCTTGCGCGGCGAAATTGATTATCACCTGCGGCTTCTTGCGATCGAGCAGTTCGAGCAGCAGGTCGAGTTCATGGGTGACATGATAGGCATGGTATTCGTAGCGCTGCCGCTTTTCGATATTGAGCGAAAAAGGCTCGGGCCGCATCAGATTGCGGCCGATGCCCATCACCAGTTCCGGATCGGCGTGGTCGAGCAAATAAAGCGCGGAATGGATCCCGAACGATCCGCCGCCGCCCAATATCGCGTATCTCTTACCCATCAAATATTCCTTCGCACCCGCGTTCTCAAAATTACTCGATAATGGTCCAGTCGTAGTCGCCGGTGTAGCCGGCCTCGGCAAAGACCTTTACCCAACCCTCTGGAAAATCGTGGAATTCCGCCGTGAGCACCCAGCTTTCGAAGATCTCCTTCTGCTGGGGCGTCAGATAAGAGTCAACCTGAACGAAGGCGCGGCCGCCACTGAGACGCTGGATTTCACGCATAGCAGTGACTGCCCGCGGCCGCGGGAAGTTGTGGATGGTATTGAGCGAGAGCACGCAATCGAACGAGCCGTCGGGAAACGGCAATTTCTCCGCCGTGCCGAGATGGATGCGGCCGATGACTTCCGGGGAACAATGCATGCAGCGCATAGAGCGAGATATCGAGCCCGAAGGCTTCGAGGCCCGGACATTCAGCGATCAACGCCTTGACCAAGAAGCCCTTGCCGCAGCCGACGTCGAGCACGCGCATGCCGGGCTTCAAGCCGTATTGCGCAATGATGTCGCGCGCCACCGGGTGCCAGCGGCCGTCGTCGCGATAACCGCCATAGCCGTATTCCCGCGGGCCGTCCCAATACATCTCGCCATATTGCTTGGCGATGGCGATGACGGCGGGGTCCTTCGCCTCGGCGCGCTTCTGGATATTGCGCTTTGTCTTCGGCAAAGCGCGCAAGAGATCGAGGTGCGGCATCAGCCGAATTCCTGGTGCTGCGCCCGCGCCAGGCCGTCGTCGATAGGGGTGTAGTGGAAGCCCGGAAACGCCCGCAGCGTCGCCGCGGGATCGAACGGGCGGTAGCCGTTATGCGGCATCGGCCCGCTGCGCGGCGAGGTCTTGACCTCGACCTTGCGCGGCGACAGAGCGATCGCCTTGTCCGCGAGGGCGCGGAAGCTCGCGACGGCGCCAGTGGCGATATTGAGCACGCCCGCCGAGCGATGATCGAGCACGAGGCGGACGATCTCGGCGATATCGCCGACATCGACGTGATCGCGGCGCTCCTCGCCTTCGCCGAACAGTACGATGGCCTCGCCGCGATTGGCCTGGCGGCGGAATTTGTTCGGTCCGTAGCCGTTGTGCGGATCGCCGGCGCCATAAACCAGCGTCGGCCGCAGGACCGCGAGCGGCGTCGCGCCCGCTGCCGCCAGCGATCATTTGTTCGCGCGCCAGATGCATGGCGCCGTGCAAGCTCGTTGGCGCAGCCGGCGAGCTTTCGGTCAGCGGCAGCGGGCCGTCGGCATAGACCGCGTCGGAACTCACATAGACGAGATGCGCAACCGGCCGCTTGGCCAAAGCCTCGCACACGGCCGCCATCATGCGGATATTTTCCAGCATCATCGCGGGCGTTTTGCACGGCGCGCGCGCCGATACGATCACCAGCGCATCGTCGGCGCGCAGCAGCTTCGCAAGTTTCGCGCCGGCTTCATCGTCGAGCAGATCGAGTTCTTTCCGCCCAAGCCCAAGCGCTCTCTCGCTTGCGCCGCCGAGCTTGCGCAGGATCGCGCCGCCGATAAATCCCCCGGCGCCGAGAATAATCGTGCGCTCGGGGCGGGGCTGAAGCGGTGTTGTTATGACGCAGCATCGGATTCGGATCAGGCCGCCGGCGCAAGCGGCGGCATGCCGAGCGTGTGATAGATTAGGCCCGCTGCGGCGCAGGCTTCGCCATCGAGCACGCGATAGGGATCAAGCACCGTCCGCCCCTTCATCACGCGGGCGAGGTCAGCCGGGCGAAGCTCGCGGTATTGCGGCCAAGGCGTCGCAATCACGAGCACATCGGCACCGCTCGCCGCCGCAAGAGGATCGGCGGCCCCTGTCGTCCACGGCGCAACCGTCGCCGGCACCACGGGATCGTGCACTTTCACGGCCCTGCCGCGCAGATGCTCGAGAAACGCCAGCGACGGCGAATTCTTCGTCGAATGCGTGTTTTCCTTATAGGCAAGGCCGAGCACGGCGATCGTGGCGCCGGAATTGGCGTGATCCTGCAACACCTGCCAAGTCCAATCCTTGCGATGCGCCGAGTTGGCGAGCCACGCCTTGACCACACCGACATCGGTTTTCTTCGCCTCGCCGATTTGCACGATCGTGCGCAAATCGCGTTCGAGATTGCCACCGGCGATGCCCAGGCCCGGAGCTCAGATAGGCGCCCTGCCCGATCCGCTTGTCGAGCTTGAGGGCGGGCGCGATGTCGGACCAATTCGGCGCCGACGCGCTCGCACACCTCGGCCAGCGTATTGGCGACTGCGATCGAGGCAACCAGACAGAAATTGATGCTGATCTTGGCGAGTTCGGCGCTCTCATAGGCCATCGGCAAGATCGGGCAGGCGAAGGACTCGAGAAAGGCCTTCAGCGCCGGCGCAATCGGCTTTCGCGGGTCGGCGCAGCCGACGATGAAGCGCTCCGGCTTGGTCGCCCGCTCCACCGCGCGCCCGAACACCAGCGTTTCGACCTGGTAGTAAAGCCGCTCGGCCGGCACCGGCAGCGCGCGGGTATATCCGGGCGGCACCTGCGACAGAATCACCAGGAGCGCGTCGGGACCGAGCTTCGGCCAAACCCGCTCGACCATGTCGCCAGATCGGACTGAGATCGCTTTGCCCCTTGTCGTCGGTCGGCACGTCGACCGCGACATAGACCACGTCGCATGGGCCAAGCGCTTCGGCATCGGCGGCAAAGACGAGATCGCGTTTGTGTTGCGCGATAAGTTCCGGCAAGGCCCGGCTCGTTGACCGGAAGCTCGCCCTTTTGCAGGCGGCCGATCAGGCTTGCGTCGGTATCGAACGCGATGGTGCGAAAGCCCTGCGCTGCCGCGGCGCTGGCCGAAAGCAGGCCGAGATGGGTCATCCCGGCATAGCCGATGACGGGTTTCGTCATGCACCGGCCGTCGCCGACGCTTCGGCGCCGAGTTTGCGCAACACGCGATTGAGCCAGATGTCGTTCGACAGGTCGGTCGGCCGCCGCGCCTCGCACAGCGCTTTGAAATGCTCGTATTCGAGCGCCCAGGTCGGATCGTCCTGAACGAGCGTCACCGATTGCTCGGGCGGCCGGCCGCTCGGCAGCACCCGCTGGCGATGGGTGAATTCGGACGGCCCCCATTTGCACAGCGAACTGATATGCGCGCTGCCGTTCTCGGCGAACACGTCGCAGGTGAAGTGATTGCGCCAGCTCAGCAACGTCATCTCGAATTCGAGCCGCGGGCGGCTATGTGTCGCCGCGAAAACGACGTGATCGGGACTGCGGTTCTCGAAACGATCGGCCGAAACGATCGTAAACTCGTCGCCGACGTCGCCGAACCAGAACCGCGCGGTATCGAGAACGTGCGAACCGAGATCGTCGAGCACGCCGGCGCCCTGATCGCGCCAATCGGAATTGCGCACCAGCCGCGCCGTGCCGTTGCCGTAGAACATGCGGCAGCGATAGATCGTGCCGAGCGCGCCCGACTTGACGAGGTCGCGCATGCGCACGAAATGCGGCTCGAAACGATGATTATAGGCGGTGTAGATAACACGCGTTCTTCTGGCGCGCCTTCCGCTCGAGCTGCGCCAGGACCGCATCATCTTCGGCCACCAGCGGCTTCTCGACGAGCGCGTGCTTGCCGTGCTCGACGAGATAATCGAGTAATTCGATCTTGGCCGAGTCGGGAACGCAAAGCAGCGCGGCATCGTATTTGTCGAGCGCAACATCGCGCAGATCGCGAAAGTCCGCCTCCGTGTTGCGCACGTCCACGGAGCAGACGAAATCCGTGCCGGCGAAGCGCCGCCGCTTGTGGCCTTGGACGCCAAGTCCGACGACGACAACCCGCATGAGCTGCGTTAATCGAATTTCGCTTCGCGCTCGATCGCATCGAGCTTGTGGTGCACATCCTCGATATTGATCGGGATGTTGCCGTCTTTCTCGCATTCGCAGGCCGCGGCCATGCTGCCGATGATCGTCGCGGTGAGTTCGCATTTGCTCGCCAGCATGGAGAGCGTGGCATAGGCGAGCAGCGCATCGCCCGCGCCGACGCCGTCGACCAGCCGATCGACGAAGCTATCGACGACGAAGAACGAATCGAGCGCTTGGTGATCGCCGTGCTTGCAGGTGAGCACGCCCTTGTCGCCAAGTTTCAGGATCAGCGTCTTGCATTGCGCAGCGTCATAGATATCCGCCGCCAGCGGCCGGATGCCGGAATCCTGATCGCCGAGCGCAAACCGCGCCTCGCGCTCGTTGGGCGTGATCAGATCGAAGCCGCGGAACTCGGTAATATTGCCCCAGCGGCTCGCCACCTGGCTGTCGGCGACTTTGTACATTCCTTCGGGGATGGCATCGGTCAGGCTGGGGATGGTGCGGCGATTGAACATGCCGTGGCGGAAGTCGCTGAGGACCAGCGCGTCGGATTTCTCGGTCGCAATTGCCTTGGCCAGTGTGAGCACGATCTCGTCCGAAATCGAGCGGTTGTCGAGCGTGTCGACCTTCAACAGCCGATAGCCGCCGGAAATGATGGCGTTCTTGTTCGTGGTCGGCCGCGTCTTATCGATGACAGGCTTGCACTGCGACGCCCGCCTTGCTCATGCCTTCGAGCACGAAGTCCTTGAGCGCGTCTTCGCCGAGTACGGTCGAGAACACCACATCGGCGCCGGCGGCTTTGAGATGCTCGGCGACGACGCCGGCGCCGCCGACATAGTCGGTCTTTCGATCGAACAACACGCTGATCGTCGGCGTCTTGGTCTGGCCGCCGATCATGCTGGCATAGGTGAAAGTGTCGACGATGGTGTCGCCGACGACGTGGACGCGCCGGCCGCCGAGCGTGTCGAGCGTCCGCCGCAAACCGTCGAAAGTAAGATTGCCGGACTCCATCAGAGTCAGCAGCTTTTCGATGCGCAGCGACGGCGGCGCAGCTTCGATCATCTGGCTTGACGAGAAGACGTGGTCGCCCGGGGTGAAGATGATCTCGCCGCCGTAGCTGCGGATCACTTCCAGCTCGTCCTGCGTCTTCAGCGGCAGGCCGCTTGCCTGGTACTCATAGCCCTTGGCGAAGATATCCGGCTTGATCAGCGCCAGATTCTTCAGCGGCGTCGGCTCGGGATCGATGATCACGTAATCGACGATCTCGAAGGCCGCGAGATTGATGGCGCGCAGATCCTGCGGCACGTGCGGCCGATAGCGGCCCTTGGCGATATGATGGTCGGCGGTCAGGCTCGCGACCAGAATGTCGGCCTTGCTCTTGGCATAGAGCAGATGCCGCAAATGGCCGGGATGCACGACGTCGAACACGCCGTGACACATGATGACCTTGCGCTTGCGCGGCGGCGCGCCGATGATCGCCGCTATTTCTGCGGCCGTCTTGATCTTGTGCTTGAAATGGCTGCCGAGCGATTCCACGGTCTCAGGCCTCCCGCCCCAGATACTCGAACCATGTCTTGGTCGCGACCGCGATCGATTGCGGATCCCACAGCGGCGCGTCGCGCCACAGTTCGATATCCTCCATCATGCGACGTACGCCCTGATCGAACGGCACCACGGGCTTCCAGCCGAGATCGCGCTGAATCTTGCCGATGTCCGCCCAGGTGCAGTCGGGCTCGCCCGGCCGCTTCGGAATATAGACGACCGGGCCGCCGAGCAGTTCGACCAGGCGGTTGACGCTTTGCGGATCGCCGGCGCCGAGGTTCCAGATCTCGCCGGTGCGATCGGTTTCCGCCGCGTGCAGAAAGGCCGAGGCGACATCGGTGACGAACAGGAAATCGCGCCGCTGCGTGCCGTCGCCGATCACCGTGAACGGCTTTCCGGCGAGCTTCTGCTTGAAGAACACGCCGAACACCGCGCCGTAAGCGCCAGTGGTGCGCACGCGCGGCCCATAGGCGTTGAAAATGCGGATCGAATTCACCGGCAGCCGATAGACCTGGTGCCAATGCAGCGCCGCCGTCTCGCCGAGATATTTGCTCAGCGCGTAAGGATGTTCCGGCGCGATCGGATGATTCTCGCGGGTCGGCACCGCGGCAAGACCGTAGCAGGACGACGACGCCGCATAGACGAATTTCTCGACCTTGGCCGCGCGGGCGCATTCGAGCACCCGCACGGTGCCCTGGACATTGGTGTCCATGTAATCGGTCGGCCGTTCGATCGACGGCACGATGTCGCCGATGCCGGCGAAATGGAATAACGATCGCCGCGTCCTTGAACAGCGCCTCGCCCGGCTCGAGGCGACGGATGTCGCCCCGCTCGAACGATAGCCGCGGCTCGTTGCCGTGATGAGCGAGATTGGCCTCGCGGCCGCCGACCAGGCTGTCGATCACCCGCACGCGATAACCGCGCGCCAGCAACAGATCGACCATGTGGCTGCCGATGAACCCGGCGCCACCGGTGACGACGGCGACACGCTCACTCATTACGCGCACCTGCACGCTCGATCACGCGGCTTGGAGGTTTTTCATGCGGCGGACGTTGTAATAGATGTCGTCCTGCCATCGAATTGGGAAGCCTGCCGTCCTTGAAGGCCCGGCACAGATCGCGCACGGCTTCCTCGATAGTGCGTTTCGGCGCATAGCCGAGCACGCGGCGCACCTTGTCCGAATTGATGTGATAGGAGCGCTTGTCGTCGCTCGGCGTCGTGACGATGCCGATCTCGCCCTTCTCAGGAAACTCCTCCTGGACGATGCGCTTGACCAGCAGCGCGATGTCCATGATCGACATGTTCTGGTAGCCGACATTGAAGATCTCGTTGGCGATCTTCTCGTCCGGCGCGTCGAGCAGCACCTGGACTGCGTCGCAATAATCGAGGATGTGCAAATTCGGGCGCAGTTGTTCGCCGCCGAATACCGTGATCTTGCCGTTGTTGATGGCGTGATTGGTCAGGATATTGACGCGAGAGATCGAAGCGCTGCCGCGGCGCGTAGCCGCACACCGTCGCCGGGCGGAAACACCACCCCGACGAAGCTCCTGGTCGGTGTGCTTGAGCAACAGCGGCTCGCACATGCCCTTGTATTTGTTGTAGAGGGTCAGCGGGACGAGCGGATGATCTTCGGTCACGTTCGGCTGATCGGACACGCCGTAGACCGAGCTCGACGACGCGAAGATGAAGCGCTTCACGCCGGCCTTCTTGGCGGCGAGCACCATCGGCTCGAAGGCGTCGAGATTGACCGAGGTCGAAAGATTCTCGTCGAGCTCGAAGCTCGCATCGTTGGAGATGCAGGCGAGGCTGATAAAGGCGTCGTGGCCGGCGACCGCCTGCGCAAGCTTCGCCGTGTCGCGGATGTCGCCGCGAAGCACCGTCAGGTTCGGATTGTTCTTCGGCAGGAAGTTGTCGCCGTAATAGGAAATATCGTAGCTCGTCACCTTGTAGCCGCGCTCGAGCAGCCGCGGGACGAGAACCGAACCGATATAGCCCGCCCCTCCGGTCACGAATACGCGCGAAAACTTGTTCGGCATTTCCCCGTCTCCCGTTGTCTATTCAGTCGTGGCGCAGATCGCCTGCTTTTTACGACGCCGCCCGGCGCGCCGGCGTGGCGATCGTGAAGCCGGCCGCGGTCGCATCCTTGTGGAACATTTTCACGGTCTCGAGCGAATACTCGTCGAGGTCCTTGCCGACCAGCGACAGCTTGGCGAGCACGTCGTGGCTGACCGTGATGATGTGGCAGCCGATCTCGTCGGCCTGGAAGATGTTGAGAAGCTCGCGCGGGCTGGCCCACAGCAACTCCGCCTTCGGGCGGCCGGCGAGCGCGGTAAGGCAGGCGCGCATCAGCGGCACCGGATCGCGGCCGGTGTCGGCGACGCGGCCGGCGAACACTGACACGATCGCCGGCACGTTCGGCGCCAGGCATTCGGCGACGCGTGCGACCTGCTGCTCGGTCGTGATCGCGGTGACGTTCACGATCACGCCGGCATTGGCCAGCGTGCTAATCACCGGGCCGGTGAACGCGCCCTTGGTGGTCGTGATCGGAATCTTGACGTTGACGTTGTCGCCCCACGACGCGATGACGCGGCCTTGCGCGATCATCTCGTCGAAATCGTCGGCGAAAACTTCGAACGAGATCGGCCGATCCGGAACGGCCTTGATGAGCCGCCGCGCGAAAGCTTCGTAATCGTCGATGCCGGCCTTGCGCATCAGGGTCGGATTGGTGGTGAAGCCCTTGATCAGCGGATTCTTATAAAGCGTCATGATGCCATCGATATCGGCACCGTCCGCGAAGATCTTGACTTGATTGACGATACCCATGGCTTGCTCGCTCCGTTTCATATGCGTTGACAATCCAGTAAATCAAACTGCGCGCATGGCCAGCGGCGCGTCTTGATCGGCGTTTCCGGCTCCCCCGGACTGTAGCGGCACACTCGCCGGCTCGTCCCTGTTCATCTTGCTGTATATTTCGAGGACCTCGCCGACAGGTCCGTCGGCGATGATCCGACCGTGGTCCAACAAAATTGCGCGGTTGCATATTCTACGGATCAGGTCTTCGGACTGGGATGCAAGCACGACGATGCTGGAGCGGTCGATCAGCGTTTCCACCTGCTTGGCCGCGCGCGCGGCAAAGCGGGCGTCTCCGGCGCCGAGTTCCTCATCGAGCAAAAGAATCTCCGGCTCGATTGACGTTGCGATGGCGAAACCAAGCCGGACAAGCATTCCAGTCGAATATGTCCGCGCCGGAAGCGCGAGGTAATCGCTCAATTCGCTGAACGCTTCGATCTCGGGCAGTTTCCGTGAGATCTCGTCGCGGCTCATGCCAAGCAGCAGGCCGCAAGTCACGATATTTTCGTACCCTGTGTCGTCGAGATCGAGACCGGGCGAGGTGCTGAACAGCGGAGACACGCGTCCCGTCAATGCTGATCGAACCCTGGCTCGGTTCATAGATGCCGGCGAAAATCCGGAGCATCGTCGACTTGCCGGCGCCGTTATGCCCGATGATGCCGAGCTGATCGCCATGACGAACGGTCAGCGAAACGTTGTCCAGCGCACGAACGACGACGCGATTGCTGCCGCTGTTCTGTTTGCGGAGCACCCCGCCAACGACGCGCCCTATCAGCGCGTTGCGGAAGCTCAGTTGAGTTCCATAAATCGGGAACTCCGCCACGACATTCTTGAGCGAAATCTCGGCCACGGATCGTCTCCGAAAACCTATAGCCAATACACGATGCGCTGGCGGAAGCGTGCCAGCATCTGAATCGTCATAGTCCATCCAACGACGGCCATCAAAAGGACGCTGAACCAGTGCGTCCAGCTCGGCGCCGTGCCAAGCAGCGGCTCCCGTATGACGGCGATGAGATGATACATCGGGTTAAGTTGCGCGAGCATGGCGGTGTTTCCGGTCAGTTGATTTGTCGACCAGAAAATCGGCGTCAGAAAGAGCGAAATCTGCAGCAACGTACCGACCAGTTGCTGAACGTCGCGATAGCGCGCGGCAAGCGCGCCCAGCAGCATCGTTATCCAGACGGCGTTGATCCAAAACAGTACGAAGCCGGGGATGACAAGAAGCGTCGCCCATGTGATCGGCAGTCCGGCATAAATGCAAACAAGGAGATAGATGGTCAGATTGTGCAAAAACAGCACGGCGTTTCGCCAGACATTGGAGCAAGCCAGGAGCGTATAGGAAATTCTCAACTGCCTGAGCAATTTCTCCGACGACGAGGAAGGTAACGCAGCCATCCATACAGATGGTCGAGAACATGACCCAGCACACCATGCCGGAGGTCAGATAAGGAAGATAACCCTTGGGATCACGGTGCCATAGATTTGCCCAGACCAATCCAAGGACGGTTACAAAGAGTCCAAGACCCACCGTTGTCCAGAACGGCCCGAATACGGTGCGGCGATAGCGGCGTTTGGTATCCCGCCATCCGAGCCGTCCCCAGATGTCGGCAGCACGCATCCCATACAAGACATCGATCCAGGCTATTCGATACCGGGACAGCGACGGACTGCTTTGCGGGATATTAAGCGCAATAGTGCTGTGCATATGGACTAATCCATTCTTTCCGGCTGTTCGTGCACTTCCGGCGGACGCTTCCGGCAGAAGGGCCACTACTTCCACGCTACCGCACTTCGGGTGACGCGATTGTCTCCCGACAGCGCAACATTCAGGCAGTCACCATCGCGGCTCACGCCGCAACGACGAAAACTTCGTCCAGGACGACGCGGACCTTGCGGCCGAGCAGTTCGAGAAGAATAGCAACGCGCTCCCGATCACCGAGGCTTTCGAACAGTCCCAGGCAATCGCTGAACACGCCTTCGCGCACGCGAACTTTGTCACCGGCCGCAAATTGTGGCCGGCGTTCGAGTTGGATATAGCCTTGTTCGTTCTCGCGGCTTTTCAGGCCGTCGATGATTCCGTTGTCGATCGCGGCGGGAGCCTCGCCATTGCAGACCAGACGCGCGACGCCGACCGTCGAATGAATCGATCGCCAGCGGTGGATCGCGCGATTGAATGTCACGAACAGATAGGACGGATAGAGCGGGGCCGGAACAATCTCGGTCCGCCGCGCGTGGCGTCGTCTCTTGAGGTAACGCGGCAAGTAAGTTGCAAAACCCTGCCGGACGAGGTGCATCTGCGCCTTTGATTCTGCATGGGGATGGACCTGAACCACATGCCAGGTCGAACCGGCCATGAGTTCCTCTGTCATGCGACCTCTCCAGTCGGAATGCGAGGCGGTGGTAGGATCAATCTTGGCGTAAGCACACGCTCGATACCGAAGAGCGCGCTCGCCTGCTCGGTCAATTCGGCCGTACGTTGCAGATCGGTGATGAGAACAGCGTCACAACTGCCGACGATGGCGTCAAAAGATGGTACGACCTGCACACCGATAAATCGCGACAGCGTCGAATTAGCGTCGACCACCGCTGTGACTTTTACGCCGGTATCTAGCGCGCATATCATCGCGATCTCCGCGAGATCGGAAATACCTGCAAGCGCCACGCGATGAAAGCCGCGCTCGGCCGCAGTACTGAACACGACCCCGCATTCGGCCTTGGCACGACGGAAGAAGCTGAAAGATACCGACAGGTATTCGACGGTGAGACGGGATTTCTCGGCGAAGCCTTGCGGTGTCAAGTAATAGATGTAGCGGCGGGCGGGCGCGGCTGTCGCCTTGAGCAAACCCTTTCTTGACGGAGCGGCGCAGGTAGGCGTTGACCAAACCCAGCGCGATACCAAGCTCCGAGGCAAGGCGCCGCTGCGACTGACCGCCGTCGCGCTCGACCGAATTGAGGAGGTCGAGAAGGATGCGTGCGTCCTCGGTCTTATCGCTCTCGGAAGCGTCGAGCATGGAGTTCCCTTCACCCGCGCCATCGGTATCGTGTTCACGCCATGAACGTCAAGCATTTCGTTCATGGCATGAACACATAAGCTAACCATTTGAGTTTTCAAAGGAAAAATTCACTGTGGCATCGAGAGACTAATGGTTTTGGCCCGAGGGAAAAGTGGTCCGCGCCCCGACATGATTTGCCTGATTTACCTCACCAATCGCGCGCTGGACGCGACTGCGGCAAAACCACCTAAAATAGAACGCCCGCCACCATGCGGAGACCAGCGCCCCCGGACTAAATGGCGGCATGCGAAGCGTCATCCACCCGAGCGCAAGGATGGTCGATCCGACCGGAATACGGGCAAAGGCCCGTCAGCACCGCGCGGTCGAAGGTGCCGAAATTCAAAATGTCGGCCATCGCGTCGGCGTTCAAAGTCCCGTTTCTCCAGACCACCCAAAGGCGCGCCAAACCAAAGCGCATACGCCGATCGAACAACCGCCCGTGTTCGTCGCGAACGTCCTCCGGGAGATTCGCGCCGATCCACGTGGAGGCCGCGGCGAGAAATCGGCGGCTTTCTTTGACGGAAAGGGCATTGCGCGCCGAGAAGCTCATCGGATCTTTGTTGTAGGCCGCTAACACCGCCGGATCGAAATAGAAGCCGTGACGGAACGCGAGCAGCCGGTTAGCCAGCACATCGCCCAGCGAGCCCAAACTCGCGTCGAAATATCCGATATCGGCTAACAGCCGGCGCCGATAAACGGTGCTGGTTCCCAACACCCAGAAATCGGTCTTGCGAATCACGCGGCGGACGTCAGCCGGCGACACATAGCCACCACCTCTTCGCGGCACCGTGACCGGACGCACCCCACGCACCCTATTGTGCGAGTCGAGCAGGGCAACACTAGCGCAGAAGTAGGCCGCGCCTGGATAGGCGGTCAGCCCTTCCAGGGCATGACTGAACAGTCCAGGAAGAACAAAATCATCGGACGCGGCAAATAACAAATATTCGCCGGTGGCTACTTCGAGCGCGGTTTTTACCGAGGCGATGATACCCCGGTTTGTCCCGTTGCGAATGAGCCGGATCGATGCGTATCTGACGTTGCAACGCCTCGACGATTTCCACGCTGTTGTCGGTCGACCCGTCATCAACAACGATGATTTCGCTTGCCGCTGGCGTTTGATCGAGCAGCGCCCGAAGCGCGCGAGCGATAAGACCGCCATGATTGAAATTCGGCAAAATGACCGAGAGCGGCATTGGCGCGCCTCGGCCGACCGCCGCTTCCGTCGCTTTAGAGGTCGTTATTGCGGAGTCCATCGTACCAAGCTAAGTGAATGGAAGAAGTGCTATACAGTGCAATTTCGGTTACCGTCCAGCGCACTTCCAAAGATCGCACCGCTGTTGCAGTGCCCCAGCCATTCCGACTTGCTATGGGGCAGCCCCATCATTAAAAGCTTCAAAAATAGCCGATCTTCCGAATGGCCGGCCATCCGACGAGTGACGCCACCCATGGACAAGTCCGCTGACGATCTCGTCGCTACCTACTTTCGTCAATCAGTTTCGACGATGCAACTTGCGGCTGACGATGAAAAGCTTCGTCGCACAATCCGTACTATTGCCGAATTGATCGAGAGTATTTTCCGCGCTGGCAATAAGCTGATGATTGCAGGAAACGGCGGAAGCGCCGGAGACGCACAGCACGTTGCAGGAGAGTTCCTGTCGCGATTAAACTTCGATCGCGCGCCGCTGCCAGCCGTTGCGCTCAGCACGGATACTTCAGTCCTTACGGCGATCGGCAACGACTACGGGTTTGAGCAGGTGTTCGAACGACAAGTCCGCGGGCTCGGGAAGCGTGGGGACGGATTTCTTGCCTTTTCGACATCGGGACGCTCATCCAACATCCTCGCCGCGCTGCGCGCTGCACGCGAACTCGGCATTACGACGATGGGATTTACCGGAGCCGAGGGCAACTTGATGAGCGATCTTTGTGACGTCTGTCTGTTTGCTCCGACGAAAGAAACGCCGTTAATCCAACAAATCCACATTACCGCCGCGCACATCGTATGCAACCTTGTAGAATGCTCGATGTTCGGGAGGCCCTTTTAGCGCCTACAGCACTTAAAGTGCTTAGAATTACATAATAGGCTCTCAGTTCGCATCGCGGTACACCCAATCCAACGCGGTTTCCCTCGATGAATTCGACGTCCGCTTGTATTATGTCTTTTTGAACGACGCCTATTGCGCACGTTGAAGCTTGGCGCCTTACTTTTTCCAAGTCGTCACGGCGCTTACCGATTTTAACCCCGAGGAGGTCGCGATGCCGACCAGCCCGTCCGCGCAGGTCAAAGTTCTAACAACGGCACCGGCGAAGCCCCCGCGGCAAGTAGATACCGCAATACAAAGCCTATTTTAAGGCGTTCGTGTAATGGAGCGTAAGTAGCATTTGCGCTTGGCCATCGACACGAGCCATGCAGATCGATGTAGGTCAGCGGAGTCATCGCTGTCCTGCCGGGAAAGCCGAAGCCGTTGTTTGGAAACATATTCGTTGCGTGCGTTTCCCCCGGGCCCATCATCAGCATGATGTCGGGCGAAGCATCGTTGCCGACCATCAAAAACCCAAAATACGCGGCGCCCAGCAGATAGCCGCTTAACCGCGCGGGTGCCGTATCGACCACCTCGACCCCGCGAATGGTGATAGCACTATCCGTCCAGGGGTAGATGAAGGCGCGGCCATATTGGCCGGGGGGCGGCGCGCGGCCCTCCCCGGGCGCTCCAGCGTTAATGCTCCAGGAATAGACCATGTCGGCGCCCGTGCAATGACCGCGGAACGTGAAGGTCTTCGAGTAGAGAGGGGCGTCTTGCGCGCGTGCGCCTGCCACGGCGAGAGTAAATAGCAGCGCAGCCGTGAGTCGAACCATTAGCCGTTCTCCTCCCCTTGAAATCCTTGTTCAGTGATCGTTGTGCCTCCGTCTGGATGCGCGTCAGGCCAATTCTGCCGTTGACTGTCGAACGCCTCCGGCGGCAGGCTGGTGGCTTCGTTGGTTGTCTCATTCGCGGGGAGCAAGAAATGATGTAACATTCCACATCTCGCCGTGACACGCATCAGTCGTCCTACTTTTTTGTTGCGAAATATTGTGCATCGACACCCTTTAATGCGATTCCGCCAGCCACACCGACACCGAAAACGTAGAGCCAGCCTTGGCTAAAATCGAACAAATGGGAATTCACCGTAGAGGATATCACGTTCTCGACGACGACCACCATTCCGGCCCAACTCGTCCAGCCGCCGCCGCGAAACAACAGAAGATGGACAAGCCACATCGCTACGAGCACGATCGCTCCAAGCCAGCCAAGCTGAATCGCGACGGCAAAGATCTGATTGTGGGGATTTACGCTGGCGATTGCCGCGGCACCTTTTTCACCCGCCGCGGCAAGACGAAACTGCTCGGGAATGGAGCCCGTACCATGGCCGATTAGAGGGGCATCTTCAATGATGCCGATTGATTTTCTTAAAAATTCTAAGTGCAGCCCCGATGATGTTACCGCATCCGATTTGAGATAGCTGCGCATGTCGGCCACGGAGTCTAGAGTGAAATCACGCAGATGTGGCGAACTAAACCACAGAACGGGTGCAAGTACGGCTGCGATCAAGCACGCTGCTACGACGCCCCTCACGCCGGACAGCCGCCAGCCGAGCGCCGCGATGAGGAATGGCACCACCAACAATGCGGTACGACTGGCAAATACAAAGGCCAGGTTGACGAGAAAAAATATGGCGATGACAAAAAGCATCAGCGCGTCGCGCCATTTGTGCCGTGTGCCAAACTCGCCAGCAGTACCGAGGAGCGCAAAGCCGCAGATGAGAAATTCATCGCTCTGGAGAATGTAGTCCTTGACCGGCACGCCATAGAACTTGCCATGCGCGCCAAGGACTGGGATCAAAGCAAAAGCAAATGACGTCAGAAGGAGTCCCGTCGCGGAAGCTAGATAGCCATACAGCACGAGAGCGCCATTCTCCGACCGCCGGAATTGCGCCAACAGCAACGGGATCATCAGGAGCCGGTCAAAGCCATCGAGGCCACCCAGGCGATCGTGCCAACTGACGTCCGCCCACAACATACCGACGGCGCCAAAGCACCATAACAGTACCGGCAGACCGCCGGCTGGGGTCATCAGCTCGCACCTGAGCGCGGCCGGGTCCATGGTCGCAAGCGCAACCACGAGCCAAAGTGCGATGAATATGCTTGCGGCGCTGGTCGACCACGGCAGCGCGACGGCGACACCCACCGCGAGCCAATCGGCAAGGAGGATAAAGAACGCGCGATCGAAGCGAAGTGTCCTGGACGATACCGTCATCCGGCAAACCTGCGTCTCTCTAGGGCGGCCACACCATCCCGGAAATTGCGCAGGGCGGCAAGATTTTTATGCTAGATATTTTTCAGGACAAAACTCGAAAGCTGGATGCGCAGATGGACAGCGAGCTGACGGTTTCGTCGATACTAGGCGGCGCCGCGATCCTCATCGCGGCGGCCCTCCTCAGTGCGGTCCTGATTGTGCTGCTGCGTCCCCTACTTGCGCGCTATGCGATCGTGCGGCCGAATGCGCGTTCGTCGCACACGATACCTACGCCGCAAGGCGGCGGCATCGCGGTCATCGCGGCCGCGCTCGGCGTGTCCGGCGCGACGCTATATTTTTTCCCGGTCGGCGCCACCGCGGCCGTGCAGCTTTTGCTTGTCTTCGTCGCCGTCGTCTTCATTGCTGGCGTGGGCGTGCTTGCGGACATTCATCCGGAAAACGTGGCGTTACGTTTGCTGCTGCAAACGCTGGCAGTTACGGCGGTCATCTTCGTGCTGCCACCTGGATTGCGAATACTGCCGATTCTGCCGTTGGCGGCCGAACGTATTGCGCTCGTGATTGGCGGCCTGTGGTTCGTCAATCTGGTAAATTTCATGGACGGCCTCGACTGGATGACTGCGGCGGAGACCGTCCCGATCGCGGCAGCGCTCGCGGTAATCGGCTTACTCGGCCCGCTGCCGCCCGTGGCAATCATCGTGAGTTTGGCGTTGTGCGGCGCCATGATTGGCTTTGGCTATTTCAATCGGCCGGTTGCAAAGCTCTTTCTTGGCGATGTTGGCAGCCTTCCGGTTGGGCTTTTGCTCGGCTGGTTGCTAGTTTTGCTAGCCGGCAATGGCGGACGGGCCGCAGCAATCCTGCTGCCGTTATATTATCTCGCCAACTCGACCATCACACTCGTGCGCCGCGCACGAAACGGCGAGAAGATTTGGCGGGCGCATCGCTCGCATTTCTATCAGCGCGCCACGGATCGCGGCTTTACGGTCATCGACGTGGTGGCGCGCGTATTCGCAGTCAATGTTGCGCTGGCGACGCTCGCGATCTCGACAGTGATAGTGAGGTCGCGCATCATGGATATTGCCGCGCTGAGCATTGGCGCCGTCCTTGTAGCAGGCCTGCTGTACACGCTGGCGCGCGGGCGCGGCAAACGTTAGGAGAAATCACTGGGACCCCTGGGTCGCCACAATTGCCGCGGAGTATGAGCTTGCTACCCGAGCACCCCCTCCGTGATCGGGCGGAACATGCCGTTCGAGAGAGACCTTATAGAACAAAGCAGCCCTTCGACTTGCCGACGTCCCATCATGATCTTCAGTCCGGCAAATCAGCCAATATCATCCCGCGCAACTGCGGATTCTTTCAACACAATCGGCCCAAGGCGGACATGAGCCCCATTACCTGTTAGGTTTGGTCCGCGGATCAGGAGGTGGGGTAAATGAGTGGTCGCGAAATTCCCGTTCTCGGCGGTAGAATGATCGCTCGCCTCGCGCGTGCGGCACCGGCCGATACCGCTCATGGATGAGGAATACGCGGTAACCGTTCCTTTTGCACAGTCAAAAAGGCTCGGATAACAAGCCGTGTAACTACCGAATGCGAAAACACACCACCCTGACCTATCGGCCAGACATCGATGGACTTCGGGCGATTGCGGTGCTCTCCGTGGTTGCTTTTCATGCCGCGCCGATGCGGATAACCGGCGGCTTTGTCGGGGTGGACGTTTTCTTTGTCATTTCCGGATATCTCATTTCCGGTATCGTTCTGAAAAACATTGCAGAGAAGATTCAGTTTTGTAGATTTTTACGTTCGCCGGATCAAGCGAATATTTCCGGCGTTGCTTCTGATACTCGCGGCCTGCTGTCGCTTCGGTTGGTTCGCAATGTTGCCGAATGAATACGTGCAGCTCGGCAAGCATGTCGCCGCAGCAGTGGGCTTCGTTTTGAATTTCGTGCTGTGGAAGGAAGCGGGATACTTCGATACCGAGGCGATCTATAAGCCGCTTTTGCATTTGTGGTCGCTAAGCATAGAGGAGCAGTTTTACATCGTCTGGCCGGCCGTGCTGTTATTTTCTTGGCGCCGCGGCTATAACCTCTTTACCGTTGCGGCAGGCGTTGCTGCGCTCTCGTTCCTCTGCAATGTGGCGATGGTGCATAGTTTTCCGGTCGCCGACTTTTTCATGCCGTTTACGCGGGCCTGGGAGTTGATGGTCGGCAGCATGCTCGCATGCATCGAGCGACGACGCGGAGCCCCTCCCGATCCGGCGGAAATGGCGCTTCAGTCACATCCGGTCTGGCTGCGCTTGTGGTGGCGGGATGCGGCAGCCCTTCTTGGCATCACAACTATTGTCGCCGCAGTGGTTCTTGTTTCGCCACAAAGCGCATTTCCCGGCTGGTGGTCTTTACTGCCCACCACCGGCGCATTTCTTTTGATCCTCGCGGGCATGGGGGCGTGGCTTAATCGACGCATTCTCGCGCTTCGCCCATTGGTTTTTGTCGGCCTCATCAGCTATCCGCTCTATCTCTGGCATTGGCCACTCCTGTCATTCGCGTGGCTCAATTCCGTAGGCGACCCCTCGAAAGCATTACGGGTCGGGTTGATTGCCGCGAGCATCATTCTCGCTTGGCTGACTTACGAACTTCTGGAGCGGCCGATCCGTTCAGCACAGAGTGTGCGGGCGGCACCCGCTCTCCTGGCTGTGGCAATCGTCATCGGCATAACCGGTTATGCACTTGGCCGCGGCTATGGCGTCAAGTTTCAGCAAGGAGGACGACACTTAGTCGCGGTTACTGATTTCGATGTGAAATTTCCGTCGAAGTTTTATTCTGAGGTCGCACCGTGCCACGACACGACGGTCGACGGTGCGAGAATATACGAATGTCGAAACAACACCGCCGTCGATCCGGCATTCGCAGTCTTCGGCGACAGCCATGCCGAAGTGCTTTATCCGGGATTAGCGGGGGCGCTACCTAACGTCAGCAGCCTCTATTTGCAATCCTGTGCCTTTCCGCAAACCGGCCTCACGGTCACCAATAAACCCTTCAATCAATATTGTGCGTCCTCAACAGTCCAACGGCAGATAGTGTATTTGTCGGACATCAGAAGCCTAAAGACGGTGGTGCTTTCCTTTCGGGGGCCACTTTACCTCACCGGGAAAGGGATTCGGCGTAGGCAGTCAGGAGCGCGAACACAACGTTGTTATAACAGGGGAGAACAGCGCGGAACGGCACATGACCCAAGCACGGCTATTTAGCATCGGCCTGTCTTCCGCAATCGATATGATCCGGCATGCAGGAAAGAAAGTCGTGCTGGTGATGGACTTTCCCGAGCTTGGTTTCGATGTGACGGATTGCATCGACAGCAGGTTATTTTCGCCAAAGTTTACAGATTGCCGCGTTCCGTTATCTGCGGTGAAAGCGCGTCAGGGGGAGTATCGCGCGGTCATTGACGGCCTCGCCAAAAATGCTCCGGACATCGGAATTTTCGATACGCGACCGCTGCTATGCGATGAGCAATATTGCTACGGCATCAGGGACCATCGCGCGCTCTATAAAGACGACGATCATATCGGCATTTACGGAAGCTATATTATTGGAAAGAAATTGGCCGAGTTCTTGCGACTGGGCGGATTTCTGAACTAGGCTGGCGGCGTTAACATTAATTCATTCCTCAAAATACCGACCGGATATAGATGGCCTCCGTTTTGTGGCCGTCCTCCTCGTCGTCTGCTTTCACGTATTTCCGCGTCAAGTGAGGGGAGGTTTCGTAGGCGTAGACATCTTTTTTGTAATCTCCGGGTATCTGATAACGTCAATTATTCTCCGCGAGTTGTCCAATAAGACCTTTCGGCTCGGGCATTTTTACGCGAGGAGAATAAAAGAAAATCCTCCCGCACTCGCGCTGGTCCTCTTTGCCAGTTTTCTTGCGGCTCGTTCATTCTCCCTCCCAAAGAATTCATTTCGCTTGGAGAAAGTATTGCGGGAGGAGCGGGCTTTTCCGCGACTTTCTTCTTTGCTGGGCCAAACAGGATATTTC
>CAWARC010000007.1:0-357667 GCA_963784325.1 uncultured Alphaproteobacteria bacterium | reverse complement strand
GCACTCGGCATCGGCGCGGCCACCGGCCTGGGTTCGATCGTCTATGCGCTTGCCGTAATGGCAAAGTGCCTCGATGATCGCGACCTGCTCGCTGACGCCGAGATGGCGGCCGCGCTCGTTACCGACGAGCTCATCGCCGCGGACAAGCAACTCGACGTCATGGGCGGCAGCGCCGGGGCGATATTGGGGCTGTTACGCCTGCATCGCGATACCGGATCGAGGATGGTGCTCAGCCGCGCGATCAGATGCGGTGAGCATCTTCTGGCGCAGCCCCGTCTCGGAGCGGAGGGCCCTCGGAGTTGGATGGGACAGGAGTTTCGCGCACAAGCGTTTGCGACAAATGGTTCCGGCGCCAATCCCGTCACACGCGGATTGAACGGCATGTCGCATGGCGCTGCCGGCTTCGCTTACGCTCTTTCGTCCTTGGCGGCGGCGACCAGCCGGGAGGATTTTGCCAAGGCCGCGTCGGAATGCATTGCGTACGAAGATGCCACCTACGACGACATGCATTACAACTGGCCAGATTGGCGCGGCTCAAACGCGCCGACGTGGCCCTGCCAGTGGTGTCACGGCGCGCCCGGCATCGGTCTTGCGCGCCTGGGCATGCAAAGATTTGGCGGCAAAGCTGCGAAGCTCTCAGCCGAGTTGCTGGCGACGGATATTCGCAACGCCGCTATCGGTGTCGAGCGAGCGTCGTCCGGCGCCCTGGATACGCTTTGCTGCGGCGCGCTCGGCCGGATCGAATTTATTTGCGAGGCGGCCGGCGCGCTCGGTCGCGCCGATCTTCGCGAGCTTGCCGCACGGCGGCTATCGGCACTGCTGCAGCAAGCGGCCGCAACAGGCGATTACCGCTGGAACAGCGGCAAGCGGCAATTCAATCTCGGCCTGTTTCGCGGCCTGTCCGGCGTCGGCTATACGCTGCTGCGGCAAGCCACGGCGCTCGACAGCGGCGCATCGTTGCCGAACGTGCTCATCTGGGAATAGCAGTGCGTCGCCGCACTCACTGCTGCTGTGCCGGTTTGCACGAGGCAACCAGCACCGCTTTAAACATGTCGAAGGACTGCACCTGCACCTGACATTTGGTCGACGCGTCGGGCGCTACATCGATGACCTGGCCCGCATCCACCTGCTGTTGCTTGCCGTTGATGTCCAGCGTGACGTTCTCATTGTTCGGCGAACCGACCAAGCCGACGGTCAAGCGGCCGTCGCCGACGACGACGGCTTGATTGGGCTGGACGTTGAAGGTGTTCTGCGAAGGCATGATGGCGCTGAGCGCAGCGTGTGCCTTGTCGAGCTTGATCTGCAGTTCGGTCGCTTCCGCGCTCTTGGCGTCAAGCTCCCTTTTTGTCTTTTGATCTTGGGCGCGGAGCTCCGCGATGGCGTTATCGCGGCCCCCCATATCGAGTGACGACAAATAGCGGCCGTAGAGATGACCGCCAACCAGGATACAAACTACTGTAATGACGCAGGCGGCGGCGATGACGAAGCGATTATCGTCGGTCGGGATCAGTCGCCGACGGGGCGGCGTCGAGGCTGAGCGGCTCATGTTCGTTCGGTCGCTCACGTCGCAGTCTCCCTCACGGTTTCGGCTTTGCGGCGGCTGCGGAACCGGCGCCCGCTCCGGGCGGCAGCAAGACGCCTGAGACTCGCGAAATGATGGTTTGGACGTCGGGCAAAGTGAGCGGGCCGGTCGACGCCGCCTGTCCCTCGTTATTCGTAGGCGTGGCCGGTGATGATCCAGCGGCGGCGGCCTTGCCCGATGGTGGCGGCGTGGCCTCGCCTGACGATCCCGCGGGCGCCTTGTTTCCATTCGACCCGCCGGCTGCCGGGGGCACCGCACTCGGCGCCGGCGTTGGCGGCGTATTGGCCGGAAAAGCTGACGTGCCGGCTGGCGGCGCACCAGCCGGAGGTGTCCCCGGCACCGTCGGAACGTCGTTGCCGAGAATGATCGGCAGCCCGTCTTTGCCAGAGCCGATGATCACGATCTTGGTGTTGGGCGACTGCGCCAATGCCAGTGTCGCCTCGATGCCGCGCCAGCGCAGATACGAGTTGGATATCCCCTGGCTGACCGTTTTCTGGAACGCGGCGATGCCGTCCGCCTCGATTTGCTTGCGTTTCGATTCCTCGGCTTCGCGTTGCACCCGGAATTTATATTCATTGATCATGTAATATTGTTCGGTCTGTCGATTGATCGCCGCCACGATTTCCGGCGGCAATTCGATCGACAGCACGAGCGTATCGAGGATCTGGATCGCGTTCTGCAGAAACTCGTTGTAGTGCCTCGGGTCGGGCTGCTCCATCGCCTCCGGCTGCACTAGCTTGTTGAGATTGGCGGCGAGGCTCCTTTGCGCATTATCGCGGATTTCCTTCTGGATCGCCTCGCGCGACGTATAAACCTCTTCCGCCGTGTATTGCGCGATGACTTCTCGTGCCTGGCTGCCGATCTCAGGCTCGATAACCGAGCTCAGATAATCCGGACCGATGAATTTGTGCAGCACGGCGACTGAATTGTGCAGGAGCTGATAGCGCACGCTGATCTCCGCGCCGACGCTGACACCGTCCTTGGAAATCGCGTTGTAGGTCTGCGTGTTGGATTGGAGCCGCAAGTCGTAGAGGTACAGCCGGTCCCAAGGCCAGATGATGTGCAGGCCTTCTTCCCGTAGTTCGCGCGGATCGAGCACCGTGCCGCGGCCGACCCAGCACCAGCAATAGATGTCGATGCCGTTGAAGCGCTTCCACAGCACGCCGACTTTGCCGCTCGGCACCGTGATCACCACGTAGGGCCACAGCACGACGCCGACGAGCAAACACATCATCACGATGACCGAGAGGCTCGGCAGGTGCCGCCAGACATGACGCCACCATCCCCGCCGCCGCGGCGGGGGTGGCAGGTCATCAAGCGTCTCTGGATAGCTCGCCATCCGGTTCTCTCCAGCCGACCCTATCATCAGCCCATCGTACGTTCTTCGACAATACGGCCTTCGTCCATCCGAATCCGGCGCGCCGGCAAATGCAGCTCATCGAGATAGCGGTCGTCGTGGGTGATGACCACGATGGTGGCGCCCGCCCGCATCATGTCCGGCAGCAGTTCGTCATAGAATTTGCGGCGAAATTCGGGGTCCTGCTCGGCGGTCCATTCGTCGAGAATCATGATCGGGCGTTTCTCCAGCATGCTGACGATCAGCGCCAGGCGCCGGCGCTGGCCACCGGACAGATCGAGCGTGCGGAACTCGCCGTTGGTGAGCGAGGTCTTGTCGGTCAGGCGAAACTGCGCCAGCAGGCGCTCAATGTCGCCAGGGGTAGCGTCGGGCAGTCCGTAGAGCCGCTGGAACAGATGGTAATCGAAGAATATCGCCGACATCAGTCCGCGATATTCGTCACGCGTGGCGTTGGTGATCGGTCGGCCGTCGAGCAGAACTTCGCCGGAATCCGGCGGGTAGAGCCCGGACAGCACCCGCAGAAACGTCGACTTGCCGGAGCCGTTGCCGCCGGTGATGAAAATCAGCTCCCCGGCGCGCATGCTGAAATCGATCGGACCGATCTTGAACACGGTGTCGGAGAACTTGTCGACGTAGCGGAAGGTGATGTTGTGCATCTCGATCCGCTCGAACCGCTTCGGCGCGGCAATCGCCAGCCGCCCGGTCTGGATGACGGTGGCGTGCAGCGCAGCCTCGAGACGCTCGATGCGGTCCGCCGCGGCGTTGGCATTGAGCAGGATCGGAATCGACTGCACCAGACCGAAGCAGGCGCCGACGATGAACAATAGCGCCGTCGTGGTCTTGGCGATCGATGAGGCGCCGAGTGTGTCGCTCAGATTGGGTGCCACGAAGACGACGGCGCCGAGCAGGATGTACATCGAAATCTGCGACGTCACGATCATCTTGAAGGTTTCGGCCTGGGTGCGGATTTTGATGTTCGCCGCGGTCTTCGAAACCTCCAACGCGTCGTCGAACAGATCCTCGCTGCGCGCCGCGTTGAGCCTGACCTCCTTGAAGCCGTCGAGGAAATCGACCAGCCGGTCGAACAGCCGGCGCTCCCAAGCCGCCGACTCGCCCTTCTGGGCGGCCAGCCGTTTGTTCTTGTGATGGAAAATAAAGCCCGCGCCGGTGACGATAACGAAGGTCAAGGCAAAGGCGGTGAGCGACAGATAAGCGACGTAAAGCCCGACGAAGAATACCAGCACCGCCCCCTGCACCGTGAAGCACAGCATATTGCTGGCTTGGGTCAGCACCGCGGTATCGCTGGTCACCGCGGCGACGATGCGCGAGCGGCCGATCCGCTCCAATTCCAGAAGCTCCGAATGCCGGATCATGTCCATCAGCCGCACCCTCAGCTTATGAATGATGGCCTCGATCTCGGCGGTGGCGGTGATGGTGACGAACTGCTGCGACTTGAAGAACAGAAACAGGGCGATCAGAAAAAGCGAGGCGGCCCACAGCCCGGGCTTTTGCCCGCCGCCGGCGTCCTGCACGCCGGCATTGATGGCGGCAAGGATCGACGCGTTGCTGACGCCGCCAACGCCGGACATGAAGACCAGCTTCGGCAGCGAGCCGTGCATTTCGCGGCGAACGAGCTGGATAAAGGACATTAGCGCGCAGTCGTCCGTCTACATTCAACACGCGCCGCCGATGGCCGAAAGACGGATGCGCTTGCCGACAGTTAATCCACGTTGCGGCGACGCCATTCGACTCGCCACGATGGGCCGGTGATGAACAGCACAGGCAGTACCACCAGCAGAGTGGTGAAAAGTGCGAGGAAGAACGTCCCCCAGAATCCCATGCGACGGTGCGTGCCGGCGAATCCCGTGAGCAGGCAGACGGTTATGTAGGCCAGGATGGCAGCGGCCATGGGACTCGAATCCGAACTCGGTCGCGTCGCTCGATGATAGTCGCGTTTGAAGAGAACCCGCTCCTCATCGGCTGACAAAAACCCGTTCGTGTCACGGGGTCGTCGTCGCCGCCCCGCTGGTGTTGGAGCGCTTGGCGCGTCGGGATTCCCACATCTCCTTCTGCGCCTTGACGAAATCGCGATAGTCTGGCGGATTGAAATCGAGCAGCGTGCCGCCCGATTCAAAATGCTGGATGAACGCCTTGCCGATGGCGAAGGTAGCGCCGGCCGAAAGCACCGGCATCACGAACCCCGCCGCCAGGATGTTGACGACCGGGATCGCTTTCATGGCGCTCGCCGCGCCCATGCCGCTGGTCGCCGGGATCATGGTCCCCGCCAGCGCCGCGATCAGCGCTTTGCCGCGGTTCTCGGAAAACTGCACGTCATAGATTTGCGACAGCCGGCGCAGCATCTGAATCTGCAGACCGCCGACCGCAAGCACGTCGACCACCGGGATCGGGATCAGACCGGCCACGCCGGACCAGAGCGCGAAACGATCGACCAGCTTGTTGGCCACTTCCCCGCGTTCCGCGGTCGAGCTCGGCGTCGTTGCGTCCATTGCGGGACTCTCGGAAGCACTCGTTGTCTCGGCCATGGCGTATCCTTTCTCGACGTTCCCGGGGTGGCTTGATAGGCGATCGAACCGGTTTGAACTTCTTCGCGGGCTCAATCCGGATGTACTTTAAAAAAGGCTATCATGGTGGGGTGCCGGTGCCAAGCGCCCGTGCCCCCGAGTCAAGGGCGGCCCGGCGTGACTTTTCATTGGAATGTCATGCAATTAGACCGGCGGTCCAACCGTGCGCGATTTGAACGCGGCGGACCGAAAATTGCGCCGGCCCACGGCTCTGCAAATTGATCCAGAATTCCTGAGAGGTGAGAGGTCGCACACCAAACGAAATGCTTATTCGTGGTAATGCCGCGGGCGAGCAAGCGGCGTCTCGGGGCAAGATGAGGATCAAATACGAAGTTTGAATACGGCCCGGAACGTGGCTGCATGGCGCGCCCGAAGAGATTTCGAACTCCTGACCCCCAGATTCGTAGTCTGGTGCTCTATCCAGCTGAGCTACGGGCGCGGCGCGTCGTAGCTATAGGCTTCAGCGCGTGATGGCAAGATTTGTCGGCCCTTCCTGCCCGGTGGCCCCGGACGGATGAGGCTGGGAAATTAACCCTGCGCCCGCGCCCCGCGACGGGCGGCGAGCTCCACGGCGCGGTCGGGAATGGTCAGCCGCAGCGTCGCGCCGATGGTGCCCTCGACCAGCCGGATGTCCCCGCCATGGGCGCGCACCAGTTCGGCGGCAATGGCGAGGCCCAAGCCGGTGCCGCCGGTGCGGGTCGAGCCCTGGAATGCCTCGAACAAATGGGCGCGCGCCTGTCCCGAAAAGCCCGGGCCTGTGTCGGACACTTCGATCACCACCACCGCGCCCTCGCGGCGGCCGGTGATGCGAATCTGGTCGCGGCCGGGATCGCGGGTCTCGCGGCTCTCCATGGCGCCGACCGCGTTGCGCGACAGGTTGAGGAGGACGCGGAACAGCTGGTCGTAGTCGGCCTCGACGACAAGGCCGCGCTCGACCGCGCTGATCCAGCGGATCGGCGCATCGTGGCCGAGCCCCAGCGTTTCGTGCACCTCTTCCACAAGAGGCTCAAGAAGGATCGGCCGGCGCTCCGGCGGCGGCTCCTGCAAGCGGCCATAGGATAGCGTCGACTGACAGAAGGCGATGGCACGCTCCAGCGCATGCACCAGCTTCGGCGCGAAGCGTTGCACGCCGGGATCGGGGATTTTGGCGAGCCGCTCGGAGAACAGCTGCGCCGAAGCGAGCAGATTGCGCAAATCGTGATTGATCTTCGACACCGCGAGCCCGAGGCTTGCCAGCCGGTTCTTCTGATGCAGCATCGAGGCGAGCTCGATCTGCATGGTGGCGAGCTCGCGCTCGGCGGTGCCGATCTCGTCGTTGCGCGCCGAGGGCGCGATGACGCGGTCGCTGTTCTCCGGGTCGGCGCGGAACGCGATCATATTGGCGGTGACGCGCCGCATCGGCCGCACGAACAGATAAAGGAGCGCCAGATAAACCAGTGCCGCGGTGATGCAGGAGATGACCAGTGACAGAAACAGAATGTCCGTGGAATAGCGCAGCATCGCCTTGCGCAGCGGCTGCTCGTCCATCACCAGATCGATATATTCGCCGCCCATCGGCGCCGGACCGACCACGCGGATCACGTCGTTCTTGGCATCGAGCATGGTGGTGAAGGCATCGACGATGGCATCGAACACATAGACCGTGCGCATGTCGTAGGTGGCGGCGACGGTCGGCGGCATGTCGTCGACCGCCAGCATGCGCCGGCTGTTGCCCATCTTCATGGCCACCGCGCGGGCGCCGATTGAATCGAGAATCTTCTTGGCCAGCGCATCGGACACGACGCCGTTTGGCGCGGCGTCGAGCACCAGCGCCGCGGTATAAGCGGTGGCAAGGCGGTCCTTGAGCCAGACCACGCGGAAATTGGCGACCGACGGCACGTAGATCAGCACTTCCGCGATCATCACGAACAGAATCGTGAGGACGAGGAGCTTGCCGGAAAGGCCGAAGCGCGGCGTCCGGACCGGTTCCGGCCGCACGGCGGTTTCATCAGTCATGGTCGAGCCTGCGGCTTGCGGCTAACGCTGATCAGCCAAAACGAGGCAGCCATCCTATGATGCGACGCACCAGAGGACTCGTCAAACCTCGAGTGAAATAGGTCATCGCGGCGCGTTTGCCCACCTCGGCATAGGTCGGATACGGCACGATAACACCGGCAAAGGCTTCGATATTCAGCTTTTGGTTTATGCCGAGCGTCCAGACCGCGATATTTTCCGATGCCCCCGCCCCGACGATGGTGGCGCCGAGGATAGTTCCCTCGCGGTCGGTGACGATCTTGATGTGGCCATGGGTCGCCCCGGTCGCACGTGCCCGGTCGTTTTCGCGATAGGGCGCGCGCAATACCCGGATGACGCCGACCTGCGCCCGCGCTTCGTCCTCGGTCGGGCCGACCTGGGCCAGTTCGGGATCGGTATAGGTCACGACCGGCACCGCATAGCTGTCGACATCGACCGGGGTGCGAAACAACGCGTTGCGGATCACCAGGCCCGCCTGATGGTGCGCCAGATGGCTGAGCTGCGGCGCGCCGGTGACGTCGCCGATGGCATAGACGTGCTTGTTGGTGGTGCGAAGCCCGCTGTCGACCACGATGCCGCCTGGCCGGTAGCGGATGCCGGCGGCGTCGAGATCGAGATTCTCCAGGTTCGGCCGCCGCCCTACGGCGACGAGCAGATGACTGCCTTCGATGGTCTGGGTTTTTTGCCCGGCATCGTCACCGGCAACGAAATCGACCTGCACGCGCGCCAGCGCCGGGCGCACCTGCCGGATGTCGACGCTGGAGCGCAGCACGACGCCCTCGCGCGCGAGCGCGTCGAAGACGACGCTGGCGCATTCCAAATCGGCGCCGGCCAAGGGCGCCGCCGGCTCAAGCACGGTGACTTCGGCGCCGAAACGGCGGAACGACTGCGCCAGCTCCAGTCCGATCGAGTTGGCGCCGATCACGATGAGATGGCGCGGGCACTCGGCGAGATCGAAGATCGTCTCGTTGGTCAGATGCGGCGTCTCGGCAAGTCCGGGAATGGCGGGCAGCGCTGCCGAGGAGCCGGTGGCGATGACGAAGCGGCGCGCTTTGACGTCGTAGCCGTTGACGGCGACGGTTTCGGCGTCGGTGAAGCGGCCCTCGCCGGCAAAGACGCGTACGCCGAGCCCATTGAAGCGCTCGCGCGAATCCTGCGGCTCGACCGCGGCGACGACGTCGCGCACATGGGCGCGCACCGCGGCGAAATCGACGCCGAAGCGCGGGCTCTTGATGCCGAAACGCGCGGCGTCGCGGCACGCATTGGCACGCGCGGCCGCCGCAAGCAGCGCCTTTGACGGCAACGCGCCGCTGTTGAGGGCTTCGCCGCCCATCTTGGCTTTTTCGATCAGCACCACATTGACGCCGAAGGCGGCCGCCGCCGATGCCGCCGCAAGCCCGCCCGCGCCGGCGCCGATGACGCAGATGTCCGGTTTGATCTGTTGCCGCTGTTCCACTGTCATTTTCGCCGTTTCGGCTCGCCGCAATGCCAAGGCTTGCAAATCCGCGCGCGACTAAGACCTGTCACACCTATTCTATAGTAAACGGCGCCTGACAATGCCGCCTCCGATGGCGATTTTGGCGCTCGGCAGACAAGCCCCAAAATGCAGGAATCGCCGACAAATCGCGGGGAAGTCACGTTGACGAGCCGGGAGGGCTTGCGTATAAGCCGCGCCAATCGCGGCGCTTAGGGCCGCATCGAGCCCCCAGCGGAGATCTTTCGGTGAAACGGACCTACCAGCCGAGCAAATTGGTGCGCAAGCGCCGCCACGGCTTTCGCGCCCGCATGGCGACCAAGGGCGGCCGCAGGGTTTTGTCGTTGCGGCGCGGGCAAGGGCGCAAGAAGCTGAGTGCCTAGAGCATGGTCCCGAAAAGTGGGAACCGGTTTTCGGATACGACCATGCTCAAAGTAACAATCTAGCGCTTGAGTTGGGCGCGAGTCCTCGTTCCACACGCCGATTTCGAGGTCGAGCCCGCAGTGGTCGAGCCCAAAATCGCATCCAAAGCCAAACCAATGGAACGGTTGAAGCGCCGCACGGACTTTAAGGCTGCCGCGAAGGGCGCAAGAGCGCCGTCCGGCGCCTTCGTCGTACAGGCGCGGCAGCGCGCTGAGGACAGCCGCGACGGTGGATCTGTCCGGGTCGGATTCACCGTATCGCGCCAGGTCGGCAATGCGGTGGAGCGCAACCGCGTGCGCCGGCGGCTGCGCGAAGTGGTGCGGCTGGCCCCCGCTGCGGCGCTTCGCCCCGGCCACGATTATGTGCTGATCGGCCGGCGCGCCGCGCTCGCGGCCGATTTCGCCGACATGACCCGGCAATTCGATGCGGCGATACGCCGAGTTCATGCCGCCCCGCGGAGCGGTCAAGAAAGTAAACAAGGAAGCGGGCAAGAGACAGGCCGCGCAACTGGTAGCGGCGCGGACGCCGCCCTACATAGAGCGGGCTCGCCCGAAAAACCGCGCGAGGCCCGCCAAGACGACCGGCGCCCCCGATCCGGACCCCGCAACGATGAGCACAAGAGCAGGTAATGGGCGAGTATAAGAACACCATCATTGCCATCGTGCTGTCGCTGGTCGTCGTCATCGGCTGGCAATATTTCATCGGCTACCCGCAGATGCAGCGCCAGCAAGAACAGGCGCAGCTCAAGAAGCAGGAGCAGGCGCAAGTTCAGCCCGGCCAAACCCAGCCAAACGCAATGCAGCCCAATGCGGCGCAGCCGAGCCCGTCCGCCAGCGCCCCGCCGGTGCCGAATGCGCCCACCACCGAGCCGCCGGCCGCCAATCGCACAGCGGTGATCGCCGCCTCCCCCCACGTCACCATCGACACGCCGCGGCTCCAGGGCAGCATCGATCTCAAGGGCGGCCGCATCGACGATCTGTCGCTCACGCAATACCGCGAAGACGTCGATCCGAACTCGCCACCGATCGTGCTGTTCTCACCGTCGGGCGCGCCGGACGCCTATTACGCCGAATTTGGCTGGGTGCCGGCCGCCGGCACCACCGCAGCCATGCCGGGCCCCGACACGGTGTGGAAGCAGGACGGCTCCGGCACGCTCGGCGTCGATCATCCGGTCACGCTCTCCTACGACAACGGCCAGGGCCTCATCTTCACCCGCACCATCGCGGTCGACGATCATTATCTCTTCACCATCAAGGACCAGGTCGCCAACAAAGGCAGCACGCCGGTCACGCTGTTTCCCTATGGGCTGATCTCGCGCCACGGCACGCCGCCGGTGCTCGGCTATTACATTCTGCACGAAGGCCCGATCGGCATGATGGGCTCTGACGGCGAGAAGGAAGAGACCTATAAGAAGATCGCCGAGATCAAGAGCGAGAGCTGGGACGTCACCAACGCGTGGCTCGGCTTCACCGACAAGTATTGGGCCGCGGTGCTGTTGCCGAACACCGATGCCAAGGTAAAGACCCGCTTCTCCGCCACCAACGTCAACGGCAAGGACATCTATCAGACCGATTATCTCGGCGATGCCCAGACCGTGGCGCCGGGCTCGACCGTGTCCACCGACTCGCGTCTGTTCGCCGGCGCCAAGGAAGTCTCCGTCGTCGGCATCAATTTCCCGCTCGGACCCGGCGGCTACAACCAGGCGCTCCATCTCAACCATTTCGATCTGTTGATCGACTGGGGCTGGTTCTATTTCATCACCAAGCCGATGTTCCTCGCCATCGACTACTTCTTCCATCTGGTCGGCAATTTCGGCATCGCCATCCTGATCGTCACGGTATGCGTCAAGCTCTTGTTCTTCCCGCTCGCCAACAAGTCTTACGCCTCGATGGCGAAGATGAAGGCGGTGCAGCCGCAGATGGCGATGATCAAGGAGCGCTTCGCCAACGACAAGGCGAAGCAGCAGCAGGAGATGATGGAGCTCTACAAGAAGGAGCAAATCAATCCCATTGCCGGCTGCCTGCCGATCGCGATCCAAATTCCGGTGTTCTTCTCGCTCTACAAGGTTCTCTTCATCACCATCGAAATGCGCCACGCGCCGTTCTACGGCTGGATCCACGATCTCTCCGCGCCGGACCCGACGAATATTTTCACGCTCGGCGGCCTGATCCCGTTCGACCCGACCATCATCCCGCTGATCGGCGGCTTCCTGCATCTCGGTTTCTGGCCGGCGATCATGGGCGTGACCATGTGGGTGCAGATGAAGCTCAACCCGGCGCCGCCGGATCCGACCCAGCAGATGATCTTCAACTGGATGCCGCTGATCTTCACCTTCATGCTGGCGAAGTTTCCGGCCGGGCTCGTCATCTACTGGGCCTGGAACAACTCGCTCTCGGTGGCGCAGCAGAGCGTCATCATGCACCGCCATGGCGCCAAGATTCAGCTCTGGGATAACCTCAAGAGTACGTTCTACAAGCCGAAGCCGAAAGCCAAGCAGCCGGCGGAGTAGCGTGGCGCCGGTTCCGACATGACGCCTCCTCCCCTGCGTTAGCGCATTCCGTCAAGCCAGGCCCCGGCTCGAACCATGTCGGAAGAGACGTGGTGCGCGGCTCGATGCCTTCTGCCTTATTCTTTGGAACGTCCTCCTTCCCGGCCACGTTAGTGCTGGTGCCTCTGTGGAGGTCTTTGAGTTCGTCAGAGGCAGCAATGGCAGGCCCCTCGAAAGCAACCGCCGTTCTGATCGTGGAAGACGAGCCTCTGGTTCGTTTCTGCGCGGTCCAGACCGTGGAAGAAGCGGGCTTCGCGGTGATCGAGGCCGCCGATGCCGATGAAGCCATCGCGATCCTGGAGAGCCGCCGGGATATCCGGGTGGTGTTCACCGATATCCACATGCCGGGCTCGATGGATGGGCTGAAGCTCGCGCATGCCGTGCGCGACCGCTGGCCGCCGATCAAGATCATCGTCACGTCAGGGCGAGACAGGATCGGCCCGCGCGATCTGCCGGACGGCGGCCGCTTCTTCGCCAAGCCCTACGATCCGGGTGCAATAAAAGACACATTGCGGGCCTGGGCGCTGTAGGGCCGATGGAACTTTGATCCGGGTTCGAAACTTCTAGTTCCGTCGAGAGGATCGTTCGGGGAAGATTGCCGCTTGCCGTTTTGGGAGCGCCGTCAATTGCCCTTAATTGCACCGCTTTGATAGGGACGTACCAATACCGAGCGTGAGCTCGGCCCCGGCTGACTTCGCTCGGTCTTCTTCGAGTGACGAGCGCTCTTGATCCGACACCACCGCTCATCGAAACGGCAGAGAACTATGCCCGGCGTCGTTACTTTTCACCCAAGAACCTCCGAGTTTGTCGCCGAACAGCCGGAAGGCACGCCGCCTTCCGACCTGACGGCTGAAGCGCTTAGCCTACGGGTCCGTCAGCAAGAGATTTTGGCGGAGCTTGGCGTGCGCGCGTTGCAAGGAACTCCGTTTCCGGAGCTCCTCGACCTGACCGCCCGGTTGACCGCCGAGGGCCTGGCGGCTGAATTCGCCAAGGTCCTGGAATATATGCCGTCGGAAGGCCGCTTTCTGGTCCGCGCCGGCGTCGGTTGGGATACCGGCGTCGTCGGCGCAGCAACCATCGGCGCCGATGTGGCCTCTCCCGCCGGCTACGCCTTGCGCACCGGCAAAGCCGTCATCTCCAATCATCTCGAAAACGAAGAACGCTTCCGCACCCCCGAGCTCCTGCTGGAGCACGGCATCCGCCGCGCCATGAACGTGATCCTGCAAGGCGACGGCGAGCCTTATGGCGTTCTCGAAGTCGACAGCCGCTCCGACGGCGAATTCTCCGCCAACGACATTTCCTTCTTGCAAGGCGCCGCCAACATTCTCGGCATGGCCATTTACCGGCAGCGCGCCGAGCGCAATCTGACGGCCGCGCTGGAACGCCATCAGATCCTCGCCAAAGAGGTCAATCACCGGATCAACAACAGCCTGCAGATCGTGGCCAGCATGCTGCATCTGCAGACCACGACCACGCAGAGCGAGGAGGTCCGCCATGCGCTCCGCGACGCCTCGAGCCGTATCGCGGCCATCGCGCGCGCGCATCAGCGGCTCTACGGCAGCGACCAGATCGGCGCGGTCGATCTCGGCGCGTATCTCACCGATATCTGCAACGATCTCGGCAAAGCGCTGCCGAACTGCAAGATTTACGTCGCCGCCGCGCCCGGCCTGCACTGCGCCACCGATACCGCCATTCCGGTGGCGCTGTTGGTCAACGAGCTGATCACCAACAGCGCCAAATACGCTTACCCCGATGGCGGCTGCGAAGTGTGGCTCGACGTTGCGCGCTCCAACGGCGCGATTTCCATCGCGGTGCGCGACCGGGGAATCGGTCTGCCGGTGGATTTCGATATCAACTCCGGCAGGCGGCTGGGCATGCGCCTCGTCAACGCGCTCACCGCGCAAGTGCGCGCCGACCTGAAAGTACGCCGCCACACCCCGGGCACCGAGTTTTTGCTGACGATCCCGACGCCGCCGGTACGGTGAATGCCTTATAAGCGGTGTTTCTAGATTATCGTACGTTCCAGCGTTAATTCAGTATCTTAGCGGCATTCCGCGAGTATATGCGGCGAAGAGGCTGGTTCACATATTCCGCTTGGTTTTTGTTGCCGCAAATCAGCATAAAGCACCGGACCAAGCCCGATGGTGACGAGGTGAATGTGTTGGCTGTTTGACACTCTCGCGCCGGTCGCGCTGCGAGAACGAGGATTTGTGCCTGCCTCTCCCGACCGCACTGCCGCCCGCGGATCGGAGAGACGCTAAGGGCGGGCGCCTACGCGGCGCGGACGCGGGAGAAGAAGGTGGCGACCTTGGTTTCGAGATCCTTGGCGCGCGACGACAGTTCCGCGGTCCATTGACCGATTTCGCCGACGGCGGTGGCGCTTTTGCCGACAGTGCGCTCGACCGAAGCGATCTCGGTCGAGGCCTGCGCGGTGTGGCTGGCCGCGGTATGAATGCTCTCGGCGATATTCCGCGTGGTGGCGGCCTGCTCTTCCACGGCGGCGGCGATGCTGGTCGAAACGCCGGTCAATTCGCCGATCACCTGCGCGATGGCGGCGATTTCGGCGACCGAGCGCTTGGTCGCTTCCTGGATGGCGGCGATCTGGCGCGCAATGTCGTCGGTGGCATGCGAGGTCTGGTTGGCCAACGTCTTCACCTCGGCGGCGACTACGGCAAAGCCGCGGCCGGCTTCGCCGGCACGCGCCGCCTCGATCGTGGCATTGAGCGCCAACAGATTGGTCTGCGAGGCGATCGCGGAAATCGCCGCTACCACCGAATCGATGCGCTCGGCGGTGTCGGCCAGCGAACGGATGGCCTGCTGGGTGCGCTCGGTGTCGCCGACGGCAGATTGCGCCATGCCCATGCCGTGGCTCGCCTGCTGGCCGATTTCCTGGATCGAGCCGGAAAGCTCCTCGGTGGCGCGCACCATGATCTCCATGCGCTGCGCGGTTTCCGCCGAGGCCGAGGAGGCCGACCCCATGCGGTTGAGGGTATCGCCGGCAACCGCGTGCAATGTCGCGCAGGTCGCCGTCAGCGAAACCGAAGCCTCCTTGATCGATTCGACCACTTCGCCGATGGCGCCGTCGAATTCCGCGATCGCTCTGTCGATCGCCTGGCGCCGCGCCGCCGCGGCAGCCTCCGCCGCCTGCCGATGCAGCGTCATCGCATTGGCGATGTCGAAGCTGATGATCTGCGAAATCGCGATGCCGCGAGCGACGGCCTTGGCCGCGGAGTAGCGGTGCTTGCGGGCGAGCGCGTCGAGCGCGACCTTAAGCACATAACTGCCGGCGGTGCTGCGAAAGCGCGCGTCGAAGCCGAGCGCCGCTTCCTGCTCGACCGTGCGCCGGCACGATTCGGTATAGTCCCCATCGAGCTTGCCGCCCAACAGCGCGCGGAAATGTGCCAGCTCCAGCTGTTTCACCAGGTCGCGGTTGGCCGCGACGGCTTTCCCGATATTCGGCAGCGCGCACGTGACCGCGATGATTTCGTCGATCGCCCGTTCGAGGCCGGGCGCGATCAGAGGCCAGGTTTCGATGACGGTGCGGCGGGCGCGATCGTCGAGGCTGTAGAGCGCCAAACGGGCTTCGAAGGCTTGGATGATTGCGGTTGGCGACATCAGCGGGAATCGGGAGCCGAAGCGGGTCGCCGCATGTTGGGCGACAAGCCTTGCGCAACTGTTAACGATTCAATTACGACGCGGGATCGTACTTTAAGCGCGTCTCCCTAAAAGGAACGGGAGGCCGCAGCCTCCCGTTACTTTGTCGCTCGATTGGCTAGTCGAAAATTCAGCTTCGTCCGACGACGTCGAGATTGACCTCGGCGAGGCCGGAAAAGCCCAGCGCCCGGGCGCCCGCCGGCGTCAGATCGATGACGCGGCCGCGGACGAACGGGCCGCGATCGTTGATGCGCACCACCACCGAGCGGCCGTTGCGCTCGTTGGTGACCCGCACCATCGTGCCGAACGGCAGCGAGCGATGCGCCGCGGTGAGCGCCCCCGGCGATGCTCTTTCGCCGCTGGCGGTGCGTCCCCCGGAATAAGCGTAAACCGAAGCAACTCCGGACTGCGCCGAAGCCGCAACCGGTATCCCGATAACGGCCAAAGCAAAAACTGAGGCAATGAAAGTCTTCTTGAGGCTATACTCAGCCATATCCATCCTATTCGATTGTTGATGGGAAGGGTGATTGGCCCGCCGATCGCGGGCCGGGGCCGCTATGACCGGGGAAATGTGGTCATTGTGCGTCGCATCATGAGCTGGAATAACTTTGGCCATCGACAATGAATTCTATGCGGCACGAGTAAGTCTCCCGGAACTATTGTTAAGTTATTGAAAGACAATAACTATCCGCCTCCGGCGCACCTCCAGGCGCCGGCTAAAAAGGCAATGATTGTGCTTGCTGTGCATCGCGCGGCGGCAGTTTGCCGCGGGCCGAGGCATCGCTACCGAGCAAACTCACGGGGCCGTGATTTGTTCGTCTTTAAATCAAATTGCGCGAAATCAATTGCGGCCGCGTTCCAATACGTGGAACCGGCAACGTGCTGAGCGGTTTCAGGCCGCCGCGGTTGGAAATGCGTAATCCTTGAACTGATCGCGCAGAACCGTCTTCTGGATCTTGCCGGTCGCTGTGTGCGGAATTTCGCGCACGAAGACGACGTCGTCCGGCATCCACCAATTGGCGACTTTGCCGTTAAGAAAACCGAGCAATTCGTCCTTGCTCGCGCTCTGGCCTTCCTTGAGCACGATGACAAGGAGCGGCCGCTCGTCCCATTTTGGATGGCGCACGCCGATCACCGCGGCTTCGGCGACCTTGGGATGGCCGACCGCGAGGTTTTCCAATTCGATCGACGAGATCCATTCGCCGCCGGATTTGATCACGTCCTTGGAGCGGTCGGTGATGTTGAGATAGCCGTAGCGGTCGATCGTGCCGACGTCGCCGGTGTCGAAAAACCCGTCGGCGTCGAGAGTTTCGGCGTCGTCCTTGAAATAGCGTCGCGCCACCGCCGGGCCGCGGACTTTCAAGCGGCCGAACGTCTTGCCGTCCCACGGCATCGGATTGCCGGCATCGTCGGTGATCTTCATCTCGACGCAGAACGGCGAATGGCCCTGCTTCTGCTGGATGTCGAGCCGCGATTTGCCTTCGAGCCCGGCATATTCCGGCTTGAGCGAACCGAGCGTGCCAAGCGGGCTCATCTCGGTCATGCCCCAGGCATGGATGACTTCGACGCCGTAGACGTCCTGGAACTTCTGCGCCATGGCGCGCGGGCAGGCCGAGCCGCCGATCACCACTTTCTTCAGGTGCGGCAGTTTCAGATTGTTGGCTTCGAGATGCGCCAGCAGCATCAGCCACACTGTCGGCACCGCCGCGGTGAAGCTGACGCGGCAAGTGTCGAGCATCTCGTAGATCGAGGCGCCGTCAAGCTTGCCGCCAGGCATCGCCATGGTCGCGCCGGTCATCGGCGACGTCAGCGCCAGCCCCCAGCAATTGGCGTGGAACATCGGCACCACCGGCATAACGATATCGCGCGCGCCGACATCCATGGCGTCGGGCTGCGCAGCCATCAGCGAATGCAGCACGTTGGACCGATGCGAATAGACGACGCCTTTCGGGTGTCCGGTCGTGCCCGACGTGTAGCACATGCCGGCCGCGGTATTCTCGTCGAACTCCTTCCAGGCGAAATCGCCGTCGACCTCGGCGATCCATTCCTCGTAAGGCACGGCGTTCTTCAACGCGGTTGCCGGCATGTGTTCGGCGTCGGTCAGTACCATGTATTGCTCGATCGGCTTGAGCCGCTCGGCGAGCTTTTCCAGGATCGGCACGAAAGTGAGATCGACCATCATCACGCGATCCTCGGCGTGATTGACGATCCAGGCGATCTGATCGGGAAACAGCCGCGGATTGACGGTGTGATAGACCGCGCCGATGCCCATGATGCCGTACCAGGCTTCGAGGTGCCGCCAGGTATTCCAAGCGAGCGTCGCCACGCGGTCGCCGAGCTTGATGCCGCTGCGGTCGAGCCGCTGCGCCACCCGCAGCGCGCGCACGCGCAGATCGGCGTAATTCGTGGTGTGGAACGGGCCTTCGACTGAACGGCTGACGATCTGCCGCCCGCCGTGTTGGGTCGCGGCGTGATCGAGGATGCGATGGCACAATAGCGGCCAATCCTGCATCAGCCCGAGCATGGCGTTCCTCGCTGTTTTGCTTTTTTCTGGCCGAAGGTTACCTGTCTGCGCCGGACAGGCAAGCGTCTTCCATGGCCCGACCGGCGCTTGAAGAGGCAGGCGCGATTAGCCTAAAGGTTAAGCCATCGAGGCCGCCTCGAAGCTTCCCGACAAGCCGCAACTGCGCCGGAGATTCCTGCGTGAAATATGCCGTCATCACTGCCGGGCTGTTGTGCGCGACGCCGGCTGCGATGGCACAAAGCACCGCCGTGCCGCAGCCAAAGTCGGTTGCGCTGTCGCATCGCGCCGCCCACCCGCTGGCTAAGCCGCAGCCGCTTCCCGTCGTGCTGCCGCAGGAATTTGCGCCGCCGCAGGAGGCTTATGCCTCATTTCCGCAAAGCGACGCTGCCGCGGCGCAAGCCGCGCCGGCGGCGCCATCGGCCTGTCAGGTGAGCCTCGCCAAAGTCGCGGAATTCCAGCCGCTTCCCGTCCTGGTCGGTCCGGGCGATTGCGGCGCCAACGATGCCGTCGAAATGAATGCCATCACGCTTCCCGATCAGAGCAAAGTCGCGGTGACTCCACCCGCGATCATGCGTTGCCCGATGGCGCAACAGATCGCCGATTGGGTGCGCGACGATGTGGCGCCGACGCTGAAAGGCCTGCCGCCGCTGCGCGGACTGGACAATCTCGCCTCCTATGATTGCCGCGGCCGCAACAACGTGCACGCCGCCAAAGTCAGCGAGCATGGTCGCGCCGACGCGCTCGACGTGCACGATTTCAAGCTCGCCGACGACCGCGAGCTCGGCCTGACCGATGTCAATATTCCAAAGGATTGGCGCGAAGCGGTGCGCGCCAGCGCCTGCGCACGCTTCGCAACAGTGCTCGGTCCGGGTTCCGACGGCTATCACGAGGAGCACGTCCATCTCGATCTCGAACCGCGCCGCAACAATTACAAGATCTGCGAGTGGGACGTGCGCGAGCCGCCGGCCGTCGAGGCGCAAAACAAGAGTCAGGACGCGGCGCCGGCCGCGACGCCTGACGCAGTGCCAAGCGCGCAGCTCGCGCAAGGCGAGGGCGTGCCGCTGCAGGGTCTCGATGTGCCGGCGATTCCGCAAAACGCGGTGCCCTTGCCGCGGCCGCGACCGATCGCAGCCAACGCGGCGCAGCAGCGAACCTTGCGATAGCATCCCCCTTAGTGAAAAAGGAGCCTGGCTTCGCGCCAGACTCTTTATCCCGATCGCCAACCCGAGACTTCGCCGGGCTGCAAATAAACGCTGCGATCAATGGTCTTTCTTGATGATGACCGTCTTGTGGTGGTGATGGTGGTGATGATGGTGGTGGACGATCACGACTGGATCGGCATTGGCGGGGGCTGCAAGGGGCACGGCCAGTCCGAGCGAGGCGAGAGCGGCAAGAGCAAGAATGAGTTGACGCATAGGATCCTCCGAATGGGTGTTTTCTAGCGCAACAACAATTCTCAAAAGCACGAAGCGTTCCGGGAAGAGTTCTGAACGGATATTCAGACTGGCGGACTGTAATCCATTCATGCTACGCGACTGCCACGATTGCCAAAGCGATCTAATATTTGCAAAGCCGTCTCGATGACGAAGAAAAGGGTTTTGGGAATCGAGTGCCCACGCTCCATCGCCGAAACCCGCGCAAGAGTGATAACCAATGTCTCCGCTCAGCAATCTCGCCGCCCGCGACGTCGAAACGCTGGTGCACCCTTACATCAATCTCGCGCGGTTTCGCGAGACCGGTCCGCTCATCATCGAGCGCGGTCAGGGTGTTTATGTCTACGACACCGACGGCAAGCCCTACCTTGAAGGGCATGGCCGGGCTGTGGTGCACCGCGCTCGGTTACGGCAACGAAGAGCTGATCGAGGCGGCCGCATCGCAGATGCGCAAGCTTTCTTTCGCGCATCTGTTCACCGGCAGGAGCCACGATCCGGCGATCGAGCTTGCCGAAAAGCTCAAAGAGATCGCGCCGGTGCCGATCTCGAAGGTGTTCTTCTGCAATTCCGGATCGGAGGCGAACGACACCCAGGTCAAGCTGGTCTGGTATCTCAACAACGCCCTCGGACGGCCAAGCAAGAAGAAGATCGTCAGCCGCATGAAAGCCTATCACGGCGTCACCATCGTTGCCGCTTCGCTCACCGGGCTCCCCGGCAATCACCGCGATTTCGACCTGCCGCTGCCGGGCTTTTTGCATACCGGCTGTCCGCATCATTACCGCTTCGGACAAGCCGGCGAGAGCGAAGAGGACTTCGCCACGCGGCTTGCCGCCGAGCTCGACACGCTGATCGTCAAAGAGGGGCCCGACACCGTCGCCGCCTTCATCGCCGAACCGGTGATGGGCGCCGGCGGCGTGATCGTGCCGCCGGAGAGTTATTTTGAGAAGATTATGGCAGTGTGCAACAAATACGACGTGTTCATGATCAGCGATGAGGTGATCTGCGGTTTCGGCCGGCTCGGCACCAGGTTCGGCTGCGAGAAGCTCAACTTCGCGCCGCATTCGCTCTCGATCGCCAAGATGCTGTCGTCAGCCTATCTGCCGATCGCGGGCGTCATGATTCCCGAAACGATGTACCAGGCGCTGCTCATTGAGAGCAAGAAGATCGGCGTGTTCGGCCACGGCTTCACTTATGGCGGCCATCCGGTTTCCGCCGCGGTGGCGCTCAAGGCGATCGAGATTTATGCGCGCGATCACATCGTCGAAAAAGCCGCCGAACGCGGTTTGCAATTCCAGGCGCGGCTCAAGACGCTCGGCGATCATCCTCTGGTCGGTGAAGCGCGCGGCCTGGGCTTGATCGGCGGCGTGGAACTGGTCGCCGACAAGAATAGCAAGCGATCGTTCGATGCGCAGCACGGCGTCGGCGCGCGCGCTGTGCAGTTTGCCGAAGCCGAAGGCTTGATCGTACGCTCGGTGCTCGGCGACGTTTTGACGCTGTCGCCGCCGCTCGTCATCAGCGCCCAGGAGACGGACGAGTTGTTCGACCGGCTGACGCGCGCGCTCGACAAAACGCTCGATTGGGCGACGCGCGAGCGGCTCGCGCAGTCGTGATGTGCGATGTGAGATCGGACGTCGCGGGATGAACACTCCGTTCACCAGTCGCGCGCTATGACGCGGCCGGATTTGCCATGAAACCGGTAGCAACAGATGGAACCAAGCAGCGCGAGCGCGCGGCGAAGCCGCGGCTGACGCGGCGGCGCTTGATCGCGGGCGGCGCCGGATTGCTCGGTCTCTCGGCATCGGCGACCGCGGCCTATGCCGGCGTCATCGAGCCGATGAGCGTCGTCGTCACGCGCTATGCGGTGAAGCCGCCGCGCTGGCCCAGGGGCCGCAGGCTCACCGTCACGGTGATCGCCGACCTGCATGCCGGCGGTCCCGACATGACGTTGCCGCATGTCAAGCACGTGGTCGACGTCGCGCAGAATCTGCGTTCCGACCTCATCGTGCTGCTGGGAGATTTCAAGGCGTGGTACGGCCACTTCAAAACGGAACCCGTCGACGATGCGTTGTGGGCCGCCGAACTGGCGCGGCTCGAGGCGCCATTCGGAACCTGGGCCATCCTCGGCAATCACGATTGGTGGCACGACCTCGATGGCGTGCGCGGCGCGCTGGCCAATGTGCGCATCCCGCTAATGCAGAACGACGCGGTTCTTCTCGGCGCAGACGGGCAGAAATTCTGGCTTGCCGGTTTGGGCGACCAACTCGCCCATCGGATCGGCCCCGGCAGATTTCGCGGCGTCGACGATCTGCCGGGCACGCTGGCGAAAATTCAGACCGACGATCCGGTGCTGCTGCTCGTTCACGAGCCGGATATTTTTCCAGCCGTGCCGGATCGCGTTGCATTGACGCTCGCCGGCCATACGCACGGTGGACAAATTCGCCTGCCATTCGTCTGGCCGTATTTTGTGCCGTCGAAATTCGGCGCGCGCTACGCTTACGGTCATGTGATCGAGAACGATCGGCATCTGATCGTATCGGGCGGACTCGGCACCAGCATGATTCCGGCCCGGCTCGGCGTGCCGCCGGAAATCCTGCACATTACGCTCGGCGTCTGAGCCGTCGCGCAAAAGCGAACGGCGCCGACCAAGGCCGGCGCCGTAATTTATTCGTGCGGGTCGCGAAGAACACTCAGTACCACTTCACCGTGGCGCCTTCGCTCGGAACCGAACTCGATGCGACTTTCGGACTGTCGGGCGCATTGCCGTTTTTCGGCGCCAGCACCACGACGATGGTCCCGACCTTCACGCGATTATAGAGATCGATCGCATCTTCGTTGGTCATGCGAATGCAACCCGACGAAATCGCCTGACCGATATATTCGGGCTGATTGGTGCCGTGAATGCGGTACAGCGTGTCCCTGCCGCCGGAATACAGATACATGCCGCGCGAGCCCATCGGATTATGCGGACCGCCGGTGACGAAGGCCGGCAAGGGCCCGAGCCGTTGCTGTTCGCCGGACGTCGGAATCCACGGCGGCCACTCTTCCATGCGGCCGATCTTGGCGATGCCGTTCCAGGCCTGGGCCTCTTCACCGACCGCGATGCCGTAGCGGATCGCTTTGCCGTTAGGCAGCACGTAATAGAGGAACTTGTTGTCGCTATCGACGACGACCGTGCCGGGCGCTTCCTTGCGCGTGTAGTCGACGATGTGACGGCGATAAGGATCGGGAATATCGGCCTGCTGATAGGGCAGGTTCGACATCAACAGCTTGTCGCGCGAATTCCAGCCGGTCTGGGTCGCGGGCTCAAGCGTCTCCTCCATGCAGCCGCCAAGCGTGAGCGCTGCAAGCCCAATGGCCATGAATGAGATTATACGCAATGACATCACGCGCCTGCTTCTCCGTCCGCCCCGAGCCGCCCTGGCCAAACGAATATCGTCAGTCCCAATACCCCAAAGCGCCGCGACCATGCCAGTCGTTATAGCCCGCCGCGATAAGGTACCCGGCAAGTGTTGCAGGAATGCCGCAGTTGCCTTATCGGCCTTGGATAAACTTGCCCTTCAATCAAGGCATTTCGGCTGCCCAGACGACCCGAGACTAATCCGGCCGAGCGACCCGAGAGCATTATCGGACCGACAAATTAAACAAGGGTTTACCACTCGGAGTGCACCTAACCGGCCACGCATGTGCAAGCGGAAATGTCACGGCGACGCACGTTTTGCCGCCCATTTTCGCCGCACTCCTCGCCTATAACTTCATCATCGTCGACGGCAAAGGGAATGGGGTTCCGTAATGACCGATGTGACTGCCGAAATGGCCAATAAGACCGCTCAAGCGGGTCAACCGCCGAAGTTCTCCGACCAAACTGCTGCTCAAAACGTTTCGCTTGATGGCCGCTATCGGCAAATCGGGATTTCGGCGGTCGCAGCCGCCGTACGTTACCAGGGCGTAGCCAAAAACCCGGCCTATGCTCCCGCGCCAACCAGGTGGCAGGATCATACCGGCGAGGCGGCCGCCTGAGCCACAGCGCGCTCAACGCCGGCCTCGGCCTGAAGTGAGGGGACCAAGGTCCCCTTTTTTATTGGAAATTTGGCACTTGTCGGCTGCTTACTTGCGCGCCGGGACCCAAGGCTCCAGGTCATGCGTCAGCCAGACCTCGATGCCCGCCAACGCAGCGACAATAACACCGACAATGACATCAATGTTCATCGCGGCACTGTTCTGGAACCCAAGCAGCCACGGCGATACGATCAGCGCCAAGGCGGCGATCAAAATGAACCACTCCTCCCAGACAGCGAATGCAGCGAGTGCCGCAATCGACAGCACTGCGATGAGGATACCGACGATCGACGCGGTCTGCCATTGGGCACCGGCCGAAAGATCGAACAGCCAAGGCGAAAAGAACAGAATGCCGCTGAGGATGAGGTTCACAACATCGCAGAGCCGCACATTCGACCAATCGTCCATGCCGACCTCCGAGGCGCCGCCGGACGGCGCCCATAACGACATTGGGCGCGCGCCACATCCAGTCCGCCCTCTGGGAAACCTGATGTTCGGCTATTGGTTCCGCGCGAATGCAGCGGCTACGCGGGTTTCATGATGTCCGCCGACCTTACGGAAGACTTCTCCAACGCCGAAATCGAAGCCGGGCATCGGCTATTCGCCGGGCAATGGAACTTCACCTCGGCGGCAGGTTCGGTTGACTCGCTGCCGCGCATGGCCGGCCCGGAAATAGCCTTCGCCGGCCGTTCCAACGTCGGCAAGTCGTCGCTGATCAATGGACTGACCGGCCGGCGCGCGCTGGCGCGCACGTCCAACACACCCGGCCGCACTCAGGAACTGATCTTCTTCGGCGGCCCGCATCGGCTCGTATTGGTCGACATGCCGGGCTATGGCTACGCCGCGGCAGCCAAGACCAAGATCGCCGCCTGGACGAGCCTGATCACGAATTACCTGCATGGCCGCGCGACACTGGCGCGGGTTTACCTGCTGGTCGATGCGCGGCATGGGCTCAAGGACATCGACAAGACGATCCTCGATACGCTGGGCGAGGCCGCAGTCAGCCACCAAATCATCCTCACCAAATGCGATCAGATCGGCGTTTCGGAGCTGACCGAGCGGATGGCCGCGGTTGCGGCTGCCATACGGAAACGGCCGGCGGCATTTCCCGATCTGCTCGCGACCTCGGCAAAAAGCGGCGCCGGCATCGCACAATTGCGCGCCGCGGTCGCGCGGCTTCTGGGCGAGCGAAGCTGACCGTTCCTGATTAGCATTGCCAAGCCGGCGTCTTGACCGATTGGCCTTCCCTGCCGCGGCCATGGCGGCTAAATAGCGGCGGTCGAAGGAGTTCCCCATGGACGTGACGCCGTTCGAGCAGGCCCGCATTCTTGCGGAAGCCCTGCCCTATATGCAGCGCTACGACGAGAAAATCGTGGTCGTGAAGTATGGCGGGCACGCCATGGGCGCAGAGAATCTGGCGCGCGAATTCGCCCGCGATATCGTCCTTCTGGAGCAGACCGCGATCAATCCAGTCGTGGTGCACGGCGGCGGACCGCAGATCGAAGCGATGCTCAAGAAAGTCGGCGTGCAGTCGCAATATGCGGCCGGCTTGCGCATTACCGACGAAAAGACGCTGGAAATCGTCGAGATGGTGCTGGCCGGCTCCATCAACAAGCAAATGGTGGGATACATCAACGAAGCCGGCGGCAGGGCGATCGGGCTCTGCGGCAAGGACGGCAATATGGTGGTCGCGCGCAAGCTGACGCGCACGGTAGTCGACCCGGACTCCGCGATCGAGAAAGTGATCGACCTCGGCTATGTCGGCGAGCCGGAGACGGTCGATACCACCGTGCTCACTGAGATCCTGGGCCGTAAATTGATTCCGGTGCTGGCGCCGGTCGCCGGGGCGTCAAACGGCGGCACATTCAACGTCAACGCCGATACCTTCGCCGGCGCGATTGCCGGCGCGCTCAAGGCGAAACGTCTACTGCTCCTAACCGACGTGCCCGGCGTGCTCGACAAATCGAAACAGCTCATCAAGGAGCTGTCGGTCGACGACGCGCGCCGCCTCATCGCCGACGGCACCATTTCTGGCGGCATGATTCCCAAGGTCGAGACCTGCATCGACGCGCTCGAACGCGGCGTCGAAGGCGTCGTCATCCTCAACGGGACGGTACCACATGCCGTCTTGCTCGAATTGTTTACCGAGCTCGGCGCCGGCACGCTTATCCACGCCTAAAGTACGATCCCTAAATGGGACGAGCGGCCTCTGGGGAGGATCATGTTCAAAGACGCCCCGCCTTCTATCGCGGCGGATCAGACCGCAGGCGGCACTTTGGTCTCGCGCGCGATTTTTCCGCTGGCGCCCGGTGTAGCTGCCGGCACGGCGCTTGGCATATCCGACGTGCTGGCGAAGCTGGTGCTGGCGACGGGCTGCGACGTGCTCACCATGCTGTCGTTTCGCAGCGTCGTCGGCCTCGCCTTCGTCGCGAGCTGGCTGCGCTTCGGCCGCAAACCCACCGCCGATGCCCGGGTGCGCTGGGTCTCAATGGCGATCGGCATCATGTTCGCCGGCCTTATATTCTGCCTGTTCAAGGCGATCGCGGCGATCGACGTGCCGACGGCGATATTGTCCTACTTCACCTATCCGCTGTTGACCGGGCTTACCGCATCTCTCGCCGGCCTCGAGCCATTGCGCTGGAAGGGTGTGCTGTGCGCCATTGCTGCATTTTGCGGGCTCGCCATCATGATCGGCGCGCATCCGGCGGGGCTCGCTTTTGCCGGGGTCGGCTTTGCGCTCGGCGCCGCCTGCTGTCGCACCGCGGTGTTGCTTGCAACACGCGCCTATCTTGTCGGCGCCGACGCCCGGTTGACGACGTGGTATTCGATGCTCTCGTCGACTGCCGTGTTCATCGCGGTTTCGCTCGGCACGCAGACTTGGCATCCGCCGCAAACGGAGCTCGGCTGGGTGTGTCTCGTCGCGCTGAGTTTGGCGACGACGGCGGCAATTCTGTTCGTCTTTGTCTCCACCATGCGGATCGGGCCGTTCCGGACCGCGCTGATCATGCATCTCGAGCCGCTCACCGCGATGATCCTCAGCGCGCTGCTGTTGAGCGAGGCGATCACGCCGATCCAGGGCATCGGCAGCGCCATCATGCTGGCGGCCCTGATCGCATTCCAGTTGTGGCGATGACGATCGGGCAACGGTGTCGAGTGGCGCGACGTGTCGCCGTGAAGTAAGATCGCCAGAACGAAAGCCGGGGAGGAAGGTATGAATGCTCAAGTCGGAGCCACTGCGTCGCATCGCGAAAGCCCGGCCCACAGCCTCTGGACCTTTGGCTGCGCCTGCCATTCCTCGCGCCGGCAATTCCTCGCCGGCGCCGCGGCGTTCGGCGCGACCGCGGTCCTTCCCGACAAGAAGGCAAAGGCGCAGCCGGCCGCACCGAAATTGATCGATACTGCATCATCACTTCTATCCGCCGGCCTATCAAAAACGGCAAATCGACTGGGAGGACCAGCGCAAGGTTCCGCATTTCGGCGTGCAGAGCGCCTGGAATCGCGACAGCGATCTCGAGGCGATGGACAAGAACAGCATATCGACCAGCATACTATCGCTCGCCTCGACACCCGGCGTCTGGTTCGACGACGGCGCCGAGAAAGCGCACGACATGGCGCGCTTGTGCTGCGATTTCGCAGCCGAGATGGTGCGCGACAAGCCGGGCCGCTACGGCCTGTTCGCTCCGCTGTCGATGCTCGACACCGACGCCACGCTCAAAGAAATTGAATACGCCTTTGATACCCTGAAGGCCGATGGTATCAACCTGCAAACCAATTACGGCGACAAATGGCTCGGCCATCCGAGCTATCGGCCGGTGCTCGAGGAGCTCAATCGCCGCAAGGCGGTCATCTTTGTGCATCCGCTGGTCGCCAATTGCTGCGCCAATCTGAGCGTGGGTACCTTCCCGGCGGTCATCGAAGTGCCGCACGATACCACGCGCACTGTGGTGAGCCTGCTGTTGAGCGGCACGTTCGCTAAATTGCGTGACATCAGCTGGCTGTTCTCGCATGGCGGCGGCACGATTCCGTTCCTCGCCGGCCGCATCGAGGCGTTCTACGATCAAAAGGCCCGCGGACCGAACGGCTTCGCGCCCGACGGCATCGAAGCTGAATTCCGGCGTCTCTATTACGACACGGCGAACGCGACCCATCCGGCGGCGATGGCGGCGCTGACCAAGCTCGTGCCGACATCGCAAATCACCTATGGAACCGATTATCCGTATTTTCCCCTCGATCAGATCGAGAATCTGCGCAAGCTGGGCTTGCCACCGGCCGATCTCGCGGCAATTGGCAACGGCAACGCGACACGGCTTATTCCCAGGCTGAGTGTATAATGCTGCCTTGGTTATCCGCGGGGCCGAACTTGCGTGCTTGTTTGTTGGCTCACAGCGCCGGCGTGCATGCCAGTGCGATCTGAAGAACCGATAAACAAAATCGCGGAAAGCGAATTGGAACCTGACACCAATCCGTCATCGCCATTTGATGCAAATCGTAGCTTGACGTCACAAACTCGGCCAAGTTTGCGCTGAAGCTTGGCAATCGACCCATAGAACATCTCGTGCAAAAGCGGTGAGGATGGAACCATGCGGGGGTTCCAAAACAGTTCGTTCGATCCCCAGACGCTGGTCGTTCTGGAAGCCGCCTTCGATGAGGCGTGGTTAACGCTCAAAGCGATCGGCAACACCACGGTGAAGCCGGACGAGCTGGCGCGCTGCGTGCTGCGGCTGGCCATGGAAGGCGAGCGCGATCCGGTGCGGTTGCACGACGGCGCGCTCAAGGGCCTCGTCCCGGCAACCTCTTGGCGCGAAGCGGGTTAGCCATTAATCAGGAATGCGCCGCATAGATCGCGAACCCGGCGACGCAAGCGCCGGCGAGCGTACCGGCAAGCAATGCGAAAAGATATGGCATAGACTTGCGAAACGTTTTGCGCATCGATTGTTTCGAGCTCGCCTGCGGCTAAATCGATTCTCGTCCAGCCCAGCCTCTTCAGTGGAAATCATGGCAACAACGAGTCCCGAGACGACCAAAGCCGGCCGCGGCACTGCCGACGCGCGGATTCGGCCATGTCGACACCTGGGTGTTCGATCTCGATAACACGCTTTATCCGCATCACCTCAATCTCTGGCAGCAAGTCGACGTTCGCATCCGCGACTACATCGTCGGTTTTCTCAAAATCACCCATGAAGAGGCGTTCCGGCTGCAGAAGGATTACTACCGGCGCTACGGCACGACCCTGCGCGGCCTGATGGAGGAGCACGGGCTCGAACCAGACCAGTTCCTCGAAATCGTGCATCAGATCGACCATTCGCCGCTAATGCCTAATCCGGCGCTCGGCGCCGCCATCGCCAAGCTGCCCGGTCGAAAGCTCATTCTCACCAACGGCACGCGCCATCACGCCGATGCCGTATTGCGCCGGCTCGGCATCGAACAACACTTCGACGATATATTCGACATCCGCGCGGCGGAGCTTGAGCCTAAGCCGCGGCCGAAGGTTTATGAGCGTTTCCTGACCCGTCACAAAGTCGACCCGACGCAGTCGGCGATCTTCGAAGACCTCGCCCGCAATCTCGAAGTGCCGCATGCGCTCGGCATGACCACGGTGCTGGTCGTGCCGGAAGGCGCCCGCATCGTGCTGCGCGAGGAGTGGGAGCTCGCCGGCCGCGAAGCGCCGCATGTCGACCACGTTACCGACAATCTCGCCGGATTTTTGCGCGCCATCGAGGCCGAACGCCGCCAAGACAATCGTGACAGTTGACATCGCCGGTTCCTGACCCGACAAACCGCGCAGCGGGGAACCAAATCCATGTCAGCCGGGATTGCCGATAATCTGGCCAAGATCATCGATGCCGCCTTCGAGCGGCGCGACGAGATCGGACCGTCGACCAAAGGCGAAGTACGCGACGCCGTCGAGCAGGCGCTCGACCTGCTCGATCGCGGCGCCGCGCGCGTCGCCGAACGGGGGGACAACGGGTCTTGGCGGGTCAATCAATGGCTGAAGAAAGCGGTGCTGCTGTCGTTTCGCTTAAACGACATGAGCGCCATCGCGGGCGGCCCGGGCCACGCGGCGTGGTGGGACAAGGTGCCGTCCAAATTCGATCATTGGGACGAAACTCGCTTCCGCTCCGCCGGGTTCCGCGCGGTGCCGGGCTGCGTGGTGCGCCGCGCCGCCTATATCGCGCCCGGCGTGGTGTTGATGCCGTCTTTCGTCAATCTTGGCGCCTATGTCGATTCCGGCACCATGGTCGATACTTGGGCGACGGTCGGTTCCTGCGCGCAAATCGGCAAGAACTGTCACATTTCCGGCGGCGCCGGCATTGGCGGCGTGCTCGAGCCGCTGCAGGCCGGCCCAGTGATTATCGAGGACAATTGCTTTATCGGCGCGCGCTCCGAAGTCGCCGAGGGCGTTGTCGTGCGCGAAGGCGCGGTACTGTCGATGGGCGTCTTTCTCGGCGCCTCGACCAAGATCGTCGACCGCGACACCGGCGCGACGCTGCAAGGTGAGGTGCCCGCATATTCGGTGGTGGTCCCGGGGACCATGCCCGGCAAGGCGGGAAAGAACGGCGAGGCGACGCCTAATCTCTATTGCGCGGTGATCGTCAAGCGGGTCGACGAGAAAACCCGCGCCAAGACCAGCATCAACGAATTGTTGCGGGACTAAGCCCGCCGATGGATTGGGCATACCTCTTCACCGGTTTTGACGGCCGCATCAGCCGCCAGACTTTCTGGATCGGCATAGCGGCGCTCACCGTGGCCGAGATTTTCGGTCATATCCTCGCGGAAGAGATTCAGGGCGACCGGCTCAGCGCCATCGTCGATCTGGCTTACGCCTATCCGGAATTCGCCGTCGCCTTGAAACGCGCCCACGATCGCAATTTGCCGCTTTGGCTTCTGATCGCGTTTTTTGGCGCAAGCGCCTTGCTCGATTTGCTTACTGTGCTGGAAATGACCGGTACCGACGATCAGCCCAGCCTGTTGTCGATCGCTATCGCGCTGCCGTTCACGGTGCTGGCCCTCGTTCTCCTCGTCGAGCTCGGCTTTCGCCGCGGCACGATCGGACCGAACCAGTACGGATCGGACCCGCTAGGCCCTACGGCATCGCCGCCGCGGACTTGACTGCTCCATTGCGCGCGGTCACCACTGGCCCTGCATGACCGCCGATCCAGTCGCCATCGCCCGCGATCTTGTCCGCTGCCGCTCCGTCACGCCGGAGGAAGGCGGCGCGCTGAGTTTTTTGCAGGGCCTGTTGGCGCAAGCAGGATTCACCGTGCACCGTGCGGTGTTCGACGAGCCCGGCACCGCACCGGTCGATAATCTTTACGCGCGCATCGGCCTCGCCAAGCCCAATTTGTTGTTCGCCGGTCATACCGACGTCGTGCCGCCAGGTAACGAAGCGTCCTGGTCGCATCCGCCGTTCGCCGGCGAAGTCGTCGGCGACATGCTCTACGGCCGCGGCGCGGTCGACATGAAGGGCGGCATCGCCTGCTTTGTTGCCGCCGCGCTCGATTACCTCACCGCCAACGGCGGCAGACCAAAGGGATCGATCTCGTTTCTGATCACCGGCGATGAGGAAAGCGTCGCGGTCAACGGCACGGTCAAACTTCTGAAGTGGGCTGCGGAACGCGGTGAGACGTTCGATCATTGCATCCTCGGCGAACCGAGCAATGTCGCAACTGTCGGCGACACGATAAAGGCCGGCCGGCGCGGCTCGCTCAACGGCACGCTGATCGTCTCCGGCCGCCAGGGCCACGTCGCCTATCCCGAGCGCGCCGACAATCCGATTCGCGGCCTCGTGACGCTGATTGCGGCGCTGCAAGCGCCGCTCGACGAAGGCAGCGAGCTTTTTGCGCCGTCGAACCTCGAATTCACCTCGATCGACGTCGGCAACCCGACCGTCAATCTCATTCCCGGCGAAGCGCGCGCGCGGTTCAACATCCGCTATAACGACCGCCACAGCCAGGCAGCGCTCAAGGCGCTGGTCGAGCGCCGGACCGAGACTGCCGCAGCGGAGCACGTGCATTACGCGATCGATTGGCAGCCGTCGAACGCCGACGTCTTCGTCACCAAGCCCGGGCCGTTTACCGAACTCGCGGTCGCGGCCATCGCCGAAGTCATCGGCCGCAAGCCGAAGCTCTCAACCAGCGGCGGCACCTCGGACGCCCGCTTCATCAAGGATTACTGCCCGGTGCTGGAATTCGGTCTCGTCGGCCAGACCATGCACGCGGTCGACGAACGCACGCCGATCGCCGACCTTGTCATGCTGACCGCGATCTATCGGCGCATCATCGAGAAGTACTTCGCTTAGCTTTGCGCGCGGCGATCACCTGCTCGGCCGCCGCAACGCCGGTGAGATAGCCGCCGTGCGCGGTCGAGAAATCGTGCCGCGAACAGGCTTCGCCGGCAAAGAACAGCCGGCCGTCGACCGGCTCGGCGAGCGCCGCCCGGCCATCGGCGTTGCCCGGCGACGCATAGGAATATGCGCCGAGCGCGAAAGGATCGCGTTGCCAGCAATGCACACGGATCGGTTTGAGCCGGCGGGCGAAATCGGCGCCGAACACGCCGGTGAGCTCGGACACGGCAAAATCGAAGAACGCAGCGAGATCGCCTTTTTCCAGCTCCGCCGCGCAATCGCCGCCGAAATAGCATTCGATGATCGGCCAGCCGAACGGCCGCAGATGATAGCCCGCCGTCCCCACCCGATCGGTACGACCATAAACGCGAACGCTCGTATCGAATTCTTCCGCACCGGCGAGCGCAATGAAAAGCTTGTCGTCGACGCCCAAGGGCAAGCCGCGCGCGGCTTCAATCTTTTGCGGCAGCGCCGGCGTAAAGCTGATCCGCTCAGCCGCGAGCACCGAAGTCGGCACCGTCACGATCACTTGATCGGCGGCAATGGTGCCTTTGCTCGTCTCAATGCGCAGCCGCTTGCCGCCGTGGTCGACGGCACTGACCGGACAATCCAGCATTTGCTGCAGCGCCGCGCCGTGCTTGCTTATGAGCGTGCCGTAGCCTTCGACGGCGCGCCAATTGACGTCGGTCGAATCGTAGCGGTCCAGATCTTTCAGCGATATCCGATCAAGCGTGGCGCCGCTAATATAAGTGCTCGTCGCATTGATAAGTGGATTCCAGCGCGACGACGGATCGAGCAGCGTCGACGCCGGAGCATCGCCGCCGCGCCGCGCCGCGTCGTGCAGGCGGTCATAGAATTCGTTGAAGGCCTTGCGAAAGTCGATCAGCTCGGCGCGCGGGAAACTGCGCTCGAGCGGCCGGTTCATCCACGGCGGCGGCGTCCTGTCGACCGTCAGGCCTTCGGCCTGCGCAACGCCGACCCAGGGATTGCGGTCGGCGGAATGCAGCCAGCCGCAGCCAAGATCGAGTGCGTGGCCGCTCTCATCGTGGACGGTCCACGCCCGGCCGCCAAGCCGCGGCCGTGCTTCGACGAGGAGGCAGCGGATCGATGCGCGGTGAAGCCGCTTGGCGGCAGCAACGCCGGCCGCGCCGCCTCCGATTACGACAACTTCGACATCACCGCTCGGCATGTCTCACCCTGCGTCAATGACGAGCTAATAATCCACTTGCACCAAATAAAGCCCATGCGGAGGGGCGACCTGGCCGCAGCGCGCACGGTCGCGGGCCGCGAGCGCCGCCGCCAGATCATCAGCGCTCCACTTGCCTTCGCCGACATGGACCAGCGAGCCGACCATCGAGCGCACCTGATGCTGCAGAAAGGACCGTGCCACGGCGATAATGCGCACTTCGTCGCCATCGCGCAGGATATCGAGCCGGTCGAGTGTCTTCACCGGCGATTTGGCCTGGCACTCGGTCGAGCGGAAGGTGGTGAAATCGTGCTTGCCGATCAGCCGCTGCGCCGCGGCGTGCATCGCGTCGCTGTCGAGCGGGCGCGGCACCCGCCAAGCGCGATTTTGGTCGAGTGTCAGATCGGCGCGCCGATTGACGACGCGATAGCGATAATGACGCTTGATTGCTGAAAAGCGCGCATCGAAATCCGCCCCGACTTTTTCCGCCGCGAGAACGGCCACCGGTTGCGGCCGCAGATGGAAATTGATCGCATCGCGCACATTGTCGGTGTCCCAATCCTTGGCGAGATCGATATGCGCGACCTGCCCCAGCGCATGCACGCCGGTATCGGTGCGTCCGGCGCCGAAAACGGTGACGCGCTCGCTGGCAAAAGCCGCGACCGCTTCCGTCAACACGCCCTGCACCGAGACGCCGTTGTCCTGCGTCTGCCAGCCGATAAAAGGCGTGCCGTCATATTCGATGGTGAGCTTGTAGCGGGACATGGCCAATTTGTTGTTTTGAGCGGTGATCCTGTTCGAAAGCCGGCCTCCCGCTTTTCGGGATCGGGCTCAGTGCAATGTGATGCCGGGCGCGACCGGCGTGCCGCGCAGAAATTCATCCGCGTGCATCGGCTTGCCGCCGGCGCGCTGCAGTTCGACAATCCGCAGCGCACCGCTGCCGCAGGCGACGGTCAAATGTTCGTCCAGCACCCGGCCCGGTTCCCCCAGGCCGGCACCTTTGGTGGTGCGCAACACCTTGATACGGCCCAGGCCGGGAAGCTCGAACCAGGCGCCCGGAAACGGCGACAGCCCGCGACAATGGTCGTGAACCTTTTTCCAGGGCTGCGTCCAATCGATCCGGGTTTCGTGCTTGTCGATCTTGTCGGCGTAAGTCGCGCCTTCGGCAGCTTGCGGCGTCACCGTCAACGATCCGCGCTCCAGGGCGCCTAGCGCCACCAGCATCAGCTTGGCGCCGAGCCGCGCCAATTCATTGTGCAGATCGCCGGTCGTCACATCCGGCCCGATTGCGACACGCTCCGCCATGGCAATCGGCCCAGTGTCGAGGCCTTCATCCATCTTCATCACCATCACACCGGTCTCCTTGTCACCGGCCATGATAGCGCGATGGATCGGCGCCGCGCCGCGCCAGCGCGGCAGCAGGGAGGCGTGCAGGTTGAAAGAGCCGAGCGGGAAGGCTTCGAGAATAGGCCGCGGCAGAATCAGGCCATAGGCAACGACCACGGCAGCATCAGCGCCATGCGCGCGCATCGCTGCCGCAGCGGCGGTATCTTTCAAAGTTTTCGGCGTGAAAACGGGCAACCCGAACCGTTCGGCTTCGCGCGCGACCGGCGAAGAACTCAGTGCCATGCCGCGGCCGGCCGGCCGCGGCGCGCGGGTATAGACGGCCGCGAGGTCATGGCCGCTGCCGACAAGCTCGAGCAGCGTGGGCACGGCGAAATCCGGCGTGCCCATGAAGACGAGGCGGAGCGCCAATCATGCCTCCACTTTTTTGGCGGCTTTGGCGAATTTCTTGATGACGCGGTCACGCTTGAGCTTGGACAGATGATCGATGAACAGAACGCCGTTGATGTGGTCGATCTCGTGCTGCAGGCAGGTCGCCAGCAGGCCCTTGGCCTCGATCTCGGCGGGCTTGCCGTCACGGTCGAGATATTTGACCTTTACTTCCTTGGGCCGCTCGACCACCTCGTAGTACTCCGGGATCGACAGGCAGCCTTCCTCGTATTTGGCCGTCTCCTCGGACCGCCAGACAATCTCCGGATTGATGAAAACCTGCGGCTCGTAATTGTCCTCTTTCTTCGATAAATCCATGGTGACGACGCGCTTGGCGACGCCGACCTGAATCGCGGCCAGCCCGATGCCGGGCGCCTTGTACATGGTCTCGAACATATCATCGATCAGCTTCTTGATGCCGGCGTCGACATGTTTGACGGGCTCTGAAACCAGCCGCAGCCGTTTGTCGGGAAGCGTGATGATGTCGCGGATCGCCATTGCGCGGATAGCCGTGGGTTTTCCGAAGTCGCAGAATTGGCGATGTAAGGGCTGAGCAAAGCGGGGTCAATGCGTGCATTCTGGTCGATCGGTCGTTGCTTGACGATCGCTGACGGGTTATGACCGTTCGCTCTTCGTTCCGGGACGAATCGGGCCACACGCAGGGGAGACCGATGACCGACAGCGTGGCGATCCTTGCGGCTGTTTTTACCGCCTGCGCCGCGGCGATCGTGATCGGTATTGTGCTGTGGCGGGCGCGTCATGGCGCCGATTCGCCCGCCGCGGTTCTGACCGAGCTTTCCCGCGCCCACTCCGACGCGGCGGCACGGCTCGAAGCCATGATTCGGATGCTCGGCGATCGCCAGTCGCAGCTCCAGCATGCGGTCAATGAGCGGCTCGATACGGTCTCGCACCGGCTCGGCGATTCGATTCAGAAAACCACGCAGAACACGACCGAAAACCTGCAGAAGCTGCACGAGCGGCTCGCGGTGATCGACAGCGCGCAGAAGAACATAAGTGAGCTTGCCACCCAGGTGACCTCGTTGCACGGCGTGCTTGCCAATAAGCAATCGCGCGGCGCCTTCGGCCAGGGCCGCATGGAAATCATCATTCGCGACGGCCTGCCGAAGGACTGCTACGAATTCCAATACACGCTGTCCAATCGGCTGCGTCCCGATTGCGCGATTTTCATGCCTGACAAGCGGCCTCTGATCGTCGATTCCAAGTTTCCCCTCGAAGCCGTGACCGCCTACCGCGACACCAAGAACGATGACGAGCGCAAACTCGCCGCGGCGCGCATCCGCCAGGACGTTATCAAGCATGTCGGCGACATCGCGCAGAAATATCTTATTCCCGGCGAGACCCAGGACATGGCCTTCATGTTCGTGCCGTCGGAATCGGTTTATGCCGAGCTGCACGAGGACTTTGACGACGTGGTGCAGAAGGCGTTCCGCGCCAAGATCGTCATCGTCTCGCCTTCGCTCTTGATGCTGGCGATCCAGCTGGTGCGGCAAAGCCAGCGGGATGCCCGCATGCGCGAGGCGGCCGATCAGATTCGCGACGAAGTCGGGCGCTTGATGAAGGATGTAAGCCTGTTGGGCGATCGCGTGCGCAGATTGCAGACCCATTTCAACCAGTCGACCGAAGACATCCGGCAGTCGGTCATTTCGATCGAGAAAATCGAGGGCCGCGGCGAGCGCATCGCGCAGGTCGAATTCAGCGGCGACACTGAGGCCGCCTCGAACGTTGTCGCCGCTCCCATACGCAAGCTGGAAGCGGGCGAGTAGTGGCGCATGGCGGTAACGCCCGAGCCCGGCGCCAGCGTCGCAGCCCCTCGCCTCTCCTTTAAGGACACGCTCGCCGTTTATCTCAAGCGGCGCGTCCTTATTGTCTTGTTCCTCGGCTTTTCGTCGGGCCTGCCACTGGCCTTGTCGGGATCGACGCTTCTGGTGTGGATGACGGAGACCGGCGTCAATCTTGGCACCATCGGCCTGTTCGCGCTGGTCGGCACGCCCTACACCATCAAATTCCTATGGGCGCCCTTGATCGACGCGCTCGACGTGCCGCTGTTGTCGCGGCGTTTCGGCCGCCGCCGCGGCTGGCTGTTGCTGTCGCAGTTTTTGTTGATCGCGGCGATCGTCTTCCTCGGCACTTGCGATCCGTCGGTCTCGCCGTTCCTCGTTGCGGTCGGTGCGCTTCTTGTCGCCACCGCCTCGGCGACGCAGGACATCGTCATCGATGCGTTCCGGGTGGAAATCCTGGACGAAAGCGAGCAAGCGGCCGGAATGGCCTCTTACGTCGCCGCCTATCGCATCGGCATGCTGGTCTCGACCGCGGGCGCGCTATTTTTAGTCAGCGGATTCGAAAGCGTCTTCGGCTTCGGCCGCCATGCCGCGTGGAGCGCCGGCTACGCCGTCATGGCGTTCCTGGTCGTCATCGGCATCGCGACCACGCTGTTCGCCGACGAGCCGGAAAAGTCTGCTGCCGCCAACGCCGTGCATGTAAGGGAAAACAAGTTCCAGCGCGTCGTCGAAGCGGCGGTCGGCGCCTTCTCCGAATTTCTCACACGCGATCTGGCTTTCGTCGTGCTCGCCTTTGTCGTTCTGTTCAAGTTCACCGATGCTTTGTCTGGCGCCATGACCGCGCCCTTCGTCATCGATCTCGGCTTTTCACGCAACGAATACGCGGCCATTATCAAGGGCGTTGGGCTGGCGGCGACCCTAATCGGCGGCTTCACCGGCGGTTTTGTGGCGCGCGCGTTCTCGCTGCCGGCAAGCTTGTGGCTCGGCGGCCTGCTGCAGGGGCTCGCCAATCTCGCCTTCTCCTGGCAGGCGCTCGTGGGGCACGACACCGCCTGGCTGACTTTTGCGATTACCGCCGAAAATTTCACCAGCGCCATCGGCACGGTGATTTTCGTCGCTTATTTATCGGCGCTGTGCCGCAATCCGCTGCATACCGCAACTCAATACGCGCTCCTCACCGCCCTCGCAGCCTTCGGCCGGACCTATCTATCGTCGGGGGCGGGTTTTATCGCCGCCGCGACCGGCTGGCCGTGGTTCTTCGCCATCTGCGCGGTATCCGGAACGCCGGCGCTGCTGCTCCTCGCATGGCTGCAATATAACGGCCATTTCGACGGCCTCATGCCGGCCAAAAAATGACCGCGCCGTAACTCAGGCGCGCATCAGATGGCGCGACCGCCCGATCATGCAATTGTCACGCACTTGGGGAGCTTTTGGCGCTCGCAAAAAAGTCTTTTTGTAAGGATCAGATCGTTATAATCGCTGTTGTACCGTTGCGTTCCTCGAACCCGGCCGCTCCGCCGTCCCAGTCGCAGTCCACATGGACACTATCCTGGTCAAGCTTTTTGCGGCGGCGCTCGCCTTGAGCGAAGTCACGACCCAGCCGCAGGCGGTCAAGACGCATTTCGATCCAGTGCAGGATCAGGCCGAGGTGGTGCAGATACTGCGCAACGGCTGCGGGCATATGGAGCAGGCGTTCAACATCGAATCCATCAACCTGGACGACCTCATCTCCACCGCACTCAACGATCCCTCGGCGGCCGGCGCCAATATTCCGGCGTTCCATGGGCTGAATTTCACGGACCTCAATACCGCCTACCATCAGTTCTGCAAGAACGAACCGATTAACTCGCCGGTCGTCGATCTCGGCCAGGTCATCGATTTCTTCGACACTGCGGCGACCGATCTGCCGGACCCGACGACGCTGAAGGGCCGGAAACTGCCGAGCCTGAGCCAGGTCCTTGACGGCAGTGGCAAGGATTTTGCCGACGTGTTCGAGCCCGGCAACCGGCGCATCTGGGTGCCGCTCGCCGACGTTCCAGACCAGGTGCAGAAGGCCTTCATCGCCGCCGAGGACCGCCGCTTCTACCAGCACCACGGCGTCGACGAACGCGGCATCATTCGCGCTTTCATCGGCGATCTGGCCGAGCCGGGCCGCCCGCAAGGCGGCTCCACGATTACGCAACAGGTCGTGAAAAATCTTCTGGTTGGCGAGGACGTGACCTATGAGCGCAAGATCCGCGAAATGATCGTGGCGTCGCAACTCGAAAACACGCTGAGCAAGAACGATATTCTCGAGCTATATCTCAACTCCGCCTATCTCGGCCGCGCCTCCTGGGGCATCGAGATGGCAGCGCGCAGCTATTTCGGCAAATCGGCAAAAGACCTCTCGCTCGGCGAAGGCGCGATGCTGGCGGGCCTGCTCAAGGGTCCCAATTATTATAATCCCGACCGTCATCCCAATCGCGCCAAGGACCGCCTCACCTACGTCCTCGAGCGCATGCAGGAGGACGGCGTCATTACCGCGGCGCAGAAGAGCCAGGCGCTGGCGGCGCCGCCGAAGCTCATCGCGTTCACCCATCCGCACCGCGACAGTGGCTTCCATTTCGTCGATTTCCTCGGCCGCGAGGCCAAGGCCGATGGCGTCGCCAGCCTGACGGCCGATTCCTACACGGTGCACTCCACCATCAATGCGCAATTGCAGCACGACACCGAGGCGGCGCTGCAAGAGGGTCTGGCGCATTACGAGATCTCGACCGGCCGCGTTCTATTCCGCGGGCCGGAGGCGAATATCGCCGACGCGGTGCAGAAACTTGAGGTCGACAACAAGTCCGCGCTGCCGGCGTGGCAGCAGGCACTCCAAGCCGTCCACCTGCCGCTCTACGACGTGCATTGGACGACGGCCGTGGTGTTGCAGAAAGGCGGCAAATACGGCGGCGATGGCCTGATCCGTGTCGGGCTACCCGACGGCCGCATCGTGCCGCTGTCGACATGGTCGGGCACGATCAGGCGCGAGCTCAGTCTCTACGATGTCGTCTATGTCAACGTGGTCGAACCGAGATACGGTGCACTCAAGCGGAATAGCAGAGGCAAAAGCAACGCCGCACAACCCACCGCCCAAGCGGAATTACGGGTGCGGCCGACGGTGCAGGGCGCAGCACTGGTGCTGGAGAATAAGACCGGCCGCATCCTCGCCATGGCGGGAAGCTTCTCCTACCCGTTGAGCCAGCTCAATCGCACCGCGCAGACGCAGCGCCAGCCCGGCTCGGCGATGAAACCGGTGACCTATCTGACGGCGCTGCAGCGTGGCCTGCAGCCGAACACGCTCATCCCCAACGAACCGATCACGTTTCCGCCGATCGGCAGCGGCATCGACGGTCGCGACGTCATCAGCCGCGAGTTCGGCGGCACCGCGCGCGAGGAGGACTACTGGTCGCCGCACAACGACGATTACAGCGAAGGCGGCGTTTATACGCTGCGCCGCGGTCTGGAAAATTCGGTCAACGTGATTACCGCTCACCTCCTCGACGGCGGCATCGACGCGAGCCCGGAAAAAAGTCTCGACGACATCTGCGCTACGGCAGTCGCCGCGAAAATTTACCCGCAATGTGTTCGCTATTACCCGTTCATTCTCGGCGCCCAGCCGGTCAAAATGATCGATCTCGCCGCCTTCTATGCCGCCATCGCCAACGAAGGCGCGCTGCCGCAACCCCACGGCATCGATTCCATCGAACAGGACGGCCGCACCATCTATCAATATCCGAATACGCCGCTGCCGCGAATTGGCGACGCCGACCCGACCGCATTCTATCAGCTCAAGAGCATTCTGCAGGGCGTCGTGGCGCGCGGCACCGCGCGGAGGATGGCTTCGCTGTCGCCGTACGTGGCCGGCAAGACCGGCACCACGGAGAACTTCGTCGACGGCTGGTTCGTCGGCTTCACCAATGACGTCACCGTGGCGGTCTGGGTCGGCTACGACAACGCCGACGGCAAGCGCCGCTCGCTCGGGCCGAACGAAGACGGCGCGCACGTCGCGGTACCGATCTTCCAACCGATCATCCAGGCGGTGTGGGCCGACAACGTCGCGCCGAAAACCCCGCTCAGCGGACCCTCGCCGCAAGCGCGGCGCGATCTGGTCGACATCCCGATCGATTATATGAGCGGCAATCGGATGAACGGCGGCAACTTCATCGAGCACTTCCGCCGCAGCGCCGACGGCCAAGTAGCGGACACACAATATCAGCTGGTATCGCAAGACGACGCCTACGCTTATCAAGGCGGCGAATCGAATCCGTTCTGGGGCGGCGCCGCCGACAACAGCGGACGGACTTACTATCCGAGTCGCGGCTGGCAGCCGCTGCCGCCACAACCGCCGCCGCAGCAACCGATGTCGCGGGGCTTGTTCGGCCTGTTTCGGCCTTGGAACGAACAACCGCCGCCGCCCAACCAGGGTTACTTCTGGGGCGGCCGGTGAATTGCTAGCACTCCATTAAGAGAAATCCGCGAGAGTTTTTTGGATGGGCCTCCGGCACACTAACGTGCGCTCGATCTTGCTTGCTGTCGCGGCGGCCGGTGTCTTTGCCACCGCCTCGGCCGCCCGCGCCGACGACTTCCAGATCGCCGAAGTGAGCGCGGCGCGGGGCTCGAATTTCGCCGACATCAAGCCAAACACCATCGACTTCAGCGATCATACCAGTCCGGGCGCGATCGACAGCGAAACGGCGCTGACTCGTTTCGACGAGTGGGCGGAGAAACATCCCGAACAGAAGAAATTTTTGGCGCTATTTCCCGCCTACACCGAGCCAACCGTCGAAAGGCCGACCGCAGGCGGCGCGCAAGGCCAGAAAGTCACCGAAAAGCTTTACATGTACGTGGCGCAAGCCCGCTTCGTGCTCGACAAGGCGCCGAGCGCTGTCGATCTTTCGCAATACGTGACGTTGCAGTTTTTGGAAAAGATCGATCCCGCGATCAAGCACACCCTAATTGCCGGCGCCGACGTGACCGACTTCAAGGACGAAGCCGGCACGGGCAACGATAATGCCGACCGCAAATGGTGTACCGGACGAACGACCTCGATCTGCATTCAGTCGACCTATAAGTTCGAGGGCAAGATTCCGATGGGGATTTTGCTGGTCAACAAGTTGCGCGACAGCATCAAGAAGGTCGCCGATCACATCGATTTCCAAAGCGAGCTCTCCGCCCTCAGCCCCGCCGATCTCGATCAATCCGGCCTGCAGCAATTGACCACGCTCGACACCCCGATCGCGGGCGTCCTCGAACAGAACATCTTCTACGTCAACGAGATCATGAAGTTCGGCAAATTCTTCGCCGTGTTCCAGGCCGATCCGGCCGACCCTGACAAGACTGTGGTCACCGCCTTCATGGCGCTTGCCATCAAGGCCAGCGTGCTCGACGAAAAGCGGGGCTTTGAGAAAATCCCGGTCCTGCGCAACCTGGTGCCGGCGCAGGTTCTGATGGGGCAGTCATCGTTCAATTCCGGCAGTTCCATCAGCGCGGGCCTGCCCAAATACGCCCGCAACGAGATCAGGACCGTCGCCGGCCTGCTTGAAGCACGATAGGGTCTCCTAGCGTGTCGGCTAAAGTTTCTGACCCGGCACCGGCACCTGGTGTTGCAGCACAATTTCCGAACCGGTCTCCGATGATTTGATCGCGGCGGCGCAAATCTCGAGATTTGCCAGCCCCCAAGCGCCGTCATGGACGGGAATGCGTTCGCCACTGATGGCGCCATGCAATTCGTCCAGCACCAGATCGCGCGGACTTTTGTCCGTCGGCAACTCGATCTCCTCGCGCCCGCTCGCGGTATAGACATAAAGACCGCGTGGCGATTGCCTGATGTCGCCGCGCTCGCAGCTCACGATCGTGAGACCGAAAGTCGGCTGGTAAGGCGCCTGCTCAGGGATGGCTGTCTTGGCCCGGCTGCGTTTCGCCTCGAGTTCCGCCGCTGCGCCCAGGCCGGTGCCGGAGCGCGGCGCCGGCCTGCGCTGATCCGCAGGCTGGAGAAGGCCCCATTCAGAAATACTGCCGCACAGCTCCATCGCGGAAAAATGCCCGTAGCCGTTGTACACTGCAGTCGCGGCGGTCCCATCGGCGAACTGCATGAAGACCGTGTGCGCGCCGATCGTTCTTCGCTGCGAGTCCCAATCGAAAGTTGTCGCTCGGACGCTGCGGACCTCGCCGCCGCCGAGCAGGCGAATGATGTCGAACTGATGCGACCCCTGCCGAAACGTGACGCCGCCGCCCGCATCCAGCAGCAGTTCGTCAGGCCGGCGCGGCCGATAGACCCAGTCGGTGAAATTCCAGGTGTGGATCATGCGCACGCGCCCGAGTTCGCCGCTCGCGATGATTTCCCGCATCCGCTGGATTGGCAGATCGTAGCCATGAGCGTGACCGACGAGCAGCGTGACTCCCGCACTGCGCGCTTGCGCGATCATCGTGCTGGCCTGATCCAGGCGTACCGCCATCGGCTTTTCAGTGAGGACATGCTTCTTAGCCCCGAATGCCAAGGCGGCGTGCTCGGGGTGTAGATCGGTCGGAGTGGCGATATAGACCACGTCGATCGCGGCGTCCTTCAGCATGGCCGGCAGGTCAGCATAACCGGCGGCGCCCGTGTCGGCTGTCACGCTGTCGCGAATTTCGGCTACCGGCTCGGCAAATGCCGCAAGCTCGAACCCTGGATGGCGCCGGATGACCGGCAGGAACGCCTGGCCCGCGGCGCCGACGCCGGCGACCCCCATCCGATAGCGCCGCATTGGGTATTGGCTTCCCGTTTCGCTTTTCGCGCTTTACGTTAGGCACCCAATATAGCCTTGGCCAGCGCGTAACGCAGCCAGTTCGATTATGCGAGGAGGACGCCCATGTTAACCCGCGAGCTCAATGATCTGCTCACACAAATCGGTCCCGGTACGCCGATGGGCGATCTTCTGCGCCGCTACTGGCAGCCGATCGCGGCAATTTCTGAACTGGAAAACCGCTGGACGATGCGAGTCCGCCTGTTTGGCGAGAACCTGGTCCTGTTCCGGGATCGCGAAGGCCACCGCGGCTTGATTGCAGAGCAGTGTCCGCATCGCGGCGCCTCCCTCGCCTACGGCATTCCCACGAAAGATGGAATCCGATGCCCCTATCATGGCTGGGAATTCAGCCATAGCGGCAAGTGCCTGAGCCAACCCAACGAGGCGCCCGACAGTCGCTTCAAGGACAAGATCAAAACTCCGGCCTATGCGGTCGAGGAATTGAACGGAATGCTGTTTGCCTATCTCGGTCCGGAGCCGCGTCCCTTGCTGCCGCGATGGGACGGCTTCGCCGCTGAGGACACGATCCGCATGCTCGGCCGCGCCCTCATTCCGGTCAACTGGCTGCAAGCGATGGAGAATTCGCTTGATCCGATTCACACCGAATGGCTGCACGGTCATACTTACGAATTCGTCAAGCAGCAGCAGAACGACAACGTGAAGGTCGCCATCAGCGCCCGGCATGAGAAGATTGCGTTCAACGAATTCGAGTACGGGATGACGAAGCACCGGCTGCTGGAAGGGCACTCGGAAGAATCGGACGATTGGCGGATCGGTCACCCTGTGGTTTTTCCGAACATGCTGTCGGTCGGCAACGGCGACGAGGCATCGCGCTATTACGCATTCCAGATTCGCGTGCCCGTCGACGACACCCACACCATGCACCTGTGGTACACAGCCTACGTGCCGCCCAAGGATGCACCCGTGGCGCGGCACCTTCTCGACAAGGTCCATGTCTATGACGTGCCTTGGCAAACGTCTGATGGCGAATTCATTACCGACAACATCGACGGCCAAGACATGATGGCCTGGATCACGCAGGGACCGATCGCCGACCGTACCGTCGAACACCTTGGCGCTTCGGATGAGGGCATCGCGCTCTATCGCCGCATGCTCCGCCGCGAGCTCAGCAAGATGCAGAAGGGCGAGGATCCCATCGGGGTCATTCGTGACCCGGCGCGCAATGCGTGGATCGACCTGCCCAACGAGCGCAAGAAGCATCACAACAGTGAAGGCCTGCGCAGCTGGATCATGCGTACCCACGCCGCCTATTCGCCGATCGCAGAAGACATCATCCAGCTGTTCGAGGCAAAGGCGAAGGACCCGGTCCGTCTCGTCGGCTGACCGATTGATCGCGATATAATGTGGGGTCGGGCGACATGAGCGAAGCCTTAGCGAAAGCCGCGCTCATCACCGGGGCCGCGCGCGGCATCGGGCTGGCGACGGCGAAACGATTTCTAGCCGACGGCTGGCACGTGGCGCTGCTCGATATCGACAGCGAGACGCTCAATCGCACGCATGCCGCACTGCGCGGCTCCGGCGCCGTCAATCCAGACGCGATCATGGCGATTTGCTGTGATGTCGCCGATCCCGCGGGCGTGGCCCGCGCAGTCGCGAGCGTCGGGCAAAAATTCGGCCGGCTCGACGCCCTGGTGAATAATGCCGGTATTGCCATCTTCAAGCCGATCCTCGATGTCACCTATGAGGATTGGGCGCGCGTGCTGGCGGTCAACCTCACCGGCCCGTTCCTCTGCACGCAAGCGGCAGCGCCGCTGATGCGCGATAGCGGCGGCGGCGCCATCGTCAATATCACGTCAATATCGGGATTGCGCGCCTCGACGCTGCGCACGGCCTACGGCACCAGCAAAGCCGGCCTTGCGCACCTGACCCAGCAGCAGGCGGTCGAGCTTGCGTCCTTCGGCATCCGGGTCAATGCCGTCGCACCCGGGCCGGTGGACACCGCCATGGCGAAGGCCGTTCATACGCCGGAGATCCGCGCCGCCTATCACGACGCCATTCCGCTCAATCGCTACGGACTGGAGCAGGAGATCGCCGAAGCGATCTTCTTCCTGTGCAGTGATCGCTCAAACTACATCACCGGGCAGACTATCGCCGTAGACGGCGGGTTCGAGGCTACCGGCATTGGCTTGCCGGCTCTGCGCGACGGCAGGTGGAACCGTTAGCTAGGGCGCTCAAGCGGCGGCGCGGGCCTTGTCGGCGCGGCCGAGCGACTCAATCGCCTCGTCCGTAGTCTGTACGTCGCCGAACAGGCCGTAAAAGATCGACAGCGCCGCGTTGTGTTCCTCGTCGTTATGCGTGGCGAGGCCGTCGGACACCATCACCACCTTGAAATTGAGCATCATGGCATCGCGTGCTGAGCTTTCGCAGCAGACATTGGTCGCGGTGCCGGTGATCAGGAGCGTATCGATGCCCCTATCGCGCAGCAAGCGCTCGATATCGGACGACCCCTGGAGGAAGGCGCTATAGCGCGTCTTGGTCACCTGGGCATCCTCCGGTCGGATGTCGTTGCCGTGCCAATAGGCGTAGCCGTCGCCGTCGACGTCCATCGCCGCATAGCGCCGTTCACAGCGGTCCGGCGTGTGCAGAAATTCATGATAGTTCGACCAGCTTTCGCGCGTATTGCGGGTGCCGTTGCGTACCCAGACGACAAGCCCGCCGCGGCGCCGCAGATCGGCGGCGAGCCGGTTGATATTCGGCACGATCTCCCGCGACGCCGGGACCTCGCCTTGATGACCCGGCTTACAAAAATAATTTTGCATGTCGATCACGACCAAAGCGGCTTTGCGCGGATCGATTTCGTCGAAGGGATGCACTTTGCCGGTACGGGCCGTCATGCGGTTGCGGGCGGCTTCCGAGATTGCGATCTTGTGCATCGGTGTTTCCTCAACTAGTCGTTTTACGGCTATCTGTTGTGGGCTCGCTTCGGCCCAGCTTGGCACAAAAGATGGGCAGGATCGAGCCTATGACCGCGGGTTGGGAATTCTGGATCGATCGCGGCGGCACCTTTACCGACGTGATCGGCAGGCGGCCGGACGGCGCGCTCGTCACCCACAAGCTGCTTTCGGAAAATCCCGAGGCCTATCGCGATGCGGCGGTCCATGGCATCCGCCACCTGCTTGGGCTCAAGCCCGGCGCACCAATCCCGAGCGAGCAAATCTCCGCCGTCAAAATGGGCACCACGGTCGCCACCAATGCGCTCCTTGAGCGCAAAGGCGAGCGAACGCTGCTTCTCATCACCAAGGGCTTCCGCGACGCGCTGCGCATCGGCTACCAGGCGCGGCCGAAAATCTTCGCCAAGCACATCATCAAGCCGGACATGCTCTACGAGCGCGTCGTCGAGGTCGACGAGCGGGTGCGCGCCGACGGGACCGTAGAGCGCGAGGTCGATCTCGACGCCGTGCGCGTCGAACTGGAGCGCGCGCGCGCTGACGGCATCCGCGCTGTCGCCATCGTGTTGATGCATGCCTATCGCTATAGCGATCATGAGAAGCGCGTGGTGGCGCTGGCGCGCCAGCTCGACTTTCCGCAAGTCTCCGCGAGCCATGAAGTTTCGCCGCTGATCAAGCTCGTCGGCCGCGGCGATACCACGGTCGTTGACAGTTACCTGTCGCCAATCTTGCGCAACTACGTGGCCCAGGTGGCGGGCGACCTGAACAGCAAGGACGCCGCCATCCGTCTGATGTTCATGATGTCGTCCGGCGGACTGACCGCAGCCGAATTGTTTCGCGGCAAGGATGCGATTCTCTCCGGGCCGGCGGCCGGCGTGGTCAGCATGGCCGAGACCGGGCGCTCGGCTGGTTTCTCGCAACTTATCGGCTTCGACATGGGCGGCACCTCGACCGACGTGTCGCATTATGCCGGCGAATACGAGCGCGCCTTCGAGACCGAGGTCGCCGGGGTGCGCATGCGCGCGCCGATGATGCTGATTTACACCGTGGCGGCCGGCGGCGGCTCGATCCTGCATTTCGACGGCGCGCGCTTTCGCGTCGGTCCGGATTCCGCCGGCGCCAATCCCGGCCCGAAATGCTACCGCCGCGGCGGTCCGCTGGCGGTGACCGACGCCAACGTCATGGCCGGCAAGCTCATCCCGGACTTCTTTCCCAGGATTTTCGGACCCGCGCAAAACCTACCGCTCGATGCCGATGCGGTGCGCGCGGCATTTGCGATTTTGGCCAGGCAGATCGGCGACGGGCGGGGTGCCGAACAGGTCGCCGACGGATTTATCAAGATCGCCGTGGAGAACATGGCGAACGCGATCAAGAAGATTTCGGTGCAGCGCGGCTACGATGTGACGCGCTATGCGCTCAATTGCTTCGGCGGCGCCGGCGGTCAGCACGCCTGCCTGGTCGCCGACGCGCTCGGCATGGAAAGCGTGCTGATCCATCCGATGTCGTCGCTGCTCTCCGCCTACGGCATGGGCCTTGCCGATATCCGCGGCGTGCGCCAGCAGGCCATAGAAGAGCCATTCACCGACAAGGCGCGTGCGACGCTGCAAGGCGTCTCGCGACGCCTGGCGCGCACAGTCATCGAAGAGGTTGTCGCTCAGGGCGTTGCGGCGAAAGGCATCAAGCTGCAAGTGCGCGCCCACATCCGCTACGCCGGAACGGACACGCCGCTTATCGTCGACGCCGGCTTTGGAAAAACTCTCGCTTCGCTTCGAAAGATGAAATCGGCCTTTGAAAAGGCCCACAAAGCGCAGTTCGGCTTCATCGACCGCAAAAAATCCCTCGTCATCGAGGCGGTTTCGGTGGAGGCGGTCGGCGGCGGCGCGACGTTCAAAGAGACGCCGCGCAAGACCAAGCGCACCAAACTGCCCGCGCCGGCGCGGCGCACCCGCTTCTTTTCCGGCGGCAAATGGCACCGTGCCCTGGTCTATACGCGTGACCAGCTTATTCCCGGAAGCAAGGTCAAGGGTCCAGCCATCATCATCGAACCGCATCAGACCGTCGTCATCGAACACGGTTGGCAGGCCGAACTCACGGCAAAGAATCATCTGGTGCTGCGGCGGGTGCAAAAGCTCAAACGGACGCGCGCCATCGGCACCCACGCCGACCCGGTGATGCTCGAAGTGTTCAACAATCTGTTCATGTCGATCGCCGAGCAAATGGGCGTAGCGCTGCAGAACACAGCTTATTCCGTGAACATCAAAGAGCGGCTTGACTTCTCCTGTGCGGTATTCGATGGCAACGGTTCGCTGGTCGCCAACGCGCCCCACATGCCGGTGCATCTCGGCTCGATGGACCGCGCCGTCGAGACCGTTATTCGTGAAAATAAGGGTAAGGTCCGCCCGGGCGACGTCTACGCCATCAACGCGCCCTATAACGGCGGCACGCATCTGCCGGATATCACCGTGTGCACGCCAGCGTTCGACGGCAAGAAAATTCTTTTCTGGGTCGCCTCGCGTGGCCATCACGCCGACGTCGGCGGCATTTCGCCAGGATCGATGTCGCCGAACGCCACCACGATCGAGCAGGAAGGCGTCTATATCGACAATTTCAAATTGGTCGACCGCGGCCGCTTTCGCGAGAAGGAGACCTACGCGCTGCTTGAAGGCGCCAAATATCCGGCACGCAATCCGTTGCAGAACGTCAACGACATCAAGGCGCAGATCGCGGCCAACGAGATGGGCGTGCGCGAGCTGCGCAAGATGGTCCGTTATTTCACGCTGCCCGTCGTCCACGCCTATATGCGACATGTGCAGGACAACGCCGCCGAAAGCGTGCGCCGCGTCATCGACCGGCTGCACGACAGCGCCTTCGCCATCGAGACCGACCAGGGTAACACCATCAAGGTCCGCATCACGGTCGACAAAAAGAAACGCGAAGCGACAGTGGATTTCACCGGCACCAGCGCGCAGCAGCCTTCGAACTTCAATGCTCCGGAGCCGGTAACCCGCGCCGCGGTGCTTTACGTGTTCCGCGTCATGGTCGACGACGATATTCCGATGAATGCCGGCTGCCTCCGCCCGATCCGCATCGTCATTCCGAAAAAATCGATGCTGTCGCCGGAATTCCCCGCCGCCGTAGTCGCCGGCAACGTCGAGACTTCGCAAGAGGTCACCAATTGCCTGTTCGGCGCGCTCGGCGCCATGGCGGCGGCGCAGGGCACCATGAACAATGTCAACTTCGGCAACGCGCACTATCAGTATTATGAGACCATCTGCTCGGGCTCGCCGGCCGGCCCCGGCTTTCCCGGAACCGATGCCGTGCACACCCACATGACCAATACGCGGCTGACCGATCCGGAAATTCTGGAATTCCGTTATCCGGTGCTGCTGGAAGACTTCCACATCCGCAAAGGCTCCGGCGGCCGCGGCGAGTGGAACGCCGGCGACGGCATCCGCCGCACCATCCGTTTCTTGGAAAAAATGGAATGCACGATACTGTCCGGCCATCGCCGCGTGCCGCCATTCGGGCTTGACGGCGGCGACGACGGTCAGGTCGGCGAAAACTGGGTGCGCCGCAAGGACGGTGGCATGGAAAAACTCGAAGGCTGCGACGCCACCGTGATCGACGCCGGCGAGGCGATCATCATTCAGACACCGACCGCCGGCGGTTACGGCAAGCCGGCGCGCAATTAGCGCCGGCGCGCCCGCGCCAGTTTCGGCGCGCGGATGCGCCGCGCATAGGCCTCGATGATTTCGAACGCGCCGAACGCGACCAGTCCAAATCCGGCGATGGCCAGCATCCAGCGGCCATAGGTCTGGCTTTGCAGAGTCTGCAGGACGCCAGACACGCCGACCACTTCGCTGGAATTGTAATCGTAGGCGGCCATTCCGAGGAAGACGCCGATCATGAGAAACACGAAGGCACGTGTCATCATGCCGAGCGATCCGACCGCGACCACCCAGGCGAGCGGCATCCGTTTCTTATCGAATTCGTGCCGATAGGGCGCGCGCACGACCTGGACCACAAGCCCAATCGCAATGCTGACCAGGATTACCGCAAGCGCAGCAATCGCATAGCGGCCGAACGGCTTGCTCATGAGCCAATGCGTCCAACTGCGCGCGGTTTGGTCCTCGGTCGTCGTCCGCGGCGCGAAAGTGCTGCGCGCCGTCGCCGTTGCGAGCGCAAGATAAAACATGCCGGCGCCCGCAAACGACGCCCGGCGCATCAGGCCATAGGGACCATTGCCGAGCGCATCGGCATCGAGGGCGGACTGCAAGAAGCGCCAGCCCGCGAAACAGCCAAGACCCGCGGCCACGGCCCAGAGCGCAAAGCCGCCGAACGGCTGGTCGAAAACCGTCTGCAGCGCATCGCGCACGCCTTGCGGCCGCTCGGACGAGCCACCGGCCGCGAGCAACGCCAAGCCGCCGATGATAAGAAAGATTGCGCCGCGCGTGACATAGCCGATCCGCGCCACCCACGAGACCGCCTCGGTATCGGAAACCGTGTCGGAAATCTTGTTGGCAATTGTGGATTTGGCCTTGGACCTCACGGTATGACAAATAACAGGGTGGCCGTAAGTTCCATGCCCGACCAGCCGCGATCACGGCCGCTTTCGCGAAATCGAATATTTCATATCCGCCGAGCTGCCTTGCCAATAAAACGTGTAATCGGCAACAACGCTGCCACCTCTGGGCAGCGGCAACACCGCATTGCAGACGACTTGGTCTTTGCTCGTCGAAACGGTTTTGATCGGCTCGTACTGCGTCGGCTCGAGCTGCAACTGTTTGAGGACATCGGCCAGCGAATGTTTGGCGCGTTCGGAATCGCACTCCGGAAGAACAAGGCGATCGCGCACGCCGCGATAAATCAACACGCCGGCCACGGCCGCGGCCGGAATGCCGATCAGCCGCATCGCCATGCGATAGGGCCGCGGCCGGGCCGGCGGCGCTGCGGAGCCGGACCAGCGGCGGGCGCGAATCGGCTTCGCTGGCTTCGGCGGGGGAGTTTCGGTCATCGGACCGAGATTTTAGACTGCTTTGACGATCTCTTCTGTCATTTTCTTGGCGTCGCCGAGCAGCATCATGGTGTTGTCGCGGTAGAACAACGGGTTGTCGATGCCGGCATAACCAGAGGCGAGCGAGCGCTTGTTGAACATAACGGTGCCGGCCTTCCACACCTGCAGCACCGGCATGCCGTAGATCGGCGACTTCGGATCGTCCTCGGCGGCCGGATTGGTGACGTCGTTGGCGCCGATAACATAAGCGACATCAGCCTGGGCGAATTCCGAATTGATGTTTTCCAGCTCGAACACGTCTTCGTAGGGCACATTGGCCTCGGCGAGCAGCACGTTCATATGGCCCGGCATGCGGCCGGCCACCGGATGGATGGCGTATTTGACCTCGACGCCCTCGTGCTTGAGCTTGTCGCCCATCTCGCGCAGCGCATGCTGCGCCTGCGCCACCGCCATGCCGTAGCCGGGCACAATGATGACCTTGCCGGCGTTCTTCAAAATGAACGCCGCGTCCTCTGCCGATCCGATCTTGACCGGGCGGTCGCCGGCCGCGGCCGCCGGGCCCGCCACTTCGCCGCCGAACCCGCCCAGGATCACCGAGATGAACGAGCGGTTCATGCCCTTGCACATGATGTAGGACAGGATCGCGCCCGAAGAGCCGACCAGCGCGCCGGTAATGATCAGCGCGGTATTCTCTAGCGTGAAGCCGATACCTGCCGCGGCCCAGCCCGAATAGGAATTGAGCATCGAGATCACGACCGGCATGTCGGCGCCGCCGATCGGGATGATGATGAGAACGCCGAGCAGAAACGACACGGCCGCAATCAGCCAGAAGGTGAGATGCTGCTGCGCCTCGAAAAACCAGACGATCAGCGCGACGAGGCCGACAGCGAGCGCGATATTGATGACGTGACGGCCCGGCAGCGTGATCGGCTTGCCGCTCATGCGGCCGGAGAGCTTCAGGAACGCAATGATCGACCCGGTGAATGTAACGGCGCCGATGGCGACGCCGAGTGACATTTCGATCAGGCTCTGGCTGTGGATGGCGCCTTCGGTGCCGATGCCGAAGGCAGAGGGCGCGTAGAGCGCGCCGGCGGCGACCAGCACCGCGGCCATGCCGACCAGCGAATGAAAGGCGGCGACCAACTCTGGCATCGACGTCATCGGCACGCGCCGCGCGATCACCGCGCCGGTGCCGCCGCCGATCGCCATGCCCAACACGACCAGTCCCCAAGCCGCGAGATCCGCCGGCGGGTGGTCCGCCAGCGTGGTGACGATCGCGATCGCCATGCCGGTCATGCCCAACAGATTGCCGCGCCGGCTGGTCTCCGGATTCGACAGCCCGCGCAGCGCCAGGATGAACAGGGCGCCGGCGACGAGATAGCAAAGCGCGGCGAGGTCGGCGCTCATCGATTGGTCCTTCCGCTCACTTCTGCTTGCGCTGGAACATGGCCAGCATGCGCTTGGTCACCAGAAAGCCGCCGAAGATATTGACGGAGGCGAAAGTGAGCGCGACGAAACCGAGTGCGCGTGCCCAGATCGGACCCGAGTCGTTGCCTGCAAGCGCAACGCCGACCGCAAGCAGCGCGCCGACCGCGATCACCGAGGAGATCGCGTTGGTCACCGACATCAGCGGCGTATGCAGCGCCGGCGTCACCGACCAGACGACGTAGTAGCCGACAAAGACCGCCAGCACGAAAATCGACAGACGGAACACGAATGGATTGACGGCGTCGCTGGCCGTTTCCGGTGCGCTCGCATGGGCGTTGGCGAGAAGGTCGAGCTGCCCGAGGATTGAAAGCGTCACCACGATGGGGCCTCCAGTTCTATTCATCTCCCTGTTTGTGGAGGGAGAATTAATTACGCCGCACTCTTCGGCTTGAAACCCGGATGCACGACGGCGCCATCGCGCGTGAGCGCCGTCCCCTTGACGATCTCGTCATCCCAGTTGACGGCAAGCGCCTTGGTCTTCTTGTCGATCAAAATCTCCAGGAACGCATAAAGATTTTTGGCGTAGAGGCTCGACGCCGTGGCGGCGAGCCGGCCCGGCACATTGCGATAGCCGACGATCTTGACGCCGCCGATATCGGCGACGGCGTCGGCCTGCACGCCCTCGACATTGCCACCGCGCTCGACTGCGAGGTCGACGACGACCGAGCCGGGCCGCATCGACGCCACCATCTCTTTCGACACCAGTCGCGGCGCCGGCCGGCCGGGAATAAGCGCGGTGGTGATCACAATGTCCTGCTTCTTGATGTGCTCGGCGACCAAAGCGGCTTGCTTAGCCTGATAGTCCTTGGACATTTCCTTGGCGTAGCCGCCGGCGGTCTCGGCCGCCTTGAATTCTTCGTCTTCGACCGCGATGAATTTGGCGCCGAGGCTCTCGACCTGCTCCTTGGCAGCCGGGCGCACGTCGGTCGCGGTGACGATGGCGCCGAGCCGGCGCGCAGTCGCGATCGCCTGCAGGCCGGCGACACCGGCGCCCATGATGAATGCCTTGGCCGCCGGAACCGTGCCGGCCGCGGTCATCATCATCGGTAGCGCCCGGCTGAATTCCTCGGCGGCATCAACGACGGCGCGGTAGCCGGCGAGATTGGCCTGGCTGGAGAGTACGTCCATCCCTTGCGCGCGGGTGATGCGCGGCAAAAGCTCCATCGCGAAAGCGGTGACGCCGGCCTCGGCCATGGCGCGCAACGCGTCCTCATGCCCATAGGGGTCCATGATGGCGATGATGATCGCGCCTTTTTTCAATTGCGCCAGCTCGACCGAATTCGGGCGTCGCACCTTGAGCACGATATCGGCGCCGGTCAGCGCATCGCGGGCGACAGTGGCGCCGGCCGCGGCATAGTCGGCGTCGAGAATGCCGGACTTGACGCCTGCACCCGGTTCGACGGCAACCTCGGCGCCAAGGCCGATCATTTTCTTGACGGTTTCGGGAGTCGCGGCCACGCGCGGCTCGCCCGAATCGGTTTCGGCAACAACCGCGACTTTCATCAATCCTCCGACGGCGGCAATGGCCGGCAATCAGCCGATGTCGGTATTTGCGGTTAGATCACGTCAGGAAATACGCCATCCCGATAACAATGATGACGACGATTGCCATCGTCACTTTCACCAACGTGATGAAATTGCGGTACGTCTCTTCATGAGCGGGGTAATCGTTGCCCGTCGCAAGCGCATACTCGACTTCACCGTGATCGGACATCCCATCTCTCCAAAACGGCTACCCGGACCCGGCGGGCTTTAGCGTAATTGCGTTTGCAGGGCAACCGGACGCCGCCTTTGCACACGCAATTTCGCCTGCCTGTCATGATAGGGGTGAGTATAGTGGTTCCGTGGTCCAGCTTGCTCGGGCGTAACCGAATCCCTACTCTTCAAAGATAGGCGTTACGGACGAAAATCATGCTTAGAAAAGAACAGAACGAGCTTTTGACCCAGACCGGCCCCGGGACCGCAATGGGCCAGCTATTCCGTTGCTACTGGCTGCCGGCCTTGCTTGCCGAGGAATTGCCGGAAAACGATTGTCCACCGGTCCGGGTCAAGCTCCTCTCCGAGCGCCTGGTCGCCTTCCGCGATTCCGAGGGCCGCTATGGCCTGATCGACGAGTTTTGCGCCCATCGCGGGGTATCGTTGTGGTTCGGCCGCAACGAGGAGGCGGGCCTGCGCTGCCCTTATCACGGCTGGAAATACGACGTGAACGGCCAATGCGTGGAGGTGCCGTCGGAGCCGATTGAGAGCGGCTTCTGCAAGAAGGTCAAGCTGACCTCTTATCCCCTGGTGAAGATCGGCGACGTGCTGTGGACCTATATGGGGCCCGCCGACAAAAAGCCGCCGCTGCCGCAGTGGGAATTTGCGCTGGTACCGCCGGAGCAGAGCTTCACCTCGAAGCGGTCGCAGGAGTCGAATTGGCTGCAGGCGATGGAAGGCGGTATCGATTCGAGCCACGTCTCCTTCCTGCATCGCGGCGACCTCGGCTCCGATCCGCTGTTCAAGGGCGCCAAGGGCAACCAGTACAATCTCTCCGACATGCAGCCGCACTTCGAAGTCGTCGAGCAGCCCGGCGGGCTGTTCATCGGGGCCCGCCGCAACGCCGAGAACGGCAGCTACTACTGGCGCATCACGCCGTGGGTGATGCCGTGCTTCACCATGATCCCGCCGCGCGGCGACCATCCGATTCACGGCCACTTCTGGGTGCCGATCGACGACGAGACGTGCTGGGCCTGGTCCTACGACTTCCACCCGGTGCGGGCGCTGACCAAGACCGAGGTCGACGCCATGAAGGACGGCGCCGGCGTGCATTGCAAAGTCGATGCTGCCTTCCGCCCGCTCGCCAACAAGGACAACGACTATCTGATCGACCGCACCGCGCAGAAGGCCGGCAGGACTTTTAGCGGCGTCGCCGGCTTCGCCATGCAGGATGCCTCGTTGCAGGAAAGCATGGGGCCGATCTGCGACCGCACCAAGGAAAACCTGGTCTCGACCGACAACGGCATCATCATGTCGCGCCATCGCCTGATGCGCGCGGCAAAGGCCCTAGTCGAGAAGGGCGTCACGCCGCCTGGCGTCGATCCCGAGCATCACAAGATCCGCTCCTGCTCCGTGGTGCTGCCGCCCGACGTCGCGTTCAAGGATGGCGCCAAGGAAGCGCTCAAGGCCCAGCGCGGCATGGCCCAGACGACGGTTTAGCCAGGCGTATCTCCATAATGCGCAGCCGATGCCTGCGATTGATGCCATCGCGATGGAGGCAGGCGGCGCTCTCTCTCCTGACGCTGTGGGCGATACTGAATTCCCCGCTAGTCGCGACGGCATCTACCGATCAGGTCCCAAGCTTCGATCACGCGGCGACGAACCAAAAAATCGTCGCCCTGACGTTCGACGCTGACATGACGCCGGGGATGCTGCGTGAGCTCAAAAGCGGCAAGGTTACTTCCTGGTACAACGAAAAAGTCATCGAAGCGCTCAAGCAGCTGCAGGCGCCAGCGACGCTCTTCCTGACCGGGCTCTGGATCGAAACCTATCCAGAGGTGACGAAACAGCTCGCGGCCGACCCGCTGTTCGAGCTTGGCAATCACAGCTATTCGCACGGCGCGTTTCATTCCCCCTGCTACAATCTCTTTCCGATACCGGAATCAAAACAAACCGCCGAGGTGCAAAAGACCGACGATCTCCTCAAGCAATATGCGGTATCCTACAAGAAATATTTCCGATTTCCCGGACTATGCTCCGATGCGCAGGCCATGAAGACGGTGGAAGAGCAAGGCTACACCGTCATCGGCGGGGACGTCGACGGCGCCGATGCCTTCGAGAAAAGTCCGAAATGGGTTGCGTCCGATGTCGTGTCGCACGTCCGTCCGGGCAGCATCGTCGTTCTTCACATGCACGGCGGCCCCAACGCGCCGGCAACGGCAGGCGCGTTGCCGGAAATCATCCCCAGGCTCCGTGCGGAGGGATACACTTTTGTCAAAGTGTCGGACTTGCTGAAGCTGCCCGCCGGCGAACCGATAAAGCGAGCGCCGACGATGCCGCGCCAAGCGGCAACCGCAAGCCCCGCCGTCACGCCGGCTTATTTTCCGTTACAGCATTTCTTCCGGCGATGAGGCCCTGGCAGATCGCGCGCGGCAGGCCGTGCATGGAGAAGCCGCCGGCCGATTCGCCGCCGCAATAAAGCCCGGGAATCACCTCGCCGTTCATGTCGACCACTTGGCAGCGCGCATTGATGCGCAAGCCGGCGCGGGTGTCGTGGATGACCGGCGTTGCCCAGGCGGCGTAGAACGGCGGCGTTGCGATCTTGTAGAGCGGCTTCGGCTTGCCGAAGTCGGCATCCTTGCCGGCATCGACGAAGGAATTATAGCGATCGACCGTGGCGGCCAGATTTTGCGGCGGCATCGGCACGCGCTGGTATTTCATTTTGATCTTGCCGGCGAGCTCATCGATGCTGCCGGCCGTGAAGAAGAAGCCCGCGTCAACATCCACGTGCGGCGGCTGCGGAGTCCATTTTTCCCGCACGCAGGCGTCGGCATCGAAGATCGCCCAGATCGCCCCGCCGCCATTGTGATCGTCGCCGATGCCGGCGAGCGCCGCGTTGATGAAATTGCTCGGATTGTATTTCTGGTTCTTCGCGTTGAGATAAGAATATGGCTCGTAAGGGTTGGTGCTCTGATAGCTGTTGTAATTAAAGTGGCCTGCGGTCTCGTCGTAAAATCGCTTGCCCAGCATGTTGACCAGAATGGCGTCCTGCCAGTCTTTCACCGGCAGTCCGATGGCGCGCGCCTTGTCGAACACTTCGCTGCTCGGATGCCAACGCACGTTCACATAGCCGTATTGGCAGCCGATCGCGCCGGGCTTGGTGATGCCGGAACCGAACTCGCCGGTGTAGTTGAACAGGCCCCATAACGAAGCGCCGACCGCCATGGCGGCGATTTCGCCGCTGGCGTCCTGATCCGACCAGGGCATTCCGGCGAGCCCGCAATATTCTTCCGTCAGGCGCGGATCGAACATGCGGCGGAAATTGACGTTGCCGGTCGAACCGCCGGTGGCGACGATGACAGCTCTGCCGGCGCGGATGTTGAGTCTCTTGCCCTTGGCGTCGACGGCGATACCGCACACCCGGCCGGAATTTGCCGCCTCGCGGTGGATCGCCGTCATGGGGTGATCGAGGAGGATGTCGACGCCGGCCCGGCGCGCCGCAGCTTCGAGCGGCCGCATCAGCCCGGCGCCGGCGCGGATTTCATCATCGCCCGGATCGGCCGGTCCGCCGGTATGAACCATCGGCCAATCGGCGACGTCGATCTGCATGGTGCGCAGCGCCGATACCCCGATCTCATGTCCGATCTTGTTCGGCGGGCGGTCTATCACCTTGACGCCATGCGCCAATAGCCACTCGAAAGCCGGCACGCTGTTGTCGGCAAAGGCGCGGATGATCTCGCGGTCGTTATAGCGGTAGGGCGGGAAGCCGTTGGTCTCGACCACGGACCAGTCGGTCAGATCCTGGAAGAACAGATCGGGCGAATCCTCGATGCCGTATTTCTTCTGATAGCTGGTGCCGCCGCCGAGCGGCAGGTTGCCGCCCGAGGTGATGGCATGGCCGCCGATATGCGGCTGCGCCTCGACCATGATCACTGACGCGCCGGCCTCGCGCGCCACGATGGCGGCCGGCATGCCCGTCGCGCCGGATCCGATGACGACGACATCGGCTTCGCGATCCCATTCGGCTGGACTACTCACCTTTCGCACCCTCTACGCGCATTTAACCCGTTCTGCGTCATGGCCGGGCTTGTCCCGGCCATCCACGTCTTTCGGCCGTCCCGCTCCTTAAGACGTGGATGCCCGCGACAAGCGCGGGCATGACGAGGGTAGAATTTGTCTCGCCGTTATACCAGCATGCACAGCAGTGCTTCTACGAGGAATTGCGCCCATGGCGGATTTCGTCCCTACCCACCGGCTCACCCACGAGGCGAGCCTGAAAATGCTGATGGCCGGCGTGACCAAGGCCAACGAATTGGGCTGCAAGGTCTCGCTCGCCGTGGTCGACGCAAGCTGCCGGCTGATCGGATTCTTGATGATGGACGGCGCCCGGCATTTCTCCATCATCACCACGCAACGGAAAGCCATCACCGCGGCCTCGCAGCGGCTGCCGACCGGCTACGCGCCGGAGGAAAACGCGCTGTCGATGGCGGTGCGCATGGGCGACTTCACCAATGTGCCGGGCGGCTTTCCGATCGAGATCGGCGGCGAAGTCATCGGCGCGATCGCCGCCGGCGGCGCCAAGATCGAGCAGGACGTCGAAGTGGCGAAAGCGGCGATGGCGGCGCTCGCTAGACCTTAACGGCTTCGCGCATCTGGTCGCGCGCCGCTTTCACCGCTTTGATGATGTTCTGATAGCCGGTGCAGCGGCACAGATTCGAGGCCAGCACGTCGATCAGTTCCTCGTCGTCGATCTGCGGATTCTTCTCCAGCACGTTGGTCGCCAACATCAAAAATCCGGGAGTGCAGTAGCCACATTGCAGGCCGTGATTGTCGATGAAGGCCTGCTGCAGTACCGATAAATCCTCGCCATTGGCGAGGCCTTCGACGGTGCGGATTGTCTTGCCTCGCGCCTGGATCGCGAACATCAGGCAGGAGCGCACCGCCTCGCCGTCGACGATCACGGTGCAAGTGCCACAGACGCCGTGCTCGCAGCCGATATGGGTGCCGGTCTGGCCGCAATCGTCGCGGATGGCGTCGACCAGCGTCTTGCGCGGCTCGACGCGGATGGGATAATCGCGGCCGTTGATGGTAAGCGTGATGTCGAACTTTTCGGTCATGCGCTCAATACTCAACTGCGCGGCAGCACGTCGGAGAACTTGCCGCGCACCAGTGCCTCGACCTCTTCGCTCGACCGCACCACGATCGGAAACGTGTCGCGGCGCTTAAACGGCTTGCAGGCATCGATCACCACGCGGGCATTTCGCGGATCGTCACTGCCATAAGCCATCGGATCGAGCGCGGTCGACCAGCAGCCGCGCAGCGTCTCCATGCCCTCGCGCGGATCGAAGCGCGTGCACATCGCCCACACCACTTTGTCCATGTCGGCCGGATCGATGTCGTCGTCGACCACGACGACGAAGCGGTTGGCATAGGCGCCGGCGTGGCATTGCGAAGCGATCAGCCCGGCCTGCTTGGCGTGACCGGCATATTGCTGCTTGATCGCGACGGTGAGCCAGAGCCGGCTGCCGCCGGCGGCATGCGCCCAAACGCCTTTCACTTCCGGCACGCCCGCGGCTTCAAGCTGGTTCCACACCGCGCCGGAGCGATAGGTGCCGCGATAGAACGAATCGTCGTCCGGCGGAATGCCGGGAATGGCGCCGAGCAGGATCGGATCGTCGCGATGCATGAAGGTCGCGATGCGGATCGCCGGCTCCTTCTTCAGCCCGCCGGCGTAATAGCCAGTCCATTCGCCGAGCGGCCCCTCGTCCAACAGATCGTTCGGATTAATGAAGCCTTCGAAAGCGATTTCGGCATAGCGCCGGAATCGGCAGCCCGGTGCGCGGGCCGGCGATGACTTCGACCGGCTCGCCGATCAGTCCGCCGGCCGCGTCGTACTCGTTCTTGCCGTAGGGAATTTCGAGGCCGGCGATCATGAACAGCGCCGGATGCATGCCGCAGACGACCGCGATGGGGCACGGCTCGCCGCGCTCGTGATATTTGCGCTTGATGATGTCGCCGTGCTTGCCTTTCGAGAACATCACCGTGGCGACGTTGGGCTCCTGGGCCTGCACACGATAGGCGCCGTAATTGATCCAACCGGAATCCGGATCGCGCATGATCACCATGTCGCCGGTGCCGATGTAGTAGCCGCCGTCATGCTCATGCCAGCGCGGCACCGGGATGCTGAAGATGTCGATGTCGCCGCCGGTGCGGACGTTTTCCATGACCGGCCCGGTTTTGACCGTGACCGGCGGAACGGCCTTTGCCTCCTTCATATAGCGGCGCCAGTAATGCACCAGATCGATAGCGCTGGCGTCGGGATTGAGCCCCAGCGTGATGTTGATGCGCCGCAGCGAGGTGAGAATATTGGCGAGGATGCGGTGGCCGCGCGGAAAGCCCGGTACGTCGTCGAACAGCACCGCCTTGTTGCCGATGCGGCGCTGATAGATGTCGACGATGCCGCCGATTTCCTTCTCCCGTTCGGCGCCGGAGATGTCCTGCACCTCGCCGGCGGCGCACAATTGCGCGATCCAGGCGCGCAGGTCCTGCCGTTCCTTGGCGGTCGGCTTTTTGTCTGCGCGCGATATAACGGGGGCGTCCATGTAGCTTTATAGTACAGCTGGGAAATCGCGTCACCAATCGCTTGCGACCGAACTTGAGCGCCATACTAGGCTCTTAGGCTCTAGTGATTCACGCGGCAATTTGAGAAAAAACAATCCCAGTCGGCCTCAAATCACCTAACCTAGAGTTGTCGTATCCAACAATACGGCGTAGAGTTTTCGATCTCCGCAAGAGTTCGCTCACTCGGCAACTCGGGACGCTGTCAATGGCGACGATTCCGCAGGAGTTACCAGGTAAAGACATTCTCGAGCGAGAGCAGCTCTATCTTGCTAATCAAAAACTGAGGGTCGACACGGAGAAGGCCTTGCAGGATGCAAAACCTAAATCATGGTGGGTAAAGTTCGGCAAAAACATTCTTGCATTTGGTGGCGTGGTTACGGTGATAGCGACCCTCTACGGCATATGGGATTCCTACGACAAGACAATCGATGACAGGGAAAAGGCTCGAGTATTAGACCAGCGCACACGATTCGAAGACGCCATTAAGCGACTAGAATCGTCCAGTACGATCTCCAAACTGGTTGGCGTCTCCGTACTAAGCGGTTATCTGGGTCCGGCCGATCAGAAGTTACACCGACAAGTCCTCTTCACGCTTGCGGGGCTGATGGCAACGGAAAAGGACTTGCAAACGCAGGCCGCCGTGCTCGATCTTATGTCTTCAACAAAGGTGGAGTTGGTTACGCCGGCGGACTGGCGATATTTCCAAGACATGCTGGTAACGCAAAGCAGAGCGTTGATGGCGAAGGGCCATCTTCTAAATCATCGTAGTTTCCAATCCAATCTTCTCTCAGATGATGAGCTAGCCGCCCGCACGGTTGGCAACCTCATTGCGATGAATATTCGAAAAGATGCGGTGCCAGACTACACAGACTACCACGGTATCTACTGTGAACAGTGCGACTTCCACGGCATTATCTTTCCCAAATCAGTTGATTTTTCCGACTCAGTACTCGATTACGCCAACTTTAACGGCGCCACACTTGAGGCGGCACTTTTTGACAACGCCGAGCTTATGGGCACCATCTTCGTTGAGGCGGATTTACGGAACGCCGCGTTTCGAAGCGGTGATGTTGGTAACATGCGGACTGGCCCAGCTCGGACGGCATATATTGACCATTACGCGAGCACACTCGACACCAATGCTTTCGTTACGGTTTTAATGCCCGATTTCAGCTGCGCAGATCTTGAGGATGTAGACTTCGACCACCACGCTCTCTTCCCGTCAGTCGTAACCCTAGAGCGCACTTACGTTAAGGACGCCGAAGGTAAAATAGAGCTTCCTTCCCCCGGCAAAGATGACCTCCTGCCCCGCGTTACTATGCGGCCGTTTTTTATCATTCCAACAAAGTTTTTCAAATCGGACATCAAAAATGCGAAGCTCGACGATGCCCGTTTTTTTCTTTCTCTAAACCAAATGATTTTTCAGAATACGATGATCTTACTTCCAGATTGGGCTTCTTATTTTCGGACGTTTCCTCAAATCAAGGAGCCATAGATCAAGCGGCGTTTCATTTGGAATCCGGCCCGAACAAAAACGATGAAGATCTTGAACTCTTTCAGGAGAGGTTGCGCGCATCATTTTTCTTTGTAGACACCGACCACACTTCTCTCCCCGAGGGTGTTAAAGAGTTTCTTGGAAATTCGAAGCCTACACAGGATGATTACCGGACGGTATTCCGGCCTCCTGGTTTCTTCGGGAAGAACGACACCGATCTCACTTGTACGCCCAAGCATCCATGACTTGACGCTGCAATCGGGAGCGTCAGACGAAGGTCACATATCCAGCACCAATCGCTCGGTGGCGCAGCCGCAGCAGCAGATCATGACCTTCTCATTGGTCGCCTGCTCTTCTTCACTGAGCACCGAATCGTGGTGGATCGGGATGCCGGAAATGACGCGGGTCTCGCAGGCGCCGCAGATGCCGAGTTCGCAGGAATAGTCGACGTCGACGCCGGAATCGAACAGCACTTCAAGCACCTTCTTGCCCTCGGGGATGAAATATTCCTCGCCCGATCGCGCCAGCTCGACCCAGAAGCCGCCGGTGTCCGTGGCCGCGGCCGCATCCTTAGGGGTGAAATATTCGACATGGACGTTGCCGCGCGGCCGGCTCGCGGCCGCCGCCTCGAAGGCTTTGAGCATCGGGTTAGGACCGCAGCAATAGAAATGCGCTTCCGTCGGCGCCGCTGCTATCGCGGCGGCGAGATCGATAAACTTGCCGTCAGCCTCGTCGTCGAAATGCAGATGTACGGCTTGCGGATCGAGCGATTTGAGCGTGTCGAGAAACGCCATGTCCTCGCGCGACCGGCACGAATAATGCAGCGCCCACGGCCGATTGAGCGCGATCAGCTGCTGCGTCATGCACCAGATCGGCGTGATGCCGATGCCGCCGGCAACCAGCACCACATGCTCGGCATTCTCGATCAACGGAAAATTATTGCGCGGCGCGCTGATCTTGATCTGATCGCCGACCTTCATTTCCTCGATGATGTAGCGCGAGCCGCCGCGGCTGTCGGCGTCCTTCTTGACGCCGACGACGTAGCAGTCGGGATCGTTATTGGGTACGACCAGCGAAAACTGACGCACCAGGCCATTGGGCAGGTGCAGATCGATATGCGCGCCGGGCTTATAGGCCGGCAGCGATCCACCCTCGACGCGGGCAAATGTATAGAGCTTGGTATCGCGGGCGACGTCCTCGATCTTGGTCAGTCGCGCGTCGATGATATGCGCGTGCGGCTCCGGCAAATGCGGGCGGCTCGACGCGGCGGGCGGTGCGGTGACGGTGTCCATGCAGGCTAAATAGGCGGCCTGGGTGGGCTTCCGCAACCCGGCCTTTGCTCAGAAAATCATCGATGAGCGGTGGAAATCGCGGCTTTTGCCGCTGTTTCGCGGCTTTCCGACGATCCGTCACCGATTGCGGCAACGCCGGGCACGAGGTCGACGGCCATGCCCGCGGCGCGGCAGGCCTGCATGACCGTACTGCCGCGGCGGGAAATCATCGGGTCGCCACCCATGAGGCGGACGACGCGCCGGCCGGCTTTGGCAAAGTCGACCGTCAAGGCATCGATGTCACGGCTGCCATCATTCGCATCCCATGCCTCGCCGATCATCATTTTTTTAGCTTCGCGGCGTGCAAAATCCAGAGTGTCGGCGGCAACGCGTTCATCGAACAGAATAACGTCGGCCGATTGCAGCGCCCGCACCGCGCGTAGCGTCAGCAGTTCCGGATCGCCAGGGCCGGCGCCGACAACGATGACCGAGCCGGCCCCACGCTCCGGCGATGGCGTCAACAGCGCATCGAGGTCGGCATCGGCCGGCGCCACGTCCGGCGTGGCCATCGCACGCGCGGTAAATCTTTCCCAAAAGCCGCGCCGGTCGCGAAACGACATCGCCAGCGCGTGAACGCGCGGCCGCCAGGCGCGTGCGGCTTCGGCCCAGCGCGCAAATCCGTTCGGCATCAGTGCCTCGATCTTGGCGCGGATGGCCTGGGCGAAGACCGGCGCCGCGCCGTCGGTGGAAATGCCAATGACCAGCGGCGAGCGGTTCACGATGGCGCCAAAGGCAAAATCGGAAAATGCCGGGCGATCGATGACATTGACCGGCACGCCGGCACAGCGGGCGGCCGCCGCGAACTCCACAGCGGTCGCGTCATCGGCGCAATCGGCGACGGCGATCGCAGCGCCGGGGAAATCGGCCGCGTCCCAACCCCGTTCACGAATCACGATCGGCCCGCGCGGTGGCCTGTCGGCAAGCGCCCGCATCTCCTCGCTTGGTTTAGGCGAAAACACCTCGACTTGCGCGCCCGCCGCCGAAAGCAATTCGGCCTTCCATGCCGCGGCGGCGGTTCCGCCGGCAACAAGGGCGGGCTTAGCCTCGAGCGATAAGAACACCGGCAGGCGTGCCAAGGCTGCCATTCGAGGCGGCGTTGCGGTGGGAGGGCGGTCGATGATCACGGCCTGACAATCTCCTAGTAGACGTCGGTCTGGTAGCGGTCGCTGGCCTTCAGCTCGCTGAGCACTTGCATCGCGTCGGTCGGGCTGCGACCGCCATGCGTGGCGATAACGTCAACGAACGCCAGCTCGACATCCTTGGCCATGCGCTGCGCGTCGCCGCAGACATAAATGTGCGCACCGTCATCGATCCAGGACCACAGATCGCGCCCGGCTTCGCGGATGCGGTGCTGCACGTAAATTTTCTCGTTGGAATCGCGCGACCATGCCAGCGACAGCCGCGTCAACAGACCAGCCGCATGCATGGCGTCGAACTCGTCCTCATAGAAAAAGTCGTAAGTGCTGCGCTGATGGCCGAAGAATAGCCAGTTGCGCCCGGGTGCCGCCATGGCCTGCCGTTCATGCAGAAAGGCGCGGAACGGCGCGACACCCGTTCCGGGTCCGACCATGATGATCGGCTTCGACGGATCGGTGGGCAGTGCGAAATGCTGCGCCTTCTGGACATAGACCCTGATCGTATCGCCCTCCGCGACGCGGCCGCCAAGGAAGGTTGAACAGACGCCGTGACGCGCGCGCTTGTCGATCTCGTAGCGCACCGCATCGACCGTGAGCGAGACGCGGCCAGGCGTGGATTTCGGGGATGACGAGATCGAGTAGAGCCGCGGCTGCAGCGGATCGAGCGCCTCGATAAAAGCTTCCGGATCTGGCCGCACTCTCTGGAATTTGTGCAACGCCGCCAGCACGTCGAGCGTCGCGGCATCGCCGTCCGGGTCGCCGCCCGCGGCGAGCTTGATCGCCTTCTGTTTCCGCTCGCCGCCGGTCATATGCGAGATAAGCTCGAACAGCATGTCGGGCGACGGCGACAGCGATGCGCCGTAAGTGAGTTCCTCGCGCAGCGTCCGATTGCCGATAGGAAAATCCGGCGGCGCGTCGATCGCGGCGATCACCGCCTCCACCAGCTCCGGATCGTTGGCGGGAATTATGCCGAAGGAATCGCCGACGGCGTAATCGAGATCGCTGCCGGCGAGATCGATATCGATATGCCAAGTTTCCTTCTGCGAGCCCGGCTTGTTCAGGCGCCGGCGCGACAAGAACGTCGCAGTGACTCGGATTGTCGCGCGATCGACCGGGCAGCGCGGCTGGCGCGGATGCCGACTCCGGGGACGCGGCGGGCGCCGGGCGACCTCCTGCCGCTGACGCGTTCTCAAGCTCGGCATAAAGCTGCTTGATCATGCGAGCGGTCTCCTTGCCGCCCGGCACGCAAAGGTTCAGACGTTTCTCCGACTGCGTGAACAAAGCCGCCGAATAGTCCTGGCAGTTGTAGCCGCATTGGCCGCAATCCTGCTGCGCCATAGCCGCCATCAGGCGGCGCGGCAGGGGCCGGCCATCGGCGAGCTTCATGCGATCCGGCAGCGGCATCGCCGGATCGTGCCACGGTGCGCCGTCGTCGACCTCGACGGATTCCGGCTGCGCGGCATCGCCAACAAGGCCGGGCAGCAGCTTCGCCACGTCGGCGGCGGAGAGCGGCGTAACGCCCTCCTCCAGCCCGAACAGCCCGGCGAAAAGCCCGTTGAGCCAGGTGCGCTGTTCCGGCGTGAACGGCGCCGACTCGGGGATGAACGATGGGATCGGCGGCCGCTGCGTCATGCTCATTCAGCGGCCTCCAATTCGGTCATGGACTTCAGCGCGTCGATCTCGTGCCGCCGCGTAAAGGCCAGGAAAGTTTCGTCGCGCGAGGCGCGATGCGCCAGATAGGCTTTCAAAATGCGTTCGACGGTTGCCGGCGTAGCTTCCGCGGTCACATCGCGAAATAGCTCGCGCCCAAGCGCGGCGTTCGGACCGAAACCGCCGCCGACGAGAATGTGATAGCCTTCGACCGGATCGTCGTCCTCGTTCGCTTGAACCTTGCAGGCGAGCAATCCGATCTCGGACACGAAATGTTGCGCGCACGAGTGATGGCAGCCGGTCAGATGAATATTGACCGGCGTGTCGAGCGCAACGCGCGTCTCGCACCAGCGCGCAATCTCCTCGGCGTGGCGCTTGGTGTCCGAAGCGGCGAATTTGCAGCCGGTATTGCCGGTGCAGGCGACGAGGCCGGCGCGGATGGCATGGGTGGTAGTGGCAAGGCCGAGCGCGTCGATCCGCTCCTGCGCGGCGTGGAGCTTGTCGGTTGGCACACCTGAAATCAGCAGGTTTTGCCAAACGGTAAGCCGCAGATCGCCGTCGCCAAGTTCGCGCGCGATATCGGCGAGACCGTGCATCTGGGCGACCGACATTCGCCCCACCGGCACGACAACACCGAGCCAGTTCAGTCCCTGCTGTCTCTGTGGGTGAATGCCGAGGTGCGCGACGCGGTCGAACGCCGGACGTGGCGCCACCGCCCCGGGGACGGCGCGCTCGAGCTTCCGGCCGAGCTTCTCCTCCAGCAGAACGAGAAACTTTTCGACGCCCATGGCGTCGAGCACGTATTTCAAGCGTGCTTTGGTGCGGTCGGTTCGGTCGCCATGATCGATAAAGACGCGCACCACAGCATCCGCCACCATGCAGGCGTCTTTCGGCTCGACCAGCACGCCAGTGTCGCGGGCAAAATCGCGATGGCCCGTGATGCCGCCGAGGCAGAGCTTGAACCAGACGCCTGGTTTCAGACCGAAGCCGTCTCTCACCTCGATCGCCTGGAAGCCGATGTCGTTGGTGTCTTCGAGTACGGCGATCGTGCCGGCGCCGTCGAAGGCGACGTTGAACTTCCGTGGCAGACCGTAGAGCGAGCGGTCGTTGAGAATGTGAAAATGCCATTCGCGCGCGTAAGGCCGCGTGTCGATGAGTTCCTGCGGGTCGATGCCTGCGGTCGGCGTGCCGGTGACGTTGCGGATGTTGTCGGCGCCCGAGCCGCGCGAGCATAGTCCCAAATCCTGGATCGCCTCGATCATGGCGACGGCGTTGTGCGCCTGCACTTCGCGGATCTGGATATTGGCGCGCGTCGTTACATGGGCATAGCCGCCGCCGTAGCGCGCGGCGAGATCCGCAAGCCCTGAGAACTGTGCTGCCGAGACGATGCCGTTTGGGATACGCAGCCGGCACATGTAGGAATTCTGATTGGGCGCGACATAGAACAAGCCAAAAAACCGCCAGCGGAAATTGTCCGGCGGCTTGGGATATTCGCCTTTGGCCGCATGCGACTTCAGCCGCTCATAAGTATCGAATGGATGCTGCTCGCGTTTGAACTTTTCCGGATCGGAAAGCTTCCGCCCCGAAGTGAGCACGCGGTTTTGCGCCGCAAGCCCCGCGGCGTCCGGACCCGTGGGCTCGGGCGCAACGGCAGCCGCGCCGGGCACGGCGCCGGCTACGCTCTTCGCCGCTTTGGCAATCTGCACTCCGGCGACGAACCCTTCCAGATAACGCTTCTGCTCGGGGTTGAAATCGCCGGTATCTGCGGCGGCGGGTTTGAAGTCCGCCTCGGTCATTCGGCCGGAACTTGCGCTGGCCCTGTCAGCGGCGCAGGCGCCAAGCTGCGCGGCTTGTGAGTGATGTAGAGCGCGAGCCCGGTGAAGACGAAGCCGCCGACCAGATTGCCGAGCGTCACCGGAATTTGATTCCACAGCCACCATTCGCTAAAGGTGATCTTGGCGCCCATCATCATGCCCGTTGGGATGACGAACATGTTCACCACCGAATGCTCGAAGCCCTGTGCGAAGAAAATCAGGATCGGCATATAGGCGCAGGCGATCTTGCCGATGGTCGAGGACGTGGACATGGCGGCGACGATGCCGAGGCAGACCATCCAATTGCAGAGGATCGCCTTGACGAACACGGTGACCAACCCGGCAAAGCCGAGCGCCTCGTAACCGGTCGTCTTGGCTTCAGCGATGGCGATGATCTTAGCGGCGACACCGGCCGGGGCCGCGGTGCCGAAATTGGTTAGCGCGATCGCCAAGAGGCCGCCATAGACCACACTACCAATCAGGTTGCCGAGGAAGACGTAGCTCCAATTGCCAAGCAAGGTCTTGGCGCTGACATGGTTCTCGATCCACGGCAGCGGCAATAGCCCGAAGCTGCCGGTGACGAGATCGAGACCGAGCAACACGATCAGGATAAGTCCAACCGGGAAGACGAGCGCTCCGACCAGTGGCTGGTTGGTCTGCACCATGGCGGTGAAGGCAAGGCTCGTTGCCGCTGCCAGGATGGCGCCGGCAAGGCCACCTCGGATGACGAGGTCGAGCGGGGATAACGCCAGCTTGCTGCGGCCGGTATTCATCATGGTAGCGGCAACGTCCGCCGGCTTCACGTAATCCATGTTTGGCTCCCTGCAGTTGGGCCAGCGGTGGCGAGAAATCCAGGCTGACCAAACCCAACTTTGCTGCAAAGCAGCAAGCCTCGTGCCACCATTATATCACTGTTTTCATTGATGAATTTTTCGCGCCACAGCTGCGGATGGCAGACCTTGCAGCGCAATTGCTCAAATTTTGGGCAAGTCCAAAAGCTAAGCGCTCCACTATTTTGGCCTTGGGGATTTGCGGGCTAAAACTTGGCGGGCGCCCGGCGGGATTCCCACCGGGCGCCCTTAAGTCACGTCAGCCGGCCTGTAAGCCGGGTTCTGGAAGGCCTGCGAACGCAGTTCGCAGACGTGACGGCCATTCTTCTGGGACGCCGGTTGCCCGGCGCCTCAAGCAACCTACCCGGACGGCAAGATCCGGACACGATCCCGAAACCTGCTCGCACAAGCTTCGCGCCGTCCCTATTCGGTCTTGCTCCCGGTGGGGTTTGCCATGCCGTCGGCGTTACCGCCGGCGCGGTGCGCTCTTACCGCACCGTTTCACCCTTGCCGCGGCAAACACTACGCACCGCGGCGGTCTGTTCTCTGTGGCACTATCCCTGGGCTCGCACCCGCCGGACGTTATCCGGCACCGCTTGTCCATGGAGCCCGGACTTTCCTCTCCGGCAACCTTTCGGTTTTGCCGGAGCGGCCGTCCGGCCGACTGACAGGACAGGGATGGGGACGAAGCCGCGCGCCGTCAAGTAGCCGCGGAAATAGCGGTTAAGAAGCGACCCGCAGCATCGCGGTGCGGGCGCGCGCGGCCATGGTCCGGGCCCGGCCGCGCGTGGCAAGCAGCTCCTGCAGCGTGCTCCGCGTCGATTGATCGGCGACGCCGTCGACGCGCTCCGGCCGAAAATGGCGCTGGAAAGCGGTGACGACTTCGAGGGTCATGAAATCGTATTCGCCGTTGACCTCGACGCCGTAGCCGTACTCGGCGAGCGACTTTTGGATTGCGGCAACACCGTCGCCGCGGTCACCGGGCTTCAGCGACTGGCCAAAATTCATGATGGGAGCCGGCTTGACCCAATGGCCGACGCCGGATTCATAAAGCGTGCGCCAGGGAAATTTCTCGCCGGGATCCTGCTTGCGGCTCGGTGCCACGTCGGAATGCGCGAGGACCCGCGACGGAGGAATTGTATTTCGGGTCTGAATGCTGCGGCACAGCGCGGTGACCGCCGCGATTTGCCGCTTGGGAAAATCGGGATAGCCGTGGTCGTGACCGGGATTGGCGATCTCGATGCCGATCGAGCAGGAATTGATATCGGTTTCGCCCGCCCACCACGACTTGCCGGCGTGCCAAGCGCGGCGGCTCTCCTGCACCATTTGAATAATGCGGCCATCCTCGAACACAAAATAGTGCGCCGAAACTTCGCTGCCGCGGGCTTTGAGGAGCTCAAGCGCGGCCTCAGCGTCCTCCATCCCGGTGTAATGCAGCACGATCATATCAGGCCGCCGGCCGTCGCGACGCTCGCCCTGATTGGGTGACGGCATGACTTCGGCAACCACGCAGGAATCCGGATCAAACGCAGGACACGACATAACCAGACTTTAGGAGAACGTGGTGCCGCCACAAGCCGATTTGCGCCGGCGTGCACAGGAATCATGAAAAAGCGCACGCTCAGTGTGCCGCGTCGTGCCGAGCGCCGCCACCGGGATCACCCGAACTGCCGCTGCGCCGACAACAGCGCAAGCGTTCGGGATGAAGCACGTCACGGAAGTTGCAGGACAGTCACGGGCGTCTTTTCAACCATTCCTTAAGCTTACCCCGCACTAATCGAAATCGAGCGGTTTTGCCCAATCGACTCGGGCAGGTCCGTTGACGCCCATATTGTCCCATGATAGCCCATTTTTTCCCAGAAACGCTCATGATGCGAGGGCCTTACGGAGCGGGCCTCCCGCGTGGCAAAGGGCGAGATGGATCGCTTTGTGTCCCATTACGTGCTGCGGCTGGACGCCAAAGGGCGCGTATCAGTGCCGGCATCTTTTCGCGCGGTGCTGGGGCGCGACGGCTTCGAAGGGCTCTATTGTTATCCGGCACTCGATCGACCAGCACTCGATGCCGGAGGCAATGCGCTGCTTGCCGAGATCGAGACGCTGATCACCGGCTTCTCGCCCTATTCCGACCGGCGCGAGCAGTTCTCTCTGGCGCTCTACGGCACCAGCGAGACGCTCAAGATCGACGGCGAGGGCCGCGTCGTGCTCACCGACACGCTCAAAGCGCATGCCGGCATCACCGACAAAGCGACTTTCGTTGGCCTCGGCCACAAATTTCGGATCTGGGAACCCAGCCGCTTTCGCGCGGAACTCGCGGAGGCCACCGAGAAGGTCCGCGCCTTCAAAGCGGAGCTGGGAACCCGGATGACGGCGGCGGCAACTCCGCCCGGAGCACGGGAAGGATGACGGGCGGCGACAGCAATGCTGTCGCTGGCGGACTGGCTCGTCATATTCCCGTGCTCGGACGCCGTGTCACCGACTGGCTCGGCGTCCACGACAACGGCTTATATATCGACGCGACTTTCGGCGGCGGCGGCTATACGCGCGCTATTCTGCAAACGCCGGGCGCACGCGTGATCGGCATCGACCGCGACCACGAAGCCATCGCAGGGGGCGCCGCCCTCGTTGAGGAATCGCGCGGCCGGCTTGAGCTCGTCGAGGATCGCTTCTCCAACCTGGCCGCGATTGCAGGCAGTGCCGCGGCCGATGGCGTCGTGTTCGACCTCGGCGTGTCGTCGATGCAGCTTGACGAAGCCGCGCGCGGATTCTCATTTCGCCTCGATGGGCCGCTCGACATGCGCATGGGGCGCGACGGTCCGAGCGCCGCCGATGTCGTGGCGCGCGCCGGCGAGCGCGACCTCGCAAGCATCATCGCCACCTTGGGAGAAGAAAACCGCGCCCGCGCCATCGCGAGGACGATCGTCAGGGAGCGCGACCAGCGCCCCATCACAACGACGCGCGCTCTCGCTGAAATCGTCGCGCGTGTTGTCCATTTGCGCGAGGGCGCCATCCATCCCGCTACCCGGACGTTTCAAGCGTTGCGCATTTTCGTCAACGACGAGCTCGGCGAATTGGCGCGCGGGCTCGCGGCTGCCGAGCGCGCATTGAAGCCATCAGGCCGCGTTGTTGTGGTCGCCTTCCACTCGCTCGAAGATCGCATCGTCAAAACCTTCCTAGTCGAGCGCAGCCGCACGCCGGTGGGCTCGCGCCACCGTCCCGTTGTCGCCGCGCCGCCGCCGACGTTCCAAGTGCTGACACGGCGTCCGGAAATCCCGGATGAAGCCGAGATCGCCGCCAATCCTCGGTCGCGCTCCGCCAAGTTGCGCGCCGCCGAGCGCACCGAGGCGCCACCGCGCGATGCCGCCATCGAAGATTTGTTGCCGCGACTGCCATCGCTCGCTGCCATCATGCGGGGGCGGTCATGATCCTTCGCGTGCTTAATTTTGCAGTGATCGGAGTGCTGGTGCTCGCCGCCGCGTGGGTCTATCGCATCAAGTTCGACGCCACGGTCCAGGCCGAGCGTCTCGCCAAGCTGCGCGGCGAGGTGCGTCACGAGCGCGACGAGATAGCCGCGTTGCGCGCCAAATGGGGGCAGCTCGATGACCCGGCGCGCATCGAAGCGCTGGCCAAGCGCTTCTTGCAGCTCAAAACCATCGCGCCGACGCAATTCGACACGCTCGATCATCTGCCGGACAGACCGCCGCAAGACGTCACTGCCAGCAGCGATCCGATCGGCGGCATGATCGAGAATCTCGAGGAGTCGCGCACCTTCGGGACGACCGGCTCTGTTCCGTCCGCCGCAGCCAGTCCCGCTGGCGGTGTTCAAGCACCGGCTGCCCCGGCACCGGCTGGAGCTGCGCCAGCTTTACCTGGAGCGCCGCAACAATGAGCGCGACTGCGGATGCATTTGTGCAGGCTCCCGCGATTCGCTCGCGTGAAGTCCCGTGGCACCAATGGCTCATCCGCAAGCTGCTCTATGGCAAGGACCTCGATCGCAGCGCCAAGGCGCGGACGCGCATTAGCCTCGCCATTCTCGCCTTCGCGCTCGTCTATGCCGTGATCTCCGTGCGGCTCATGATGTTCGCGGTTCAGGCCGACGAGCATACCGTGCAGCGTGTGGTGTCCAGCGACGCCGTCGCGACGGCGCGGCCCGACATTCTGGATCGCAATGGCGAGGTTTTGGCGACCGACGTGCGCGTGCCCTCGCTTTATGCCGAGCCGCGCCGGCTGATCGACGTCGATGAGGCAGCCGAGCTCCTGACCGCCGATCTGCCCGATGTCGACGCCAAGGATTTACGCGAGCGGCTGTCGTCGAAACGCGGCTTCGTCTGGCTCAAGCGCGACATCACGCCGGAGCAGCAGCGTGAAATCTACCGCCAAGGACTGCCGGGCATCGGCTTCCTCAACGAGAACAAACGCGACTATCCGAACGGCGACGAGGTCTCGCATCTCATCGGCCACGTCAATATCGACAATCAGGGCATTGCCGGGATCGAGAAGTGGCTCGACGGCCAAGGACTTGCGGCTTTGCACATGGCCGGCCTCGCCACCGACCGGCTGCAAACTCCGGTGCAGCTCGCGGTCGATCTTCGCGTCCAACACGCGCTGCGCGACGAACTCGTCGCCGCGCGCGCCAAGTTCAATGCGCTCGCCGCCGCCGGTCTCGTTCTCAACGTGCGCACCGGCGAGGTGGTCGCGCTGGTGTCCGAGCCTGACTACGATCCGAATAATCCCAGCGAGGCGCTCGATCCGTCGCGGATCAATCGGCTGACCACCGGTGTCTACGAGATGGGATCGACCTTCAAAGCCTTCACGGTGGCGATGGCGCTCGATTCCGGCAAGGTCACGCTCAATTCGAAATTCGACGCCCGCGTGCCGCTGCAAATGGGCCGTTTCGCCATTCACGATTTCGACGCGCAGCGCCGCATTCTCAGCGTGCCGGAAATTTTCACCTATTCGTCGAATATCGGCGCGGCGCGCATGGCGCTGTCGCTCGGCAGCCAAACGCAACAGGCCTTCCTGAAAAAACTCGGCCAGCTCGATCGGTTGCGCACCGAATTGCCGGAAAGCGCCGAGCCGATCCTGCCGAGACGCTGGAGCGATCTGACCACAGCCACCATCGCCTTCGGTCATGGCCTGTCAGTCGCGCCGTTGCAGGCGGCGATGGGCGTCGCCGCCATCATGAACGGCGGCATTCTGATCCCGCCGACCTTCCTCAAGCGATCCGAGGCCGACGCTGCAAAGCTCGGCCGGCGCGTCATCAAGCCGGAAACCTCTACCATGATGCGCTATCTGATGCGGCTCAACGTCGAGAAAGGAACGGCCGAGAAGGCCGATATTCCCGGCTATTACATCGGCGGCAAGACCGGTACCGCCGACAAGGTCGTGGGCGGCCGCTATTCCAAGACAAAGGTGCTCACCGACTTCATGGCGATCCTGCCTGCGGATCGCCCGCACTATCTGCTCTTGATCATGCTCGACGAGCCGCACACGACGCCGGAAACCCACGGCTTCACCACATCGGGCTGGAACGCCGTGCCGACCGGCGGCGCCGTGGTGTCGCGGATCGCACCGCTCCTCGACATCGCGCCGCGCATGGACCTGCCGCCCGCCGATCAGCAGATACTGGCCACGCTAAGGGAAAGCAGGTAAGGCCTTAATCAGGTAGGGCTTTAGCCGCATTGTCGGCTGGGCCGCCAAGTCGAATCTGCCAAGTCGATCTCTTAATCGACCGGACCATGAAGCTTCGCGAAATTTTGCCTCCTGATGCGGAATTCAACGCGCACCTTGCCGGTCTCGACGTCGGTGGGGTGACGGCGGACAGCCGCGCGGTCAAATCCGGCGACGCCTTCGTCGCCGTCGCCGGCAGCAAAGCCGATGGCCTGCAATTCGTCGCGGCAGCTATCGCCGCGGGCGCAATCGCGATCGTCGCTGAACGGCCGCCGCCAACTCCGTTGCCGGCCAACGTGGCGTTCATGCGCGTTCACAATGCCCGGCGGGCACTAGCGCTGATGGCGGCCGAATTCCATCCGCGCCAGCCGCGTGTCATCGCCGCCGTCACCGGCACCAGCGGCAAGACGTCGGTCGCCGCCTTCACCCGGCAAATCTGGACCGCGCTGGGCTACCGCGCCGCCAGCATCGGCACCATCGGCGTCGTGTCGCCACGCGGCGAAACTTACGGCTCGCTGACCACGCCGGACCCCGTTGCGCTGCACCGTTCACTCGACGCGCTTGCCGGCGATGGCGTCACTCATCTCGCCATCGAGGCATCCTCGCACGGCCTAGACCAGTACCGGCTCGACGGTCTGCGCATCGCGGCTGGCGGTTTCACCAATATCACGCGCGATCATCTCGATTATCATCCGAGCTTCGAGGCTTATCTCGCCGCCAAGCTGCGGCTGTTCGAGGATTTGCTGGCGCCCGGCGCCGCGGCGGTCATCGACGTCGATCACGAGCATGCCGATGCCGTGGTGGCGGCGGCGGAGACGCGCGGGCTTTCGCTCCTGACCGTCGGGCGCAAGGGCACCGGAATTCGCCTCGATCTTGCGGCGATCGACGGTTTCGCGCAGCGGCTGCGGCTCGAATATCGAGGCGAACATTTCCAGGTGCGATTGCCGCTGGTCGGAGAATTTCAGGTCGAGAACGCGCTGGTCGCCGCCGGGCTCGCTATCGCGACCGGCGGCCATCACGGATCGGTCTTTGCGGCGCTCGAACAACTGTCCGGCGCCAAGGGACGGCTAGAGCGCGTCGGCGCAAGCCATGGCGCGCAGATTTTTGTCGATTATGCACACAAGCCCGATGCGCTCGCCAAAGCGCTCGACGCTTTGCGGCCCTACGTCAGCGGCCGGCTCATCGTGGTATTCGGCGCCGGCGGCGATCGCGATCGCGGCAAACGGCCCTTGATGGGCGCCATCGCCGCCGCCAAAGCCGACCGGGTGATCGTCACCGACGACAATCCCCGCAGCGAAGATGCCGGCGCAATTCGCGCCGCAATCATCGCTACCGCGCGCGGCGCCAGTGAAATCGGCGACCGGCGGCAGGCGATCCGGCGCGCCATCGCCGATCTGCGCTCCGGTGACGTTCTCCTGATCGCCGGCAAAGGTCATGAAACCGGCCAAATCATCGGCGACCGGGTTGTACCGTTCAGCGATCATGAGGCGGTCGCCACGGCACTCAAGGAACTCGCCGCATGACCGCGCCCTCGCTCTGGACCACCGACGCGATGGTGAGTGCGATGGGCGCCGAACGCTTCGGCGCGCTGCCGGAAGCGGTCTTTGGCCTGTCCATCGATAGCCGCAGCCTGGCGCCGGGCGACGCGTTCTTTGCCATCCAAGGCGACAATCGTGACGGCCACGATTTTGTGGCCGCGGCACTTTCCGCTAAAGCCGGCCTCGCCGTCATCGCCGCCGACCGGCGCAGCGAATTTCCCGGCGATGCGCCGCACCTCGTCGTGCCCGACGTCCTTGCCGCTTTACGCTCCCTCGCCGTGGCCGCGCGAGCGCGCACGCAAGCCAAGGTGATCGGCGTCACCGGCTCGGTCGGCAAGACCGGAACCAAGGAGGCGCTGCGGCTTGCGTTGTCGAAGGACGGCGAGACCCATGCCTCCGTCGCGTCCTACAACAACCACTGGGGCGTGCCGCTGTCGCTCGCCCGATGCCCCGCAAGCGCACGTTACGCCGTGTTCGAAATGGGCATGAATCACGAAGGCGAAATAGAGCCGCTGTCGCGGCTGGTCCGTCCGCATGTCGCGATCATCACCACGATCGCGCCGGTGCATCTGGAGCACCTCGGCTCGCTGACCAAGATCGCCGACGCCAAGGCGGAAATCTTTTTCGGCATCGAGCCGGGCGGCGCGGCAATCATCAATCGCGATATCGCGCAATTCGCCCATCTCACGCGCCGCGCCAAAGAGGCCGGCGTCACCCGCATTGTTTCGTTCGGCGAGCATGAAGCGGCCGATGCACGGCTGATCAAATGCGCGCTGCATCCGTCCTGCTCGACTGTGGAGGCAAAAATCCTCGGCGTCGATCTGGCGTACAAGATCGGCGCTCCCGGCCGCCATCTCGTCATCAATTCGCTCGCAGTCCTGGCCGCGGCCGAACTGGTCGGCGCCGATCTTGCGCTCGCGGCGCTGGCGCTCGCCGAATTCGCGCCGGTATCCGGCCGCGGGGCGCCGATCGAAATCGAGCTTCCTGGCGGCCCGGCGCTGGTTCTCGATGAAAGCTACAACGCCAATCCGGCTTCCATGGCCGCGGCGATCGAGGTGCTCGGCCGGGCACTGATCGGCCCGCAAGGCCGGCGCATCGCCGTGCTCGGCGACATGCTCGAACTGGGGCCGAAAGGCCGCACGCTCCATCGCGCGCTGCTCGATGCAGTGCTTGCCAATTCAGTGGACCTGGTATTCTGCTGCGGTCCGCTGATGCGGACGCTGTGGCAGGCCCTTCCCGCGAGCCGCCGCGGCGGCTATGCAGAGAACTCTGCCGCGCTCGAAACGCAGGTGCTGCGCGCGATCCGCGCCGGCGACGCCATCATGGTCAAGGGCTCGCTCGGTTCGCGCATGGCGCTCATCGTCAAGGCGCTGCAACGGGCCTATCCGCACCGGGATCCGGACGAAGATACCATCGAAGGCGCCCTCGCTGGCGCGTCCGCACAAGGTTGATGCGATGCTTTATTGGCTGGTCGATCTGTCGGACAAACTCTCCGTCCTCAACGTATTTCGCTACATCACCTTCCGTACCGGCGGCGCCATCATCACTGCGCTGATGTTTGTGTTCTTGTTCGGCCAGACCATCATCGATCGGTTGCGCCTGCTGCAGGGCAAAGGTCAGCCGATTCGCGCGGATGGGCCGAAATCTCACCTCATCGCCAAGGCCGGCACGCCGACCATGGGCGGCCTGATGATCCTGTCCGGCATGCTGGTGTCGACGCTGCTCTGGGCAAACCCCGCCAATCCCTATGTGTGGGTGGTGTTGTGGGTCACGCTCGGTTTTGGCCTTGTCGGTTTTTACGACGATTATCTGAAAGTCACCAAGCAACAGGCGACCAACGGATTTGCCGGCCGCACGCGCTTGAGCGCCGAAGCCGTCATTGCCGGCGTTGCCTGCATCGCGCTGGTCGAGCTCGGCCAGGGGCCGTTCTCGACTTCGCTGGTGTTTCCGTTTTTCAAGGAACTCGCTTTCAATCTCGGCTGGTTCTTCGTGCTGTTCGCGATCTTCATCATCGTCGGCGCCGGCAATGCGGTGAATCTGACCGACGGCCTCGACGGCCTTGCCATCGTCCCCGTCATGGTCGCGGCGGCGAGCTTCGGCATGATCTCTTATCTGTCCGGCAACGCCGTCTTTGCCGATTATCTGCAAATCCATTACGTCGCCGGCACCGGCGAGCTGGCGGTGCTGTGCGGCGCCGTGCTTGGCGCGGGCTTGGGCTTCCTCTGGTTCAACGCACCGCCGGCATCGATCTTCATGGGCGATACCGGCTCGCTGGCGCTCGGCGGCATGATCGGCGCGGTGGCGGTCGCCACCAAGCACGAGATCGTGCTCGCGGTGATCGGCGGGTTGTTCGTGCTGGAAGCGGTCTCCGTCATCGTGCAGGTGGTCTCCTTCAAGCTCACCGGCAAGCGCGTCTTCAAGATGGCGCCGATCCATCATCATTTCGAGCAGCTCGGCTGGACCGAGCCGCAGATCGTTATTCGCTTTTGGATAGTCTCGGTGGTGCTGGCCTTGGCCGGCCTTTCAACTTTGAAATTGAGGTAGCGGCGCCGTGATTCCGATCACGACCTTTGCCAGCAAAAAGGTCGCGATTTTCGGCCTGGGCGGCTCGGGACTGGCGAGTGCGAGCGCGCTGCTTGCCGGCGGCGCCGACGTCGTCGCTTTCGACGACAACGCGGCGAGCGTGGCGAAAGCGAATGCGGCTGGAATTCCCACCGCCGATTTGCACGGCGCCGACTGGAGCAAAATCGCGAGCCTGGTGCTCGCGCCGGGCGTGCCGCTCACGCATCCGGCGCCGCATTGGGTGGCGTCGCTGGCGCAAAAGGCCGGCGTCGAAGTGATCGGCGATATCGAACTGTTCTGCCGCGAGCGAAGGCGTCACGCGCCCGGCGCGCCCTTCGTCGCCATCACCGGCACCAACGGCAAATCGACGACCACCGCGCTGATCGCCCACCTCGCCGCTTTCGCCGGAATGGACGCGCAGCTCGGCGGCAATATCGGCACCGCGATCCTGTCGCTGGCGCCGCCGCGGCCAGACCGCGTTCATGTCATCGAATGCTCGTCCTATCAGATCGATCTGGCGCCCTCGCTCGATCCCTCGGTCGGCATTCTGATCAATCTGTCCGAGGACCATCTCGACCGCCACGGCAGCATGGATCATTACGCCGCCGTGAAGGAACGCCTGGTCGCCGGGGTGCCCGCGGACGGTACAGCGATCATCGGTGTCGACGACGCGTGGTGCGACAGGATTGCCGCGCGGCTCGCGCAATCGGCAAAAAAGGTCGTGCCGATTTCTGTGCGACAGGCACTGAGCAATGGAATTTTCGTCGACAACAAGCGGGTCATGCGCGCGGTCGCCGGCAACGCCACGCAAGTTGCCGACATCGGCGGCATTGGCTCGCTGCGCGGGCTGCATAACGCACAGAACGCCGCCTGCGCCACCGCCGCAGCACTCGCACTCGGCCTCGATCCAGCCGCGATCCAGGCCGGGCTGCGCTCATTCCCGGGACTCGCGCACCGCATGGAAGAAGTCGGCCGCCGCGGCGCTGTCCTGTTCGTCAACGATTTCAAGGCCACCAACGCCGATTCTGCGGCGCAGGCGCTGGCTTCGTTTGACGACATTTTCTGGATCGCCGGCGGCAAGGCCAAGACCGGCGGCATCGTATCGTTGCGCGGCTTTTTTCCGCGCATCCGCAAGGCCTATCTGATCGGCGAAGCCGCGGGCGAATTCGCTGCGACGCTCGGCGCCGGCGTGCCGCACGAAATTGCCGGCACGCTCGACAAGGCGGTGAGCGCCGCCACGCGCGATGCACAGGACTCAAGCGCGCAGGAGCCGGTGGTGCTGTTGTCGCCTGCCTGCGCCTCTTTCGACCAGTATCGCAATTTCGAGGTACGCGGCGATGCCTTTTGCGACCTGGTGCGGGCCCTGCCGGGCGTGACGGCCAAATCTTAATCGCCCGTCTTAATCGCTCTCTTAATCGCCTGTCTTAATCTCTTGGAAACCATCCCGGTGTCACCACTAGGACGGGGATTTGTGGCCAGGATTTCGCTTCGGAACGCTGATGGCTTCGCGCGCGCAACCGACGCTGTTTTCCGAATGGTGGTGGACGGTCGATCGCCTGACGCTGGCGGCGCTCGCCGCCCTGATGCTCGGTGGTATCGTGCTGTGCCTCGCCGCCAGCCCGCCGGTGGCCACCCGCATCGGGCTCGATCCGTTTCATTTCGTCGACCGTCAGGTGCTGTTTCTCATCCCCGCCGGCGCGGTACTGGTCGGCACGTCGTTCCTGTCGCCGCGCGATATCCGCAAAGTGGCGCTGGTCGTCTTTATCGTCAGCCTGCTGCTGACCGCGGCGACGCCGCATTTCGGCGCCGAGATCAAAGGCGCGCGGCGCTGGCTGGTCATTCTCGGCGTCAACATCCAGCCGTCGGAATTTCTCAAGCCCGCTTTCGTAATCCTGATCGCCTGGCTGTTCGGCGAGACGGCGAAGCGGCCGGAGATGCCGGCCAATTCCATGGCGCTCGCTCTGCTCATCGTCGTCGTCACGTTGTTGGTGCTGCAGCCGGATTTCGGCCAGACCATGCTGATTTCGCTGGTGTGGGGCGCGCTGTTTTATATGGCGGGCATGCGCCTGATCTGGGTGATGGGGCTGGCCGGCACGGCCGGCGCCGGCTTGATGGTGGCGTTCTTCACGGTTCCGCACGTCGCCCAGCGCATCAACCGGTTTCTCAATCCGGCATCCGGCGATAGCTACAACATCGATATCGCCACCGAATCGTTCCTCCGCGGCGGCTGGTTCGGCCGTGGCCCAGGTGAAGGCACGATCAAGCGCATCCTCCCCGAAGGCCACACCGATTTCATCTTTGCGGTCGCAGCCGAGGAATTCGGCGTCGTGCTTTGCCTCATTCTCGTCGCGCTGTTCGCCTTCATTGTGATCCGGGCCTTGATCAAAGCGATGCGCACCGACGATCCGTTCATCCGTTTTGCCTCGGCCGGATTGGCCATCCTGTTCGGCTTGCAGTCGGCCATCAACATGGCGGTCAATCTACACCTGATGCCGGCCAAGGGCATGACCTTGCCGTTTGTTTCCTACGGCGGCTCGTCGCTGATCTCGCTTGCCTACGGCATGGGCATGCTGCTCGCGCTCACCCGCGAGCGGCCGCGTGCCAAGCTTGCCGGCGAAATCCTGCTCGCCGCGAGTCCGGCGTAATGGGCGTGCCGGCTGCCGCGCCGGTGCTTGTGACGGCCGGCGGCACGGGCGGCCATTTGTTTCCGGCCGAAGCGCTGGCGATGGCATTGACCGAGCGCTGCATCGCCGTCCACCTCGCCACCGACCACCGCGCCGCGCGTTTCGGCGGCGCTTTTGACGAGGACGCTATTCACGTCGTCGCCAGCGCGACCTTGCGGGCGCGCAACCCGATCGCGCTGACGCGAACCGCCGCCGTGCTTGGCGTCGGCTTCACGCAAGCTTGGCGACTGATCGGCCGGCTCAAGCCTGCGGCGGTCATCGGCTTTGGCGGCTATCCGACCATTCCGCCGGTAATGGCCGCGACCTGGCGCGGCGTCCCGACCCTCATTCATGACGCCAACGCCGTCATCGGCCGCGCCAACCGGTTGTTGGCGCCCCGCGTCACCGCCATCGCCACGACGTTCCCCAACGTCTTTGACGACGTGCCGGTTCTGTCTCTCAAAGCCACCCTGACCGGTAATCCCGTGCGCGCCGCGGTGATCGTCGCCGCCGCGACGCCCTATCCGGCGGAAAACGATCCGTTCCGGCTCCTTGTCTTTGGCGGCAGCCAGGGAGCGCGCGTCATGGCCGATATTGTCCCGGCCGCCATCGGCCGGCTCGATGCCGCCCTGCGCCGGCGCCTCGCCATTGTTCAGCAGGCCCGCGAAGAGGATATCGACCGGGTCCGCCGCGCCTACGCCAAGGCGGCGGTCGCCGCCGAGATCGCGCCGTTTTTCGCCGACCTTCCGGGCCGGATGGCGGCGAGCCATCTGGTCATCGCGCGGTCGGGAGCATCCACCGTCGCCGAGCTTTCAGCCATCGGCCGTCCCTCGATCCTGGTGCCGCTGCCGCACGCCATCGACCAGGATCAATTCGCCAATGCCGGCATGCTCGAACGCGCCGGCGGCGCACGCCGGATGGTGCAGGACGCTTTCACCCCGGAGCGTCTTGCCCCCGAACTGGAAAAGCTCGCGGCGTCGCCGCACCGGCTCGCCGGCATGGCGGCGGCGGCGCGCTCTTTGGGCCGGCTTGACGCCACCGACCGGCTCGCCGACCTCGTGCTTCGGGTGGCGGGAATCGCTACCAAACGGTAATTTCAGCATTATTTGTCGGCCATGATTTGTCAGGTCATGGCCGGACTTGTTCGGGCCGTTCATGCCTTTCATGTAAAGCTGGGCGCTGGCGCGAAGCCAGGGAAGACGACGGGGGGCTGAATGAGACTGCCGCGCGACATCGGTCCGGTGCATTTCGTCGGCATCGGCGGTATTGGCATGAGCGGCATCGCCGAGGTGCTGGTGAATCTCGGCCATACCGTGCAGGGCTCCGACCAGTCCGACAGCGCCAACGTCAAGCGGCTGCGCGACAAAGGCGTCAAGATCGCGATCGGCCATGCTGCGGAGAATCTGGCCGGCGCGCAGGTCGTCGTCATCTCCTCGGCGATCAAATCCGACAATCCGGAACTGATCGCCGCGCGCGCGCAACGGCTGCCGGTGGTGCGGCGCGCCGAGATGCTGGCCGAACTGATGCGGCTAAAAAGCTGCGTCGCCATCGCCGGCACCCACGGCAAGACCACGACCACGTCGATGGTAGCGGCGCTGCTCGACGCCGGCGGCTTCGATCCGACCGTCATCAACGGCGGCATCATCAACGCCTATGGCACCAATGCACGGCTCGGCGCCGGCGACTGGATGGTCGTCGAGGCCGACGAATCCGACGGCACCTTCCTGAAACTGCCGGCCGACATCGCCGTCGTCACCAATGTCGATCCCGAGCATCTCGACCACTTCAAGACTTTCGACGCCGTGCAGGACGCGTTCCGCGCTTTCGTCGAGAACGTGCCGTTCTACGGATTTTCGGTGATGTGCACCGACCATCCCGTGGTGCAGAGCCTAGTCGGCAAGATCGAGGATCACCGCATCGTCACCTATGGCGAGAACCCGCAAGCTGATGTGCGGCTGATCGATATCTCGCACGCCGGCGGCACCTCCCTGTTCACCATCGCGCTGCGCGAACGCGCCGGGCAGGCGCTGCACGAAATCAAGAATCTCGCGCTGCCGATGCCCGGGCGGCACAACGCGCTCAATGCGACCGCGGCGATCGCCGTCGCCCACGAGCTCGGCGTCGCCGACGACGTGATCCGCATCGCACTTGCCAAATTCGGCGGCGTGCGCCGGCGCTTCACCAAGACCGGCACCTGGAACGGCGTCACCATCATCGACGACTACGGCCACCATCCGGTCGAGATCGCCGCCGTGCTGCGCGCGGCGCGTGAATCGACCAAGGGACAGGTCATCGCCGTCGTGCAGCCGCATCGCTATACGCGGCTGGCCGCCTTGTTCGAGCAGTTCTGCTCCTGCTTTAACGATGCCGACGTGGTGATCGTCGCCAACGTCTATCCGGCCGGCGAAGCGCCCATCGCGGGCGCCGACCGCGACTCTCTGGTGCAGGGCTTGCGCACGCACGGGCACCGGCATGTCGTCGCGCTCGACAGCCCCGAAAAGCTCGCCTCGTTGATCGTTGCCATGGCGCATCCCGGCGACTATGTCGCCTGCCTCGGCGCGGGCTCAATCACGCAATGGGCCTACGCGCTGCCCGGCGAACTGGCGGCGGCCGGAGCGGTCTGATGCCGTTTCCCGATTTTGTACCGGTGCTCAAAAAAGGCATGCCAAATTTGCGCGGCAGGCTGTTGGCGAACCAGTCGCTCGCCGAGCTGACCTGGTTTCGTGTCGGCGGCCCGGCGCAGCTTTTGTTCATGCCCGAAGACGAAAGCGATCTGTCGAATTTTCTCGCCAATTTGCCGGGCGATATCGCCGTTACGGTCGTCGGGCTAGGCTCCAATCTGATTGTGCGCGACGGCGGCGTTCCAGGCGTCGCGATCAGGCTCGGCCGCGGCTTCAATGAGATTGCGATCGAAGAACACAATGTACGCGCCGGCGCCGCAGTGCCCGATGTGAAAGTAGCGCGCGCGGCGCAGGAAGCCGGCATTGCCGGGCTTGCATTCATGCGCGGCATTCCCGGCGGCGTCGGCGGCGCGCTGCGCATGAACGGCGGCGCCTATGGCCGCGAGACCAAAGACGCCTTGATCGAGGCGCGCGCCGTCGACCGCGGCGGCCGCATACACGTCTTGAGCAATGCCGACTTGCATTACAGCTATCGGCACTGCGGCGCGCCGGACGATTACATCTTCACCCAAGCTCTATTCGCTGGCGGCCCCGGCGATCCCGTCGCGATCGCCAAGGAAATGGACAAGATCACCGAGTCACGCGAGGCAACACAGCCGATCAAGAGCCGCACCGGCGGCTCGACGTTCAAGAATCCGCCGGACCAAAAGGCCTGGCAGCTGATCGATGCAGCCGGCTGCCGCGGCCTGCGCCGAGGCGGCGCCCAGGTTTCGGAAATGCACTGCAATTTCTTGATCAATCTCGGCGACGCCACCGCCGCCGACATCGAGGCGCTGGGCGAAACCGTGCGGCAGCGGGTGAAGGACAAATCCGGCGTTGATCTGGAATGGGAGATCAAGCGGATCGGCGTGCCACTCCCGACTGCCTAAGGTTCCGGGATTCTATCCTCACCGATCAGGTTTCGCTCTTTCAGCCAGGGATTGATCGCCAGCGCGCGCTTCAGCGGCACTTGCGCCTCCGCCACCCTGCCCCGTTGCATAAGGATGATGCCTTTGCCGGCGAGCGCGGCGTAATGCATCGGCTCGAGCGCAAGAACATGGGCGATGGCGTCGAGCGAAGCGTCGTATTGGCCGTCGAGGAAATAGACGTAGCCGAGCTGGTTCCAGCCTTCGGCGAATTGCGGCGCGTGCCTGACCAGCTCCTTCATGTAGAGGATCGCTTCGTCGTAATCGAAGCGCAGCTGCGCCTGTCGCGACTCTTCCAGGAGCTCCTTGGATTTGTCGTCGGCAAAGCTCCGCCAGAACGTCCAGAGGCGATCTTCGACGGCGCGTGCCTCGGCGTCGCTTTTGGCCGCAGCGAGTTGCGCGAAAAGTTCGGCTCTCGTTTTGGCCTGACTGTCGCTTAGACCGACAGCCGGCGGCAGCGGGACTGGCTCGGCGGCACGCAGAGTCGCAGGCGATAGCGCGAGCAGAACCAGTGTCGCCAAGATGCCAGTTCGCATGCTTCACCCGGGTGCCGACCAAGCCGGGAGTGTGCAACGCGACCGGGCTCCGCTCAAAGTGCCAATCCGCGCCCAAAACGCCGCGATTTCGAGCAAAATTGGCCGCTGAGACTCTCGATTTTTCGCCAATAGTCGATTCTATTGGTGTCCCAGCGAATCAGCGGCTGAAGGCAGCTAGCGGAGAGCTATGCGCAAGCACGTCGCCGTTCTGATGGGTGGCTGGTCGGCCGAGCGCGACGTCTCGCTGCGCTCCGGCAAAGCCTGCGCCGATGCGCTCGGCCGCCGCGGCTATCGCGTCACGCCGATCGATGTCGGCCGCGACATCGCCGCGACCTTGACCGCCGCTACACCCGACGTTGCGCTCAACGTGCTTCACGGCCGGCCCGGCGAGGACGGCACGCTGCAGGGTCTCCTTGAGATCCTTGGCATCCCCTACACGCATTCGGGGGTCCTGGCCTCGGCGGTGGCCATGCAGAAGGACACTGCCAAGGTCCTGTTCCGTGCCGCCGGCGTCCCGGTCGCCGAGGATCGCGTGGTGTCGCGGCTCGAAGCGGCGAAAGCCCACGTCATGGCGCCGCCTTACGTCATCAAACCGGTGGCCGAGGGCTCGAGCGTCGGCGTTTTTATCGTCACCGAGGAACATCCGAACCCGCCGCAGGAGCTCTTTCGCGATGACTGGCCGTTCGGCGACAGGGTGATGGTCGAACGCTACATCCCGGGCAAGGAGCTGACCTGCGCCGTGCTCGGCGACCGGGTGCTCGATGTCATCGAAATCGTGCCGGCGACGCGGTTTTACGACTACGAGGCGAAATACGCCGCCGGCGGCTCCCGGCACCTCTTGCCGGCGCCAATTTTACCGAATGTTTACCAGGAAGTCCGCAGATTGAGCCTTGCTGCCCATAGCGCACTCGGCTGCCGCGGCGTGAGCCGCGCGGACTTTCGCTATGACGATCGGGGGACGGGAAAGCTGATCTGTCTAGAGGTCAATACACAACCGGGGATGACCGAGACCTCGCTCGTACCCGAGCTTGCCGCCTACGCGGGCATCACGTTCGATGAGCTGGTGCAATGGATGGTGGAGGACGCCTCGACCAACCGCTAACGCGGTCGAGGCAATCAGCTGTAAAGCCGGTCGGCGCGCCGCATGACGAGCCGAGCCGCACCCGTGCGCCGGCCGATCGGCTTCGCCGCAGCGAAAACCGATTTGCCGCATTTGCGGGCTATCGCCGGCTGACTGGACGCTGGGCGGCCATAATCGCGCATTTGCCGCGTGGCGCCGGTGTCATCGGATCGATCCTGCTCATCGCCGGTACGCTGGTTTATGGCGCGGTCGCCGGCCAGCATCTGCCTGCCGTGATCGATTGGACCAAGGATGCGCGCGATATCGCGGCAAATGCACTTGGCTTCCGCATCGCCGCAATCTCTCTGTCCGGCGAAAGGGAAGTCAGCCGCGAAGAAATTCTCACCACGGCCGGCGTCACCGGACGCGCCTCGCTTCTGTTCCTCGATGCCGATGCGGCACGCCAGCGGCTGTTGGCGAATCCGTGGATCGCCGATGCCGCCGTACTCAAGCTCTATCCCAACCGGCTGCAGATCACGATCACCGAACGCCACGCTTTTGCGCTGTGGCAGAAGAACGGCCGGCTGAGCGTCATTGCCGCCGACGGCACGGTGCTCGAGCCCTTTGTCGAGAACCGCTATCTCGGCCTGCCCCTCGTGGTGGGTCGCGACGCCGAACGGCAGGCCAAGGACTTTCTCGCCGTCGTCGATCGTTACCCGGATATCCGATCGGCGTTGCGTGCTTCGATCCTGGTGGCCGACCGGCGCTGGGATTTGCGGCTGACCAACGGCATCGATGTGCAGCTGCCGGAAAGCGACGTCGCCGCCGCGCTCGACCGCCTGGTCGAGCTTGACCACGACAAAAAACTCCTGTCGCGCGACATCACCGTGATCGATCTGCGATTGCCGGATCGCGTGACCGTGCGCTTGTCCGATGCCGCTGCGGCCGCCCGCGACGAGGCCCTCAAAGCCACCTTGAAAAAGAAGAAAGGGGGCGACGCATGAACGCCCTCCGCTACGGCTTGACGCCAAAGATGAAGCCGATTTCGCCGCGGCGCAGCGCGCTGGTCGCCGCGCTCGACGTCGGATCGAGCAAGGTCGTCTGCATGATCGCACGGCTGCGGCCGCAGGAACCGCAGCAGGCCCTCACCCGCCGCAGCCATGCCATCGAAGTCGTCGGCTTCGGCCACACCAATGCGCGCGGCATGAAGGCCGGCAGCGTCGTCAATCTCGCCCAAGCCGAGGATGCCATTCGCCAGGCCGTCGATGCCGCCGAGCGTACGGCCGGGGTCGAAATCGAATCGGTCGTGTTGGCGCTATCGGCCGGCCGGCTCGCCAGCGAGCTGTTCGCGGCCGACGTCGACATCGTCGGCTCCGCCGTCTCCGACGGTGACATTGCCCGCGTCCTCGCCGCCGGGAGCCGCCATTCGCTGCGCGAGGGCCGTGCCGTCCTGCACTCGCTGCCGGTCGCCTACTCGATCGACGGCGTCGACGGCGTGCGCGATCCGCGCGGCATGCTCGGCGCGCGATTCGGCGTCCATATGCACATTGCCACCACCGATGTCGCCGCCGCGCGCAATCTCATGCTCGCGGTCGAGCGTGGCCATCTCGACGTCGAGGCCATGGTGGCTTCCCCTTATGTCGCCGGCCTCGCCGTTCTCGCCGACGATGAAGCGGATCTCGGGTCCGCCGTGGTCGACCTGGGCGCCGGCACCACCACGATGGCGGCGTTCCTGGGCGGCCGCTGCGTCCATCTGGAGGGTTTTGCGCTCGGCGGCCATCACGTCACCATGGATATCGCCCGCGGGCTGAACGCCCGCATCGCCGACGCCGAGCGAATCAAAACGCTTTATGGCAGTGTGCTCGCCGGGGGATCGGATGAGCGCGACATGGTTACTGTGCCGCCGCTGAGCGATGACGAGCGCGAACAGGCGCAATTCGTCTCCCGCGCAGCGCTGGTCGGCATCATCAAGCCGCGGGTCGAGGAAATACTGGAAATGGTGCGCGACCGGCTCGCCGCGACCTCGATCGCAAGCGAGCGGCGCGGTCATGTCATCCTCACCGGCGGCGCGAGCCAGTTAACCGGGCTGCCGGATCTGGCGTCGCGCATTCTTGGCCGGCCGGTCCGCATCGGACGGCCACTCGGCATCGCCGGAGCGCCGGAGTCGGCCAAAGGCCCAGCCTTTGCCGTCGCGGCTGGCCTCCTGGTTTATCCGCAAGCGGCGCATCTCGAACATTTCGAATCGCGCCGTAAGCGGCAATTCACGACAGGGACGGGTGGCTATTTCACCCGTGTCGGACGATGGCTTCGCGAGAGTTTCTGATGGCCCCCACTCGCGAAGCTGGAAAATCGAAGCGGCCGGTGGCGGACCGGACGGGGCAGGGCACGTTCACGGAACGCGTGGACAACGCCCGTGCGACGAACAAGAGGCAACCATGACCATCAATCTGAATATTCCCGATATCCGTGAGCTAAAACCCCGCATCACCGTATTCGGTGTCGGCGGCGCCGGCGGTAATGCCGTCAACAATATGATCAGCGCCGGCCTCCAAGGCGTGGACTTCGTGGTGGCCAACACCGACGCCCAGGCGCTCACGATGTCGAAAGCCGAGCGCGTCATCCAGATGGGCGTGCAGGTGACGGAGGGGCTGGGCGCCGGATCGCAACCCGACGTCGGCCGCGCCGCCGCCGAAGAGGTCATCGACGAAATCCGCGATCACCTGTCCGGCGCGCATATGTGCTTCGTCACGGCGGGCATGGGCGGCGGCACCGGAACCGGAGCCGCGCCGGTCATCGCCAAGACGGCGCGCGACCTCGGCATCCTCACCGTCGGCGTCGTGACCAAGCCATTCCACTTCGAAGGCCAGCGCCGCATGCGCATCGCCGACGGCGGCATCACCGAATTGCAGAAATGCGTCGACACGCTGCTCATCATTCCGAACCAGAACTTATTCCGGGTGGCGAACGAGAAGACGACGTTTGCCGACGCCTTCGCACTGGCGGATCAGGTGCTCTATTCTGGCGTCGCCTGCATCACCGACCTGATGGTCAAGGAAGGTCTCATCAACCTCGATTTTGCCGACGTCCGCGCCGTCATGCGCGAGATGGGCAAGGCGATGATGGGAACCGGCGAGGCCGAAGGCGACAAGCGGGCAATTACCGCCGCAGAGGCCGCGATCTCCAATCCGCTGATTGACGACGCCTCGATGAAGGGCGCCAGGGGCCTGCTGATTTCCATCACCGGCGGCCGGGATCTGACGCTCTACGAAGTCGATGAGGCGGCAACACGCATCCGCGAGGAGGTCGATCAAGACGCCAATATCATCGTCGGCGCGACCTTCGATGAAAGTCTCGACGGTATGATCCGCGTATCAGTGGTGGCGACCGGCATCGACCAGGCGCTGTCGCAGCGCCCGATCGTGCCGGCGGTGGACACGCGAATGGCGGAGGTCGCGCAGCGCATCCGCGCCGAGAACCAGCGCATCGCCGAGCGCAGCCCGCGGCCCGAACCTCTCCGGACGGCGGCGGCTGCGCCAGTGGCGCCGACGATCCCGGCCGCGGCTCCCGCCTCGTCCGTCGCTTCCACTCTGGCGGCTGCACCCGCCGCAGTGAACGCGTCAATCGAATCGGCGGCCAAGGCGGCGATTGCAGCGGCCGTCGAAGACGTGTCGATCCGTCCGCTCGCGCCAAAACCCACTCTATTTATCGACCCGGCCGTCGGCGAGCAGGAAACGACCCGCAAACCGGAGGTCCTCGAACCGGCGGCTTTCATTCCGCCGCAGGCCGAGCGTTTGCCGTCGCGGCCGCCGCGTATGCCGCGGCTCGACGAGCTGCCGGTCCCGGCGCAGAACGAGATTCGCGCGCGTCGTGGCGAGGTGCGCGAGGACGATCATCCCGAAAAGCGGCGGATGTCGCTATTGCAGCGGTTGGCTTCGGTCGGCCTCGGACGCCGCGACCAGGATGAGTTGGAGACCGGCTTGCCGGCCGCCCCGATGAGCGCCCATGTCGGTGGACCGGTGTCGCCCGAGCGTCTGACGGGGCGGCCGATGCCGCGGCCTTCGCAACCGCGACCAGACTCGAGCCAGGAACTGCCGGTCTCCGACTACGCCCGGCGCTCCGCACCGCAGGGCCTCGACCAGCACGGACGGCAGGCCCCTGTGCATAACTCCGGCGACGAGGATCAACTCGACATTCCGGCGTTCTTGCGCCGGCAGGCGAAGTGAGGGCGAGCAACCGGTAGGCCGCAGGCCGACCGGCCAGCTTGGCCGACAGCTTCGATCGTTTGCGAGAACTGCTCTAAGCTACTGATAACCTGAAGGCTATTTCGCTAACTCGGTCCAATCCGTCCCGTCGCGGGCAAAGCGGCGGGACGGATTGTGCGTTTGAGGATGCCGTTTGTGCGATTTTGCGGCAAGGAGCCGACGAGACTGCGGCCGGAAAAAGGTAACAGTCGGTAAGAAAGCGTGAGTTGGCCGCATCCGACTACGCCGGTAAGGTTTGCACGTTCGAGGGGAAAGTTGGGGGATCGAGCATCTGGCGCCTGCATCGGCCAGCCCCCGTTTGTAGAAATGCGTTCCCCTCACGCTGAGGTGGCCATCGGTTCGCGAGGTATTTCGTCGCGTAGTTTGGCCGTAGGTTGGGACGAGGGCATGATGAGGGGCGTACTCGCCGGCCGGCAAACGACGCTGAAAGACCATGTATCGGTCGCCGGCATTGGCGTCCATTCCGGCTCGCCGGCCACTCTCACACTGCATCCCGCCGAAGCCGATACTGGCATCGTCTTTTTGCGCGCCGGAGTTGACGGCCAACCAGACCGCGAATTAAAGGCTCATTTCCGTTCGGTAACGGCGACCGAGTTCGCCACCGTGCTCGGCGATCATAACGGTCCCGCCGTTTCCACCACCGAGCATGTCCTTGCCGCCCTGCACGGTCTCGGCGTCGACAATGCCGTGGTCGAGGTCGACGGTCCCGAGGTACCCATTATGGATGGCAGCGCGGCGCCGTTCGTCGCCGCCATCGACCAGGCCGGCATCGCCGCTTTGCCGGCGACACGCCGCTGCATCCAGGTGCTCAAGCCGGTGCGCGTCGCCAAAGGCGATAGTTACGGCGAGTTGCGACCGCATTTGCGCGGATTGCGCATCGAGACCGAAATCGAATTCGATCATCCGCTGATCGGCCGCCAGAGCATTGCGCTCGATGTCGAGCCTGATCTGTTCCGCCGCGAGCTCGCGCGCGCCCGCACTTTCGGTTTCATGCGCGACGTGTCGAAGCTGTGGAGCGCCGGCTATGCGCTCGGCGCCTCGTTCGAAAACACGGTCGTGATCGCGGAAAATCGCGTCCTCAATCCAGAGGGCGTCCGCTTCGCCGACGAGTTCGTGCGCCACAAGGCGGTCGATGCCATCGGCGACTTGGCGCTGTCCGGCGCACCGCTAATCGGCGCCTACCGTTCGGTGCGCGGTGGTCACAAGCTCAATCATGCGGTGCTGACCGCGCTCATGGCTGATCGTAGCGCCTGGGCCTATGTCGAAATGCCGGAAACCCGCCGTCCGCGTGGCCACGCCGACCTTCCGGCCGCTTTTACCAGCCCCGCCTACGGCCCCGACGTCTCTTAACTGTCTTAACCGTTTACGCCTTATTCCCGGCCGATTGTCGGCGATAATTGCTGTATTGTCATAGGGCTGCGGTGCGTTCACGCTGATATCGGGGGCGTAGAATGAGCCACCGGCGGGGACGGGACTGAACCACGCTCATGAAGTCGCGTTTACGAGGATCGCCGAGATCCGGCTCCAGGCTGCGCGTGCTGTCGGGCTGCGTCGCGCTGGCGCTCGTCGCCTCGCCGCTCATGGGCTGCAGCTTTTTCAAGGATAAAAGCGGCGACTACGTCCCCGACGATCCGCCGGACATGCTTTACAACGAGGGGCTTTTCCTCCTCAACAACAAGGGCGACTACAAAGGCGCGGCGAAGAAATTCGACGAGGTCGACCGCCAGGATCCGTATTCGGAGTGGGCGCGCAAATCGCTGTTGATGTCGGCCTACGCCTATTATCAGGCCGAAGAATACGACGACTGCGTCAACTCGGCGAAGCGTTACATCACGCTGCATCCCGCCAGTCCGGATGCGGCTTACGCGCAGTACCTGATCGGCGAATCCTATTACGACCAGATTCTTGACGTGTCGCGCGATCAGGATCGGGCGACGCATGCGATCGACGCGCTGCAAGAGGTGGTGCGCAAATATCCGCAAAGCGAATACGCCATTGCCGCACAGAAAAAGATTGCCATGGCGCGCGACCAGCTCGCCGGCAAGGAGATGGACATCGGCCGCTTCTACGAGAACAAGCGCGACTTCGTCGGCGCCATCAACCGTTTCAAAGTGGTGGTGACGCAGTATCAAACCACGCGCCACGTCGAAGAGGCGCTAGAGCGGCTGAGTGAATGCTACGTGGCACTGGGCATCATGGATGAGGCGCAGACCGCAGCCGCCGTGCTCGGCCACAATTTCCCCGACAGCCCCTGGTACAAGGACGCCTATAATCTCGTGAAGAATGCCGGCGGCGTGCCGACCACCGAGAACAAAGGGTCCTGGATCAGCCGCGCCTTCCAGAAAATTGGTCTGGCCAGCGGGCCGCAAAGCGGCTGACAGATGCCGGACGACGTGCGACGGACGACAGAGGACAGACGTAAGAATCACGCATAATATCTAGCCTCCGTACTCCATCCTCTGTTGTCCGATGCTGGCTCGCCTTTCCATCCGCGACATCGTCCTGATCGACCGGCTCGATATCGATTTCGGCGCCGGCCTCGCCACGTTGACCGGCGAGACCGGCGCCGGCAAATCGATCCTGCTCGACGCCTTCGCGCTGGCGCTCGGCGCCCGGGGCGATGCGGCTCTGGTGCGCGAGGGCGCCGAGCACGGCCAGGTGATCGCCGCCTTTGACGTCGCCAAGGATCATCCGGCGCGTCGCGTGCTGGTCGACAATGACCTTGTGGGCGAAGATGAACTAATCGTGCGGCGGACGCAGTTTGCCGACGGTCGCACGCGCGCCTTCATCAACGATCAACCGGTCAGCGTCCAGGTGTTGCGCGCACTCGGAGCGGTTCTGGTCGAGATTCACGGTCAGCATGACGAGCGCGCTTTCGTCGACACCGCGACCCATCGCGCACTGCTTGACGCCTATGGCCGCATCGACGCCGATGCGGCCGAAGTGGCGCGGCTGTGGGACGAGCGGCGCACGCGCGATATCGCCGTCGAACGTCATCGCGCCGACGTCGAACGCGCCAACCGCGAGGCTGAATGGCTGCGCCACGCCGTCGAAGAGCTCGGCCGCCTTAATCCGCAAACTGGAGAGGAAGCGACGCTCGCCGAACGCCGCGCCGGGATGATGCAGGCGGAAAAAGTCGCCGACGATTTGCGTGCCACGCATGAGGCCGTCTCAGGGCCGAACTCGCTGGTGCCGCCGCTCGCGACCGCGGTGCGGCGCCTGGAACGCCGCGCCACGCAGGCGCCGGCGCTGATCGAGCCGGCGGTCAAGGCGATCGATAGCGCGCTGACCGCGCTGGACGAAGCTCGCGCCCAGCTCGAACACGCGCTGCGGGTCGCCGAATACGACCCCGCCGAACTTGATCGGATCGAGGAACGCCTGTTCGCGCTGCGCGCCGCCGGACGCAAATATAATGTGCCGGTCGACGAGCTTGCCGCGCTGGCCCGCCGCTACGACGGCGATCTCGCTCTGATCGATGCCGGCGCCGAGCGGCTCGCCACGCTGGAGCGCGAAGCCGAAGCGGCGACCGCACGCTATCGCGCCGCGGCGCAGGCGCTGTCGGCGGCGCGGCGGCGCGCCGCGCAGAAGCTCGACAAGGCGGTGAATGCCGAGCTCAAGCCGCTGAAGCTCGAGCGGGCTGAATTCTCCACCGAGATCGCGAGCGAAGGCGAAGGCCCGCACGGCCTCGACCGCGTCGAGTTCTGGGTGCGCACCAATCCCGGCACGCGGCCCGGACCACTGATGAAGGTCGCCTCAGGCGGCGAGCTCGCGCGCTTTCTGCTCGCGCTCAAAGTCGTGCTCGCCGACCGCGGCTCGGCGCCGACATTGGTGTTCGACGAGATCGATACCGGCGTCGGCGGCGCGGTCGCCGATGCCATCGGCGTGCGGCTAGCCCGCCTTGCCTCGGGCGTGCAGGTGATCGCGGTCACCCATGCGCCCCAGGTGGCGGCGCGCGCCGACCGCCATTATCTCATCGCCAAGGATGCGCTCGCGAAGGGCAAGCGGGTCGCGACGCGTGTTGCCGAGCTCGAAGGCGAGCGCCGCCGCGAGGAGATCGCGCGCATGCTCGCCGGCGCCGAAATCACCGCCGAAGCCCGCGCCGCCGCGGAGCGCCTGATCCGGGCCGCAGGCTAACGTCATTCCGGGGCGCCGCGCAGCGGCGGGCCCGGAATCCATAACCCCGGCCTAGCGCGCAAGTGCCTCAAATAGATCAACCCATTCTGGGTTTGTCTTCTCAACCAAATTGACCTTCCATTCGCGCCGCCATTTCTTAAGTTCCTTTTCGCGGCCGATCGCAGTGAGGGGATCATCGTAACATTCGAACCAGACAAGGAGGTGAATATGATAGCGTGAGGTAAAACCTTTCACTGCGTCCGTCCGGTGTTCGTAGGCGCGGCGGATGAGATCGTTTGTCACTCCAACGTACAGCGTGCCGTGTTTTCGGCTGGCCATTATATAAACGTAGTACACAACACCCTCGACCTGTGATTATGGATTCCGGGCTCCGGCCTGCGGCCGGCCCCGGAATGACGAAATTATGGCGACAAAAGATACCTCAAATCTCCCCGTCGACGCGCTCACTGAAAAGCAGGCCAGGGCGGAGCACATGCGGCTGCAGGCCGAAATCGCCGAGCATGACCGCCGCTATTATCAGGAGGATGCGCCGACCGTTTCGGATGCGGCCTATGACGCACTACGCCAGCGTTACAACGCGATCGAGGCGCGTTTTCCGCAACTGCGCACGCTGGAAAGCCTGACGCAACGGGTCGGTGCGGCGCCCTCGGCGCGATTCGCCAAGGTCCGTCACGCGGTGCCGATGCTCTCCCTCGATAATGCCTTTGCCGAAGAAGACGTCGTCGATTTCGTCGGCCGCATCCGCCGCTTTCTGCGTCTGCCGGAGGACGAGGAGATCACATTCTCGGCCGAGCCGAAGATCGACGGCCTGTCTATGTCGCTCCGCTACGAGAAAGGCGAGCTTGTCACCGGTGCGACGCGCGGCGACGGCGCCGAAGGCGAGGATGTCACCGCCAATGTGAAGACGCTGGAGGACATTCCGCACCGGCTGAAAGGCCGTGGCATACCGGCGGTGTGCGAGGTGCGCGGCGAAGTCTACATGACCAAGGCCGCGTTCCTCGACCTTAACCGCAAGCAGGCGGAGGCCGGCAGGCAGCTCTACGTCAATCCGCGCAACACTGCCGCCGGCTCGTTGCGCCAGCTCGATCCGACGATCACCGCGTCGCGGCCGCTCGGTTTCTTCGCTTACGCTTGGGGCGAGATGAGCGCCATGCCGGCGGACACGCAATCCGGCATGATCAAATGGTTCGAGCATTGCGGTTTTAAAACCAACCCACTGACCAAGATGTGCCGCTCGGTCGACGAACTGCTGCAATTCCACCGCGACATCGAAGTCCGGCGCGCCGGCCTCGACTACGATATCGACGGTGTCGTCTATAAAGTCGACCGGCTCGATTGGCAGGAGCGGCTCGGCTTCGTGTCGCGATCGCCGCGCTGGGCGATCGCGCATAAATTCCCCGCCGAAAAAGCCACCACCGTCGTTAGGGACATCGAGATCCAGGTCGGCCGCACCGGCTTCCTCACACCTGTCGCCAAGCTTGAGCCGGTGACCGTCGGCGGCGTCGTGGTGCAGAATGCGACGCTGCACAATGCCGGCGAGATCGCGCGGCTCGACGTGCGCAAGGGCGACACCGTGCAAATCCAGCGTGCCGGCGACGTCATCCCGCAAGTGCTGGGCGTGGTCGAGGACAAGCGTCCGCGCGGGACCAAGCCTTACGAATTCCCGAGCAAGTGCCCCTGCCCGCTGCACACCGACGTAGTGCGCGAGGTCATCGCCGGCGGCGCCGAGGGCGCGCGCGTTCACTGCACCGGCGAATTTGCCTGTCCTTATCAGGCGGTCGGCCATCTCGAGCACTTCGTCTCCCGTCGCGCCTTCGATATCGACGGGCTCGGCGAAAAGCAGATCGAGCTGTTTTACGAAAATGACTGGGTCAGGGAACCGGCCGACATTTTCACGCTGCAAGAGCGTAACAAGAAAATCCATCTTGAGGACGTCGAAGGCTTCGGCGAAGTCTCGGTGCGCAATCTGTTCAACGCCATCGAGGCGCGGCGCGACATTTCGCTGGAGCGCTTTATTTATGCGCTCGGCATTCGCCATGTCGGCGAGACCACCGCGGTGGCACTTGCACGCGGTTACGGCAGCTGGGACGCATTTCACGCAGCTTGCCTCAAGCTTACCAAGGACGACGCCGAGACCAAGCAGGAAATGGACGCGCTCGATCAGATCGGCGACACGGTGATCGAGAGCCTGCACGATTATTTCGGCGAGGCGCACAATCGCCGCCGCGTCGAACGCCTCGCCGGAGAAGTGCGCATTCGCGACGCCGAAAAGCCGCGCAGCGATTTACCAGTGGCCGGCAAGACCGTGGTGTTCACCGGCTCGCTGGAAAAGATGACCCGCGACGAGGCGAAAGCCTCGGCGGAGCGGCTCGGCGCCAAAGTGTCGAGCTCGGTATCGAAGAAGACCGATTACGTCGTCGCCGGTCCTGGCGCGGGCTCAAAGCTCGCCGAAGCCAAGAAGCACGGTGTGACGGTGCTGACCGAAGACGAATGGGCGAAGCTCATTCGCTGAGCATCCTCATTTCATTGCAAACGCGTCGGCAGAGAAAATTAATCGAGCGCGAGCAGCGTCGTCGCCGTCAACAGCCAGTCGCGGGTCGGCGCGTCGACCAGCGGCGTCAGCGTCTCGCGCACGCGCGCGTGATAGGCGGCGAGCCAGGCGATCTCCTCGGACGCAAGCAATCGCGGCTCGATCAGCCGCACGTCGATCGGCGCCAGCGTCAGGGTCTCGAACGCGTTGAGCGGTTTCTCCGCGTCGGCAACGGGCGGAGCTTCCACGACCAGAACCAGGTTCTCGATGCGGATGCCGTAGGCTCCGGCGCGGTAATAGCCCGGCTCGTTGGACAGGATCATGCCGCGCTTGAGCGGCGCACTGCCGAGCTTGGAAATACGCGCCGGCCCTTCGTGCACCGAGAGATAGCTGCCGACGCCGTGGCCGGTGCCGTGATCGAAATCGAGGCCGGCCCGCCACAGGAACTGGCGCGCTAAACTATCGAGCTGCGCACCGCTGGTGCCATCCGGGAACACCGCGCGCGCGATGGCGATATGGCCCTTGAGCACCAAAGTGAAATTGCGGCGCATCTCGGCGCTTGGCGTGCCCACAGCGATGGTGCGCGTGATATCGGTGGTGCCGTCTTCATATTGGCCGCCGGAATCGACAAGAAACAGCTCGTCCGGCGCGATGCGGCGGTTGCTGTTGCGGGTGACGCGGTAATGCACGATGGCGCCGTCCGGGCCAGATCCCGCGATGGTCGGGAACGAAACATCCTTGAGCACGCCGGTGTCGCGGCGGAAGCTCTCCAACGCCTCGACCACATCGATTTCGCTAAGTTTGCCGTGCGGCGCTTCGCGATCGAACCAGGCGAGGAAGCGCGTCACCGCGACGCCGTCGCGCAGCTGCGCGGCGCGGGCGCCGGCAATCTCGGCGGCATTCTTGACCGCCTTCATCGGCGCAATCGGATCGCTGCCGCGCATCACCTTGCCGCCGGTCTCGGCCACGAGCCGCGCGATTGCCTCCGGACAGGCGGCCGGATCGAGCCGTACCGCGCTATGCGCTTTGCCGAGCGCGGCAAGATCGCTCTCGAAATTTTCCGGAGCGCGGATCGCGGCCAGTTCTTCGAGGCGATGCCGGACGTCGTTGCCGAGCTTGCGGCCGTCGATGTAGAGCGACGGGCGGCCCTCCTTCGGCACCAGCGCAAAGGCGAGCGTGACCGGCGTGTGCGGTACATCGCTGCCGCGGATGTTGAACAACCAGCAAACGGCTTGCGGATCGGACACCACCAGCGCGTCGGCTTTGATTTTCTGCAAGTCGCCGCGGACGCGCGCGAGCTTTGCCATCGCGTCCTCGCCGGCATAGCGCAGATCGTGCAGCACCACTGCGCTGAGCGGCGGCGGCGGCCGATCCTGCCAGCAGGCATCGATCGGATTGTCGGCGACGGCAACGAGGCTGCCTCCTGCCGTCTCGCAGGCTTTGCTGAGGCGCTCGGCGCCGTCGACGGTGTGCAGCCACGGCGAATAGCCGAGCTTGGCTCCGGCCGGCAGATTCTCCTCGATCCATGCCGTCGGCGGATGCTCGACCAGATGTTCGATGGTGAAAGCAGCCGCATCCACTTCATCGCGCGCCTGCACCGTATAGCGGCCGTCGACAAACACAACGGCGCGGTCGGCGAGCACGATGGCGAGCCCGGCCGAGCCGGTAAAGCCGGTGAGCCAGCCGAGCCGCTCGGCGCAGGGCGGCACATATTCGTTCTGGTAGCGGTCGGCGCGCGGCACGATAAAACCATCGAGGCCGCGCCGTTTCAGCTCCGCCCGCAGCGCCGCCAGCCGCGGCGCGCTGTCGCCGCGCGCGCCGCGATCCTCGAACGACTGGAAATGCGCCTCGAACATGCGGAGCAATTTAGGGGCACCGCTGACATCGGGCAACGGCGCGGCGCGGCTTATCTGCCGCGCTTTAAGCACCAGCGTCGTCCAGCCGTCGAGCACGATCCGCCGTTCGAGCCGGAACGCGCGATAGGCGGCGAGCGCGGCATTGGCTTGGGCGGTGAGAAGGCCGGACAGCACGACGTGGCCGCCGGGCGCGACGATCTTGGCGAGCGGCGCGGCCAGCCGCTGCAGCGGCTCAAGCAGGATATTGGCGAAAGCCAGATCGAACGGGGCCTGGGCGCGGATCGCCGGGGCGGTGACGCCGGGCGCCGTGGCAAGCGTGACCAGCGGCCCGACGCCGTTGAGCCTCGCATTGGCGCGTGCCACGCGCACCGCAGCCGCGTCGATGTCGGTTGCCAGCACGCGCCGGTGCAGGGCGCCGGGCGGCGGCGATGGCGAGCACGCCAGAGCCGGTGCCGAGATCGAGAATGCGCGGCGCGGCCTTGCCGCCGCGCAACGACTTGCATAGGCGGTCGAGCGCCAAGAGGCAGCCGCGCGTGGTGCCGTGATGGCCGGTGCCGAAGGCGAGCGCGGCTTCGATTTCGATGCCGATGCGGTTTGGCGCAATGCCGGCGCGGTCGTGTGCGCCGTACACGATGAAGCGGCCGGCCGTAACGGGCTTGAGCCCGACGAGGCTTTCGGCAACCCAATCTTTGGCGGCGACCGTGGCGAAACGAAGTGTCTTGGCCGCTTTTGCACCGGCCGCCGCCCCGACCAGCGCGCGCAGCGCCTTCGCATTGGGTTTGGTGCGGGAATGAATGTCGACGCGCCAATGGCCCCGACCTTCATCCACAAGGCTGACGGCGACGGTATCGGCCGCGAAGCCCTCGGTGATAAGATCCGCAACTTTTCGCCCCGTATGTTCAGACGTTGTGAGCATGGCGATGGAGGTTTTGGCCGTCTTGGAGGGCATTGGATAGTCAGCCATTTTCGGACTTATCTGCGAAATTCACAGGGCACCACGAAGGTTCATTGCGGCCCCAAGGCCACCAATCCGTCAACACAATGCACACAGGTTGTCCCCAACAGACGGCGTGAACGCGATGGGATGGTTCTTCACATTGGCCCTCTTGATCGGGTGCTGGCTGTTTCTTGGCGGCCGTCTCGTCAATTCGCTGCGGACCAGGAAATTCGTGGCCCTTCGATTATATCTGCCAGGGAGCGTTTATGATCGCACCGCCGAACCGATAAAATATTGGGCCGCCATTGTTGTCACGGCCATTGTGGCATTGGTCCTGACGTGGGACATCGTCATTCACATCTGGCAGTTTTGAATTCGTGAGATTCTGTTACCGACCCGCTTGCTCACTGCGATTTCCACCGTTTCTCCACAGGCTCGGCGGAGCACAAGACAGGGCGCGGCGCGGTACAATGGTCACATTCGGCGAATAAATCCCGTCGTGAACTGTTCGTCGTCCAGAAGCCAAAGACCGGGAGAGTCAAATGATCGCAAGTCATGCACGCGCGCTGTTCGCGGCTGCCGCATTCGGCATTGTCGCAGTTACCGTCGTGGACTGGTCGTCGCACAGCGCTCGGGCGCAAACCGCGCCCGATTATGCCGCGCTGATGGCGGCGCCGGATCGCAGCGACGCCGACAGGAACACCGACAAGCGGCGCGATCCGGTGCCGTTCCTGGCCTTCGCCGCGCCGCGGCCCGGCATGAAGGTGCTCGATATGGCCGCCGGCGGCGGTTACTCGACCGAGTTGATGGCGCGCGCGGTGGCACCGAATGGCGTCGTTTACGCGCAGAACCCGCCGGATCTCGGCGACAAGCCGAAGGCGGCATTCGAAGCGCGCATGAAAACGCCGGCGATGAAAGACGTCGTCGCCGACATCCGGCCGTTCGACGATCCGATCCCGCCGGACGTGCACGATCTCGATATGATCACCTTCCTGTTCTACTACCACGACACCAGCTACATGAACGTCGACCGCGCGGCGATGGACCGCAAGATGTTCGCCGCGCTCAAGCCCGGCGGTTATCTGGTGATCGCCGATCATTCGGCGCTGCCCGGCCAGGGCATTTCGGTCAACAAGACGCTGCACCGGATCGAAGAGGCGACGCTGCAGAAGGAGATCGAGGCGGCGGGTTTCAAGCAGGTCGGCGAAGGCAATTTCTGGCGCAATCCCGCCGACACCCACGACTTCCCGAGCTACAAGGCGAACATGCCGGTCGATAATTTTGTGCTGAAATTTCAGAAGCCGAATTGAGGCTCGTCATTCCGGGGCGCGGGTATTCGCCCGCGAGCCCGGAATCCATAACCACAGTTCGCGCAGACTTGGCGCCGGCATTCTTCGGCATGAATCGTGGTTATGGATTCCGGACTCGCCGCTGCGCGGCGATCCGGAATGACCCAACGGTCACTGCAGCTGGTCCTTCACTTTATCCATGCCGGCGTTGACGCAGTCGTCGTCGAAGCCGGGCGAGCCGGAGGCGCCGATGCCGCCGACGACCTCATTGCCGACCTTGATCGGCTGGCCGCCGGGAATGGCGATCACGTTCGGCAGCGTCACCTGCTGATGCGCCACTGAATTGGGGTCCAGCAGCTTCTTGGCGTAGTCCGCCGTCGGCTGCCTGAAGCTCATCGCGGTATAGGCCTTGCGGCGCGCGTTCTCGACGGTGTGGGGCGCGGCGTTGTCGCCGCGCATTTCCACGATCGTCTCGCCGTCGCGATCGACCACCACGGCGGATTCCGGATAGCCCTTGGCCGCGCAGGCGGCGACGGTCTCTTCGGCAAGGGTCTTGGCGACGCTCAAGGTCAGATCCTTGTGCATGATCAGCGCGGCGCCAGCCGGCGCGCCGAACAGGCCGGCGGCGGCTGCGCTCGCGGCCGCGGTGACAACAAAGCGACGAGCAAGTGACATGATTTTGAAATCCTCCCGGTGAAACGATTGCGTCCGCTGCGATGAACAGCGGACGCGCAACACTATTCCAATTTGGCGGCGCCGGTGCGACCGCGGCGCGGCCGCCGCTCAATACCGCGTGAACGGCGTTACCACTGCCGATAGACCGGCGGCGGCTGCGGCGGATAGCCCGGCTGCACGTAATAGCCCTGCTGCTGGCCGTAATAGCCTTGGTTATAGCCTTGGCCGTTATACGGTTGCGGCTGAGCATAAGTGCGCTGGCCATAACCGGGCTGGCTGTAAGCCTGCTGCTGGCCGTCATCATACGGCTGCTGCTGCGGTTGCTGTTGGCCATAATACTGCTGCTGCGGCTGCTGCTGTTGGCCGTATTGCGGCGCGATCTGCATCGGCCGGGCGTTATAGGGCTGGTTGGCATAGCCCTGCGCATTATAGGCGGTCTCACTGTCCGGCAGATGGGCGCGCGCCACCGGAACGTTGTCGCCGCCCGGCGTGCGGCCCTCGATGCTCACGCTGGTATTGGCCATGCCTTCGGTCTTCACCAGGTCGAACAAGGTGGCGGCGTGGTCGGGCGACAGCCGCACGCAGCCGTGCGACACCGCCAGGCCGAGATGCTTGACGTCGGAGAAGCCGTGAATGGCGTGGCCGTGCAGGTCAAAGAACATGGTGTGCGGCATCGGCGCATTGTCCCATTCCTGCGAGAAATGGTCGGCGTCCATGCGGTTGATCTTGAAGGTGCCGCCCGGCGTGTCGTAGCCGGGCCGCCCCGTCGACACCGGCCAGACGTAGCGCTGCTGGCCGTCGACGGCGACCGTCATGTGCTGGGTCGATTTGTCGATGCTGATGGCGATATTGGCATAAGCCGCCGTGGCGAACGGCACGGACAAGGTGAAGGCCAGCGCCGCGATCGAAAACGAGGCGGGGAAAATCTTGGGGGAACGCATGGATGCTTACCTGACGGTGGGTCGCCCACTTCTTAGAAGTCTTTCGCCGGTCTTTGGTTCAATTCAAGGTGATATCCGCGCCACCCGGCGGAATGGTGAATGAAATGCGGCGGGATTATTTCATCCTCCCCCGCGATAGCGGGGAAGGGGGACCACCCTGCGCAGCAGGGTGGTGGAAGGGGCGTGGGCCGTGACGATATTTTTCTGCGACGACAACAAAACGACGAGTCAGAGGCCCCCTCCACCACGCTTCGCGTGGTCCCCCTCCCCCGCTTTCGCGGGGGAGGATAATTAATGCCGTTTGAAATATTGCACGGCGCGCTCGTGCTTCTCGGCGGCGGCGCGGCTGTCGAAGGTACCGAGATTGCGGCGTCGGCCGGTCTTCGGATTTATTTTGCGCGAATAGAGCCGGTATTTGCCGGACGGCAGTTTGCGGATCATTGGCGTCTCCTCCGCGGCGCATCGCCATCCCAATATAATGGCGCGCGCCATTATAATTGCGGACAAGGCAGTTTTGTTCTCGCGCGCACGTCGCGCGCGAGCGATGTCAAACAGCGCATTTTGTTTGCCTCCTCCCCCGCTTGCGGTGACGAGGGTCGGCGAGCCATCCAATCCAGAGCGAGACGTTCCGAGCTGCTGCGGAGCAACTCTTTGCGGCTCGCCTCCGGTAAATAAAGGGAAGCGGAACGCCGGCAGACGCGTAGTCCACGACCTGTACGCAAGCGGCGCACAGGGCGCGCCACGGAGAAGGCGGCTTGCGCCGCCCTTCCGCTTCGGGCGCGCTCGCCTGCCGGCGTTCCACCAACGGCACTTGCGGCAGCGACCGAACGCCACCGCTCAGCTCCAGTTCACGCACTTCCTGGAACGGGGCTACTGAGGAACGGGTGTTATCCGTCCCCTGCCGTCCCAGTGCAGCGGGCGATGTAGCCCGCAGGCCGGTCATAGTGCCGGCCGGGCGTTTCCTACCCGGAGCCGCCCGGGAGCGGGGCTGACAACCCCGCCCGCGGGAACCGCACTCGCCCCTATCCGCCGGCGTCACCCGGCGGCGTCCCTTCAGGGCAAGATTTGATTCGCTCAGAATGTACCTATATCGGTGACAATTGTCAATGGGAAAGCGACGACCATTTTCCCGCCCCGCGGTAGCGGGGAGGGGGGACCGCGCTCTTGCGCGGTGGGCGGGGCGCGGGCGGCGACGAACTTTCTGCCACGACAACGAAGCGTCGAGTCAGAGACCCCCTCCACCGCGCAAACGCGCGGTCCCCCTCCCCCGTTTTCACGGGGGAGGATGAGACCCAAACCCCTCGCGCGTCAGCCGCACGAGTGCGCGGTCGAGCGCGGAGAGGAATTCGGAGCGGTCGCGCAGTGCGAAGGGTTTTGGGCCGCCGGTGATCTCGCCGGCCGAGCGCAGCGAATCCAAGAGATTGCGCGTCGCCAGCGCCATGCCGATCGATTCTTCGGTGAACGGCTTGCCGTTCGGCGCGATGACCGCGGCGCCGGCCTTCACGGCGCGGCTCGCCAGCGGCACGTCGGCGGTGATGACGATATCGCCGCGCTTGGCGCGCTCGGCGATCCAATTGTCGGCCTCGTCCATGCCGGCGCCGACCACCACGCGCTCGATCATGTCATCGCGCGGCACCGCGATCGGTGAGTTGCTGACGACGAAGACTTTCAGCGCCACGCCCTTCCCCGCGTGGCGCTCGGCGACGCGATAAATCTCCTGCTTCACCGGGCAGGCGTCGGCGTCGATGTAGAGGGCGATAATCGCCACGGCTCGACTTCCGCCTCCCCTAAACCGTCATGGCCGGACTTGTTCCGGCCATCTACGTCTTGCTTTAATCCGCCGATGGCGGGCGGCTGGGTTTATTTCATGACCAATCAGCACAACGGCATTCTCTATGTCGGGGTCACGAGCAATTTGCCTCGACGAGCCTTCGAGCATCGGCAAGGACTTGTTGACGGATTTACCAAACGTCACGGCCTGAAGCGATTGGTCTATGCAGAGCGCTTTGACGATATTCGATATGCCATTCAGCGCGAAACCACCATCAAGCACTGGCCGCCTGCCTGGAAGGTGCGACTCATTCATTCCATAAATCCGGAATGGAACGATTTGTACGATACGCTCATCTGACGGCCGTCATGCCAGCGCTCTTTACGGGAACTCCACGTCTCTTCGTCGGCGCAGGGAAGAAAGTCGTGGATGGCCGGAACAAGTCCGGCCATGACGACGAGAAAGGGCCCGTGCTAGCATTCGCGGGTAAGACGGCGGTCTTATAGTCCATAGTTGCTTTCGATGGAGAGCAAAAACGATGTCTGCAACGCGCACGACGCTGCTGGTCGGCACGACCAAGGGCGCCTTTTTGATTTCCGGCGGCACTGACCGCAGCGGCTGGGCGGTTGGCGGCCCCTACTGCAACGGCTGGCCGATCAATCACATGATTGGCGACCCCGAGACCGGCACGCTGTGGGCCGGCGGCGGCGGCGATTGGAATGGCGCGGGCGTCTGGCGCAGCGAAGACGGCGGCGCGAGCTGGAATCTGCCCGTCTCACCAAGGGAACGATGGACGATTGGGCCGCCAAGGATCCCAATGTCGCGAAAATGATCGGCTGGACCGAAGCGCCGTTACCGTTCGCCGACGCGTTTTCGCAAATCTGGTCGCTCAGCTACGCGCACGGCACGCTGTACGCGGGCACCAAGCCGGCGAACCTTCTGGCGAGCACCAACGGCGGCAAGGATTGGGTCAAGGTGCACGGCCTGACCGATCACCCGTCCGCCGGCAGCTGGACTCCCGGCGGCGTCGGGCTGACGCTGCACACCATCCTCCCCGATCCGGATAACCGGAAAAAGCTCTGGGTCGGCATCTCGGCGGCCGGCGTGTTTGCCACCGAGGACGGCGGAGCGACATGGGAGCGCCGCAATCGTCTCTCGAATGCCGAAGCCGGCGGCCATGCCGAGCATCCTGCCGCGCCGCGCGACGGCGAGATCGGGCACTGCGTGCACAACATGATCCGCGCGCCGGGGACCAGCGACGTGCTTTATCAGCAGAACCACTATGGCGTTTGGCGCTCGGCCGACGGCGGCCGCAGCTGGAACGACTGCACCAAAGGCTTGCCGTCGACCTTCGGCTTTCCCATCCGCGTGCATCCGCGCGATCCGGACACGATCTGGACCCTGCCGCTGAACGGCGACACCGCCGGGCGTTTCCCGCCCGACGCCGCCGCGGCGGTGTGGCGATCGCGCGACGGCGGCCAAAGCTGGCAGGCGATGCGGCAAGGCCTGCCGCAAAAGGGCTGTTTTTTCACTGTTCTGCGTCAAGCCATGGCCGGCGACGAGCCGCGACCCGGCGGGAATTTATTTCGGCACCAACAGCGGCTCGGTGTTCGGCAGTATCGACGAGGGCGAGACCTGGCAGGAAATTGCGCGGCACTTGCCGACAATCCTGGCGGTTGAGGCGGTTGAGCTGGGATAAGGCGCCGCCGGCTGTCGGCAGGCGGCCGGAACCGTCACCATATGTGAACACTTTAACGTCAATCTACGGATGTTTTCCGGGGCATCCCGCTTCAGCCGAGGAATAGAATGACCAAGCCAGTGATGCAGCCGCGATCCACGCCGGCTCGCGGTACGGGTTTCCGCGCACGCGCCGAAGCATTGCGCGGGCGGGCCCCCGCTGTTGTGACCATCCTGGCGGCACTGACTGCGCTTGCCGCAGTGCCGGCCGCCGCCGCCAGGCACGCGGCCCCGGCGCGCCAGACCGTGATGACGGCGCCGCGCCCGGCGGGCGACCCGATCATGGCGATCGTGTCGATCAAGAGTCAGCACGTGACCTTCTACGACACGGACGGCTGGATCCTGCGCGCGCCGGTCTCGACCGGCACGACCGGACGCGAGACGCCGGCCGGCGTTTTCGCCGTCATCGAGAAAGACAAGGATCACCACTCGACCATGTATGACGACGCCTGGATGCCGAACATGCTGCGCATCACCTGGAACGGGATCGCGCTGCATGGCGGGCCGCTGCCCGGCTACGCCGCCTCGCACGGCTGCGTGCGCATGCCGTTCGATTTCGCCGCGAAGGTGTTCGACAAGGCGCAGCTGGGAATGCGGGTGATCATATCGCCGACCGGACTACGCCGAGCCCGTCGCGTTTTCCGATCCGGCGCTGTTCCAGCCGAAACAGGACGCGATCGACGCGATACCGGCGCGGGCCGCGGCGCTGTCCCATGATGCCGACGAGGCGACGCAGGCGGCTGCGGCGGCGAAGGCCGCCGTCATGCCGGCCAAGCGCGCCGCGGCGATGGCGCCGTTGACGGTGCGCAGGCTCAGCGATCTCAAGCGACGCGCCGATGCCGCGCTCACCGTCGCCGAGAAGAAGCTCGCCGGCGTCAACGCGATCCAGTCCAACCCGAACTACGTCATCACCGACCAGGCCAGGGCCGACGCCGTGAAGGCCGCGGCCGAGGATGCGAGGCAGAAAGCCGCCGCCGAGGCCGAAGCGCTGGGCGCGCAGCGCGACGCCGCCAAGACCGATGCCAAGGCGAAGCAGGACGCCGCCGCGGCCGCAGTGGCAGCCGCCAAGGACGCCGAGGCCAAGCGGGTCGCGGCCGTCAACGCCGCGACAGCGGCGAAGCTCGCCAGCGAGCCGGTCGCGATCTACATCAGCCGCGCGACGCAGAAGCTTTACGTGCGACGCGACACGCACAAGAAGTGGCCGGACGGCGGCGAACTGTACGACTTCAGCCAGGAATATCCGGTCACCATCAAGGATCCCGACAAGCCGCTCGGCACGCACATCTTCACCGCGGTGGCGCGGGACGGCGGCGGTTTGCGCTGGACCGAAGTCTCGATCGACAACGGCGACAGCGCCAAGAACGCGCTCGACCGCATCACCTTCCCGCAGGCCGTGCTCGACAAGATCGCACCGACCGCGGTGCCGCTGTCCTCGATCATCATCTCGGACGAGCCGCTGTCGAGCGAAACCAATTACCGCACCGAATTCGTCGCGGTGCTCAGCAATCAGCCGCAGGGCGGCTTCATCACGCGGATGCCGTCGCAGAACACAGAAATAGCGCGCGACGACGGCGGTTATGGCTCCGGCTGGTTCGGCTCAGGCGGCTATGCGCAGCCGCAATACGGACAGTCCCGCCGCAGCCAGTCCTCTTATTATCAGCGGCGGTGGTGGTGAGGGTGTGAGGGAACGTCGGCCGCAGCGATCAGCGCGCGGTTGACGACGATGACTTTCAGCGCCGTTTAAATGAAAACGCCCGGCAGGCTCTCCACCGGGCGCCCCTATTCGGCCGAATAGGGCAAATCTGATGTCATGACGATCAGTTTGTCTCCGAGCGTACACCCGCATTCCGTGGCTCACCAGATTGACCGCTGGTGCCCGATGCCTCGTTCGACGGCCGGCTCATAGCACTGCCCACAGGGGTCCCGATTCCAATGGTTTCGGGGCGCTATGGAAGTCTGAACACCAATCGACAAAGCGCCGGATGAACTTGCCTTGCTCAACCGGCCGGCCTCTATCTTTGCAGGGTGCCAAGCCTGCCAGGTTACGCTCCTGGAACGGCACCTTTCAGGTCTGTGCGGCAACCCATGCCCTGCTGTCACCAGGGCAAGTCTTAAGTAGCATAATCGGCGCTTTGGCGCCAGCGATTCGACACCTTGAGGATGAGCATGCCGAACCGCAATCTGACGGCCGATGAGCTGCTGAAGGCGAAAAAACTTCTGGCGTCCATCCGCCGGCGTCTCGACACTCTTGCCGATGGCGATGGCAGTCTACGGTTCGCCTATAACCGTAGGATCGCGAAGGAGCTAATGTACGACGAGCGCGGCAAACCGATGGTTCGCAAGGCCGCCAAGCGGAGGAAGTGGGAAGAGCAGGATCGGAAATGTGCCGAATGCGGCAAGGACCTAGCGCTCGCCTATAGCGTCGCCGACCGCCGCGAGGCGGAAGGCGGCTATGCGTCCGGAAATTTCCGGCTCCTCCATGCTGACTGCGATTACGCTGCGCAGGCCAAGAAAGGATATAGGTGAGGGAATTGGCTGCGGCGACGGGACTTGAACCCGTATCTCCCCACGCTTACTGTCCTAGTTGCCAAACTGAAGGACCGTAAGAAGACCGTGGAGGCTCTATCCGTTAAGCTACGCCGCTAATTCGTCAAGCAGCAGTCTCGACCTTTTTCTTCCGGAGCTTGTTCTGTTCAGCCGCTTTCCGGAATTCCGGCTCAAGCGCAACCAGCTTTTTCACCAAGCCATCGAACGAATAGGCATTGCTGGTTTGGGCCTTGTGGCCCAGAAACCGCTCGATCCGCTTTATGTGACCGGCCTTCTCGAGCTGCGTCAGTATCCGTTGGATGTGCCGCGGCGTCTTATACCAAGCCGCCGAGTGCCTGACTCTCGCGGGGGATTCCCAAATCACGGGGGGAATGATTCAAGGTGGCAAACGGAGGGTCGTTTGCCATGGGTCAGGCGATTGCGGTGCGGGCGGATTTTACGGCGGTCGAGGTCCGCCGGTTTGCCAAGCGGGCGAAGGATGCGGCACAGGCGCGCCGGCTGCTGGCGATCGCGGCGGTGCTCGATGGCGCTTCGCGGGAAGATGCGGCCAAGATTGGCGGGATGGACCGGCAGACATTGCGGGACTGGGTGATCCGGTTCAACGATCAAGGACCGAACGGTCTGATCAACATCCCTTCACCGGGCGTGCCACCCAAGCTGGGCAAGAAGCACCGAGCGTTTCTGGCTCGGCTCGTGGAGGAGGGTCCGATCCCGGCGGTCCACGGCGTGGTGCGCTGGCGGGCATGCGATCTGATCATGCGATTGTACGAGGAGTTTATCAGGCCAGTTCTCGTCCGTTCCAAAAAACGTTGCTCGACAGTGGATTTGGCGACATTGGCATCATTCGGAATTTTGCTGGCTTCCTACAACGGGGGCGAGATTTGATCTGGTCTTTTGGCAGCCAGAAGAAATAAATGGAATCAAGATTTGGCGTGAGGGCAAAAATAATTATGCAGATTGGGGAGATCATCTACTCTCATTGGCGACGCGACCTAAGAATTCTTCGATACGACGTAGCTGAAATCATGTGGCGCCGAAGGAGATGGCCCGCGCCCCCTATTGTTCTAGATAATAGAGAACCAGTGAAGTTCGCACCATGGGGAGACTTGCCAAGCGGCTTTGTATTGGTCGAGGGCAACCGCCGTTTGGCTATGGCAAAAGCATTGGCGAGGAAAGACCGATTGGAACACGATTTGCCGGTATGGCTTTTGAAATACTGATCCGCAGGCGCATCGATCGCTGGGACTTCAGCCCTCACACCCGCTCCACAAAACTATCCACCACCCGCTTCTCCCCGGCCCTATCGAACTGAATGGTCAGCTTGTTGCCGTCGATCGCGGTGACGTTGCCGTTGCCGAATTTCTGGTGGAAGACGCGGTCGCCGAGCGTGAACGATGAGACGGTGCCGGTGGATTTGGCGACCAGCTCGCCTTCGATGGTGAGCGGCAGGCGCGGCCGGGGAACGCGCTCGTCGCGGGCGCGCCAGGGCGAGGGCGAGGAGGTGTCGTCTTCTGTGCCTTCACCCCGCGCCCGAGCCCCCTCACCCGATCGAGCGAAGCTCGATCGGCCTCTCCCCCCTGGGGAGAGGGAAGATAAGGCGTCGTCTTCCGCGCCGTAGTGCGCGCCATCGTCGGAGAAACCGTCTTCGGCTTTCTTCGCGTTTCTGTTTCCTTGCGCGCGCTGCCAGCCGGGGGTGTTGTAGCTGGAGCCGAACGAGGTGGCGGCGTCGAAGCGCGACGAGCCGTAGCCGCCATAGCCGCCGAAGCCGCCAAATCCCGAGCCTTGCGCTTCCGTCACCTCGACATTGGGCTCCGGCAATTCGTCGAGGAAGCGCGACGGGATGTTGGTCTGCCACAGGCCGTGCATGCGGCGGTTGGTGGCGAAATAGATTTTGGCGCGCTTCCTTGCGCGGGTGAGGCCGACATGGGCGAGGCGGCGCTCCTCTTCCAGCCCGGCGCGGCCCTGGTCGTCGAGCGAGCGCTGGTGCGGGAACAGGCCCTCCTCCCAGCCGGGCAGGAACACGGTGTCGAATTCCAGGCCCTTGGCCGAGTGCATGGTCATGATGTTGACGGCGTCGGCCTCGGCGCCCTTCTCGTTGTCCATCACCAGCGAGATGTGCTCGAGAAAACCCTGCAGGTTCTCGAACTCCTCCATGGAGCGCACCAGTTCCTTGAGGTTTTCCAGGCGGCCGGCGGCGTCGGCGGAGCGGTCCTTCTGCCACATCTCGGTGTAGCCGCTCTCGTCGAGGATGATCTCGGCGAGCTCGTTGTGCGGCAGCGCGTCGCGCTGCTTGCGCCAGCGGTCGATGGCTTCGATGAGCGCGCGCAGGCTGCCGCGCGGCTTCGGCTTGAGCTCGTCGGTTAGGATCATGGCGCGCACCGCTTCGGTGAGCGGGATGCGGCGCTTCCTGGCGTGATCGTGCAGCATCTGCACCGTGGCGTCGCCGAGGCCGCGCTTCGGCACATTGACGATGCGCTCGAAGGCGAGATCGTCGGCCGGCGAATTGACGACGCGCAGATAGGCCAGCGCGTCGCGGATTTCGGCGCGCTCGTAGAAGCGCGGGCCGCCGATCACGCGATACGGCAGGCCGAGCGTGACGAAGCGGTCTTCGAATTCGCGCATCTGGAACGAGGCGCGCACCAGTATGGCGACCTGGTTGAGCGCATGGCCGTCGCGCTGCAGCTGCTCGATCTCCTCGCCGATGGCGCGGGCTTCTTCCTCGCTGTCCCAGGAGCCGGTGACGGTGACCTTCTCGCCCAGCACGTCGTCGGTGCGCAGCGTCTTGCCGAGGCGGCCTTCGTTGTGCGCGATCAGATGCGAGGCGGCGGCGAGGATGTGGCCGGTGGAGCGGTAATTGCGCTCGAGGCGGATCACGGTGGCGCCGGGGAAGTCGTGCTCGAAGCGCAAGATGTTGTCGACCTCGGCGCCGCGCCAGCCGTAGATCGACTGGTCGTCGTCGCCGACGCAGCAGATGTTCTTGGCGGACGGGGGGCTCCCTCTCGTCACCGTCATTCCGGGGCGCGCCGTCAGGCGCGAGCCCGGAATCCATAGTCCCGGCCCCGGTGGTTATGGATTCCGGGCTCGCCGCTTCGCGGCGCCCCGGAATGACGGCCGTGCTCGTCCGCTGCGCCAGCAGCCGCAGCCACAGATACTGCGCGACGTTGGTGTCCTGGTATTCGTCGACCAGGATGTATTTGAAGCGGCCCTGATATTGGCGGAGCACGTCGGGGTGCTCGCGGAACAGCCGGATGCATTCCAGCAGCAGATCGCCGAAGTCGGCGGCGTTGAGGATTTTCAGCCGCTCCTGAAAGGCCTTGTAGAGTTTCAGCCCCTTGCCGTTGGCGAACACCGCGGCTTCGCCGGACGGCACCTGCTCCGGCGTCAGCCCGCGATTCTTCCAGCCGTCGATCAGCGAGGCCAGCACGCGCGCCGGCCAGCGCTTCTCGTCGATGTGCTCGGCTTCGAGCAGTTGCTTGAGCAGCCGGACCTGGTCGTCGACGTCGAGAATGGTGAAGTCGCTTTTCAGCCCGACCAGCTCGGCATGGCGGCGCAAGATCTTGACACCGATGGAATGGAAGGTGCCGAGCCACGGCATGCCCTCGACCACCTGGCCGACGATCTCGCCGACGCGGTGCTTCATCTCGCGCGCCGCCTTGTTGGTGAAGGTGACGGCGAGGATCTCGCCGGGCCGGGCGCGGCCGAGGCTGAGGATGTGGGCGATCCGCACGGTGAGCACGCGGGTCTTGCCGGTGCCGGCGCCGGCCAGCACCAGCACCGGGCCGTCGAGCGTCTCCACCGCCTGGCGCTGCTCCGGGTTGAGCCCGGCGAGATAGGCCGCGCCGCCGCCTGCAGCGGCGCGGGCGCGCGCGGCAATGCCACCGGCCGCGGGCTGCGGCGGCTCAGGCGGTTCGACTATGCGCTTTAACGGATCAGCCACGGGGCTGGGGGCCACTGATTCTCATTGCCGAAAGATGGCACCTGCGCGCGGCTTTTACGAGGCTTGCGTCATTCCGGGGCCCGGCCGCAGGCCGGGAGCCCGGAATCCATAGTCACGATGCGTGAAGGCCGAGCACGCACCTGGAGGAACTGTGGTTATGGATTCCGGACTTGCCGCTGGTGCGGCAATCCGGAATGACGGCGCCCCGGAATGACACCACTGCGCCCCGGTCACTTCATATACTTGTCCACCACCACCTTGGCGTCCTCGCGGTCCTTCTTGAGGAAGGTAGCGAACGCGCCGGTCGAGCCGGCGGCGGGATCGAGATAGTTCTGCTTGGCGAAGTCGATGAATTTCTGGCTCTGCAGGATCGCCAGCAGTTCGTCGTGCAGCTTGGCCACGATCGGCGCCGGCGTGCCGGTTGGCACCACGATGCCCCAGTAGATCGGGCCGCCCGGGAAGCCGTCGAGGCCGGTTTCCTTGAAGGTCGGCACGTTGGGCAGGTCGGGCGCGCGCTTCGCGGCATTGAGCGCCAGAATCTTGATCTTGCCCTCCTTGAGCTGGCTGACCATGTTGCCGACGCCGATCTTGGTGACGTCGATGTCGTTGCCAAGCAGCGCGCTGATGATCTCGCTGCCGCCTTTGTAGGGAATGGCGACGAATTTGGTATGCCAGTAGTCGCCGAGCCATTGGCGGAAGGCGTCGGTGGTGGTGCGCTCGCCGAGCGTGCCGTAATTGAGCTTGCCGGGCGCGGCCACCGCCTTGGCGCGCAGCGCGTCGAGCGTATCGACGCCGCCGGCCGTGGGCACCATCAGCCCCTCCATCACGTTGTACATGTCGATGACCGGGACGAAATCCCTGCCGGGATCGTAGGGCAGATTGGGCACGGTCAGCGGGTTGAACGACATGGTGTCGGGCGAGACCACGCAGAGCGTGTAGCCGTCCGGCGGCGATTTGGCGCATTCGGTGCCGCCCAGCACCATGGCGGCGCCCGGCTTGTCGACCACGACGACCGGCTGGCCGAGGCGCTGCTGCAATTCAGACGCGGTGAGCCGCGCCGCGACGTCGGTGACCGAGCCGACCGAGATCGGCACGATCATCTTGATCGGGCGATTGGGAAAAGTCTGGGCGCGGGCGGCGGCGGGCAAAGCCGCCAGCAGGCAGGCGACGAGCGGCAACAATTTTCTCATGACGTTTCCTTCCGAATTTATTTTTTGAGCGAAGGCGGTGAGGGGGTTTTAGTTCATCCGATACGCGACGTGTTACTCGCCAGCCGCTTGTGTCAGCGCAGCACAACCTCGCCGATCGAACCTGAATCGTATTGGGTGAAGAACAGCCGGCCGTCGGCGAACGTGGCGATGCAGCGCGCGCCGGACTTCGGCGTCGGGATATCGTACTCGCCGCGCACCGTGCCGTCCGGCGCCATGCAGCCGATCTTGTTGGCGAAGTTCGCGGTGTACCAGAGGTCGCCATCGGCGCCGACGGTGACGCCGCGCAGCGAGGCGTTTGGCGTCGGCACCGGATGCTCGGTGATGCGGCCGGCGCGGTCGATGCGGCCGAGCGCATTGGTCGAGGTCTCGACGAACCAGATGCCGCCGTCGGGATGGGTGACCATGGCGCGCGGCTGGCTGTCATGGCTCGGTATCGGAAACTCGGTCACCGCGCCGTCCACGGTGATGCGGCCGATGCGGTTGCCGCTCGCTTCGGAGAACCACAGCGCGCCGTCGCGCACCGCGATCGACAGCGGTTTGGCGCCCGGCGAGATGCCGTCGCCATATTCGGTGATGCGGCCGTCCGGCGTGATTTTCGCGATGCGGTTGGCGTCGCTCTCGGAGAACCAGATATTGCCGTCCGGCCCGAGGATCATGCCGTCGGCGCCGACGCCCGCGGCCAGCGCGAATTCCGCGATGTCGCCGCGCGGCGTGAGGCGGCCGATCTTGTCAGCGGCTTTTTCGGCGAACCACAGATTGCCGTCGCCGCCGAGCGCGATGCCGATCGGCGTCGCATTTTTGGTCGGCACGGCAAATTCCGTGAACGTGCCGCGGTCGGGATCGAGGCGACCGATCTTCGACGCGCCGCTCTCGGCGAACCACAGCGCGCCGTCCGGCCCCTCGACCGCGATATAGGGCTTGCTGTCGGCGGTGGGAATTTTGTGCTCGCGGATGGTGACGCGAGCGGTCTGCCGCGTCGGTGCGCTAACAGAAGTCGGTGCGCTAACAGAAGATGACATGATGCTTGACCTTAACTCGCAGAGAATGATTGCGGCCGCTAGGCTTCGGAGAAAAGACCGGGTCTGTCAATTCGCGTGGCTGGCGGTCACGCGGCCAAAATATCGGTTTTCGCGAAATCGCCGCCCTTGAACAACAGCGGGGCGCCGAGCTCTTTTGCCAGCGCATAGACAAAGCAGTCGCCGTAATTCAGCGCCGCTTTGGCGCCGCGCCCTTTGCCGAAACGCTTGAAGGCCTCGAATGCGAGGCGCGCCTGCTCGGCGGTGAACGGAACCACTTCGATCCCCAACGAGGCAAGAATACGCTCAAGGCGAGCCGCACCACCTTCCTTGGGCGAACCTTCACAAACCATGGCAGCCTCCAGCCATGTGGCCGCCGACATAACCCGCCGTCGATACGAATATGCCCGGTCTGTGAAGATCGCAGTCTCGGCTTCGCCCTTGAAGATCGCAACGCAGACCGAAAAATCGATGACGACGGTGTCGCTCTTCACTTCGGCAGCCCGTACGCGTCATAAAGGTCGTCGTCAGTCAGCATGTTTTCGATCAACCCCCTACGACGAATCTCTTCCTGAATTTTTTTGATTTCGGCGAGTGCCTTTTCGACGTCAAGGCGCTTGCGTTCCGCGGAGGAGGCGGCGTGGCTCTCGCGTTCGGTCTTCTCGCGCTCCAGGCGTTCACGCAGCGCCTTGCGCACCGCTTCCGTCTGGGACTCGCCGGTCAAATCAGCGAGCTCACGGGCCAGCCGGGTGGCTTCGGCATCCTTGATATTCAGCTGCGGTGTGCCCATGGTAGAAATCCTTTGACGCTTTCTACCATAAAATGCCGCAGGCGGCAAAAAATTCAAGATTTTGCACGCATTGCAATGCGCCGGCCGACGCCGTCGGGGACCGGCAGTTTATCGTGCGCCGCCTTCATGCGTCCAAGCCGCGCCAAGACGTGGGCGGGAAACGCGGCGACCTTCTTTACCGTCATATCGACGTTCAGCGCCATGTTCTCGGAGGTGGCCGACAGCCAGCCTTCGTCGGCGTGATGCAGCGCTTCGAAATAATGGATGCGCTTTTCGTCGAAGCCCAGCAGATGGAAGCTCACGCGGACCGGCGCGTCGACCAGAAGCTCGCGCAGATAGCGCACATGCACCTCGGCGGTGAAGGTGGAGCATTTGGCGGTCTTGACGTAATCGAGCCCGAGGCCGAGCGGCTCATAGACCTCGTCGACGGCGCGGTCGAACAGCACATTGTAATAGGCCATGTTGAGATGGCCGTTATAGTCGATCCAGGCCGGCTCGACCCGCATGACGCTGGAGACGAAAGGCGCAGGCATTACGGCTTCGGGTGCGGCACGGTCGTTCATGCGCCCGACTGTGGCGGATCAACCGCGCAGGATGCAAGAGGTTGGGCAAGAGCCAGCGCCAAGCAAAACAACAGCGAGGCTTGACCTGCCGGGCTCCCACCGCCAATTCTCCCGTTAACGCTTGCGTATAACATTGAGGAAACGCAGTCAGGACGGCTCATGGCGCTGGTCGAAGCCCCGCAACGCAGCACGCAGGAGCGCAACGCGGCCGATGCCGTGATCGCGGCGCTCGCCCCGCGCTACGGCAACCGGCTGGTGACGTCGCAGGCGGTGCGCGCGCAGCACGGCCACACCACCACCTGGATCCCCAATCAGCCGCCCGACGCCGTCGTGTTTCCGCAAGCGACCGAAGAGGTGCAGGAGATCGTGCGGCTGTGCGCCAGGCACCGCGTGCCGGTGGTCGCCTTCGGCACCGGCACCTCGCTGGAAGGCCAGGTCAATGCTCCGCGCGGCGGCATCTGCCTCGATTTCCGCGACATGAACCGCGTGCTCGCGGTGCACGTCGAGGACCTCGATTGCGTCATCGAGCCCGGCATCACCCGCAAGGCGCTCAACGAGCACTTGCGCGACAGCGGGCTGTTTTTTCCGATCGATCCCGGCGCCGACGCCTCGCTCGGCGGCATGGCGGCGACGCGGGCGTCGGGCACCAATGCGGTGCGTTACGGCACCATGAAGGACAATGTGCTGGCGCTCAAAGCCGTGCTCGCCAGCGGCGAAGTCGTCACCACGGCGCGGCGCGCCAAGAAATCCTCCGCGGGTTACGACCTCACCCGGCTCATGGTCGGCTCGGAAGGCACGCTCGGCATCATCACCGAATTGACGCTGCGGCTGTCCGGCATTCCCGAGGCGATCGCGTCCGGCGTCTGCCCGTTCCCCTCGGTCGAGGCGGCGTGCAACGCCGCCATCCTCACCATCCAATCCGGCATTCCGGTGGCGCGCATCGAACTGCTCGATGCCCTGCAGGTGCGGGCCTGCAATCTCTATTCGCAGCTGTCGCTGCCGGAAGTGCCGATGCTGTTCGTCGAGTTTCACGGCACCGAGGCGAGCGTTGCCGAGCAGTCGCAGCGCTTCGGCGAGATCGCCGGCGAGCTCGGCGGCGGGCCGTTCGATTGGGCGGTACGTGCCGAGGATCGCTCGCGGCTGTGGCAGGCGCGGCACGACGCCTATTGGGCGGCGCAACGGCTGCGGCCCGGTTCGCAGGCGCTGTCGTCCGACGTCTGCGTGCCGATCTCGCGGCTCGCCGAATGCGTGGTGGCGACGCAGCAGGACGCCGCGCAAAGCGGATTGCTGGCGCCGATCGTCGGTCATGTCGGCGACGGCAATTTCCACATGCTGCTGATGCTCGATCTCAACGACCGCGATGAGATCGAGCGCGCCGAAGGTCTGCTCGAACGCCTGGTCGACCGGGCGCTGGCGATGGACGGCACCTGCACCGGCGAGCACGGCATCGGCCAGGGCAAGATGAAATATCTCAACGCGGAGCACGGCGCGCCGGCACTCGATGCGATGCGCGCTATAAAGCGCGCGCTCGATCCGCTCGACATCCTCAATCCCGGCAAGATCTTCAGCGTGTGAAAACGCGCGGCGAACCGGCTATTCCACCCGCAGGACCGAAGGGCCGCGCGGCGGCGTCAGCATGATTTCCCGCGGCGGTTGCCCGGCGCCGGGCCTGTCGTCGACATTGCTGTGGCTCTGCGCCCGGTAATGATCGAGCACGAACAGCCGGATCGCCGACGACAGATTGCCGTGGCGGCGGTCGGTATCGATCGACGCCACCAGGTCCGACAAAGTGATCTGGCGGACGATCGCGATGTCCTTGAGGCCTTTCCAGAACGCGTCTTCCAGGCTGACGCTGGTCTTGTGGCCGGCGATGACGATGGAACGCTTAACGACCGGCGATTTCATTGCCCATCTCCCGTCTCGATCCGGTGTTGGTCGAGGCTTCTACGGTCTTTGTCGCTCCGAGCGCGCTCCAGGTTTTGTCCCGACTTGGGACGGCCGTGAGCGAGCCGGTTGGCCGCAGCCTCTTGCTCGGTTTGGCGCCGTTTCGCCCGTTTGCGCTCAATTCGAAGGTTGACGACGGTGGCCATAGATGAAGCCCCTGCGATTTCGGGTAAATCGACGACAATCGATCGCTCCCGGGTTCAGACCTACACGACTAAGGGCATAATAAATGTGCCCTGGATCACACCGCTGTGCCCGAGGTCACATTATCGAGAACGATCGCCGTTACGCCTCAGGGTGGGTCATACGGGCCGGCTGCACCAAGCGGTCGAAATCCTTGGCCGACACGAAGCCGAGCCGGATCGCCTCCTCGCGCAAGGTCGTGCCGTTGGCATGCGCCGCCTTGGCGATCTGCGCCGCCTTGTCGTAGCCGATGGTCGGCGCCAGCGCCGTGACCAGCATCAGCGAATTGTCCAACAGCTCGCGGATGCGCGGCTCGTTGGCGCGGATGCCGGTGACGCAATGATCGGTGAACGACACCGCCGCGTCCGCCAGCAGCCGGATCGACTGCAGCACCGAGTATATGATCACCGGTTTGAAGACATTGAGCTCGAAATGACCCTGGCTGGCCGCGACGGCGACCGTGACGTCGTTGCCGAACACGCGGGTGCAAACCATGGTCAGCGCTTCGCATTGCGTCGGATTGACCTTGCCCGGCATGATCGAGGAGCCGGGCTCGTTCTCCGGCAGAATCAGTTCGCCGAAGCCCGAGCGCGGGCCGGAGCCGAGAAAGCGGATGTCGTTGCCGATCTTGAACAGGTCGGCGGCGAGCGCGTTGAGCGCGCCGTGGGCAAACGTCAGCGCGCCATGCGAAGCGAGCGCCTCGAATTTGTTGCGCGCGCTGGTGAACGGCAGATTGCTCAGCCGCGCGATCTTCTTGGCGAACAGCTTGGCAAAGGCGCGCTTGGAATTGAGCCCGGTGCCGACCGCAGTGCCGCCTTGCGCCAGCGGATAAAGCTCCTTCAAGCCGAGCTTGACGCGGACGATGCCGGACGCAACTTGTGCCGCATAGCCGGAAAATTCCTGGCCCAGCGTCAGCGGGGTGGCGTCCTGCGTGTGGGTGCGGCCGATCTTGACGATCGACCGGAACTCTTTGGTTTTGGCGGCAAGCGCCGCGTGCAGATGAGTCAGCGCCGGAATCAGCCGATGCACGATCTCCTGTGCCGCCGCGATATGCATCGCGGTGGGGAAACTGTCGTTCGACGACTGGCTCATATTGACGTGGTCGTTGGGATGCACCGGATCCTTGGCGCCGAGCTTGCCGGTGAGCAGCTCGTTGGCGCGGTTGGCGATCACCTCGTTGACGTTCATGTTGGTCTGCGTGCCGGAGCCGGTCTGCCAGACCACGAGGGGAAATTGATCGTCGAGCTTGCCGTCGATGATTTCGGCCGCCGCCTGCACGATCGCCTTGGCACGCCGAGCATCGAGCAAGCCGAGCTCGCGATTGACTTCGGCGGCGGCGCGCTTGACCAGCGCCAGCGCCGCGATCAGCGGCCGCGGCATGCGTTCGTCGCCGATGCGGAAATTATTGCGCGACCGCTCGGTCTGCGCGCCCCAATAGTGATCGGCCGGAACTTCGATCGGGCCGAAGCTGTCGGTTTCGGTGCGCGTTTTCATGAAGCGAAGACCGCTTTAACATCCGCTCGTCCCCGCGCAAGCGGGGACGCAGCTAATCGGATTCCCGCTTTCGCGGGGAATGAGCGGGAAAGAACATCGATCGAATAGTCCCTATTTCTTCCGAAATCGATCGAGCCGCACCACCTCGCCGCCGCCGCTCGGCGGCTCCGGTTCAGGCTCCCTGGCTGTCGCCGGCGCTGGCAAGCCATCGGGCCTAGCGCCTTCCGGCGGCACGATTCTCATCGGCGGCGGTTTGTCGGCTGTTGCGCCTGCAGCCGCGCCCTCGCCACCCGCTTCGGCCTCGATGGTCTCGAACTGGAAACCGAATTGCACCGCCGGGTCGAAGAACGCGGTGATGGCGGTGAACGGCACAGTGAGGCGTTCCGGCACGCCGCCGAACGACAGGCCGACTTCGAATGCGTCGTCGCCGACGGCCAGATCCCAGAATTGATGCTGCAGGACGATTGTCATCGTCTCGGGATATTGCGCACGCATGCGATCGGACAGCCGCAGGCCGGGCGCCGCGGTGGCAAACGTGATCTTGAAATGATGCTCGCCTGGAAGCCCCTTCTCGGCCACGTCGGCGAGAACGGTGCGCACCACGCCGCGCAACGCCTCTTGCGCCAGAATGTCGTAGCGAATGTGATCGGTGGCCATGGCGGATATCGGAAAACTGAGGACAAGCCGAAGATAGGGAAGGAAATCATAGAGAACCAGATCGATTCTGTCCCCTGTCCTCCGACCGCTGTCCTCCGAAGAAGAAGAAAGTGGAGGCTTCTGTTGCCAGGTGCCTCCGAACCCCGCCTAACGGAGCTTAACCCGTTAGGACTTTAAGTCGGTCTTTCGGACTGCTTACGCAGCCAGAGCAACCGGAGCATAGTTGTCGTTGGCAACTATGGAATTGGCCCGGTTAACGGCGGAACCATGCCGAGCAAAAGCACGCCCTTTACGCCCTCGTCGATCCTATTTCGCCCCCGCCGATGCGGCCCCAAGATCAGGCATTCGAGCCGCATTGGTGGAGGCGCCGGGTACTGCCCCCGGGTCCGAAAGGTTTATTACGACGGCCATTTATCGCCATATCCGGCTTGCGCCGGCTCCTTGAATATAGGCGCAAAAGCTTGCCAAAAAAAGAGTATTGGGTTTGGCCCCGGATCGGCCCCTAAAAACGCTTAAAAGGAAGAGCCGATGAAGCTCATCTGCGGCGGCCAGACCGGGGTCGACCGCGCCGTGCTCGACGTGGCAATCGAGCGCGGCCTGGCCTATGGCGGCTGGTGCCCCAAAGGCGGCTGGGCAGAGGATTTTCGGAAGCCGCCGGGGTTGTTGGTAAAATACCCGCAGCTTGCCGAGACGCCGCTCGCCGATCCAGCGCAGCGCACCGAATGGAACGTGCGCGATGCCGATGCCTGCATGATTTTCGTCGACGCCGGCGGCGTCGACGTCTCCGCGGGCACTGCGCTGGCGCAGGACTTGGCACACCGCTACCGCAAGCCGCTTCTCATCCTGAGCCTCGCTGAGACCGATCCGCTCCATCGCGCGGCGCTGTGGCTGCGCGTCCAGCGAGCCCGACACGGTGACGACTTGAAACTCGCCATCGGCGGACCGCGCGAGAGCGAGGCGCCGGGAATCTACGCGCGCGCCGCCGCTGTCATCCGATCGCTCGCGGATTAACCCGGTCACATCCCCCGTCTGCGCAAAACCGTATGGCCGTAGCGGCGCGGCGGCGCTAAACAAATTTCATGAACGCCCCGCCACCGATTCCAAGCCCCAAGCAATCCGAAACCCCATCGTCCGAGCCCGCGTCCGCTGCGCAGCAACCGCCACCGAGCCTCGCCGAGCTTTTCATGGCCTTCGCCAAGGTCTCGTTATCGGGCTTCGGCGGCGTGCTGGCTTGGTCGCGGCGCATGATGGTGGAAGAACGCCATTGGCTGACGCCCGAGCAGTTCAATGAGACCTACGCGCTGTGCGCGTTTCTGCCCGGCGGCAATATCCTCAACTTCTCGGTCATTCTCGGCGCGCGCTTTCGCGGCGCCTGGGGCGCCATTGCCGCGGCTGCCGGCCTGATGGGACCGCCGCTGCTGCTGGTCATCTGCATCGGCGCGATTTACGCCCATTACGGCGACGTGCCGGCGCTGCGCCACGCACTGACCGGCGTCGCCTCGGCGGCGGCCGGCCTGATGCTGGCGACGGTCGCCAAAATGGCGCGGCCATTGTTTCGCAGCGGTACGGTCACCGGGCCCGTCATTGCGTTTGCCACCTTCGCTTCGATCGGTGTCCTGCAGTGGCCGCTGCCGCTGGTGCTGGCGGTCATCGTACCGGTGAGCATCGCCGCGGCGTGGGTGCGGCTATGAATTCCGGGCACGGTACGCTCCTAACGCTCGCCAGCTTCTTCGGCGTGCTCTCGTTGTTCGCCATCGGCGGCGGCAATTCGGCGGTGCCAGAAATGCATCGCTTCGCCGTCGACGTCGAGCATTGGCTGAGCAACCAGCAATTCGCCGACAGTTTCGCGCTGGCGCAGCTCACGCCCGGGCCGAACATCATCATCGTGACCCTGATCGGCTATCACGTCGCCGGCATCCTGGGCGCGCTGGTGACGACGCTGGCGATGTGCGGGCCGCCTGCGGTATTTGCTTTTTTTGTCGGCGGCGCATCCGACCGCTTCAAAGGCGCGGTGTGGCATGGCGTGCTCAGCCGCGCCTTGGTTCCCGTGACCATCGGCCTGACCGCGGCGAGCGCCGCCGTCGTCGCCAGCACGGCAGGCTACGGCTGGAGGGCGGCGACGATTACGCTCGGCACCGCGCTGACGGCCTATTTCGTCCGCGTGCATCCGCTGTGGGCTTTTGCCGTCGCCGCGCTGCTCGGGCTGAGCGGGCTGCTTTGAAAGGGCGATAGTCGATCTTGCGCGCGCCTGTTCGCCGCCTCATGATCTTGCTGTTCGGATTTAAGCACGGGAAATGATTGAGCACGGGAAATGATGGACAACGCCGCTCGATCAACCGCAATGGCGCAATGGATGTGGGAGGCGCGGCAGCGGCGCCTGCCCTATTGCAACCTGCCCGACGAATTGCGGCCGGCATCGATCACCGAGGCCTACGCGGCGCAGGAGGCCTATTACCGGCTGGCGGAGCCGCTCTATGGCGCGGTCGCCGGCGCCAAGATCGGCACCACCACCAAGGTGATGCAGCAATTGATGGGCATCACGCATCCCTGCGGCGGCGCGATCTTTGCACGGACGATCCACGCCTCGCCGGCCACCTTGCGCATCGGCGATTTCGTCAATCTGCGCCTCGAAAGCGAGATCGCGCTCAAGCTCGGCGCCGATTTGCCGGCCTCCGGCGCACCCTGGACGCGCGATAAGGTCGCGCCGGCGGTTGCCGGCGCCATGCCGGCGTTCGAACTGATCGAGGACCGCAACGCGGATTACGCGCACACCGAGGCAGCGTCGCTGATCGTCGAGAATTGCTGGAACGGCGGCGTGGTGGTCGGTGCGCCAAAGCCGGCATCCTGCGCGGCGCTGGTCGGCATCACTGGCCGTCTCACCATCGGCGGCAAACCCGCGGGCGAAGGCGCGGCCGAAGACCCTTTCGCGACGCTGGCCTGGCTCGCCGATAATTTCGCCGAACGCGGCCGCGGTCTCAAAGCTGGCATGGTGGTCATCACCGGCAGCCTCATCCCGACTGTTTCGATTGCGAGCGGCGAGCGCGCGGTGTTTACGGTCGACGGGCTGGGCGAAATCGCAATGGATGCGCTCTAAGGTCGGGCCCGGGCCGCCGGTTTAAGACCCGCGCTCTCCAGAGCGCTGCAGTCAACGCAATGATAATCCTTTGCAGGGTCCGCGAAACCTAGCCAGGGCTTCGCAGTGAAATTTCGTTGGCAACGGCCCACTCCGTACGCGCGTGCATTCCTGTTGCGAACAGGGCCACACCGCCGAAAACCATGTTGATTCCGACAAGCAGTCCCAATGTCCAGGCAGAAGTCCCCGGCAGCGCGAAAATGATGATGCTGGCCAAGACAATGTCCACGACGCCACTTGCGAAAATGAACGCCCATCGCGTGGAGAAATGACGCCGATGTTCCATCCCAAACATGATGGACACACCGCCTTCGACGAGGAAGAAAAGAACCAAAATCAGCCGTAGCGGGCCGGTGTCATGAAACGGCCAGCCCAGCAGACCGCCATACAAATCCTGCGATTTGTTCTCAATCAGCACCACGCCGACGAATATCGCCAACAAGGCCGATACCAGGGACCACAAAACTCCCGGCGCCTGCCGCGCCCAATAGGTTGTCACCAGTCCGGTGGCGCCGCTGAGGAGAAAGAGCCAGCCCAGAATCCCGGTCACGTTGCCATCGGCGATTGATGGAACGGCGACCGCGAGCAGTCCCAACAAAATGAGGGCTACTCCTTCGATAAGGAAGAGAACCCAGTGGTCAGGAGTAGATTTGGCGAGCGATGCCGGATCCCGGTCTGAATAGCGATTCATATCCATTTGCAACCCTCCACGGGTTACGTGCTGGCTTTTCGGGCTGCTTCGCCCGCCGGAACTAACGTGACATAATCGCAACCTCTACAGCTTGAGCGCTAAGTGCGGCGAAAGCTCCTAAGCCGCCCCGAAGGGCGGCTTTTCTGAATCTGATTAGTCAATAATCTGGATAATCGTATGAGTCCGCGGGTCGACTAACACCGTGTGCCCGTTGACTATCGTGTATCGGTACTCGCGAGCGCGCGAATATTCAGGCGGGACTTCATAGTATGTCACCCCTGCATCCGGGAGCACGGCGCCAACACGAAGCTCATCGCGATATTCGTAAGAAAAGTAATTGCGCTCAGCGACATAGCTGTGGAATCGAGGGCGATCATCGATACCCAACACGCCGTCCACGCCGCCTATGACGCCGCCGACGACGCCGCCGACGACCGCTCCCACGGGACCGGCATCGTGCTCACCGACGCGAGCGCCGTGATCAGCGCCCTCTGGTACGCCTTGAGCATGTGCACCGGCCGATAGGGCGAGCGCCATGGTGCCGACAAATATGATGTGTCGAATCATTTGAATCTCTGTTTGAGGTGAAGGTCTGCCGACAACGCGTCAGAACAGCGTACGTTCCTTACCGCAATCAAGAAACTTACTTCAATTTCATTAATTTTGGCAGACGCGCGCGGCGCGCTCTTTCTTCGCAAACTGAGCAATTTTGACCACTCTCCTCCTGCCGCCTCGGGTAGACCGGAAACTACCGTGTTGGCCGCCAAGCGCCGCCTAGAGTGTGTGCATCTCGGCGCACTTAAGGGATTCTTTTTCGATCCCGAAAGTGATGCCGTTTGACGCGCATCGCTGTGCCGTTGCTGCGCTGACGAGGAAGTTGAGTTTCCAATTGAAGTCAGAATTCGCAACAGGCTTGGTACCGGAGAGTCGCGGGATGCAATCGATGGAACAAGCCGAATCGCGCCGCCTCGGAGACGAACCGGACTATCTAAAAGAGCTTCTCGCCAAGGCGGGCATCGACGCGCAGGCCCAGATACTTGCCACGAACCTGCAGGAAGTGGTGATTGGCGAGCTTCATCATCGGGTCAAAAATACGCTTGCGATCGTTTCGGCAATCACATCTCAAAGTATCAAATCGGCCAGCAATCTGACAGAGGCTGGTAAAACGATTGGCGATCGGCTCCACGCCTTGGGGATAGCGCAAGATCTTCTTATTCGTGAGCGATGGACCGGAGCCGGGTGCCGGACGTTGGTGGAAAGCGCGGTTAAGGCCTTTCAGTCAAAGGGCCTCAGCCAGTTCGAAATCGCAGGAGACAACATCGCGATTTCATCCGGACCTGCTGTCTCCCTCTCGATGGTCATTCACGAACTCTGCACCAATGCCGTAAAATATGGCGCGCTGTCCGTGCCCAGGGGAAATGTTTCGGTATCGTGGACAGCTGCAGACGAGCGCTTCAAGCTACATTGGAAGGAAAGTGGCGGACCGCTGGTCCAAGAGCCATCCCGAAAGAGCTTCGGCTCGCGGCTGATTGAGCAGGCGCTACCCGGACAATTGCAAGGGGAGGCGCGCCTGAAATTTGAACCGGAAGGACTGAGTTGCGAAGTGAACATTCCGCTGACCATTATGCAGGAAAGATAGTCCGTTAGTGCTATATCGGTTCGGCGACTCAAAAAGATACCGAACTACGAGGGAACGATAGAGGGGGCCCGCGCTTGGCCCCCCGGCGAGGAGCCAGGTCAAGATGTCAACAGTGGCCAAGCGGCCCATCGTGCTTATCGTCGAGGATGAGTTTCTGTTGCGAATGAGCGCAGTCGCCATGATCGAAGACGCGGGTTTTGAAGTTCTCGAGGCCGGCAATGCCGATGAAGCGATCACGATGCTGGAAAGCCGCTCGGATATCCGCTTGGTCTTTACCGACATCCAGATGCCGGGCTCAATGGATGGCCTCAAACTAGCCGAAGCGGTTAAAGGTCGCTGGCCTCCGATCAAGATCATCGCGACCTCCGGGCGCCATTTGATTCGCGACAGTGATTTACCGCAGGGCGCGTTATTCCTTTCGAAACCTTACACGTGCGAAGGAATTTCAACCTTGCTTCACGAACTTACCGACAGCGTCTAGTCTGTCAGTGAACTATTGCAAGGCGGCCATTTACCGTCGCTTATGCGTCCGAACCCCAGTGGGGGTTAGGGTGCTCTTGCGCACCCTTCGTCTCCCGCTCATTTGACGCTAGACTCGGAAGCGAGTCGGCCTGCAGACATAGAATCCGATGCGCCAATATCTCGATTTGATGGAGCGCGTGCTCGCCGAGGGCGTGGAAAAGCGCGACCGTACCGGCATCGGCACCCGCTCGATCTTCGGTCACCAGATGCGTTTCGACCTGATGCAGGGGTTTCCGCTGGTCACCACCAAGAAACTGCACGTCAAATCGATCGTCTATGAATTGCTGTGGTTTTTGCGCGGCGACACCAACATCAAATATCTCAACGACCACGGCGTGCGGATCTGGGACGAATGGGCCGACGAGAACGGCGACCTCGGCCCGGTCTATGGCAGGCAATGGCGCTCCTGGCCGACGCCGGACGGCGGCTCGATCGACCAGATCGCCAATGTCGTGCGCGACATTCGCCGCAATCCGAACTCGCGCCGGCTCATCGTCACCGCCTGGAATCCGGCGGAGATCGAGGGCATGGCGCTGCCGCCGTGCCATTGTTTGTTCCAGTTCAACGTCGCCGACGGCGCGCTGTCGTGCCAGCTCTATCAGCGCTCGGCCGACGTGTTCCTTGGCGTGCCGTTCAACATCGCATCCTACGCGCTGTTGATGGTCGCGGTGGCGCAAGTGACCGGGCTGCGGCCCGGCACCTTCATCCACAGCTTCGGCGACGCGCATCTTTATTTAAATCACCTCGACCAGGCGCGGCTGCAACTGACGCGCCAGCCGCGGCCGCTGCCGACGCTCCGTATGAATCCCGAGGCGAAGGATCTGTTCGCGCTGCGCTACGAAGATTTCATGTTGGAAGGCTACGACCCGCATCCGCACATCAAGGCGGCCGTGGCGGTGTGACCATGGACATCGTGCTTGTCGCCGCCGTTGCGGAGAACGGCGTCATCGGCCGCGGCAATGCGCTGCCGTGGCGGCTGAAGTCGGACATGGCGCATTTCCGCAAGCTCACCATGGGCAAGCCGGTGGTGGTCGGGCGCAAGACTTATCTGTCGATCGGCAAGCCCTTGAAGGGCCGCACCACGATCGTGGTCAGCCGCGATCCCGCTTTTGCCGCGCCGGGCGTGCTGGTTGCGCCGAGCCTCGATGATGCGCTCACGGCGGCGCGCGGCGACGCGCTGCGGCGCGGCGCCGATGCGATCATTGTCGCCGGCGGCGGCGACATCTATATACAGGCTCTGCCGGTCGCAGCGCGCCTTGCCATTACCGAGGTGCACAAGCGCGTCGAGGGTGACGCGCGTTTTCCGGCGATCGACCCCGCGGCGTGGCGCGAAGTGTCGCGCAGCGAGCAACAGCCGGCGGCCGACGATGAGGCGTCTTTTGCCTTCGTCAGCTATGAGCGGATGAATGCGGCGGCAAAGCGCCCGCCGAGCGCGTCATAACTGCGCGTTGTAAGGGCCGGGGCGGTCCCCTATAACCCCCGCCAGCCAAGCCGGAGAACAGCCGGCGTCAAGGAGTTAACTTTATGCCGTGGAGCAATCAGCCCGGCGGCCCGTGGGGTTCGGGCTCGCGGGGACCCTGGGGCTCGGGGCCGCAGTCGCAAGGGCCGAAGCAGCCCGATCTCGAGGAATTCCTGCGGCGGAGCCAGGACAGGCTGCGCGGCCTGTTGCCGGGCAATCTCGGCGGCCGCGGCATCGCGCTGATCGCGCTGATCTTGGTGGCGCTGTGGGGCATGTCCGGCTTCTTCAAGGTCGAGCCCGACGAAATCGGCGTGGTGCTGCGCTTCGGCAAATTCGTCCGCGAAGTGCAGCCCGGCTTGAACTACCACCTGCCCTATCCGATCGAGACCGCGCTGACGCCGCCGGCGCTGCGCGTCAACAAGATCGACATCGGCTTCGACATGCGCGGCGGCGCGACGATGCGCGACGTGCCTGAAGAGAGCCTGATGCTGACCGGCGACGAGAACATCGTCGACGTCGATTTCTCGGTGCTGTGGAAGATCAATCCGAACGCGGTCGGCGATTACCTGTTCAATGTGCAGAATCCCGAAGGCACCGTGAAAGCGGTGGCCGAAAGCGCCATGCGCGAGGTGATCGGCCAATCCAACATCCAGCCGATTCTCACCGGCGCGCGGCAGAACATCGAGGCGGCAGTGCAGGTGCAGCTACAGAAGACTCTCGACAGCTACGGCGCCGGCATTCAGGTGCAGCAGGTGCAGTTGCAGAAAGTCGATCCGCCGGCCCCGGTCATCGACGCCTTCCGCGACGTGCAAGCGGCGCGCTCGGATCTCGAGCGCTTGCAGAACGAGGCGCAGACCTACGCCAACCGCGTGGTGCCGGAAGCCAAGGGCCGCGCGTCCAAGATCCTGCAGGACGCCGAGGCCTATCGCGCGCAGACCGTGGCCGACGCCAAGGGCCAGACCTCGCGCTTCCTGCAAATCTACGCGCAGTACAAAAAAGCGCCCGACGTGACCCGCGAGCGCATGTATCTGGAAACCATGGAACGCATTCTCGGCAATACCGACAAGACGATCATCGACACCGGCCCGCAAAGCGGCGGCCCGGGCGTCGTGCCCTATCTGCCGCTTAACAGCCTCACGCAGACGCCGGCGCCGCAGGCACCGGACGCAGCGACGGGAGCCAAGCCATGAGGCTCAGTCTCGCCGGCGGCGTCACTGCCGTTATCCTGCTGATAGCGGTCATCGTCGGCTACAGCACCTTTTTCACCGTGTATCAGACCAGGCAGGCCCTGGTAGTCCGGCTCGGCAATCCTGTGCGCGTCATCACCGAACCCGGCCTTAATGTGAAGGTGCCGTTCGTCGACAGCGTCATCTATATCGACAAGCGCATTCTCAACATCGAGCAGCCGGCGCAGGAAGTGATCGCTTCGAGCGGCGACAGCGCCAATACCGGGGCTGGCCAAGCCGGAGAACGGCTTGTGGTGGATGCCTTCGCGCGCTACCGCATCGTCGATCCGCTCAAATATTACCAGACGGTCGGGCCCGCCGGCGCCAGTTCGCAGCTCGCCATCCTGCTTAATTCGACGCTGCGCAGCGTGCTCGGCGCGGCGACGCTGACCGATGTGGTGCGCAACAAGCGCGAGGAGCTGATGGGGAAGATGCGCGATCAGCTCGATCACGATGCGCAGCCGTTCGGCATTCACGTTGTCGACGTGCGCATCCGCCGCGCCGACCTGCCGGAGCAGAACAGCGAGGCGGTCTATCACCGCATGCAGACGGAACGTCAGCGCGAGGCGGCCGAGTTCCGCGCCCAAGGCAGCCAGGCGGCTCAGACGATCCGCGCCAAGGCCGACCGCGACGTGACCGTGCTCGTGGCGGAGGCTAATCAGCAGTCCGAGCAGATCCGCGGCGAGGGCGACGCCACCCGCAACCAGATCTTTGCCGAGGCCTACAACCAGGACCCCGGTTTCTTCGCCTTCTACCGTTCCATGCAGGCCTATGATCGGAGCATGCAGAAGGGCGATACCCATCTGGTGCTGCGGCCGGATTTGGATTTCTTCCGCTATTTCGGCGATCCCTCCGGCAAGACGCTGCCTGACGGTACGCCGGTCGCCGCCCCGGCGACGCCCGCCGCTCACGCGAGCGGCGCCGCGAAATAAAAGAGATTGAGGAAGGCGCAGCGGGTCGCGTCCAACAGGTCGGGTTGATGTCGGATTTCCTCGCCGCCCTCGGCCTGCTGTTTGCGATCGAAGGCATTTTTCTTGCAGCGTTCCCGGCCGGCGCCAAACGCACCATGGCGTCGGTGCTGAACATGCCGGACGGACCTTTGCGCATCGCCGGTATCGTCTCGGCTTTGGTCGGCGTGCTTATCGTCTGGCTGGTACGCGGCTGAGACCTGCGGAATGGCCGCTATTCCGCCCCAATCCGGCCCCTAGTGGGAAGCCGCAGGCTTGAGAAGCGGTGGGTCTTGCACCCCGGGTGGGACGGGAGCAATTTCTCTCATTGAGTCCTTCCCTATGTCTCGGAAGCCAGGAGCGCTGACGTCCATGCTACGTATCGGCTTACGTGCCGGCCTATTCCCGGCTCGCCGCCTTACCCTACTGGTTCAGCGAGGCGCGGCGATTGCCGCGCTTGCAGCGGCGGTCGCGCTTCTGCCGGCGCAACCGGCGGCGGCGCGCGGTCCGGACGGCATCGCCGACGTCGCCGAACAGGTCATCGATGCGGTGGTCAATATTTCGACGTCGCAAAAAGTCGACCCTCGCGCCGAAGAATTGCCCGACCTGCCGCCGGGCTCGCCGATGGAAAAATTCTTCGACCAGTTCTTCAAGAACCACCACGGCCAGGGCGGCGACAATTCGGACGAGGGGCCGCGCCGCATCAACTCGCTCGGCTCCGGCTTCATCATCGATCCATCAGGGCTCGTCGTCACCAACAATCACGTCATCGCCGACGCCGACGAGATCAGCGTCATCCTCAACGACGGCACCAAGCTCAAGGCCGATCTGGTCGGCAAGGACACCAAGGCCGACCTCGCGCTGCTGCGCGTGCATGCCGACAAGCCGCTCAAATCGGTGAAGTTCGGCGATTCCAGCAAGCTGCGGCTCGGCGAATGGGTGATCGCCATCGGCAATCCGTTCAGCCTCGGCGGCACGGTCACTGCCGGCATCGTCTCGGCGCGCAATCGCGATATCAATTCCGGGCCTTACGACAACTACATCCAGACCGACGCCGCCATCAATCGCGGCAATTCCGGCGGTCCGCTGTTCAATCTCGACGGCGAAGTCATCGGCATCAACACCGCGATCATCTCGCCGTCCGGCGGCTCGATCGGCATCGGCTTCGCCGTGCCGTCCGACACCGCGATCGACGTCATCAATCAGTTGCGCCAATACGGCGAGGTGCGGCGCGGCTGGCTCGGCGTGCGCATCCAGCAGGTCACCGATGACATCGGCGAGAGCCTGAACATCAGCCCGGCGCGTGGCGCGCTGGTCGCCGGCATCGACGATAAGGGCCCGGCCAAGCCTGCCGGCATCGAGCCCGGCGACGTCATCGTCACGTTCGACGGCCACGACGTCAAGGAAATGCACGACCTGCCGCGCATCGTCGCCGACACGCCGGTCGGCAAGACAGTCGATGTGGTGATCATCCGCAAGGGCAAGGAAGAGACCCACAAAGTGACGGTCGGCCGGCTGCAGGACAACACCCAGGTAGCCGATGCCACCACCAAGGATAATCCACCGGCACAAAAATCCGTGGTGCAGAAGACGCTCGGTCTCGAATTGTCCAGCCTGTCCGACGACCAGCGTCACAAGTTCAAGATTCGGGACGACATCAAGGGCGTTCTCGTCACGGGCGTCGATCCGAGCGTGGCGATGGCCGATCCTGACAAGCGGCTGGCGGCTGGCGACATCATCGTCGAGGTGCAATACAGCGCCGTCAATACTCCGGCCGATCTGCAGAAGCGGGTCGATCAGCTCAAATCGCAGGGCAAGAAGATGGCGGTGCTGTTGGTCTCGAACGGCCAGGGCGAGACGCGTTTCGTCGCGCTAAGTCTGCAATAACCTCTCGGCCGGCTGCTACGTCCGCTCCACGAACTCCTCGCGCCGATAGCCCTGCGCATACAGGAGAGCGGTGAGATCGCCGCGGTCGATGCGCGCGGCGGCGGCTTGCTGCAGCACCGGTTTGGCGTGGAAGGCGACGCCGAGGCCGGCAGCCTCGATCATCGGCAGGTCGTTGGCGCCGTCGCCGACCGCAAGCGTAGCTTCGCGATCGAGCCGGAAGCGCGCGCGCAGTTCGCGCAACGTCTCGAGCTTGGCCTCGCGGCCGAGAACGGGTTCCGCGACTTCTCCGGTCAACCGGCCCTCGGCATCGGTCAACAGCGTGTTGGCGCGCTGCTCGTCGAACCCGATCGCGGCGGCGAGCTTGACGGTAAAGGCGGTGAAGCCGCCGGACACCACGCAGGTGTAAGCGCCATTGGCGCGCATCGTGGCGACCAGCGTCGGACCGCCCGGCGTCAGCCGGATACGCTCGGCTAGCACGGTATCGATGATCGCGGCCGGCAGTCCCTTGAGCAGCGCCACGCGCTCGCGCAGCGCCGGCGCGAACGCGATTTCGCCGCGCATGGCGCGCTCGGTGATTTCGGCAACCTGGCTTTTGACGCCGGCGTAATCGGCGAGCTCGTCGATGCACTCCTGGCCGATCATGGTTGAGTCCATGTCGGCGACGAGAAGTTTCTTGCGCCGATTGTCCTGCGGCTGGATGACGACGTCGACCGGTTCGCCGTCAAAGATGTCGCGCAGATCGCCGGCCATATCCTTGAGAGCGCAGGCACTTCGCCGGGCTCGGCACCCTCGACCAGGAAGGCGATATCGACCGCCACGCCCGGCTCAAGCCAATCGACCGGCCGGCCATGCGGCAAATAGCGCGCGGCCTGCCGCGCCAGGGCGTCGGTCACCGCGCGGCGGTCTGGAGCCGAAATCAGCGTTGCCACATAGAACATGCCGTGCGATCCGAGCAGCTGAAACGAGGTTTGCGACGTGCCGAGCATCATCCTCATTGCAGGCCCGACGGCGAGCGGCAAGTCGGCCTTGGCGCTCACGCTTGTCGAACAGCGCGGCGGCTCGATCGTCAACGCCGATTCCATGCAGGTTTATCGCGACCTGCGCATTATCACCGCACGGCCGACGCCAGATGAAGAGCGCCACGCGCCGCACCGGCTCTACGGTCATGTCGATGCGGCGGAGAACTATTCTGTCGGCCGCTGGTGCACCGAGGCGGCGGTGGAATTGGCGACGGCTAAGGCCGAAAATCGCACCGCCATTATCGTCGGCGGCACCGGCCTTTATTTCAACGCGCTGAGCCGCGGGCTTGCCGCGGTACCGCCGATCCCCGCCGCGATACGCGACGAGGTGCGCGCGCGGCTTGCCACGGAAGGCGTCGCCGCGCTCCATGCAGACCTCGCTGCGCGCGACCCGGTGGCTGCCACGCGGCTGCGGCCCGGCGACCGCGCCCGCGTCACCCGTGCGCTGGAAGTGGTGCTGGCGACCGGCCGCTCGATCCTCGACTGGCACGAGGAGAACAAGCCGGCGACAATCGATCTTGGCGAGGCGGCGAAAGTCTTCCTGATGCCGGATCGCGATGAGCTTGCGCGCCGCATCGACGCCCGGTTCGACGCCATGATGGCAGCCGGCGCGCTGGATGAAGTTCGTGCGCTGGCGGCGCGCCAGCTCAATCCCAGCCTGCCGGCGATGAAGGCGCATGGCGTGCCATGGCTCATTCGCCATCTGGCCGGCGAAGTCACGCTCGCGGCGGCGATCGAGCACGCCAAGCTCGAGACCCGCCAATACACCAAGCGGCAGGCAACCTGGTTTCGCAATCAGCTGCCGCAATTCGAATGGATCGCACCGACCGAGGCGCCAGCCGCGATTGAAAAGCAATTGCGGACATTAGCGTCGTAATACGGTGGCCACGCGCATGACGTGCGCCCGGCAAGCCTGCCAGCAGCATATACGCGATGCCGAAATCGCTCTTTGACGGCAGGCATCTGCCCTGTAGAGAACGAGTGCAACCTCCGTAGCGAGGCGGTTTACTGGCAGGGATTGAGTGAATTATGGAGACAACCACCCCATCGGGCTGGCCGGGCGGACGCCGCACTGCCGTGATCGTCAGCGTCTTGTTCGAGACTTGGTCCAACAAGAAATCACCGAGCTATTTCGCGCGCACGACCCCGCTTAAACCGGGACTGATCGACCGCGGCGGCATTCAATGGGGCGAATACGGCGGCAAGGAAGGCATCTGGCGCCTCATTCGCGTCCTCGATCGATCGCAGATGCGCGCCTCGTTCTTCTGCAGCGGCCGCTCGGCCGAGCTTTATCCCGACGTGTTCAAGCAGCTCACGAAATCCGGCCATCTGGTCGAGGGCCACGGCTACGTGCAGGACCAGGCGTTCCTCGAACTGCCGCCCGAGCAGCAGAAGGCCCTGATCCGGAAAACGCTCGACCTGCTCTCCGCTGCGTCGGGCCAAGCGCCGGAAGGCTGGGCCACTCCGATCTACGGCTGGGACGAGCATACATTTGCGCTGTTGGTCGAGGCTGGCATCAAATGGTACGCCGACGCGCTCGACATCAGCCTGCCGCGTAAGGAGAATACCGCCGCCGGACCTATCGTCGCGCTGCCGTGGTCCGACTTCGTCGACAACCGAGTGCTGCGCGCCAGCCCTCGCGATTATCTTGACGCCTATATCGACACCTTCGATTATCTGCACAATCACGAGCCGGGCGGCCTGATCAATGTCGCCATCCACGCCCATTTCGGCGGCCGCCCGCTGATCGTCGCGCAATTCCAGAAGCTGCTGCGCTACTTCAGCAGCTTCAGCGACGTCTGGTTCCCCACCCATCGCGACGTGGTGCAATGGTTCCTGCAGCAGGACGTCGACAACCTGTCTTACCGGAATCGCTTTTTCGGCAAATCGTGAGACGCTATTCGTCGATGTGAATATTGGCGCGCTTGATCACTCCGCTCCACTGCGCCCGCTGCTTATCGAGGAATCCGGCGAACTCATCGGGCGATTGCGGCTGGCTTTGCACGGCAAGGCGATCGAGCACTGCGCGGATTTTGTCGCTTCCGAGCGCCTGTCCGATCGCCGCGTTGAGCTTATTGACGATGTCGGGCGGCGTATGTGCCGGCGCGACGATGCCGGTGAATGACACCGAAACGAAATCCGGCACGCCGGCTTCGATCATGGTCGGCAAATCCGGCATTTGCGGAATGCGCTTGTCGCCGGTGACGGCGAGGCCCGAGACGCTGCCGTTCTCCACCGCTGGCAACGCCGTTTCGGCGCTGCCGAAGCAAAGCTGGGTTTCGCCGGTCATCACCGCCTGCGTCGCCTGCCCGCCGCTCTTGTAAGGCACGTGCACGATGTCGAGGCTGAGCCGCTGCTTGAACATCTCGCCAATTAGATGCAGCGGCGTGCCGATTCCGGCGGACGCGTAATTGAGCTTGCCAGGATTTTTGCGCGCATAGTCGATGAGCGCCTGCACCGTGTTCAAGCCCGCGGCCTTGTTGACGATCAAGATGTTCGGCGTGATGCCGAGATTCGCGATCGGGACAAAGGCCTTGGACGGGTCGTAATGGACCTCTTTGTAGAGCAGCGGCGAGATGACGAGATTGGCGGTGTTGCCGAGCAACAGCGTGTAGCCGTCGGGCTCGGCTTCCGCCACCGCCTCGGCGCCCAACATGCCGCCGGCGCCTGGCCGGTTATCGACGAAAACGGTTTGCCCGAGGATCGGCGATATCCCGGCCGCGACCAGCCGCGCCATCACATCGGCCGGACCGCCGGGCCCGAAGCCGACGACGAGCTTGATCGGCTTGACCGGATAGGTTTCCGCCGCCGCGCCGGCCACCACCGGAAAAAGCGCGGGCAAGATGAGCGCGGCGGCGATAGCCGCAAGTCGTCGGGAGAGCACGAGCCGAGCTCCTTAATTCCCAGAGACCGTTTGTTTGCTGGTTTTCTCGAATTGTGGAATTTGGACGAGGCGCCGGACCGCCCGCCTAAAGAGGTCCGACGGTCCGCAACAGACCACCCGGCGGCGGGATTTGCAATCAACCGCGCCGGCGCGTGTTCAATTCAAAGCTGCGCCACTTAATGCGTCGCATATTGCAGGCCGGCCGTATAAGCGGCGCCGCCGATGACGCAGGGGATGCCCAGTTCGATTTGCCCGGTGGCCGCGGCGACGACGCAGCCCATCGACAGTGCGCCCTGCCCGACCTGGCCCCAGCCCGACAGCGCGCGTTTCGAATCAGGCCCTTTTTCCTTGAGCTCCTCGATCGCGGCCAGCGATTCCTGGCGCATATGCACGGTGTCGACCGTTTCCGCGGTTTCAATGACGTCCTTGAGCACGGGCTTTACGTCGTCGGGCTGTTTTTTCTCCGCCGCCCGCAGCATCGCCAAAAGATCGGTGTCGCGCACCGCGTTGCTCGCCAGCGTGAATTTCGCGGCGCTGCCGGTGGTGAGATTGTCGACGCTGTCATGATCGTTGGAGAGCGGCAAGAGCTTGATCACGCTGTCGATCGGTGCGGCACCGCCGGTCGCCAGATAATAGCCCCACAGCACGTCGATCAGCTCGGGAGTCGGCGCGAGCGCCACGACCTTCTTCGGCTTATCGCCGATGTGGAGGTCTGTCTTGATCTTATCGAGCATGCCGGGCTTCGCCGGCTTAAAGTCGATCTCTTGGAGCGTCGGAAGCTTGCCGTCGAGATATTTGTTGATCATCTCGCGGCGCGTCGGCATGCGATCGACGAACGTGGCAAGCAAATCTTTCCAATTCGGCAGACCGGAATAGGCAATGGCGCGCACCAGCACCCAATGGTCGGCCGGGTCGATCGGGATCATCTTGAGGACGAGGTTCTCGGCAAGCGCCGGGTTGGCGCCGAGCACGCCGGCGATGAACCCGACATAGGGACCGGAGCTTTCGGCATCCTTGAACGCCTGCATCGAACTGAGCGCGTGGACGACGACGGGCAGGCTCTCCGGATCGGGCCGGTGGCGATAGCCGTTGATCCATTTGAGGATTGCGCCGGTGGAGTTGAGCGCCGGCGTCAGTCGCTGTGCCGCCGCCGGCGGTGCGAACACGGCCGCACCAAGCGCGAGCGCCACGGCAAGACCCGCGGCGATGCGGCGCAGATGTCCGGCAGCCCATTGTGCTTCGATCATGTCCCCTCCAGCGGAGAAAGCCGGCGGCGCGTTTGAAGATTTCAGAACGCGCGCCCCCGCGAGACAATTCAGCAACAGGCCTGGGAAATATGAAGGCGGCTCCCGCGCGAATTCGGGGCCAAGCTGTGATCGTTAACGATGGTTAAGAACTACGATTTTGGCCGCCGAATCGATTTCAAACGCTAGTTTGAAGTTTAAGGGCGAGCAGGAAGTCGCATTGTCGCCGCATTCGGCTTGACCCGAACGAACACAATGCTTATAAACGTTGCGTTCCAGCAAAGGGCGCACACGTGCGTACTGCAACGTCACTGATCCTCGTAGTTAGGCGCACCGCCGGGGGTGGATGATCCCACCCGCGAGACGTGGCGGTGCGCAATCCAGGGGCCCTTCGAGGCCCTTTTTTGTTACCCGAAATTCCCCCAGCCTTCCCTCCCCGCACGCGGGCGAGGTCGCAAGCGGAACGACAGAGTGGAGCGAGCGATGACTGAGATGACCGGCGCGGAAATGGTGATAGCGGCGCTTGCCGATCAAGGCGTCGCGCACATCTTCGGCTATCCCGGCGGCGCCGTGCTGCCGATCTATGACGCGCTGTTCCAGCAAGACAAGGTGCAGCACATCCTGGTGCGCCACGAACAGGGCGCTGTGCATGCCGCCGAGGGCTACGCCCGCTCGACCGGCAAGGTCGGCACCGTGCTGGTCACGTCCGGGCCGGGCGCCACCAACGCGGTCACCGGCCTGACCGACGCGTTGTGCAACTCCATTCCGCTCGTTGTCATCACCGGCCAGGTGCCAACGCATCTGATCGGCAATGACGCATTTCAGGAATGCGATACCGTCGGCATTACCCGGCCGTGCACGAAATACAATTATCTGGTCAAATCCGTCGACGATCTGCCGCGCGTGCTGCATGAGGCGTTTCACATCGCCTCGAGCGGACGGCCCGGACCGGTCGTGGTCGATATCCCAAAGGACGTGCAATTCGCCAAGGGCACTTACTTCAAGCCAAAAGAGTTCCAGCACAAGGGCTATCGGCCGAAGCTCGACGGCGACCCCGCCAAGATCCGCGAAGCGGTCGAATTGATGGCCGCCGCCAAGCGCCCGCTGTTTTATACCGGCGGCGGCGTCATCAATTCCGGCCGCGCCGCCAGCGAGCGTTTGCGCGAGCTGGTGAAGCTCACCGGCTTTCCCATCACCTCGACGCTGATGGGGCTTGGCGCCTTTCCCGCCGCCGATCCGCAATGGCTCGGCATGCTGGGTATGCACGGCACCTGGGAAGCGAACTGGGCGATGCACGATTGCGACCTGATGATCTGCATCGGCGCACGTTTCGACGACCGCATCACCGGGCGGCTCGACGCCTTCTCGCCGGGTTCGAAGAAAATCCACGTCGACATCGACCCGTCCTCGATCAACAAGAACGTCAAGGTCGATCTGCCGATCATCGGCGATTGCGCCCACGTGCTCGCCGACATGCTGCGCCTGTGGCGCGAGAACGGCGCCAAGCCAGACAAGAAGGCACTCGATGCCTGGTGGGCGCAGATCGGCAAGTGGCGGGCGAAGAACTCGCTCGCCTATCGCAATTCTAACGAGATCATCAAGCCGCAATACGCCATCCAGAGACTTTACGAGCTGACCAAGGACCGCGACACCTATATCACCACCGAGGTCGGCCAGCATCAGATGTGGGCGGCACAGTTCTATCAGTTCCAGGAAGGCAACCGCTGGATGACGTCGGGCGGCCTTGGCACCATGGGCTATGGCTTGCCGGCTTCGGTCGGGGTGCAGCTGGCGCACCCGAATTCGCTGGTCATCGACATTGCCGGCGAGGCCTCGGTGCAGATGACCATGCAGGAAATGTCGACGGCGGCGCAGTACGACCTGCCGATCAAGATTTTCATCTTGAACAATCAATATATGGGCATGGTGCGGCAATGGCAGGAATTGCTGCATGGCGGCCGCTACTCGCACTCCTATTCCGAGGCGCTGCCGGATTTCGTCAAGCTTGCCGACGCCTATCACGCGCATGGCATCCGCTGCAGCCACCCGGGCGAACTCGACGACAAGATCCGCGAGATGATCGACGTGAAGAAACCGGTCATTTTCGACTGCGTGGTCGATCCGACGGAAAATTGCTTCCCGATGATTCCGTCCGGCCGCGCCCATAACGAGATGCTGCTCGGCGATGCCGCAACGCGCGTCGAGGATGCCGTCACCGAAGAAGGCAAGATGCTGGTTTAGGAGAAATCCCGTGAACACCGCTACGACGCACTATCCGGCCGCCCCGACCAGCGAGGGCATCGAGACCCGCACGCTGTGCGTGCTAGTCGACAACGAGCCCGGCGTGCTGGCGCGCGTGATCGGCCTGTTCTCCGGCCGCGGCTATAACATTGACTCGCTGACGGTCTCGGAAACCGAGCACCAGAAGCATTTATCGCGCATCACCATCGTCACCCGCGGCACGCCGATGGTGCTGGAGCAGATCAAGAATCAGCTCGATCGCCTGGTGCCAGTGCACCGGGTGATCGATCTGACCATCGCCAATCCGGCAATTCAGCGCGAGCTGGCGATGGTCAAGGTGCGGGGCACCGGCGATCAGCGCATGGAGGCGCTGCGTCTCGCCGACGCCTTCCGCGCCCGGGTCATTGACGCCACCACCGAAAGCTTCGTGTTCGAGATCACCGGCGCCTCCGACAAGATCGAAAGCTTCATCAACCTGATGCTGCCGGTCGGGCTGGTCGAAGTCTCACGCACCGGCGTCGTTGCCATCACGCGCGGGCCGGAAGGGATGTGAAATCTTCATCCGCTCATTCCCGCGAAAGCGGGAAACCGGAAGCTGGATCCCCGCCTGCGCGGGGACGAGCGGATCGCCGCGCCCTTATGCCTTCAGCTTCGTGACCAGCGTCGCGAACCGATCGACGAAATCCTGCAGGAATTTTTTCGTGCTCTCGTCGGCGATAGTGCCCTGATCGTCGATCAGATTCGGCTTGAACTGAACATAGGATTCGCCGCCGAGCAGCGTCATGCCGAGGCCGAGCATGACGGTGCGTAAATTCGCCTGCACCAACGCGGTGCCGATGGCGCCGGGCGAAGTGCCGGTGATGAATCCGGGCTTGCCAGGCCAGACGCTGGTGCCGAATGGCCGCGCACCCCAGTCGATCGCATTTTTGAGCGCGGTGGGGATCGAACGATTGTGTTCCGGGGTGACGATAAGCACGCCGTCGGCCTTTTTGATCTCATCCTTGAAGCGCACGACCTCTGGAGCGAGGTTGCCTTCGTGGTCTTGGTTATAAAGCGGCAGATCGTCGATGCGCACGACTTTGGCGTCGAATTTGCCGGCGCCGAGCTTGATCAGCGCCTGGGCCAGTTTGCGGTTGATGGATTCGCGGCGGTTCGAGCCGACAATGACGGCGATTTGCGGAAGAGCCATGGTTGAAGACCTCGGTTAGAATTCGTAACTAGGGCTAGATAGGTGACTTAGTGGCGGCCGCGCAAGCAGGCACAGTGATGAAACCAAGACACATGCACTTGCCCACCGATTGCCGGGCGATCAGCGACATTCTCGCACGAATAGGCGACAAATGGTCGGTTCTGGTGGTCACGCGTCTCGGCGATAAGCCGATGCGCTTTAACGAGTTACGGCGCTCGATCGGTGGCATCTCGCAGCGCATGCTGACGCTGACGCTGCGCGGGCTGGAACGCGACGGCCTGGTAACCCGCACGGTGTTTCCCACCATTCCGCCGCGGGTGGATTATGCCCTCACCCAGCTCGGCCGCGACCTGTTGAACCCGGTTTCGGCGCTCGGCGAATGGGCGACCCGCAACCAGACCAAGATCGCCCGCGCCCGCGAGCGGTTCGACGGTGCGACGCGAAAAGCGTCATAACGCCCGGTCCGGGCTTGTCGAACCGGCCTATAAAACCTAGAAGCTGCAACCGGAAACCATCAGCCAAAGCACTGGCCGCACTAGGGGTGAGACATGCGTGTTTACTACGATCGCGACGCCGACCTGAACCTGATCAAGGGCAAGAAGGTCGCCATCATCGGTTACGGCAGCCAGGGCCATGCCCATGCGCTCAATCTGCGCGATTCCGGCGTCAAGGAGGTCGCGGTGGCGCTGCGCAAGAATTCGCAGGGCGTCAAGAAAGCGCAAGGCGAGAAGCTCAAGGTGATGGAGGTCGCCGAGGCCGCCAAATGGGCCGACGTGATGATGATGCTCACGCCTGACGAATTGCAGGCCGACATCTATAACGGCCAGCTGCATGGCAATATGAAGGAAGGCGCGGCGCTGATGTTCGCGCATGGGCTGAACATCCATTTCAACTTGATCGAGCCGCGCGCCGATATCGACGTGATGATGATCGCGCCGAAGGGGCCTGGCCACACCGTGCGCTCCGAATATCAGCGCGGCGCCGGGGTGCCGTGTCTGCTTGCCATCCACAAGGACGCATCCGGCAATGCGCACGATCTCGGCCTGTCCTATGGCGCCGCGATCGGCGGCGGCCGCGCCGGCATTATCGAGACGAGCTTCCGCGAGGAATGCGAGACCGACCTGTTCGGCGAGCAGGCGGTGCTGTGCGGCGGCGTCGTCGAGCTGATGAAGGCCGGATACGACACCCTGGTTGCCGGCGGCTATGCGCCGGAAATGGCCTATTTCGAATGCATCCATGAAATGAAGCTGATCGTGGACCTCATCTACGAGGGCGGCATCGCCAACATGAACTATTCGGTGTCCAACACCGCCGAATACGGCGAATACGTCTCCGGCCCGCGCGTCATCAACGACGCCACCCGCGCCGAAATGAAAAAGATCCTCGACGACATCCAGTCCGGCAAGTTCGTCAAGGAGTGGATGCTGGAAAACAAAGTCAACCAGACCTCGTTCAAGGCGATGCGTTCCAAGCTCGCGGCGCATCCGGCGGAAGCCATCGGCGCCAAGCTGCGCGAGATGATGCCGTGGATCAAAGAGAGAGCGCTGGTCGACCGGTCGCGGAATTGATCCACGGCATTTTGCGCCAAGACGGGCTCGCTGCCGCGAGCCCTTTTGGGATCAAAGACAGAGCGCTGGTCGACCGATCGCGGAATTGATCCACGGCATTTTGCGCCAAGACGGGCTCGCTGCCGCGAGCCCTTTTGGGATCAAAGACAGAGCGCTGGTCGACCGATCGCGGAATTGATCCACGGCATTTTGCGCCAAGACGGGCTCGCTGCCGCGAGCCCTTTTGGGATCAAAGAGAGAGCGCTGGTCGACCGCGGCCGGAATTGACCTGGAAATTCCTTCGGTACGGGGTTGTCCTCCACATCGCGGCGGTTACACTGCGCCGGGCGTTATAAAACATTGGGAGGATGATGATGTTTGCCAAGCGTTATCTGGTCGCGGCCGGCGCCGCGGCACTTGCATTCGGTTTCGCCGGCACGGCCGCCAACGCGGCGGGGCTGTTCACGCTGCAATCGAAGACCTTCGCGGACGGCAAAATGATGCCGAAGAAGGTCGCCAACAGCCATGCCATCATGGCGACCAATCCGAATTGCGTCGGCGAGAACGTCTCGCCGGAATTGCACTGGAGCAACGTGCCGGACGGCACCAAGAGCCTCGTCCTGCTGATGTTCGACCCCGAGGGCCGCGCGCCATTCGGCGTTAGCCACTGGGTCGCCTACGGCATCGACCCCGCCAAGACCACCGGCTTTGCCGAAGGCAGCGCGAGCAAGGATTCGGATCAATTTGTCGGCGGCAAAAGCCTGATGGGGGTCGGGCACTATTCCGGGCCCTGCACGCCGCCCGGACAGACGCCGCACCACTACACATTCACTCTTATCGCGACCGATTTTGCACCGAACGAATTGCCGGCCGGTCTGACCCGCGAGGACTTGACGGCCAAGTTCGGGGCGCCGCCGTCGCCGCACGTGAAGGGCGTAACAGGCCTCATCGGGCTGTTCGTCAATCCGTGGCATAAGTAGGTGCTGCATTGGCGATGAACGTCGCCAAGATCGCCAAAAAGATCGTCAAGCAGTGCCGGATCGATAAGCCTGCGCACTTCAAGCTTGACGATCACGATCCCGCCGAGACTTTCGGTCTCTCGACCAACATTGGAGACGTGGAGGCGATCCTGGCCCAAGGGATCGCCCGCCTCATTGACCTGCAGCAACGGCTCTATGCCCATGGCCAATGGGCCGTGCTGCTGGTGTTTCAGGGCATGGACGCCGCCGGCAAGGATGGCGTCGTCAAACACGTGATGTCCGGCATCAACCCGCAGGGCTGCGAGGTGCATGCCTTCAAGGCGCCGAGCAGCGAAGAACTCGAACACGACTTCCTGTGGCGCACCGGCAAAGACGTACCGGCGCGCGGCCGCATCGGCATCTTCAATCGCTCGCACTACGAAGAAGTGCTGGTGGTGCGCGTGCACCCGGACCTTCTCAAGCACCAGAACCTGCCGCCCGTCGCCACCGGCAAGGATATCTGGAAGCATCGCTTCAAGGAGATCCGCGCCTTCGAACGCCACCTAACGCGCAACGGCACCCTGGTGTTGAAATTCCACTTGCGCATTTCCAATGAAGAACAACGCAAGCGCTTTCTGGCGCGGCTCGAAGAGCCGTTTAAGCGCTGGAAATTTTCGATGAACGATCTCGCCGAGCGCGATCGCTGGGACGACTATATGGCCGCGTATCAGGACATGATCCGCGAAACTTCGACCGATTACGCACCCTGGTATGTCGTGCCGTCGGACCACAAGCACGTCGCCTGGCTGGTCGTCTCCGCGGCCATCATCGAGGCGCTCGACAAGCTCAAGCTGGAATACCCGGCGGTCACCGGCAAGGCCTTGAAGCACCTGAAAGAGTACGAGCGCATCCTCAAGGCGGAAGGTAAGAGCTGAGGCCGGCGCTTGCGCTGCCGCGGCCTCTTCCGCTACAAAGGCAGCGGTCCCACATGCAGTTAACGCGGAATTCACCTTAATCCGCGAGCCTGGGACGGCAACGAAGGCAGTAGCGATGTCATTTCGCCGCGATTTCCGCGCGATGACCCGGTGGACCCAAAGGCTTCAGCCTGCGGTCCGGCCCGGCGCTGCCCTCATGCATTGCAAATTTCTCGGCGGGCTTCTGCTGCTGCTTAGCGCCCCCTGAGGGCCGGCTGGGCGTTGGCGCCTGGGCACTCAGGGGTTCGACCTAAGCCATGAAACCCAATGAGCGCGCCGGAAATGGGCGCAAAGCAGAAGGACCTCATTCCATGACCACGCCAGGCAAATCCGAGCCGGCCACGTCTGCTCGTGAAAAATCCGAAAAGGACCGCGTCGTTATATTCGACACCACCTTGCGCGACGGCGAGCAATGCCCCGGCGCCACCATGACGCACGAGGAGAAGCTCGAAGTCGCCGAGCTGCTCGACGAGATGGGCGTCGACATCATCGAGGCCGGATTTCCGATTGCCTCCGACGGCGACTTCGCGGCGGTGAACGAGATCGCCAAGCGCACCAAGAACGCGGTGGTCTGCGGGCTCGCCCGCGCGGGATTCAAGGACATCGATCGTTGTGCCGAGGCGATCAAGCCGGCCAAGCGGCAGCGCATCCATACTTTCCTGTCCACCTCGCCGGTGCACATGAAATACAAGCTGCAGAAGGAGCCGCACGAAGTCTACGAGATGGTGATCGCGCAGGTGACGCGCGCGCGCAATTACACCGACGACGTCGAATGGTCGGCCGAGGACGGCACCCGCACCGAATTCGACTTCCTGTGCCGCTGCGTCGAAGCCGCGATCAAGGCCGGCGCCACCACCATCAATATTCCCGACACCGTCGGCTACACGGTGCCGGAGGAATATTTCCGGATGTTCAAGACGCTCCGCGAGCGGGTGCCGAATTCCGACCTGGCGCGCTTCTCGGTACATTGCCACGACGATCTTGGCATGGCGGTCGCCAACTCGCTCGCCGGCATCAATGCCGGCGCCAGGCAGATCGAGTGCACCGTCAACGGCATCGGCGAGCGCGCCGGTAATGCCTCGCTCGAGGAAGTCGTGATGGCGATGCGGGTGCGCAACGACGTGCTGCCGTACTGGACCGGCATCGACGCCACCATGCTGACGCGGGCCTCGAAGCTCGTTGCGGCGGTGACCTCGTTCCCGGTGCAATACAACAAGGCGATTGTCGGCCGGAACGCTTTCGCCCACGAGAGCGGCATCCATCAGGACGGCATGCTCAAGCATACCCAGACCTACGAGATCATGACGCCCGAGGACGTCGGCGTGAAGCAGACCTCGCTGGTGATGGGCAAGCATTCCGGCCGCCATGCCTTCGTGCACAAGCTCGAAGAGCTCGGCTACAAGCTCGCCGGCAATCAGCTCGAAGATGCTTTCGTGCGATTCAAGACGCTCGCCGACAAGAAGAAGCACGTCTACGACGAGGACATCGAGGCGCTGGTCGACGAGGAGATCGCCACCGCCCAGGATCACATCAAGCTCGTCTCGCTCTCCGTAATTGCCGGCACCCGCGGCCCGCAGCGCGCCACCATGAAGCTCGACGTCAACGGCAAGACGATGCTCGAGGAGTGCGAGGGCAACGGCCCGGTCGACGCCGTGTTCAACTGCGTCAAGGCGATGGTGCCGCACGAGGCGGTGCTGGAGCTCTACCAGGTGCACGCGGTGACTGAGGGCACCGACGCGCAGGCCGAGGTCTCGGTGCGGTTGTCGGAAAATGGCCGCGCGGTAACCGCCAAGGGCGCCGATCCCGACACGCTGGTCGCCTCGGCCAAGGCCTATCTCGCCGCGCTCAACAAGCTCGTAGCGCGGCGGCTGCGCGGCCAGCCCGAGGAACGGCGCCTGCATTCGACGGAAGTGGGGTAATCGGGCAAGTCTGGTCCAAGCCTGGCCTAAGCCTTGCCCGTGGCCCGCAGGGCCGCTATATCAAAGCGAAGATTGCCGCCGTAAGGCGGCTTTCTTTTCCGATCAGCGCCTTTAGGGCGTCCGGCAATTTGGTGGAAGTGCCTAACCTCGCGGGTTTTTCCGGTTAGGGCGCATAGCTCAGTTGGTAGAGCAGCTGACTCTTAATCAGCGGGTCCAAGGTTCGAGTCCTTGTGCGCCCACCAAGCCTTTTTTAGATGATTGGCACTTTAACGCCGCGTGACTCCACGCGACCAGCGCATCTCGAAAAGCTGACCCATGATCCAGGTCCCAAGCGCCCAGCCGAGGCCCATGAACAGCCCCCACAAAAACCAAACCAGGACCGCGTAAATTGTGATCGCCGGGACGAGCATCGGTCTTCTCGCTCTAATGCGTCATCACGCTTCCGAAAGTGTCGCTGCCCGGCAAACGCGGGCATTTTCTTCTTCGTCGCCTATGTCGTCCAACCAAACGGCGAGGCGCGCGGACGCGCGCCATGGCCCCTTAAAGTCAGGGCAGATCAAAGTCTACCCATCAGCACCAGGATCAAAAGAATTACGATAACGAGGCCAAGTCCGCCGCCGCCATAGTAACCGGTCCCGTAAAACGGCGAACCGCCGATTCCACCGACGCCGCCAAGAAGAATAAGAACAAGAATGATGAGAATGATCGTTCCGATTGACATGTTTTCGCCCTGCAAAATGGTCGCGGCACTTTCCGCGCCGTGAGACGAACACGGCATCACCCGAAAAGTTCCATTTTCGCCGAGTGCCGGCCTTCACGCGCTGTGCTAGCATTCACCGGGAAGGCGCGACGCCTGCTTGGTCTGTCTCAAGGACCGGCGGTCGGTCGGCCGAGGAACACGCCGATGCCGGATTCGGAAACGTTCGACTTCATCGTCGTGGGGGCCGGCAGCGCCGGCTGCGTTCTGGCCAACCGGCTGACCGCTTCGGGCCGCCACCGCGTGCTGTTGCTGGAGGCGGGGCCGAGCAACTGGCACCCCTGGCTTCATATCCCGCTCGGCTTCGGGCGGCTTTTCACCGATCGCCGTTATAACTGGTGCTATGCGACCGAGCCGCAGCCCGGCTGCCACGGTCGCGAGGTCATCGCGCCGCGTGGCAAGGTTCTCGGCGGTTCGAGCTCGATCAACGGGCTGATCTATATCCGCGGCCAGGCGGAGGACTTCAATCATTGGCGCCAGCTCGGCAATGCCGGCTGGAGCTTTGACGACGTGCTGCCCTATTTCCGCAAGGCGGAGGACAACGAACGCGGCGCCGACGAATTCCATGGCAGCGGCGGGCCGCTCGGCGTTTCCGACTTGCGCGACCGGCATCCGCTCGCCGTCGCCTTTGTCGAAGCGGCGGTGCAATGCGGTTATCCGCGCAATGACGATTTCAACGGGGCGGCCCAGGAAGGCGCCGGTTATTATCAGACCACGATGCGCAACGGCGTGCGCTCTTCGACCGCGGCTGGCTATCTCAAGCAGGCCCGGCGTCGCGCCAATCTCAAGGTAGTGCCGCAAGCGCTCGCCACGCGTATTGTGTTCAACGGCCGGCGCGCGACCGGCGTCGAGTATCTTGCCGGCAACGACAAGCGTAGCGCCCGCGCCAGTGCCGAGGTGATCGTCGCTTCGGGAGCGTTCAATTCGCCGCAGCTGTTGCAGCTTTCAGGGCTTGGCCCGGCCGCGCTCCTTCAATCGCACGGCATTCCGGTGGTCGCCGATGCGCCGGGCGTCGGCAACGATCTCAACGATCATATCTCCGGCCGCATCATGCTGCGTTGTAAAGGAACGACGACGGTCAATAACGTGACGCGCAACTGGGCTACCAAGCTGGCTTACGGCGCGCACTACGTCCTGACGCGCCGCGGCTACCTCGCCGTGCCCGCGGTGTCGTCGGCAGTCTTCGTGCGTGCGCTGCCAACCTCGGCGACGCCGGATTCGCAGTGCTCGATTTCGCTGTTCTCGGCAGGCGACATCGGCGGCGATCTGCATTCGTTCCCGGGCGTGACCGGCAATTGCGTGCTGCTGCGGCCGGAAAGCCGCGGCTATGTGCGCATCAAATCCGCCGATCCGCGGCAGGCGCCGGCCATCAATCCGAATTATCTTGCGACCCAAAAAGACTGCGAGACCATCACCGCCGGCGTCAAAGTCATGCGCCGCATCTTTCAGGCGCCGGCGATGGCGAAATATATCGCCGAGGAGATCGAGCCGGGCGCACAATGCGACACCGATGACGAGTTGCTCGATTTCATCCGCCGCCGCGGCTCCACCACCTATCATCCGGTGGGTACCTGCCGCATGGGCCCGGATCCGAAAGCGGTGGTCGACGAACGCTTGCGCGTGCGCGGCTTCTCGGGCCTGCGCGTGGTCGATGCCTCGATCATGCCGGCGGTCGTTTCCGGCAATACCAACGCCGCCACGATCATGATCGGCGAGAAGGGCGCAGACATGATCCTGGAGGATGCGAGGGCTGGGACTGCCGCCGTTGCTCGCGCAGCTTAGCACGCGCGCCTTAATGGCTGACCGGCACAACCGCTTTCGCGTTGTTCGCCGCAAAATCCGGTGGCACATCGAACTTGCCGGTTTGCAGGTCGTAGCGGCAATGCCACCCGTTCAGCGCATCGATCTGGCCGTGGTGGTTGTTAGGTGACACGCTGCCTGACAATGAGATGACGAGGTAGCGGTTGTCGGGCCAGTTCTCGCCCATCCAGCGATAATTGTCGTCAACGCCCTTCACCAGACCCGCCACCATATGAAAATCCGGTTTCGGGAGCTTCCGGGAATCGCGACGGCTCTTGAAATATGCCCATGCCAGATCGTCGAGCGGCTTTGACGTCGCGGCAACAAAACCCTGCGGTCCCAATTTGTAGAGGTACAGGCTCTGCTCTCCCGAGCCCGTCTTTTGCATGCGCACGACCCATTGCGAGTCGTTGGTGAAGCGAAAACCCGCCGGATAATAGGGTTGCTCCGGCTGGAGCATGGTCATCTCGTTCTGGTGCCGCGCCCAAAACTGCCATGTGAGGTCGTCGTCGGCATCGGCCTTTTTATATTGCTCGATGGTAGTCGTGCCGTCCGGGGAAGTGGCGGTGTGCTCCGCGTCGATTTTATAGTCGGCGGCCGGTCCGACGGGCTCGCCCTTCGCCGGAGCGATAGCGAAAGCGAGCAGTAAGCCGGCCGATGCTGCCAATAATGTCCGGTTCATGCTTGAGCCTACAGTGATGCTCTAGGATTTATCCATGGCATTATCGGCGACGAGCTCGGCGCCGTTGATATAACTCGCCGCGTCGGAGACGGCAAAGACGATCAGATTGGCGATCTCCTCGGGCCTGCCCCAGCGCGTATCGCGCATGCCCTGATTGGTCGACCATGCCGCGCGTTCGCGCTCGGCTTCCTCGGGGCTGAGCTTGCGCTTGGCCATTTCCCGCTCCCATTTGGCGAACCGCTCCGGCGTATTGATGAAGCCCGGAATCACGCAATTGACGCGGATATTGTGCGGCGCAAGCTCATTGGCGAGCACTTTTGAGAAGCGGATCTCCGCCGATTTCGCCGGCCCCGTGCAGGACGACAAAAACGGCGGGTTGAGCGTCATGATTCCTGTCTGGCCGCTGATATTGACGATGCGGCCGCCGCCTTGCGCGATCATCATCGGCACGATCCGCTGACAGATGCGAAATTGCGCGAAGAAATTGATCGCCATGCCTTCGACGAGCTCCGCGTCGGTCACTTCCAGAAACGGCTTGTAGGTGCCGGTGCCGGCGTTATTGACGAGAATGTCGATGCGGCCGAGTTTCTCGCGCACGACGCGGGGCATCGTCGCGATCTCTTCGACTTTGGTCACGTCGAGCGGCTGCGTCTCGATCTTCGCTTGCGTGGTTTGCATGATGTCGCGCGCCGCTTCGGCTAGCGCCGTTTCCCGGCGCGCGCAGATCAGAACCTTGACGCCCTCGCGCGCCAGCGCGCGTGCCGTCTCAAGGCCTATGCCTTTGCTGCCGCCGGTGACGAGCGCCGTCTTGCCTGCAAGCCCCAGTTCCATCGCCTCGTCTCCTTCTCAAAGAAGCTCTGCGTGCGCTCCGAGAAAACATCTTGGGAGAAATCCCACGCCGAAAGAAAGCCAGGGCGCTTCCCGGACCTTCAAGCCAAGGCTATAATGCTTCTTAATTCTGCAAGAAACGCAACAAACTTTGGGAGTGATTCAAGACAGCTCAGGGAGGAAATCGCTATGTTGCTCACTCGTCGTCAAGCATTGGCGTCCGCCGGTGCGGTTGCCGTCGCCGCTGGTTTAGCGAAACCCGCGATCGCTGCAAACGAGCCGATCCGCGTCGGTTATCTGCCGGCGCTCACCGGTCCCTCGTCATCCACCGGCATCGGAATCAGCCGTGGTACCCAATTGGCGGTGCAAGAGATCAACGCCGCGGGCGGTATCAATGGTCGGCCGCTGGAATTGGTCGTCCGCGACACCCAGAGCGATCCGACCAAGGCGGTCAATGCCTCCGCCGAGCTGACGAATAAAGAACGGGTCCAGGTGGTCTTCGGCCCGCTCAATTCCGGCGAGTCGCTCGCAGTCGTGCCGTTGCTTGCGCGCTCGAACACGCTGCAAGTGCATCCCTGCTGGGTCGACAGTTTGGTCGATGCGCAGAAATATCCGATGTGTTTCCGCAACGCTCCCACCAATCAGCAGATCGGCGGCGCCGCCAACCGCTACGTGGTGGACGTGCTCAATCGCAAGAAGGTCGCGGTGATCAGCGACACCACGGGCTATGGCACCGCGTCGGCGAACGCCTACGTGCCGATGCTCAAGGCTAGAGGCGCCGAAGTGGTCTATCAAGGCAACGTCGATGCCGCCAATCCGGACCTCAAACCCGAGCTGTTACGCATGCAATCCGCCGGCGCCGAGGCGATCATGCCGTGGAGCGTGAATGCCGGCTTCCTGTCCCGCATCATCAACACCCGCGGCGATATGGGCTGGGACGTGCCGATCGTCGGCCAGACCACGCTCGGCTCCGGCCAGACCAAGGACTTGCTGGAGAAGCCGGAATATTGGGCGAAGGTCTATCCCAACAATTTCCGCACCGTTTGCTACGCGCCGGGCGGCAAGCTCCCCGACCGTACTGCCGCTTTCCTCGACCGTCTCAAGAGCGCCAAGGTCGACATGGGCGATACGCTATTGTGGTGGATTGCGCTCGGCTATGACAGCCCGCGCCTGATCGCCCAAGCGATGAAGGCCGTCGGTCCCGAGCCGGATAAGGTTCGCGACTATCTCAACCAGCTCAAGGGCTTTCCCGGCGTCTACGGCGACATCTCCTTCACGCCGCAGCAGCACAACGGCTACCCGGACGACGAAGTGGTGATGGTGGAAGCCAATTCGCTCAAGGACGGCGCCTTCAACCTGGCACCGGGCTACAGCGCCTGATCCGATGATCGTATCGATCGTCTCGACTGGGGCGGCGATCGGCTGCATCTACGCACTGATCGGCATCACCTATAACGTGATGTTCTCCGCCTCGCGCGTGTTCAGCTTCACCGCCGGCACGCTTGGCATGCTGGGCGGCGTGCTGGGCGCGCTGTTCATCGCTCACATCGGCATGCCCGTCGCGGCGGGCCTTGTCTTGGTCCTGGCTGCAGGCGCGATCTTCGGCATCGTCACCGAGATCGTCGCCGTGCGGCCGGTGCTGCGCAGCCTCGATCAGCATCTCTATGTGCTGTCCACGCTGGCGCTGGCATTGATGGTCCAGCAGTTTACCGCGATCGAGTGGGGCACGGATGCGCGCCCATTCCCACGGCTCTTCGACATCGCCCGTGGCGGTTTCGATCAGCAGTTCTGGCTGCCCATGCTGGCTTGCCTCGTGGTAATTGTCGGTTTGGAGTTGCTCTATCGATACACGCTGATAGGCCATGCCTTTCTGGCGATCGCCGAGGACACCTACGCGGCGCGCGCGCTCGGGCTGCCGGAGCGCCGCTTGCGGATGACGAGCTATGCGCTTGCCGGTGCGATCGGCGCGCTCGCTGGTTTCGCCGGCGGCGAGATGCTGCTTGCCTTTTTCGGCAATGCGCCGCTCTTGACCTTCTACGGCTTCGTCCCGGTCGCGCTGGGCGGCATGGGCAGCAACCGCGGTGCCGTGGCCGCCGGCCTCCTGCTCGGACTGTTTCAACAAACCGCGAACTTCCTGGTCGGCGGCATCTTCGCCTCGGTGGCGGTCTTCGCCGTGTTCATCCTCGTCCTGCTGGTGCGTCCCGAAGGGCTCGCCGGCGCGGTCCGCCAACGCAGAGTCTAAATGGAAATGCCAGCCGCACAGCTGCAGCCGAGCCGCGCCAACGTGCTCGGCTCCGCAAGCGCGTGGAGTGCGGCGCTGCCTTTCCTGGCGCTGCTCGCCCTCGGCATCGCATTCCCGCTGTTCGGCGGCGGCTATTGGGGTCTGATCGCCACCCGCGCTTGCGTCTATTGGGTGCTGGTGGCCGGCCTCAATCTGGTCGTCGGCTTTGCCGGGCAGATCGCCATCGGCTGGGTGGCGCTGCTCACGCTGGGGGCCTACGCCACCAGCGTGCTCGCCGCCGGCAACGTCATGCCGGCTTTGCCGCCTTATCTGGCGCTGGCGATCGCCGCCGCGATCGGCGGCGTCTTCGGCTTGATCGTCGGTCTGCCGGCGCTGCGGCTGCGCACCTTCTATTTCGCCATCACGACGCTTGGCTTCGCCACCATCGTCACCCAGGTGGCATTGGCTTGGCAAAGCGTTACCGGCGGCGGCGTGGGCGTTGCCGGACCGACCTTCCCGCCGCCGTTCGCCTCGCCATGGGGCTTCTATTATTTCTGCTTCGGCTTGGCGGCGATCTGCACCTGGATGACGATGAATGTCGCGGCAAGCCGCTTCGGGCGCGCGCTGACCGCAATTCGCGATGCGGAGGTCGCCGCCGAAGCCAGCGGCATCTCCAAGCCTGGTTTGCTGGCGGCGGTCTTCGTGTTCAGCGGCGCCGTCGCCGCCGTCGCCGGCGGCCTGTTTGCTTCGCTGCAATCCTACATCACGCCGGATGCGTTCACCTTCGACCTGTCGGTGCTATTCTTCATCGCCATCCTGATCGGCGGCCGTGGCTCCATTCTGGGACCGCTGCTGGGCACGATTCTCCTGACGGTGCTCCCGGAATTCGCGGCGCCGCTCGTCGCGTGGTCGACCTTTCTCTATGCGGCGCTGCTGCTTGTGATCGTGCTTGCGATGCCGGGCGGGATTGCCGAAATCCTGGATTTCAAGAGCCGCCGCCCGCTCGAGAGCCACCGCGCGATCATCCCGCGGCCCGACCTGCTGCCGCGCCTCCTCGGCGCGGCGCCCGCTGCCGGCGCCCTCACACTCGAACAGGTGGCGCTGAGCTTCGGCGGGGTACAGGCGATCGACGGTCTCGATCTCGAGATCCAGCCCGGTCAAGTGCATGGGCTGATCGGCCCCAACGGCAGCGGCAAGACCACGACGCTCAACGTCATCTCCGGCTACTACGCGCCGCAGCGCGGAACGGTGAGCTTGAACGGAGCCGCGCTGCCGCCGTTCGCACGCCACCGGCGCGCCCATATGCGCATCGCACGAACGTTTCAGACCCCGCGCATTGTCGGGTCCGCCTCGGTGCTGGAGAATGTCATGATCGGAGGCACCATCGACGGCGCAGGCACGTTTGTTGAATCGTTGTTGTCGCTGCCGCGCCATCGGCGCGACGAAGCCATGCTCCACGACACCGCCATGCTGGCCTTGACGGCGGTCGGGCTCGAGCGACTCGCTCCGGTGCGCGCCGACCGGCTGCAGCACAGCGAGCTGCGCTTTACCGAGATCGCGCGTGCTTTGATGCTGCGTCCGGCCTTCCTGTTGCTCGACGAGCCGGCGGCCGGCCTCTCAGCCGAGGAGATCGGGCGCCTCGGCGCGCTGCTGGTGGCGATTGCGCGGGCTGGCACCGGCGTGCTCGTCGTGGAGCATCATCCCGATCTGATCTTTGACATCTGCCATCGCGTCACCGTGCTCAATCTCGGCAGGACGCTGGCGGCAGGAACCCCGGCCGAAATCCGCTCGCATCGGGAGGTGGTCAATGCCTATCTCGGTGGCTGAACCGCTGCTTGTCGCCGCCGGTCTCTGCGCCGGGTACGGCAAGATCTCAGTCCTGCGCGGCATCGACCTGAAGTTGGAGGCCGGCGAGGTGGTGGCGCTGCTTGGCCCCAACGGCGCCGGTAAAACCACACTGCTGCGCGCGCTGTCGGGCCTCCTGCCCTGGTCGGGAAGTGTGCGTTTCGCCGGACGCGATCTCGCCGGCGCCACGCCGCGCGATACCGTCAGAGCCGGGCTTGCGCATGTCATCGAGGGACATCGCGTGTTCACGCAGCTTGCGGTGCTCGACAACCTGCTGCTGGCGGCCTACGGCCTGCCGCGCGGCGAACGCGCCGCGCGCGTCGAGGAGGTTCTCGAGCTGTTCCCCGAAATCGCCGCCAAGCAGCACGAACGCGCGGCGTCGCTGTCCGGGGGCCAGCAGCAGATCCTGGCGGTGGCGCAGGGTTTGGTCCGGCGGCCGCGATTGCTGATGCTGGACGAGCCTTCCGCCGGCCTGTCGCCGGTCTTGGTGGATCGTGTGCTCGTGGTGGTTCAGCGGCTGCGCGAAGCCGGGACTGCGGTGCTCCTGGTCGAACAGTTGATCGAGAAAGCGCTGGCGCTGGCCGATCGCGTCTATGCGCTCGCGCGCGGAACGATCGTGCTGGAAGCGAGAACAGGCGAGCCCGGTCTGCCGCTCCGGCTCGAGCACGCCTATTTGGCAACGACGGGACGCACTTTTCCGTCAGACTGATTCTTGAAGTTCGTCCCCTAAAGGCCGCCGTCGAAAGGCTTCCCAATGGATCTCGGTTTAAAGGACTGCAGGGCACTTATTGTCGGCGCCAGCAAGGGACTCGGTAAGGCATGCGCCAGATCGCTGGCCAACGAAGGCGCCCGCGTCTTCATTTGTTCACGCAACACCGAGGAGCTCAAGCGAGCAGCGGCGGAGGTCGGGGTTGCCGGTTATGCCACGGCCGACGTTTCGCGGCCCGCGGAGGTGAAGCGCGTTGTCGCCGAGGCCATTGCCGCGTTGGGCGGTCTCGATTGTCTCGTAACCAACGCCGGCGGGCCGCCGACCGCTTCCTTCGAAAAAGCCGGCGATGGCGACTGGGATATTGCCTACCAGCTCAATTTGATGAGCGCCGTTCGCCTCGTTCGCGAGGCGCTGCCGGCTCTGAAGGCGTCGGGGCGCGGCCGCATCGTCAACCTGACCGGCTACGGCGTGAAAGAGCCGATGGCCGACCTTGTCGTGTCCGACTCGGTTCGAGCCGGCGTCACTGTCATGGCCAAGACCATCGCGTCGGATCTCGCGCCGTACGGCATCACCGTCAACAATATCGCGCCCGGCCCCATCATGACGGATCGCCTGACCGAAATACTCTCGGCACGGGCGAGAACCCTGAGCATAACGCCCGATGAGCAATTCAAGCGTTTCGCCGAAAACATTCCGGTCCGCCGCGTGGGACGCCCGAACGAGATCGGCGATCTCTGCGCCTATCTCTGTTCGCCACAAGCCGGTTACATCACCGGCCAGACCATCGTCGTCGATGGCGGCATCAACCGTTCGATCTAGAATCGCGCCCGGCGATGCATCGCAGCTCGTTTCTATCGAGATTGCCCTATCACCCCGCCCGCACCGAACTGGCCGGCCCCGGCGGATTGAGTGACTGCTGGACGACGCGGCCGAGCGCCGAGATCTGGTACGGCTTGCGCAACACCGGAAATTCCGGGCTGGTCTCGAACACCTTGGTATAGCCGGTGGTCAGCACCACCGGAATATTCGGATAGCGGTCGGCGACGATGCGGGCCAACGCCAGACCGTCGGTCCGGCCCGGTAGCACGACGTCACTGAAGACCAGCGCAACGCTCGTGCCAGCCGCGAGGATATCGAGCGCGGCGGGTGCATCTTCGACCTCGATTGTCCGGTAACCGAGCTGCTCCAACAGCGACACCGCGACGTGCCTCACTTCGGGATTATCTTCCACGACCAGAATTGTTTGCCGGCCAAGACTGGCGTATTGTCCATCGTCTTGCTGCGACGATGCCGTGATGGCCGCGTGTGTGCGCGGAAGATAGACCGTTGCCTTGGTGCCGCGACCGACCTGGCTTTCGATCGTCATCGTGCCGCCCGAGCGCCGCGCAAAACCATAAACCTGCGACAGCCCGAGCCCGGTGCCCTTGTCGGGACCTTTGGTGGTGAAGAACGGCTCGACCACCCGGGACAGCAGCTCAGGCGGGATGCCGCTGCCGGTGTCGGTAACGCTGAGCGCGACGTAATCGCCGGCTGCACCCTCGATTGGCAAGCCTTCCGGCGCGGCCCCCGCGCCGAAATGTACATTTTCCGCTGTGATCAGAATGCGGCCGCCGTCGTCGGGCATGGCGTCGCGCGCGTTGACCGCGAGATTGACCAAAGCAAGATCGAGCTCCGACTTGTCGGCGCAGACCGGCCAAATGGTTTCGGACACCTCGGTCTGGAATTCGATGTTGACGTGCATCGAGCCGGCAAGCACGTCGCGGATGGCCTGCACCGCCTCTGCCGGATCGATCACAGTCGGATTGAGCGGCAGCGTGCGCGAGAACGATAGCAATTGCCGCGTCAAATTCTCGCCGCGCGTCGCCGCCATTTCAATGGCCGCCAGAGCGCGGGCGTCCTTGGCGTCCTGCAGGCGGCCTTTCAGGCGCTGGGCATGGCCGCTCACGATCATCAACAGGTTGTTGAAGTCGTGGGCGATGCCGCCGGTAAGCTGCCCGATGGCGTCCATCTTCTGCAAATGCGCCGCCTGCCGTTGCGCGCGCTCGAGCGCAGCTGCCGCCTCTTTCTCGGCGGTGACGTGCCGGCCGGCGACATAGATCAGCCCGTTGCTCTCGGTCATGGTCCATTGCAGCCACCTCCACGAGCCGTCCCTGTGGCGGAAGCGGTTTTCCATGCGCACGGTGGGCGCACCCAGCGTGAGCCGGGCGCGGCCGGCGATGGCATTCGGCGCATCGTCGGGATGACGCAAATCGCTCACATGCATGGATTTGAGCTCATCCTCGCTCCAGCCGAGCAAGCGCGTCCATGCCGGGTTCAGGCTGAGCAGATAACCTTCGAAATTGGAGACTGCGAGCAGGTCTTCCGAGACGTTCCAGATGCGATCGCGCTCCAGCGTGCGCTTTTCAACTTCCGCCTCCAGCTGCTCGCCGATCGCGCGTAGCTCGGCCTCCATGCCGGCGCGCGCCTGGTCCGCCAGCATGCGCTCGATGGCGAAGCCGAGCTGACGCGCCAGCGTCAGAGCCAGATCGATGTCTTCACGGCTGAATTCGCGCGGCGCGTCGTAATAAGTCATGAATTTGCCGACCAGCCTGCCTTCGGCCATCAGCGGAATAAAAGTCAGCGCACCGATGCCTTCCCGTTCCACAGCGCCGCCGATCAAGGGACCGAGTTCGACGACGGCAGTATCGGGCAAACAGACCGGCTCGGGATTGGCCTCGCCCGCCGCCCACGGCGAATGACCTTCGACGGCGCTGCGATAGCGATCCGACAAGCCGCGCCAAGCGGCAAAGCGCATGACCCCGGCGAGATCGTAACGCAGGATCGACGCCCGGCTGCAATGCAGCGCCGCGATGATCGCATCCAGGGCCGCCTCATAGATTTCTTCCAAGGATGCCGCGCGATAGAGCCTGTCGGTGAAACGGTAAAGCGCGGCCTGTTCGTCCGCGCGTCTCGCCAAGACGGACTCGGCGTGCTTGCGCGCGGTGATATCACGCGCAATTTTCGACGCACCGACAATCTTGCCGTGCTCATTCCTCATCGGCGACACGGTGAGCGATATGTCGACGAGGCGACCGTCCTTGCAGCGGCGGACGGTTTCAAAATGATCGATGCGCTCGCCGCGCCGGATGCGTCCGAGAATGACTGGCTCTTGATCCTGCAGCTCCTGTGGGATGATGATGGTGATCGGTTTGCCGACGACCTCCGCCGCCGAATAACCGAACAACCGTCGGGCACCGGGATTCCAGCTGACGATGACGCCGTTGAGGTCTTTGCTGATGATCGCATCGTCGGACGATTCGACGATGTTCGCGAGCTGCCGGCTCGCCTGTTCACCCTGCCGCTCCTCGGTAAGGTCGAGAAGCGACGCGATCCAGCCGCCGATGTCGCCGTTCGCATCGTGCTCGGGCCGATAGGCGATGTAGAAGCAGCGCCGGCCGATTTCGGGGAAGTCGAGCTCGCATTCGAATTCCACCTCCTCGCCTCGCAGCACCTGCTCGATATAGGGGCGCAGCGTAGCGAAACCCCGTTCGCCGAGAGTTTCCGCGACGGTCTTGCCGATAATCTCGTTACGATGCCGGCCCATCGTTTTCGCATAGGCATCGCTGATGAAGCGATAGCGTAGGTCGCGCGTGCACCGCACCAGCATGAACGGCGTGCGATTGATGACCGAATGCAATTCCGCTTCGCTGGCGCGCAGCGCCTCTTCGACGCGCTTGCGCTCGGTCAGTTCCTGAAAGCTGCAGACGGCGCCCTCGATGCGTCCCGATGGGTCCCTGAGCGGCGCCGCATTCATCAGCACTGGGATCTGCGAGCCATCGGGCCGCTCGATCACCAATTCGGCGCCGACTACGGGCTGCCCGGTTCGAAGCGCGATGGCGACCGGCGTGGAATCGAAGGAAAGAGGGGCGCCATCCGCTCCGTAACGGCGGAAGGAAGCACCCTCTCGGACTCTAGGATCGTCGAGTGGCGGCGTCCGTCCCCAAAGCTCGATGGCGCGCCGGTTATAGCGGACGAGGCCGCCATCGGCGCGACACACGCAAAAGCCCGTCGGAATGCCATCGAATGCCCTCTGATCCGCTTCGCGGAAGACGTCCAGAACTCGATACCGCCGAGGCGGGTTTAAGCTCCTGACCACTCATCTCACGACTTTCCCCCGAACCGAGAGGAACGCCGGTCTGGGGGGAAAGTTCCACCGGCTTCAGCACCTTACGCCGTCTACTAGGCCGGCATGGCTGCTAAAAAGGGCTCGCTCGGGGCGGCCCATCACCCGGCAATGCGTCGCAGCTCGTTCTCAGCGAGGTCGCGCCTACTCACTGAAATTCGCGGCCAAATAGTCGGCAATGGTTTTGGCTTCGGCGGGCGTCGTCGGTGCGCCCCAGGTGACCATATCGGCGACGATCACGGGCCAGGCGCGCCGGTCGCGTTTGACGATGGCCACGCGCTCGAGGTCATGACAAACGCTGCATTGCGTCTCGACCAAATGCTTGCCGGCTCCATCCGGCAGCGTGACTGGCTTGGCCGGCGGAAGATTCATGCCCGGTCCCAGATTGAGCGCCAGGTAATTCACCACGGTCTCGATCTCCGGCTCCGACAACTGCGCCCCGCGCAGCACCATATTATCGACGTAGACGCGCCAGCCCGCGGCGCCGTCGCGGATTTTGGCGATCGTGCCGAGGTAGTGGCATTGCGAGCATGCCACCGCGACCAGATCGCGGCCATCGCCCGGCGGCAAAGGATTGGCATTTTGCGCACGGCTCGGCACCACGGCGGTGACGATCGCAAGCGCGACGAGAGCGGGCAACGCAGCACGCATGATCACACCTTCCGTGTACGCAGATCGGCAACCGAATACGGCGGATGCCACTCTGACACCGCGCCAAGCCCCTCACGCTTGATGTGAATGTCGAGCAGATAGGGCCGTCCCTCGACCATCGCGCTTTTGGCGCGAGCAAAGGCGTCTTTCAAACCAACCGGCTCCTTCACTGTCTCGCCTTCGACGCCGAACGCACCGGCGGCTTTGGCAAAATCGATGTCGGGATCGCCGAGGTAACAGGTCATGTCGCGCGCGGCCTCGAATTGCCGGCCGGCGCCATTCCAGATACGATTGCGCTCGTTGTTGTAGCTGTGATTGTTGAGCACGATCACGGTCACCGGCGCCTTGTAGCGCGCCATGCTCCATAACGGCTGCGGCCCCGAGAAGCAGAAGCTGCCGTCGCCGACCACGGACACCACCGGCACATCGGGCCGCGCCAGCTTGACGCCGAACCCGGCCGCCATGCCCCAGCCCAGCACGTTGGGACTGGTGCTGAAATAGGGCTTGTCGTCACCGCCGAACGACATCAGTGAATCCATGGTTTTTCCGGAATCGGCGTCGGTGACATAACAGGTGTCGCGGTCGAGATTGGCTTCGAGCTCAAGCCCGAGCCGCTCGATGCTGACCGGCGTCGAGTTCGGCCAAGGCGCGCGCGAGTGCTTCACGCTCGTCGTGCATCTGTTTGGAATAAGCGGCTGTGCGCGCAGCGCGCTCGTCGGCGATCGCTTTCAGGCGCGATGGGGTGGCCATGCCGCGGATCGCATCCGCCAGATCGGCCATGGCAAGTCGCAAGTCAGCGACCATGGCGAGATCGACCGGCGCCGAGCGGGCGAGAGCAGTCGGATCGAGCCGGATCGAAATCAATTTGGTGCCGGGCGATGCGAGTTCGCCGAAGCGGTTGCCGAGATTGAGCAGCACGTCCGGTTTGCCGGGATAGCGCATGGTGCGCAGCAGCGCACCAACATAGAGCGGATGCCGGGTCGGAAACGGCTTCGACCAATATCCAAGGCCGCCGGTCAGGCTCGCGACCGGCGCGCCGAGCAATTCGGCGAGATCGACCAGCTCCTTCTCGCCACGGCACCATGTGATGTCGTCGCCAATGCTGATGAGAGGATTTTTGGCCTCGATCAGCATGCGCGCCGCTTTTTCGATGTCGTCCTTGTCGGGACGAATCCGCATCGGCACATCGAACTTGCTGCGCTCCCACACTTGCGATTTGGCGCGCTGCTCGAGCGTATTGGTCGGCAGCGACAAGAACACCGGACCGCACGGCGGCGTCGAGGCGAATTTGAGCGCGCGCCGCGTCGTCTCCGCGACGGCCGCGGTCGATTGCATCTGCCAGAACCACTTGGTGATGGGTTCGGTCATAAGCTCGGGGTGATCGGGCTCCTGCAACTGATCGCGACCGAGCGCGTCCTGGTCGATCGAGGCGACCGCGACCAAAAGCGGAATCTGGTCCTTGTAAGAATTGACCATTTGCGTCATGGCGTTGGGCAGGCCGATATTGGCGACGACCACGACGCCGGTGCGGCCGGAGGCGCGCGCATAGCCGTCGGCCATCGCGATCACGGCGCCTTCCTGGATGCCCTTGATCAAATGAATCTCGGGCACATCGACGAGCGCGTCGAAGATCGGATGATCGCCGGTCGAAGGATTGAAAAAGATATACTCGACGCCGGCAGCCTTGAGCTGCGCCACGAACAACGCGCCGCCGTTGCCCTCGACGTCATATATCGCTGACGGTGCGCTTGCGGCGGCGGTCGGAGCAGGACCCGATCCGAGCGGACTCAAATTCTGCGCCACAGCCTTGGCGGCAACGCCGCTCATTCCCAGCGCGCTCAAGCCGGACACGAGTTTTCGGCGGGATATTCCTTGATCGAGGTAATCCTTGATCAGTTGCTTCATGAAAATCCTCCCGCGTAGAGCCGGTTATCGGCTTGTCTTTGCGCAATATTAGCATGCCTGTTAGCATCAAGCCCACCGCGGATGGACCGTTGGACCAGCGGCCCGGAAATTGCATGTTTACGGGCAGATAAAAGCGTAACGTGTAACGGCATGTCTATCCTCGTCGGGCTCCACCACGCCACCCGCTACACCTACAACCGGCCGATCGGCCTCGGTCCGCAGATCATACGGTTGCGGCCGGCGCCGCATTGCCGGACGCGGATTCCAAGCTACGCCCTCACGGTGACGCCGGCGCAGCACTTCGTGAACTGGCTGCAGGATCCGCACGGCAATTGGCTGGCGCGCTACGTGTTTCCGGAGAAGACCCGCGAATTCTCCATCACCGTCGACCTGCGCGCCGACATGGAGGTCATCAATCCGTTCGACTTCTTCGTCGAGCCTTATGCGGAAAAGTGGCCGTTCGAATTTGCGTCCGATCTGAAGGAGGATCTCGCCGCCTTTGTCGAGCCGGAGCCGGCCGGGCCGCGCCTGAAAGAGTTCGTCCGTTCGATTTCGCGCGCGCCGCGCAACACCGTCGATTTTCTGGTCGAGCTCAATCAGCGCCTCCAAGGCATGATCCGCTATCTCGTCCGCATGGAGCCGGGCGTACAGACGCCGGAGGAAACGCTGGCTTCCGGTGCCGGATCCTGTCGCGATACCGCGTGGCTTCTCGTGCAGATCATGCGGCATATCGGTCTGCCGGCCCGCTTCGTCTCTGGCTATCTCATCCAGCTCCGGCCCGACGTGTTACCGATCGAAGGCGCCGCCGGCGCCGAATTCGATTTCACCGATCTGCATGCCTGGACCGAGGTCTATATTCCCGGCGCCGGCTGGGTCGGTCTCGACCCCACCTCAGGGCTGCTGTGTGGCGAAGGCCACATTCCGCTCGCCGCAACGCCGCACTACCGTTCCGCCGCGCCGATAAGCGGCATGGTCGAACCGTCCGAGGTCGAGTTCGGCTTCGAGATGAACGTGACGCGGCTCGTCGAACACCCGCGGGTGACCGCGCCGTTTTCGGAAGTCGCGTGGACCGCGCTCGATGCGCTCGGCGAGAAGGTCGATGCCGACCTCAAACGGCACGATGTGCGCCTCACCATGGGCGGCGAACCGACCTTTGTCTCGGTCGACGATTATCAGTCCGCGCAATGGAACACCGATGCGCTCGGCGCGATGAAACGCGAGCGAGCCGACGAACTGATCCGGCGGCTGCGCGACCGCTTCGCGCCGGGCGGACTGCTGCACTACGGCCAAGGCAAATGGTATCCGGGGGAGCCTGTTCCGCGCTGGGCCTTCGCGTTGTACTGGCGCCGCGACGGCGTGCCGATCTGGCGCGACGAAAGCCTGGTCGCGCGCGAAGCCGCCGCGTCTCAGGCGTCGATCGCGGATGCGCGGCGTTTCGCGGAAGGCGTCGCCGCACGCACGGGACTAATGGCTGAGTTCGTGCAGCCGGCCTATGAGGACCCGGTGGACCGAATGCTCAAGCTCGGCCTGATTCCGCATAACATCGATCCGAGCGATCCCAAGGGCGACGATCCGCACGAGCGCGCGCGTATCTTGAAATTGTTCGACGATCACCGTGGCGAGCCGAAAGGCTTCGTGCTACCGCTGCAACGCTGGACCGCACAGGCCAAACCGGGATGGCTGAGCGAAATCTGGCGCACCCGCCGCGGCAATTTGTTTCTGGCGCCCGGTGATTCGCCGCTCGGGCTGCGGCTGCCGTTGTCATCGCTGCCGGTGCTCGCGGCAGCCGATTATCCGCACCTCGTACCGGCGGACCCGTTCGCGGAGCGCCAGCCGCTGTCCGATCCGCGCCTCACCCATCCTATCACCACGCACGCCATCCACTCGGCGACCGGCGCCACGGATTCGCCGCCGCTGGCGCCAGAAACGGTGCTGCCGCAGCGGAGGCCGATCGGATCCGTGGCCGACGACGGATTCACCGTCCCGGTGCGTACCGCTTTGTCGGTCGAAGTGCGCGACGGCCGACTGTGCGTTTTCATGCCACCGGTCGAGACGCTCAATGACTATCTCGATCTCGTCGCCACCATCGAAGCGACCGCGGCCGAACTCGGCCTGCCAATCCACCTCGAAGGCTACGCGCCGCCGCCCGACCCGCGGCTCAACGTTCTGAAGGTAACGCCCGATCCCGGCGTGATCGAGGTCAACGTCCAACCGGCGGCGTCGTGGCGCGAAGCCATCGACATCACGCGCGGCGTCTACGAGGACGCCCACCGCGCGCGGCTCGGTACCGATAAATTCATGCTCGACGGCAGGCACACCGGCACCGGCGGCGGCAATCACGTCGTGCTGGGCGGGCTGAATGCCGCCGACAGCCCGTTCCTGCGGCGGCCGGACCTGCTCAAGAGCCTGGTGCTCTATGCGCTGCGCCGGCCGTCGCTGTCGTATCTGTTCTCCGGCTTGTTCGTCGGGCCCACCAGCCAGGCGCCGCGCATCGACGAGGCGCGGCAGGATTTGCTCTATGAGCTTGAGATTGCCGTCGGCAAAGTGCCGCCGCCGAGCGCCCAGGACTGGGTGCCGCCCTGGCTGGTCGACCGACTATTCCGCAATATCCTGGTCGACGTCACCGGCAACACCCATCGCACCGAGATTTGCATCGACAAGCTGTTTTCGCCGGACGGCCCTACCGGCCGGCTTGGTCTCGTCGAATTCCGCTCATTCGAAATGCCGCCCGACGCGCGCATGAGCCTCGCCCAGCAATTGCTGCTGCGCGCGCTGATCGCCTGGTTCTGGCGAACGCCGCTCGATGGCAAGCCGGTGCGCTGGGGCACCGCGCTGCACGACCGCTTCATGCTCGAATATTTCGTATGGGATGATTTCCTCGGCATTTTGGACGATCTGAAATACGCCGGCTACATCTTCGATCCGGGCTGGTTCGAGGCGCAGCGGCAATTTCGCTTCCCGCTGTGCGGCCGGGTGCACCATGGCGGCGTCGATCTCGAACTGCGGCAAGCGATCGAGCCCTGGTACGTGCTCGGCGAAGAGGGCAATCAAGGCGCCACCGTGCGCTTCGTCGACTCTTCAGTCGAGCGGCTGCAGGTCAAGGTCGCGGGCTTAAACGCCGATCGTCACGTCGTCACCTGCAATGGCCGGCGTGTGCCGCTGACGGCGACCGGACGCTCCGGCGAATTCGTCGCCGGCGTGCGGTTTAAGGCCTGGGATCTGACGGCGTCGCTGCAGCCCACCGTCGGCGTGCATGCGCCACTCACTTTCGATATTGTCGATACGTGGAATCGGCGTTCGCTGGGCGGCTGCGTTTACCACGTGGCGCATCCCGGCGGACGCAACTACGAAACTTTCCCGGTCAATTCCTATGAAGCCGAAGCGCGGCGGCGGGCGCGTTTCCAGGACCACGGCCATACCGGCGGGGTAATCGATGTGCCGCCGCTCGAGCCGTCGCTCGAATATCCGACCACGCTCGACTTGCGACGTCCGAACTGAAGATCTTACCGTGCAGACCAGCGAAATCGCGCCATGGCATTGCAATTTCCGAGCGCTCTTGACGCACCGAGTGCCAGCCTGGAACCGCTGATATCCGGCTATCGGCCGCTGCACGGCGTGTTCGACGAGATGATGGACGGCGACGGGCGCGTGCGCGCGCATTGGCAGCCGTTCCTCGCCATGCTTGCCGCGCTTGGCAGCGACGAGATCAATCGCCGCTTTGCAGCGGCCGACCGCTATTTGCGCGATTCGGGCGTGTTCTATCGCGTTTATGAAGACGCCGCGGGTATCGAGCGGCCGTGGCCGTTGAGCCACATTCCGCTGATCATCGAACCGGGCGAATGGCGGCAACTGGAAGCCGGTCTGATCCAGCGCGCCGAGCTGCTCGAGGCGGTGCTGGCGGATTCCTACGGGCCGGGAACGCTGACGCGCGACGGCCGGCTGCCGGCCGCATTGATCGCCGGCAATCCGGAATTCCTGCGGCCTTTGGTGGGTGTCGAGCCACCCGGCGGCGCGCATCTGCGCTTCTACGCCGTCGACGTCGGTCGCGGCGCCGACGGCCGCTGGTGGGTGCTGAACGATCGCGCCCAGGCGCCGTCCGGCGCCGGCTACGCGATTGAAAACCGTCTCGCGCTGTCACGTGCCATTCCCGATATCTATCGCAAGGCGCGGGTCGAGCGCGTCGCGCCGTTTTTTCAGGCCTTTCAGGCCGAATTGTCTACGCTCAACCGCCGCGACGACGCCCGCATCTGCCTGCTCACGCCCGGGCCGATGAACGAGACCTATTTCGAGCATGCTTATCTCGCTCGTTATCTCGGTCTTCTATTGGTCGAGGGCGAAGATTTGATCGTTCAGGACGACGGCGTCTTTATCCGCACGGTGTCGGGGCTGCGCCGCACCGAAGTACTGCTGCGCCGCATCGACGCCGATTTCGCCGATCCACTGGAGCTCAACGCCGCATCGCGGCTCGGCGTCGCCGGCCTGCTGCAGGCCGTGCGCGACGGCAAGATCATTATCATCAACGCGCTCGGCGCCGGCCTCGTCGAGGCGCGCGCCATGCTGGCGTTCCTGCCGGCGCTGGCGCCGATCGTGCTTGGCGCCGAGTTGAAAATGTCCAATGTCGCGACTTGGTGGCTCGGCCGCGCCGATATGCGCGAGGACATGATCGAGAAGCTCGATAGCATGGTGATTGCGTCGGCATTCACCGAGCAGCTTCCCGACGCGCAGCTCGGCAGCGAAATATTGGGGGCGCGGCTCGGCGACGCGCAACGGCAAGCGCTGATGCAGTCGATCCGCGACCGCGGCATCGACTACGTGGCTCAGGAGGCGGTCACGCTGTCGAGCATGCCGGTGTGGCGCGACGGCCGGCTGCAGCCGCGGCCGTTCACGCTGCGGCTGTTCCTCGCCCGGGCCGGCGAGCGCTGGCAGGTTTTGCCCGCCGGTTTCGTGCGCATCGCCGAGGACATCGACGCGCGCGCGGTCAGCTTGCAACGCGGCGCCGCGACCGCGGATGCCTGGGTGCTGGCGCACGGCCCGGTGGCCGAGACCACGCTGCTGCCGACTGCGGAACGGATGCCGGTGCAGCGCGCCAGCGGACTTTTGCCGAGCCGCGCCGCCGATAATCTGTTCTGGGTCGGACGTTATGTCGAGCGCGCCGAGGCGACGCTGCGGCTTGTGCGCGCCATCATCAATCGGGTCGCCGAAGCCGACGACGCGGCGGCGCCGGTCATCGCCACGATGGTAGCGCTGCTCGCCGCGTGGGACGCCATCCCGTCCGGAAGCGTTGTGGGGCCGCCGGCCTCCATCGCGCGCACGGTCCTGACGCGCGCGGATCTGGACGGAGCTTTGCCGCGACTCTTGAGCGCCGCGCGCTTTGCTGCTTCCGTCATTCGCGACCGCTTCTCGCCGGACGCCTGGCGAGCGATCAACGACCTCGCCAAATTGGTTGCAGCGCCGCTAGCGGCCGGCCCGACCGAAAGCGCAATTGCTGAGCGCGTGGAAGCGGCGTTACGCATCATCGCGGCGTTGTCCGGTCTGGCGCAGGAAAACATGACGCAGCTTGCCGGCTGGCGCTTTCTCGAGCTTGGCCGCCGCATCGAACGCGCGCTGCTGACTTGCCGGCTCACCCGCGCCTTGGCGCAATCCGGCACCGCCGACGGCGAGCTCGACGTCCTGTTGGAGCTCGCCGACAGCCAGATTACCTATCGGCAGCGCTATGTGATGATCGCCGCGCCGGCGCCGGTCGTCGACCTTGTCGTGCTCGATCCGAACAACCCGCGTTCTGTGCTCTATCAGCTCGATCGTATCGAGGCGCATCTGCGTGCGCTGCCGAAGCGCAGCTCCAGCGGCCGTCTATCGCCGGTTCAGCAAATTGCCGCCGCCATCGCCACGCGGCTGCGCACGGCGGAAGCCGCCGCCGTCAATGAGGCTTTGATTGCCGATATCGAGCAGGCGCTGATGAAATTGTCGGACGCCATCACTGCGGCCTATCTCGCCAACAATGAGCGCTCCGAACCGGTCTGGGAGGCGCTGGCGTGATTTACGACGTGCGGCAGACGACCACCTGCAGCTATGCGAGCCCGGTGGCGCATGCACGCCACGTGCTCCGCCTCATGCCGGTGTCGCGCGACGGCGAGCGCGTTCATGTCGCGGCACTGCAGATCGTGCCGGAACCGGCGTACCGCCGCGAGGGGCAGGACTTCTTCGGCAACCGCCTGACCTGGATCGAGATCAACGAGCCGCACCAGACGCTGACGGTGAAACTGTCGGCGCGGGTCGCGGTGGATGCCGAGCCTGTCCCGTCCGAGAGCTCGCCCTGGGAGGCCGTCCGCGAGGGGGCGTTTGCCACCAGCGACCTCGGCCCCCTATCGCCTGCGCATTTTCTGTTTCCGAGCCGTATCGTTTCGCTCGATCCAGAGATCCGCGATTACGTCCGGCAGAGCTTTACGCCGGGACGCGCCGTGCTGGAGGCAGCTATCGAGCTGATCGGCCGCATGAAAGCCGACATCGTCTATGAGATCGGCGCTACCACCGTCACCACCACGCCGCCGATGTCGTTCGCGCTTCGGCGCGGCGTCTGCCAGGATTACGCGCACATCATGATTTCGGGGTTGCGCGGCATTGGGCTACCGGCAGCCTATGTCAGCGGCTATCTGCGCAGCGCCCCGCGCACCGATCCGACGCGGCTGCAAGGCGCCGACGCCATGCATGCCTGGGTGCTGCTGTGGTGCGGTGGGGGAGAGCAAGGCGGGGGTTGGATCGGGCTCGATCCCACCAACGGGATCTTGGCGGGCGAAGATCACGTCACGCTGGCGATCGGCCGCGACTACACCGACGTCGCGCCGATGGATGGCGTGATCCTGGGCTCGGGCGGCCAACGCATCGACGTTGCCGTCGCCGTCACACCGGCCGCCTGATCGCGGCGGCGATCGTCAGGTGCCGGCCGCGGTTTTTGCCAGCGCGGCCAGCCCAGCAGCAAGGCGGCTCGTCACCTCAGTAACGCCTGTCGCGCCGTGGCGCCGCGCGATCCAGCCTGGGTCGTTGTAGGACAGCCAGACTTTGCCGTCGGCGTCTTCCCAGACGAGTGCCTTCAACGGCAGATCGATGCCGATGGTCTGTTTGGCCTGCATCAGCGGCGTGCCGCCTTTGGCATTGCCGAAGATCAGGACTTCGGTCGGCCGCAGCGCCATGCCGACCTCTTTGGCGCCGGCGGCATGATCGATACGCGCGAATACGGTCATGCCTTTGGCTGCTATTTCGGCTGCGAGCCGGTCGGCTGTCGCCTTCGCGCTGTGCGCGCTTGGCAGCGTTATCAAGCCATTTTCGGTCATTGCTGGCGCTCCAATCTGGGTATATCGCCCCGGTATTGACCTGCGCTCCCCGGCGCGAGAATAAGGCCGTTAAAGCCTGAGGAAAATAAGATATGGCCGACGACAAGAATGAGAAAGCGGCCCACACGCTCACCGACCATCTGTACGGTCGCGATGTCGTCCATATTCACCCCGACGATTCCGACCACGATCACGACCATGATTTCGACGTCGACGACGGCCCGCTCGAGGACAATCCGCTGTGGCGGCAAGACAACGTCACGCTGATGACGGTCGGCATCGATATCGGCTCGTCCGGCACGCAGGTCGTTTTCTCGCGCGTTCATTTGCGGCGCCTAGCGGAAGATCTGACCAGCCGCTATTACGTCGTCTCGCGCGAGACGCTGTTTCAATCGCCGGTCGCGCTGACGCCATATCAGAACGAGGAGCGCATCGACGACGCCAAGCTCGGCGCCATCATCGACGACGCTTATGTTGCAGCGGGTATCTCACCGGACCAGATCGATACCGGCGTCGTCATTCTTACCGGCGAAGCGCTGCGGCGCGACAATGCGCAAGGCATTGCCAAGATCCTGTCCGAGCAGGGCGGCGAATTCGTCACCGCCACTGCCGGCCATCATATGGAGGCGATGCTGGCGGCGTACGGTTCCGGCGCGGCGCGGGTGTCGAACGACGAAGGCAAGCGCATTCTCAATATCGACATCGGCGGCGGCACCACCAAGCTCGGCCTCGTCGAAAACGGCAAGGTGATCGCCACCGCCGCCGTGCATATCGGCGGCCGCCTGCAAGTGGTCGAGGACGGCAAGATCGTCCGTCTCGATCCGGCCGGCAAGCATCACGCCAAGCGCGCCGGTTTTTCCTGGAACCGCGGCGATGCCGCCACGGCCACCGAGTTGCAGAGAGTCGCGGACGGCATGGCCGATGCGCTCCTTGCCGCCGTGACCGAACGGCCCCTGCCCCACGACATCGCGCATCTTTATCTCACCGACCCGATCGCGGAGTTCGGCCGCATCGACGGCGTGATGTTTTCCGGCGGCGTCGCCGAATATATTTATGCGCGCGAAACGCGCGATTTCGGCGATCTCGGCGCCAGACTCGGCCGCGCCATTGCCGCCCGCATCGCGCAAGGCGCCTTTCCCTGGCCGGTGCTGCCGGCCGGCGAGTGCATCCGCGCTACCGCGCTCGGCGCCTCGGAATACAGCGTGCAACTCTCCGGCAACACCAGCTACATTTCCGCGCCTGGCGTTTTATTGCCGCGCCGCAATCTTCAGGTCGTGCAGCCGCCCTTCGTTCCCGGCGAAAGCATCGATCCCGGGCAACTGGCTCAGGCGATCCGCAGCCACGTCACTGCGTTCGACCTCGGGGGCACCGACCGTGACATCGCGCTCGCCTTGCGCTGGACCGGCGTGCCGTCTTATCCGCGGCTCGCCGCCTTTGCCGCCGGCATCAAAAGCGGGCTTGCCGACCGCATCGGCAAAAAGCTGCCGCTCTACATCATGCTCGATGGCGACGTGGCGCAGACGCTGGGCCACATCCTGCGCGACGAGCTCAATGTGGACAGCGAACTCCTGGTGATCGACGGCGTAGTGTTGTGGGATTTCGACTATATCGACCTCGGCCGCATCCGCATGCCGTCCTATACGGTGCCGGTTACCATCAAATCGCTGGTATTCAACGAAGACCCGCGCGGCCCGCGGCCGCGCCAACGCCTCCACCACCACGAGCATGATCATGCGCACGAGCATTTGCACAGCCATGAGCATGAGCACGACCATCATCAGCACGGCCCTAGCCATAGTCACGATCACACTCACGTCCATGATCATGCCCACGAAAGCAAGGAACCGCGCCGCCGCTAGGGTTTAGCGTTTCCCCCCATTTTTCGCTAAGATCGCTGCCGAGGAAAACGAGTAAGGGAAGTAAGGTAAGCTCATGGCCGAAAATCCCAAAAAGAACGCCGTCGTTTCCGAAGAACTCGCCAGCAAGTTCAAGACCGAGAAGGAAACGCCCTATACGCGCTGGGTGAAAGCCGAAGGCCTCGACATCATCGCGTCCTTCTACGTGAAGAACCTGAACACCGTGGCGCTCAAGCCCTGGGCGCGCCGCGGCGGCAATGCGGTGTTCCTCAACCACGACGCCTCGCGCACCTCGAACGACTGCTATGTGATGGAGATACCACCGGGCAAGAGCTTGGCCCCGCACCGCCAGCTCTACGAAGAAATGGTCATGGTGCTCTCCGGCCGCGGCTCGACCACGGTGTGGAACGATGCCGGCGCCCGCATCACCTTCGAATGGGGCCCGGGCGCGCTGTTCGCCATCCCGCTCAATTGCCACCACCAGCACTTCAACGGGTCCGGCAAGGAGCCGGCGCGCTACGTCGCCGTCACCAACGCGCCGCCAATCGTCAATCTGTACGAAGACCTCGATTTCATCTTCAACACCAAATACGACTTCAAGGACCGCTTCGCCGGCGAGCCCGATTATTTCTCCTCCAAGGGCGAGCAGAAGGGATTTTTGCTGACGACGAATTTCGTACCCGATGCCGTCAACATTCCACTAATCACGGCGACGGAGCGCGGCGCCGGCGGCGGCCACATCCGCTTCAACATGGCCAAAGGCTCGCTGAACAGCCACATCTCGCAATTTCCCATCGGCACCTACAAGAAGGGCCATGCCCACGGGCCTGGCGCGCATGTCATCGTGCTGTCAGGCGAGGGCTTTTCGATGATGTGGCCGGAGGGCGAGGAGCCGCAACGCTACGATTGGGAGATCGGCACGCTGATCGTGCCGCCGAACATGTGGTTTCACCAGCACTTCAATATCGGCACGACGCCGTCCCGCTACCTTGCCTTCAAACATGAGGGCGTCGCCATCCGCAACGCGCAAGGCGTGCCCAAGGCCTGGATCAGTAAACGTGTCGGCGGCGACCAGATCGACTATATCGATGAGAAGCCGGAAATTCGCCGCATCTTCGCGACCGAACTTGCCAAGCACGGTCTCGCCTCGCGCATGGACGCGGCCTACGCCAAGGAGCAGGCGGAGCTCGGGGTGAAAACGGCGTAGCGGTGTCGTTCAATCAAACAATGTTGTAGCTTGGCGTTGCGTCACTTATGCGGTCGCGTCCGGGACCATGAAGCCTGCGCCCTTTGACTATCACGCGCCACGGCAGCTCAAGGAAGCAGCCGAGCTTCTGGCGACGCTGCCAAACGCAAAAATCCTCGCCGGCGGGCAGTCGCTGGTGCCGATGATGAATTTTCGTTACGTCATCGTCGATCACCTCGTCGATCTTGGCCACGTCGACGACCTGCGCGGCATTGCCGTGATCGACGGGCGGCTCCGCATCGGCGCCATGATGCGGCAGCGCGATCTGGAGACCTCGCCGGAGATCGCGCGGCATTGCCCGCTGCTGACGGAGGCGCTGCGCCATGTCGGCCATCGCCAGACGCGCAACCGCGGCACCATTGGCGGCAGCCTCGCCCATGCCGATCCGGCTGCGGAATTACCGGCGGTATGCGCCGCCTATGATGCCGTGCTGCATCTCGCCAGCATTCGCGGGCTGCGCTCGGTACCGTTTCGCGAGTTCAGTCTCGGCTTCATGACGACGGCGCTGGCGCCCGACGAGATGATCGCGGCCGTCGAGCTTCCGGTCTGGCGGCTTGGTCACGGCCACGGCTTCCATGAATTCGCCCGCCGCCACGGCGATTTTGCCTTGGCCGGCGCCGCCGCGCTCCTCGATATCGGCGCGGGCAATGTGGTGCGGCGAGCCGCGCTTTCTTTGTTCGGCGTCGCCGAGCAGCCGGTGCGCGTCGATGCCGCCGAAGCGGCGCTTGCCGGCAAGGCGATTGATTCCAGGGCGATTCAGACCGCCGCCGCCGCGGCATGGCTGATCGAGCCGATTTCCGATATTCATGCTGGTGGCGAGTATCGGCGGCATCTGGCGCAGGTGCTCAGCGCCCGGGCGCTGAACGACGCTGTGCGGCGTGCCGGAGTCGATGTGTGACCGAGTTAGAGTGGCGTATGAGTAAGCAAGCGACGCGGATCACAGTAAACGGCAAGTCGCACGCCCGCATGGTCGAATCGCGGCTGACGCTGGCGGACTTTTTGCGTCACGAGCTCGGCCTCACCGGCACCCATCTCGGCTGCGAGCACGGCGTCTGCGGCGCCTGCACGGTGCTGGTCGACGGCCGCACCGCTCGCGCTTGCCTGATGTTCGCGGTGCAAGCCAATGGCAGTGAGGTGACCACGGTCGAGGGACTGACGCCCGAGGACGGGCTATCGGTGCTGCAGCAGGCGTTCATGGACAACCACGGCCTGCAATGCGGCTTCTGCACGCCGGGAATGCTGATCACGCTCACCGAATTGTTGCGCGACAACCCCGACCCGACCGAACACGAAGTGCGCGACGCGCTGACCGGCAACCTGTGCCGCTGCACCGGTTACGCCGGCATCGTCAAAGCCGCGCTCGACGCCGCGCAGCGGCTGCGCGGCGGGTCCGGAGCTTAAGCGATGGGCGCAAAACATTTTGGCGCCCGCGTGAAGCGGCTCGAAGATCCGGCGCTGCTATCCGGACGCGGCCGCTTCGTCGACGATCTGAAATTACCGGGCCTGCTGCACGCCTGTTTCGTGCGCTCGCCGCACGCGCACGCGTTGCTGCGCGCCATCGACATTCGCGCCGCCATGACGATGCCGGGCGTCCATGCGGTGCTCGTCGCCGACGATCTGCCCGAGCCGATGCGCCGGATGCCGATCCCGATGCTTACGCCTAATCCGGCCATCGCGACGCCGCGGACGCAAACGGCATTGGCCCGCGATGAAACCTGTTACGTCGGTCAGCCGATCGCCGTCGTGATCGCCGATTCGCGCTATCTTGCCGAGGACGCCGCAGCGGCGGTCCTCGTCGATTACGACGTGCTTCCCGCCGCCGGCGATTGCCGCGCCGCCATCCAGGACGACGGCCCGCGCGCGCACAGCGATCTTGCTTCGAACGTCATCGCCCGCTTCCCGCTCGCCTACGGCGACATCGATGCAGCGTTCGCGAATGCCGCGCATGTCTTCGAAGAAGTTCTCTGGCAGCATCGCGGCGGCGGCATGGCGCTGGAGACGCGTGCCGTGCTGGCAACTCACGATCCGGTGGCCGACGTGCTGACGGTATGGTCCGGCACACAGACGCCGCATCTCGGTCGCGGCACGCTTGCCGATCTGCTCGATCGCAATCTCGAATCCATCCGCATGATCGCGCCGGACGTCGGCGGCGGTTTCGGGCCGAAGGCGATCTTCTATCCGGAGGAAGCGGTGATCCCGGCGGCCGCGCTCAAACTCGGCCGGCCGGTGAAATGGATCGAGGACCGCCGCGAGCATTTCCTCTGTGCGACACAGGAGCGCGATCAATATTGGGACATGGCGATCGCCGTCGATGACGCCGGTAAAATCCTTGGCGTTCGCGGCCGCATGCTGCACGACAGCGGCGCTTACGTGCCGTGGGGCATCATTATGCCCTATATCGCCGCGGTGACGGTGCCTGGTCCCTATGTGGTGCCGGCCTACCGGCTGGACACCATCGTCGTCCTCACTAATAAAGTGCCAACCACGCCGGTGCGTGGCGCCGGCCGGCCGCAGGCGGTGTTTGCGATGGAACGGCTCCTCGACCGCGTCGCGCGCGAACTCTCGCTCGATCGAGCCGAAGTGCGGCGGCGCAATTTCATCCAGCCGGAACAGATGCCCTACGCAGTCGGGCTGCTGTTCCGCGACGGCAAGCCGCTGGTCTATGACAGCGGCGATTATCCGAAGGGACAGAACGAAGCGTTGCGCCTTGCCGGCTATGAAGGCTTCCGCGAGCGGCAGCGCGCGGCGCTCGAGCAAGGCCGGCTGATCGGCATCGGCATTGGCAATTACGTCGAAGGCACCGGGCTCGGCCCGTTCGAGGGCGTCACCGTGCGGGTCTTGCCGAGCGGCAAGGTCGCAGTCGCCACCGGCGCTACCAATCAGGGCCAGGGTACCCGCACCACGCTGTCGCAGATCGTTGCCGAACAGGTCGGCTGCCGCATCGAGGACATCGTGATGACGATCGGCGATACCGGCGCAATCGCCCAAGGGGTCGGCGCTTTCGCCAGCCGCCAGGCGGTGAATGCCGGCTGCTCAGCGCAGCTCGCCGGCGAAGCGGTGCGCAAGCAGATCATCGCGCTGGCGGCGCGCGCTTTGGGCGTCGACGAAGGCGGTATCGATCTCGAAGATGGTCTGGCGGTCGCGACGACTGGCAATAAGCCGACCATCCCGTTCGGGGAGCTGGCGCGCCTGGCCCAAGGCATTCCCGGCGTCTCGCTGCCGGCCGGGCAGGCGGCGGGACTTGAGCACACCGCCTATTACACGCCGCCGCAGGCCGCTTATTGCTCCGGCACCCATGTCGCCGAAGTCGAGGTCGATCATATGACCGGCGGTGTGAAAGTCACCAACTACACCGTGGCCCACGACAGCGGCCGCGTGATTAACCCGCTGATTGTCGACGGCCAGGTGCAGGGAGGCGTCGCTCACGGCATAGGCAACGCGCTTCTTGAATGGATGCAATACGACGACAATGCGCAGCCGCTGACCACGACCTTCGCCGATTATATGCTGCCGATGGCGACCGACGTGCCGACCTGCGCCATCGCCCATGTGGAGACGGTCAATCCGCTCAATCCGCTCGGCGTCAAAGGCGCCGGCGAAGGTGGCACCATTCCAGCGCCGGCGGCGATCATCGCCGCGATCGAAGATGCGCTGTCGCCGTTCAACGTGCATTTCGCCGAAACGCCGCTTACTCCGGAACGCATCGTCGCGGCGCTCCGCGCCGCCGGCGCTTATGAAAGGCTGTTTGCCGCATAGCGCATGATCCCGAAAAGTGGGCACCGGTTTTCGGACCAGATCATGCGCAAACGAAAGAATAGACATAGCATCAACAGGAGCGGCTATGACCGACGCCGAAACAAAAACCGCGATCACGCCGTTCTGGCGCTTCTCGCTGAACTTCTATCGTCAGACCGGCGTATCGGACGCCTGCATCGCCTTGCAGGACGGCTGCGGTATCGACGTCAACCTCTTGCTGTTTCTGTTCTGGCTTGCGTCGGAGGGCCGGCAATTGTCGGTGGACGACGTCAAGAAGCTCGACGAGCAGGTGCGCAGCTGGCGGCAGCTCACCATCATTCCGATCCGCGACACGCGCCGGAAGCTTAAAGGCGCGACGACGCTGGTCGAGCCCGGCAAGCAGGAGGCGTTCCGCAACAAGGTGAAGGCGGTCGAGCTGGAGGCCGAGCAATTGCAGCAAGAGGCGCTCTACAACTTCACCAAATCTGGCCCCCTCGGCGCGCCGGGATCGCCGCGGGCGGCGGCGCGAGCGAATATCGGGGCCTATGAGCGCGCCGTGGGCGCCAATTTTCCCAAAGGCGCTGTCGACCTCCTTGGCGCTGCCTTCGACAATATCGTGGCTTGACGGCCCCTACTGGAACGGCGCGCCGCCCCGTGGCACAACCTCCGCCAAGAGCAAGAGGGCAAGAATGGCCAAAACTGCGGCGCGGCTGATTGTCGGCATATCCGGCGCCTCGGGCACGGTCTACGGCGTGCGGCTCCTCGAAATGCTGCGCAAGGCCGAGATCGAGACCCATCTGGTCATGTCGAAGTCGGCGGAAATGACGCTGGTCTATGAGACCGACCTCAAGCCGAAGGACGTGCGTGCGCTGGCGTCGGTGCATTATCCGGCGAGCGATATTGGCGCTGCGATCTCCTCGGGATCGTTCCCGACCATGGGCATGATCATCGCGCCCTGCTCGATCCGCACCATGAGCGAAATTGCGACCGGCGTGACCTCGTCGTTGTTGTCCCGTGCCGCCGACGTCGTGCTCAAGGAGAAGCGCCGGCTGGTGCTCGCCGTGCGCGAGACGCCGCTGCACAGTGGCCATCTGCGCTCGATGACGACGCTGGCCGATATCGGCGCGGTGATCGCCCCGATCGTGCCGGCTTTCTACAACCGGCCGAAATCGGTCGACGACATCGTCAATCACACCTGCGGCCGGCTCTTAGACCTGTTCGGCATCGACACTGGCATAGTCAAACGCTGGAAGGGTGGCCCGGCGGAGACATAATTCTGCGTCATTTAGGAGCGAGGAAACACCATGGACCAGAAGCGTTACGACATCGGTCTCAAGATGCGAAAGCAGGTGCTCGGCGCCGAATATGTGGACCGTGCCCTGCAAAACGTCGACGATTTCAATCGCGATTTTCAGCGCCTGCTCACCGAATATTGCTGGGGTGAAACCTGGGGCGACGATACGCTGACACCGCGCGAGCGTTCGATCCTCAATCTCGGCATGATCGGCGCGCTCGGCAAAATGGAGGAGTTCGCCACGCACGTGCGCGGCGCACTCAATAACGGACTCACCCCGAATGAAATCCGCGCCGCACTGACTCAGATCACCATCTATTGCGGTGCACCGAAAGGGGTGGACTGCTTCCGTATCGCCAAACCGATCATCGCCGAGCACCTGAAAAGCAAGAAGTAAGGCCGCATGCTCGATCAGCCCGATCCGCGCCAGACTAAAACCCGATCGGGCGGGCCACCGCTCGATTTCCAGGAGCATCTGGCGCGGCTCGAGGCCGAGGGCCTGCTCACGCGCATCGACCGGCCGATCGACAAAGATACCGAGTTGCATCCGCTGGTGCGCTGGCAATTCCAGGGCGGCTTGCGCGAAGACCAGCGCCGCGCATTTCTGTTCACTAACGTCACGGACGGCGAAGGCCGCCGTTACGACGTTCCGGTGGCGATCGGCGCGCTGGCGGCATCGGCGCGGATTTATGCCATCGGCATGGGGCGGCCGGTCGAGGACATCGGCAAGGCCTGGATGGCGGCCATCGCCAATCCGATCGCGCCCGTCGAGGTGACCGCAGCACCCTGCCAGGAGGTCGTCATCACAGGCGATGCGCTGCGCAAACCGGACGGCGGCCTCAAGCTCCTGCCGGTGCCGATCTCGACGCCCGGCTATGACTCGGCGCCCTATCTCACCGCCACGGTGTGCATTACCCAGGATCCGGAAACCGGCATCCGCAATATGGGCACCTATCGCGGCGGGCTGAAAGCCACCGACCGCCTCGGCGTGCGCATGGCGGCGCGGCCCGGCGGCGCCGGCGGCTACGTGCATTGGCAGAAATACCGCAGGCTGAAAAAGCCGATGCCGATCGCCATCGTGGTTGGCGCCGCGCCGGTCGTCATGTTCACCGGACCGCAAAAGCTGCCGATCGATTGCGACGAGATGGCCGTGGCCGGGGGTTTAGCCGGCGCGCCGATCCGCGTCGTCAAGGCGGCGACCGTCGATCTCGACGTGCCGGCCGACGCCGAATTCGTCGTCGAGGGGCTGATCGATCCGGAATTGCTCGAGCCGGAAGGCCCGTTCGGCGAAAGTCACGGCCATGTCGCGCTCGAAGGCTTCAACATGTCGATGCGGGTCACCGCGATCACGCATAAGCACAAGCCGGTCTGGGTCTCGATCCTGAGCGAAGTGACACCGAGCGAATCGAGCGTGATGAAGCGCGTCGCCTACGAACCGCGCTATCTGTCCTATTTGCGTGACACGCTGGCGATCAAGGGCGTGCGCCGCGTCGCGCTGCACGAGCCGCTGACCAATCTGCGCAAGGTCGTCTTCGTGCAATTTGCGCCGGGGGTGCCGCGCACCGAAATCTGGCGCGCGCTGCAAGGCGCAGCGACGCTGCAGGCCGATATCGGCAAATACGTCATTGGCGTCAGCGAGGACATCGATCCGGACAATCCCGACGCGGTATTCTGGTCGCTCGCCTATCGCGCCAATCCGATCGAGGACGTGCACGCCATTCCCTATCGCTCGGAAGGCCATGGACCGAAATCCGGCGGGCCGAGCGAGGAATCAACGCTGCTGATCGACGCCACGCAAAAGGAATCCTATCCGCCGATCTCATTGCCGAAACGCGAATACATGGAGCGCGCGCGGGCGATCTGGGAGGAGTTAGGGCTGCCGGCACTGACGCCGAAGCAGCCATGGCATGGCTATTCTCTCGGCGATTGGGACGCGGTGTGGGATACTTACGCACAGCGCGCGGTTTCCGGCCAATGGGAAGAAACCGGCAAGGAAACCTTCGCCCGCCGCCGCGCCGGCCTCACGCCGGAAACGCCGGTGAAAAGCGTGAAGGAGTAAGAGAACAAACTATTCCGCTAGTCCCCGCGAAAGCGGGGACCCAGTTTTTACATTTCATGCTGCCAAGCGTTCCGTCTAGTTTCCTGCCTTCGCGGGAATGGGCGGGACTAGCTTACTTCATCGCGGCCTTAGCACCGTATCGACCAGCGCGGGCTTGCCGGACTTTACTTGCGCGATGGCGCGGCGCAGCGCCGGCCCGATGTCGGCGGGATTTTCGATCGGGCCTTCGGCATAACAGCCCATGCTTTTCGCCATGGTCGCAAAATCCGGATCGGGGCCGCTGATGTCCTGCGCGATGTAAGCGCGCTCGACCGGGGTGCCGCGGTGATGCGCGACGCGAATCTGGTGCTCCCAGTCATTGTAGTAGGCGCGGTTGTTGTACATCACGATCAGCATCGGAATGTTGTTCTTGGCGGCGCTCCATAGCGCGCCGGCGTCGAACATCAGATCGCCGTCGGGCTGGATGTCGATGACGAGACGGGCCTTGTCGCGGTGCGCCAGCGCGACGCCAAGCGACACGCCGATCTGCGTGCCAGTGCCGAGCGCCTGGCCGGGATGGCGATACGGCTTGTCGAAATCCCACAGCTTGTAGACCCATTCCTGCAGATTGCAGGCGGTCAGCACCCAATCCTCATTCTTGATCACGTCCCACATTTCGCTGGCGAGCCGCGGCAGCGTGATCGGGACGCCGTCCCAGTCCTTTTTCGCCGCCTCGGCCCAGCCTTTGAACAGCGCGTCGTGTTTTTGCGTCACCGCCTTGGTGCGCTCGGCAACGCGCTTGGCGATCGCCGGATCTTTGGCGATGCGCTCACGGCATAGCCGCGTCAGTTCCGGGACAGCGGTCAGGGTGTCGCCGAGCACGCGCTGGCTGCACTCCGGCATGCGCCCGTAGTCCATCGACCATTTGCTCAAATTGATCTCGCCGAAGCCGATGTCGATCATCTGGCAGTCGGGACCATAATGCGGCACCACCTCACGCTTGCTGCGGTCGACGTAGTGTGTCGATTTCTCCCAATCGCGCACATCGAGCATCAGGATGAGGTCGGCGTCGCGGAAGACCTCTTTTTCACAGCTGAGATTGAGCGGATGGCGGTTGGGGAAATTCAGTCGTGCGTGAATGTCGAATACCGCGGCGCCGACGGTTTCGGCGAGCGCCACCAGATTGTCGAAGCCGTCCGATGAGCGCGCGACATATTCGGCCATCAGCACGGGATATTTAGCCGCCAGCAGACGGTCGGCGACCTCCGCCAGCGCCGCGTTGTCAGCGGCCATCGCTACCGGCACCTTGTTGGTCGACGGCGGCGGCAGCACGACGTCTTTTTCCAGCGGCTGCTCCTGCAGCCAGGCGTCGTAGCACATGTAGATCGGTCCTTGCGGCTCGGTCATCATCGCCGCATAGGCGCGGGCAAAGGAATCCGGCACGCCTTCGATGCTGGCAGGCTGGTAATCCCACTTCACGTAATGACGCAGCTGCTCGCCGTTGACATTGGCAGTGTGGATCCAATCGATGAACGGCCGCCGGCGGCTTTCGTCCATCGGACCGGTGGCGCCGATGACGAAGACCGGACAGCGATCGATATAGGCGTAGTAGATGCCCATGGTGGCGTGCAGCATGCCGACGATGTCGTGCACGATTGCCACCATCGGCCGGCCGGTCGCTTTGGCGTAACCGTGAGCGATCTGCACGGCGATCTTCTCGTGCTGGCACAGGAGAATTGGCGGATGATTGCCGCCGTAATTGACCAGCGAATCGTGCAAGCCGCGATAACTGGCGCCGGGATTGAGCGCGATATAAGGAAAGTCGTAGCGCCGAAGCAGATCGACGATCACGTCCGACTGCCAGGCTTTCTTGGCGTAGCTGACAGGCGCCTCCGCTTTGGCGACGTCGTTCATTTCACTTTCCTTATGATGTTGCTATCGGGCCGCCGTGGCGGCGCGGCGTTGCGAAATGCTCTCGGCTGCGGCGTGAATCGCAGCGCGGACGCGCTGATAGGTCCCGCAGCGGCAGATATTGCTAATCGCCGCATCGATATCGGCGTCGGTCGGGTGCGACCTTTCCTTGAGTAGCGCCACGACGGCCATCATCATTCCGGTCTGGCAATAGCCGCACTGCGGTACGTCGTGATCGATCCAGGCTTGCTGCACGGGATGCAGCTTGCCGTCCTGCGCCAACGCCTCGATTGTCGTGATCTGCGCGGCGCCGATGCTGCCGACCGGGACCTGGCAGGACCGGGTGGCGACGCCGCCGATGTGCACGGTGCAGCAGCCGCATTGGGCAATGCCGCAGCCATATTTGGTGCCGGTAAGCCCGATTGTGTCGCGTAGTACCCAGAGAAGAGGCGTATCGGCCTCGACATCGACGTTGTGGGTCTTCCCGTTGACCGACAGCGCAATCATGCTCGCTTCCTGGAATGGGCCATCCGCCGGCAAGGTTACCCGGTTCGATTTCTTTGGCAAATGCCCATTGGGTGGGCGTTAGCCGCCCGGTGGCCACTTTCCGGGCGTGGTCGCCTTCGACTCCGGACCCCAGCCTTGACCTGGGCAGATTGCCACGCTCCCGGCGACTCTCTTTTCACGCGCGTCAATCCAGGGCATTCTTGACCCGACACTGCCGCGTCATGCCCTACAAGGCCTGCCCGTCAGTACCACGAATCAGAAACACGCATCTTTGGAGGGAACCAATGAGTTATCGTATCACCCGGCGCGGCATTAACGCCGGCATCGGCGCCGCGCTGATTTCGCCCGCGTTGGGCCGGACACCGGCTTTCGCTCAAGGCGCCGCACCGATCAAGATCGGCTTCAGCATGGCGCTGACCGGCCCGCTGGCGGCGAACGGCAAGCAGGCGCTGCTGGGCGCCCAGATCTGGGCAGAGCAAGTCAATGCCAAGGGCGGCCTGCTCGGCCGGCAAGTCCAATTGGTGAATTACGACGACCAGTCCAACCCGGCGACCGTTCCCGGCATTTACACCAAGCTGCTCGACGTCGACAAAGTCGACCTCATCGTCTCCGGCTACGCGACCAATATGGTAGCGCCAGCGATTCCGATCGCCATGCAGCGGGGCAAGGTGTTTATCGGCCTGTTCGCGCTCGACGCCAACGGCGAGTTTCACTATCCGAAATATTTCTCGATGCTGCCGTCCGGCCCGACGCCGAAGGAATCCTTCACCGAAGGCTTCTTCCAAATCGCTGCCGCACAGAACCCGAAGCCGCAAACCATCGCCATCGCGGCCGAGGATGCCGACTTCTCGCACAATGCCGCGGACGGCGCCCGTGCCAACGTGAAGAAGTATGGCCTCAAGACGGTGTATGACAAGACCTATCCGCCGAACACCACCGATTTCTCGCCGATCGTGCGCGCCATCCAGGCGGCCAATGCGGATCTTGTGGTGATCTGCTCCTATCCGCTGAGCTCGGTCGGCATTGCGCTCTCCGCCAACGAACTCGGCCTGAAGCCGAAGATGTTCGGCGGCGCTATGGTCGGATTGCAGGCGACCGTGTTCAAGAACAAGCTCAAGTCCAAGCTCAACGGCATCGTCAACTACGAAACCTGGGTGCCGTCGCCAAAACTGATGGCGCCGGCCGCCGACTTCTTCAAGATTTATCAGTCGCGCGCGCCAGGCCTCGGCATCGATCCGCTCGGCTATTATCTCGGCGGCTGGGGCTACGCCTATTTTCAGGTGTTGCAACAGGCCATCGAGGGCACCAAGAGTATCAACGACGACAAGCTCGCCGCCTATATGCGCAGCCATCCGTTCAATACGATCATGGCCTCCGACATCAAGTTCGGCAAAAACGGCGAGTGGACCAAATCCGGGATGCTGCAGGTGCAATATCACGGCATCACCGACGCCGCCGACCTCGAAACCTGGCGCGGCATGAGCTACCAGACCGTGCTCACGCCCGCCGACGAGAAGACCGGCAACGTCATCTATCCGTACGAGAAGGCGCTGGGATAGAGGTCGAAGCTGCGGCCCCCGCATGACGTAGCGGGGCCGCATGACATTTCGTGCTTTTGCCTGACGCCTATGGCGTCAGGTCTAAGCCCGGCGGTCAGACCGGGTCCCATCAAACAGAAAATCCGCTCTGTGGAGGAACCCCATGAGTCGTCGCATAACGCGCCGCGGCGTCAATGCCGGGATCGGCGCCGCTCTCCTGTCACCCGCGCTCGCTACAAGATCCGCTTTCGCCCAAGGCGCCGCACCGATCAAAATCGGCTTCGGCATGGCGCTCACGGGCCCGCTTGCCGTGAACGGGCAGCAGGCGCTGCTCGGCAGCCAGATCTGGGCAGAAGAAATCAATGCAAAGGGCGGCCTGCTCGGCCGGCAGGTCCAACTCATCCATTACGACGATCAATCGAATCCGTCGACGGTGCCCGGCATCTATACGAAGCTGCTCGACGTCGACAAATGCGATCTCGTGCTGAGCGGCTATGCGACCAACATGATCGCGCCCGCCATTCCCGTCGTCATGCAGAAGAACAAGGTTTTCATCAGCCTGTTCGGGCTCGATGCCAATTCCGAGTTCCACTATCCGAGATACTTCTCATTCATCCCGACGGCGGGCCCCAACCCGAAACAGACGATCAGCGAAGGCTTCTTCCAGGTCGCGGCCGCACAAAACCCGAAGCCGCAAACCGTGGCGATCGCGGCCGAGGATGCCGAGTTCTCGCGCAATGCGGCAGAGGGCGCGCGCGCCAACGCCAAACAATATGGCTTCAAAGTCATCTATGACAAAACCTACCCGCCAAACTCGACCGATTATTCGCCGATCATCCGCGCGATCCAGGCAGCCAATCCCGATCTCGTGGTGGTGTGCTCCTATCCGCTCAGTTCGGTCGGCATGCTGTTGTCCGCCAACGAGCTGGGCCTAAAGCCGAAAATGTTCGGCGGCGCCATGGTCGGGTTGCAGGCAACCGCGATCAAGTCCAAGCTCAAATCGCACCTCAACGGTGTCGTCAACTACGACAACTGGGTGCCGTCGCCGAAAATGATGGCGCCGGCCGCGGACTTCTTCAAGAAATACCAGGCGCGCGCGCCGGGGCTCGGCATCGATCCGCTGGGCTACTATCTCGGCGGCTGGGGCTACGCTCGCATGCAGCTTCTGGCCGATGCCGTGACCGGCACGAAGAGCCTCGACGATGGCAAGCTCGCCGATTACCTGCGCAGCCACCAGTTCAACACTATCATGATCGACGGTGTCAGGTTCGGCAAGAACGGCGAATGGGTCAAGGCCCGGCAGTTGCAGGTGCAGTATCACGATCTCACCGACGCCGCCGACCTCGACACCTGGCGAGGCATGAGTTACCAGACCGTGCTTACGCCTCCGGAAGACGCGACCGGCAAGGTCATTTATCCTTTCGCGGATGCGCTGAAGGCTTAGCCGTTAGTTCGTCAAAGCATCCCGGGCGCGGCGCCGCACGAAAGTGCCGCATCGCGTCCGGGATAGGCTATTGTTGAGGAACGATGCTACTACCCACCTCGCTTGTCGGCTCCTATCCGCAGCCGGAATGGCTGATCGATCGCGTCAAGCTGTCGAAACAGGTGCCGCGGATCCGCCTCGACGATCTCTGGCTGGTGGCGTCCGACAAACTCGAAAGCGCGCAGGATGACGCCACGCTCCTTGCCATCCGCGATCAGGAGCAAGCCGGGCTCGATATCGTCACCGACGGCGAACAGCGGCGCGAAAGCTATTCCAACCGCTTCGCTACCGCGCTCGACGGCATCGACGTCGACAATCCGGGCACGGTTATCAACCGCAACGGCCGGCCGATCCCGGTGCCGCGCGTGGTCGGCCAGATCCGGCGCAACCGTCCGATCGAGCTGCGCGATCTCGAATTTCTGCGCGCCAACACCGGACGCGCCGTCAAGGCGACGCTGCCTGGTCCGTTCACCATGGGCAAGCAGGCGCAGGACGATTACTACAAAGACGAAGAAGCGGTGGCGCTGGCTTACGCCGCGGCGGTCAATGCCGAAATCAAGGATTTGTTCGCCGCCGGCGCCGACGTGGTGCAGATCGATGAGCCGTGGATGCAGCAGCATCCCGACAAAGCCCGGCAATACGGTCTCAAGGCGCTCGACCGCGCGCTCGACGGCGTCACCGGCACGGTCGCTGTGCATCTGTGCTTCGGCTATGCCGCCGTAGTGCATGACAAACCGCCGGGCTATTCATTCCTGCCGGAACTGGAAGGCTCGAAGGCGCAGCAGATCTCTATCGAAGCGGCGCAACCCAAGCTCGATCTCAAAATTCTGAAAGAATTACCGTCGAAGACCATTATCCTGGGCGTTATCGATCTGGCCGACATGACAATCGAGACACCGCAGATCGTCGCCGGCCGCCTTCGCCGTGCGCTCGATCACGTGCCGCCGGAACGGATCGTGGTGGCGCCGGATTGCGGCATGAAATACCTGCCGCGCGCCGTTGCCCTCGGCAAAATGAAAGCGATGGCCGAGGGTGCGGCGATGGTACGGCGCGACCTTACGGGCGGCTGACGGGTCGTTCCAACGCCTTGCGATCCCATTTTGCGAGATCGGCAGCGGCCTCGTAGGTTTCCTGGAAAAATCCGAGCAGCAACGCGTCCGGATCGCTTGCCTGGCGAACCGCGTCGTAGGGCAAAATGAATTGCCCAAGATCTTTGTAGTAGGACGCTCCGGCGGTGCGCAGGCGCGTGTCGCCATAACCGGCAGGCTCGGGATAGGCATAGACGTAGAACGCTGCTTGGCCGAAGCCGCCATTGCCGGGCCAAAAACCGCAGCTTGAGCATTCGTGCGAATAGGCTTCGGCCATGATCCAGTCTGCGACATACGGCGTGTGGCCCTTCGGTGGCGGTGCGGTGCGCCCGGAAAACCGCGTCACCGCGAGGTCGAAACTGCCCCAGAAGAAATGCACCGGGCTTGCCTTGCCGATGAAGCGCGCACGAAACTCGTTCATCACGCGGTTGGCCTGCACCAGCGCCTGCAAAAATTTGTGCGCATAGACCGGGTTGTAATGCGCATGCGTGCGGTCACGGTCGAACAGCACGGCGTTCTCGATTTCACACGGCATGGTCCGGATCGGCACCTCGATGCCGAGCCGGCGCAGCCGCTCCATGAATTCGGCGTAGAAGTCGGCAACGGCCATCGGCCGCAGCGCGAGGCTATCGGCGCGGCCGTCGCTGGTTTTGACCTCCAGCCGGTGATCGGCAAAATCGAACAGAATATCAAATGTGCCGCCGCCATAGGGCATTGCCTGCGCGGCAAGCCCTCGCGCCGTCACCAAAAACGTCGCGTTCCACCAGTGATTGATGAGCGGGGTGAGTTTGACGCGAACCTTGCCGGCGATCTGAGTCCACAGCTGCAGCGTGTCGCAAGTGTCGCTCCACGCGGCGTATGGAAGATCGGGCCATTGCGGATGACCGGTCATCTGCTCAACGCTTCATCGCTCCGCCGATCACAGCATATCCTTGATGGCACGAATCAGGTCGCGGTCGACGCTGATGAGATCGGCATCGCGTGGCAGCGAGAGCTTGTCACGTTCCTCGGCCGAGAGGCCCCGGCCCTGCAGGATGACGCGGCCATCCGAGGTAAGAAAAATCGACGAAGCGTCCTTGTCGTCGCTTTCCTTCCAGATCAGCTCAACACGAAAGTTGACCGCCATTGTGACGACTTACTCCGCCGCAGTGGCCTGCGCCGCCGCGGCCGCCTGCTCGTCGCGATAGAGCCGGTCGACGATGCGCCGCGCCTGGATGCCGCCGGCATCGGCATTGATGTCGACTTGCGGCGCATCCGGGCGGAGGCTGATCATGCGCTGCTGCGCCGTAAACACAGCAACGTCTTCGAGGAATGCGGTCTTGATCTGCTCGAAAACGCGTTCAGTCATGGCGGCATTATGCGGCTCGAAATCATGCGCCTGCCCCCAGAAATAATGCGATGTGGTTTCGGTCTCCGGCGTGATGGCATTGAGGTTGCGCATGCCGATGCCGCCAACGCGGCGGCCCTCCGGCGCGCCAGTGCCTGTCGGGCAAGCGCCGACGTCGAGCCGCAGAAACGCCGGCGGCGTGTAGTCGATAATCTGCCAGCGGTCCACGTTGCCGGCGAACTTGCCGACCTTGACGAAAGTCGGCGGCGCCGGTTGATCGATGATCCAGCGCGTTACCAGAACGTTGTTCGGCGCCCGTTGCACTTTGACCGCGGCGTGCTCGACCAGCGCCATATTCCCAATCGTCGTTTCGTGGACGAAGGCGAGATGGGTGAGATCGAGCAGATTATCGACGACCAGCTGCCAGTTGGCCTCGACATGAAGGTATGACGGCTTGGCGCCCCATTCCGGATCCTGGAGCCAGTGGAAGTCGCAAATCTGCGCCGACGGATCGGCCAGCGCCGGATCGCCCATCCAGATCCAAATCCAGCGGTAGCGTTCGACCACGGGGTAGGTGCGTACCCGGGCTTGGTGCGGAACGCGATCCTGTCCGGGTACCCGAACGCATATGCCGGAGCCGTCGAAGCGCAACCCGTGATAGTGACATTGCAACGCGTCGCCGACGATCTTGCCCATCGACAGCGGCAGTTGGCGGTGCGGACAGCGGTCTTCGAAGGCGTGCAGCGCGCCGTCGGCGGTGCGGAACAACACGACCGGTTCGCCGAGGATGGTACGGCCGAGCGGCCGGTCGCGAACCTCCTCATCCAAAGCGGCGACATACCAGTAATTCCGCAGAAACATCGCATCCTCCCTGCGGCGCATTTCCGGCACCCACTTTAGGCGTACACCGGGCCGACCTCAATCCGCCCTTTTCGACCAACCGTCATGGCGTGAGGATTTTCATTCTTCGCGGAATGCTTATAATGCTAAGGAATTTCCGAGGGCATGCCGAGATGCCGGAAACTGCCGGGCCTGAACTGCTGCGAGACTGGGTCGAGCGGGCCGCGCGCCGCGGCCCGGACAAGACCTGGGTCGTATCGGCCGAAGACGGCCGCAGCGTCAGCTACGGGCAACTGCGCGACGTCATCGGCCGGATTGCCGCCTTTCTGCGCGCGCGCGGACTCGGCCGCAACGACCGGGTCGCGCTCCTGGCCAATAATTCGATCGAACATTTGCTGTGTTATTTCGGCGTGATGGCGGCCGGCGCGACCGTTTGCACCGTGCACATCGAGATGAACCGCAATCAGCTCGGCAATATTTTCGAGCGGCTCAAGCCGCGGCTCATTCTCTATCAGGACGGCCTCCAGCTCGACGATCTTCTCGCCGCTACCGCCGTGCCGCGCTTGCGCCTTGGACGCTTGGATAAGCCGGAGGCCGGCACGCTGTTTGCCGAGCTTGTCCACCTGCCGCCAAGCGAGCCGCAGGACGCGGCTCAGCCGGACGATGACGCCATCATCCTGTTCACTTCGGGCACCAGCGCCACGCCAAAGGGTGTGATTCTGAACTTCCGCGAATATCTCTCGAATATCGATCCACTTGCCGAAGGCTTCGGCATCACCGCCGACGACCGGCTTTACGATTTCCGGCCGTTCAGCTGGAACTCGGCGCAAACCTTGGGCGCGCTCGCGGTGGTCAACCGCGGCGCCACACTGGTGCTGGCGAAAAAATTCTCGGCCAGCCGGTTTTTCCAGCATCTGTGCGAGCACGAGGTGACGATCTCCACCGGCAATCCGACCACGATCAATATTCTGCTCAACAGCGAGCAGACTTGGCATGGGCGCACTTGGCACCGCGACAGCCTGCCGAAACTGCGCTTTGTCACCTCGAGTTCGGCGCCGCTCCTGCTCGAAGAGTGGAAGCGCTTCGAGCAGAAATTCGGTATCCCGGTGGCGCAGGGCTGCGGCGCCAGCGAAGCGAGCTGGATTGCCGCCATCCCCGGCGAGCAGCGGCGTCTCGGCACGGTCGGGCGGCCGTTTGCCTATCACGATCTCGCCATCGTCGATGCCGAAGGCCGGCGTCTGCCGGCCGGAGAAATCGGCTATGTGGAGCTCGGCGGCCTGGGCGATCATCCGTTCCGCTATCTCGGCGACGATGGCGAGGTGAAAGTGCACAGCCGCGGCCGCTTCCGCACCGGCGATCTCGGCTCGCTCGATGCCGGCGGCTTCTTGACGCTCAGCGGCCGCGAGAAGGAGCTGATCATCCGCGGCGGCGCCAAGATTTCGCCGGTCGAAATTGATTCGTTTTTGATGCAGCACGCCGACGTGATCGAAGCGGCGACTATCGGCGTGCCGGATGCGGTCTACGGCGAGGAAGTGATGAGCTACGTCGTTGTGCGTCCCGGCGTCGACGCCGACACGCTGTTGCGCTATTGCGCTGGCGCATTGCCCGCGTTTAAGGCGCCGAAGCGCATCGTACTGAGCCCGTCGTCCTTGCCGAAGACCGAACGCGGCAAGCTGGATCGGAGGGCCTTGGCGGAACGGTGGCGGCAGGAAGTGAGCGGCTGAAGATGCCCTCTCCCACTTTTCGGTTTAATTCGACAGGAAATTCACGAGCTTCGGGATAACCTGACTTGGCGCCTCGTCGATCAGCCAGTGGCCGGAGCCCTTGACGACCACGCCCTCGACATTGTCCGCGACCAGCCGGCCTTGCTGGATCAGAAAATCGCCCGACGCCTTCTCGCCGGTCAGCACCAGCATCGGCATCGGCAATTTGGTCTCGGCCAATTGTGCGAAATCCTTGCCATCCTGCTCGAAGGCGCGAAACACTTCGAAGCCGGCGCGCATCGCCCCGGGCTGCCCGTAAGACTTGGCATAGAAACGGCGGTCGCGCTCCGACACCGACTTCTTCGGGTTGGCGGCGAAGTCGTTCCAGAAATGCTCGAAATAGATGCGCTCGCGGCCGGCGACGAGCTTGAGCGGCGTTTCGCCGAAAAAATTGAAATGCCACTTGTCGTGCAGCAGCCAGACGCTCTCCCATTTGCCGACACCCGGCAGGAAGGCATCCATCAGCGCGATCCGATCGACCTCGGCGGGATATTGCGCCGCGTAGGCGTAGGCGACCATCAGCCCGATATCGTGACCGGCTATGCGGACGCGTTTGAGCCCAAGCGAGGCCGCAAGCGCGTGAATATCCTGCGCCATCGATTTTTTGTCATAGCCCTTTGGCGGCTGGTCGTAGCGATTTGCCGGCTTGGACGATCGGCCAAAGCCGCGCAAATCCGGCGCGATGACCGTGTTGGTCTTGGCGAGCTCCGCAATCAGTGGCCGCCACATGTGGCTGTTCTGCGCGTAGCCGTGCAGCAGAATGACCGGTTCGCCTTCGCCGGCGACGAGATAATGAAGCCTCACGCCGGCGAGTTTGGCAAAGCGGGATTGGATTTTGACTTTCGGCTTAGACTTCGCCTTGGCCACCGTGCCGCCTATCTTCCCGACCGCGCCAGCGAGTGCACCCAACCTTGCATCCGCTTTTTGGCATTGGCAATATCTTCCTTGGAAAACCAGTCTTCCGGCTTCACGCGGTCGACCGGATAGACCGGCCGCAGAAAGTCGCTCTCATAACCGAACGGCACCGTGGCATCGATGCCCATGCCGCCTTCGAAACGGGTGTTCGATGCCGTCCATTGCTGGCCGCCCGCGGTCATGCGCTCCGACGGCATGAAGGTCTGGCCGCGGCCGCCGGGGATCGGATTGAGAATGTCCGTCTGCGGATTGACCCGCGTGGTGAGGCACCACATCACGTCATCCATCGAATAGGGATCGACGTCCTCTGAGACCGCGATTGCGATCCGCATGCCTTGTGAGCACGATAAGATTGCGCCCAGGAAGTTGCGCTGCCAGCCCTCGTCGATCTGGTTGCGCTTTTTGACTTGGATGACGCAGCCGCCCCAATCGGTCATGCAGTAGGGGATCACCACGTTCTGCACGATGCCGGGCTGCAACCGGTTGCACAACTCGTAAATCGCGGCCTCGCGCACGGTGGTGTCGATATTGTGGTCGTCGAGCATGTGCACGCCGAGCGCGAAGATGATTGGCTTGGTCTCCGGCTTGCGCATGGTGATGCCAGTGACATGGAAAGTCGGCGCCTTGTAGGCCTTGCCCATATAGCCGGCCCATTCCGGGTGAAAATGATGGCGGCCCTGCACACCGGCGTCCTCGGATTCCTTGGTCTCGTAGCGGCGGTCGCGCGGATTGACGTAGCCTTCGAGCACCAGCTCGCAATCGGCGAGCGCCATGGCGTCCACCGTGCGCGCCTTGACGAGACGGATCGGCGCGCCCTGCACCGCGGACGCGATGCCGATCTCATCGCAGCCCATCGGCAGGATGGCGTAGTCGAAGCCGGCGCCGGCAAGGAGCGTGCACGCCGGCGGGACACCGAAGCACATGGTGATCGGAACCGGCTGATCTTCCTTGTAATATTTGTTGACGACCTGCCACATATGCGAGCCGGGCGAGATCTGGAATGTGCCGACATTGCCCCAGCGGAAATTCATGCGGTTATAGCCGAGGTCGGAGCCGCCCTCGAATTGCGGGCCGGTGACGCAGCGGATGCCGGAGCCGACAGTGAGCTCGGACTTGTAAGTGGTATGGCGGATTGGCACCATCCATTTATTGACGTCGTCGGGCTTCTCGACGACGAATTCCTGGCATGGCGCTTCGCTCTGGGCGATCTCGATTGGCGTGATCGGATGCGACAGTGCATGCGCTAACTTCTTCACCCGCTCGGCGTCGTCCTTCCAGCCGAACATGCGGTTGATAATCACCATGTCGCCGAACAAATTGGTGATGACGCGATGGTTGGGCTTACCCTTGACGTTGTTGAACAGCACCGGACAGCCGCCATCCATGTGCTTTTGCAGGCCGGTGACTTGAAGGTCTGGATCGACCTCCCTGTCGGTCTCGATCAATTCGCCGGACGCGCGTAGCCATTCCAGCGTAGAACGCAGATCGAAGGCCTGGTTCGGTGTCGCGGCGTGTTGTTCTTTACGGAGCGGCTGTTGCATCGCGGGCGTTCCCATTGCATAGATTTCTAAGTAATTATCCTGCACCATGCCGCGACCTGTCAACGCCGATGCCGCCCGCGACGAACCGCATCAAAGCCATGGCGCGCCGCCAAGTGGAACTGCCGCCGCAGACCAGTTCGGGCTACCTGGTGCGCGACGCCCATCGCGCTTTTCAGCGGCTGCTTGAACGCCGTATCGCCGCCTACGGCGTCAGCCGCGGCCAGTGGTATTTTTTGCGCGTGCTGTGGATCACCGACGGTCTTTCGCAACGCGAGCTTTCGGCGCGGGTCGGCATGATGGAGCCGACCACCGTGATTGCGTTACGCAGCATGGAGCGTGCCGGGCTGATCCGCCGCGTGCGTGGCGACGACGATCGCCGCAAGGTGCTGGTCTATCTCAGCGCCAAAGCCAAGCGGCTGCGCAACGAGCTACTCACCGTGGCGCGCGGCATTATCGATGTCGCCGAAGAGGGAATCGCGCCGCGCGACCTCGCCTCGTTCCGCCGGGTGATTGCGCGAATGACGGCGAATTTAGACCGGATCGAGCGTTAGCGCGCGCCGTAGAGACGATTTTGCGTGGAGACAGTCAGCGGCGCGCGGGATTGTCGAACGGGCGGCAGACCCGTTGCAGGAGCGGACCCATGACCGAACGCAGGCGGGATGCCCAGTGCCACAGCACCGGCGTCTGCTTGATGAAGCGCTTGGTCCGGCGGCGCGCGGTCGAAAGAGCACTGACGATCCGGCCGCGCCATGTCGAACCCTTGCTGTAATCGTAGAGCTTCAGCCTCAGGTCGGACCATTCCAGCTTGTAGCGCTCGTCGCCGATGGTGAAATCGAACAGCCGCAAGCCGCGCCGTATGGCATAGGCCAGAAGCTCGCGCAGATGCAGCGCGCCGGGGCCGTAGCGGGTCAATTCGCTGTCGCAATAGCTCGACAGCACGTGATAATAGCAGTCGCCGAACGCGATCGCGAAATTTGCCGCCGCGCAGGTCGAGCCGATCTGCACGCGGCTGACGTGCGCCAGATGCCGCGAATTCGGATTGGCGGCGAAATCGGCGAAAAACTCCCGATAGCCGGGTCGCGCAAAGATATCGGGAATGCCCTTGCGCGCAAAAATCCGGCTTTTCTGCTCCCACAACGTATCGAGCGTTTTTCGCAAATCGTCCGGCGCGGCGACGGTTTCGAAACTTATCTCGCCGAACTCGGACAGGTGCTTGCGCTTGGTGCGGTCGCGCCGGCGCGTCGCCGAAGAGCGCCTCGCGCGGTAAAAACTCTCCCAGTCGTCTCCCAATTGCGTGATGTGCGCACTGTTGGCGTTCGGCATGACGCGAAGGCTGATGAAGGGATTGCTCTGGACGCCGACAGTTTGCGGCATCTTCTCGAATTCGATCCAGTCGTAGCGCAGCTCGCGATCGGATTGCAGGCGGGTGAGCAGCTCGCGCCACAGCGCAAGGAAGCGATCGGGCGTGACGCGTTGTGAGAAATTACGCGCCAGCAGCGGCGCATTGTAGTCGCCGAGTTCCTGGCCGAGCCAGCACAGTCGCCGCACCGAACGCCGCGTCTCGACGGCGAGCGGCAAGATAAATGCGGTTGCACCGTCGGCGAAACGCCCGACCACGATGATCGGCACGGCGCCGTCACGTACGCCGATGTGGTCCTGCCACGTCGCCAGCCATTCGAAACTCTGGAATGCCGTACATTCGGCGCTTTGCTGAAAACGGCGCCATTCGTCTTCGACGTCGTCGAGACGCGTGTGGATGCCAAAGCTCAGTTCGGGCCCAAGCTCGCGTGACAAATCCGCTAAGCGCGACAGCGCGGCTTGGCCCGCATCGCCCGGCATGGGCGCCGAACGAAACGCTGCTGATGGTGTGGCGCGTGTCACTATCTTTGTCACGAAACCGGTCACGAACTCGGCCTGGTCGGGGGAAGCCTCATCGGAGCCCTTCTTAAGAGGAAATCCTTAAATGTGCATGCTTCGGGACGCAGTTACGTGAGGTTAACGTAAAAAAAGTGCTGGCCTTACCGCTGCGCGCTGCCGTGTCGGTTTAGCGCAGTCACCCCCGTAGAAACGCCCGCCGCGCCGCCGTATCCTTGAATTGATAATTTCAATGGGCAGCGCTCGAGACGGGAGGATGTCATGCATGACTGTCGGCAATGGTTCCGCAACATCGGCCTGGGCGTCTTGGCGCTGTCGGCGGCAACGGCCGCGCATGCCCAAGCCGACAGTTACCCGAACAAGACGGTCACGATCATCTCCGACGCGGCGCCGGGCTCCACGCCCGACGTCGACGCCCGCTTTGTTGCCGAAGGGCTCACCAAGGCGTTCGGTCAGCAGTTCATCGTTGTCAATCATCCCGGCGCCAATGGCAGCATCGCCGCCCGGGCCGCCTCCGAGGCGATACCCGACGGCTACACGCTGTTCATGCCGGCACTGTCGACCTTCGTCGCCCTGCCGTCGATTGCGCCGAACCTGCCGCTGGAGCTGCCGCGCGACTTCATCCCGATTGGATACACGGCCGAGAATCCCATGTTCGTTGCGGTGAACCCCAAGCTCGGCGTCAGCACGCTGCCGGAGCTCATCGCACTCGCCAAAAAAGACCCAGGAAAAATCTCGATTGCAGTAACCGGCGCCGGGCGGCTCACGGATCTCACCGGATTGTTGTTGGAGGATCGTGCCGGCGTGCAGTTGCTGCGGGTCCCCTATAACGGCGGCCCAGCGGCGGCGCTCGCCGACGTCGGATCGGGCCGCGTCTCGATGATCATCGAGGGCTATTCGGGGATCGTCGGCGCAGTGAAGGCCGGACAGGTCAAAATCATCGCGGTCGCATCGCCTGAACGTCTGCCGCAATTCCCCCATTTGCCGACGGTTGCTGAAACCCTTCCGGACTTCAGGGCGCTGGGGTGGCAAGTCCTGGTCGCACCGAACGGCACGCCGACCGCGATCGTCGGTAAGGTGAGCGACGTGCTCGCCAAGGTCGTAAGCGACGCGGATTTCAAAAGGCGACTGGCGACCATTGGCAGCTATTCGCGCGCCATGACTCCCGAGCAGACCCTTGCTTTTGTCGAGAAGGAGCAGCAAACCTGGGGACCGGTGCTGCAAAAGGCTTCCAAGCGGTAGCAGGAAAATTCCAGGGAGAATTGTGGATGTTGACGCTCTATTATGCTCCGGGCGCGTGCTCGATGGCCTCCCACATCGTGCTCGAAGAGAGCGGCGAGAAGTACGAACCGAAGAAGGTCGACCTCGCCGGTGGCGAGCAGCGCACCGAGGCCTATCTAAAAATCAATCCACTCGGACGGGTGCCGGCGCTGCGCCTCGACAACGGCGAGCCGCTCACTGAGAACACCGCCATTCTGCCGTATCTCGGCAAACGGTTCGATCTGTGGCCCAAGGACCCGGCGGCCGAAGCGAAGGCGCTGTCGGTAATCGGCTTCTTTGCCTCGAGCGTGCATCCGGCCCATGCGCACGTCGGGCGGCCTGAGCGCTACACCGCTGATGCCGGCGCCTATCCCGGCATCAAGGACATGGGTCTGAAGACCTTCCATGGTTATCTGAAGCAGATCGACGGCATGCTGGCCGGTCGCGAATGGTTCGGCGACAGCTATTCCGTGCTCGATCCCTACGCGCTCGTTTTCTACACCTGGGGCGTGCGGCGCGAGCTGCCGATGGCGGAACTGAAAAACTACACGGCGCACAAGGACCGGATGCTCAAGCGGCCGGCCGTTGCACGGGTGGTTGAGAACGAGAAGATCAAGGTGTGACCATTGGCGCGCATGCTCGATTAGGCTGCCTTGATCGGCCGTTCTTTCAAATTGAAGAGTTTTGCTATGCCGCTCGCTGGAAGCGGGTGGCTGAAAAGAAATCCCTGCACCTCATTGCACCCGATGGCTTCCAACAGCTCTTTCTGTTCGTTAGTTTCCACGCCTTCGGCCGTCGTTTTCATGTGGAGCGCGCTCGCTAAATCGAGGATAGCCTGAACGATCGCGACAGCCTCGGCACCTTTCGCCAAGTCTTCGATGAAGGAACGGTCGATCTTGATCTTATCGAAGGGGAAGCTGCGCAGATAGCTCAGGGAGGAATACCCCGTTCCAAAGTCATCCATGGAAATGCGAACGCCGAGGTCGTGAAAGTGATGGAGGGCCGCGAGCGTCGCGGCATTGTTCTGCATCAGTACCGATTCGGTTATTTCCAATTCAAGGCGCCGCGCCGGCAGCCCCGATTCTTCGAGGCCGGCGACGATGCTGAGCGGCAGCGCTGGATTGCGGAACTGTACCGGCGAGACATTGACGGCGACGCTGACGTGACTCGGCCAAGTCATAGCCTCGATACAGGCTTGCCTGAGCACCCAGTTGCCGACGGCATTAATGAGCCCGGTCTCCTCGGCAACCGAAACAAAATCGATCGGCGGAATCATGCCAAGTTCCGGATGCCGCCAGCGCAGCAGCGCCTCGCAACCCGTGATCTCGCCAGTCTGGAGTTTGATAAGGGGCTGGTAGTGCAACACAAACTCATCATTGGCCAAAGCTGAACGCAAATCGATCTCGAGCGCTCGCCGCCGCTTCATGCGCGCGTTCATTTCCGGATCATAGTATCGGTAATTGCCACGGCCCTCCGCTTTGGCTCCGTAGAGCGCCAGGTCGGCGTGTTTTACAAGATCATCGATCTCGGTCCGTCACCGGGAGCAAGCGCGATACCGATGCTCAGGTCGGTGGTGGTGAGGTGACCGTTCAGATCGTAGGGCGTGCCGGCGATGACTTCCCGCAACCGCAGGGCAAAGATTTCTGTCTCCTTGGCATTTCCTATCTTGGTTTGGACGATGGCAAATTCGTCGCCACCCAAGCGCGCGATCAGGTCGGCCTCGCGCAGGCAGCCGCTCAGGCGCACTGCGACTTCTTTCAGGAGATCGTCACCGACCGGGTGGCCCAGAGTATCGTTGATGCCCTTGAAATGGTCGAGATCGATGTAAAAGACTGCGAGTTGTCCTCCCCGCCGCACGAAGGAGAGTTCCTTTTCGAGTTGCTCGCGGAATAACGTGCGGTTGGGCAGATTGGTCAGCGAATTGTAATGTGCGAGGTGCGCGATCCTGGCTTCCGCGGCCTTGCGCTCGGTCACGTCATCAACGACCCCCAATATGAACTGTGCCTCGCCGCACTCATCCCTGATGATCAGCCGCCGCGATAAGATGCTGCGCATGCCGCGTCCGGGCGTTTGAATCTCGCGCTCGTCGAACAGCGCTCGGCCGGAATGCAGCAGTTCGTCGTCGCGGATTTTTATCCCGGCGGCCTCGGCATCCGGGAAAACAGCCGCGGCGGTGTTTCCGATCACGGCCTGGCGGGGAATCCCCCACAAGCGCTCGCCTGCCTGGTTGGTCCGGACGTATTTGCGATCGACCGCATTCTTCACAAAAATTGCGGACGGCACGTTGTCGATGATCATGTCCAGAAACGATCGACCGCGGTCGCGCTCGTGTTCGGCGCGGCGTTGCTCGGTAACATCTTCAAAGGTCGCAATCCAGCCGCCGCCGTCGACCGGCTGGTCCATCACCCGTAACGTCATGCCGTCAGCACGGGTCCTTTCATTGACCGTGAACTTGCCCTGGCGCACGTCGTGCACGATCCGCGCGAGCTCCATCGCCGGGTCGCCGGTAAAATCGCCGTTAGACTTGCGATGTTTGAAGACATCGAGCAGCGATCGGCCGCGCAGGTATTCGGCGCTGAGGCCCATCATCTCAGGGTAGCGACGATTGAAAAGAATGATGCGGCCTTCGCCGTCGAACATGCAGAGACCGTGCACCATGTTCTTGAGCGCCGTATCGAGCTGCAGCTTTTGCTCGCGCTCGGCCTCTTCGGCGCGGTCCCGCGCTTTCAACAGCTGTTGACGTTCGGTAACGTCTTCATGCATTGCGACCCAGCCGCCGCCAACCATCGGCACATTCACGATCTGAACAAAGTGATCGCGGCTGGTCTCGGCAACGAGGCTCATGGTTTTGCCTTCGGCGAGGCTCATCGAGATCGTGTCGCAAAGTTCGTCGACGTCGCCGAGATAGGAGCCGATCTCCTTGCGATGGATCAACAGATCCCGAAACGAAAGCCCGGGCTTCACAATCGCCGGCGAGACCCCGTGCAGTTCCAGATAGCGGGGATTGCACAAGACGACGCGATGGGCGGCGTCGAACATAACCAGTCCCTGCGACATGTGGCGAACCGCAGTGTCGAGCTTGTTCTTTTCCTCTTCGATTTCGCGGTGGTACCGTTCACGATCGCGCGATTGGCGCCATAGAAGCGGCCAGCCGAGCGCGAATAGGATGACAATGCCTATCAGAAGATCGAGAAAAATATCCTCGGCAGCGCTCAGTTTGCCCCCTTCGGCGATAACCGTTTCCCATAACCAGACAATGCCGGCGCCCGCCAACGGAATGCTAATCAGAGCAGCATAGGTCACGGGCCGAATCGACGGCGTGCGGTTCATCGGGTTCCAAAGCGCGTGGCAAATTGGCGCGATGGACCTGGAACGTCCGGATCAGGTGTTTGGAGGCAATTGAGCCGCCGCCTTGTCCCGGTATGCCTAGCACTCCATTAACGCAGGCTTGGGCGGGCGTCTCCGAGGTCTCGAACGTGAGTAATTACGCCGTCTTCTGCACCTTGAGGCCGAGCTCGTTGATGGTGCGCTCGCGCATGATGAATTTCTGAATTTTGCCGGTCACCGTCATCGGGAATTCGTCGACGAATTTGACGTAGCGCGGCACTTTATAGTGCGCGATCTGATCGCGGCAGAACGCCTTGATCTCGTCCTCGGTGGCGGCCACGCCGGGCCGCAGCTTGACCCAGGCGCAGATTTCCTCGCCGTAGCGATCGTCAGGGACGCCGATCACCTGCACGTCCTGGATTTTCGGGTGACGGTACAAGAACTCTTCGATCTCACGCGGATAGACATTCTCGCCGCCGCGGATCACCATATCCTTGATGCGGCCGACGATATTGCAATAGCCCTCGGCGTCGATGGTGGCGAGATCGCCGGTGTGCATCCAGCGCGCTGCGTCGATCGCGTCGCGAGTGCGCTCCTCGTCGCCCCAATAGCCGAGCATCACCGAATAGCCGCGAGTCAATAATTCGCCGGGCGTGCCCGGCGGCACGATGCGGCCGTTCATGTCGACGATCTTGACTTCGAGATGTGGCTGGATGCGGCCGACAGTCGAGACGCGCCGCTCCAGCGGATCCTCGGTCGAGCTCTGGAAGCTGACCGGGCTGGTTTCGGTCATGCCATAGGCGATGGTGATTTCCGACAAGTTCATCTTGGCGACGCAGCGTTTCATCACTTCGATCGGGCACGGCGAGCCGGCCATGATGCCTGTGCGCAGCGTGGAGAGATCGAAACGCGCGAATTCCGGATGATCGAGTTCCGCGATGAACATGGTCGGCACGCCGTGCAGCGCGGTGCAGCGCTCCTCGGCAACGGTTTCCAATGTCACCAGCGGATCGAAGCCTTCGCCGGGGAATACCATGCAGGCGCCGTGGGTGACCGCCGTCAGATTGCCCAGCACCATGCCGAAGCAGTGATAGAGCGGCACCGGGATGCAGAGGCGATCCTCGGACGTCAGCCGCATCGCCTCGCCGATGAAAAAGCCGTTGTTGAGGATGTTGTGGTGCGACAGCGTCGCGCCTTTGGGAAAGCCGGTGGTGCCCGAGGTGAACTGGATATTGATCGGTTCGTCGAATTGCAGCTGTGGCCCGAGCTCGGCGATGCGCTGCGCCTCCTTTTCGGTGCCGCGCGCCAGAATTTCCGAGAAGCGGAAAGTGCCAGGATGCCAGCCGTCACCAAGAAGCACCACCGAACGCAGCCCCGGCAGCCGGGCCGATTCGAGCTTGCCCGGCGTGGCGTGGCCGAGCTCTGGCGCCAGCTCGCGCAGCATGCCGACATAGTCCGAAGTCTTGAAGCGCTCAGCGAGGATGAGCGCCTTGCAGCCGACTTTGTTGAGCGCGTATTCCAGTTCGGCGATGCGATAGGCCGGATTGATGTTGACCAGGATGAGGCCGGCTTTCGCGGTGGCGAATTGGGTCAACACCCATTCCGAATTATTGGGCGACCAGATGCCGATACGGTCGCCCGGATTTAACCCGAGCGTCAAAAGCCCGGCTGCGAGCCGGTCGACCTGTCGCCGCAGTTCGCCATAGCTCAATCGCACGTTTTGGTGACGCACCACCAAGGCCGGCCGCGCGGGCCATTTGTCGCAGACCGCATCGAAAAACTGCCCGATCGTCTGGCCAATGAGCGGTTGCTCGCTCGCACCGTGCACGTAACTCAGCTTGAGACCGGCCATAGCGTGTCCTCCCAGACGTTTCCACGACTATAGCGCCTTCCCGCCGAAGCTGCGAAGTCTCACGGCACGGGACCGCTGGAACCCGGATCGCCTTTTTGTGCGCGATCAGGCTTGGTACAGTCGGGTCAAGCGCTTGATAACGACGTCCAAGGAGATTCATGTCCGGCACGCAGGAAGAGCTTTCCGTGTCGCTGTGGCGCGGCGGCAAGGATGGCCGCTATCAGACCTACGGCGTGCCGCGGCGCGAGAGCCAGACCGTGCTCGATGTGGTGACTTTCGTGCAGCGCCATCTCGATCCGACGCTGTCTTATCGCTTCGCCTGCCGGGTCGGCGTCTGCGGCTCCTGCGCCATGACCGTCAACGGCAAGCCGCGCTGGACCTGCCGCACCCACGTGGCAAAGGTCGCCGGCGGCGGCCGGCTGGAGATCGGCCCGCTCGAAAATCTTCCGGTGATCAAGGACCTGACCACCGACATGGCGGAGTTCTTTCAGAAATGGCAGCGCGCCAAAGGCGTCTTTGCGCCGTCGCACACGCGGCATGACCCGATCGCTCAAATCCGGCCCGACACGCCGGCGCGCATTGCCGCCGACGCGGCGATCGAATGCATCAACTGCGGCGTCTGCTACGCCGGCTGCGATACGGTGCGCTGGAACTCCGAATATCTCGGCCCGGCGGCGCTGACGCGGACGTGGACGCTGGTCAACGACGAGCGCGACGCCGGCAACCGCAACCGCCTTCAAGCCGTTGCGGCGGACGGCGGCTGTCATTCCTGTCATTCGCACCAATCCTGCCAGGAGCTTTGCCCGCAGACGCTCAATCCCACCGCCGCCATTGCCGGACTAAAGCGGCGTGCGGCAGCGGCCTATCTCAAAGGCGAGATCAAGGCATGAATGTTCGGCTCTATGTCTGGCAGCGGGCGACGGCGGCGGTGATGGTGCCGCTGGTGCTCGGCCATATCGCCGTGATCTTCTACGCCACCCGCCAGAGCCTGACGGCGGCGGATATTCTGTCCCGCACCCACGGCAGCGTGCTGTGGGCCTCGTATTACGGACTTTTCGTCGCCGCGGCGTCCATTCACGCATCGATCGGCGTGCGCAATGTGCTGACGGAATGGTCGCCATTATCCGACCGCGGCGCTGGCTTATCCGCGATCATACTCGGATTGCTTTTGGCGGTGCTCGGTTTTCATGCCGTCGTCGCGCTGGTGCTCATGTGACCGCCCGGGCCTTAGCGCGTCGCGGCAGCGCGCTGTGGATCGCCGCCATGATCCACCGGATTTCCGGCATGGCGCTGGCAATCTTCTTGCCGATACATTTTTTCGTGCTGGGGCTTTCCTTTCATAGGGGCGCGAGGCTCGATACCTTCCTGCGCTGGAGCGATCAGCCACTCGTGAAATTCGCCGAAGGTGGACTGGTCTTCCTGCTCACGGTGCATTTATTGGGCGGTCTACGCGTCCTGGTCATCGAGAACTTCGATTGGCGCGACGGCCAGAAACAACTGGCGACGCTTGCCGCTGCGGTCTCGGCCCTCGTCGCATTTATTTTTCTCGCGCGGATGTTTTAGGCGATCGCATGAACGTCGCGCATCTGAAGACCGACATTCTGATCCTCGGCTCCGGCGGCGCCGGGCTGTTCGCCGCGCTCCACGCACTCAAAACCAATCCCGATCTCGACATCACCGTGGCGAGCAAGGGCCTGCTCGGCAAATGCGGCTGCACCCGCATGGTGCAAGGCGGCTACAACGTCGCGCTCAATCCCGGCGATTCGATCGAGCGCCATTTCATGGACACGATCGAAGGCGGCAAATGGCTGCCGCATCAAGAGCTGGCGTGGACGCTGGTTACGACTGCGGTCGAGCGCGTGCGCGAGCTGGAAAACGAGATCGGCTGTTTCTTCGACCGCAATCCCGACGGCACGCTGCACGGCAAGGCCTTCGCCGGCCAGACCTTCGATCGCACCGTGCACAAGGGCGACCTCACCGGCATCGAGATCATCAACCGGCTGATGGAGCAGGTCTGGGCCCGGCCGATCCGCCGCCTTGAGGAGCATCGCGCCGTCGCGCTGATCCCTACGCCAGACGGTGCACTCGCCGGCGTGCTGATGACCGACGTGCGCACGGGCGAATTTCGTTTCGTCAGTGCGCAAGCGGTGTTGCTCGCCACTGGCGGCGGCCCGACCATGTATCGCTATCATACGCCGTCCGGCGACAAAACGATGGACGGCCTCGCCATGGCGCTCCGCCTCGGCCTGCCGTTGCGCGACATGGAGATGGTGCAGTTCCATCCGACCGGACTTCTCGCGGGACCGGACACGCGCATGACCGGCACCGTGCTGGAGGAAGGCTTGCGCGGCGCCGGCGGACATCTGCTCAATGGATTGATGCATCGCTTCATGGGCGATTACGATCCGAAGCTGGAGCGCGCCACTCGTGACGTCGTCAGCCGCGCTATCTACGCCGAGATGCGGGCCGGCCGAACTACGCCGAACGGCGGCGTTTATATCAAGATGGGCCATCTCGGGCCGGCCAAGGTCGCCAAACAGTTCAAGGGCATGGTGGATCGCTGCCGCGATTGCGGTTTCGATCTGGCTGGCGGCCTGGTCGAAGTGGTGCCGACCGCGCATTATTTCATGGGCGGCGTGGTCTGCGCGGTCGACACGGCGACGGAGCGTTTCGGCCTGTTTGTCGCCGGCGAAGACGCCAGCGGCATGCATGGCGCCAACCGGCTCGGCGGCAACGGCGTCGCCAATTCCACCGTGTTCGGCGGCATCGCCGGCGATGTCATGCCAGGCTTCATCGCCAAAAATCCCGGTCATCGTCCGCCGGATGCCCAAGTCATCGATGCTGAAGTCGAGCGCGCGCTTTATCCCTTCGCCCGCAAGCCCGGCGACCTCAACGCGCTGCGCGAAAAACTCCTCGACACGATGTGGGACGAAGTCGGCGTGGTGCGCGACCGCGCCAGCATCGAGCGCGGCATTGCCGGCATCGACGCCATCGAAGCGGAGCTGCTTGGCACCGGCCTTGCCGATGCCGGGCGGCAGTTCAATCTGACCTGGCACGACTGGCTCAATCTGCGCTCACTGTGCGAGATAAGCCGCGTCATTGCGCTGGCGGCGCTCAAGCGCGAGAATTCCCGCGGCGCACATTATCGGTCAGACTTTCCCGAACCCGGCGATCTCGCAACCTCGACCTTCACGGTGGCGAGGTCTATATCCAGCAGGATCGAGATCACCGACCGGCCGGTTGAATTTACCCATGTAAAGCCCGGCCAGACTTTGTTGCGCGATCCGATCGCGGCCGAATAGAGGCGACCATGATTCCGCTCTCGTCGATTCAACGCACCGCCGAGGATTTGATGGCGAAGGCCGCCATCGAAATTCCCGAGGATTATCTCGCCGGCTTGCGGCGCTGCGCCGATACCGAAAAGGGCGATCTGTCGTCCTTCGTCATCAGGGCCATGCTGGAGAACTACGAAGCGGCCAAGGAAGATCGCCGCGCCATGTGCGGCGATACCGGCTTGCCGCGCTGGTACGTCAAGATCGGCAATGACGCGCGCATCGAGGGCGGCCCGGTCGCGCTGGAGACCGCGCTGCGCCGTGCCACCGCGCGCGCTACGACGACTGTGCCGCTGCGCCCCAATCGCGTGCATCCGCTGTGGCGGACCGATCACAACAACAATGTCGGCATCAACGCGCCGGAAATCGAATATTCGTTTCATCCCGACGCCGAATGGATCGAGCTCACCACCGTGCACAAAGGCGGGCTGTTTGGCACGGATTACCGCATGCTGTTTCCCGGCGACGGCATCGAAGGCATTAGGCGGTTTTATCTCGACACCCTGATAGGCTTCGGCAAGCGCGGGCTTGCCTGCCAGCCGGCCATCGTCGGCATCGGTCTCGGTGGCTCGAAGGACACCAGCGTGGTGCTGGGCAAGCAGGCCTCATGCCTGCGCGTGGTCGGCTCGCGCAATCCCGATCCGAAAATCGCGGCGCTGGAAGACGAGTTCAAGGAGCTCGGCAACAATATCGGGATGGGCGCGATGGGCTTCGTCGGCTCCTCGATGGTGATCGATTGCCATATCGAGGTCGGCTATTGCCACACCGGCGGCATGCCGATGTCGGTGCACATGTTCTGCCTTTCGTCGCGCCGCGCCTGCGCGCGGATCGGAACGGACGGCAAGGCCACGTTCCGCACCGATCCGATGTGGTTTACCGATTACATGCGCCGCTCCACCGTGGAGTGGGAGCAACAGGCCGCCGAGGCAGCGGAATAGATTTGGCGGAACAAATGCCCGATCTCAAAAAGGTTCAGATTGATCTTCCGGCGCGCACCGAGGATTTGCGCAAGCTGGAAATCGGCTCGGTCGCCTATCTCACCGGCCGTGTCTTCACCGCGCGCGAGGGCGTCTATAAGCGGGCCATCGCCGACGGCTTCGGCATGCCGGCTGGCAAAGACGCGCTCGGCATTACCAATTTCCATTGCTCACCGGCGGCGAGCATCAATCCCGACGGCAGCTACACCGTCGGCGCGGTCACCGCGACCGCGTCATTTCGTTTTGCCCAATGGCTCGACGGCTGGTTCAAGATTTCCGGCTGCAACGTCATCATCGGCAAAGGCGGCATGACGTCGGAGACCTACCGCACGCATTTCGTGCCGAACAATGCAGTCTATCTCACCACCGTCGGCTACGGCACCGGCGCGCTCTTGGGCCGCGGCATCAAGCATGTCGCCGGGGTCTATTGGCTCGAAGAGCTTGGCTTGGCGCAGGCGGTCTGGGTGCTCGACGTCGAGAAATTCGGCCCGTTCCTGGTCGAGAGCGACCTGGCCGGCAACAGCCTGTTCGAACGGGAGAACGCCAAGATCGCGCCCGGCCTTGAACAGCTTTATGCCGGCACCCGGCCGGCAACGCTGCATCGTTACGGCGAGACCGACGATAAGACCAAGGAAGTCATCTGAGGAGAGAGTTCGATCACGATACGGGAGGGGCAAGATGAGCAGCGGAGTGCCGGCAGCAAAATCCGTCGGTCAGCGAATAACCGACGAGTTGAAGGAATTCCTCGTCCTCGCGGCTTATCTCTACGTCTGCTTCACCGCCCTCGCCTACCTTAAAGCCGCGATCCTACAGGCTCACGGCATCGCCTTCGCGCCCTTCGGCTTCGCCGCCGTCAAAGCCCTCATCTGCGCCAAGTTCATGAGCGTGGGCCACGCGCTGCATATGGGCGAGCGCTATAAAAATCGTGCCCTGATCTGGCCGACACTTTATCGATCGTTTGTTTTTCTGATGCTGCTGCTCGTCCTGAGTGCAATGGAAGAGATCATCACGGGGATCATTCATCGTCAGACGCTTACAGAGTCTATATCCCATTTTGGCGGCGGCACGCTCGATCAGCTCGTCGCCACAAGCATCGTCGTGCTGCTGATCCTCATCCCATTCTTCGCATTCCGCACGCTTGGCGAGATCGTCGGCGAGGACAATCTGGTTCGGGTATTTTTTCACAGCCGCGCCTCACCCGACGACGCTTGAGCCACATTCTTACGTGCGGAGCAGATAGATTGGGCTCGACCAGGCGCGATGCCCGTCCTCCTGCTGAACGCGAACATAGAGCCGCGTGTCGCCATCGAGCCTGATCTTCACGTCGACCGCGTGAGTCACGTGCCGAGCGGTCATTGTCTCAGGCAGGCGCTGCAGCGTGACGGCCCGACCAAGACCGCCGGCGTCGAAGACGGTTTCCTCGATGCCGATGTCGGCAACCGAGGCTTCTCCCGAGACCGGTTTGGTCTGAAACGCGATCCTGCCGGTCTTCTGCTTAAGCCAGAGATCGATCGCTCCGTAATTTCCGGTGGTCACCGCTTTCCAGGCGACCGTGCCGCCGTCCTGATGCTGGATGCCGCGATCGAGGTTCCAGTTATTGATGACACGAGTCTTCACGATGCTGTTGTCGCTCACCGTGAGGGTGCCGTCCCAGGTCGTCGTGCGGGCGCGGCCGCGATACTCCGCACCGCGATAGCTGAGGCGCAAGCGGGTGCCGAGATCGGCCGCGCCGTAAGGCCGGACAGTCTCGATGAGGTCGAAGCCGTCGAAAATGTCGATCCTCTCGATCGGTGCGGAACCGACGGCTTCGACGGAAAGCCTGACTGTGTCGGAGGCCACGCGCGCGATGTCGCCCATGATCAGTTGCCGCGTCGTGGCCGCAATTGTGGGATCGAACGCCGGGTCGCGGGCAAACAGCGCGGCATCGTCCGCGAGTTCGGCGCTCACATGGAGGATCATTCGGTTGCCGGTGGTGCCGTAATGGTGCCGGCGGCGCATGGCTTCGAATATCGCGCCGCGGTCGAGGCGCTCGGCGAGAAAGCACGTCAGACCGCCCTGGCTGCCGAAGAACGACGCGCCGGGATAACAGGCGCCCGGCCGACCCTTGTGGCCGTCGGAATTGGCGACTACGCCGACGCGATAATTCTTCTCGAAGGCGTCGCGCAAAATCCACTCGAAGGTGCCCCAGGCGGAATGCACCTCGACGGCGGTCTCGAGCTTCGGATCGTGGGCATAGCGGATGTCGGCATAACGGCCGCCGACATGGGAGACCACGACGCAATCTTTGCCCTGTAGCCGCTGGAAGAGGTCGTGCGCAGTGTGCGCATCGGCGCCCTCGTCGACGATATCGGCCGCATCGGCGATCTGCGCGTGTGAGGAGCGGTGAATAGTCTCGCCCTCGCGCCGAAAGTGCACATTGCGATCGCCGCCGACGGCCGTATTGGCCGACCATTCGTAGCCGGGTATGCAGACAAAGGAGCCCGGCCGGTCGAACGCGCGCGACAGCCGGTTCAGCTCGGCCCAGAACGCTCCGGTGATCTGGAAGTCGTTGCCCTGATGGCCCATCACGTCGAGGAAGGCTTTGTCGCGGCCGAACTCGAAATATTCACGCGCCGAATTGGTGCCCAGCGTCTCGTTCGACTGGCCGTGGGTGTCGCCCCAGAAATGAACGAGCGGCAGCTCCTTAGGTGCGACGCGCAGCGGATTGGAGCGGCACAATTCGCTGCCATGGTCGTCGAATACGCTGATGGCGAGGTCGGTTTCTTCATCGACTATCAGGCCGTCGACGAGCGCGGCGAATTTTCCGGTCTCGCATTGAACCGTTTCCGGCAGTCCCCGCACCTGCACGGAGCTCTCAAGGCGCAGCTTCGCCGCGATGCGGTTTGACGGATTGCCCCATTTATCGTCGGCCTTAATGGCAAGGCGAAAGGGCTCACCGGCGCGGACCAGCGTCGGCAGCACGGCGTGCCAGTGCACTGGCGAACCGGGCACGACCGCGATCTTTGGGCTTTGCGGCAGCGGCACATAATCGTAGGTCGCGATCGGATCGGCGAGCACGTGAAATTCGAATTCGCTCTCGCAATAGGTCTGCAACCTGATGCCGGGCGAGCCGAAGCGCCGGTCGCCAAAGCGGATCGTGATCGTGTCGCCCGGTGCGAGGAAGTGCTTGGCCACGCCGATATAGAGCGACCGGCTCCACGGCCGGATGTTGCGCTTGAACTCCCATTTGCATTCCAGCGTCGCGCCGTTCGAGGCTTCGACCGTGGTGTAGCCCTGTCCTTTGGGGTCATCGAACTGAACCGGCCCGAAATCGGTGGCGAAGCGAAAGCCGATCTTGACCGAGCCGGTATCGTCGACGCCGAATGCTCCCGCCGTATAGACCAGCGTGAACGACTGATACGAGCCAGCCTCGAACGCGCCGCAAGGCTCAAGCGTCGCCGAGCCCATCAAGTCCGGCCGATAGTCGGAATAGGGCATCTACACCGTCCGTCTGGTTCAGAACACGCGGATAAACGGCCGCTCCGCCGTCGGATCGATCTCGACCTCAGCGCCGTTGGGGATCGCCTTGGTGATGTCGGCATCGAACCCGGAAATCATGGTGAAATCGGCCAATGCCGCACCCTGCACCATGATCGGATTGGCCCGGTTCAAGACCAGCGCCGCCGGCATGACGCCGCGCGACGCCATCTCATGCAGCATCCAGGCCGTTGCGACGCCGCCTTTGGCGGCATCGAGAATGAGCACGCGGCCGCGATAGCTCTCGCGGGCGAGCTTGTGCTCGGGACGCGAAAACACGCCGCGAATACGGTCGAGGTCGTAGCGCGCGGAGAAACCGTCGCTGGCGACCAGCGCCTGGGCCCGCACTTTGCGCCCCATCCCCGCATTGGCGTAAAAAATCTTGCCGCTCATCTCAGCTTACCGTCGGCGCAGGCCGCCGCCACGCATTGCTCCATCGACAGCAGCACCGGCCGATAGCCGTAACCGCCAAGGATATTGGTAAGCTTGGCCGAATTGGTCGCGAGATTTTGCCAGCGATTGGCTTCCGCGATCTCCCGCGCATAGCTCTGATAGAAGCACATGCCGGAAAGCACAGTGCCGCCGGCGGCCTCGATCCGCGCGGTGAGGCCCATGCGGTCGCAGTCAGGCTTGACCTGCGGACTGGTCACGGCGAGCAACGGAATCGTGGCACGGCGGCCATCGAGCAGTGCGGCCAGCATTTGCATTTCGACGAGGCTCAACTGCGGCGCCGAGAACACGACGACGTCGACGGCGCCGATATCCTTGGCGTAGCGCGCCTGCAACGCGCGGATATCGGCCTCGCCGATATCGTGGGTCTTCAGCGATACGCCTTCGGGCACGACGTCTTCGAGTCGCATCGCCTCCGGCGTGACCCCGATCATGTGAAACAAAGCCACCGATCCGAAGCTCGCGAGCGCCGCGCCGAAGTGTTTCATTTCATCGGCACCCGGTACGCGGTCGATGCCGACCAGCGCCGGCACTTGCGAGTAGTCGCCGGCCAGACGGCCGACGACACCGCCGAGTGCGCCCCAATCGCTGAGTTCGCGCGGCGTCCACGACAGTTCGACCAGAAACGTCGCCAGGCGTCGCTCGTCGAGATGATAGCCATAACGCGGCGTGCGGCCGGTCAGTCCGGCGCTCAGAGCCGACGGTCCGCCTTCGAAATTCGAGCGCGCCCCGCAGACGCTGTTCGAATAGATCACCACGCCGGTGTCGCCGTAGGCCATGTGCTCGCCGCGCACCGGCGGCATGATCGTCTGATAATTGATGCAGGTATCGGTCATCAGCACGCCGAACGTTTCGAAGGCGGCGATGGCGCGGCGCTCCAGATCGACCATCCAGGGCTGCTGCTTAAGCTGCGCCGCATGCGCGAAATCGGTGCCGCGCGGATCGGTGATGGTCGGGATGCGAACGGTGCGCTGTTCGGCCGGCAGCGCTGCCCAGCGTTCTAGCCATTCGACGCCCGCCGCGCCGAGCGATTCCGTGTCGGCCATGATGTGAGCTTGGCCGACCGGAACGAAATCGCGCGCACCGAGATAATCGCCGACCTTGATCTGATGCTCGATCGCCCATTGCCGCAGCGGACCGAGCTTGCCCGCGCGTAGCGCCTGCTCTTCGTCGTTCAGCCGCACGGCGATGGCTTTACTGCGCCGCCACGCCGGCGGCCTTGATCAGCGGCACCCATTTGGCGACTTCCGAATTAACAAGCTGTCCGAGCGCCTGCGGCGAGCGCTGATCCGGCGCCGGGAGGTCGGCGCCGATGTCGGCGAGCCGTTTGATGGTGGCGGGATCCTGCATGGCCTTCTCTACGGCGGCGTTGATCTTGGCAACGATCGGCGCCGGCGTTCCCTTCGGCGCAAATAAGGCTGTCCAGGCGACGGTCTGCAGAGCGGGCCAGCCGGCTTCGTTGGCCGACGGCACGTTCGGAATGGCGGGCGCGCGCTGCGGGATAGTGACGACGATGGCGTTTTCCTGGTCTGCTTTGATATGCGGCGTTGCGGTCACGACCTGATCGAACAGCGTGTCGATCTGGCCGCCGAGCAGATCGTTGCTGGCTTCCGACAACCCGCGATAGGGAACGTGGATCAGGTCGGCGCCAGTGAGATGATTGAACAGCAGCAACGTCAGATGCGAGATCGAACCGACTCCGGCCGAGCCCATGGTCGCCTTGCCTTTGTTGGCCTTGGCCCAGGCAATGACTTCGTCGAGCGTCTTTACGTTCAGCGTCTTGCGCGTCACCAGCACCATCGGCGTCGAGGCGACCAGGATGATCGGCTCGAAATCGGTGCGCGGGTCATAAGCCAACTTATTGTAGATACCGAGCGCCGCGGCGTGCGTGCCGAGATTGCCCATGACGAGCGTATAGCCGTCGGGTTCGGCGCGCGCGGCCTTGGTCGCGCCTATGGTGCCGCCGGCGCCGGTTACGTCCTCGATGATGACCTGCTGGCCGAGCATGGGACCGATCGCCTGGGCGACCAGCCGGCCAAGAATGTCAGTCGGCCCGCCCGCGGCAAACGGCACGATCATGGTGATCGGACGGTTTGGATAGTCCTCGGCGCGGGCGTTGCAGACAAAACTCACCGAGGCAATCACGGCCAGTACCGTACCGAGACGGCGAATAGCCCGCGTGACGTTACATATAGCCCGTGTGACGTTACAAGGCGTCGTCATTTTCCCCCGCCTGCCAAGCGCGCGACCGCGTTATTTTCTTGCCGCGAGTGTAAGGAGGCTCGATTGCGAGTCAAATGCACGCGCGCCGAGCAGCGGTTGCGGTAGGTGAGGCATGACGCCCGGCGGCAATGTGCTGGTACAGCTGGGTGGATTCGAACCACCGACCTCCTGATCCACAGTCAGGCGCTCTAACCAACTGAGCTACAGCTGCACGGGCGCGGATTTGCTGGGGCATGATCTTTCCGGAAAACCGGTAGCCACTTTTCCGGCTTATGCCTTTAGGGCGCGGAACCTAAGAGTAACGCCCCAGTTTGGCAAGATAGCCGAAATCACCCCCTAAAAAGCAAAAAGCCCGGGCCAAGCCCGGGCTTTCCCCTCGCCGCGAAACCGCGGCAACGATCTGGCCGCAATTACGCGACCTTGCTGAACGCCTTGTTCATGCCGCTCTTGATCGGCTCGGCGGTCTCAGTCGCGACTTTCTGCACGAGCGCACCAAGCTCCTTGCTCTGCTCAGTCAGCGTCTCGAACTGCTTGCGCGTATGCGTGCTCGACAGCTCGATCACCTCTGATAGCGACTTCGCGGTGATCAGTTCGCCGAAAAAGTCGAACGCCGCATTGGTGTTGGTACGCGCCGCTTCGATCACCTTGAGGCCGTATTCGGATGTGCCCTTGGTGGCGGTCGAATAGGTGGTTTCGAGCACGTCGGTCGCCTCTTCCGCGGCGGCCTTCATCTTCTCGTAGGTGTCCTTGCATTGCGCGACGCCGCGCTCGGCAAATTCACGGAAAGCGGCCGGCATTTCGACCTTCGGAATCTCGAATTTCGGCATTTCGAATTTCGGCATCTCGAATGCGCTGGCCGCAGGTTTGCTTTTCACTTTCGGGGGAGTGGTGGTGGTTGTGGCTTCCGCCATGACACTGGTCCTTGATTTCGCTGGTTGCTTCTTGGGCTGTCTCACCTGGAGAGCTTTTTCTTTACTGGCTTCGCCGCCCGTTGCGCGTTGCCTGACATCGCTTCGTCGTCTGGGTGTCGCGGCGAAACGCCGTCCTCGTCGAGCCCAAGCATGGGCCGCGGCACCTTCCTGAATAAACAAATAACAACTTTTTTGGTGCATTGCAACAGGAATTATTGCAACGCACAAACATGCAATCAACTCATTGAAATGATTTATGGATATGGAACCCGCCGCAGCGGGATCTGATCACGTCTTAGGCTTGGCACTATCCACCACGATCTTGGCGGCACTTTGTCCAAGGTCCTGGACCTGGGACGACAGCGCCTGCATTTGGCGGCTCAAATACTCGGATTGCAGCCGCATAAGGTCCGCCGCGTCCTTGGCCTGCATGAGTTTTTGCGCGAATTCAAAGGTCGCCGTGACGTTCTGCTCGGCATAGCTCATCGATTTATGAGCGATTTCCGTGGCGCCGCTGTGCGCCGCCTGAGCTTGGCCTTGCAGCTGCCCCATCGCTTTATTGGCCGCCTCGATAAAGCCGCCAAAAGCCTGGCGCGCCTGCGTCACGCTCTGTTCGACAAACGCCCGCATCTCGGTCGGAATCGCGAATTGTTCGAAGGGATCTTTTGCCATCACTTGCTCCTCTTGCCCCCGGCGGCCCGATCCTACCGCGAATTTGCGACGGCCATGCAAGCTAAACGGCGTCGCCAGGCTAAGTCCCCGGGGCGATTAAGGTTATCCCGGCAAGCTTGGCTGCGCATCGGCCGCCGCCATGGACGCCGCAGACGCCTCGCACTATTAAGAATTTCTTTAGGCTACGAGTTCCGACGCGCATGTCGATCGTGGAGAAAACGCTCGCGCTGTCAGGTCATCCGCGTCTCGCGCCGCTTGCGACGAGTGCTTGGCCGGCTTGGCTGTGGAGCATCGAAGGCTCGCAAATGCTGTGGGCCAATGCCGTCGGCGCGGCGATGTTCGGCGGCGAGACGGTGGCCGCCGGCACGCAACGCCGCTTTGACGTCGGCGATAGTCCTGTCCAGCAAATCGTTCGCTTGGCCGCCACGCTGCCGGCGACCGGGCAAGAGCGCCTCGAGCGGCTGCGCGGCTTTGGCGCATCGTTCGGCCGCCCCCTCACTTGCGCGTGCTCGCGCATCGTCCTCACCGACGGCAAGGTCGGAATCCTGATCTCGGCGGTGGAACCGGCCGGACGGGAACTCAGCCTCAGCGAGCGCGTGCGTCGCCTGTTCGGCGATTGCGAAGAGCCGATCGCAGGCTTCGCGCCGGACGGAACGCTGGTCTATGCCAATGCGGCAGCGCGGGCTTGGCTCTCCGGCGCCACCATGCTTTCGGCGCTGGGCATCGAAACGCTCGCCGCGACCGTCCTTGAAATCGGCAGCGCCAGCGGCACCGCGCGCATTGGCCAAGCGGCTTTCGAAATCGCTGCCACACGCCTCGGCAAAGACGTGTCCCGCGTGTTGCTGCTCACCCTGCGGCAACAGCCGAGCGAAGCCCCTGTCGAGCCGAGTGCGTCACAAGGGATCGAGCAAGCTAGGGCGGAACATCCGGCACAAGACGTGGCGGCAGCTTCAGCCGAGGCGCCGATCGAAACGACCGCGACCTCCGCTGCCGCGCCCACATCCGATCCCGCCGCCCCGCAAGAGGGCATGGCGGAGCGGCGGCATCCGTTGCGGTTCGTCTGGCACATGGATGCAGACGGCCGCTTGGGCGTCGGGTCGGACGAGTTCATCGAACTCGCCGGGCCCCATACGAGGGCGGCATTCGGCCGGCCATGGAGCGAAATCGCCGCCGAACTGAAGCTCGATCCCAACAATCAAGTCGTGCGGGCGGTGGCGAGTCAGGAAACCTGGAGCGGCATCGTCGTGCCCTGGCCGGTCGACGATTCCGCCGAACCGCTGCCGATCGAATTATCCGGCCTGCCGGTATTTGATCGTGACCGCAGGTTCCGCGGCTATCGCGGCTTCGGCGTCTGCCGTGACATCGACCGCATCAATCAATTAGTGCGGGCGCGACGCGACCAGCCAATAGGTTTCAGGCCGGTACCGGAATCGCCACAGCAGGAGGAAGGCGCCACACCCGCCGCGCCGGCAATGCCGGCCGCGGTGGCGGACAAGACCGAGGCTGCCGCACCGGCCGAAGCGGCGCCACACGCCGAGCGGCCGACGGTCGCTCCCGCGCCGGCTTCCGCCAATGTGGTGCCGTTTCGTCAGGCAGGCTCGGCAGAACCCAAAGTGGCGCCAACCTTGAGCCCGGTCGAGCGCAGGGCATTTCGCGAACTGGCGCAAGAGCTGACGGCGCGGCTGCGCGGTCCGGAAGAGGCGCCGGAAGCCGTTGCAGACGCCGCCGAGGCTCTGCCGGCGGAAGCCCTCGAAGCGTGCGCCAAACCCGCCGCCGAGCCGGCGATTGAGCAAGTGCTGCTCGACCGCATCCCGATGGGGGTTCTGGTTTATCGGCATGACAAGCTGCTCTACGCCAACCGTCACTTCTTGGAATGGAGCGGCTACAACAACCTCTCCGCCATCGAGGCAGCCGGCGGCTTGAGCCGACTGTTTGCCGAGCCGGCCGCAGAGGCCCTCGCAGAGACCGTGGGCGTCGCTTCACCGTTGGACAAATCGGTGTCGATCATGACGCAACGCGGCGACAGGCTGGCATTGGACGGCCGCATGTTCACGGTACCGTGGAACGGAGCGTCGGCGCTGGCGCTGATCGTGTCCAACGGCCACGACTCCAACAGCCATGACTCCAGCGACCACGTCGCAGCGAACCACGTCGGAACGGTGGCGCGGCAAGCCGATGGTACGCTGGCCGCAACCGAGAAAGAGAACCAGGAACTCAAAGCGATAGTCGACGCGGCGACCGACGGCGTCGTCACGCTCGACCCCGAAGGCCGCGTCGTCGGCGCCAATGCCCGCGCTGCGGCGCTGTTCGGCGCCGCGGCAACCGAGCTTGACGGCCGCTCGCTCGGCGATCTGCTGGCGCCCGAGAGCGAACGCGCGGCGCGCGACTACCTCGACCGCATGGTGCGCGGCACCGGCACCTCCAATAACGTGCTCGACGTCGCGGCACGCGCGGGCGAAGAGCGGCTCGTGCCGCTGGCCATGAGCTTGACCCGTGTCGGCGGCGACCGCGTCTGCGCGATATTCCGCGACATCACCAGCCGCAAGCAGAACGAGGACGAGCTGCGCAACGCCAAGCGCGAGACGCTGCGCGCGGCATCGGGCAAGGCGGAATTCCTTGCCAAAGTCAGCCATGAAATCCGCACGCCGCTCAATGCCATGACCGGCTTTGCCGAAGTGATCATGGCCGAACGCTTCGGCCCGATCGGCAACGAGCGCTACCGCGAATACATCAAGGACATCCACGCTGCCGGCACGCATTTGGTTTCAATGCTCAACGACCTGCTCGATCTGTCGCGGATCGAGACCGGGCAGACCGAACTCAACTTCGCCAGCGTCAATCTGAACGACCTGACCCAGCAATGCGTCGGCATCATGCAGCCGCAAGCGAACCGCGCCCGCATCATCATCCGCACTTCGCTCACGCCGGGCGTGCCGCTGGTGATCGCCGACGAGCGCTCGCTGCGCCAGATCGTGCTCAATCTGATCGCAAACTCGATCAAATCCACCGGCCCCGGCGGCCAGGTGATCGTGTCGACCGTCTTTACCGACAGCCGCGAGGCGGTATTGCGCGTGCGCGATACCGGCTCCGGCATGAGTGAAAAGGATATAGCGGCCGCGCTCGAGCCGTTTCGCCAGATCGCGACATCCGGAAGCTGGGGGTCGGGCGGAACCGGCTTCGGCCTGCCGTTGACCAAGGCGCTGGCTGAGGCCAATCGCGCCAATTTCGTCATAAAAAGCGCGCCGAACGCCGGCACACTGGTCGAGGTGGCCTTCCCGCCCAGCCGCATTGTCGCGGATTGACGGCGGCGCCGGCAACAAACATCGTCTAAACTTGGTCTGGACTTACGACTGTCGAGTTTTCGCCGTCATTCACCTTGATGCTCGGCGAGGGTGCGGCAATGCGCATGATCAAATTCCTCGTCGTATTGATCTTCACCGGGGGCGTACTGGCACCGGCCACGGCGCATGCCGCCGACGACGTCGACCTGTTGCTAGTGCTCGCCGCCGACGTGTCGCGCAGCATCGACGACGCAAAATTCCAGTTGCAGCGTGACGGTTACGCCGCCGCCATTTCCGATCCGCGCGTGCTCGACACCATCCGCTCGGGTCGAAACGGGCGCATCGGCGTGACCTTCGTCGAGTGGTCCGGCGTCGGAGCCCAGCGGGTGGTGATCGACTGGACCGAGGTCGGCGACGCCGCCGCGGCGAAACAATTCGGCGACCAGTTGATCGAGAGTCCGCGCTCGTTCGCCGGCCGCACCTCGATCAGCGGCGGCATCGAATTCGCCCTGGCGCGGCTCGCCAGTACGCCGTTCAATTGCATTCGCCGCACCATCGACGTGTCCGGCGACGGCACCAATAATGACGGCAGCGCCGCAGCCGACTTGCGCGACCAGGCCGTCGCCAAGGGCGTCACCATCAACGGCCTGGTCATCCTGAGCGATAATCCGATGCCGTGGAATCCGGAGCACACCAACCCGCCTGGCGGCCTCGACAATTATTACCGCAACAACGTCGTCGGCGGCCCGGGCGCCTTCGTCATGGTGGCGCAAAACTTCAACTCGTTCGGCCAAGCCATTATCGCCAAGATGATCGCCGAGGTTTCGCAGGCGCACGAAGCGAAGCGATGGCAAGCCGCCGGCCGTTGACAGAGAACGACGCCCGCGGCGGCCTAATTGCTTAATGGCAGCAACTATTTGGACCCGGGCGCGCAAGCACCGGCCACGAAAGCGACACAGATGCCAAGCATGTTTCCAGCGGGCATACCACTCGGTATAGTCCGCCGGCCTCACACCAATTGGAAACGTCCCGTGACCGCGGCCACCGGCCTAAAACGCCTTGCGATTGCCGTTGCCGGCGCGGCTGCGGCGGCATTCGTCACGCTGGTGGCGCTGTCCTTTCTCATTCCCGCTGCCGCGGTGCGCGAGGCCGTCAAGGCGGAAATCCACGCTGTGACTGGCCTCGATCCGATGCTCGGCGACGACGTCTCGCTGTCATTGTTTCCCTCCGGCACCGTACGTTTTCGCAACGTGCTTTTAGGCAATAACGGCTCGACCGAGCCGGCCGTTGCCGCGGACGAACTGACCGCGCGGCTGCGCTATTTTCCGCTGCTGGCCGGGCGCATCGAGATCGCCGACGTGACGCTGGTCCGCCCGGTCATCGACGTCACCTTTTCCGCCACAGGACAAACGAACTGGTCGGGACTGATTGTTTCACTGGCGCGCGCGCTGCAGCCGAATCCCGGGCGCACGGCATCGTTCTCCGAGATTGGCATCCAGGACGGCACCGTCGTCGTCCATGATCAAGGCAAGGATGCCACCGAACGCCTCGAGAGCGTCAATTTTCAAGTTGCTTGGCCGTCGATCTCGCGAAGTTTCGGCGCCAACGGTCGTTTTGTCTGGAACAACGAACCGGTCGAAGCAAGCCTCACGCTGAGCGACTTTCTGGCGGCACTTACTGGCGATCGCTCGGGGGTGAAGCTGCGGATCACCAGCGAACCACTCAATGTCGCCTTCGACGGGGTGGCGACCGATCAGCCGACACTGAAGCTTGATGGCACGCTCGACGTCGAGTCGCCATCGCTGCGTGACGCGCTGCACTGGACCGGCAAAAGCAAGGTGCCGTTCGGCGGCTTCGGCCGCTTTGCGCTTCGCGCGCAGAGCGATATCGGCGGCGGCATGGCTTCCTTGTCCAACGTCAACGTCGAACTCGACGACAACAGCGCCGAAGGAGCGCTGACGCTGGCGACCGACGGCCATCGGCTGGTGCAAGGCACGCTTGCCGCGGACGCGCTGAATCTGACGCCATATGTTTCCGGCATACGGCTTCTCGCCCGGGATGAAAACAACAACTGGGACCGCTTGCCGATCGCGCTCAACGGCTTTGACGATTTCAACCTCGACCTGCGGCTATCAGCCGCCAGCATCAAGATCGGCGACGCGCAATTGGGGCGCACCGCCGTCGCCGCAACCATGCACGACGGCAAGCTCGACCTTACGATCGGAGAATCACAGGCGTTCGGCGGCACCGCCAAGGGCACGCTCGGCATCGCCAGCGCGGAAAGCGGGGTCGCGGTGAGTTCGAATATGCAATTCCTCGACGTCGATCTGGAAAACTGCCTCGGCCAGATTTTCGGGGTGCATAAGGTCCAGGGTCGCGGCAATCTCGCTTTCAATCTCGACGGAGCCGGCGATTCCGTTTTGGCGGTGACGCATGCGCTCAACGGCACGGCCACGTTGAACGCCCAATCCGGTGCGCTGGCCGGCATCGACGTCGAGCAATTGCTGCGCCGGCTCGAGCGCCGCCCGCTCTCCGGCAACGGCGATTTCCGCCAGGGCCGCACGCCCTTCGATCAGCTCGCCGTCAACCTCAAGGTCCAAAACGGCCTGGTATCGGTCGATGACATGCATATTGTCGGCCCCTCGGTGAAGCTCGAAGTTGGGGGACAAGCGTCGGTGCCGTTGCGCGATCTCGACCTCAAAGGCGTGGCGACGCTGGTTTCGAACAGCAGCGCCGAGGAGTTCGACTTGCCGTTCGTCGTGCAGGGGCCGTGGAGTGACCCGATCATGCTGCCGGATCCGCAGAGCTTGATTCGGCGCTCGGGGGCGGCAGCCCCGCTGCTCAATGCGGCCAAGAGCTATAATGCCAGCGATGCGGTGCGTTCGGTGATCGACCAACTCTTGGCGGCGCCGCCGACACCCGCGGCAACGACACCTGCGGCGCCGGCAGCAACCCGCGGCGCGGCACCAGCCACGGCGAAGACCAGCCAATAGTGCCTTCCAATTAGGCGGAGCACGTCGCGGCTCGGTGCGAACGGGCCCACCCGAGCGCGCAGTTTTTTACTTTTTGCTTTATGATTCGCGACGCACGAATCAGCGCGGGCTTTCCCGCGACCGGGCCATTAGCCGATGCTCAGCCTCACTCGCACAATGGTCAAGGTGCTGATCGCCTCCCTGATCGTCGGTACGGTTCTCGATCATTTCGGCATCAGAACCGACGAGCTGATCAAAACCGCGGGCCTGTCGCCGGAACGGCTCGAAGATTTGGCGCGCGCCGGCGTGGCCTGGGCGTTGCCCAATCTGTTGCTCGGCGCGCTGGTGATCGTGCCGGTGTGGTTTTTGTTTTACATTTTTCGTCCGCCCGGCGAGAGCCGGGACTGACTAGGCTCGCGCCGGACCGCTCCTGGCGACGCTGAGCTTGGTGAGCAGGGACGCTGCGATGACCGCGATCCCGACCACCGCGACCATGATGCTGCACACCGCGTTCATTTCCGGGCTGACGCCAAGCCGCACTTCCGAATAGATGCGGATCGGCAGCGTGGTCGCGCCGGGACCGGTGGTGAAGCTGGCGATAACGAGGTCGTCGAGCGACAGTGCGAAAGCGAGCATCCAGCTCGCGGCGATGGCGGGCAAGATCAGCGGCAGGGTCACCGTCATGAAAGTGCGCGCCGGTGACGCGCCGAGATCCATGGCCGCCTCTTCGAGGCTCATGTCGAAATCGACGAGCCGCGCCTGCACGATCACCGCTACGAAGCACAAGGCCATGGTGGTATGCGCGGTCACCACCGTCCAGAACCCGCGATCGACCGCGATGGCGACGAACAGCAGCAGCATCGACAGCCCGGTAATGACCTCCGGCATGACCAATGGCGCGTAGATCATCGCCGCGAACAGGAGCCGGCCGCGGAAGCGGCCGAAACGTACCAGCGCGACCGCCGCGAGCGTTCCCAGCACAGTCGCCGCACTCGCCGCGACGAGAGCGACGCGCAGGCTGATGAAGGCCGCGCCGAGCAGCGGCGCGTCGCCGGCAAGCTCGGCATACCAACGCGTCGACCAGCCGCCCCAGACAACGACAAGCCGCGATGCATTGAACGAGTAGACGACCAGAATGACGATCGGCAGATAAAGAAAGGCGATACCGATGACGAGCGTCGCCAGATTAAAAGCGGAGAGTTTGCGCATCTTCAGTCCCGCTCAACGCCGCGCATCGTCTGATGCTGGAAGATTACGATCGGCGTGACCAACAGGCAGACCAGAACGACGGCGACCGCGGAGGCGGTCGGCCAATCCTTATTAGCGAAAAACTCGGTCCAGATGGTCTGGCCGATCATCGCGGTGCGCGAGCCGCCGAGCAGATCCGGAATGACAAACTCGCCAACGGCCGGAATGAAGCAGAGCAATGCGCCGGCGACGACACCGGGCGCCGATAGTGGCACAGTGACGAGCCAGAACGCCTTCCAGCGCGGGCAGCCGAGATCGGCGGCCGCTTCGAGAAGCGACTCGTCGAGTTTTTCCAGCGTCGCATAAAGCGGCAGCACCATGAACGGCAGATAAGAATATACGATGCCGATATAGACGGCTGTGTTGGTCGAGAGCCAGACCGGCGGCTCGCGCACCAGATCGAGAGCCAGCAAGAGCCGATTGAGCGGTCCGTCGTGCTGCAGGATGTTCATCCAGGCATAGATGCGGATCAGAAACGACGTCCAGAACGGCAGGATGACCAGCAGCACCAAGGCCGGCTGCACGCGCCGCGGCGCGCGCGTCATCGCGTAGGCGATCGGATAACCGATGGCGAGCAGCATCACGGTGGAGAGCGCGGCGATCTCGAGGCTCTTGACGTAGGAGAGAAAGTAAAGCGGGTCGGAGCCGAGGAAAGCGTAATTATCGAGCGACAACCCGGCAAAGAAACTCTCGATGCCGCGCCAGCCGGCTGCGAGGTCGAACACCGGCGTATAGGGCGGCTGCGCAATCGCGGTCTGCGACAGGCTGATCTTCAGCACGATCAGAAACGGCACCAGAAAGAACGCAACCAGCCAAGCATATGGAACCCGCACGACAAGCTTCGCCACAAAGGAGCGTTGCGGCTTTGGCGCCGTTTTGTGGGCGTCGCTTGTCATTGCGTCAGCACGATCGCCGCGGCGCGCGGAAAGTTGAGCCAGACTTTATCGTTCGCAGTAATGGTTCGCTGCGCAAACGGCCCGATATTGGCTCGGCTCGCTTGCAGCGGCACGCCGGCGTCGGTGCGCAACCGATAGATCGACAGATCGCCCAGATAAGCGACATCCGCGAGCGTCGCGGCCACGTCGCTTTCCAGCGCCGACTGTGAGTCCGCCGCCGCCGGGTTCGGCGTCATCCGCAGTTGTTCCGGCCGTACCGCGACCCAGACCATCGCGCCGGGTTCGGCGACGATTTTTGCCGCAACGTGCAACCGGCCCAAAGCCGTGCCCTCCACGCTGGTGCCGTCGGGCCCAACGCGTCCCTCCAGCAGATTGACGCTGCCGATGAAGTCGGCAACCCAGCGCGAGTTCGGCTGCTCGTAGATTTCAGCTGGCGGCGCCACTTGCATCACACGGCCGCGATCTATCACCGCGATGCGGTCGGCCACCGTCATCGCCTCGCTTTGGTCGTGGGTGACGATGATGAAGGTGAGGCCGAGCCGGCGCTGCAACTCCATAAGCTCGAATTGCGTCTCGCCGCGCAGCTTCTTGTCGAGCGCCGCCATGGGCTCGTCCAGGAGGAGCACGCGCGGCCGCTTGACCAGCGAACGCGCCAGCGCCACGCGCTGGCGCTGTCCGCCGGACAGTTCGTGCGGCTTGCGGGCGCCGAAATCTTCCAGCCGCACCAGCGCCAGCATTTCGGCCACCCGCTCGGCGATCTGCGCCTTCGGTAGACCTTCCTGTTTGAGGCCGAAGGCAACGTTGCCGGCGACGCTGAGATGCGGGAACAGCGCATAGCTCTGGAACATCATATTGACCGGACGCCGATGCGGCGGCACCGGCAAAAGATCGTCACCGTCAAGGAGAATGCGGCCGGCATTGGCTCGCTCGAAACCGGCAATCAGGCGCAACAAGGTGGTCTTGCCGCAGCCGGACGGTCCGAGCAGCGCGAAAAACTCGCCGGGATAGATAGCGAGCGAGAGGTCGTCCACGGCCGGGTAGGCGCCGAAACGCTTGGTCAGCCCCTCGATGCGCAACAGCGGCGCCACCGTTCGATCGGCCCAAGGCGCGAAATCCCGCTTCGCCAAGCCTTCTTTCGATCCGACGGTCTGCATCGATGCTCGGTTCGCGACGGCGCAAGCCCCAATGGCGCGCGTGCCGGCACGCTAAAGCATTTTTGCGGTGACTGAAAAGATGCGGGTGTCAGTCCAGGACGGCGACGGCAGGCGTTGCCGCCAGACCGGCATCGTCGACTGCGTCGGCCACCAGCTTGCGCGGCTCGGGGCCGTAATAATCGCCCAGCTGCACACTGGGCCGCGGTTGGGTGATAATCGAGACGAAGCGGTCATAGAGCGCTTTCGCCGAGACCGGCTTGGTCAGGTACTCGTTGACGCCCAGACGGACCGCCTCGACGACGCGCCAGCGTTCGCAGTGGCCAGTCAAGATGATGATCGGAATATCGGGCGTCGGGAACACGCCCGGCGAGCGCACGATCCGCACCAATTCCGGACCGCTGAGCATCGGCATTTCCCAATCGAGGATGACGATGTCGGGCGCCATGGTGCGAATGGCGTCGAGCGCCGCGATGCCGTCGGCTGCCTCGTAGATGTCCTTGACGCCGCAATTGACCAAGAGATTGCGGATCATCTTGCGCATGTATTGATTGTCGTCGACCACCAGGACGCAAAGCGACTGGACGATATTTTCGATCTGCTTCTTGGTATGTTTCGCAGAGATAGCGCCGCCGTCGCCAAGACGGCCGCGCGGTTCTCGGGTCTGCTCTTGACGTGGCATTTCTTGACTTGGCATTTCTTGACTTGGCATTTGCCGATAAAAGCATGGCCCCTGTTGCGGGACGGTAAAATTAAAAGCGGCAAATTGTTTGCATCGTGCGCTCATCGCCGGCTGCATCGGCCGGTGGAGTGAGCGCACGGTTAACGCCACGCTTGGCAGGCCGATAAAATTTTACCCACCGGCGCGGCTTGCCGACGAGGCTTGCGCCATGAAGCGGTCGAGCCGCGCGGCCTGTTCCGCAGTCAGCCGCAAGCCGAGCTTGGAGCGGCGCCACAGCACGTCGTCGGCGGTCTGGGCCCATTCCTTGCTCATCAAATAGTGCAGCTCGGCGGCGGTGAGATCGGCGCCGAATCGCATGCCGAGATCGTCGAGCCCGTTCGCGGCGCCGAGCACGCGATCGACCCGCGTGCCGTAGGCATCGACGAGACGGCGCGCATGATCGGCGGTGAGGAACCGCCAGGTGCGCTGCGTGCGCTCGACTAGCGCTTCGACGCTGTCATAGACAAAGTCACCGCCCGGCAATGGGCTGTGCGCGGTCCACGGCCGCGAGCGCGGAAAGAAATGCGCCAGCCGCGCCAGCGCCTCCTCGGCAAGGCGGCGGTAGGTGGTGATCTTGCCGCCGTAAACGGTCAACAGCGGCGCTTCGCCGAATCGTTCGTCGAGCTTGAGCGTATAGTCGCGGCCGATATCCTGCGGCTTGCGCGCGCCGTCATCATAAAGCGAACGCACGCCGGCGTAGGCCCACACTACATCCGCAGCGCCGATCGCGGTGCGGAAATACTCGTTCATCACGCCGCACAGATAGTCGATCTCTTCGCCGCTCGGCAGCACGGTCGAAGGATCGCCGGCGAAGGAACGATCGGTGGTGCCGATCAATGTGAAGTCGCGCTGGAACGGAATAGCGAACACGACGCGGCTGTCGGGCGCCTGCAAAATATAAGCGCGGCCGTGATCGTAGAGCCGCGGCACCACGATGTGGCTGCCTTTGTCGAGCCGCAGGCGGTGCTGCGGTTCGACCCGCAGCGCCGTCTCGGCGAACAGCTCGCTCCAGGCGCCCGTGGCATTGACCAAAATCCGCGCCGTGATGACGTCGCGCTGGCCGCGGGCATTGAGCACCAGCCGCCAGCTATCGGTGCGGTCGGCGCGCACACAGCGGGTACGGGTGCGGATCACCGCGCCGCGCTCGGCGGCGTCGACGGCGTTGAGCACGACGAGACGCGAGTTGTCGGCGAAGCAGTCGGAATATTCGAAGGCGTGATGGAAGCGCGTCTTGAGCGGCTGCCCGGCTTCGTCGGTGACCAGATCGAGCTCGCGCGTGCCAGGCAGAATCCTGCGCCAGCCGATCCAGTCGTAGATCAACAACCCGAGCCGCAACAGCGACGGCGAACGCCGCGCCTCGTTGATCGGCAGCACGAAACGCAGCGGCCGGATCAGATGCGGTGCGGCGCGCAACAGCACTTCGCGCTCGCGCAGCGCCTCGTGAACCAGCCGGAATTGGCGCTGCTCGAGATAGCGCAGGCCGCCGTGAATAAGCTTCGACGACGCCGAGGAGGTGCCGGAGGCGAGATCGTTCTGCTCGATGAGGACGACGCGAAAGCCGCGGCCGGCGGCGTCGCGGGCGATGCCGGCGCCGTTGATGCCGCCGCCGATAATCGCGAGATCGAAGTCGGCCACTGATTCTCCTTGGGCTCCCGAGAATACTATCCCACCTTGCGTCGAACGGCAGATCGGCGATGATGTGGGGAGGACAAGGCTCAATAGGCGCGCGGACTGGCCCGCATGGATTTTCGCGACCGTCACATTGTCGTCACCGGCGGCGCTGGGGCGCTTGGCACCGCCGTCGTCGCCGCGCTGGTCGAGGCCGGCGCGACGTGCCATGTGCCCTGTTACGACGAGGCGGAGGCGAAACGCTTTCGCCTGCGCGATCACAAGCAGGTGACGCTGACCGTGACCGGCAGCCTTGCCGACGAGGCGGCGGTGACGCGCGCTTATGCCGCCATCGCTCCGCTGTGGGCCTCGATCCATATCGCCGGCGGCTTTGCCTTTGCGCCGTTGCGCGACGCCGAGGTGGCGTCGATCCGCCAGCAGATCGATATGAACCTCGTCAGCTGCATGGTGTGCTGCCGCGCCGCGGTGCAGGCGATGACGGCATCGGGAACCGGCGGCCGCATCGTCAATATTTCGGCCCGCCCCGGCGTGGAATGGCGCAGCGGCGCCAATATGGCGGCATATACCGCGAGCAAAGCCGGCGTTGCGGCATTCACGGCGGCGCTTGCCGAAGAGGTCGTCAAGGACGGCATTCTGGTCAACGCCGTGGCGCCGTCGACCATGGATACGCCGGCCAATCGGCAGGCCATGCCGAAAGCCGATTTCGCGCTGTGGCCCAAAGTCGAAGAGGTGGCGGCCACGATCCTGTTTCTCGCTTCGCCCGACAATCGCGTCACCCGCGGCGCCATCGTGTCGGTTTACGGCAAGTCCTAATAACCCGGCCATAGTCCTGGCGTCGCCAATTCGACGAGATGGCCATCGGGATCGCGGAAGTAAATGCTCTCGCCGCGGCGCGGCCATGTGGTGCGGCCTTCGATGGCGACGGCCGCGTCGTTCAGCTTCGCCTCCCAGGCGGCGCGGTCCTCGGCCGCGATCGAGAATGCGATATGCACCGGGCCATGACCGTCATGCGGCGGGATGGTGCCGCCGGGCAGATGCACCGTTTCCAGCGAATGGCCGCGGAGAAACAACAACAGCACGCCGCGATGGCCGACGTCGTAGGCGCACAGCCGCTGGTCGCGTTAGATGCTGTTTAATCCGAGCACCTGTTCGTAGAACGGACAGGCGCGCTCGAAGGCGTCGACGTAGAGGACTGTTTCCAGGACGCCGAGCAGGTCCGGCATTTTTCCAGATCAGCCCGACACCGCAACGATCTCGCGCGCCGGGGTCGTCACCAGCCGCGACACGGCGCTCGATGCGACGATGGCGCGCTGCTGGGCGAACGCCTCGTGATTGCGCTCGATGTAATCGAGATCGTAGAGGTAATTCACCATCAAGCCGTAAGACTGCTTGAGCGCGCGCTCGGAGGCGTCGGCAAGAAAATCGAGCCGCTCCAGCCGCGCGCCGTTGCCGAGATGGAAGCGCGCCACCGAGTTGACCGGCAAGCCGCGGCTGTTGCGGGCGCGCATGTAATACCAGGCGGCGGCGCGAAGGAGCGGCTCGCGCACCTCTTCGGCAAGCTCGGGCGCACGCCACCAATTCGGATCGTCGAGCGCGGCGAGCGCTTCGCGATCGTGGTCGTCGAGCGCGTCCGAGCCGGCGTTTCTGCGCTCGCGGTCGAGCCAGCCGGCGAAATTCGGCGCCGGCGACAGCGTGACGAAGGTGCCGACGCGCGGCACTTCGCGGGAGACTTCCTCGACCACCTGCTTGATCAGGAAATGCCCGAAGCTGACGCCGGCGAGGCCGCGCTGGCAATTGGTGATCGAATAGAACACCGCCGTGGTGGCGCGCTGCGGCTCGACCGGGTCGCGCTTGTCGGACAGGATCGGCCCGATCGCCGCGGCGACTTCGCGCATCAGCGCCACTTCGACGAAGATCAGCGGCTCGTCGACCAGCGCCGGATGGAAGAAGGCGTAGCAGCGGCGGTCCGGCGGATCGATGCGGCGGCGCAGATCCTCCCAGTCCTTGATTTCGTGCACCGCCTCGTAGCGGATGATCTTTTCCAGGATCGCCGCCGAGGTCGACCAGTCGATGCGGCGCAGCACCAGAAAGCCGCGATTGAACCACGACGAGAACAGATGGACGAAATCGTTGTCGATCACCGCAAGCTCGTTGCGGCGATGATCCATGGCGTCGAGGAGCTGCTCGCGCATGCGCACCAGCGCCCTGGTGCCATTGGGAGCGAGATTGAGCCGGCGGAACAGTTCGAGCCGCCGCGGCTCGCTGGCGACGTGAAGATCGGCCGCCGTCGCGTCGGACGGCGCTTCCCGCCACGCGGCGATGGCGCGATCGATGCGGCCGCGGTCGGGGCCGAAGGTGGTGGCGAGCGTCTCGAAAAAGGCGATGCGCGGCCCGGTGGTCAGCTCCGCGTAGAGCGCGAGGATCTCCTGCGCCAGCGCGACGCCGGAGGCCTCGCCGCGGCCCGACAACAGCGCCTCGCAAAGCTCGACCAGACCGGCTGAGCGCTCATGCGCCGGCTCGCGGCGCTCACGCTTGATGAGGGCGCGGCTCCGTTCGGCGATGCTTTGCAGCATTTCGCTGAAGAACGAGGTATCCACAGTTCGTCCCATCCGTGCCGGCCAGACTTAGCTAATATTGGGCCAAAGCAATGACAAGTTCGCTAACGGCAAAGACCTGTAGACAAAGTGGCCCTGCTTGGGCACTTAAGCGCCCGCGCAGCGGCTCGACGCGGCGTTGAGGGGTTGCCATGCCGGGTCCATCGAAACCAAGTGCAGAGCCGGGTCCGCTCGCCGGATTGCGCGTGCTGGAGCTTGCCCGCATCTTGGCCGGGCCGTGGGCCGGGCAAATCCTTGCCGATCTTGGCGCCGACGTCATCAAGGTCGAGCGCGAGGGCTCGGGCGACGACACCCGCGCCTGGGGTCCGCCCTTCGTGCCGGCGGCCGACGGCGGCAATCTGTCGTCCGCCTATTTTCATAGCGCCAATCGCGGCAAGCGCTCCATCGTCGCCGATTTCACCAAGCCGGAAGGCCAGCGCATCGTCAAAAAGCTGGTGGCGCGTTCCGACGTGCTGATCGAGAATTTCAAGGTCGGCGGGCTCGCCAAGTTCGGCCTCGATTACAAGAGCCTCGCGCCCGACAATCCGCGCCTGATCTATTGCTCGGTGACCGGCTTCGGCCAGACCGGGCCGTCGGCGGCGCGCGCCGGCTACGATCTGATGGCGCAAGGCATCGGCGGCATCATGGGCATGACCGGCGCGGCGGACGGGCCGCCGATGCGGGTCGGCGTTCCGATCGCCGATATTTTCTCCGGCGTCTATTCCGCGGTCGGCATTCTCGCCGCGCTGCGCGCGCCGCGAGCACACCGGCCGCGGCGGCTATGTCGACACCGCGCTGGTCGATTCCACCGTCGGCACGCTCGCCTTCCAGGCGCTCAATTATCTGGTCTCCGGCGAAGTGCCCAAGCGCATCGGCAATGCCCATCCCAACCTCGTGCCCTATCAGGAATTTCCCGTCAGCGACGGCCGCGTCATCATCGCCACCGGCAATGACGCGCAATTCGTAAAACTGTGCGGCATCCTCGGCGCGCCGGAGCTTGCCGCCATGCCGGCCTATGCGGACAACAAAGGCCGGCTCGCCCATCGCGCCGACCTGGTCGGCAAGCTCTGCGCGCTGACCGCGCAGTTCAAGCGCGAGGAACTGCTCGACAAGCTCGAAGCCGCCACCATTCCCGCCGGGCCGATCAACGATCTCGATCAGGTTTTTGCCGATCCGCAGGTGGTCCATCGCGGCATGAAGATCGCGCTCGACAGCCCCGCCGCCAAGGGCGGCAAGATCCCCGGCATCCGCACGCCGATCGTGCTCGACGGCGCCCCGATGGCCTCCACCCGCCCCTCGCCGCGGCTCGGCGAACACACCGAAGAGATACTGCGGGAGCTTGGCGAGTAATCATCCCGCCCCGCGGGGCGCATGCGCGCTCCTTCTCCCCGCGTGCGGGGAGAAGGTGGGGATGAGGGGGCCTCTCCGCTGGGCGCAGACTAGCGGCGGCATCTGAAACGCTGAGGCACTAACCGCAACGCTCAGAACCGCGGAGAGGCCCCCTCACCCTCGTTCGCTACGCTCACTCGTCACCTCTCCCCGCGCGGCGGGGAGAGGTGATTAAAGCGATCCCGTTCTCGCGAGCGCGCTCCGCGCGCGAGTGATGTCAAACAGCGTATTTTGTTTGCCTCCCCCCGCTTGCGGAGATCGGCGGACCATCCAACCCAGAGCGAACCGTTCGAGCTGTTGCGGAGCAACTCTTTGCGGCTCGCTTCCTGCAAATAAAAGGGAAAGCGGAACGCCGGCAGTCGCACTGTCGTCACTCCCGCACCGAACGGGTGCGGTCGCGCCACGGAAGGAGCGGCTTACGCCGCCCGTCCGCTATCGGGCGCGCTCGCCTGCCGGCGTTCCACCACGGCTCTTCCCAAGGGGTGTGTGGTCCCTTGGTGCGATCCGGGCCAGGTTTCGTGGACAGGTTGCCCTACCCACTTCCAGCGACGCACCTCGCATGCCGGTCGTAATGCCGGTCGTAATGCCGGCAGACATGATGCCCGGACCGCCCGGGAGCAAGGCTGATGAGGCCTCACCCGCGGGCACCGCCCTCGCTCCTGCCGCCCGGCATCACCCGGACGGCGTCCCTTAGGGCGAGATGATTCGCTAGTAGGTATCCATATCGGGGACAATTGTCAATAAGAGTGTGACAGAAAAATCCCGTCACCCTTAGGCGCGAGCGGAGCGAGCCTCGAAGGGCGACGGCCCGGGCGGAGCAACATCCTTCGAGGCCCGCCTTACGGCGGGCACCTCAGGATGACGGATCAGGAGAAGCGCGTTTAGTCGCGGATGTAATCGATGCGCAGCAATCAGATTCACCCGCGCCGATTGACGCTACCCAACACCGCGGCCCCGATCAGGATGCCGATGCCCAAGGCGACGCCGACGGTGAACAGCGGGCGGCCTTCGGCTTGCGCGCTGACGCGCGCCAGGGCGTCGCTGCCGTAACCGGCGCCCAGCTTGAGCGCATCGCTGCCATAGCCGGCGCCTAGTTTTAGCGCGCGGTTGCCGAGCCGCGTTGCCTGATCGCCGGCGGCTTCGCCGCGCTCGCGGAAGCGCTCGATCATGTCGCTGAGCACCGTGGAAATCGTGTCGCCGATCTGCGCGCCCGCCGCCGTTGCGGCGGCGGAGCCGCGGCGGCCGGCGATGCGGCCGATCTTCTCGAGCTCCTTCTCGACGGCGCCGAGATGATTCTGGATCGCGTTGACGCTCGGACCGAATGAACTGGAGCGGTACTGAAACATGGAGCCCTCGCGGCGATGAATGAATTGGCGCGGAAGCCCTCGCCTCCGCCGTTAAGGAACCTGTCAAACCCGGGTTGGTTCCGATTTCGGGATTTTGCCGGAGCATGATCTTTTCGGAAAACCGGCGTCCATCCCCGGATCAAGTCCGGGGACAGGCATTTTCCGGTCGGGTAGGATCGAGGCGCGGACCGGGCTTCGAATGATGCCGACGTTTCCTCGATCCCCCCTATCATTCCGTACGGCGGGTTTTCCCCAGTACGGCTGGAAGGCTGGCATATCAGGCGAGACCTTCCCGGCGCGTCACTCAGCTTAAGCCTGCTCCCGACATGCGCTGACCGACGACCGGTTTGTTTTCGCCCTTCGTGCACCTCGTGGTCGCTCCGGTAATCCCGCACTGCGTCGGGCCGTGGATTCGATAATGCACCGCCGTGGTGGGTCACTACCCCACCGCCCCAGAGGCCCTCGCTCGGGTCCGGGTTGTTCTGTCCCGGTCCGTCATCACTTAATCGGCCTCATCCGCCCCACTCGCAGGCACACCGCATTTTCACCGCATGGCGGCTTATACGCGATGCCTTCGCTGTGCGGGAGCGCCTAGGCGACCCGCGAGTGGTTCCGAGCTTTCGCTGCACATTCCTTCCTGGCATGCCGTCCTCTCCGACCCCGAGGAGTCCGACATCGATATCCAGAACTTCGATGCCGACATTGGCCTTCGCCGAATGACCACCGGCTCGGCACTCCCGACACTCCCGCAATCCGTTCCATGCGGGCGGTAGATTTCGTGGCTTCACTGGTTCGCTTCCGCTACGGCCTGCCAGGTTGCTCGCCCCCCTGTACGGATCAGACTGGAACGCCCAGCCTTCGGGGACTTTTACTTCCAGGCTTTCAACGGATCGGTTTCCCTCCCCGTTGCTGGATATAACTACAACAGCGACTGGACTCCTCTGTTGGCGGGACTCTCACCCACTGGAATGGCAGCTAGCCTCGCTGCACGATCATGCTCTACCGCGACAGCCGCTTCCGATTGGCGCGGACGCGCTTGCCATAGACGTCCAAGAGCTTCTTGCCGGCGCGATGGTCGGCGCCGCCTTCGATCGCGCTCGTCGTGACGACGGCCTGCGCCTCGGCCGCGGCTGCAAATTTTTCGCTCATCATGCGCTGCGTTTCGGCGCGGCCGCGGGCGCCGCCGCCGGCGATGCGGACGAGGCGGAGCGCGATGACCTGCTGCGCCTCCCAGCCAAGGAGCGCCGTCTGCGCCGAGAGCGCCAGCCAAGGATTCCACATTTGCAGAGGATTGGGCATTTGCACAGAGGCAACGGCGCCGCGGTTCCATTGTTCCCCCCGGTCGAAACAAGCTTCGCTTTTTCCGAAAACCTTACCGCGCCCGGTCAACATTTCGTCTTGCATGCCGGGTATGGGTCCGCGGCGCGGGATTTGCATCGGCTGCCGTAGCGGCGGACCAACGTCAGGAGCACGCAATGCCCAATCGAGGTGAGCTTCCCATCCCGGCCACGCGCGGCAAAACCACTGCCAAGAGCGGCGCGGCAGGGCCGGACGCCGATGCCTGGACCATCATCGCGTTTTGCGCGATCGGCGGTTTGCTGTCGTTCTGCCTCGCCATCTCGTCGATCGGCGTCAACGGCTACCCGGCGATGATGATGCAGATGCCATGGGGTGGCTAGTAATGAGGCGGGTAGTAATGGCGCGGGTCGGCGGCCGCTAATCCACGTCTGTCGCAGCTAACCGGCAGGGTCATCCAACGGCGCGCTCTGGCGCGGTGGACGGCGTGTGCGCGTCGCGCAGCGCGCTTTGCAGCGCGGTAAGATCGTAGGGTTTCTGCAGCACCGCAAAACCGCGGCGCACCGCGTCCTGCGCGCTCGAACTGTAGCCGGTGGTCAACAGCACCGTGAGATCCGGATAAAGCCGGCGCACCATCTCGGCCAATTGCAATCCGTTCATGCCGCCCGGCATCAAGATGTCGGAGAACACCAGATCGACGGCGGCGTCGGCGGTCAGGACATCGAGCCCGGCCTGCGCGCTCGGCGCGTGACGCACCGCATAGCCGAGCTGCTCGAAATAGGCGCGGCCGACTTCGGCGACTTCGGCATTGTCCTCGACCAGCAGCACAGTGCCGGCCGGCGGCGCGATGGCGGCGCTGGCGACTTCGGCGCGCGGCTGCGCCGGGGCCTCGAAGCTGCGCGGCAGAAACAGCGTCACCGCGGTGCCGCGCCGCGCCGAGGTTGCGATCGAGGCGGTGCCGCCGGATTGCCGGGCAAAGCCGTAGACCTGGCTCAGGCCGAGGCCGGTGCCTTTGCCGATGTCCTTGGTGGTGAAGAACGGCTCGAACACCCGCGGCAAAACCTCCGGCGGAATGCCGCTGCCGGTATCGGCCACGCGCACGGCGACGAATTCGCCGCTCAAGCCCTCTTCCGCGGTCTTGCCGCGCAGCAGCATCGGCTTGGCGCTGATGGTCAGCGTGCCGCCCGACGGCATGGCATCGCGCGCATTGAAGGCGAGATTGAGCAGCGCCAGCTCGAACTCGCTGGGGTCGACCTTGACCGCGCAGGGCCGCCGCGGCACGCCGAGCCGGATGTCGATGTCGCCGCGCAGCGAGCGGCTGAGCATGTCCTTGATCTCCGGCAGCCGCTCGGCGAGATCGATCACGCAGGGCTGATGCATCTGGCGCCGCGAGAACGCCAGTAATTGCCGGGTCAGGCTTTCGCCGCGCGCCGTCGCATTGGCGATGGCATCGAGCAGCTGGACCTCCTTATCGCCGCTGACGTGGCGGCGCAGCCGCGCCACCGTGCCGCTGACGATCATCAAGAGATTGTTGAAGTCGTGGGCGACGCCGCCGGTCAATTGCCCGATGGCCTCGAGCCGCTGCGCCTGGCGCAGCGCGTCCTCAGCGAATTCGCGGCGCTGTGCTTCGTCGTAGAGCCGCTTGGTCCGCCGCAACACCACCCACAGCGCGGAGAACAACAGCAGCGTGACCGGCAGGCCGAAAATCAGATGGCCGCCGACCTGGTGCAGCCAGGCGGCGCGGATCGCGGCGCTGTCGATGCCGGCAATGGCATAGACCGGATAGCCCGGCAGCTGGCGGAAGCCGACGCGGCGGTTATGGCCGTCGACTTCCGAATCGACCGAATACAGCCCGTGCGTGAGACCGCGGCCGATCGCCTGCCGCAGCGCGCTCTGCGGACTGAGCTGATGCGTAAGCTGCGGTCCGGAGGGATAGCGCGCCAGCAATCGCCCGTCGGGACGCACCAGCGCGTAAAAATTTCCCGGCGACTGCTCGATCATCGCATAGAAGTCGTCGAAATAGCGCGGCCGCACCGCAACGGCGATGACACCGCGGAACGATCCACCGGCGGCCGGCAGCCGCTGCGACACGTCGAACAGCGCGGTTCCCGGGGCCTGCCGCGTCGAGGTCCGCACGTCGCCGACATAGGTTCCGGTGTCGCTGTCTTGCTGTGCCGCGAAGTAAGGCCGGCCGGCGAAATCGGCGCCGCCGGCGAACGCCGCGGGCGCGCTGGACGCCAGCGGGCGACCGTCGGCGCCGATCAAGGTGATCGCCTGCACCTGCGGCATGACGCCGACGATGCGCTGCAACCGCGGGGTCAGGCTTGCTTGCGCGCCGCGGATCTGATCGTCCGACATGCCGCGCACCACCTCGCCCACCTCCGGGAAGATGCGGTCGACGGTCTCGAAGACTTTCAGCGCCTGTTCCTGCAGCACGTCGAGCGAGCGGTCGATGCGCTCGTCGGCCACCGCATAGACGTCGTGATAGTCGTTATAGGAGGCATAAGCGAACAGCGCCGCCGGAAACACCAGCGACGCGACCATCAGCAATTGCAGCAGACGGATCGCCGAATCTCGTTCCGTGCGCATCGAAGTCCGATTGTTGGAGCCGGCAAAAACGACGAAGCCACGCAACGACGCCAATACGGTCAAAGCTGGCAAACTTCTGCGGCGCGAACGAGGCGATCAAACGCCGCATTCGATTGCAATTTTGTGACCGAAAGGACAGGACGCGTGACTTGACAGTCACAAATCGCCGCAATTGAGGAACGACGTAGGCTAGACACCGCGATCTGAGACCGAGCCGCGTGGGCAAGCGGCGCCGAAGCCGCGGCGGATCGCCTCGCTTTTGCTAGATGGCACGGCCAACGGCAGCGCGGGAAGGTTTCGCAAGCGCCTTCGGACGAGCGGCAGCGCGCGACGGTTTCAAAAACGCCTTTGGCGGAGCCGCAGGACGGGAAGGTTTTGCAAGCGACCGCACACGAGCGGGCCGATCGTTGAGCACCACGCTCAGGAGCGAGGCGTGGATTTCAAGTTTTCCGTTGTAGGAAATGAACCCCAAGTCGCGAAACTTATTCATGAACTGATTGACTCTGGACCGGGTCGAACCGATCATTTCCGCCAGCACCTCCTGACTGATGCCTTTTACAATCGGCTCCGGGCGGCCTTCCCTGCCAAAATTGGCCAGCACCAGCAGGGCCCGGGCAAGCCGCTTCTCGGTCGAGTTGAAGAGCTGATCGATCAGATCTTCCTCCATCTTGGAGCTTCTTGCCAAAATGTGAGCGACAAACATGTTTGAAAATGCGGGCTCGTGTTGGAGAACTCGGTTCATTTCGATCTTGTCGACCTGCATAATCTCGCATTCCGTGACGGCAACCGCGGTCGACAATCGCTGCGTCTGTTCGATCAGGCATCCTTCACCGAAGAATTCGTCCGCCTTGAGCAGCGCAATCACGGCTTCCTTACCGGCCGTGGACAAGACCGTGATCTTGACCCTGCCTCTCCTGATATAGAAGACGGCATCGGCATCATCGCCCTGCGTGTAGATGATTTCTCCCTCGGGATAGGTGGAAATAATCCGCCCCTTGGCAGTGGTCTCCAAAAATTGCGCAGGGCTGAACCCTCGCGATTTCTTCACGGCGACCTTCTGCATACCCCCCTCAAGGCTCCCTTGCGTACAGTACGGTACAATCGGAACATGAAAACATCGCCTCTGCTGTCCAATATTGGACATTTTGACCGCGCCTTTATGGAGTTCGTGTTCTCCGCCGACCGATGTTGCTAAAAAAAGAGCCCCGGGGGGATGGGGCTCTTTTACGCACACAGGCATTGTACCGAGCACACACTACTCACGGGGCGGAGGCTGGGACCTCGGCCACGTTGCGGCGGAAGGGAGCGGGGAACTCCCCTGCGCCGACCAGAATGATCGGGCGGCGAGCCTCTGTCTGTCACGTTTGGCACATCCGATGTGCCAAATCGGACGCCCTGTGCATAGCCGCCGCCTTTGCCGATAAATAAACCCTCGAAGCAGCCGGTTACGTATCAACCGATGGCGGCTTAGGACGGCTCGGCAACGGACGCCGTAATCTGGAGGGCAAGAACCGGTTTGCCTTTGCCCTCGGGATCCGCGGTCACCCACAGCCGTAAGGGGGTACCTGCCCAAAGGGTTTCCAAATCGTCTTCGCGCAATACGGCGGCGACCGTCAGGACAGCTTCGGCTCTTATGGTCTCCATATCGGGAGCATCGACCCCGTATGGGTCCAGCGTCGTGACACCGTTTTGAAAGTGAATATAGTGCTTGGCCATTGCTGCGCCGTCCTCGGCTGAGAGGGTACGCGCGCTACATAAAGTACCGAATCAAACTGGCGCTGTTCAATTTTGGACACCTCGACAGAAAATCGCACTTTTTGGGCTGCCTGTGTCCACGGCACCTCCGCGCCCCGGGTCAGGGCGGCGTTTCAAAGCTTTGAAATGCCGCCCCAATTTCTTGCGAAAGCCTTGCCGCCGCCGCTGCAGGCCTACGCGGCTTTTGCGTAGCTCGGGCTCAGCTCGAAGCGGTCGGCGTTCATCACCTTGGTCCACGCCGCCGCGAAGTCCTTGACGAATTTCTCCTTGGCGTCGGCGCAGGCATAGACTTCCGCGAAGGCGCGGAGCTGCGAGTGCGAGCCGAAGATCAGATCGACACGCGTGCCGGTCCACTTGACCTCGTTGGTCTTGCGGTCGCGACCCTCATACACCCCGTCGGAGCCGGCGGGCTGCCATTGCGTATGCATGTCGAGCAAATTGAGGAAGAAGTCGTTGCTCAGCGTCCCGGGCTTCTTGGTCAGGACGCCGTGCTTGGACTGTCCGGCATTGGCGCCCAGCACACGCAGGCCGCCGACCAGAACCGTCATCTCGGGCCCGGTCAGCGTAAGCAACTGGGCGCGGTCCACCATCGCCTCTTCCGGCGCCATGAACTGCTGCTTCTTGCCGGTGTAGTTGCGGAACGCGTCGGCGCGCGGTTCGAGGGGAGCGAATGACTCGACGTCGGTCTGCTCCTGCGACGCGTCCATGCGCCCCGGCGTGAACGGCACCTTAACGTCGGTCCCGGCGTCCTTCGCCGCTTTCTCGACCGCGACGTTGCCGGCGAGAACGATCAGGTCGGCGAGCGAGACCTTCTTGCCGCCGGCGCCCGAGGCATTGAACTCCTTCTGGATCGCTTCGAGCTTTTGCAGCACGATCTTGAGCTGCGCCGGCTCGTTGACGTCCCAGTCCTTTTGCGGGGCGAGCCGGATGCGCGCGCCGTTGGCGCCGCCGCGCTTATCGGAGCGGCGGAACGTCGACGCCGACGCCCACGCGGTCGAAACCAGCTGCGGCACCGTGAGGCCGGAGGCGAGGATCTTAGCCTTCAGCGCGGCGATGTCCTGGTCATTGATCAGCGGATGGTTCACCGCCGGGATCGGATCCTGCCAGATCAGCGTCTCCTTCGGCACCAGCGGGCCGAGATAGCGCGCGATCGGGCCCATGTCGCGGTGCGTGAGCTTGAACCAGGCGCGGGCAAAGGCGTCGGCGAACTGTTCCGGATGCTCGAAGAAGCGCCGCGAGATTTTCTCGTAGACCGGATCGAAGCGCAGCGAGAGGTCGGTGGTCAGCATGGTCGGCACATGCTTCTTCGACTTGTCGAAGGCGTCCGGGATGGTGGCCGCGGCGCCTTTCGCTTGCCACTGTTTGGCGCCGGCCGGGCTTTTGGTGAGCTCCCATTCGTTTTCGAACAGGTTCTTGAAAAACAGATTGCTCCACTTGGTCGGCGTCTGCGACCAAGTGACTTCCGGACCGCCGGTGATGGCGTCGGCGCCGAAGCCGGTGCCATGCTTGCTCTTCCAGCCGAGGCCCTGATCCTCGAGGGCGCCGCCTTCCGGCGCTGCGCCGAGCAGCGACGGATCGCCGGCGCCATGGGTTTTGCCGAAGGTGTGGCCGCCGGCGATCAGCGCGACGGTTTCCTCGTCGTTCATCGCCATGCGGAAGAAGGTTTCGCGGATGTCCTTGGCGGCAGCGACCGGGTCCGGATTGCCGTTCGGCCCTTCCGGATTGACGTAGATGAGGCCCATCTGCACCGCGCCGAGCGGCTCCGCGAGCTGGCGTTCGCCGCTGTAGCGTTCGTCGCCGAGCCAGGTGCCCTCAGGCCCCCAGTAGAGCTCTTCGGGCTCCCAGACATCGGCGCGGCCGCCGGCGAAACCGAAGGTCTTGAAGCCCATCGATTCCAGCGCGACGTTGCCGGCGAGCACCATCAGATCGGCCCATGACAGTTTCCGGCCGTATTTCTGCTTGATCGGCCACAACAGCCGGCGCGCCTTGTCGAGGTTGGCATTGTCCGGCCAAGAGTTCAGCGGCGCGAAGCGCTGCTGGCCGGCGCCGGCGCCGCCGCGGCCATCGGTGATGCGGTAGGTGCCCGCGCTGTGCCACGCCATGCGGATCATCAGTCCGCCGTAGTGGCCGAAGTCGGCGGGCCACCAGTCCTGCGAGTCCGTCATCAAGGCCTGCAGGTCCTTGATCACCGCGTTGAGGTCGAGAGTTCTTGAACTCCTTGGCGTAATCGAAATCCTTGCCCATCGGATCGGACAAAGATGAGTTGCGGTGGAGCATCTCGATGTCGAGCGATTCCGGCCACCAATCGCGGTTCCTGTGGCCTCGGCTGCCGCCCGTGAACGGGCATTTGCCCGCGCTCTTGTCATCAGTCTTGGCGTCCATGTTTCTCTCCGATCGGTCTGCCGGTTTTGCCAACAACGCGTGCACCGGCTTCTACCCCAGCGCATTCCGTCCACATTGCTTAGCCGGTCAATTCCATCAGGTAAAGTTGACTTTATTGATCGCTGCTATAACAATTTCTGATGGCTCACGTGACGCTGCGGCAACTTGGCTATTTCGACGCGCTGGCCCGGCACAGCCACTTCGGCCGCGCCGCGGCGGCTTGCGCGATCTCGCAGCCGGCTTTGTCGATGCAGATCAAGGAACTGGAAGAATCGCTCGGCGCCGTGCTGATCGAGCGCGGCGCGCGGCAATTGCGGCTGACCAAGTTCGGCGAAGAGGCTGCGCTTCGCGTCCGCGACATCCTGCGCTCGGTCGACGAGCTGGGCGACTTCGCGCGCGCGTCGCGCGACCGCCTGGCGGGCCGGCTGCGCATCGGCATGATCCCGACGATTGCGCCTTATCTGCTGCCGACGGTCATGGCGAAGCTCACGCGCATGCATCCCGAGCTCGACATTCACGTCCGAGAGGCGCTGACGTCGAAGCTGATCCAGGAGATCGCCGAAGGCCGGCTCGACACCGCCATTGTCGCGCTGCCGGTGTCGGAGCCTTCGCTGACCGAGGTCGCGCTGTTTGCGGAGAATTTCCTCCTGGTGCGGCCGGGCAAGGACGAGGGAACGCCGGCGCCGAGCAGCGAACGCTTGCGCGAAATGCGGCTTCTTCTCCTCGAAGAGGGGCACTGTTTTCGCGAGCAGGCGCTATCGTTCTGCAATACGCAATCGGCGCTGCCGCGCGAGGTGCTGGACGCGAGCTCGCTGTCGACACTGGTGCAGATGGTCAGCGCCGGCATGGGCGTGACCTTGATCCCGGAAATGGCCGTGGCGGTGGAGACGCGTTCGGCGTCGGTGTCGGTCGCCCGCTTTAAGAAGCCGCAACCGTCGCGGACTATCGGCATGATCTGGCGCAAGACGAGTCCCTTGGCCGCGCAACTCGTGCAAATCTCCGAAGTGGTTCGCCGCTCGGCCGGCGCGGCGCGCAAGCAGAACAATGCGCGATCGTCGCCTGGAAGCCGCCAGCGCGCTAGCTGACGGCAACCGGCGCCAGTGCGTCGATATCGGTGACCACGTCGATGACGGTCGGGCGATTGGCGGCGAGCGCTTGCGCCAAGGCCGCCGGAAATGCCGAGGCCTGCTCGACGCGGATGCCGAGCGCGCCCATGTCCTCGGCGATGCGGGCGAAATTCGTCGGGCGGAAGGTCCACAATTCGCGCGCCTTGTCGGTCTGCTTGCCGCCATAAACGCGGTCGAAGCCGCGCTTCGATTGATTGCCGCCGCCGTTGTTGTTGACCACGGTCACCGCGTTGATGTTCCAGCGCGCCGCCGTCTCGATCTCGGCGATGTGGTACCAGAAGCCAGCGTCGCCGGTGAACGTCACCACCGGCCGCTCCGGCACCGCACATTTGGCACCGAGCCCCGCCGGAAACGCCCAGCCGAGGTGACCGGCGCTGCGCATATAGCTCTGCCGCGGCGAGGTCAGATCGAACATGCCGCCCATCCACATGCCGGCATGCCCGGTATCGACGACGACGATGGCGTTATCCGGCACGTGCTTCGACAATTCGTGGCACAGCCGCTCGGGACGGATCGGCACTGCGTCGGAATTAAGCGCATCTTTATATTTGTCGCGCCATTCGCCGGAGATTTTCTGCGCCTCGCTGATCCAGGCTTTGCGCTTGGCCGCCGTCGTGCGATCGCAAGCCGCGAGCATTTTTTGGAGCGTCACTTTGGCATCGCCGTTGACGCCCGCCGCGAGCGGGTAGTTGCGGCCGAGCGCTTCAGGGTCGATGTCGATCTGAATCGCCGGCGTGCCGATTTTGGGCACCGCCCAGAAATGCGTGGTCATGCCGCCGGTCTCGCTGCCGATGAAGCAGACCAGATCGGCTGAGTTGACCACACGGTTGGCGCTCTCACGCGAATAGCTGCCGACGACGCCCACCGACAACAGATGCGTGCCGGGGATCGAATCCTTGCCGTTGAGCGAGGTCGCGACCGGAATTTGCAAGGCCTCGGCGAGCGTGACGAGCTCCGCAGCCGCGCCCGAGGCGCGCACGCCGCCACCGGCGACGATCACCGGCCGCGCGGCGTTCTGAAGAATTTGCAGCGCTGCGCGCACGCTCGCCTCGTCCGGCGCCGGGCGAAACGCCGGCACCCGCGAAAATTGCGGCTCGACCAGCGGCTCCATGTCGGCTTCGTCGGCGTCGAGCTGGCCCTCGTTGCCGCGGAATTGCAGATGCACCGGGCCGGGACAGCCGGTCACCGCGGTGCGGAATGCCTGGCGGATCATGTCGGGAAGCCGCGCCACGTCGTCGATGGTGGCGTTGAACTTGGTGACCGGCTCAAACGCCGGAACGTCGTCGACTTCCTGATAGACCTTGCGGAATTTTGTTTTCGGATCGCGGCCTCCGGTTATCGCGATGACCGGCGAATGGGCGAGCCATGCGTCGCGCAGTCCGGCGGCAAGATTGAGGGCGCCGATCACTTGGGCGCCGCAGATGCCGGGCTTGCCCGAGGCGCGCGCGTAGCCGTCGGCCATATAGGCGGCCGATTTCTCGCCGTGGACGTGCAGGCGCTTGATGTCGGTGCGGCGTTCCATCTCGGCGAATGCGGTGCGCATGACGGCCGGCACGTGGAAGACGTGCGTGACCTCATAGCCCTTGAGCATGTCGGCGATGCACTGCGCGCCGGTCATTTTGCGGTTGTGGCCGATCTGCATGGGTGGTCGTTCTCTCGATGTTGAGATTGTTTGTTACGGCGTCAATCGTTGAACACCGCGACGGCGCGGATCGGCGAGCCGGTGCCTTCGCGCCATTTCAGCGGCAGGCCGATGAACTGAAACTCGCCGGCGCCGAGCAGGCTTTCCAGATTGCACAGGCTTTCCATATGCGTGATGTCGAGATCGAGGCAGGCCTTGTGCACCAGCGAATTGACCTTGCCCTCGGGCCCCGGCCGCATCGAGTCGATGCCGAAATGCACGATGCCTTGCGCGGCGAGCCATTCGGTTGCCGCGACATTGACGCCGGGATTATCGGTCGCATAGGCCGCGGTCGGAAACGTGCGGGCGTGATGGCCGGTGCATAACAGCACCGTGCCCTTTTTCGGGATCGGTACGCCGGCCTTCTTCACCGCCTCGTCCAGATCGGCGGGCGTAATCTCCGCCCGCGCCGGAATATGCCGCAAGTCGATGCAGATGCCCGGCACGATGCAATTTTCCAGCGGGTATTTGTCGATCGGCGTGCCGGTCTTGCCGAAATGGCGCGGCGCGTCGATATGGGTGCCGCCATGGTCGGGCATCGAGAAAAACATCACGCTGTTGCCCTGGACGTTGCCCGATTCGGCGAACGCCTCTTCATGCGTCTTCCAGATACCGTGGATGATCGGCGGCTGCCCCGGATAGGATGGCGTGCGGTGATATAGCTCCCGGCTCAAATCGACGATCCGCATCTCGCGCACCTCCCCTACTGACCTTTGCTTGCCCGGACACTATCCTCCACAAGTGATTGCGACAACGCTTGCCGGAGTGCCCCATGAAGACCTCGACCGACCGTATCCTTACCACCCACACCGGCAGCCTGCCGCGGCCGAAGACGCTGATCGATCTCATTCTCGGCAGAGAAACCGGCACAGCCGTTGCCGCGGACGTGTTCGAGGCCGCGACCGCCAAGGCGGTCGACGAGGTCGTGGCGCAGCAGGTCGCTTGCGGCGTCGACGTGGTCTCGGACGGCGAAATGTCGAAGCCGTCCTACACCACCTATATCCGCCATCGCGTGACCGGCATCGCGCCGGACCCGCGCGCCGCGGACAAAGGCCGCGACATCATGATCGGCCGCGATCTCCTCGATCATCCGGATTTTGGCCGCGACCGCCGGTCATTTTCCGCCACGCCGTTTCCCGGCTGCGTCGGCGAACTGCGCTACCACGACCGCTCGGCGCTCGACCGCGACATCGCCCATCTCAAAGCCGCGGCGGCGAAGGCAAAGCCAACGGAAGTGTTCATGACGGCGCCGTCGCCCGGCATCCTGACGCGCTTTATCATCAACCTGCATTATCCGAACGAAGACGCTTACCTCGCGGCGCTCGCCGAGGTGCTCAAAGTCGAATACCGCGCCATCGTCGAAGCCGGCTTCGTGCTGCAGATCGACGCGCCCGATCTCGGCTCGGCGCGCAACAACCAGTACCGCCATCTGACCGACGAGGAATTCCGCTCAAACGTCGCCGAGCGCAATATCGCGGCGCTCAACGCGGCAATCGCCGGGCTGCCGGCCGATCGCATGCGGCTCCACATTTGCTGGGGCAATTACGAGGGGCCGCATACCCACGATCTGCCGCTGACGAAGATCATCGACATCGCCTTCAAGGCGCACGTGCAGGCATTCAGTATCGAGGCCGCCAATCCGCGCCACGATCACGAATGGGAGGATCTCAAGACCATCAAAATCCCCGACGACAAGATCCTCATTCCCGGCGTCATCGATTCGACCACCAATTTCGTCGAGCATCCGCGGCTCGTGGCGCAGCGCATCGGCCGCTACGCCGACATCGTCGGCCGCGACCGCGTCATCGCCGGTGTCGATTGCGGCTTCGGCACCGCGGTGCGCGCCGAGCCGACGGTGGCCGACTCGATCGTCTGGGCCAAGTTGCGGGCGCTCAGCGAAGGCGCGGCGATTGCGAGCAAGAAATTATGGGGAGCGAAGGCGGCGTAACCGCCGCGCGCGGTCTTGTCCGAAAATTCAGGGCTCGCTACGCTGACCTGCCGATGAAGCGCGAGTTGATGGCGTCGCGGCTCAACTTCTAGGGGGCGAACATGCATGCGAACGCAATTATCCCGGGCCGAAATGCTGCAATCGCCGCGCTCTTTATTGCCGGGTTGCTGAACGCGTCGCCGGGCCGCGCCGACAGCGCGCTGGCGGTCGGGCTTCCCGCCGACGTCGCGCATGAGGGCTTTGCCAGCGGCTTTCAGCTGAACGCGCCCGACATGGACACGGCGCGCAAAGGTGCGATTGCAGGCTGCCAAAAATCGGTCGGCGCGTCGGCGGCGGCGCGCAAACGCTCTGCAAGGTCGTCGCCACCTTCCACAACCAATGCTTCGCGGTCGCCATCGATCCCGCCAACGGCACGCCGGGCGTCGGCTGGTCGATCGCCGAAAATCAGAAGATGGCCGACGCCCAGGCGATCGCCCAATGCCGCACCACCGCGGGCGCAAGCCGGCAGCAGTTTTGCGTGGTCATGGAAGGCCGCGGCACCAATCGGGGCTGTGACGGCAACGCCAAATAAAACGGCGTCGCGTGCCGCCGTCACTGCGGCTTGAGCCGCGCGAACTGGACCACCTTGCGCCACTTCGCGGTTTCCTCGGCGATGAATTGGCCGAACTCCGCAGGCGACATCGACAGTTCGCTGACGCCGAGTTCGGACAGCCGCGCCTTGAATTTATCGTCGGCCTGGATGGCGCGGACCGCGGCCGCGAGCTTGTCGATGATCGGCGCCGGCGTATTCTTCGGCGCCACGATGCCGGAAAAGCCGCTGGCTTCGAAGCCCGGCAAGGTTTCCGCGACTGTCGGCACGCCGGGCAGTTCGTCGATGCGGGTCGCGGTGGTCAGCGCCAATGCGCGCAACTTTCCGGTTTTGATTTGTCCGATGACGGCCGAGATGCCGTCGACGCCGACTTTGACCTGACCGCCGAGCAGGTCCGTCACCATTTGGCCTTCGCCGGCATAGGGCACGTGAACGACGTCGACGCCGGCCATCATCTTGAACAGCTCCACCGCCATATAAGGCGGCGTGCCGAGCGACGGCGACGCCATGACCATCTTGCCCGGATTGGTTTTACATTGCGCAATCAGCTCGGCGACGTTCCTGGCCGGGAACGACGGATTGGCGTCGAGCACCAGATTGATGCGGTTGACCGGCGCGACCGCCGCGGTGTCACGCACGAAATCGTAGCTGAGATTTTTCATCAGCGAGGCATTCACCGCATTCGACGACGCGGCGAAGAACAGCGTGTAGCCGTCCGGCGGCGCATTGACGACGGCCTCGGCGCCGAGCGAGCCGCCGGCGCCGGGCCGGTTCTCAACTGCGACCGATTGATTGAGCTCTTGCGACAGCCACTGCGCGGCGATGCGCGCGATGATGTCGACCTGGCCGCCGGGCGGGAAGCCGACCAGAAGCTTGATCGGATGCGCCGGATAGGCCTGGGCGCGCGCCAGCGTGGAAATCGCCGGCGACGCGACAGCGCCACCCGCCAGACGCAAAACGTCTCGCCGTCGCAGCAGCATCGCTCCCTCCCCATGATCTCCCTCTCCCCGCGTGCGGGGAGAGGGTTGGGGTGAGGGGGCCTCTCAGCTGGGCTCAGACTATAAAGCTCAGAATCGCGGAGACGCCCCCTCACCCTCGCTTCGCATAGCCGATGCTTCGCATCGGCGTTCTTGACACCAACAACGGCGTCCGAAGGACGCCTACGCTCTCCCCGCACGCGGGGAGAGGTGAATCTTTTTTATTCCGGCTTGAAATTCATCGCTACGCCGTTGATGCAATAGCGCAGATGGGTTGGCGGCGGCCCGTCCTCGAAGACATGGCCGAGATGGCTGCCGCAGCGGCTGCAATGCACCTCGGTGCGGGTCATGAAGAAGCTGCTGTCGGTCGTAGTCTCGACCGATCCGGGCTCCGGATCGTTAAAACTCGGCCAGCCGGTGCCGCTTTCGAATTTGGTCTTGGACACGAACAGCTTCTGCCCGCAGCCGGCGCAATAGAACGCTCCGGCGCGCTTCTCGAAATTGAGCGCGCAAGAGCCCGGCCGCTCGGTGCCGTGCTCACGCATGATGTAGAACTGTTCCGGGGTGAGGATTTTCTTCCACTCCGCATCGGTGTGCGTCACGGGATAATGTTTGGTCTCGGTCTTGGTATCCATGGCGGAGCCGCCTGTGTTGCGGTGATCGGTATGGCCAAACCTAATCGCTGCGGCCAAAAGCGCAACAGTAGCCGCCGTCACTTGATCGCGAGCGAGTGGTGGCGGCCGGCGGCTTCAAGCGGCGCCGGTCCATGTTATCATATCCGCAAACGAGGCCATGTTGGCAAACAATATCTGGGAAGGATAAGCGCCATGCTGGATCAGCCGCACGCGAAACCTAATGGCTCGAAGCCGCAGCAGGAGATGATTTCCGGGGCATTCTTGCGCAATGCCTGGTACGTGGCAGCGTGGTCCGATGAGCTTGGTGACGGGAAGCTCGTCGCCCGCACGCTCATGAACGAGCCGATCGTGCTCTATCGCAAAAGTAACGGCGGCGTCGCGGCCATCGAGGATCGTTGCGCCCATCGCTTCGCGCCGCTCTCCATGGGTAAGATCGTCGGCGGCGACCGCATCCAGTGCCCGTATCACGGTCTCGAATTCGACGGCAGCGGCGCCTGCGTACGCAACCCGCACGGCGCCAAAAACATTCCGCCGCGCGCGCGCGTGAAGAGCTATCCGGTGATCGAGAAGCACAAGGCGATCTGGATCTGGATGGGCACGGCGCCACCCGATGCCGGCAAAATCCCGGACTTCTCGGTGCTCGACAACGTGCCGGAGTTGCACACCACCAAGCGCGACAGCATCGTCATCAAGGCCAATTATCAGCTCATCATCGACAACTTGCTCGATCTGAGCCACACCTCGTATCTGCACGAGGGCATTCTCGGCAATGCCGACACCGTCGAATCGGAGGTCACCACCGATCAGGACGGCGACGATGTCGTGGTTGGCCGCCATGCCACCAATTCAAAACCGCCGGGCATGTTCGCGCCGTTCTGGCCCGACCATCCGCCGCGCGTCGACAAGTTCACCAAGATGCGCTGGATGGCGCCGGCGGCGCTGCGGCTGTTAACCGGCATCTGCGAAATCGGCGGCGCGCCCGAGACCGGCACCGGTTATCACGCGGTGCATCTGCTCGTCCCCGAGACCGAACGCTCGACGCATTATTTCTTCACCGCGGTGCGCTGGGGCGTGAAGACGGCCGAAGATAAGCTCAACCGCGACCTGCAGAAACGGATCGCGGAAATGCGACGTTTTGCCTTTGAAGAGCAGGACGCACCGGTGATCGAAGCGCAGCAGCGCATCATCGAGAACGCGACCGAACCGCTCGATCCGGTGATTCTCGCCGTCGACGTCGGCTGCGTGCGCTACAAGCGCGTGCTGGGCAGGATGATCGAGGCGGAGCAGAGTCCGTAGGATGGGTTGGCTCGGGCACGCGGCGTGACCCGCAATGGTCCAAAGGCCGGTGACGCATATCAACGTCATCTTCATCACGCTCCGGGAGCCTCAAGCACGGCTACAGCCCGCCGCCGGCGAATTACAAAGGAGCAAGCAGCCTTCGAGGTCCCGAACGACTTCGCCCGGGCCCTCGGGTTGACGCCTGCAGCGTCACTTGATCGCCAGCGGGTTGGTCGGCGAGCCGACGGCGCCGGTGATGGGAATGGCCGGCGCGACGAACATGAATTCGTAAACGCCGTCCTTGGCGCAATCCTCGGCCAAGTCCTTCAGATAAAAGATCTCGCCCATGGTCATGCCCATGATCGGGATGGTGATCCAGTGCCAGGGCTGGTTGATGCCGCCTTCGGTGTTGTTCGGCCGCACCTCGCAGCCCCAGGTGTCGCTGGCAAGCGCGGCGAGCTCGGTCTTGGCGACGAATTCCAGCGTCTCGAAAGCGAAGCCCGGCGCGTCGCCGCCGGGATAGCCGTCCCAGCTTCCCGCCTTGAGGCAACGCTCCATCTGGCCGGTGCGCACGACGATGTAGTCGCCGCGCTTGAACTCGATCTTCTGCTTCTTGGCGGTGAGATCGAGATCGTCGCAGGTGATGCCGTAACCGTCGTCGAGACACTCCTTGCCGAGCGCGCGGGCGACGTCGAGGAACACGCCGCGGCCGACCATCTTGGCCTTGGTTTTCTCGATGCCGCATTTGGCGGCGCCGAACGACGACACTTCGCGGCAGTCGTAGCCGTTCCACATATTGTCTTCATAGAAGACGTGGCCGAGCCCGTCCCACTGCGTTCCGCATTGCAGCGGCATCACCACCATGTCGTCGGCGGCGCGGATGCCGCGCTTGTCGAGCACGCCGGAATAAGCGTCGGTGCCGGTGCGCAGCATGGTGTGCAGCGGATTGATGCGGCCGAGCACGGGATAATTAGTCTTGCCGCCCTGCGGGCCGTTATTGTCGAAGTTGAGCGCCAGCGAGATCACCTTGCCCTTCTTGACGAGCCGCGCCGCGGCGACGATGTCCTCAGCCGACGTATAATTGAGCGTGCCGATCTCATCGTCGGGACCCCATTTGCCCCAGTTCTTGTACTTCTCCGCCGCTGCGCGGAGATCGTCTCGCGTCACTTTGCGCCCTGCCATTGGTTTCCTGCCCTGCTGTTGGCCGTGATCGAAGAATGATAGCATCGCCAAAACGTCTGGGGAGGGCTTTATGTCTGCAGTGAGTGTCGTCACGCGCTTGGTGGCGTTAGGCGTGAGCCTGGTCTGGGCCGGGGCGGGCTTTGCCGCCGACACCTACCCCAGCCATCCGGTAAAGATCATTGCGCCGTTCGCGGCCGGCGGCCCGAGCGATTTCGTGGCGCGGCTTTTGGCCGACAAGCTGTCGCAGAGTCTCGGCCAGCAGTTCTACGTCGAGGACCACGCCGGCGCCGGCGGCAATATCGGCATGACCCAAGTCGCCCGTTCCACGCCGGACGGCTACACCATCCTGGTGGCGAGTTCGAGCTTCGTGGTCAATCCGAGCCTTTACGCCCACGCTCCCTACGATCCGTTCAAGGATTTCGCGCCGATCACGCTCGCCGGGGCATCGGCCAACATTCTGCTCGCGCATCCCTCGGTTCCGGCCAAGACGGTCAAGGATTTGATCGCGCTGATGCAGGCCAACCCCGGCAAATATGCCATCGCCAATGCCGGGCTCGGCACCACGCCGGAGCTTGCCGCCGAACTGTTCAAGCTCGATTTCAAGCTCGATCAGCCCAGCGTCCCCTATAATGGCGGCGCCCCGGCCGTTCAGGCCGTGATCGCCAATCAAACGCCGATAGGTTTTGCCAATCTCACGCCGGCCGCGCCGCACGTCCTCGCCGGAACGTTGCACGGCATCGCGGTGACTGCGCTCAAGCGATCCGCGGCGCTGCCCGACGTGCCAACGATGATCGAAGACGGCGTCCAGGGCCAGGAATCCGAAACCATGCAAGGCGTCTTCGTGCCCGCCGGCACGCCGCAGCCGATCATCGATCTTCTCAACCGCGAGATCGTCAAAGCGCTGCATCAGCCGGACGTGCAGGAAAAATGCAAGCAGGTCGGCCTCGACATCGTCGCCGACACGCCGGCGGAGTTTGCCGTCTACATTAGGAAAGAGGTCGATCGCTGGCACAAGGTCATCGTCGACGCCAAGATCCCGCAGATTCAATAGTGGCGGCGGTACCCGTCATTGCGAGCGAAGCGAAGCAATCCAGACCCGTGAAGAAGGCTGGATTGCTTCGTCGCTACGCTCCTCGCAATGACGTTTTCTGTCCAGGGCGAATTTAACCATGCGTATTGTCGATATCCGCGAGACCGCGGTCCCGCTCAATTCCACGCTTGCCAATTCGGGATTCGATTTTTCCGAGATGACGACCTCGGTGGTCGCGGTGATCACCGACGTCGTGCGCGGCGGCAAGCCCGTCTGCGGCTTCGCCTTCAACTCCACCGGGCGCTATGCATGCGGCGCGCAAATGCGGGCGCGGTTCATTCCGCGCATCTTGAAGGCCGATCCGCAATCGCTGCTCAACGACGCCGGCGATAATCTCGCGCCGGAAAAGATCCTCGCCGTGATGCTGAAGAACGAGAAATCCGGCGGCCATAGCGAGCGCTCGATCGGCATCGGCACCATCGAGGTCGCGGTGTGGGACGCTGTGGCCAAGATCGCGGACATGCCGCTGCATGTGGTGCTGGCTAAGCGCTACAACGGCGGCAAGATCGCGGAGAAGGTGTTCTGCTATGTCGGTGCCGGCTGGTACGCGCCGGGCAAGACCACGCAAGATCTGCTCGACGAGATGCGCCGCCATCTCGATGCCGGCTACACGATGCTGAAGATGAAGGTCGGCGGGTTGCCTTTGGCCGACGACCTCGGCCGGGTCGAGGCGGTGAAAGCGATGCTGCCGAAGGGCGGCACGCTGGCGGTCGACGCCAATTCGAAGTTTTTCCGCGACGACGCGCTCGCTTATGCGCGCGGCTTGCGGCGGTTCGACTTGCGCTGGTTCGATGAGCCGTGCGATCCGCTCGATTACGCGCTTTTGGCCGAGATCGCCGCCAATTACGATGCGCCGCTGTCGACCGGCGAAAATCTGTTTTCCACGCAAGACGTCGAGAACCTGGTGCGCTTCGGCGGCCTGAAAGCGGCCCGCCGCGACGTCATTCAGGTCGATCCGCCGCAGGCCTATGGCATCGTGCAATATGCCCGCACGCTCGATATGCTGGCGCGCCACCAATGGCCGCGCGCGTTGTTGTTCCCGCATGGCGGCAATCAGATGTCGCTTGCCATCGCCGCCGGCTTCGGGCTCGGCGGCGCGGAATCCTATCCGGGCGTGTTCGGCGATTTCGGCGGCTTCGCCGACGATGCGCAACTGGAGGACGGTTATCTGAAACTGTCCGATCGGCCCGGCATCGGCTTCGAAGGCCAGGCGCGGCTTTACCGCATCATGCGCGAGTTGGCGGCATGAGGCCCCTGTGCGCGCCCCGGCGACCCTGAACGGGTCATGACGGCTTGATGCCAGTTCCGCCACACCTCTGGCATCTCACGATCTTATCGCCTTTCTTGAGCGTGCCTTTGCCTTCGCAATTTTTACACGGTTTCTTCTTCTCTCCGGCGCTCTTCTTCATCCTGTCCTCGCGATCCAATTGCCGAATGCAAGGGCTGAGCTTAGCCTAAAAACGGGCCGAAAGCCGCGATCGGCACCAGGACGCTTGTATGTTTGCGGCGCTATGGCCTGCCGCGCAAGCGCAGCCGTTAGCCAGCTAGAACAGCCAGCTGCCGGTCAGATAGGGACCATGGTCCGTGAAGTTGGTTTGAGAATGTTGCTCCGTTGCCAGGAAGACTCCCACAGGCGGGACCGTCGTCGTGACTTGGGTCAGCGCATACTGACTGACAACATTGAAATAGATTGCCGCCTGATACCCCAGCTCGATCTTGAACTGGCCGTAGCCGCTGGACGGGAAAGTGTAGGCAGTCGCCAATCGGGCGTCGATACTGGGAATCACCTGCGTCGCATTGGGCGATGTCAAAGCCTGGTTGTTGACTCCGACCACCGGGGAATTTGTGAGAAAATTGATGCTGTTCCGCGCGGTGCCGATCAAGCCTGCCCCCGCGAACTCGCCGATGAATTGAAAGTCGCCTAAGGCATACTGACCTTTCAATCCCAACCGTGGTCCAACGCCGGTAAACAGCGAGTTGTTGGTATATCCGCTGGCATCCGTGCCATCGGCGCTCTGAAACAGCCCGGTCATAGTCTGGCCGATGCGAGCAAACTCCACGCCGCCGAAGGCGCGCAATTGGAACGGACAGTCGGCACAGAAGGTATGACCGCCGTCCAAATTGACGGCATCATAGGCCGATCGCACCGTGCCGTTGGCGTTCTGGTACAAGGCCGACTCCGGACCGATCAAATAGGGTGGCCCGACCATTTGCGTCGGCGCGGCGGAAAAGGCGCCATTCGCGGTGTTGTTCAAATGCGTCCAGTTCAATTCGATATCGTCGGCCTCGCTGGGCATATAGCGCGCCCCGACCCGGAAACTTGGACTGAAGCCTGGCTTGAGCGACTGGCTGGCCCAATTGGGTGACGTTATCGGCAATGGGGTTATCAGCGTCCCATATTCGAGATCGCCGGCGCCCGGCTGCAAATACATCAGCGACCCGCTGATCTCGAAGTGATGCCGCGGGTTCGACGGTCCGATGATGACGGCTTGGCCGACGTTTATCGGGGACGCCATATTCGGCGGGGCGGCCAAGGCTTCGGCATTTTGCAGGCGCCGGGCTTCGACGGGGGCCGCGCCGTGTTGCACCCGCTCCGCTTTGGACGCTTCGAGACGATTGACGCGCGCGCGCAACGCGGCATTTTCTTTTTCCAGGGCGTCAAGCCGCGCCGAGATCTGCTCATCGAGCGTGGCGGCAACCGCCGGGTGCCGAACCGCGGCAGCGGCCAATGCGAGACAGAGAAGCAAGGCAAGTTTCGCGGATCTGCTCATGATTCGTACCCCCCGAGACATCCAATCGGTGAACTTCACATGCGGCTGGCGCACGCCGTCTCGCGCCGAATGGCGCAAGAATCCGAAACGCTGCAGCGCTCACTAGGTACTGACAACGCGCGAGATACAGACGATGCGCCGCGTGATGCAGGCGGCGTGTAAACACGTCATTCGCCGGAATCGCTACGATCCCTGCGCAGGCGAATCACCAAGCAAAAAATCTGGCCGTGCCGTCAGGACGCGTCTGTTAAAAATTGGACAGGCTCACGCCGATATCACGCACTTGGCGCGCCGGGCGCCATGCTCAATCCACATCGGACCCGCGCTATGCAGGCGTCGCATCGGCCGAAGGCAGCGTCAGGTTCGCCACCGTCACTTCGCCGTCGGTGATGTAGTGGTTAACGTGCGCGGGCAATGGCTTCCCGGATTGATAGGTATTCACGTCCCCGATGACGTGCTTGTTCTGCAGTTCGGCAATGATGAAGTCACGTTCGGCATTGGTATCGGAATCGGTGGCATGGGTGATCTGAAAGGTAAGCCGCGTCAGCGAAAGTCCGGTGTCCTTGGTGCCGGCGCCGACCCAGCACACCTGGGCCCCGCGTGGCGGCCGGTCGGTGTTGAGCCAGAAACTGGCGTCCCCCACCGTGGCCTCGGCGCGCTTGGGACTTAATGCCCAAAAACGAACGTGATGGCGCCGGCGCGGGCTGTCACCGATGCATTTCTGGAAGCCGACGTCCTGGCCGCGCCCATAAAGATAGAGTGTGCTGAACGGAGCGGTCGGATAGGGTTTGTTGAGAACAAAAGCGCGGGCCATGCGCCAGGAACTCGCCAGCCCCAACGGATCGGCCTCAGACCAGCCGGCGGCGGCAAAACCGGCGCGCAGCTGCGCCAGCGTTCCGATCAGGACCAGATTGACCGGATCGCCGGGCAGGCCGTCGCCGGTAATGGTGAAGCGCGGCACCCTTTTGCGCAGCAGGATTTTGAGGCCCATGCGAACGGCGCGCGGCAGGATGATATACGCCGCGACGCCGTAAGTGAGCGCCAACGCCAAAATGGTCGGCAAGCGTCGGTCGGTCAGCCGGAAGACGAAGACGATCAGCCAGATACACAGCACGCCCAAGCCGAAGATGAGCAGGCGGCGTAAAAAGCGTTTCAGCAATCTCACGGCGTCGCCACCATCGAGCAGTCAATCATGGTGTGTTTAGCGCGGATCAATCCGAATTTATCGGGCGGTCGGTCCGTCACCCTGAGGTGGCCCCATAAGCGCGTTTACGCGCGTCTTCGACGCGCTATGGCGGCCCTCGAAGGGCAACGGCCTCAGCGTCTCAGCCGGCATCCTTCGAGGCTCGCTTTGCCCGCGCCCTCAGGATGACGGAATAAGGGCCAAGAAGCTACCCCCGACAGTCGCTCTATCGGATCATGCGCGAACTGGCGGTTTGATTTTCAAGCCCCCGCTGTCGCCGGAGATCTTTGTTTTGGCGGCGGGGCCGGCGCTGCGCCGTTCCCGCCGTTGTCCGTCAGCAGGGCAGCCGGGCGTAGTATCCGCATCACACGCTGTTGTAATAGCGCGGGGCCACGGCGGCTCCGCCGACGACGCCGACGCGCCCGACTCCGCCCACGCCTCCAACCCGGCCGACGCCACCAACGCGGCCGACGCCGCCAACACGGCCGACGCCACCGGCGCGGCCGACGCCGCGATAAGCCGAGGCCTCAGTTGACACGCAGGCGATAGCGAGGATCGCGGCCGCGGCCATGGAAATGACAGTTCGATACGACATAAAGTTCCCTTTCTCCGCCGAGGAGACCCACAGCGGTGATGTCCATGCCGTAGCGACGAGTGATGAGCATTACGCCCTCGATAACGCTCCAATGGTAACGGTTTAGCTTCGTTCGTTTGATTCAAATGGAGACGGCGGGCCTAGTTTCGCCCGTCCACCCTTGCCGTTTTTGAAATTCTTTGCCGGCTAACCTGAAAGCCGCTCGATCGCCGCGCCGCAGCGGCCGAGCTTTTCTTCCAGCCGCTCAAAACCGCGGTCGAGGTGATAGACGCGGTTGACGATGGTCTCGCCCTCCGCGGCGAGCGCCGCGATGACGAGCGACACCGAAGCGCGCAGATCGGTCGCCATCACCGGCGCGCCCTTGAGCTGCTCGACGCCTTCGATGGTGGCGCGCTCGCCGTCGAGATGGATGCGGGCGCCGAGCCGGGTCAATTCGCCGACATGCATGAAGCGATTCTCGAAGATCGTCTCGGTGATGTGCGATGTGCCGCGCGCGCGCGTCATCAGCGCCATGAGCTGCGCCTGCAGATCGGTGGGGAAGCCGGGAAATGGCGCGGTCGACACCTCGACCGGCGCCAATCCGGCGCCGTTGCGCGCCACGCGGACGCCCTGATTGTTCGGCGTGATCGTGGCGCCGGTCTGGACCAGAACGTCGAATGCGGCCTGCAGCAATTCGGGCCTCGCGTTCTGCAACAAAACGTCGCCGCCGGCCATGGCGACCGCCATGGCGTAAGTGCCGGTCTCGATGCGGTCCGGCAGCACGGCGTGGCGCGCGCCGTGAAGCTTGGCGACGCCGTCGACGACGACGCGGCTGGTGCCGGCGCCGGAAATTCGCGCACCCATCTTGTTGAGGCAATCGGCGACGTCGGCGATTTCCGGCTCCTGCGCCGCGTTGTCGATCACCGTGGTGCCGTTGGCGAGCGAGGCCGCCATGATCGCGGTGTGGGTGCCGCCGACCGTGACCTTGGGAAACACGATCTCGCCGCCCCTTAACCCGTGCGGCGCACGGGCGACGACAAAGCCGCCGTCGACCTCGATATCGGCGCCGAGTTGCGCCATCGCCATGATCAGAAGATCGACCGGCCGCGTGCCGATGGCGCAGCCGCCGGGCATCGAGACGCGCGCCTCGCCCATGCGGGCAACGAGCGGCGCCAGCACCCAAAAACTCGCCCGCATTTTGGAGACGAGCTCATAGGGCGCGGTGGTGTCGACGATGCGGGCGGCGGAAATGTGCAGCGTCTGGCCATGGTCGGCGGTCTCGCCGGCGCGCTTGCCGCTCGTCATGATGTCGACGCCGTGATTGCCGAGGATGCGCTCGAGCAGCGCCACGTCGGCGAGCCGCGGCACATTGTCGAGGATGAGCGTTTCCTCGGTCAGCAGCGAGGCGATCATCAAAGGCAGCGTGGCGTTCTTGGCGCCCGAGATCGGGATAGTGCCGTCCAGCCGCCGGCCGCCGACAATACGAATACGGTCCATATCTACCCCCACGACGCGATCCGATCAGACCGCATCATTCCCAACTCTAAACAGAAAGGCCTTAATCGACTTTGCTTATGCACCCGGCGCGAGGCGGGGCAAAGCGAGCTCCCCGGCGGCGCCAAGCCCGTTTACTACTTCCCGCCCCGATTGCGGCGGAAGTCGGGATTTTCCGCCTCCGACCCGGGCTCCGGCGCCGGGGTTTCCCCGGGCTCGGCGCCATCGCCCGCCCGCTCGCGGCCCTGATCGCGCCCTCTAGCCTGCTGCTTGCGCCGCTTGAGATTTTCGCGCAAAGCCGCCGACAACCGCTCGCTGCGGGCCGCCCATTTCTGCGCTTTGCCGGCTTTAGCCATGACGGCAAATTCCTTGCGCAAAACACCCCCCTATGGCAAGGATCGCCCGGTTTTTTCCGCCCGTATTCGCCGCCGCAAAGGCGGAAGAGTCCGCTGCCGTAGCTCAGTGGTAGAGCACTCCCTTGGTAAGGGAGAGGTCCTCAGTTCAATCCTGAGCGGCAGCACCAGTTTTATCGATCAAAGGGCGGTGCGGAGCGTGGTCCGAAACTTTCGGTCGCGCTTGATATGCCACTCGCGGCTCATCGCGTCGCTGCGCGTTGCGCAGCACTCCGAATAAAGCAGAACCCAATTCCGCCCGCGCGTGGATTTGGCGCCGCGTCCTGCATTGTGCTGGGCAAGGCGTCTTTTCAGTTCCGTGGTCCAACCGACATAGGTCCGGCAATCGTTGTTGCGCCGGCTTCCCAGCACATAGACGAAACAGCGTGTGCGGCGGTTGGGCGGTGCTTTATTTTCTCGGGGACGGATCCGAGCTTTTGATCCGGTCATCGCGGCCCTACACCGCGACCTTCTTGAGAAAACCCTCGATCTCGGCGCGCAGACCGCCGACCGAGGCGTCGACCGAATTGGAGGCGTCGAGCACGGTCTCGGCGGCGCTGCGGGTGCCGCTTGCCGCCGCGGAGACTTTACCGAGCACCGCCACCACCGCGCTGGTGCCGCGCGCCGCATTAACCGCGTTGCGGCTGATTTCTGAAGTTGCGGCGTTCTGCTGCAGGACCGAAGCGGCGGCGCTGGCGGCCCGCGTCGAGATCTCGTGCATCGAGTCTTCGATGCCGTGCACCGCCTCGACCGCGCTGCCGGTCGATTCCTGCACCGCCAGGATGTGACGCGCGATCTCCTCGGTCGCCTTGGCGGTCTCGACCGCGAGCGATTTCACCTCGGCGGCGACGACGGCGAACCCGCGTCCCGCCTCGCCGGCGCGCGCCGCCTCGATGGTGGCGTTGAGCGCCAAGAGATTGGTCTGGCCGGCGATGTTGCGGATGAGCTTGACGACGTCGCCGATCTTCGCGGCGGCTTGCGCCAGTCCGGCATATTCGCCGTTCGAGGCCTTGGCCTTGTCCACCGCGCTTGCCACCAAGGCCGTGGTTTGCGCCAGCTGCGAATTGATCTCCGCGATCGAGGCCGAGAGCTCCTCGGCCGAGCCGGCGACGATCGAGACGTTGTCGGACGCGTCGTTTGATTCGCGCAACGCCAGGTCGGCATGTTGCGTTGCCTCCTGCGACGAGGCGATCAGCGCGCCGGCGGTCGATTTCATGGCGTTGGTGCTGTCGCCGACCATGCCGAGCATTTCCTCGATGCGTTCGCGGAACGCGGCGATCGCGGCCTCGGTCAGCACGCGGCGGTTCTCCTGCGCCAGCATGGTGTCGCGCTGGTGCTCCAGCCGGTGGCGCTCGGTAATGTCCTCGTGCGTCGCCACCCAGCCGCCGCCCTTCATCGGTTGCCGGGTGACGCGGATCAGAGTGCCGTCGGCAAGCTCGTCGATCCGGCTGGAAATTTTCTCGGCCGAATGCTGCCCCAAAGCGCCGAGCTTTTTGTCCACGGCGACCGCCGACTGCTCGCCCTTGAGGAGCCCATTCATGACGCGATGCGCGATGATCGCCTCGTGCGTGGTGCCCGCCTTTAGCAGTTCCGGCGGCAAACGATACAGGCTGGCGTAACGCTCATTGCAAATGACCAGGCGTTTGGCGCCGTCGAACATGCACAGGCCGTGCGTCATGTTTTCCAGCGCCGTGTTGAAACGCAGATTGGTCTGCTCGAGCGATAATTGCCGGCGGATACTGGCGATCATCGCGCCGAGCTCGAGCAGCGTGAGCACCACGATGACGGGAAGGTAGATGGCGCGGCGCTGTGCCGGGTCCGCCAGCGTGCCATGATGATCCGCGAGCAGATAGAGCAGGCCAATCCAAAACATGGCGATCATCGCCATGCCCAGAAGCGGTGCCGGCCGCAACAGCGCGCGCAGCCAAGTCAGCAATCGATGAGTGGTCATTAGCCTCAGTCCCTCAAGGGCTTATGCCACGGCGGAAGTTTGGATTCGGTTAAATTTTAAGCAACGTGTTAAGGAGGAGTAAACTCAAGGGTCGGTGGAAACACGAAGGAGACTGCGGTGCTGGCGCCCCACGCATCCATGAAGAACCGCATCGCCATGTATAATGGCAATGCGCTCAAGATCGGCCTGTTCGGGGCCAATTGCTCGTCCGGCCGCTCGGCGACCAAGGTGCCGGAACGCTGGTCGGCGAGCTGGCCCGATTGCCTGGCGGTCGCCAAGCTCGCCGATGAGGCGGGGCTCGATTTCATGCTGCCGATCGCGCGCTGGAAAGGCTACGGGGGCGATACCGATTTTCACGGCCACTCGCTCGAGACCATCACCTGGGCGGTGGGCCTGTTGGCCGCGACCAAACGCATGACCGTCTTCGGCACGGTCCACGCGCCGCTGTTTCATCCCTTGATCGCGGCCAAGGAATTTGTCACCGCCGACCACATCGGCGAAGGCCGCGTCGGCGTCAACCTCGTGGTCGGCTGGAACGAAGGCGAATTCGACATGTTCGGCGTCAAGCAACGCGAGCACGACGCGCGCTACGATTACGCGCAGGAATGGATCGACGTCGTCAAGCAGGCGTGGAGCTGCGACGGCACCTTCGAATACGACGGCAAATTCTTGCAGCTCAAGGGCGCGCGGGCCTATCCGAAGCCCTATGGCGATTCGCGGCCGCTGGTGATGAACGCCGGCGCCTCCGATGCCGGGCAGGCCTTCGCCGTGCGCAACTGCGACGCGTTCTTCGTCGCCACGGTCACGTCGCGCATGTCGCTTGGCGGAACCGCCGACAAGGTTGCCGAGGTCCAAGCCGCCGCACACAAGCATGGCCGCGAGATCGAGGTCTTCACCGTCGGTCAGGTGATCTGCCGCCCGACGCAGAAGGAAGCCGAGGACTATTATCAGCACGTCAATATCGAGAACGCCGACTGGGGCGCGATCGACTGCATGCTGGCCAACAAACACATGACGCCGCAGACCATGCCGCCGGAAGAATATGACGCCAAGCGGCGCTTTTTTGCCGCGCGATCGATCGGCGGTTATCCGTTCGTCGGCACGCCCGATCGCGTCGCCGAGGAGCTTGCCATCGTCAGTCAGGCCGGCGTCCGCGGCATCGGCCTGTCGTTCGTCAATTATCTGAACGAAGTGCCGTATTTCTGCGACGAGGTGCTGCCGCGGCTGGAGCGCGCCGGCGTGCGGGCGAAGCAGTAAGACGCGCCACTCCAGCACTCTGCAGGAATTTAAGTTCACTTAAACAGGAAACAGCATGAACACGCAAATTCGTCCGCCGCGTATCGGGCCGCAGCCCTGGGACCAGGTGCGCGGCAAGCTCGACCAGTCGCTACCGTTCGCCAATATGCGCGACACGCCGTATTACCGCGATTGCGTCTGGGAGCAGTTTTCCAAGGCCGAGTACGAGCGCCGCTACAAAGCGTTGCGGGCGAAGATGCGCGAGGACAAGCTCGACGCGGTCATCGTGCCGGGCGGGCCGAGCCATTGGAGTTTTGGCGGCGGCATGCTGTGGCTGACCGGGCATTGGGAATGGCACGCGCTGGCGAGCTACGTGTTGGTGCCGCTCGAGGGCGAGCCGACCATGATCTATTCGATGGGCGGCACGCACGCCGAGGCGGTGCGCCGGCAGGTCGAAGTGGCGGTGACGGACGTGCGCCACAGCCGCAGCGGGCGTTATGCGGACGTCATGGTCGAGCGGCTGCGCGAATTGAAGCTCGAACGCGGCCGCATCGGACTGATGGAGATCGATCCGCGCCACGGCGATTACCTGCCGGTCAATCAATATAACGTGCTGCGCGACAACATGCCGGGCGCCGAGCTCGTTTTCACGGAAGGTTTTCTGCACGAGTTGCTGTCGATCCACAGCGCCGAAGAGCTCGACTGCGTGCGCAAGGCTGGCGTGCTGTGTCAGCGCGCCATGGAAGCCATGGTGGCGCGCGCCGCGCCCGGCGTGAAGGAATACGAGCTGCGGGCTGCTGCGGGCTCCGCCATCCTCGAAGGCGGCGGCGACATCGACTTTCTCATCATCGGCTCGACGCCGATGGCGAACCCGGCGCAGATTTTCGGCAATCCGCGGCCGTCGTCGCGCGTGCTGCAGAACGGGCGACATTATCAATATGGAGCTGGCCGCCGGCTATCGCGGCTATACCGCGCAGATCGGCTCGCCGATCTGCCTCGGTGAACCGACCGAAATGGTGCGGAAATTCTGGGACGAGATCACGCTGCCCGGCTACAACAAGATCGTTGCCGAGATCGCGCCCGGCAAGCCGGCGGAGGCCATGCGCCAGGCCAGCAAATTCTTCCGCGACAACGGCTACCAGTCGCGGCCGACGCAATGCCACGGCATCGACCTCGTCACCGACAAGCCGCATGTCGTCGCCGAGCATGTTTCAGCGGAAAAATTCGAGGAAGTGCTCAAACCTGGCATGGTCATCATGGCCGAGCCCAATCCGATCACGGCGGATGGTCTGTTCGGCATTTTCCTCGGCCACACGTTCATAGTGACCGACAAAGGTCACGAAGTGGTCGATGAGTTTCCGCTCGAGATCGCGGTGGCCAAGGGCTGAAACGCTCTAAAACTCCTCGAGCAGGCGGCCGAGCCCCTGGATCTTGTCCATGATCTTGTTGTGGCGCAGCGCGTGCCAATAGGTTGCGGTGTTGATGGCGATCACCGGCTTGCCGAGCCACAGCTCGGCCGCCGCGGCGAGCCGCACCATGCTCAGATTGGTCCCGACCTGAACGATCGCATCGACGTCGCGGCCGTCGCCGTTCAGTTCGATCAGCCGGTCGCGCAGCGTGTCGGGCGTGACCTCGGCGATGGCGGTCCAGCTTTTGCACGCGAGATGGATATCGCGCACGACCTCGAAGCCGGATTCGGTGAAGTAGCGCCGCACCTCGGCATTGGCGACCTGATAATACGGTGACAGGAAGGCGATGCGCTTGACGCCGCCATAGGCCTTCAGCGCGGCGGTCGAGGAATGCGAGCCGATGCTGATGCCGACGCCGGCGGCGCTTTCCACCTTGGCCTGGAACGCGTCGGCGCCGGCCACGCCGCCGAAAAACGTCACCGCCGACATGCCCATGACCAGGTAATCGGGCTCGCAAGTCATGACGTTCTTGACGGCGTCGAGCACGTTGCCGCCGATGACATGAGCGCCCGCCATGAAGGTCTCGTTGCTGACCGCCTTGTTATTCGGGGTGAAAATGCCGCGGTAGTGATTGGTGACGCCGGGCGGCCGCATCATGTCGAAATCGGGCTGCACGATCGTGTTGGTGGAAGGTCCGATGACGCCGAATTTGCACCGCCAACCGAGTACATCTCGCATCTGGAATTGCTCCCCGCCGGCGCGCCGATAACAAAACTCCCGCCGGCACTGTGTGGGCGGCACTGTGTGGGCGGCTAGCAGAAGCCGTCAAGCTCAGCAAATGCAAAGATGACTCCCGTTGAGCGCAGCGCTGCAGCTAGGCAGCGGCTGCCTAAAACTTCCGCTTAGCGGGTGAGGCGACACCGCCTATCGTGCGCGGAATATTGATGCAAACAGCCAGGCGTGTGCCGCATTCGATGACGAACGAAAAAGATCGCGTCATTGTCGTCGGCGCCGGGCCTGTGGGGCTCACCGCCGCGCTGGTTCTCCTCCGCCGCGGTATCCCGACGATGCTGCTGGCGGCGGAGCCGCAACTCGTCATGGAACTGCGCGGCTCGACATTCCACCCGCCGACGCTCGATTTGCTCGACGAGTTCGACGTCGTTCCGCGCATGATCGATGTCGGACTGAAGGCGCCGACCTGGCAGTTCCGCGACCGCGAAACCGGGCCAGTGGCGACGTTCGATCTGTCGCTGCTCGCCGGCGACACCAACCATCCTTATCGCGTGCAGTGCGAGCAATGGAAGCTGATGCAGTTTCTCGAAGAGGAGCTGCGCAAGTTGCCCGGCGCCGACATCCGTTTCGGTCACCAGGTAACCGCGGTCAGCCAAAGCGACGACGCGGTCACGGTGACGGCGCAGGTGCAATCCGAAAGCGTCGTCATCGCCGGGCGTTATCTGATCGCCGCCGACGGCGCGCGCAGCGCCGTGCGGCAATCGCTCGGCGTCGCGTTCGAGGGCTTCACCTATCCGGAATTGTTCCTGATCGCCTCGACCGACTTCCGGTTCGAGCACACGCTCACCGACATCGCCTATGTGAATTATATCGCCGATCCGCAGGAGTGGCTGGTGCTGCTGCGCGTGCCGGATTTGTGGCGCGTGCTGGTGCCGGCGCCGGAATTGGCCGATCGCGAAGTGCTGCTTTCCGACGAATCCCTGCAACAGGTGCTGCAACGGGTGGTGCGGCGCGCCGAGCCCTATCACATCGCCCACCGCTCCATCTATCACGTGCATCAGAGGGTGGCGAACAGCTTCCGCCATGGTCGCGTGCTGCTCGCCGGCGACGCGGCGCATATCAACAATCCGCTCGGCGGCATGGGCATGAATGGCGGGATTCAGGACGCCTTCAATCTCGCCGACAAGCTGCAGAAAATATGGGCCGGCGGCGACGACCGCACGCTGGACCGCTACGACCGCCAGCGCCGCACCGTCGCGATCGAGGCGGTGCAGGCGCAGACCCATCGCAACCGGCAGCTCATCAGCGAACGGGACCAGGCCGTCCGCAACAACGCGCTCGAGGAGATGCGGCGGATCGCCGCCGACAAGGTCTTGGCGCGGGACTATCTGTTGAAGTCGTCGATGATCGCAAGCCTGCGGCGCGCCGCCGAGATCGAATAAAGACGCGGCCCTCGATAAACGGCCGCGCCGTGCACGCGTCTTACGCTTGGACCTTGTATTGCTCTTCGCGCTGCCAATAATCCGGAAAGCCGACCACGCTTTGCAATTCGGAAAACGACACGCTGGGCGGCAGTTGCGCGGTGGCGCCGGGCTTGAGCGCGGCGAGCGTCGATTGCATGGCGGCAACCGCGGCCGACAACAGCATCACGGGATAGAGCGCGAGCTTGTAGCCGATCGCCTGCAGCGCGGCAGGCGGCAAGACCGGCGTTTTTCCCCCGGGCACCATATTCGCCATGCACGGCTTGCGCATGGTCTGGCAGAAGCGGCCCATCTCGTCTTCGGTCTCAGGCGCCTCGAGGAAGATGATATCGGCGCCGGCGTCCTCGAAATCGCGGCAGCGATCCAGTGCGGCATCGAACCCGTGGACCGCGCGCGCGTCGGTGCGCGCCATGATGAGGATATCGGTATCCGATTTCGCATCCGCCGCCGCGCGGATCTTCATGCGCGCTTCGTCGCGCGAGATCACCTGCTTGCCGCGAGTATGGCCGCATTTTTTCGGGCTGACCTGATCCTCGATCATCACCGCGGCGGCGCCGGCACGGGCATATTCGACGACCGTGCGCTGCACATTCAGGGCATTGCCGTAGCCGGTATCGCCGTCGCCGATCAGCGGAATTTTGCCCGCGGCGGCACAGCAGTTGCGCACGCTGTCCAGCATCTCGCCAAACGAAATGAGGCCGGTATCCGGCACGCCGAGCCGTGCGGCGGAGACGGCAAAGCCGCTCATGAAGGTGACTTTAGAATCCAGCCGCGGCGACAAGCTTGGCCGAGAGCGCGTCGAAGCACCCCGGCATGACGGCGATCGGCGGTTCGGCAAGAAGCTCTCGCAGTCTTTGGGCTGCTGACATTGTTGCATCCATGCAAAGCGCAAAAGGGCGCGCTATTGGTAGCGCGCCCTTCGGCCGGCAAACAAGTGCTGCGGCGGCTAGACCCTGATCCAATTCAATTGAATCGGGTCAGGGTCTAGCTCGTTGATTGAGCATGATCTTATCCGAAAACCGGCTTCCACTTTTCGGGATCATGCTTTAGTTCGGCTGGATGGCCAAATATTTGACCACGCCAGCGAAGGTCGCGTGCTCCTTCTGGAACATCGTCTCGATCGCGCCGCCGGTCATCCCGCCGGGAACGATGCCGAGGTCGGTCAGGCGTTTGGCGATGTCGGGCTTTTTGACGAACGCCGCGAGCTCTGTCCTGATTGCCTCGATGATAGATGCCGGGGTGCCGGCGGGCGCGAGAAAGCCGTTCCAGGAAACGGACTCGAAGCCCGGCACGGTCTCGGCAACCGTCGGGAGATCGGGCGCGGCCACGAGACGCTCCGGCGTGCTGACGGCGATCAGCCGGATCTGGGCGTTGCCGGCAAGCGGCAGCAACGAAGAGGCATTGCCAAAATAAAGGTCGGTCGTGCCGCTCATCAGATCGGAAATCGCCTGCGGCTCGGCGCGCGCCGGCACCATGACAAGATTGACGCCGGTCTCCTTGAACAGCCGCACCGGAGAGAAGTGACTGAGGTTCTGAGTCCCGGCGGTGGAGAAATTCAACTTGCCCGGATTGGCTTTGGCGTAGGCCAAAAATTCCGGCAGATTTTTCGCCGGCAGGCTGCGTTTGATCGCGATCACCTGCGCGCCGGTTCCGACATTGGTGATCGGCACCAGTTGCTTCATCGGGTCGAATTCGAGATTTTCCACCTGTGGCGTCAGCGTGATCATCGATGACGCACAAAACAACAGCGTGTAGCCGTCGGGCGCGGCCTCGACCACCGACCGCACCCCGATCACCCCGCCGGGACTTGGGCGGTTTTCGACGATGAAATTCTGGCCGAATTTTTGCGACAGATCTTGCGCCGCCAAGCGCGCCATCATGTCGGTGTTACCGCCGGGGCCGAACGGCACGACGATCGTAACCGTGCGGCTCGGCCAATTTTCGGCATGCGCGGGCACGCCCAGTGACGCCACTGTCAAAAAGACCGACAGCACAAGTTTCCAACAGGCTCTACGCGGCATTTTTGTCACCATTCTTTAGCCCAGCCAGGCCGGTGACTCGCAAGATCGATGCCGCGCGGTCTTAAGGTCCGCCGCCCGATGCCGCCGAAAGACGTAAGTTGTTATCGCGGCATCAGAAACTTGAAATCGCAGCCTTCGTCGGCGCCGAGTATTTGGTCGGCAAACAACTTGGCGTAGCCGCGCGCGGGCCGTTCCATTGCACTCGGAGCGGCAATTGCACGTTTTTTTAGTTCGGCATCATCGACCAATAACTCGATGCGCCGCTGTTTTACCGAAAGCTTGATGCGGTCGCCGTTTCGCACCAGGCCGAGCGGGCCGCCCGAGGCGGCGTCGGGGGTAACGTGCAGCACGATGGTGCCGAAGGCAGTGCCGCTCATGCGCGCGTCGGAAACCCGGACCATGTCCTTGATGCCCTTGTGCGCCAGCTTTTTCGGAATCGGCAGATAGCCGGCTTCCGGCATGCAGGCCGGCGCATGCGGCCCGGCATTCTGTAACACCAGAATGTCATTCGCCTCGACGTCGAGCTTGGGATCGTCGATGCGGGCGGCGAGATCTTCGAGCGAATTAAACACCACCGCCCTGCCTTCGTGCTCGAACAATCGGGCGTCGGCCGCCGAGCGCTTGAGGATGGCGCCTTGCGGCGCCAGATTGCCGAACAGAGCGATCAGGCCGCCCGTCGGTTCAAGCGGTTTCTTCGTCTCCGCGATAATCGAGCGGTCGACATAATCGCCCTCGTCGCCGGCGAGCCGCTCGCCCAGCGTTTCGCCGGTCACCGTCATGCAGTTGAGATGCAACAGCGGTTTTAACTCGCGCAGCAGCGCCCCCATGCCGCCGGCGGCGCAAAAGTCTTCCATATAGCCGTTGCCGACCGGCTTGAGATTGACCAGAACCGGCGTGGTGTCCGACAGCGTGTTGAGGTGCCCGAGCGAGACCTTCACGCCGGCACGGCCGGCAATCGCGGTGAGGTGGATCACCGCATTGGTCGAGCCGCCGATCGCCAGCAGCACGCGTAGCGCATTCTCCACCGAATTTTTGTTGATCAGCGCCCCGGGCGTGAGCGTGGTGCCGATCAGCTTGACCGCCGCGGCGCCGGTCGCCTCGGCGGCGCGCAAGCGGTCGGCGTGCACGGCGGGAATTGCCGCGGTGCCGGGCAGGCACATGCCGAGCGCCTCGGTGAGACAAGCCATGGTCGAGGCGGTGCCCATCACCGCGCAAGTGCCGGCCGTCACCGCAAGCTGGCCTTCGACCTGCGAAATCTCTTCGGCATCGATATCGCCGGCGCGGTAACGCGCCCAGAAACGCCGGCAGTCGGTGCAGGCACCGAGCCGTTCGCCGCGATAGCGTCCGGTCATCATCGGCCCGGCGACCAGCGCGATGGCCGGACGATCGGCGGAGACCGCGCCCATCAGTTGCGCCGGCACCGTCTTGTCGCAGCCGCCCATCAGCACCACCGCGTCCATCGGCTGTGCGCGTATCATCTCCTCGGTGTCGATCGCCATCAGGTTGCGGTATTTCAGGCTGGTCGGCGTGAGAAAGACTTCGCCGAGCGAGATGGTGGGAAATTCAAGCGGCAGCGCGCCTGAAGACAACACGCCGCGTTTCACCGCCGCCAGCAGTTCAGGAAAGTGGCGGTGACAATTGTTGAAGTCCGACGCAGTGTAGGCGATGCCGACGACCGGCTTATCCAACAGCGCCCGCGAATAGCCCATCGATTGCGCAAACGAACGCCGCAAGTAGCGCGAGAAATCGCGATCGCCGTAATCGGTAAGACCGTGATCCAGTCCGACAACGTGTTCTGTCATTGCTCGATCATATCCATATTGTTTCCGCCAGCCCGCGCAGCAGCCGCAAACGCACAGATTTTGAGCGGCATTGCCACTAATTCATGCGCTGCGGCGCAGCATTAGGAAAGGTTTTAGTAATCGAATATGCGCAATTTCACGCGTGTTCTCCAGGAATTTTCCGCCGGCAAGCTGAAATTGACCCGAAATGGTCGCCAAATTTAAAAGTCCGCTGCCGGCGTGGATCGTATTGCCACTCCTGTTCGTCGGCGCCGTCGCCGTCCTGACCACGTGGGGAACAGGCAATCTTTGGCTCGGCCTGGCCGTTGCACTCGTCGGCGCGATTGCGGTGGCGTGGTACTGCGAGCGGACTTTGCGCCGCTTCGTCGCCGCAATCGCGCAGATCGCCCGCGGCGATCGCTACGCCGCGTTGCCGGCGCAAATCCAGGGTGGCGCACTCGCCGACAGCGCGGTCGCCGCGGAAACCATGCGGCAAGCGCTCATCGATGCCGATGCATTGGCGGTCGACCTGAAAAGCCGCCAGGCGGAGACGCGGCTGCGCCATGCCAATCGTGGTTTCTTCACCCAGCGCTTTCGCTCGACCATCGACGAGCTCACCGTTACGTTCCAGTCCGCCGGGGAGGAAATCCGGCTCACCACGGGCAATCTCGGCGCCCGCAACAGGGACATGTCGCAACGGGCCGCCAATGCCGTCGAGGCCGCCGCCTGCGCCAGCCGCGACGTCGCCGCGGTGGCGGATGCGGCGCGCGGCTTACTCGGGCTGATCGCCGACTGCTCGAGCGAAGCGGCGGCAGCCAAAGACGCCACCGACCGCACCATCGCCGATCTCGGCCATACCGACTTCACCGTGCGCAGCCTCGCCGCCGCGGCCGAGCGCATCGGCGCCGTGGTCAAGCTGATCGAGGCGATCGCCTCGCAGACCTCGCTGCTCGCGCTCAACGCCACCATTGAAGCGGCGCGTGCCGGCGCCGCCGGGCGCGGCTTCGCCGTCGTCGCCTCCGAGGTCAAGACGCTGGCGCAGCAGACCGCCAAGGCCACCGCCGAGATCGGCGGCCAGATTCACGACATCCAGCATGCGGTCAGCGAAACCGTCGAGGCCATATCCGGAGTATCGTCGAGCGTGGCGACCATGAGCGACGCCAACCGGCAATTGACCGGCATCCTCGATCACCAGGCCGCCGAGATCAATCGCATCGGCAATCGCGCCGAGCAGGTCGCCGGCGCGGTCGCCGGCGTACTGCCGGAAATTTCGACCATCGCCTCGAGCGTCGAGGAAGCCGGCAACAGCGTCGTCTCCACCGCCGCGGATCTGCTCGGCCGCTCGCAATGGCTGGTCGACGCGGTGACGCGCTATTTCGCCGACCTCGAATTCGGCTCGATCAAGATCGGCATCCTGCATTCGCTGTCCGGCACCATGACGGCAAGCGAGCGGCCGCTGCAGGAGCTCTTGGTCATGCTGATCGAGCGGCAAAATGCAAACGGCGGTCTCCTCGGCCGGCCACTCGAGCCGGTGATCGTCAATCCGCAATCCGACCCGAAGGCCTATGCCGAACTGGCAAACAGGTTGATCCGCGACGACAAGGTCGCGGCGATATTCGGCTGCTGGAGCTCGGCGTCGCGCAAGGAAGTGTTGCCGATCGTCGAGCGCGACAACGCGCTGTTGTTCTATCCCAGCCAGTACGAGGGCGAGGAGGCATCGCGCAACATCTTCTATACCGGCGCGACGCCGCCGCAGCAGGCAATCCCCGCGGTGAATTTCCTGCTCGGCCAAGGCATCAACCGCTTCTTTCTGGTCGGCACCGATTACATCTATCCGCGCACCACCAATGCCGTGCTCAAGGGCTATCTCGCGAGCAAAGGCGTTGCCGCTTACCGCGAGCGCTATACCGCGCTCGGCCAGTCCGACTGGCGCACGGTGGTCGAGGAAATCCGCCGCTTTGCCCGCGGCGGCCGCACCGCCATCGTGGCGACGGTTTCCGGCGACGCCAATGTGCATTTCTTTCGCGAGCTGGCGAACCAGGAAATTTCCGCGGGCGAGATTCCGGTGATGTCGCTGTCGATCAACGAGGCCGAGCTCGCGGCGCTCAAGCATTCGAACGTCTCGGGGCATTTCGTGGCGTGGAATTATCTGCACGCCTTCGACACGCCGGAAAACCGCGCCTTCATCGCCGAGTGGCGCCGCTTCACCGGCAAACCGGATGCGGTGACCAACGATCCCATGGAAGCGACCTGGATCGGATTCCAGCTGTGGGCCGCCGCAGTCGAAGCCGCCGGCACTACCGACGTCGACCAGGTGCGCGACGCGCTCGGGGGCCGGCGCATCACCGCCCCGTCGGGCTTCGCGGTGCAGATGGACGCCAAGACCCATCATCTGTTCAAGCCGGTCATGATCGGCCGCATAACCGACGACAGCCGTATCCTTCCGGTCTCGGTCACCGAGGGTCTGGTGCCCCCGGAGCCGTGGAGTCCGTGGCTCAAGCCCGCGGCTGCCTGACACTTTTCATAAATTTGACTGGGATCAATAACGCGGCAACGAACCGCGTCTATAGGACCTCGACAAACACCCTGGAACGCTTCTAGAACTAGGGTGACCGAGTTCCAATATTGGGGAATGCCGGCAATCGCCGGGGACGCTTGCCGATGAACTACCCCAACAATCGCCCGACTATCGATTATCGCGGCTATTTCGTCGGTGCGCTCGACCGGCTGCATGGCGAGCGACGCTATCGCGTCTTTGCGGACCTCGAACGCATCGCCGGGCGGTTCCCGCATGCGGTGTGGCACTCTCCCGACGGGCCGAAGAACGTCGTGATCTGGTGCTCCAACGACTATCTCGGCATGGGCCAGCACCCCAAAGTGATCGGCGCCATGGTCGAGACCGCGACGCGGATGGGAACCGGCGCCGGTGGCACCCGCAACATCGCCGGCAACAATCATCCGCTGGTCGAGCTTGAGCGCGAGCTCGCCGATCTGCACCGCAAGGAAGCGGCGCTGGTCTTCACTTCCGGCTACGTCTCCAACGAAACCGGCATCTCGACGCTGGCGCGGCTGATGCCCAATTGCCTGATCCTGTCGGATGCGTGGAACCACAATTCGATGATCGAAGGCGTCCGCCAGGCGCATTGCGAGAAGCAGATCTTCCGCCACAACGACATGGCGCATCTCGAGGAACTGTTGGCGGGCGCCGATCCGGAACGGCCGAAGCTCATCGTGTTCGAGAGCCTCTATTCGATGGATGGCGACGTGGCGCCGGTCAACGCCATCTGCGACCTCGCCGCGCGCTACGGCGCCATGACTTATATCGACGAAGTGCATGCGGTCGGCATGTACGGGCCGCGCGGCGGCGGCATCAGCGAGCGCGACGGAGCCGCCGGCCGCCTCGACGTGATCGAAGGCACGCTCGCCAAGGCGTTCGGCTGTCTCGGCGGCTATATCGCCGGCTCGACGGCGTTGATCGACGCGGTGCGCTCCTATGCACCGGGCTTCATCTTCACCACCGCACTGCCGCCGTCGATCTGTGCGGCGGCGACCGCGGCGATCCGCCATCTGAAAACCTCGCAATGGGAGCGCGAGCGGCACCAGGACCGCGCCGCGCGCACCAAGGCGGTGCTTGCCGCCGCGGCGCTGCCGGTCATGACCAGCCCGACGCACATCGTGCCGGTCACTGTCGGCGATCCGGAAGCCTGCAAGGCGGCGAGCGATCTCCTGCTCGCCGAGCACGGCATCTACATCCAGCCGATCAATTATCCGACGGTGCCCAAGGGCACCGAGCGGTTGCGCATCACGCCGAGCCCGTATCACGACGACGGCCTGATCGACGCGCTGGCCGAAGCGCTGGTCGACGTCTGGCAGCGGCTCGGCCTGCCGTTGAAAGATCGCGCGCTGGCGGCGGAGTAGTTAAGATATTGCGGCGCTGCGCCAGCTCCCATGACGGCAACACCTCGAACATCTCGCGCGGAGTATTCGGCATGACCAAGAAGACCAAGAAGCGAGCTAAGATTGCTCATCCCGGCATGATGGGCGACGGCACCGAGGAGCAAAACCTTGGTGAGCGCGGCAATCCCAAGGCGCGGATTAAAAAGAAAGAAGTGATCGCCGCCTTCGGCAAAAAGCGCAATAAAAAATAGCCCTTGTGCCGACAAGTCGGTTCGCCGTGCTGACGGCGCTTTAGGGCCGATACCCGCAAAATCTCATTTCGCGAGCTGCTTGCGGATCGACTGCAATTCGCGGCGGCGCTTTGCGCTGGTCTTGGGGTACGACATTTCGAGTCCCTCGAGCGTATCGAGCACGATCCGCGATACAATCAGCCTGGCGTTCTCCTTGTCGTCGGCGGGAACGGCATACCAAGGCGCCTCCCGGGTGCTTGTCGCGCTGAGGCATTGCTCATAGGCCTTCATGTATTGCTTCCAGAATTTTCTTTCGGCAATGTCCGCGGCGCTGAATTTCCAGTTCTTTTCCGGCTCATCGATACGCGCCAGGAAGCGCTTGCGCTGCTCTTCCTTGGAGAGGTGAAGGAAGAACTTGATGATGCGGGTGCCGTTGCAGTGGAGGTGCTTCTCCAAATCCACAATTGAACGATACCGGTCGTGCCAGACTTTCTTGTCGTGATGCGGGGTGTCCGGGATCGCTTCGCTTCGTAGAATCTCCGGGTGCACGCGGGCGATCAAAACCTCCTCGTAATAAGATCGGTTGAAGATGCCGATCCGCCCGCGTTCCGGCAGATCGCGCGTGGTGCGCCATAGAAAGTCGTGTTCCAATTCGACAGCGCTGGGATGTTTGAAGCTAAACACCTGGCAGCCCTGAGGATTGACGCCGGACATGACATGGCTGATGACGCCGTCTTTTCCGGCCGCATCCATCGCCTGAAAGATCAGCAGGACGGCATAGCGACTGGACGCGTAGAGCAGCTGCTGTTGCGAGCTCAGATGCGCGACGTGTTCGTCCAGAAGCTTTTTGTACTGCTCCTTTGACTTGTAAACGGGATCGACCTTGGTCGGCCACTTTTTAAGATCGACCTCATGCCCTTCCTGAATGCGAAAGTCCTTTGAATTTATTTTCATTTTCATGCTCTCGACGGTGCCGGCCGCATGCTGTGTGCGCCATTGTTGGTGGACCCGCCTTTGGCCGCATCGAAAATCCGATAGGCGAGCAGTTTCACGCAGTCGTTCACCAGGAACCAGGTCACGGCATAGCCCCACACGAACAGTGCCCAACCCCAGCCGAGCGGCGTCATGAACACGCCATACACCGCAATCAGGGTTGCCACCGTCTGCGTGCCGAGCACCGCAATCCATAAAATCCGCGCCGGGCGTATCGACCAGAACGGGCCGCGGGTGCGCGTCAGGAAAATCGTCAGATGACCGGCCACGGACAGCTTTAGGTACATCAGCGTCTGGATATGCGCGCGGTCGAGATGGAAGACACGCTCGCCAAGATAAAACAGGCCAAACGCGGCCACGACGCCAATGACGCCCAGGACCGTGGCGATCCCCAGCACCAGGCGCATGTTCCAGGCCTCCGGCGCGTCCTTGTAATGAACATTGTCGTACGCGATGGACAGAATGGCGCCATCGTTGAGCAACGCCAGCATCACAATCATTACCGCTGTCAACGGATAGAAATTAAAGACCAGGATCGCCAGAGTCATGAACAGCAGCACGCGCAGCGTCTCAGCGATGCGGTAGATCGCGTAGCTGTTCATGCGCTGGAAAATGCGGCGGCTCTCCTTGATGGCGTCGATGATCACCGACAGGCCGGGAGTCATCAGCACGATGGCCGCCGCCGCGCGCGCCGCGTCCGTGGCGCCTGAGACGGCGATGCCGCAGTCGGCCTTCTTCAGCGCGGGGGCGTCATTCACTCCGTCGCCGGTCATGCCGACAATGTGGCCGCACATTTGCAAGTCGGCGACGATATGGAATTTGTGTTCGGGGAAAACCTGAGCGAAGCCATCGGCCTTCTCGATAGCCCTCGCTACCGCCATCGTTGTTTGTTCTTTTTCGTCGCCCAGGCTGCTGGCGTCTAGAATATTTATTCCCATCCCCAATGTCTTGGCCGTTTCCCGGGCGATGGCCAGCGCATCGCCGGTCACCATCTTGACCTTCACGCCCATATGTTGCGCGGTCGCGATGGTTGCCTTGGCGTCCTCCCGTGGCGGATCGAACAGCGGCAGCACACCAAGAAACTGCCATTTACCGTCTCCGTCAGCCCGCGCCACACCCAATGATCGAAAGCCGCGCGCGGCAAATTCGTCGACCGCTTTGTCGACGACGGGCTTCACTTCTCCTGCGTTGGCCGATAATGCCAAGATCACCTGCGGCGCACCCTTCGTCACCTTGAACGTCTTTCCGTCGGCGTCCGTGACGGTAGCCTCGGTGCGTTTATGCACCGGGTCGAACGGCTGGAAATGAGTGACCTTGTAGCCATGCAAGGCTTGATCGTTTTTAAGGCCTCCCAGGCAGGCGAAATCGATAGTGTCGTTGTTGTCCGCGCGCGACGCCAGCACAGCATTGAAGATCACTCGTTCGGCGGGAATCTTGTTCACGCTGAACGGCTCGCCCAATGTCAGCTTGTTTTGGGTCAGGGTGCCGGTCTTGTCGGCGCACAACACGTCCACGCCCGCCAATTCCTCGATCGCCTCCAGCCGGGTCACAATCGCCTTTTTCTTTGCGAGCAAGCGGGCGCCGACGGCCATCGTCACCGACAGCACGGTGGGCATCGCCACTGGAATAGCGGCTACGGTCAACACCAAAGCAAACTGCAACGTAGTGAGGATCGGATCGCCGCGGAGAATCGCAAAGGCAATGATCGTCGCCACCAGAACCACCGCGAGGATAATCAGGTAATTGCCGATCTTGAGCACCGCGCGTTGAAAGTGGCTGACGGTTTGCGCCCCTTGCACAAGCTCCGCCGTTTTGCCGAAGTAGGTGTTGGCACCCGTGGCATAGACCAGCGCGCCGATTTCGCCCTGACGGACGATCGAGCCGGAAAATATCGCCTCGCCCGATTTGCGGGTGGCGGGGAGCGACTCTCCCGTCAGCGCGGACTGATCGACCTCGATCGGGTCGCCTTCCAACAAACGCGCATCCGCCGGCACGATGTCGCCCATACGAACGCGGATAACGTCGCCGGGCACCAACTCGCGCGCGGCAGGCGTGACCCACTTGCCGTCGCGTTTCACCCTGGCCTTGATCGCCAGCGTGGCCTTTAGGGCGGCTATGGCGTTGCCCGCCTGGTGTTCCTCCCAAAATCCGACCACGGCATTGGCGAAGAGCAGAACGAGGATAATGCCAAAGTCCGGCCAATGCCGGGCCACCGCCGACAGGATCACGGCGGCTTCGATCATCCACGGGATGGGACCCCAAAAATAGCCGAGGAATTTCAGGAGCTCATTGGTCTTCCTTTCTTCGATCTCGTTGGGGCCATATTGGATCAGACGCTTCTGCGCCTCGGCCTGAGTAAGGCCGTCCGGCGACGACGCCAATTTTTTCTCCACTTCCGCCAAAGGCAGCGATTTCAGATCGTCCTTCGGCGCCGGCTTCGATCCCGGTTTGGTGCTGGGAGCCGTCGACTGGTCGCTATTGGGTTTCATGGCCAGTGTTCCTTCTTTCAGCGCGGCGGCGGGCGAACAAGCGCCAGCGTGTACTGCGCGATCATCAGTTCCTCGTTGGTGGGGATGACCCAGACCGATACGCCGCTATCTGGCGGAGAAATGCCCGGGCCGCCGGACTCGTTCGCATGCTCGTCGAGCTTCACGCCGAGCCACGAAAGCTTGGCGCACAGCGCCGCGCGGACCGGGGCGGAGTGCTCGCCGATGCCGGCAGTGAACACGAAAGCGTCCAGCCCGCCGAGCACGGCCGCGTAGGCGCCGGCATATTTGCTCATCGCGTATACGAAATACTCTATCGCTGCGACCGCGCGCGGGTCCGCGCTTTCCTGCAACACCCGCATGTCGTCGCTGATGCCAGACAGGCCGAACAGGCCGGAGCGCTCGTATAGCATCGTCTCCAGCGATGCGTCGTCGAATAGCTTACGGCGCAGCAGATAGAACAGCGCACCCAGCGACACGTCGCCCGAACGGGTTGCCATGGGCAGCCCGGACAGGGCGCCGAAACCCATCGTGGTGTCGACGCTACGCCCGTCCAGCATGGCGCACATGCTTGCGCCGCCGCCGAGATGCGCGACGATGACGCGCCGCGCCTGCGGCGCGAACTTCGGCACCTGCCGGCTGATGTAGTCGTAGGATATGCCGTGATAGCCCCAGTGCCGCACCCCGGCATCGCGCACATCCTTCGGCAGCGCGTAGATCTGCGCGACCTCCGGCATCGTCCGGTGGAACGAGCTGTCGAAACACGCCACCTGCGGCAGGCCGGGGAACGCCGCGGCGAGCGCGCGGGCTCCGAGCACGTTGTAGGGCTGGTGCGACGGCTCCATGACCACAAGCGAGTCGAGATAGTCCAGCACGTGACTGTTGATCCGCACCGGCGCCTCGAAGCGGGAGCCGCCGAGCACGATACGGTGGCCGGCGGCGATCACCTTGTTGTCGCCAAGATCGGCTTCCAGCCACGTGATGACGAAGTGCAGCGCTGTTTTATGGTCGATCGCCCGGCCTTTTCCCCATCCATGCGCGCCTATTTGTTTGCCGTCCGCGTTCTTGACGACAAAATGCGGATCGCTTTCCATGCTGTCGATCTGGCCGCGGCAGAGCAGCGGCAGCGACCGGGACGCGTCCACCGCATAGGCGGCGAACTTCAGGCTGGTGGAGCCCGCATTGACCACCACTAACGCCTCGCCGAGGCTGGCCGCACCCATGGCCGATTACTCCGCGATTTCAGGCAGCAGGATGGCGGGATCGCGTGTCAGCGCATCGGCGTAGAGCACGGCGGCCGCAGCCGAGAAGCGGCGCGCCGCGGCGGTATCGGCGCGACTGGTCAGGATCACCGGCACCCGCGCACCGACCACGAGGCCTGCGATCTGCGCATCGGCCATGAAGGCGAGATTTTTGTAGACCATATTGCCGGCTTCGATGTTCGGCACGATCAATACATCGGCAAGGCCGGCGATCGGCGAGACGATATGCTTGATCCGTGCCGCTTCGGCGTCCACGGCGGCATCGAGATCGAGCGGCCCGTCGACGATGCCGCCGACGATCTGCCCACGATCGGCCATCTTGGCCAGAATTGCGCCGTCGAGCGTGGCCGGCATTTTGGTCTGCACCATCTCGACCGCAGCCAGCACGGCGACCTTCGGCAACTCGATACCGAGCGCGCGGGCGAAACCGATTGCGTTTTGGCAAATATCGCGCTTCTGGTCGGTGTCGGGCGCGATATTGAGCGCGACATCACTGATGATGAACCGGCGCGCATAGGTCGGCACCGACACCATTATGCAATGGCTGATTAACCGGCCGGTGCGCAGTTTCGCTTCCTTCTGCATGACCGCGTGCAACAGCACGTCGGTATGCAGGCTGCCCTTCATCAGCGCCGCAATCTCTCCGGTACCGGCGGCGGTAGCGGCCTTCAGCGCCGAGTCCTCGGCGCCGTCGGTAGCCACGACCCGGCAGTTGCCGATATCCAGATGCGCCTGATCCGCGATCCGCCGGATCTCGGCCTCAGGACCGAACAGCACGGGTAGGATCAGCCCAGCCGCGGCGGCCTCCACCGCACCGGCCAGCGCGTCGGCGCTGCATGGGTGCACCACGCCGGTCAGCATCGGCTTTAGGTTTCGACAGCGTTCGATAAGTCCGTCGAGTCGATGTTCCGCCACCTGATATTGCTGCCGTGTCGTCGGTGCCAGAACTTCCAGGATCGCGGTAGCGAAAACTTGGCCCGCCGGGTCCGAGCACTGGCCGTCCAGCACGACGAACCCCTGATCCGGCCGCTTTTCCCGGACGACCAGTCGGGCCGTGATCGCCGCGCCGATAGGGAGCGCACCGCTGATCTGCACCGAGGTTTTTCGGATCGACGTCCCCGCGCCTGGGAGGTCTGAACCAACAAGCGCCGTCAGGATGGCCGTGACGATACCCGCAGCCTCCTGGCTCGCGCTGGGGCCGGTAAGCATATTCACTTCGCCGAAGGCGGCGGCCCAGGCCCGCACGTCACCAGCCTGTAACGTGCGCTGAACTGAACGCGGAGTCTCCGACAGCGATCTCTTTGAACGTCTTGTTCACGATGGTCTGCATGTCAGTACGGCCAACACGTGCGGCCCGACCGGGCGACCGGCCGCTATGATGCACGGATTATTGCGCAGCGATCCAGCGAGCAATCGCCGGCCAATGCTCTTTGAGCGTGCGCGCTCCCATGAACAACCCGATATGGCCCCCGGGCACGGTTTCCGAAACGATGCGGTTCTTTGGCGTGCCGAGATATTTCGCAGCGTCGAGAACCTGTTCGGGCGTCGTGATATCGTCGGCGGCGCCCGCGAGGAGGTAGGCGGGACAGGTGATGTTACGCAGATTGAGCTTGCGGCCGAGACCGACAAATTCGCCCTTGGCGAGCCGATTCTCCTTGAACAGTTGAGTGATGACCTGGAGATACCAGCGTCCCGGCAGATCGATCGGGTTCTCATACCAGCTGTTGAACGTCTCTTCCTTGGCGAGATAGGCCGGATCGTCGATGTGTTCGTAAAGATCGATCTGGTCTTGGACGTAATGCTGCTGCGGATGCATATTTTTCCAGCCTGCCAGCATGTACTTACCCAGCATCAAGCCGCCGCCAAGCTCGACCAGCTCTTGATAGAACGAGACAGGGGATTTGTGGGCCATGCGTTTGATCGGCCCGTTGCCGGCGTCGGTATCGATAGGCGAGCCGGCGAGCACGAGCGCATTCACCTTGTCGGGAAAACGCGCCGCGACCATGGCCGATACCCAGCCACCCTGACAAAGTCCGACGAGATTCACTCGGCCGCCGAGATCGTCGATGGCGACAACGATCTCGGCAAGGTAGTTGTCGATCTCCAAGTCTTTCATGTCTGCGGTCGCTGATTTCCAGTCGGTCAAGGCAACATGGCCAATGCCATTGGCCAGCAGAGTTTCCACAAGGCTCTGGCCTTTATGGTAGTCGGCGATCATGGCGGTGTGGCCGGCGTGAGGCGCATCGATCAACGTCGGGATTCCGTCGCCCGGTTTTCCATAATCGCGCAGCACCATCGTCCGCAGATCGAGCCGGACCTGGTTCGGCGTTGCGAGGACGGGTCTCAGCTCGTCATGAATCTTGATCTCTTCGTCGACGAATTTTAGATTTTTCGCGTAAAGCTCGGTTCCCTGTTCGAACATCGCCGTCGCCATCGCCATCGGCCAGAATGCCGGGACGCTCAGCAGCGACGGATTTGCGGGAGTTGTTTTATCCAACATGCTCTCATCCTTCGTGGGATGCCGTTTGCTGCGGATTATTGCGGGCGTTTATCCAGCGGCAATGCCGCTGGTCCGTTCGTGTTCTGCGATGCGGACCACGGCCCCGACGCCGTTTGCGCCGGGGGTTGCTGCCCGGCCAGCGCCAGCGCAACCGCGGGATTCATGCTATCGACCATCGATGTCGGCATCAGGATGGTGGCGCCGCGCTCTTTGGTCGTCTCATAGATGATGTTCATGGCGCGCAGCTGCAAAGCCCACGGATGATTGGCGTAGGTCATGGCCGCCTCGACGAACTGGCCGGCGATCGCGGCTTCGGCCGATCCGAGAATGACGCGCGCCTGCTTTTCGCGTTCCGCCTGGGCTTGCCGGGACATGGCGTCCTGCAAGGCGACCGGAATGGCGACGTCGCGGATCTCGACGGATTTCACCGAAATGCCCCAGTCGGCGGTCTTGCGGGCGATTTCGACGCGCAGGAGCTCGTCGGCGGCCGTGCGTTCCGATAACAGCGCCGCCAGCATCGACGACCCGATCATTTCGCGAAGCGACGTCTGGGCGACGCGATCGATGGCCTCGCGGTAGTTGGTGATGTTCAAAGCCGCCTTTTGCGCATCATGGACGAACCAGAAAATGATCGCGTCCACGTTCACCGGGACGGTGTCTTTGGTCAGCGCCGCCTCGGCGCTAAAGGCGGTGGTTTGAATGCGCTCGTCGATGATCGCTATGACATGGTCGATGACCGGAATGATGAGGAAGAGCCCCGGCCCCTTGACGCCGCGCAATTTTCCGGCGCGCAGGATCACGAATTTTTCCCAAGTGTTGGCCATCTTCAGCGCGGAAGCGATGACGACCGCAACGACCACGACGGCGATGCCGGCATAAAGGTAGCCCATCGCACCCAATGCCACGCCTATGGCGATGCAGGCGACGGTCAGAAATAAGGTAATCGGATTCATTGTCTTGGCTCCCTATTCATCGAGCTTGCCCCTACCGCATGTGGTGGCGTTCGGTTCGTTCCGCATCTGAGCAATTTTGCTCACTTTCGGCGCAACTTCGTCGCGGCGCACCAAATCTCCGAGGCCCTGGACGCTCTACAACGGCCCCAGCAAGCGCCGAATGATTTGCTCGGGGTTGGGAAGGCGGTGCCGGTAGTGGCGCCGGGGAGCTTCGGTGGGTGCGACCTCCAGCGACTCGGTCTGGCTCGTACGTTGCGGACCGATCGCTTCGAACCTCGCCTTCTGCTCGTCGGACAGCGTGCCATAAAAATCGTTGAGCGCCGTACTCACCATCTTGACGGCTTGAAGCATGGTCTCGAGTCGTTTGCCGACCGCGGCGAGCCGCGCCGGCGGCGTGACCGGATCGCTGCTCAGGCACGAGGTTTTGATCAAATCCGCCGCCTGGCCGGTCGCGTTCTGCAGCGCGACCAGGCTTGCGCGTTGCGCATCGGTCGGGCGCACCGTTTGGTCGATCTGGGCGGTCGGCCATTCCATCACGCCGGGTGATCCGGCACTGCAGCTTTGGGCGAGCGAGCCGGTGGTGTCGTCTGAAGCCTTGCTCTGCCGCTGATCGTTGCCGAGTGCGTTCAGGCGCGCTTTCTGCTCGTCGTTCAGGAGACCGTAGAATTTCTCCAGCGGCGGCTGCACCGTCTGCACCGCAGCGATCATCGCCTCGATGCGCTGCTGCATGGCCGCGAGCCGGCTCGGCGCGGTCAACGCGATATCGGCGGGACATGCGGCCTTGAGAGCCTGTGCCGCTTTGAGCGAGGCGTTGGCAAGATCGTCAAGGGCTGCGCTTTGGTCGGCAGTTGGCTGGATGGCTTGCTGAATCTGATCGATTGGCAGGCCGGCGATGTCGCGGCTGTCGGCACCGCACATTTGCGTCAGCTCATCGGGCGGCGCGGCCGACGCGCCGGCGGCGGGCGCGGTTTCGCTCGGGTTGGAGCCGGCGTATTGCGGCATGTAGCCGGTAAGATCGTCATAGCCGTAGGGTGCGAATATACCGGCGTAAATGTCGCCATAGCCGTAATCCCAGAACGAATCGTCGTAGCCGTAGCCCCACATCGCGTAGTCGTACATGTCGTAGTAGGCGAACGGCCAGTACAGCGGGCCGACCCATCCATAGCCACCATTACCGTGGCGCCACCAACCGTTGCCGCCGTCGCGTCCGCCGTGCCATCCCGCCGTCGCCGCGCTCGCGGTGATGTGGGAACGGCTCCTCGGATCGCGCAATGTACTCGTCCTGCGCAATGCGGCGGCGACCGACGAGCCCTTCAACGTGGTGCGCACGGCGTTAGATCTGAGGTTTGGATTCACGTTTGCATTGCGCGTGGCGTTTCCAGTTGCATTGAGCGGCGTCGTTCGGCCGACGGCGTTATTCGCCGGAGTGTGCACGGTGGTAGATCGATTGGTCCGCGAGCTTGTGGTGCGCGACCTTGACGCAGCAGACGAATGGGATACAGCCGATCGGGTGCTGACGTGACGCGCGCCGCCGCCGGCAGCGCGCGCGTGGCCGCCACCACCGACGGCATGTCCGCCGCCACCGGCATGTCCACCGCCGCCACCATGCCCGCCACCACCGCCGCCGTGGCCACCACCGCCGGCACCTTTATTAGCTGCATAGGTCGCGGTTGACAGCGCAGTGGCAAGAATAAAGATGACAAGCCCAAGCTTGAATCTCGACATGACGTTCCCCAATCGCTCTGGACTTATGGAAGCTGAATTCGATGCCTCCTAATTGGGGCGGATAAACCCACGTTGCATTGATGTGGATCAAGTATGTCCGACACCGGACATTCGTTCACTTCGACAGTCACGCTCAAGAATGGACGGCCGGTGTTGCTCGGCTTCCGAGCAGGCGATCGAATTCCTTCTTGGAAACGCCGTAGCACTCGCAGGAGCGGCGCAGCAGGGCGCGGCGATCGATGATGGTGACGTTGCCGTATTTGTAGCGGATGAGACCGGCCCGTTGCAGGGTGCCGGCCGCGGCCGTGACGCCGGTCCGCTGCACGCCGAGCATCATGGCCAGGAACTCCTGCGTGAGCAGAAACTCGTCCGAGTGCATGCGGTCGTGCGTCATCAGCAGCCAGCGGCAACATCGCTGATCGATGGAATGAAAGTGATTGCAGGCGGCGGACTGCGCGACCTGATTGAAGAAGGCGTGCGCATAGTGAAGCATGACGGTTCGCATCGAGGCGCTTCGCGCCAGCTCCTTCCTGAACAGTGCGGCCTTCATGCGCAGACCGGCGCCGGGAACCTGAACGTAAACGCTGGTCGGCGCCCGGTCGTCGCCGAACACGATCGGCAGGCCCACCAGGCCCTCGTTGCCGATCGTCCCGACTTCGGCGGCCTGACCGTTCGCCATGGTGTTGACCAGGGAGCCGACGCCTGTTTCGATGAAATAGACAAAGTCGATGGTCTTGTTGGCACGATAGAGCGACTGCCGGTACTCCAGCGAAATACGGCGCAGCTTCGGGCGAAGCCGCGCGTAATCCGGTGGTGAGAGCAAGCTAAGCAGCCGGTTGGCAGGCGGGTCCGCAGCCTTGCGGCTAGCCACCATCTTGCTGCCTCTCTCCGTCATGCTCGGGCCGATTCTCGGTTGCCGCGTCGATGCGTGAACCTCCCGCAGGACCATCGCGGCTGCGGCTCATTTCCAACTTGAACTTGGCCTCTTCTTCGGCCAGCAATTTCAAAATCCGCAATCGCTCGGCAGCGTCTTCCGTTTCGGTTGAAAGCCTACGATATCGCTCAATATTTTCCCGGCTGACGAATTTGTCCATTGCATCCATTGCAGCCTCCAAAGGGGCTGGCAAAGAATGATGCTGCGCCTTTTAAAGTGGCGCGGCAATCATAATGTCCGGTAGCGAACATTTTACTCGACTCGGCCGGGCAACAAGAGCAGGGTACTAACTATGGAAGCGCTGCATGGGGGGACGCTGCAATAAGGCATGCGTTCGCATCTCTTCGCTAATTCGCCGGCCATAATCGCGACAAGCGTGGCTTGTCTTCGTTTATGGCGACGGCGGTAAAAAAATATTGGCTAAAGCGCGAGATTCGTCGCCTTTGCGCTTGGTTCGGCGGTTTGCGCTGTGTCCGTTTTATGACGGAAATAACGAAATCTAGCGGCACCGCGCGAAACGAAGGTGCTAAAAATCAAATGTCCGATATCGGACATGCTTGATTTGCATCAATGTGAAGAGGCAGTGGCCGCCACAAATTTACTTCGGTCCGCGTATCCAGGCCAAGCCAGGATGCGAGAAAGGACGACAAATGACCATTGAATCTTCGCCATCCAGCGCGAATTCGCCGCAGAACGTTATTTTTGAAAATCCGGAACGGCGCTCGGCCGACAGCTACGAACGCGAGCTGATAAGACGGAGGGCCACGGAAGTTGGACTACGACAAACGCTCGCTCGGGAGGAAGCTCTACTTTCTCAAAAAGAGGAGTTGCTTCAACGACAGGCGGTCTTCAGCCAGGAATCCGATCATCGGCTGCTGAACAGCCTGCAAATGATTATCAGCCTCCTTTCGCTGCAAAGCCGCGCGTCTGAGAATGCCGAGGTTGCTTTGCAACTGGCCGCTGCGGCCGATCGCATTGCCACGATCGGGCGCATTCACCGGCGTCTCCACTCCTTCGACGGCGTGGAAACCTTTGCGCTCAAACACTACCTCGAGGATCTTGCTCGCGATTTCTCCGCAATGTTGTCCTCGGAGCGTCCGCAGCGGGTCATCGAAGTCGAGGGGACTGAAATCACGTTGCCGGCGATCACCGCCATTCCGCTCGGCTTCGTCGCCAACGAGCTGATTACCAATGCAGCCAAATACGGCACGGGTCGGATCACGGTCAACCTGGAAACCAATCCTGAGACGGGCTACGCACTCTCGGTCGCCAACGATGGGCCAGGATTGCCAGAAGGATTTGATCCAGCCGGCGGCAAAGGATTGGGAATGAAGATTATTCGGTCTCTGGTCAAACAAATCGGCGGCGAATTGCGGATTAGCCGAGGTGACAAGAACCAGGGCGCGCGCTTTACCGTGCTGTTCTCTTGATAGGTCGCGACAATCACTGCAATTTGCGGCAACCGTTGCCGCTCGGGACCAATCATGGGGCGACGCAGCTGAGCGGCCGCATCCTTGCCGCCGCAAAAGGGCTACGCTCGGCGTGCAAGGTCCTATGATGGCGACCAAACGCCGAGCCTCATTCGATCCAAAATCGTTTCTCGCCCGCATCGGCGATGGCCGCACCATCGGCAAGTACCGCAAGGGGGAGATCATTTTTTCACAAGGCGATCCTGGCGACGCGGTGTTCTACATCCAGAAGGGCAAAGCGAAGCTCACCGTCGTTTCCGAGCAAGGCAGGGAAGCCGTCATCGCCATGCTTGGCGCGGACGAGTTTTTCGGCGAAGGCTGTCTTGCCGGGCAAGCGCAGCGTATCGCGACAGTTACGGCCATGACGGACTCGATCATCGCCCGATTGGAAAAATCGGCGATTATCCAAGTGATCCATCGGGAACCGGCATTTTCCGAATTGTTCATTGCGCATCTTCTGGGCCGGAGCATCCGGGTCGAAGCGGACTTGGTCGATCAGCTGTTCAATTCGAGCGAGAAGAGGCTCGCCCGGCTGCTGCTGCTGCTGGCGAACTTCGGCAAGGAAGAGACACCCGAGCCGATAATTGCGAAAATCAGCCAAGAGACCCTGGCGGAGATGATTGGAACGACGCGGTCGCGCGTCAGTTTCTTCATGAACAAATTCAGGAAACTCGGCTTCATTGCCTACAACGGCGGCATCGAAGGCGGCATCGAAATCCACAGTTCATTGTTGAATGTCGTTTTGCACGACCAGCAGCAAATCAAGGCTTAGAGTTTCATATTTCCTATACGTCTCGAGTCTGAAGGACCTGTGGAATAGGCCGCTCTATTCCGCCGCAACGCGCTGCACCAGCCACTGCGTGATCAGCGCGCGCAACGATGCCGGCTTGATCGGCTTGTTGAGCAGATGCGCGCCCTCGGCGCGAACTTGTTCGCGCACATGCAGCGAGCGGTCGGCGGTAATCACAATCGCCGGAACATGGCGGCCGAGGCGACGGCGCAATTCCGCAATCGCCGCGACGCCATTGCCGCCGTCGAGATGATAGTCGACCAGAAATCCGTCGGGTTGGAGCTCGGCTGCTTCCATCGCCGCCAGCGCCTCCATCAGATCGGCCGCCACAAGTATGCGGCAGCCCCAACCTCCGAGCAGCATCTCCATGCCGTCGAGGATGGCGCGGTCGTTGTCGATGCAGAGCACCACGGTGCCGTCGAGCCGCCCGATATCGAACCGGACGGGGGCGCGCAGTTTCGGCGCAGCGACATGGTCGATGCCGCGCGGCACCTCGATCGAGAAGCGCGAGCCGCGGCCGATATTGGATTTGAGCGCCACCTCGCAGTCGAGCACCCGCGCGATGCGCTCGACGATCGACAGCCCGAGGCCAACCCCGCGCGCAACCCGCGCCCCCTGATCCAGGCGGTGGAACTCCTTGAACACGGCGCGGCGTTTGGCGTGCGGAATGCCGATGCCGGTGTCGTAAACTTCGACGCGTAGCCGCCCGCCGCGCCGCCGGCAGCCCACCAGAACGCGCCCCCGCGGCGTGTATTTGATCGCGTTGGAGATCAGGTTCTGCAAGAGCCGCCGCAGCAGGCGGCGGTCCGAACGGATGGTCTGCGAAGACGGCATGAATTGAAGGTCGAGGCCTTTTTCGCGCGCCAGTGGCGCGAATTCGACCTCGAGCCGGTGCAGCAATTCGTCGAGGCGGAAATCGGCGAATTCTGGCTTCATCGCGCCGGTGTCGAGCCGGGAGATATCCAACAGGGCAGCGAAGATTTCTTCGACCGCTTCCAGCGAGGCGTCGATGTTCGCGACCAAATCGCTATCGTCACTGTCGTGCCGGCGCTCGATCAGGCTGGTGACGTAAAGCCGCGCGGCGTTGAGTGGCTGCAGGATGTCATGGCTCGCCGCCGCGACGAACCGCGTCTTCGACACGTTGGCGTCATCGGCTTCCGCTTTCGCGCGCTCGAGCTCGGCATTGAGCCGGGTGAGCTCGCCGGTGCGCTCGCGCACGCGGCGCTCGAGCGTCGCATTGGCGCGCTCCAGTGCTTCGGCCGCCTTCACGGACGGGGTGATGTCGGTGAAGGTCGTAACCAGGCCGCCGTCCGGCATTCGGTTCGAACGCACTTCGATCACCAGGCCGCGGTCGGCGAAGCGTTCGAGGAACGGCTCGGCTTCGCAAGTATATTTGACGATGCGCTCGGCGATAAACTCGTCGGCGCTCCTTGCGTTGCGCTCGCCATGCTCGGCGATGTGGCGCAGGATATTCTCGAGTGCTATGCCGACGCGGGTCAATTCATGCGGCAGATCGAAAATGTCGCCGAACTGCCGGTTCCAGCAGACCAGCGCCAGCTCCTTGTCGAACACGGCGATGCCCTGCCGCACGTGATCGAGCGCCGTCTGCAGAACCTCGCGGTTGTAGTGAATCGCGGCATTGGCGTCGTCGAGAAGCTTCAGCGCCGCCCTGGTCGAGACCGTGCGTTTGCGCAAAACGAGCGACAGCACGAGCCGGGACGACGCCGCGCCGATCGCCGAGGCGAGCAGATATTCGGCGTATTGCAGGAGCTCGAAGTCGGTCTCGGCCGTCGGCGTAAGATCGATGCGCCGGGTCGCCGCAAAGCTGGCAAAGGATTCGCGCGTACGCTCTTCGCCGAGATAGCGCGCCACCGTGGCGATCAACTCCTCGACCGTCGCGGAAGCACGGCGCAGACGAAAGCTCGGCGCGATCGGTCGCAGCGACGACGGCACGAACAAATCCGCCTGCACCCGCTCGATCGCCGTCGGACGGCGGACGAGCGAGCAGCCGATCAGGCAGGCAACGTTGACGGCGAGACTAAGCAGCACGCCATGCACCAGCGGCGGCAGATCGAGCCCGAGCAAAGCCTGCGGCCGCAAGAAGCCGAGTCCCCACGGTCCGTCGGTCAGGATGCGCGCGCCGACAATGCCGGCGTCGGAAATGCTCGGCAGCAGCAGCGTGTAGCCCCAGACCAGGATGCCAGCGCTCATGCCGGCGATGGCGCCGAAGGAGGTGCCACGGCGCCAGATCAGGCCGCCGAAAAACGCCGGCGCCAGCTGCGCCACTGCGGCGAAAGAGAGGAGCCCGATCGATGCGAGCTGCGCTTCGCCCGCCGAGTGATAGTAGATGTAGGAGAGCAAAAGGATCACGAAGATGGCGATGCGGCGCGTGGTCAATAGTTGCTCGCCAGCATCGTGCGGCTCGCCGGCGAGTCGGGCGCGGCGCTTGAGCACCAGAGGCATGACGATGTCGTTTGACACCATGATGGCGAGCGCGACCGTTTCTACGATCACCATCGCGGTGGCGGCCGACAGTCCGCCGATGAAGGCAATGAGCGCGATCGCCTCGGAATGGGCGGCGAGCGGCAGTGCCACCACGAACATGTCGCCGTCGATGCGGCCGGCCGGGAATGTCATCAGGCCGGCGACCGCAATCGGCAGCACGAACAGATTGATCAGCACCAGGTAGGCGGGGAATAGCCAGGCGGCGCGGCGGATTTCCGCCTCGCTGTGGTTCTCAACCACCATGACGTGGAATTGCCGCGGCAGCAGGACGATGGCGAACAGCGACAACACCGTCATGGCGCAGAACGAAGCGAGCTGCGGGGCGTGCGACAACACTGCCGCGGTGCGCGGCTCGGCGAGCGCGCGTGCAAACAGCGCCAACGGGCCGTGGAACATGACGAAGGTCACGAATATGCCAACGGCGAGGAAGGCCATCAGCTTGACGATCGATTCCGCAGCGATCGCCAGCATCAAGCCGTCCTGATGCTCGGTGGCATCGGTGTGACGGGTGCCGAACAGCACCGCGAAGGTCGCCATTGCCAGGGCGACGAACAGCGCGACGTCGCCGAGCAGAGGCGGCGCCGCGCCGCCCGGCGATACTTCGGTCAAGATGGTGGAGACCGAGGCCGAGACCGCTTTGAGCTGCAGCGCGATGTAAGGAATCATGCCGATGATGGCGATCAGCGCCACCGTCGCGGCGACCGCCTGGCTCTTGCCGTAGCGCGCAGCGATGAAGTCGGCGATCGAGGTGATGTTCTGGCCCTTGGCCAGTCGTACGATGCGGACAATCAGCGGGAAGGCGAGCCCAACCATCACCAATGGGCCGATATAGATGGCGAGGAAATCGTAGCCGGAGCGCGAGGCGAGCCCGACCGAACCGAAGAACGTCCACGATGTGCAATAGATGGCAAGCGACAGCGGATAGATCAGTAGCCGCGAAGACGCGCCACGCGCGATCTGCATGCGGTCGCCATAGCTCGCGACCAAAAACAACAGGCCGATATAAGCGAGCGCAATGACGACGACGACCCAGCCTTGCAGCATGACCTTACCCGTCTCGTCCCTCAATAACCGGCGCTTTTTGATCCCACCGCGCTCTTGTTAGGTAAGGTCACCATTTTTCCGATGGCCTGTCCATTACCCTGTCGATGGGCCAGTTGGTGTTCTCGTCGCGTTGACGGCGCTTGTGGCAGCGGGCATTCATGATGCGTCGATGCTGCCTCAATTCCCGCCATCGCGCACGCTCATCGAAACGGCTGAGACGCTCGCCATCGCGCTCGCCGGCGGCGCGGCGTTTGCTTTGTTAGGCCTGCCCGCGGGTCTTGTCTCCGGGTCGGTCTTGGCAGTGGCGGCCGCAGCACTGCTGGGACGGCCGGTCCGCTTGCCGCTGCCACTCGCGCGCGTCTGTTACGTCATCGTCGGCACGCTCCTGGGCACCGTGGTGACACCGGCAACGCTGCACGGCGTGGCGACTTGGCCGGCGAGCATCGCGCTATTGATGCTGGCCTCGCTCGCCATGATTGCGGCCACCATGGCCTATTTGTGCATCGTGCATCGCTGGGATACGTTTTCGGCATTGCTGGGCTCAAGCCCGGGCGCGATGGCGCAAGTGATCGCGCTCTCGACCGAGCTCGGCGGCGACCTGCGCGCCATCGCCATCGTACAGACCGTGCGCGTGCTGCTGCTCGTACTCGGCTTGCCCAACGGGTTGGCGCTGTTCGGGCTGGTGGTGCCGGCGCTTCCCGTGCCGCGCGGGCCGGCCGGGCTTTCCGTGCTCGGCGAGATGATCGTTCTGGTGGCCGTGTCGACCGCCTTCGCGCTCGCTTTCCTGCGCTTGCGCTTTCCCGGCGGGCTGTTGTTCGGCGCGCTGGCGGGCTCCGGCCTGCTGCACGGCACCGGGCTGATCGACGCCGCGCTGCCGTGGTGGCTCGGCTCAAGCGCGGTGGTCACGCTCGGCGCGCTGGTCGGCTCGCGCTTCGCCAATACGTCGCTGCGGATGCTGGCCGGCTATCTCGGCGCGGCGCTCGGCTCGTTCGCGGTCGCCATGGCCGTGGCGACGGTCTTCATTGCGATCGTGGTGCATCTGTTCGGCTTTCCGATCGCCAATGTCGTCATCGCGTTTGCGCCCGGCGCTCAGGACACCATGATGGTGCTGGCGCTGGCGCTGCATCTCGATCCGGTTTACGTCGGCGCGCATCACTTGGCGCGTTTTCTCGTCGTCACCGTCGCCATTGCGGTCGCGGCGCGGCGAGTGGCGCGGCAAGGCTCCGCGTCAGCCGACGGCAAACAGGAGTAGCGGCACACCTGGCGTTGAGAATCAGCGCCCGCGGCGGATCGATCACCGCGGCTCGGAACGGCGGCTTCTCTATTTAAATCCGTCCCATTAGCATGAGAACGACGATGATAATCAAGACAATGCCGATGATCCCGACACCGCCGTGTCCATAACCGTAACCGTAGCCGCCGAAGCGGCCGCTAAAGCCGCCGAGCAGAAAAATAATGAGGATGATAACGAGAATGAGTCCTATCGACATAAGCTTATCTCCCCTTCAGAGCGTGTCCCATGGCTGTTACGCGGTGTGAACGATCGAGACGCTCATTCCTGGCGATGGGCTGGTTATCTCGACCTCGGCTTTGAGCTGCTGTGCGAGTGCCTCGACGATGGTGGTGCCCAAACCGGTATGTCCGCGGCGGCCGCCCTGCTGCCGCAATCCAGCGCCGTTGTCGGACACCGTTAAGCGCCAGCTGGCTTCGTCGACCTGGTACCTGATCAAGACTTTACCGTCGCCGCTGCCGCCGCCTGGGAATGCGTGCTTGAGTGCATTGATCACGAGTTCGGTCGTCATCAGGCCGATGCTCACTGCGTCGCCGGATACCGCCGTGCCGGAGTCCGCCTCCACCTTCACAGAGATCGACCGACTATCGCCGATCATGGAGGCCGCAAGGCTCTCGCACAGCCGGGTTAGATAAGGCCCGAGCTCGATCGCCTCGCCATGGGCCGAGCCCTGCAGTTGCTGTTGGACAGTCGCCACGGACATGACCCGATCATGGGCGTCCCGCAGATGCAAACGGGTCTCCTCCGATTCCACGGTTCGAGCCTTGAGCAGAAGAATACTCGCGATGATTTGCAGGCTGTTGGCGACGCGATGCTGCATCTCCTGCAGCAGCGTCTCCTTTTGTTGCAGGAGTTCCGTCGTGCGCCGCTCGGCGGCACACCGGTCGGTGACGTCTTCGATCGCCAGCAGAACGAGCTTTTCGGTATTCCTCTGATTGAAAACCTCACGGGCGTTCAAGAGCATTGTGCGCCGACCGATAATGGGAAATTCCCACTCGACTTCGTAAGCTTCCATTGCGGCGTGTCGGGGCCCGACATCCTCAAGGAGCAGCCGAAGCTCGGGAATATCCCACTGACCTTCGCCGAGCGTGTAGATCGGCCGGCCGTGAACGTCCTGACTGTTCACTTTGAACGTCTGGTAGAAAGCGCGATTTGCGGCAACGACGCGAAGGTTCTGATCGAGGACAAGCAGAGGATCGCGGACGGTATCCACAATCGCCTGGGCGAGCGCACTTGCATCGTCGAGGTCTCTGATCGACTGGCTTTTGGGGAAAGACCAGACGGGTAGTACGGGGCGCTCTCGATAGTCCGACGGTTCCATGTCTGCGCTCACAAAATCTCCCAGCTCGTCACTTAACGAGCCCCGTCTCCCCGAATGTCCGCTACCTGACAGTGTGCGAAATTGCCCGCGCGAAGACTGTGCAAAATTGCTCACAATCGAAGGCCCGTGGCCGCACTCCCGGCTCATGATGTTCAATTCCATATCGTTTACCTAATACTTGAGTTAACGTTAGTTTATCTTTGTATCACAGTATTTACGTGAATAGTTATAGTCGATTACTTGAATTGAAGCGCTCGATAACTATCTACTAATCAAGGTCCCCCATGGGACCAAAAGGAGTTGCCAATGACGAATCTTTTATCTTGCTTTCTGAAGGACGAAACGGCGGCGACCGCCATCGAATATGGACTCATCGCCGCCGGCATCTCGGTTGCGATCATCGCGGTCGTGCAGGGCCTCGGAACGAACCTGAAAACGACCTTCTCGTCGGTTTCAACCGCGCTCAAGTAATCGAGCCGAAAACGACAAGGGGCTTCGCCTGTTGGTCGAAGTCCTGGTTCGTCGGCTTCAGATCGATGTCGGTCCGCGCCGGCATCGATATTTCCAAAGCAATAATCGGCCGGGCGCCGGCCGGTCTGCCGCTCGCGGGGAACGGCGATCGTGTTCTTGGCGTCGGCTATCGAACAGGAGACGCACCATGTCCCAGACCCGTCTGAACACCACAGCGGCTGACGCGATTCGCGATCGCTATGGGGCGTTCTTCGCCAACGCATTCGCGGCGCAATTCCGTTATGAGCAGGCGCAATTCCGTTATGAGCAAATGCCGGGCCCAGAAGAGCGTATCGTTTGTGCGGCAGAGTTTGCCGCGTATCGTTTCCGCCCGCTCGACGATAAACTGGGGCGCCTCATCGAGGTCATGGAGCAGGAAACCGCTGCATCCGCCTCGCCGGGCCAGTAGGCGATCGTGGCAACTAACCGGAAAGATATCAGGCTAGACACTTACGTGAGCTGTCCGACGTGTGGCTGCGAAATCATCATGCTGAACACGATGAGCTTGCCACGCGAGTTTTCGGTGCGATGCCCGAACTGCGAGGGACGAAAATTCTACCAAGCGGATCAGATTCATGATCATCGCGACGGCGCCGAAAACGATCAGAGTTCCGGAAAGATGCAATTCGGCATCAGGCGTACGAACGAGCGCGATCAAACGCCGGAAAATCTGCCGCAGCCAAAATCCCGCCTCAGGGCGATGGCAACCTGGCTGCTGCACTAGACATGCCGTATCATTCAAGAACGCTGTCATCGAGGCGGTTCTTTAAACCTGTCGCCCCCGGCGTCGGCTGGCGCCGACCATCACCCCTGCCTTGCCGGCACCTGCGGCCACTGGCCGGCTTCGATCTTGCCGGCAGCTATGACGGCCTGGGTACGGCTTTCGACGCCGAGTTTTTGCAGAATGGCGGAGACGTGCGCTTTCACGGTCGCCTCCGAGACGCCGAGTTCGTAGGCAATCTGTTTGTTGAGCAAGCCGCCCGACAGCATCATCAGCACCCGCACCTGCTGCGGCGTCAGCGTCGCAAGCCGCCCGATCGTGGCGGCGGATTCGGCATCCGCGCCGCGCCCCAGATCGACATCGGGCGGCGTCCACACTCCGCCTTGCAGCACGCGCGCGATGGCTTCGCGGATCACCTCGATGCCGAGCGTCTTGGGAATAAAGCCGGAGGCACCGAATTCCATGCAGCGCCGGATCACGGCAGGATCGTCATTGGCTGAGACCACGATAATCGGCAGGCTCGGATATTGTGCACGGAGATACATCAGGCCGGAGAAGCCGCGCACGCCGGGCATCCGCAGATCGAGCAGAACCAGATCGATCTCGCCGCCGCGTTCGAGAAGCTCGGTGACCTCCTCGAAGGTGCCAGCCTCGCCGATTTCGACGCGATCGAACAGGCCACTGACCGCCTCGCGCAGCGCACCGCGGAACAGCGGATGATCGTCGGCGATCAACAGATGATGAGAAGTCGCCTCGCTCAATGACGGCCCCGGTTCGCACACAGGTTGGCGGACGATGTTACCGCCGTTCGCCCGCCGCGGTCCACCGATGCTGCCGTCTTTTGCGGGAATTGTCCCGGCGCGCAACTGGGATGCTCAGCGGCACGAATTTTCTGTCGAGGCCCTTAAGGCTCCATTCAGGTGGAATTCATCGCGGCCGTTGCTTTACTTGGCAAGCCATTCATCCCCCATCGGATGGCATCAACAATCGAGAAGGAAGAAACCATGGTTCGATCACTCATATTGAGCGCGGCATTGGTTTTTGGTGTCGCGACCGCCGCAAGCGCCGCCGGCTTTGCAGCTGTGCCGGTCGGGAATAACGACGGTCTGATCATTAAGTTTGCGGAGGGATGCGGCCCCGGTTATTGGCGCGGCCCTGCGGGACGCTGCCATCCGTTCGCCGTCGGCCGCGCGTGTCCACCCGGATACCACCTCGGGCCGGAAGGAAAGAAGTGCTGGCCGAATTGATGGCGCCACGGGCGACGCAATTCTGAATAAAAGACGCGGCCGGGTCCTCACCGACCCGGCCGCTTTTTGATCCGGTTCGCCGCTCATTGACAGGCGCCGAGAAATTGCAAGACCACCTCGCGACGATGCGGCCGGCTGCGATGCTCGGCGACATAGAGGCCCTGCCAGGTGCCGAGCGCCAATGCGCCGTCGATCACCGGCACGTGCAAACTCACGCCGTTGATCATGGATTTGATATGCGCCGGCATGTCGTCGGGACCTTCGACGTCATGCACCCAGCCGGCTTGCGCCGGCGCCAGCCGATTAAGCGCGGTGACCAGATCGGTGCGGACGTCAGCGTCGGCGTTCTCCTGAATCACGAGCGACGCCGAGGTGTGCTTGAGATAGAGCAGCACGGCGCCGTCGCGCGCTTTGATCTGGTCAAGAAACTGCACGAGGTCGCTCGTAATCTCGAAAAATCCTGAGCCCGGCGTTGCCACGGTCAATACTGCGGTCGCCAGCGTATCGATGCGCGCGGAGCGCACTCCTGACAATTTTCCCACCCGAAACTAGCTCTTGTTGAAGACCTGTTGCTGGGCGCGATCGACGGCGTCGATGAAGCGATGCCAGAGCTGGCCGGCATAGGCGACCATACGGTCTATATCGGCATCGCTCGGCAATTGCAGCGTCACGCTGTTCTGCGCCATTGGCGACGACACTCCCGGCTCCGGATTGGCGCCCGGCGGCAGCGGCAGATCGCGCGACAGGATTTCTTTTTTCAGCGCCGCATTCTCGGCGCGCAGCCGCGCAATTTCGTTTTCGAGGACGGCGCGGTCCTCCGGCGCCGCCTCGCAGGCCCAACCCACGCTGCGCTGACTGCATAGAGCGACTTCGCCGGTTTGCGTATCGAGGCGCAAATAGCCGACATGATCTTCCCCTTGGGCGTCAGGTTGCTTTTCGAACATATAGCGCCCGCCGGCAGTGTCCGGCGCCGCGGGGGTTGCCTGCGCCTGCAAGGAGGCCGTAACCGCCAGGGGCGGGCCAATCAGGCACACGACGAGGGTGAAGATAACGCTAGTGCAGCGTGTCATGAGTTACTCCTCCCGCGAGGTCCCGGCTTTCCATCTTAAACAGTCTTACGCCGCTTCGCAGGGCACAAGTAAGGCCCTGCGACGGGTGTCGAAAACGCGACATATGTGACGATATTTCAATGTGTTAGCATAGGCCCCCTGTTTCTTGACTTGCCGGAACTACGTCAGTATGGTCCGCCCGGCTTTTAAGGAGCGGGCGTGCCGCGATCGCTGCGAGCCGCGAGTGTCGGATAGCATGAGCGACGCGCGCGATAACGGCGAGCACGACAAGCAACAAACCAGCGAAGCTGCTCTCTCCGCGAGGCTCCAGCGGCTCAACGAAGGTCTCGGTCACGCACGCGATTTGGTGCGGCCGCCTTCGGACGGTTCTGGTGCGGATCGGGCGACGACCGCATCAGGCTACGCCAGGGGCTTCCGGCTCTCAAGCGAACTCGTTGCGGGCGTTGTGGTCGGTGCCGGCCTCGGCTGGCTTATCGACCGCTGGCTCGGCATCTCGCCTTGGGGGCTCGTTGTATTTCTCTTGCTCGGCTTTGCCGCGGGCGTGCTCAATGTGATGCGCTCCGCGGGGCTCGTTGCGGGCACCGCGCTCGATAATACAGGTCCGGAACACCGGGAAAAATAATGCGGCGCTGCAGCCAAGGCTGCAGATGCAATCCACGCCGAAGGCGCCATGCAAGTCGATCCGATCCACCAGTTCCAGATCAAGAACCTGATGCCGATGCTCAGCATGGGCGGGCATCACATCGATTTCACCAATTCCGCGCTGTTCATGTTCATCATTGTCGGCGTCGTTTCGGCGCTGTTGATCGGCGCGACGGCCCCGCGGGCGGTGGTGCCCGGACGGCTGCAATCGATCGCGGAAATGTCATACGAGTTCGTCGCCCATACGGTCCGCTCGTCCACCGGCAACGAGGGCATGAGGTTTTTCCCCTTCGTGTTCACGCTGTTCATGTTCGTGCTGTTCGCCAACGTGATTGGGCTCATTCCCTATTCCTTCACGGTGACCAGTCAGCTGATCGTAACGGCCGCCTTGGCATTGCTGGTGTTCTTCATCGTGGTCGGCTACGGCTTCTGGCACAACGGCCTGCACTTTCTCAATCTGTTCGTGCCGAAGGGCGTGCCAAAACTGATCCTGCCGGCGATCGTGGCGATCGAAGTATTGTCGTTCCTGTCGCGGCCGGTGTCGCACTCGGTGCGTCTGTTCGCCAACATGCTGGCCGGCCACATCACTCTGCAGGTGTTCGCCGGCTTCATCATCATGCTGGGCGGGGCCGGCATTTTGGGCGTATTCGGCGCGACGCTGCCATTCATCATGGTCGTGCTGCTGAGCGCACTCGAAGTTCTGGTGGCATTCCTGCAGGCCTACGTGTTCGCCATCCTCACTTGCATCTATCTCAACGACGCGATTCACCCGGGCCACTGACGGCCGCTTTTTGCAACCTTAGGAAAGAAGGAGTTTTCACATGGATCCGACCGCCGCGAAATACATCGGGGCCGGCATTGCCTGCATCGGCATGGGCGGCGCCGGCGTCGGCGTGGGCATCATCTTCGGTAACTACCTTGCCGCCGCGCTACGCAATCCATCGGCCGCGCAGGGCCAGTTCGGCAACCTGATTTTCGGGTTTGCCATTACCGAAGCGCTCGGCATCTTCTCGCTGCTGATCGCGCTGCTGTTGCTGTTCGGGCTGTAAGCCTCACCACCGACGGCCGCATCCCACCCAGGCACAGCCGATGCCCGAACCGAGCGCCCATAGCGAACAGCCAGCGGGCCACAGCGCCTTCCCGCCGTTTCAGGCGGAGCACTTTCCTTCGCAGCTCGTCTGGCTGACGATCAGCTTCGCGCTGCTTTACGCGCTGATGGCGAAGGTGGCTTTGCCGCGGATCGGCTCGATCCTGGCGGAGCGCAGCCGGGTCATCGGCGACGACCTGGCGGCAGCAGAACGCTTGAAGGAGCGGTCGGACGCCGCGCATGCGGCTTACGAGAAAGCGCTCGCCGACGCGCGTACGCGCGCGCAAGGCATCGCCGGAGCGATGCGGGAACAGAAGGCGCGCGAGGCCGAAGAGTTGCATAAGCGGCTGGACGCGCAATTGCACGAGCGGCTTGTTGCCGCTGAACAGTCGATCGCGCGAACCCGCACGGCCGCCATGGGCAACGTGCACGCGATCGCGTCGGACACCGCTTCGGCAATCGTCGAGCGGCTGATCGGCACGGCGCCGACCCAACAGGACGTCGCCGCCGCGCTCGGCGGCTTGGCCAAGAATTGAGGCGCCGATGTCGCAAGCGCTGATGGAAACCGAAAACTGGGTTGCGCTGGGCTTCCTCTGCTTCCTGGGCCTGCTGGTCTATCTCGGCGCTCACCGTAAAATCATCGAGGGCATCGATGGGCGCCGGGCGCGCATCAAGTCCGAGCTCGACGATGCGCGCCGGCTGCACGAGGAGGCGCAAGCACTGCTTGTCGAGTTCGAGCGCAAGGGCCGCGATGCGGAGACCGAGGCCCAAGCCATCATCGCCGGCGCCAAGGCCGAAGCCGAGCGCCTCGCCGCCGATGCCAAGGCTAAAGCCGAAGATTTCGTGACGCGCCGCACCAAAATGGCGGAAGAAAAGATCGCCCAGGCTGAAGCTCAAGCGCTTGCCGACGTGCGCTCCACCGCCGCCGAAGCCGCGGTCGCAGCCGCTCGAAAAATCCTCACCGCCGCTGCCAAGGGCAAGGTCGCCGAGGATCTGCTGGCGCGGGGCATCGAAGACATCAAACAAAAATTCAACTAGATAGCGGCCGCTCGCCAGCCTGCCGTTTAACATTCTCAGCTTGTGATTACGTCACTTGTTGTTTGTGAATTATGTCCGATTTCTGTGCATAATTGCACGCTGGCGGGCTGCGTCTCTTTGCATAATCGCAGCGACCGTTATCGTCATCCTGGACTTAGCGGAAAGCCGGGCGACGGCTGTGCATTAAGGCCGAACCTTCGGAGGGACCAATGGTCATCTTCGATTGTAACGGCGTGCTTGTTGACAGCGAACCGATTGCCGCCGCGGTGTTTTCCGAAGCTCTCGGCCGGATCGGCGTAAGGCTGTCCGCTGCCGGCGCGATGCGCCGATTTCACGGGCGCCGGCCGGCCGACGTTTTCGCCGCCGTCGAGACCGCCACCGGAAAACCGCTGCCGCCCGATTTTGCGGCGTTCGTTGCGGCGCAAACGCTGCACCGCTTGCGCACGGAACTGCGGCCTATCGCCCATGCCGCACACGCGCTGACCTGGATCCGCGGGCCGAAGGCCGTGGCGTCGTCCTCGCCGCCTGAGCGTGTTCGCACCAGTCTTGAGGTCACCGGCCTGATGCGCTTTTTCGAGCCGCGCTGCTTCTCGGCCAGCGCGGTGCGCAATGGCAAACCGGCGCCCGATCTATTCTTGCTGGCGGCGGCGCGCAGCGAAGCTGAGCCCTCAGCCTGCATCGTGGTCGAAGATTCGGCGCCGGGCATTGCCGCGGCGGCGGCGGCGGCAGGCATGAAGCCGATCGGCTTTGTCGGCGGCAGTCCAGCGCCGGGCAAGCTCGCCGCCGAACTGCTCGCCACCGGCGCCCGCACCATCGTCGCCGACATGCGCGCCTTGAAGAGCGCAATCGCCAACCTGCGGGGCTGGTGATCCCGTTACGAAGCGGCGCGAGCCCGGGATGACGAGCGGATTATCCCGTCGGCGTGTTCGGATTGGGTTTCGGCTTGTGCTTGGGCTTCGCTGTCCCTGCCGGCCGTGGCTTCGCTCGCTCTTCGTTCTGGGCCCCGATCGGATCGAAGCCGATATAGACGACGTAATTGTCGAGCTCGGCCGATGACGGCAGCGGGAACGTGAAATTATCCTCGATATGCGTGAATAGCGCACCGGCGTCGTCGGATGTAACCATCACCGGAATGAGAACGAGCTTGGTGACGATGGTTTTTGATCCAGACGGCGTCTGGTCGACAACCGCGAGGCGCAGCGGCACTTCGATCTGGCCCGGCCCGCCGGCGGGCCCGACGATGACGCGGCCTTGCACGCCGATCTTCATCGCCAATTGACCGTTGACGACTTTGCAATCGCGCGCGGCGCGCACGAAGGTGCCTTGGTATTTCAGCGACATGGCGTCGTTGCTGCCATCGGGCGGCGGCAGCGGTATGGTCAGCGTCCCCGCACCCTGGCGAATGTCGATCAGGGGGCAATCGACATCGGCTTGCTGCGTGTTGACGACCGGCCGCGGATCGTGCGCCGCTCCCGCGGTCGAGAAGAAACTCTCGATCTTGTCTTTGAGCGAAGTAGAACTCGGCGATGCGGCGGCCGTCAGCGGCGGAGGCGCCGCGGCAGCCGTCGCCGGAGCGGGTGGTGGCGGCGGTGGAGGCTCCGCCGTCGCGGTAGCGGCAGGGCCGCCAAATACACCGCTGCTGCCGCCGGAACATCCGGGCAAAATGCACGCAAGCGCAAGCAGCGCCATAACCGGCGCGCGATCAAACAATACTCTCGGACAGGACCGCAACATTTCCCCGTTTCATCGCTGAGAGCATGTTTCCGATAAATGACTTGGGAAACGTCTTGCTCGGTTCAGAGCGCGATGCCCTCGATCTTATAACAAACCAACCGTGGCCATCCCAAGGCGCTACCCTATCCTTCCCCGCAACCGCGCGCGCGGGGGCGACGCGTTATGGTTAAGACCGCTCGGGACGGTCTTTAGCCGCATCCTTCAGCCGGCCAAAAAGCAGGTGATCCTGCCAAGCGCCATTGATGCACAGATATTCCCGGGCATGGCCCTCGCGGACAAAGCCGGTTTTCTCCAACAGCCGGATCGAGGCGGCATTGGTCGGAATGCAGGCCGCCTCGACACGGTGCAACCGCAGGCTCGCAAAGGCGAAGGGCAGGACGGCACGCACCGCTGCCGTCATGTAGCCATGACGCACGAAGGGCAGGCCCATCCAATAGCCGAGGCTGCCGGCCTGAGCGACGCCGCGGCGAATATTGGCCAGCGTCAGGCCACCCAGCAGCGTGCCGTCGGCATAACGGGTAATCAGAAAAGCGTAGCCCTGGTCGGTCCGTAAATCCTCGGCATAGCGCTTAAGCCGGCGCCGGAAAGCGCCGCGGGTCAGATCGTCGTCCGGCCAAGTCGGTTCCCAAGGCGTGAGGAAATCGCGGCTCGCCTCGCGCAGTCCCACCCATTCCTCGAAGTCGGTCATTTGCGGCGTGCGCAGCACCACACCGTCGCCGTCGATGCTCGGCAGCGGCTCGCTGAAATTGATGGTGCGGAAGAACGCCATTCCGGCAGCTTATCGTCTTCGTCATGCAGCCCGGCGGGTGAGACTTTCGGCAATCGCCGCCGCACTTTCAAGCCCGGAGCCGAGACCGAGTACGGCGGTCGCAAGCTTGCCGCGGGCGAGCAGAGCGCGGCCCGCGGCGCGCGCGCTCTCAACCGTGACGGCTTCGACTTTCTCCACGAGCTCGGCAAGCGGGACCGGGCGCCCCCGCGTTATCATCTGCCGCGCCAGTTGCTCGATGCGTGCGCCCGAGCTCTCCAGCGCCATCAGCAGGCCGGCCTTCATCTGCGCCTTAGCGCGCGCCACTTCCGGCTCGGAAATGGTTTCCGCGGTCGAGGCAATCTCGTCGACGATGAGCCGCATCAGCTCCGAAGTGTCAGCGGCATCGGTGCCGGCATAAAGACCGAACATGCCGATGTCGGAATATGGCACGTGGAAAGAATAGATCGAGTAGCAAAGGCCGCGCCGCTCGCGCGCCTCCTGGAACAGCCGGGACGACATGCCACCGCCGAGAATGTTGGTGAATACCTGCAGGCTGTAGAGGGTCGGATCGATGATCGCCAGGCCGGGCAGCGCCAGTGCGATATGCACTTGCTCAAGTTCGCGCTTCTCCACATGGGTGCCGCCGCCGAAGCGCGCCGGTTCCGGCAGCGGGCCGGCCGGGCCGTCGAAGCGCGAAAAACGCTTCTCGACCTCGGCGAGCACAGCCTTGTGCTCGACCGCGCCAGCCGCGGCCACGACGATCTCCGGACCGCGATAGTTCCGGGCGAGATAATCGCGCAGCTTGCCCTCGTCAAAAGAGCGCACCGTTTTCGGCGTGCCCAGAATCGAGCGGCCGAGCGACTGGTCGGGAAAAGCGATGACCTGGAGATGCTCGAAAATGAGGTCGTCCGGGGTGTCGGCGACGGCGCCGATTTCCTGCACGATGACGTTCTGCTCGCGAATAAGCTCCTCGGGGTCGAAGGCCGGCTCGGACAGGATGTCGGCGAGCACGTCGAGCGCCAACGGCACATCGGCCCGCAGCACCCGCGCATAATAGGCGGTGCTCTCCGCGCCGGTCGCCGCGTTGAGATCGCCGCCGACCGCCTCGATTTCCTCGGCGATCTGCCGCGCGCTGCGCCGCCGCGTGCCCTTAAACGCCATGTGCTCGAGCAGATGCGAAATGCCGTGTTCGTCGCGGCGTTCGTCGCGGCTGCCGGAATTGACCCAGACGCCGAGCGAGGCGGTCTCGAGATGCGGCATCGTATCGGTCACCACATTGATGCCGGATTTCAAGGTCGTCACCTCTACGCTCATGCTGCCGCTCCTTCCTGTGCGGCACGGCTCGTTCGCAGGACGAACCTCTCGACCGCAGACTGATCTGCCGGCAGCACGCTGACGCGCTCCGGTCGGTTACTGATATCGGATAGCCATTCCGGCAATGCCGGACGCACGCCGCAGGCGGCTTCGACCGCGTCGGGAAATTTTGCCGCATGCGCAGTCGACAGCACCACCATCGGCACCGCAGGCTCGCGGCTTTCCTTTTCCGCTACCGCGATGCCCACCGCGGTATGCGGGTCGACGAAACTGCCCGTCTCGCGCCTGACCGTGCGGATCGTCGCCGCGACTTCGTCCTCGTCGGCGCGACCGGCGGAAAACAGCGCGCGGATGTAGGACAGTGCGCGCGCCGAGAGCACAAACCGCCGCGACTGCTGGAGCGACCCCATTACCGTCCGGATCGCGCTGCTGTCGCGGTCATAGGCATCGAACATCAGCCGCTCGAAATTCGAGGCGACCTGGATGTCCATCGACGGCGAGGTGGTCGCCACGACGTCGCGCTGCTCGTAAACGCCGGTCGAGAGCGTGCGGGTGAGGATATCGTTGACGTTGGTGGCGATAACCAGCCGGTCGATCGGCAATCCCAAGCGCTGCGCCACGTAGCCGGCATAAATGTCGCCGAAATTGCCGGTCGGGACGGTGAAAGCGACTTTGCGCGCTGGCGCGCCGAGCGAGACCGCGGCGGTAAAGTAATAGACCGCCTGCGCGACGATGCGCGCCCAGTTGATGGAATTGACGCCGGAAAGACGCACTTGGTCGCGAAAGGCGTGATGATTGAACAGGCCTTTCACGATGGCCTGGCAATCGTCGAAGGTACCTTCGATGGCGATGGCGCTGACATTGCCGGCCGCCGCCGTGGTCATCATGCGCCGCTGCACTTCGGAAATGCGGCCATGGGGAAACAGCACGACCAGGTCGACCTGGCTGCGGTCGCGGAACGCCTCGACGGCAGCGCCGCCGGTATCGCCGGAGGTGGCGACCACGATGGTGCGGCGCTCGCCGCGCGCGGCGAGCGCATGGTCCATCAGCCGCGCCAGGAGCTGCATTGCCAAATCCTTGAACGCGAGCGTCGGGCCGTGAAACAGTTCGAGCATGAAGGTGTTCGTGCCGAGCTGCGTCAGCGGGGCGACCGCGGGATGGCGAAAGCTGCCATAGGCCTCGCGCGCCATGCGGGCGAGGTCGGCTTCGGCGATGGAATCGCCGATGAACGGGCTGATCACCGCGACCGCGACCTCGGCATAGGAACGGCCGGCGAAACCGGCGATCTCCTCCGGTTCGAGCCTTGGCCAAGCTTCGGGCACATAGAGGCCACCATCGCGGGCGAGACCCGCGAGCATGGCGTCGGCGAAGCCGGGCGACGGGGCCTCACCCCTGGTGGAAACATAGTGCAACTTGAGTTCCTTGCAGGCGGTTCCGCCACCGGATTTGTATTAAGCTACTGATTCTATATGTTTTTTCATGGAAGCCCCTCGCCTTGCGACTGCCGGGCCGCAGCCACACTAGATGGCTTCAGAGACAACGCCAAGGGAGCGAAAACAGGCCCGGAAAAGCGGTAAAAAGGGTCTAGACTAGATGCTCGGCGCGGTGGTCTCCTCGGCGCCCTTTTGTAGCCGGGTGGTGAAGACATAGGAGATGAAAACCCCGGCTAGGACCGCTGCCAAGCCAAACCAAGTGATCGCGTATTGCAAATGATTGTCAGGGAGGCTGACGACGAGCTTACCTGGTTGCGGCAGACCGCCGGGCGGCACCGGTGACTCCTGCTCGACATAGAACGGCGCGACCGGACCGATGTTCTTGGCGGCCGCTATCGCCAGCGGGTCGCGCGCAAACCAAAGATTATGGGCGGGGTCGTCGTTGGGCGTGAACCAGTGCCGGGTATCCGGCCAGCGCACCGCGCCGACGATGTCGATCGGGCCCGAGAGCTGGCCGCCCGGCCGCGATTTTGGGTCCTGCCGGCCATCAGGGACGAAGCCGCGGTTGACCATCACCACGCCGCCGTCGGCGAGCCGCGCCGGTGCGAACACCCAATAGCCCGGACCCGACACGTCAGGGCGGAATGCGGTTGCCGAAGCGTACACCAGCGCCTCGGGCGCATTGTCGAATGTGGCTCGGAACGTTACGCGGCGGTATTCGTCATCGGCCGCATTGAGCTGCGGCCACGCCTTCGCCGAAGGCAACGCTTGCGGCGGCATCGCTAGCCGCTCGGTCAGCTCGGCAATCAGACCTTCCTTCCAGGCTTTGCGCTGGATCTGCCAAACGCCGAGCCCGACAAGGAAACTGAAAACCAAGACGGCCGGCACGAGCAGCCCGAGCCAAGAGCGACTGCGCCGCCGCGGCGCGCGCTCCGGCGATACCTGCAGCTTCGCATGCGCGTTCATGAAACATCGCTGCCAAAGCGGCCTTCCGCGGCCTTGTGGTGGTATTGCAGCGCGATCATCAAGCCCTTCATCGGCCGCAACGGTCCGAGCGTAAGGATGAAGATCAGTGGCAGCCACAACACGGCGTGAACCCAGTAGGGCGGCTGATACAGCGCCTCGGTGATGAGCGCGGCGCCGACCACGATGGCGCCGGCGAAAAACATGATGAACACGGCCGGGCCGTCGCCGGCATCGGCAAAGCTGTAATCGAGCCCGCACACGTCGCAGCGTGGCCGCAGCTTCAAAAATCCGTCAAAGAGCTTGCCGCGTCCGCAGCGGGGACAGGCGCACGACAATCCGGCACGGATCGATCCCGCAAGCGTGCTGATTTTGCCCTCGGCCATATCAGCTATGTAGGAAACCGCATGTCCCCGCGGTAGCGGGGACATAGGCGCGCATCGCGCAACTTGGATTCCCGCTGCCGCGCGAATGAGCAGAGAGCCATTTCCGGGCTAGCCGGCGATCGGCGGCCCTTGGCCCCACACATAGATGCAGGCGAACAGGAACAGCCACACCACGTCGACGAAGTGCCAATACCAGGCGGCAAACTCGAAGCCGAGATGCTGCGTCGGCGTGAACTGGCCGGCCAGCGCGCGGAACAGGCAGACGATCAAAAAGATCGAGCCGATAATGACGTGCGCGCCATGAAAGCCCGTCGCCATGAAAAACGTCGCGCCGTAGAGATTGCCGGAATAGTGGAACGCCGCGTGCATGTATTCCCAGGCCTGCACACAGGTAAAGCTCAGCCCCAGCGCGATCGTTATGACAAGACCCCAGACCAGGCCTTTGCGATCGTTCCCCAGGAGCGCGTGATGCGCCCAAGTCACCGTCGTGCCGGACGTGAGCAGGATCAGCGTATTGAGCAGCGGGAAATGCCAGGGATCGAAGGTCTCGACGCCCTTGGGCGGCCACACCCCGCCGGTATAGGCGATCCGCGCGATGTCGCGGAATTCGTCGGGGAACAGCGCCGTATTGAAATAGGCCCAGAACCAGGCGACAAAAAACATCACTTCGGAGGCGATGAACAGGATCATGCCGTAGCGGTGCGAGATCTGCACCACCTGGGTGTGATCGCCTTCGAACTCGGCCTCATGGATGACGTCGCGCCACCAGCCGATCATGGTGTAGGCGACGCCGATGATGCCTGCGCCCATGATCACCGGCGCGTAACTGACCATCTGATGCATCCAGAGGATGGCGCCGACCGCCACAAAGAATGCCGAGGTCGCGCCAATCGCCGGCCACGGGCTGGGATTGACCAGGTGGTAATCGTGGTGCGGTTCGGCATGTGCAGCATCAGCCATCGTCATCTTCCTCTAGATGTGTCCGAACTTCTTTGACTCGCTCTCCGCCACCGGCGGCTCCGGCTGGTTCACCGGATAGAATGTATAGGACAGCGTGATATTGGAAAGCGCATCCTGCTCGGAATCCTGGGCGAGCTTCGGATCGACGTAGAATACCACCGCCATGTCGCGCTTCTCGCCCGGCTTCATGGTCTGCTGGGTGAAGCAGAAGCAGTTGATCTTCTCGAAATAGATGCCGACGGTCGGCGGCGTCACGTTGTAGCCGGCTTGGCCGGTGGTCACGCGGGCGGCTTCGTTGGTCACCGTATAATAGACGGTGACCACCTCGCCGAGATGCACGTCGATGGTGCGCCGCTCCGGCTCGAAGCTCCACGGCAGGCCCGGCGCGACGTTGGAATCGAAGCGCACCGTGACGAGGCGGCCCGAGATTTCGCGCGTCGGCAGCGCGCGCGCAATCTGCGTCGTGCCGCCGAAGCCAGTGGTGCGGCAGAACCAGGAATAAAGCGGCACCGCCGCATAGGAAACGCCCACCATCGCCGCGACAAAGGCGCCGCAGGCAAACGCCACCGCGATATCGCGGCGGCCGCCGCGCGGTCGATTGGGAAGATTGAGCGGTGCGTGCATGGACAGACTCGCAGAGCCGCTACATCGGCTTGGTCAGAACGTTGCCGCCGAGCCGCACGATCGTCACCAGAAAGATCACGATGACAAAGGCGCCGAGCGCCAGCGCGATCGCGATCGAACGGGCGCGGCGGGCGCGCAATTGCTGTTCGGTCAGTTTCACGCCGGGCTGCGGCGGAGGATCGCCCATGGGTTCGCCCATGAATCGCTTCGTGAAGTCATCCACCGGATTACTCACCGTTGTCATAGCGCGATATGGCCGAAGAGCAGTCCAGACGTTCGATCGACCAACAGCATGGCGAACAGCAGGAAGAGGTAGAGAATTGAGAAGGCGAACATCTGCTTGCTGGCGGTGTAACCGGCGCGCTCGGCGCGCACCCGAAGCGCCAGCGCGATCATGATCGCGCCGACCACAGTTGCGGCGACGCCATAGATCGGCCCGGCATAGCCGAACAGCCACGGTGTCACGCCAAGCGGCGCGAGCAGGAAGGTGTAGATCAAAATGTGGCGTCGCGTTTCGCGGTCGCCGGCGACCACGGGCAGCATCGGGACGCCGGCGCGCGCATAATCCTCGGTGCGATAGAGCGACAGCGCCCAAAAATGCGGCGGCGTCCAGAAGAAAATGATGAGGAACAGCAGGACCGGCTCGACAGCGATGCTGCCGGTCGCGGCCGCCCAGCCGATCACGGGGGGCAAGGCACCAGCGGCGCCCCCGATAACGATATTCTGCGGCGTCGAGCGCTTCAGCCACATCGTGTAGATGACGACGTAGAACAGGATGGTGAAGCCGAGCAAGGCCGCCGCGACCACGTTGACCAGCAGTCCGAGCGCTACCACCGAAAAAGCGGCGAGCGTCATGCCAAAACCCGCCGCCTCGCCGGCGGTGATGCGGCCGCGCGGGATCGGCCGGCCGGCGGTGCGCGTCATCAGCAGGTCGATATCGGCGTCATAGGCCATATTGAGCGCGCCCGCGGCGCCGGCGCCAACCGCGATGCATAGCAATGCTGCCATCCCGATCACCGGATGCACATGGCCCGGCGCGACCACGAGGCCGACCAGCGCCGTGAACACCACGAGCGACATCACCCGCGGTTTCATCAGTTCGATGTAATCGCCGACCCCCGCTATGCTGGGCTCGACGCGCGCGACGGTCAGGCTCATCGGATCAGCGGCAGTGTTTCATATTGATGGAACGGCGGCGGCGACGACAGCGTCCACTCCAGCGTGGTCGCGCCGGGTCCCCACGGATTGGCCGGTGCGCGCTCCTTCTTGGCGAAGGCAACCGCCATGCCGAACAGGAAGACGAGCACGCCGAAGCCCGAGATGTAAGAGCCGATCGACGACACGAAATTCCAGCCGGCGAAGGCATCCGGATAATCGACATAGCGTCGCGGCATCCCAGCGAGCCCGAGGAAATGCTGCGGAAAGAACACGATGTTGACGCCGATGAAAGTCAGCCAGAAGTGCACCTTGCCAATGGTCTCGTTGTACATGTAGCCGGTCATCTTCGGGAACCAGTAGTACCAGCCGCCGAAGATGGCGAACACCGCGCCGAGCGACAGCACGTAGTGGAAGTGGGCCACCACGTAATAGGTGCCGTGCAATTCGCGGTCGACGCCGGCATTGGCCAGCACCACGCCGGTCACGCCGCCGATGGTGAACAGGAAGATGAATCCCATCGCCCACAGCATCGGCGTCTTGAACTCGATCGAGCCGCCCCACATCGTGGCGATCCAGGAGAAGATCTTCACGCCGGTCGGCACCGCGATCACCATGGTCGCGGCGATGAAATAGGCCTGCACGTTCGCCGACATGCCGACGTTGTACATATGGTGCGCCCACACCACGAAGCCGATGGCGCCGATCGACACCATCGCGTAGGCCATGCCAAGATAGCCGAACACCGGCTTCTTCGAGAACGTCGCCACGATCTGGCTGACCATGCCGAAGCCCGGCAGGATGAGGATGTAGACTTCGGGGTGGCCGAAGAACCAGAACAGATGCTGGAACAACAGCGGGTCGCCGCCGCCTTCCGGATTGAAGAAGGTGGTGCCGAAATTCCTATCGGTGAGCAGCATGGTGATGGCGCCGGCGAGCACCGGCAGCGACAACAGCAAGAGGAAAACCGTGACCAGGATCGACCACACGAACAGCGGCATCTTGTGCATGGTCATGCCGGGCGCGCGCATGTTGAAGATCGTGGTGATGAAGTTGATGGCACCCAGAATCGACGAGGCGCCGGCGAGATGGATCGACAGGATAACGAAATCCATCGCCGGGCCGGGATGACCATAGGTCGACAGCGGCGCATAGAGCGTCCAGCCGGTGCCGGCGCCAAGCGTGCCCGGTTCGCCCTCGACGAACATCGAGATCACCAGCAGCGAGAAGGATGCCGGCAACAGCCAGAACGAAATGTTGTTCATCCGCGGGAACGCCATGTCCGGCGCGCCGATCATCAGCGGCACCATCCAATTGCCGAAACCGCCGATCATCGCCGGCATGACCATGAAGAAGATCATGATCAGTCCGTGCGCGGTGACGATGACGTCATAGGTGTGTGTGTTGTGGAAGATCTGGATACCGGGATACATGAGCTCGGCGCGGATCGCGATCGACATGGCGCCGCCGATAAGGCCCGCCATGATCGCGAACACCAGGTACATCGTGCCGATGTCCTTGTGGTTCGTCGAATAGACGAAACGGCGCCAGCCATGCGGGATCGCGTGTCCGCCTTCGTCGTCATGCGCCGCGTGTACCATCGTATCCATTGCCAGTTCCTCGTTAGCGCCCGCTTGCCTTCCGTCTCGTCCTTCGCGTTCCGGTCGTCACTGTGACGCCGGAGCGCCGGCCGCCGCGTATGTATTCGGCGGCACGCCATTCTCGGCGGAGAACTTCTGCTTGGCCTGGGCGACCCAGGCATTGAAATCGGCTTCGCTGACCACATGCACGGCGATCGGCATGAAGGAGTGATCCTTGCCGCACAGCTCCGAGCACTGACCGTAGAACATCCCGGTTTTGGTGGCCTTGAACCAGGTCTCGTTCATGCGGCCGGGAACGGCGTCGATGCGGATGCCGAACGACGGCACGGTGAAGGAGTGAATGACGTCGGCGCCGGTCACCAGCACATGCACGACCTTGTTCACCGGAACGACCACTTCATTGTCGACGGTGAGGAGCCGCGGCTGGTCGGGCTTGAGGTCCTTGGTCTGGACCATCAGCGAATCGAACTCGAAATTGCCGTTATCGGGATAAGCGTAGCTCCAGAACCACTGCTTGCCGGTCGCCTTGATGGTGAGATCGGGATGCGGCACGTCGAGCTCGACGAACAGGAGCCGGAACGACGGCACGGCGATCACCGCCAGGATGATCACCGGAACGATGGTCCAGATGATTTCGAGCGGCGTGTTGTGGGTGGTGCGCGTCGGCGTCGGGTTGGCGCGCGCGTTGAAGCGCACGATGATGATCAGGAGGAGCGCAAGGACGAAGACCGAAATCACTCCGATGACCCAGAGCAGGAAATAATGAAATTCGGAAATCTCATCCATCACCGGCGTGGCCGAGTCCTGGAGATCCATCTGCCAGGGCACCGGGTGCCCTAGCGCGGCCAGTGCCGGGCCAGCGCTGGCTATGACAACGCCGGCAATCACCGCGACGGCGGTTAGGCGTGAGAACACTTTCATGTCTCGTTCAGCTCCCTGTTTCTGATCTTGGCCGACGCTGCCCAAGTCTACTGCCCAAATTACCGTCCACGAAGAGCGCAAAGGTCCGGTTGCACACAGGTCGCAACGGCATGGCGCCGCCTGCTTCCGGCGGGACTTGCACCGCTATTCTCAAGTCCTTGGCAGGCATCGGCGGGATAGGGGAATCCCGGTTCCTCCAAACCACAAATCGCGGCCTGCTGCAATGCACTCGTCATCGGCGTTTCCCAGACCGTGCACAGCGGCATTCGGACGCCGCCCGCGCGACCGAAAGCCCGCCTCCTCCACCTTGGCGTGGCCACAATGCCTTGATTTGGATCGGCTTGACACTGCGGTTTCGCCATGTACGCAAGCCGCACGCGGCCAACGAGCCGGTACGAGTGATTCGCGTCAGGGTTGGCGCGGCCTGCAAGCCTGCGCGGGGCGGTCTTTTGCGGTTGGTCAGGGGAACATGATCATGGCCAATTTTGATGGCGGATGGCGGTTGCGGCCATTCGTCCCCGCCGTCGCCGGCATCGCTTGCATGCTGGCACTGGCGGCATTCGGCGGCCCTGCCTTGGTTGGTCAGGCTTTGGCTCAAGGCGCGGTCAAGTCAGTCCACGGCGACTGGCAAATCCGCTGCGACACCCCGCCCGGCGCCCAGACCCAGCAATGCGCCCTGATGCAAAGCGTGACGGCGGAAGACCGGCCCAATGTCGGACTGACCGTCATCGTGCTCAAAACGTCGGATCAGAAGAGCCGGCTCATGCGCGTGGTCGCGCCGCTCGGCGTGCTTTTGCCGTCCGGGCTCGGGCTCAAGATCGACGACCAGGACGTCGGCCGCGCCGGCTTCGTTCGCTGCCTCCCGAACGGCTGCGTCGCCGAAGTCGTCATGGACGACAACCTGATCAATAAGCTGCGCACCGGCAAAACCTCGACCTTCATTATCTTTCAGACGCCCGAGGAAGGCATCGGCTTCCCGATGAGCCTCAAAGGCTTCGGCGAAGGTTACGACGCGCTGCCATAGCGCACCCACTGACAATTGACGTCTCGACGCCAAGGCGTACTTTCCCGCCGGGAAACGGCAGGGGGAGTTCATGCGCGCATCCGGTCGCATCGTGGCGGCAATCGTCGCTGCATTAGCGGCGGCCGCTATCGCGGCATTGGCCGCAACCGCGGGCCGGGCGCAAAGCCATTATCCGGATCACCCCGTTGTCCTGATCGTGCCCTACGGGCCCGGCGGCGTCGCCGACGTCGGCATGCGGCTCCTCGGCGACAAACTCTCGACGCGTCTGGGGCAGCAATTCGTCATCGAGAACCGGCCGGGCGCGGCCGGTATCGTCGCCGCCAAGGCTGGCGCCGACGCCGCACCCGACGGCTACACGCTGTTGATGACCGGCAACAATACCGCGATCGCCACGGCCTTGTTCAAGTCGCTGCCCTTCAACGTATTGACAGATTTCGCCTCGGTCTCGACCGCCTCTTTCTTCGACCTTTTGATCGTGACGCGGGCCGGATCGCCACTGCATACGGTCGGCGACCTGATCAAGGCAGCGCAAGCCAATCCCGGCAAGCTCAATATCGGAACGATCGTGCCCGGCAGCACGCAGAACCTTGCCGCTTTGTTGTTCAACAGCACGACCGGCATCAAAGCGACAGTCGTAACCTTCCGCACCTCGCCCGACATGGCCAATGCGGTGCTGCGCGGCGATGTCGACGTCGCCTTCGAATTCTACGCGGCGGTCCACGGCTTCCTCGACAGTCAGAAAATGGTGGTCTTGGCGTCAACCGGCGCAAAGCGCACCGCTTACCTGCCGAACGTCCCGACCGTCATCGAGAGCGGCATCAAGGACTACGATGTCGCCAGCTGGAACGGGCTTTCGGTCCCCGCCAGGACGCCGAAGCCTGTCATCGACAGGCTCAACGCCGCGATCAAAGCGGTCATGCCCGACCCGGACATCCAGACCAAAGCGCAGGCGGTCGGCATGGAAATGCGCTGGAGCACGCCCGAGGACATGACCGCGCGGCTGAAGGCCGATATCGCCAAATGGGGCGCGGTGATCGACAAGGCCGGCATTCCGAAGCGGGATTGAGTCCTCCCCTCGCCGGATGGCGGCGAAGGCATTATGTAGGGCGGACCGCAGCAGGAAAGCCGCCATGCCCGATACCCCGATCTCGCTCGTCGACCGCGCCGGACTTGACCGGCCGCGGCTTGCCAAAATCATCTCCCGCGGCCTCGACGGCGCCGACGACGGGGAGCTTTTTCTCGAATATCGTCAAACCGAAGCGCTTGCTTTCGACAACGGTCGGCTCAAGCAGGCCACTTACGATACCTCCCAGGGTTTCGGCCTGCGCGCGGTCAAGGACGAGGCGGTGGGCTATGCTCACGCCTCCGATGTGTCGGAAGCCGCAATCGAGCGCGCGGCGGATGCGGTACGCGCGGTCAAGGGCGGCTATTCCGGGCACTATGCCGAGCCGCCAGCACGCACCAATGTCAAGCTTTACGGCGACGAAAGCCCGCTCGCCGCGCCGTCCTTCGAGGCCAAAGCGCAGCTTCTGCAAACTATCGATGCCTATGCCCGCGCCAAGGATCCGCGGGTGCGTCAGGTGACTGCGAGCATCGCCGCGAGTTGGCAGGCGGTCGAGATTTTGCGCGGCGATGGCGAAACCTATCGCGACGTGCGGCCGATGGTGCGGGTGTCCGTCTCCGTCGTGGTCGGCGACGGTGATCGTCAGGAAACCGGCAGCGACGGCTATGGCGGGCGCGAAGGCTACGAGCGCTTCCTCGCCACCAATGCCTGGCAGGGCGCGGTCGATAACGCCATCCGCCAAGCTTTGGTCAATCTCGAAGCGGTTCCGGCGCCCGCGGGCGAGATGGACGTCGTGCTCGGGCCGGGCTGGCCCGGCGTCATGCTGCACGAGGCGGTCGGTCACGGCCTCGAAGGCGACTTCAACCGCAAGAAGACATCTGCTTTTGCCGGACTGATGGGACAACAGGTCGCCGCCAAGGGCGTTACCGTGGTCGACGACGGCACCATGTCACAGCGCCGCGGCTCGTTGTCGATCGACGACGAAGGCACCCCGACCAACCGCACCGTGCTGATCGAGGACGGCATTCTGGTCGGCTATATGCAGGACCGGCAGAACGCACGGCTGATGGGCATGAAGCCCACCGGCAACGGCCGGCGTGAAAGCTTCGGCCATGTGCCGATGCCGCGCATGACCAACACCTATATGCTCGCCGGCACGCACGATCCCGGCGAGATCATCGCCTCGGTCAAGAACGGCGTCTACGCCACCTATTTCGGCGGCGGCCAGGTCGACATCACCTCGGGCAAATACGTGTTCCAGTGCACCGAGGCCTACCGCATCGAGAACGGCAAGGTCGGCGCGCCGATCAAGGGCGCCATGCTGATCGGCAATGGCCCGACTGACTTGCATCGCGTCTCCATGGTCGGCAACGATCTCGCGCTCGACCACGGCATCGGCACCTGCGGCAAGAACGGCCAGGGCGTGCCGGTCGGCGTCGGTCAGCCGACGCTGCGCATCGACCGCATCACTGTCGGCGGCACCGGCGGCTGATCTAATTTGCCGGGGCGCGACGCCGCGCGGAGATTTCGTGGAATGAAAGCCTGGATCAAGAGCGCCTTCGACATCGCGCTCATCGTGCTGATCGTGATCGCCGGCAAGACGGCGATTGCCGAGCCGTATTATGTGCCGTCGGGCTCGATGGAGCCGACGCTGCAAATCGGCGACGAGCTCTTGGCGACCAAATACCCTTACGGCTACAGCTCGGCATCGCTGCCGATCTTTATCACGCTGCCGAACACGCAGCGCATTCTCGGTGCGCTGCCGCGGCGCGGCGACATCGTGGTGTTCCGCTGGCCCGGCAACCGCTCGCAGATTTGGGTCAAGCGCGTCGTTGGCCTGCCTGGCGACCGCATCGCCATGAAGAACGGACGGCTGTGGATCAACGGCACACCGGTCGGACTGCAAGCCGACGGCATGGGCTTTGCCGAAGACGAGACCGGCGCGCAGCAGCCGGTGTCGCGCTTCACCGAAACTCTGCCCGGCGGCCGCCAGCACACCATTTTCAAGGAGCAGGTGTTCGGCATGCTCGACAACATGGCGGAGATCACGGTGCCGCCGAACCGCCTGTTCGTCATGGGCGACAACCGCGACGATTCCGCCGACAGCAGGGTGCCGGTCGACGCCGGCGGTGTCGGCCTGCTGCCGGTCTCCGATTTGGTCGGACGCGTCGATGCGCTGGTCGGCTCGTGGGACATGGCCGCCGCGAAAAGCCGGCCGGTCTGGGACTGGCCGTCGGACTTGCGGCTGTCGCGGTTTTTCTCCGCGGTTCACTGAGTTTGTCAGATCACCCCGACTTGGTGCGCTAGCGCACCACGCCCGAAATACAACACGGCCGATGTCGCGGCGGCTTGATCGTTTCCTTGAGGAAACAATGCGCGGCGGGCGAGCCGTAACCCGGCCGGCGATAGGTCCAGGCCCGGCAGCGCTTCTCGCCTTGGCAGGCATCGGCGCAAGCCTGACCCTTGGAGTCCGGCGGCGTCTCGAAGGTTTTGTAATCACCGCCGAAGCGGTCGATCGAATATTCGATGGCGCCGGCCCGCGGCTCGATTACGCCGGCGCCGCGCACGCCCGACACGCAGCAACTCGACTGTGTCCGCGGCACCACCTCGCGCTTGAGAAAGCACATCGCTGCGGTTCCCGAGGGGGTTGGATAGGAAAAGCTCCAGGCGCGGCAGTTCTTTTCGCGCTCACAACGGCTCGCGCACACCGCCGGATCGCCGCTCTGTACCGGGGCGCTGGCGTAATCGCCGCCCGGCCGGTCATAGCCGGATTGCGCCAGAGCGGAGTTCATGCCGGGTGCGACGGCCGACGCGGCCGCAAAAACCAGCGCCGCCAAGCCCGCCAGGAGTGCCCGCGTCATCGCGCCAACCTCGAGTTCCCGGCTGTGCCCTCGCGTCCCCCCACACAGAAGAACGCCGTTCCGGCCAAAATGCCACAAGTATTTTGCCCGGTGGATGGCGCTGTGAATCCGCGCATGCACCGCAGTGCCGTCTCAACCGCCGGCACCCGCGCGCAATTGCCTCACATACGCCGCGAGATCGGTCGCGCGCGAGTTGGTTAACCTTGCGCTTATGGCCGCCTCGACCAGCGCCGCCGCGCGGTTCGCTTCCGTAACCTCTGCCACAGCCGTGCTGATGCTGCCGGCGTTGTGGAATCGTTTCCCGCTTCTGGAATACGACACCGGCGGCTACCTGGCACGCTGGTTCGAGGGCTATCTGGTACCGAGCCGCTCGACCACCTATGGCTTATTCCTCACCGCCGGTTGGCCGCTTGATTTCTGGCCGATCGTTATCTTGCAAGCCGCCGCCGCGGTTTGGATCGTCGGGCTCGTGCTGCGGCTCTACCGCTTCAATAGTTATCCGGCCGGGCTAGTGGCGATTGTTGTCGCGCTGGCGCTGACCACATCGCTGCCGTGGCTCGCCAGCGAGCTGTTGACCGACATATTCGCCGGGCTGGCGGTGCTCGCGTTGGATGGCTTGGTGCGGCGCGGCGACCGGATCGCATCCGCTGAGCGCGTCGCACTGGTGGCATTTCTCGCTTTCGCGGTATCGACGCATAGCGCGACCTATGCCGTCGTGCTCGCGCTAGCAGTGCTGGCGCTCGCCATCTCGCTGGTCGCACCCGAACGCGTGCCGCGGCGCGGTGTTGCTCGTGCCGCCACCGCCCTGCTGCTGGGCGCCGCGATGCTCATCGGCACCAATTATGCCGTCGGCGGGCGCCTCGCCTGGACGCCCGGCGGCTATGGCTTGACCTTTGCGCGCATGCTGGAGGACGGCATCGTCACCCGTTATCTCAACGATCATTGTCCCGATCCGCTGCTGAAGCTTTGTGCCTATCGCAATGAATTGCCGCGCAACGCCGACGATTTTCTGTGGAACGACGGCGTGTTCGACAAGCTCGGCCGCTTCGCCGGGCTCGACGATGAAATGCGCCGCATCGTGCTCGGCAGTCTTCACGATTATCCGATGATGCAAATCAAGGCCGCGCTGGTCGACACCGCGCGGCAACTCGGCGACGTGGCGACGGGCTATGGCGTCCTTACCACCATCTGGCACACTTACGGCATCATCGAGCGCTATACGCCGTCGGCGGTTCCGGAGATGCGTGCGGCGCGCCAGCAGCACGGCGAGATCGGCTTTACCGTCATCAATCGGATCAACGTGCCTGTCGCCTGGACCGCGATGGCGCTGCTTCCAATCTTGGCCCTCTATGGATTACGCAGCGCCGAGTTCGCCGATCTCGGCGGTCTCGCTATGACCTTGACCCTCGCGCTGCTCGCCAATGCCGCGTTCTGCGCCGTGATTTCGCATTCTCAGGACCGCTACGGCTCTCGCCTGGCGTGGATAGCCGTCCTCACCGTGGGGCTCGCGGTTTGGCGCGCGATCTCGCTCGCGCGCCAGCGGACGGTGCGGCTCAGCCGCGAAAATGCTTCGACAGTTTAAGGCCCTGGGCCTGGTAGTTCGAACCGATACCGACGCCGTAAAGCTGATCGGGGCGCGCCAGCATCTTCTCATAGACCAGCCGGCCGACGATCTGGCCGTGTTCGAGGATGAACGGCACCTCGCGCGAGCGCACTTCGAGGACCGCGCGCGAACCCAAGCCGCCGGCGCCGGCATAACCGAAGCCGGGGTCGAAGAAGCCGGCATAGTGCACGCGGAATTCGCCGACCAGCGGGTCGAACGGCACCATTTCCGCGGCATAGTCGGGCGGCACCTGCACCGCCTCGGTCGAGGCCAGGATATAGAATTCGTCGGGATCGAGGATCAGGCTCCTGTCGGCGCGCGCCGCGATTGGCTCCCAGAAATCGGCGACCTCGTAGGCGGCGCGGCGCTCGACCTCGATGACCGCGGTGTGCCGCTTGGCGCGATATCCGACGATGCCGTTGGCGATCGCCGCGCCGCCATGCAGGACGCCGGTGCCCGACAGATCGATGCTGACGGCGACGCCGTCGCCCATCACGGCTTCGGTACGGTCGACCAGGCGCTCGCGCGCATGCAGCGCGCGCAAATCCTCGGCGCCGAGCGCCGCGTCGCCGTGGCGCAGGCGCAATTGCGAGAGCCGCGTGCCCTCCCGCACCAGAACCGGAAACGTCTTCGGACTGATCTCGGCATAGAGCGGGCCGTTGTAGCCGGCCTGGACGCGGTCGAAGCCGCGCGTTTCGTCGGCGATGACGCGGGTGAATACGTCGAGCCGGCCGGTCGAGCTTTTCGGATTGGTGGCGCCTGCGATATCGGCGGGCAACGCCAGCCGCTCGATCAGCGGCACGATATAGACACATCCGGTTTCCAAGACCGCGCCGCCGGTCAGCGAGAATTCGTGCAGCTTGAGCTCAATGAGCCGGTCCGCAACGGTGGTGCCGGGGCCGGGCAGGAAGCTGGCGCGGACGCGGTAGGCGATGGCGCCAAGCCGCAGGTCGAGGCTCGCCGGCTGGATCTGGCCGGGAGCGAACGGATAGTGCGCGCGAATGCCGCCGGCCTCGGCCAGCGCCGCGATCATGCGGTCGGGCAAAATGCCCCGCTCGGAAGGGGTGAAAGTCAGCGCCACCTGGTCATCGCTCTCGGCAACCGCGTTTGTCGGCGATCTAACCCGACGCCCGGTTTGACGCAAAGACGCCTGCGTCGTATAAGCCGCTTTATCCCGTGGTCATTTGAGCCGGCCGGCTTGCAAGCCACGTAAAACAAGTTGCTAAAAGGCCGGGGACGCGTGTGCCCGGCCCGAGGATTTTCCTCCTGGCCGGGTTTTTTGTTTTTTGACCGATTATTCGTCGGTCACGGAGGAACACATGTCCGCGTCCGCAAAGAAAGTCTACCGCCCGGAAACCCGCCTGGTGCAAGCCGGAACGCTGCGCTCGCCGTTCGGCGAGACGTCCGAAGCGCTGTTCCTCACCCAAGGTTATGTCTATGACAGCGCCGCCCAGGCCGAGGCGCGGTTTAAGGGCGAGGACCCGGGCTATCAATATTCGCGCTTCGCCAATCCGACCATCGACATGTTCGAGCGGCGCATGGCGGCATTCGAAGGCGCCGAAGCCGCCCGCGCCACCGCGACCGGCATGGCCGCCGTCACCTTGTCGCTCGTCGGCCAGGTCAAGGCCGGCGATCATGTCGTCGCCTCGAAGGCGATGTTCGGCTCCTGCCGCTACGTCGTCGAGGACTATCTGCCGCGCTTCGGCGTCACCTCGACGCTGGTCGACGGCTGCAATCTCGACGCCTGGCGCAACGCAGTGCGGCCCAACACCAAGACCTTCTTTCTGGAAAGCCCGACCAATCCCGCGCTCGACGTGATCGACATCGCCGAAGTGGCGAAGATCGCGCACGCCGCCGGCGCGACGCTGGTCGTCGACAATGTCTTCGCTACGCCGCTGTTCCAAAGTCCGCTGGCACTCGGCGCCGATTGCGTCGTCTATTCGGCGACCAAGCACATCGACGGCCAGGGCCGCTGTCTCGGCGGCGTCATTCTCGGCTCGCAGAAGTTCATCATGGACAATATTCACACGCTGTTGCGCCAGACCGGTCCGTCGATGTCGCCGTTCAACGCCTGGGTGCTGCTCAAGAGCCTGGAGACGCTCGCGGTGCGGGTGCGGCGGCAGACCGACAGCGCCGCGACGCTCGCGGTGGCGCTCGCCGAGCATCCGAAAATTTCGCGCCTGATTTATCCCGGCCGGCCCGATCATCCGCAGGCCGCGGTGGCGCAAAAGCAGATGCGCGGCGGCTCGACGCTGGTGGCGTTCGAGATCAAAGGCGGCAAGAAAGCCGCGTTCCGCTTTCAGGATGCGCTGAAGCTCGTGCGCATCAGCAACAATCTCGGCGACGCCAAGAGCCTCATCACCCATCCGGCGACGACGACGCATCAGCGGCTCAAGCCCGAGCAGCGCGCCGAACTCGGCATCAGCGACGGCCTGGTGCGCGTGTCGGTCGGGCTCGAACATCCCGACGATATCATCGAGGACGTGATCGCCGCGCTCGAGAAGGTGTGACGTTTACGGCGGTGAAAGTTCAGTGCGACGGATGCGCCGAGGCTGCGGCAATCGGCCGGCTGGCAGCGTCAGCGATCGCCACGCCGATGAGCTTTGCCCAGCAGGCATAGCCCCAATCGTTCATATGCAGCATGTCCGGCGATACGAAAACGCCAAAGCTCAGGTGCGCCAGATCGTGCCAGTCGCGCATCACCTCGAAGCGCCGGAACAGATCGACGTTCTCTTCCTTGGCGGCGAGCGCAATCTGCTCGACCATGCCCGGAGTCTCGGACTTCGCGAGAACCTTCGGCGCATATTGCGGGTCGATCAGCACCACGTCGGCGTCGGTGACGGCCTTGAGCTCCTCGATACCTTTGTGCAGCTCGATCGAATGCGAACCGAGCGGATGGTCGCGTAGCACGGAATTGGTGCCGACCTGCCACAGCACCAGCTGCGGGCGCGCGGCGAAGACGTCGTTGGTAAACCGCGCCATCATGTCGTCGGTCTCTTCGCCGTTGACGCCGCGATTAAGCACCGTGATGTCGTGGCCGGGAAAACGCGCCCTGAGCTCGGCGGCAAGCCGGCTCGGATAAGTTGCGGTAGGCGAAGTCGCGCCGGCGCCGGCGGTCGAAGACGAGCCGATGGCGACGATGGTGAGCGGCTTACCGCTCTCCAGCCGCCGCATGGTGTGCAGCAAGGGACGGTCGAAACGCGCCAGTTCGGCCGGCGCGCTGCATGCGGCCTGCGTGGGCGAAACCGCAGACTGGGGCGACGCCGGCTTTAGCATAGTCGGCGGAATTGAGTGTCCTTCCGGCAGACCAACCGCCGGCATCGCGGCAGGCAAGCCAGAGGGCGCCGCAATCGGAGTGACATCGCGTTGAATCGAAAACGCCGCGAGAGGCATTTCAACCGGCAGCATTTCGCCGGGCACCTGAGCCTGCGCCGCACCGTGCAGTGCAACAATGTGCACTGCAACAACCGCGGCGGCCGCCGTGGCCCGCTTCAGGCAAGCGATTATGGTTGATTTTTTGGCAGTCATTGCGTCGTTTGCATTCTCGTGGCGTCAAGATGAGCAGCAGCTACGATCTGCGACGCCAAGGCCCAGCCAATGCAGTCGTGAACACGTCGGGCCATATCATATTTCTTTGTTGCGGTATAGAGGTCGAAAGCGCCGGCATCGTTCCAGTAATGCATGATGGCCAGCCGATCAAACAACAGCGCGCCGTGCTGCTCCGCGATCGCCCGCATGACGTCGGCATAGACTGAAACGTCGAGCATCGACTCGGTGCGCGGGCTGTACTGCATGTTCATCAAAATGACATCGGCGCCCGCAGCTTGGATCTTGGCAACGCCGTCGCTGAGGGTGCTGCGAAAATCCTCCGGCTCGACGCCGTCGAGCGCATCGACCGTGCCCGCCTGCCAAATCACCAGTGTCGGCTTGTCGTCGGCCAGGATTTTGTCGAGGCCTGCCACCATGGTAGCGGTAGTTTCCCGCGACTGGACATGGGCTATCACCTTGATGTCGACACCCGGCATGTCCTGTTTGAGCACGGCTTCAAGCCGCGCCGGATAGGCGGCGTGGGCGCCGTCGGGACCGGCAAGCCCAGACGAGCCCGAACCGATCACGGTAATAGAGAGGCGATGGGCGGTCTTGAACGCCTCCATCACCCGGCTGAGGTCGGTATCGGCGTCCATCAGCGATGGCGGCGCGTCACATTGTTCCGGCGGCGCGGCCCGTGCGGCGCCGCTCAGACCGACGGCGACCAACGCAATCGTCGCCAGGACGGCGGTTGCAAGTTTCATACGTCTCCCCCGGCGAGGTCGGCATCCGGCGGTTTAACCCGCGTTGTCGCGCCCCGGCCTTCCATATGCTTGTACCACGATATCAGGTTCGCTGTGGCGATCATGATCAGGATACCGACCAAACTGATTATGATCTGAATTAACGGCCCTCCCGACCACTCGCTGATGATGAATTGTCCGGCAAATGCCAAAAAGACCCCCAGGCAGAAGATTTCCAGCGAATGCTGCCCGCAGCGGATGGCGGGCGCTAAATAGGGCGACTTCAATGCCGGCCAATTGCGCGGCACGAAGCGGACGGTAACCGCCGCCAGCGCCAAAAAATGAGCAAAGCGCAGCACGTCGAGATTTGTCTTGTCGATCGGATACATCCATGAGCTGAGCCAGAGCGGCACAAGGCGGCCCAGCGGTTCGATGTACCAGGTCAACGTGATAACGAAGGCGAACAGCAGATAGGCGACGCAGATGCTGAGCACGATGGGCGAGCGCAACACGCCGGACAGGCGTTGCGCGCCGCCCAGCGCGCACCAGGCGCCGAATACGAACAGCAATTGCCAGGCGAACGGATTGAAGAACCACACGCCGTTCGGATAGGCCGGCAGATTCCAATCGAAATTCCAGGCCAGCACATAGACCAAGGCGGAGCCGGCCAGCGCGAAAGCAGGCTGCCATAACAACAGCCATAGCATCGGCGGGAACAGCAGCAGCAGCACGATGTAAAGCGGCAACACGTCCATATTGACGGGCTTGAACTTCAACAGCAGCGCCTGAAAAATCGTGATGTCGGGCTGCTTGAGGAAATTGAGGATATTCATTTCCTCGGCGTAGAGCGGGTTGTCGAACGTCGCCGCGACATAGGCGATCTCGGCCATGAAGATGGTGAATAGAAAGATGTGGGCCACGTAAATCTGCCAGGCGCGCCGCAGCACGCGTGCGCTGGCAATGATGATGCCACGCTCGCGCATGGCGCGGCCGTAGACGAAGGCCGCCGTGTATCCGGAAATAAAGATGAAGATCTCGGTGGCGTCGGAAAAACCGTAATTGCGGATGGTGAACCAATTCACGACGTTTTGCGGAATGTGGTCGAGGAAAATCAGCCACAGCGCGACGCCGCGGAACAAATCGAGCCGCAGATCACGCTCGCCGGGAGCCGGAAGCGAGGCGGTCATCGGGCCCGGCCTAACCGGGATTTCTCCGGCAAACGATTGCTTGGCGGACATTGCTTGACGATCGCTTCCGTTTGGCCGCGGCGGTGGGCCTGCGCCATTCTCAAATCTAGCCCGGCAGTGAGGCTTGAGTAAGCGCGCCCGCGCGGTTATTGCAACTCGCGGCCATGGCGTTATTCACTTTTGCGGGGAATCGTTCACTTATACGTGGAACCCGGATGTGGCGGCAGCACGGCATGCGATGGGGCCGCCGGCAACCGGGCCGGTTATGGGGAGCAAGAAACGCGTCATGTACCGCGCGGTAACCCGCAATATCGAAGTCGTGGTGACGCCGCGTTTCGTCGCCGACCGTTCGTCGCCGGAGAACAATTATTTTTTCTGGGCCTACACGATCTCGATCACCAACAACGGCATCGAGACGGTCCAGCTGAAAACCCGGCATTGGCGTATCACCGATGCCAACGGGCGCCGCCAGGACGTGCGCGGCGCCGGCGTGGTCGGCGAGGAGCCGGTGCTCAAGGCCGGCGAGTCATTTGAATATACCAGTGGCGTGCCGTTGCAGACGCCGTCGGGTTTCATGGCCGGCAGTTACGGCATGGTGAGCGCAACGGGCGAGCATTTCGATATCGATGTCCCGGCCTTCTCGCTCGACAGCGTCGAGTCCAAACGCACGATCAACTAGTCTGCAAAAAATTTAAGCTCTGCTCCACGCAGAGCCTTGTGCCGATCGCCGAGCCTTGCGCCGCCACTTCCTCAGGCGCGAATACATAGGCGGAGCTGCAGAATTCGCAGGTCACGGTGATCCGGCCATTCTCGACCATATCGTCGCGATCGGCCTGCGTGAAGCTTTTGAGCATGTTCTCGACGTTGTGGCGCGAGCACGAGCACTGGGCATTGACCGGGGCGTCGCGGAAGACGCGCACGCCGCGTTCGTGAAACAGCCGGTAAGCCAACCGCTCGCTCGACAGATCGGGATCGAGCAGTTCGAGATCGTCGACGGTATCGATCAGCGCGCGGCCCTCGACCCAGGCTTCATCTTCCGGCAGCGCATGCAGCGCTGTGCCAGGCGGCGCATCGCCTGGATGCAGGTCGGCCTGCCGGGCGCGCTCGGGCGAAGCCGGCAGGAATTGCAGCAGGATGCCGCCGGCGCGCCAATGTCGGCGCGTGCCGTTTTCACCGGCGCGAAACTCCTCCGCCACGGCGAGACGCACGCGCGTCGGAATTTGCTCCGAGCGGGCAAAATATTCGTGCGCGGCCGCTTCGAGGTCGCCGCCTTCGAGCGCCACCAGGCCCTGGTAGCGGCTCATCTCCGGGCCCTGGTCGATGGTCATGGCGAGGTGGCCGCGCCCGAGCAATTGGCCCTGGCTCGCGGCGCCGTCGGCGATCGCCTGGTCAACGCGCGCGGCATCGAAGCGAGCGCAGGCCCGCACCTTGCCGGGCGAGGTGAAATCCACCACCAGCATGCGCACCGGTCCGTCGCTCTGGGTCTGCAGGATGAAGCGGCCGTCAATCTTGAGCGCGGAACCGAGCATGACCGTGAGCACGATCGCCTCGCCGAGGAGCTTGGCCACCGGCGTCGGATAGTCGTGGCCGCCCAAAATGGTGTCGACCGCGGGTCCGAGCCGCACGATGCGGCCGCGCAGATCAAGCGACTTGACCGCGAACGGCAGGATGGTGTCGTCGAGCCCAGTCTGAGCGGGCGCGCGAACCGGGATAGCGAAATCGGGATTGGTCATCGCGCTGAATATAGGGGACGGCGGAGCGATTGGGAGGCCTCGGCCAATCCGATAGCTAGCCGTTCGCCCCCAGGCACCAGGTCAGAATACCCTTCTGCGCATGCAGCCGGTTTTCGGCCTCATCGAACACCACGGACTGCGGACCGTCCATCACCTCGTCGGTGACCTCTTCGCCGCGATGCGCCGGCAGGCAGTGCATGAAGATGGCATCCGGCTTGGCGCGCGCCATCATCCGCGCATTGACTTGGTAGCGTTTGAGCAAATTGTGGCGGCGCGCGCCGTTGCGGTCGCCCATCGACACCCAGGTGTCGGTGACGATGCAGTCGGCGCCTTTGACCGCTTCGTCGGGATCGCTGCCGACGATGATCTCGGCGCCGGAGGACTTTATCCAATCGAGCAGCGGTTTTTTCGGCGCCAGTTCCGGCGGGCTGGCGACGCGGAGCGAAAACTCGAAGCGTTCGGCGGCGTGCATCCACGACGTGAGCACGTTGTTGGCATCGCCGGTCCACGCCACGGTCCGGCCGCGGATCGGGCCGCGATGCTCCTCGAAGGTCATGACGTCGGCCAGCACCTGGCACGGATGCGAACGCCGCGTCAGGCCGTTGATGACCGGCACCGCCGCGTGGCGCGCCAGTTCCGCGACCGCGGCCGGATCCAGCGTCCGGATCATGATGACGTCGATATAGCGCGACAAGACGCGCGCGGTATCGCCGAGCGTCTCGCCGCGGCCGAGTTGCATTTCCTCCGCAGTCAGCAAAATGACGTCGCCGCCGAGCTGCCGCATGGCGACTTCGAACGAGACGCGCGTCCGCGTCGAGGGCCGCTCGAAGATCATCGCCAGCGTCTTGCCGGCGAGCGGTCGCGCGGCACTGCCGCCGGACGAGGCTTTGTGCACGGCCTTCATGGCCCGCGCCGCGGCGATCATGGCCCGCAGATCGGCGGCCGGAACGTCGATCAGATCGAGGAAGTGCCGGACACCGGTCATCCGGCGGTCTCCGCCTTGCCGCTTTGCCCGTGCGCCCGGGCGAGCCGCGCCAAGGCACGGTCGAGCCGCGCGACGCCCTCGGCCATCTCCTGCTCGCTGACGATAAGCGGCGGCAGCAGGCGGACGACATTATCGCCCGCGCCCACCGTGAGCATGTTTTCGGCGCGGGTCGCATCGACCAGCTCGGCCGTCGGAACCAGCATGCGCAACCCGATCAGAAGCCCTTCGCCGCGGACCTCGGCGATCAGCGTCGGATAGCGGTCCTTGATCTCCGCCAGCCGTTGCTTGAACAAAAGCGCAACGTGCTGCACATGCTCGAAGAACCCGGGGGCCAGCATCACGTCGAGCGTGGCATTGACCGCGCTCATCGCCAGCGGATTGCCGCCGAATGTCGAGCCATGGGTTCCGGCCGTCATGCCCTTGGCCGCCTCATCGGTCGCCAGCACGGCGCCGACCGGGAAGCCGCCACCGAGCGCCTTGGCAAGCGACATCACGTCGGGCGTGACTCCGGTGCGTTGATAGGCGAACAGCTCGCCGGTGCGGCCCATGCCGCTCTGCACCTCATCGAATACCAGGAGAAGACCGTGCTCATCGCATAATTCGCGTAGCGCCCGCAGGAACGACGGCTCGACGGAGCGCACACCGCCCTCGCCCATCAGCGGCTCGATCATGATGGCCGCCGTCTCCTCGCCAATCGCGCGCTTGACGGCATCGAGATCGCCGAACGGAACTTGATCGAAGCCTTCGACCGGCGGGCCGAAACCGTCGAGATATTTCTTCTGCCCGCCGGCGGCGAGCGTCGCCAGCGTCCGGCCGTGGAAGGCGCCTTCGAAGGTGATGATGCGATAGCGCTCCGGCGCGCCGTTCGCCGACTGATATTTGCGCGCGCACTTGATCGCGCCTTCCACGGCCTCGGCGCCCGAGTTACAGAAGAAAACGACGTCGGCGAAGCTCGCCGCGCATAGCCGGGCCGCGGCGCGCTCAGCCTCCGGGATTTCGTAGAGATTGGAGACGTGCCAGAGCTTTTGCGACTGCTCGGCAAGCGCCGCGACCAGCTGCGGATGCGCATGGCCCAGTGCGTTGACGGCGACGCCCGAGGTAAAGTCGAGATAGCGCTCGCCATTGGTCGCGACCAGCCATACGCCCTCGCCCCGCTCGAAGGCGAGGTGCACACGCGCAAAGGTCGGCATCAAATTCGATGTCACAACGGAGCCCGTCAACGCTGCGCAGCACCAATAGCGCAGTTCAAATGAAATGTGCCGCCTCTTCCGGGCGGCACCTCAGCACATTCTATTTCGGCGCGCCGCACTGTCAACACAGGATAATTAGGCGGCGCGAACTCCGTTTGTACCCACTTCATCCACACGAATGCAGGAACATGTGGACTCATTTCGGACGAACTCTTGCGTCAAACTCCGGCCATATTGTAGCCTTTTGATTGTCAAGTACGACATATCGTGCGGCGGACAGTCTTCTAAAGCGTTGGCGTTCTGAGTACGTGCTGGATGGCGAGACACGCTGCCTGGCCCGGTGGGGGATTCTCACACAAGTCGGACCTGAAAAAGGAGTTTTCCCGCACATGCAAGGAGCATTAGGCATGTCGTGGACGGACGAGCGGGTCGAGCTGCTCAAGAAACTTTGGTCGGACGGCCTTTCCGCGAGCCAGATCGCAGCCGAGCTTGGCGGCATCACGCGCAATGCCGTCATCGGCAAAGTGCATCGCCTCGGTCTTTCCGGCCGCGCCAAGAGCACGTCGAGCGCTTCGCCGCGTCCGCGCAAAGCGCGCGCACCGTCGCATATGTTGCGCATCGGGCGGGCCGCGATCCGCGGCAATACGGCGCTGGCACATGCCTATGATATCGAGGCAGAAGCCGAACCGGAGCTGATCGACAACATCATCCCAATCGGCCAGCGCCGCACGCTCCTTGAATTGAACGAACAGACCTGCCGCTGGCCGGTCGGCGATCCCGGCAGTACGGAATTCTTCTTCTGCGGCGGCAACTCGCTTACCGGCCTGCCCTATTGCGCCTATCACTCGCGGGTGGCCTATCAGCCGGCCAGCGACCGCCGCCGGGACAAGCGCCCGCAACGGTGAAACTGTCAGCGAATGAGTATTTAGCCCACCTTGCCGAGGCGCTCGTCCTTGACCAGACGATCGTCCTTGACGACGCGTTCATCCTTGCCGAACCGGTCGTCGAGCGAATAGCCGGCGCCGCGCACGGTGCGGATCGGATCGGTGGCGTGGCCGCGATTGAGCGCCTTGCGCAGGCGCCCGACATGGACGTCAACGGTACGCTCGTCGATATAGACGTCGCTGCCCCAGACGCCATCGAGCAATTGCTCGCGCGAGAACACCCGGCCCGGACGTTCCATCAGAAACTCGAGCAGGCGGAACTCGGTCGGTCCCAGATCGACCGGGCGGCTTGAGCGCGATACCCGCTTTTTCTCGCGGTCGAGCTCGAGGTCGCCGATGGAGAGCACCATGGCGACCCGCTCGGGGCTGGCGCGGCGCAACAGCGCGCGCACCCGCGCCAATAGTTCCGGCACCGAGAACGGCTTGACGATGTAGTCGTCGGCGCCGGTGGCCAGCCCGCGCACACGCTCGCTTTCCTCGCCGCGCGCGGTCAGCATGATGATCGGCAGCGACTGCGTCTGCGGCCGCGCCCGCAAACGGCGGCACAGCTCGATTCCCGAGAGGCCGGGCAGCATCCAGTCGAGCACGACGAGATCCGGAGCGGTTTCCTTGAGCCTGGTATCGGCATCGTCGCCTCTGGCGACGGCGTCCACCTCATAGCCTTCGGCTTCGAGGTTGTAGCGCAGCAACGTGGTCAGCGGCTCCTCGTCTTCCACGATCAGAATATTGGCACCCATCCAGGGCTCCTATTTCTGCAGCAAAGCTGCCGGGAAACTCGTGGTGTCACCCTTCGGACGCTGGTCGGTAATCGGACGGCCTTCAATCATGTAATAGACGGTTTCGGCGATGTTGGTGGCATGGTCGCCGATGCGCTCAATATCCTTGGCGCAGAACATCAAATGCATACAGAAGGTAATGTTGCGCGGATCCTCCATCATATAAGTGAGGAGCTCGCGGAACAGCGACGTGCACATCGCATCGACTTCTTCGTCGCCGTTCCAGACCGCGAGCGCCGCCGCCAAGTCGCGGCTGGCATAAGAGTCGAGCACCTGCTTGAGCTGCGCCAAGACCAGCGCCGACATGTGCTCGACGCCGCGGATCAGCTTTTGCGGATAGAAGTCGCCGTCGAGCGCTACGACGCGCTTGCCGATATGCTTGGCATGGTCGCCAATCCGCTCAAGATCGTTGCACACCCGCATCGCACTCACACATTCGCGCAGGTCAATCGCCATCGGCTGCCGCCGTGCGATGGTGAGGATGGCTTTCTCCTCGACCTCGCGCTGCAGGGCGTCGATCGCAGGATCCATGGCGATGACTCGCTCGCCCAGCTCGACGTCGCGGTCGACCAGCGCCTGCACGGAATCGGCGATCTGCCGCTCGGCGAGTCCGCCCATCTCAGCGACCTTGCGGGTGATATCCTGCAGGTCGGTGTCGAACGCCTTGGCGGTATGATCGACTCGTGTCGTGGTGATCTCGGTCATTGGCTTTTACCTGCGTCCTGTCGGCGGTCAGCCGAAGCGGCCGGTGATGTAATCTTGGGTGCGCTGATCTTGCGGCGCGGTGAACATTTTGCTGGTCGAATCGTATTCGATCAGTTCGCCGAGATACATAAACGCGGTGAATTCCGACACACGCGCCGCCTGTTGCATATTATGGGTGACGATCGCGATCGTATAGTCATCGGTCAGTTCGTCGATCAGTTCCTCGATCTTGGCAGTCGAAATCGGGTCGAGCGCGGAGCACGGCTCGTCGAACAGGATCACCTCGGGGCGCACGGCGACGGTCCGGGCGATGCACAAGCGCTGTTGCTGACCGCCGGACAGGCTCTGGCCGTTGGCATTGAGCTTGTCTTTCACTTCTTCCCAGAGGGCCGCCCGCCGCAGCGAGGTCTCCACGCGCCCGTCGAGCTCAGATTTCGGCAACCGCTCGTACAGCCTGATGCCGAAAGCGATGTTCTCGTAGATCGACATCGGGAACGGCGTCGGCTTTTGGAACACCATGCCGACGCGCGCGCGCAGCAGATTGAGATCCTGCTTGGGCGAAAGGATGTTGACGCCGTCGAACAGCACCTCACCGGTGGCATGCTGACGCGGATAAAGGTCGTACATCCGGTTGAGCACGCGCAATAAGGTCGATTTGCCGCAGCCCGACGGACCGATGAAGGCGGTGACCTTGTTCTGGTAGAGCGGCAGGCTGATCGACTTCAGCGCCTTTGTCTGTCCGTAAAAAAAATTGAGATCGCGGATGGTGATCTTTTCCGCCAAGCCCGTTCGATCGATCGGGGCGTGGCTGACGGGCGGAACGCTGACGGTGGCGACGCTCATGCTCATGACTGTTTTCCCGATGGAACTAGGGTGCGCGCGGCGATGCTCAGGGCAAGCACCGCGAGCGTGATGATGAGAGCGCCGGTCCAGGCCAGCGACTGCCAGTCGTGATAGGGGCTTAGCGCAAACTGGAAGATGACAACCGGCAGGCTGGAGATTGGTTGGTTGAGGTTGGTGCTCCAGAATTGGTTGTTCAGCGAGGTAAACAGCAGCGGCGCGGTTTCGCCGCTGATGCGGGCGACCGCCAGTAGCACTCCGGTCACCATCCCGGCGCGCGCCGCGCGATAGCCGATGCGCCTGATCGCCAGCGACCGTGGCAAGCCGATCGAGGTGGCCGCCTCGCGCAATGCATTCGGCACCAGCGTCAGCATGTCCTCGGTGGTGCGCACGACCACAGGGATGACGAGCACCGAAAGGGCGACGCCGCCGGCCCAGCCGGAGAAATGCCCCATCGGCGCGACCATGATTTCGTAGATAAACAGCCCGATGACGATGGACGGCGCGCTGAGCAGAATGTCGTTGATGAAGCGCACCACGCTGCTCAGCTTATCGTAGCGGCCGTATTCAGCCATGTAGGTGCCGGCCAAGATGCCGATCGGCGTGCCGATCACCACGGCGATGATCGTAAGGATCAGGCTGCCGAAGATCGGGTTGAGCAGGCCGCCGGCCGAGCCGGGTGGCGGCGTCATTTGCGTGAACACCGCGAGCGACAAACCGCTGAAGCCCTTTAACAGCAGCGAACCGAGGATGAGCGCGAGCCAGCCTAGGCCGAGCGCAGTTGCCGCCAATGCAAGCACCGACGCGGCAATGTTGCGATGTCGACGAACGGCGTAGCGAACATCCATGGCGTTATCCGATCCGGCGCTCGATGCGCATCAGCAAATACCGCGCGATGGCGAGCACGATGAATGTAATGACGAACAGGATCAATCCAAGCTCGATCAGAGCGGAGGTGTAGAGGTCGCCGACCGCCTCGGTGAACTCGTTGGCGATGGTCGCGGAGATAGTGGTGCCGGGCGCCAGCACCGATGCCGAGATACGGTGCGCGTTGCCGATGACGAAGGTGACCGCCATGGTTTCGCCCAGCGCCCGACCCAACGAGAGCATGATTCCGCCGATAACGCCTACTCTGGCAAAGGGCAGCACGACGTTGCGCACCACTTCCCAAGTTGTGCAGCCGACGCCGTAGGCGGCTTCCTTGAGCACGCCCGGCACCGCTTCGAAGACGTCGCGCGTGATCGCGGTGACAAACGGCAGCACCATGATAGCGAGGATCAATCCCGAAGTTAGCACGCCAATGCCATAGGGCGGCCCGGCGAACAGCAACCCGATGCCCGGCACGTCGCCGAGCGTGTCAATCAGGAACGGCTGTAGCGTTTGCTGGAGGAACGGGGCGAATATGAACAAGCCCCAGATGCCGTAGATGATGCTCGGAATTCCGGCGAGCAGCTCGATGGCGATACCGATAGGCCGGCGGAGAATTGGCGGGCACAGCTCGGTGAGGAAGAAGGCGATCATCAAGCCGACTGGCACCGCAATCAACATGGCAATGAAGGATGTGAGAATCGTACCGTAGATCGCCGGCAGGGCGCCGAAGACCTCAGTGACCGGATTCCAACTCTCGACCAGGAGAAAGCTAAAGCCGAAAGCCTTTATCGCAGGAATAGACCCGAGGATGAGCGAAACCATGACGCCGCTCAGGAGCAGCAAAACCCCGATCGCGGCAGCGCGAGTCAAATGGCGAAATACGGAATCGTCAAGCCGAAGCCGATCAAGCACCCTGCTCCGTGCACCGGCTCCGGCCGCGATTGCTAACCGCTCTGAAAGCACGACATCGACCACTGACTGCCTCCGCGCAGGTTACGCTCGGTTCGCCTTTGTCGTCCACATCGCGAAGCTGAACAAAGCGACCTTTAGGGCGCCCGCCGACGATCTAGGATAAGACGAGGCAAAAGGGAAAAGGCGCCACTGGGCGCCTTTTCCGGCTTCATTAATGCTAGAAATTTGTACCCGCGCCTTTGATTTTTTCTTTCCAGCTCTTTTCGATCAGCGCCACGACATTATCCGGCATCGGAACATAGTCGAGGTCGGCGGCCATTTTCTGTCCGTTCTTGTAGCCCCAATCAAAGAATTTGAGGGCAGCCGCCGAGTCGGCCTCGTTGACCGGGGTGGATTGCATCAGGATGAACGTCGAGCCGGCAACCGGCCACGAAGTGGCGCCCGGCGCGTTCGTGATGATGACATGGAAATCCGGCGCACTCGTCCAATCCGCGCCGGCAGCGGCGGCCTGGAATGCCGTCGCGGTCGGAGCCACGGTCTTGCCCGCGGCGTTGATCATCCTGGCATAGTTCAAGTTGTTCTGCATGGCGTAGGCGTATTCGACATAGCCAAGCGCGCCAACAATCTGCCCTGCTTGGTTGGAAACACCTTCACTGCCCTTGGCGCCGATGCCGACCGGCCATTCGACCGCGGTATTCTCACCGACCTTTTGTTTCCATTCGGGACTGACCTTCGAGAGATAGTTGGTCCAGATAAAGGTGGTGCCCGAACCGTCAGAGCGGTGCACGACGGCAATCGCGGTGCTGGGCAGTTTGAGGCCGGGATTGAGCTTCGCAATCGCCGGATCGTTCCATTTCGTAATCTCGCCGAGGAATACCTTGGCGATGGTCGGCCCGTCGAGAACGAGTTCGCCCGGCTTGATGCCCGGCAAGTTCACCAGCGGAACGACAGCGCCACTGACGATCGGAAACTGAACGAAATTATTCTTCGCAACATTCTCCGGCGTCAGCGGCATGTCGGAGGCGCCGAAGGTGACGGTCTTGTTGGTGATTTGCTGGATGCCGCCGCCCGAGCCGATCGACTGATAATTAAGGCCTATTCCCGTGTCCTTTTTATACGTGTCCGCCCATTTGGCGAGCACCGGATACACGAATGTAGAGCCGGCGCCTGTGAGGTCGGCGGCGGCGGCGGGAAGAACCGACGCGGCCAGCACGCCGGCGACGGCAATCGCTGTAAGATGTTTCACTTGATCTCTCCTGTTACTGGAATTTGGAGGTCGCGGGCCGCCGACCCGCGTCGGATTAGCGTCCTCTTTTGTGGACACCAGTGTACAATTCGCCATCTGACAGAAACGCGCTGCATTGGCAGATGCCTATCGGGCTGAACTGCAGCAGCGCCGTGGTTAGTTTCGACACGCAACTGTTCTATGAGGCCTGGATGACAACTAGATGACAGCGCAAGTATTTGAATAATATGGATGTTATCTTGCCTGCGCGGTCACCGCGGTGGGCAGATGGATGGTGAAAGTGGCGCCCTCGCCCGGTGCGCTGTCGATCGTCAACCGGCCCCGGTGGCGGTTGAGGATGTGTTTGACGAGGGCGAGGCCCAGGCCAGTGCCGCCTTGCGCCCGGCTCTCGGTGACGTCGACGCGATAAAAGCGTTCCGTAAGCCGCGGCAGATGCTCCGGCGCGATGCCCGGGCCGTAATCGCGCACGCTCACTTGCGCTTCTGGCACGCCGTCGACCGACGTCCCGGCCGCTATTTTGATATCGACCCGCCGGCCGGCGGCGCCGTATTTGAGTGCATTCTCGACGAGGTTCTCGAAAATGCGGACGAGTTCGTCGTGATCGCCCAGCACCGGTAGCGCATTTGCTCCGTTAACGCTGACAGTCACGCCGCGATCGCGCGCCAGCGTCTCCAATCCGTCGACGACCTGGCGCACGATTGGCACGAGATCGACCGGCGTGTCGGGACGCCGATGCGCATTAAGCTCGATGCGCGAGAGCGACAACAGATCATCGATCAAGCGCGCCATGCGGCGCGCCTGCTCCTGCATGATGGCCAGAAAGCGTTCGCGCGCCTTGGCATCGTCGCGCGCCGAGCCTTGCAGCGTTTCGATGAAGCCGAGCAGCGCGGCCAGCGGCGTGCGCAATTCGTGGCTGGCATTGGCGACGAAGTCGGCGCGCATTTCCTCGACCCGGCGCAGCGGCGTGAGGTCGTGAAAGGTCATCAGCACCAGATCCGGTCTGACCGCATTCGGCCCGCGTTTGACCGGCATCACGATGGTTTCGAACCAACGGTCGAGCGGCACGCGCTCGAAATAAACGACGCGCTGCTCTTCGTCTTCCGCCGCCGCGCGGCCGATGGCCTCGATCAATTCAGGCATGCGCAAGGCGAACGCGACCGGTTCGCCTTGTCGCAATGCCGGCGCCAGCGCGCGGGCGCGCTCATTGAGCGCCAGCACGCGACCGCCACGGTCGAGAGCGACGACAGGATCCGGCAGACCGGCGACCACGGCCCGCAGTAGGTCGTCGCCGCGCTCCAAAACAGCGACGGGGCGCGCCAGTTGCTCGTTCTTCTCGCTTACGCGCATCGACGCCAGAGCAGCCGCAGCGACGATGGCAAAGCCAGCAATCGCATAGGCCGCGGCAAGCGTGCCTGCTGCAGCCAAGACCGCAAACACAATCGCCGCTGCCGCAATGACGAGCAGCACCCCGCGATGCGGTCTTGTTGCGAGCAGTCGTCGGTCCTCATTCAGGCTCATCGGGCAAGCTCATATGCGGCGTCATTGAGCGATACGGCGCACCGCGCAGCAGAGCAAGCGTCACACGCGCAAAGAGTAATCAATCCTGCCGACGCTTGCATGGCTCCAGCACATGGTCCGAACCATTCTTGTGTTGCTGCACAGTTGTGTCTGGAAAGACGCTTGGTCCCGCGGCTTCGGTGGGGATAATGTTGATTTCATTCGATAATTCTTATCGGATCCCTCGTTTCGACTCGTCCGCAGGAGAACCGCCGCGCGACCGTCACCAAATTGAAATAATAAGATTTCTATCAATGCACGCCGGGGTCTCGGACAACGACGACCCGCGAAAGAAGCCCACTGACAGCGGAGGTGCTGCCATGCGAACCGTGGCTCGTTTGCGCAACGGGCCGGCTGCCTGACGACGTGGTCAAGCAGGTCGAGGAGCAATGGGCCAAGGAAATCCCTTCCGCCCGGAAAATCGCAGAGAGGTTAAGGGTACGTCGCCGCGCGCAAACGCGGAGCGTTCCCCTCAAGTTTGCGCGGAGGCCGGATGAAATTCCGGCCTCCGTTTTATCCGCTTTGCGATGCGTCGGGCTTTTCCCGAACCCGCGCCTTCGCCATCGGCTGCGGCGACGCGTGCGATATGCGCCGCGCAGTGCGGCCGAACAAGGTTTCGCGGGCGGCCAACAGGCCGAGCGCGAGCACGAACGGAATGATGTAATACAAGAGCCGAAACAGCAGCAGGCCGGCCAGCAGATCACCCTTGTCGAACTGCCACAGCGCGACCAGCATCGCGGCGTCGAACACGCCGAGGCCTCCGGGCGCGTGGCTGGCAAATCCGAGCAGCGTTGCAGCGACGAAAATCACGGCGACCGTAACGAAACCGACGTGCGGATCGTCCGGCACCAGCATGTACATGGCGGCCGCGCAGCAGGCGAGATCGACGATGCCGATGGCGATCTGGACTAGCGTCAGCGGGCCGCCGGGCAGCTGCACCTGCCAACCGTCGCGGCCGATGACCCGCGGCTTGACCCAGACCCAGGCAACATAGGCGGCTAACAGCGCCAGAATGACCAGTGCGATGACGCGATTGGCCCACAGCGGCAGCTGATCGAGCGCGCGAGCGGCCTGCGGCGCGTCGAGAATGCCCAAGCCGAGCACGGTGGCATTGCCGAGCCAGAACGTCAGCCCGGCGACGAAGCAGATTTTGGTAACCTCGATGACCGAAAGACCGCAGCCGGAATAGATGCGATAGCGCACCGCACCGCCGGAAAACACGCTGGCGCCGACATTGTGCCCGATGGCATAGCTGGTGAAGCCGCCAAGCGCGGCAATTCGATACGGTATCTCGTTGCGGCCGATCGTGCGCAGCGCGAACAGATCGTAAAACGTCAAAGTCACATAACCGGCGGCGACGAACAGGCCGGCAATAATGAGCGTCCGCCAGTCGGTTGCTTTCAGCGCGCGCAGGAGCTCGTCGACATCGAGGTCGCGCAGGATGTGATAGAGCACCACGATCGCGACCACGATGATGGTCACGCTCAGCGCAATGCCGATCCGGCTCCAACCGATCTTGCGTTCGAGGAAGCGCATGCCGCGGCGCAACCGCGTCATCATGCCGCGTTCCGGACCGGTTGTTTGCGCATCCATAGCGAATCCCGTTTCGCCTAACAGCCCGCGAACCACCAGCCCACCAGCCCGAACCGGCCCCCACTAGCAGATGTCATAAGCCAGCGCGAGTGCAGGAGGGTCTCACCCCCGGACAGCCGGCAAGCGCGAAATGGCCGGTGGTCAACAGCGGCGAAAACATTGTTTTCTATTCCCTGTTCGCCAATCACCGTCCGGGTTTATCCAACTCTCCTGATGTAAAGAACTCTCTAAGCTCCCGGTAGGTTTCCTCCGGCGCCTCCTCCGAAAGGTAATGGCCGCAGGGCAGCGCCTTGGCGCCGCGGATGTCGGTCGCGTAGCGCTGCCAGATTTCGCCCGGACCCGGCTTGTGATTGCGGCCGACACCACCGGTCGCGCCCCACAGCAAGAGCACCGGACAGGTGATCTTGCGGCCGGCTTCGAAGTCCTTGGTGTCCATGGCGAAGTCGATGGTGGCGGTGGCGCGGTAGTCCTCGCACATGGCGTGGACGGTCGCCGGATTGCGCATATAGCGCTTGTATTCGGCGAGCGCCCGCGGATCGAAGAAGCTCAAGCCCTGTGCGGTCTTGGCGAGCTTCTTCTCGATGAAGAAATCCGGATCCGCGCTCATCAGGTGCTCGGGAAAATCGTACGGCTGGATCATGAAGAACCAATGCCAGGAGAACGTCGCCCAGGCCTTGGTCATGTTGTTGAACAGATGATGCTGCGGAACGATGTCGAGGATAGCCGCGCGGGCGATCTTGTGCGGATGATCGAGGCCCATGCGGTGCAGCACGCGGGCGCCGCGATCGTGGCCGGCGGCATAGAAGCGCTCATAGCCGAGCGCGGCCATCACCTCGATCTGGTCCTGCGCCATGGCGCGGAACGAATAGTTGGAATGATCGTCGCCGCCGGGCGGCTTCTCCGAATCGCCATAGCCGCGCAAATCGGTGGCGACCACGGTAAATTCCTCCGCCAGCCGCGGCGCGAATTTTTGCCAAGACAGATGGCTGAACGGATTGCCGTGCAGCAGCAAGAGCGGCGGCCCATTGCCACCATGCACCGTGACGATGCGCGCGCCACTGGTTTTGATTTCCGTGCGGGTGAAGTTTTCGAACATTCAACCTCCCTATTCTATTTTTGTCGGCAGATGATCCCGTAAACGCAGCAGGCTGGCAACATTGCATCCGCTGGCGATAAACTCGCCACCTGGATGACACCGACACAACTCAAGCAAAACCGGGGAGTGAAATGCCGTCAGACATCGATCCGCAATCCGGATTCCGCCTGCCGCTGCCGAAGCGCGAGGATCTGGACCCGCTCGGCCAGCGCGCCTACGACCGCGCCAACACGCCGGGCAAGACCATCGTTGGCCTGCGCGGCCCGGCGGGCATTCACCTCTACAGCACCAAGACCGTCGAGGCGCACACCACCATGAACCACTATCTGCGCCACGAGGCCGGCTTCGATCCAAAGGTGCGCGAAGTCGCGATCCTCACGGTGGCGCGCGAGATGGATAGCCGCTTCGAATGGGCGGCGCACGAGCCTGAAGCGCTGCAGGTCGGGGTTCCGCAGACCGTCGTCGACGTGATCAAGTATCGCAAGAGCACGGCAGGTTTGAGCGAACTCGACGCCGCGATCATCGAATTCGGCCGTCAGGCGGTCGGCAAGCATAAGGTGACGTCCGACGCCTTTGCGCGGCTGAAAGCTTTGTTCGCGCCGAACAAGCTGGTCGACCTCGTTCTGCTGATGGGCAATTACGCCGGCACCGCAATCCTACTCGCGGCTTTTGACATGCAGGTTGCGGAAGGCCGGCCGTTGCTGCCGGTGGAGTAATCATTTCTTCTTCTTATCGAGCCCGAGCTCGCTCCAGCGCGCCTTGACAGCGGCCATGTCTTCCGGCGTCGGCCACACCATCGGCGGAAAACGCGCGCCGCCGAAATCCGGATCGGGGTCGTAATCGAGATTCATGGTGGCATCGATCAGAACGCGATTCCACTTGCCGGTGCCGTAGAGCGACGTATTGCGGTCGCGCTTGCGCGTCGACGGATCGAGACCGAGCCCGAATGTCGCCGGCATGATGACGATGTCATCCTCGCCGGCATTGACGCGATAGGCGATGGCCCAATCGACCGCGGCGTAATCGTGGATGTCGATGTCGTCGTCGACCACGGTGACGTGCTTGTAACGGACGTGGCCGGCGGACGAACCCCACAGCGCATTGGCGACCTGCTTGGCCTGACCGCGATAGCTCTGCTTGATCTGCACCACGATGTTGACGCCGGCCTGCACCGGCGGACACCATACGTCGGTGATGCCGGGCACGCCGGCGCGGTCGAGCACGTTCCAGGCGGTCGCCGCGCGCATGATCGAGGAGCAGGTGCCGTTCTCGGAGAAGCAGCCGGGCATCGAGCCTTCGATGGTGCCGCGGAAGATCGGCTTGTTGCGATGGGTGATGCAGGTGACGCGGATGGCCGGCTTCGGCGAGCGATCGCCGGCGATGTAGCCGGTGACTTCGGCGAACGGGCCTTCCATCACGTAGCTTTCGGGATCGAGCCCGAGATAGCCTTCGATGACGATCTCGGCGCTGGCCGGCACCTGCAGATCGACCGTCTCGCATTGCACGAGATCGACCGGCGCGCCGCGCACCGCGCCGATCACGTCGTATTCGCACAACCCCTTGGGCACCGGCGAGCCGGCGACAAAGCCGAGCGAGTCTTCCCAGCCGATCGCGACCGCGATCGGCATTTCCTTGTGGCCCTTCTGCTGCCAGGCGGTGACGTGGTGGCCGATATGCTGGGCGCGCCACATCAGGATCGGAATCAGATTCTTGCCGCCGACCATGCCGCGATAGATGCCGACATTCATCACGCCGGAATCCGGATCCTTGGTGACGACGCCGCCATACGTCATGATGTAGCGGCCGCCGTCGGCGCGATTCCATTGCGGCACCGGCAGTTCGAGGAGATCGATGTCGTCGCCCTTGACGATGTTCTCCTTGACCGGCCCGGTCTTGACCAGGTTCGGCGGCACGCTGCCGGTGAGCAGGGTGCGGCCGATCTTGACGAGCTCGCGTTCATGCGTGTCGGGCGGCAGCCCCAGCATCATGGCGATGCGGCGCGCGCTCGACAGCCCGCCGGTGAACACCTGGCGGCAGCGGGCATTGGCGCCGTAGTCGCGGATATTGTTGAACAGCAGCGCCGGCCCGGTGCCGGCGCCCTGCGCCAGCCGCGCGATGGTGCCGAGCTCGATATTCCAATCGACCTCGGCGTCGATCTGCTGCAATTCCCCGGCGCCCTCGAGCGCCTTCATCCAGCCGCGCAAATCGCCAAACGCAACCGGCTTTCGTTCTGTGCTCATTGATGATCCCGGTGATTGAGCATGCGTTTTGCGCTGGTCGTCCTCCGCCTGTCAATCTTGCTCCCCGGTTGGCGCAGAGCGGACAAGCGCTTCCGTTCCCGCGGCGCCTACGCGCCCGAGTTTTGCCGACGCCACTGTCAAAATTCCTCCGGAGCCCGATCGCGTCATGCCTGAAACCGGCGGTGGGACCGGATTTCGGCTCGATCACGCTCCGTACGACGCTGCGGCTTTGGTGCCGCTCCCGGATTTCACTTCGTTTCGTCCGGGCTACAATCTTTGCGCCTCGCCTCCGGCAAAAAAAGAAAGGAAGCGGAACGCCGACAGACGCACACTGCATGAAGCCGCATCAGCGGATGCGGCCGCGCGCGAAGCGTCGCGCGCTCGCCTGTCGGCGTTCCACCACGGCACTTGCGGCAGCGACCGAACGCCACCGCTCAGCTCCAGTTCACGCACTTCCTGGGACGGAGCTACTGAGGGACGGGTGTTATCCGTCCCCTGCCGTCCCAGTGCAGCGGGCGATGTAGCCCGCAGGCCGGTCGTCGTGCCGGCCGGGCGTTTGTTACCCGGAGCCGCCCGGGAGCGGGGCTGACAACCCCGCCCGCGGGAACCGCCTCGCCCCTGTCCGCCGGTGTCACCCAGCGGGGTCCTTACGGGCGAGGATGATACGTTACGTAACTGTGACAGTGACGAATGTCAAGAGCCTGGCACATTTTTCGTGACCGCTTTGGGGACCGTAGGGTATGTACGCATAAATTCGGCTCTGTAGGTGTTTGCTGAATGTCGGCTTCGGTCCAAAAGCGACCAAGCTGCTGCCTCACCGCAAATCGACGCAAGGGCCATTAGCCGACATCGATGCTTAATTGGCGGCCTGCTCGTCTGGGAATAGCTTGACGTTAGGCCATCCGCAAAACTGGCTTGATAGCCGTACCGGCTTCGCTATCGGCCGCGGCTTGGTTGATGTCGTCGAAGCTGTAGAACTTTATCAGGCGGTCAAATGGAAACCTGCCCTGGCGGTGCAACTCGATCAGTTGCGGAATGAACAGCTCTGGCACACTGTCGCCCTGAATAATCCCGCGAATACTTTTGCCTGGAGACATCAGCCCACCCATGTCAAAGCTCGCGGCCGTCCCGATTGGAGCGGCGCCAACAATGCCGCAAGTCCCGCGCGTGCCAAGCACATCGATTGCCTGACGGACGACCTCCGGGCGGCCCGTCAACTCCAGCGCGAAATCGACTCCGCCATTGGTTATCGCGCGAATTTCAGAAACCGGATCGGCATCGACAGCATTCACCGTATGCGTAGCTCCAAGCTCCTTCGCAAGCGCAAGCCGGGAAGCAACGACATCGACTGCGATGATCGTAGTAGCACCGACAATCCTCGCAGCCATGACGGCGCTGAGACCGACGCTGCCGGAACCGAAAGCGGCGAAGCTCGCGCCGGCCCCGATCTTCAAGGCGTTCATCACTGAACCCGCTCCGGTCTGGATGCCGCACCCCAGGGGGCCAAGACGCTCAAGCGGAAGGTCCTTGGGTACCTTGACCACGGTGCGTTCGTTCGCGAGTGCATAGGTCCCAAACGAAGATTGTCCAAAAAAGTGGTCGTGAACCGGCTCTGACCGGCCATCGCGCATAGCCGTGCTACCATCCTCTCGCGTGCCGCCAAAGCAAAGCGGATGGCCTCTTTCGCAGTACGCTGGCTGACCCATCGCGCAGCGCGCACAGTGACCACACGACATGAAACTCAGAACGACATGATCGCCCGGAATGACCTTGCGGACTGCCGAACCTACGCGCTCAACGATGCCAGCGCCTTCATGCCCAAGAACGATTGGCAGCGGAACGGGATACACCTGGTCGCGTATGACAATATCGGTGTGGCACATCCCGGTCGCGACAATCCGCACCAGCACTTCGTCGTCGCGCGGCTGATCGACCGTCAGCGTTTCAATCTGAAAAGGACCGCCCTTTCCGCGCACAACAGCGGCCCTGGTCTGTGCGGATTGCGTGGAAGATTGGAAGGTCATTTGTGTACCCGTCGCTGCTATCGTGATACGTCGCAGCCTAGCACGTCAGGCGCTGAAGGCTGCTGCTCACTTTGACCCAAAGGCGGGCTTGTCGTGCCACAGTGGTAGCACGGCGGAGGCTGCCCACGGACATGTCTGGTGTGGGTCAATCACGACTGCGCCGAACCGCCAGCAGCCTAGGGTCATGTCCGTTATGCACCGGCGGTCTCAACTGATCGACGCAACACTTTATCTTAAAGGGAAAAGATGGAGTGTAGGATGGAACGGAGATTTCATAGGGGTTTTACCGCGGCAGAAAAGACGGAATTATGGGACCGTTGGAAGCGCGGGGAGTCATTGAAGGCGATCGGGCGAGCTTTTGGTAAGGAGTCCTCGTCGATCTATTTTCTGGTTGCCCCGCATGGAGGGTTCCGTCCTGCGGAGCGGCGTCGCTCCAGGTTGGCATTGACGCTTGCGGAACGCGAGATGATTTCCAGAGGCGTTACGGCACGTCGATCGGCCCGGTCTATCGCCAAATTGCTTGGCCGCTCGCCCTCGACGGTGAGCCGGGAAATGAACCGCAATGGCGGCTGTGAACGCTACCGGGCGACAGTTGCGGACGAGAATGCCTGGGCGCGATCGCGTCGTCAAAAATGTTGTAAATTGGCGATCAATTCGCGGCTTCGGCAGGCCGTGGCAAGGAAGCTCAGATTGGATTGGTCACCCGAGCAGATAGCCGGTTGGCTGAAGAGAACGCATCCTGAAGACGAGTGTAATCGGGTGTCACACGAGACCATCTATCGCAGCCTGTTTGTCCAAGCGCGCGGAGTGCTCAAGAAAGAGCTGCTCCGCCATCTTCGCTCGAAGCGCTCGATGCGTCGCTCCAGACCAGTTGATCCGAATGGCGATAGACGGGGACATATGAAGGATGCGGTCTCAATCCGTCAGCGACCGGCGGCGGTGGAAGATAGGGCGGTGCCTGGCCATTGGGAGGGCGATCTGCTGTCCGGGCCGAACAACACCTACATTGCGACCTTGGTCGAGCGTCAAACGCGTTACGTGATGTTAGCCAAGGTGGCAGGCAAGGACACCCAAACGGTAGTCAACGCGCTCATCAAGCAGTCGAAGAAGCTCCCGAAAGAGCTGTATAAGTCCCTGACCTGGGACCGGGGCAAGGAACTGACGGATCATCGGCGCTTTACGATGGCGACCAACATCGATGTCTATTTTTGCGACCCGCAAAGCCCGTGGCAGCGTGGGTCGAACGAGAATACTAATGGCCTGCTGAGGCAGTACTTTCCAAAGGGCACCGACTTGTCGGTGCATTCGCAAGCCCATCTGAACAAAGTGGCTCGTCAGTTAAACGAGCGACCACGTGAGACCTTGCAATTTGAAACGCCAGCAGAGAGATTTAATGCCTGTGTTGCGTCGACCGGTTGAGCCGGCACCCTGAAAGCGGCAGTGGCGGCGTGTTCAATGAGTGCCGCTCCGGCCAAGCGACCATGATATTCACAGCGGGGCCGATCTGCGAAAGCAACTGAATAACTGCGTGGCCGTGAAATGTCGCGATGGACCGGAGGCGGATAAAATTTGCCGCAGCAAGTCAGCTACAACGTTTTTCCCCGACTGACCGCATCCCATTCCGGCAGCGTCAGCAGTTTGAGGCCAAGCCGCGCGTAATCGACCCGGAGATAGTCGTCCAGGGAACTCCTAACGACAGCGTCCGGATGTATCAGGGCGACCTCTTGAGCAATGACGCCGACGTAGACCGTGTCGCTCCACAGATAACGATAGCGGTAGAGGCCGAGCCCGTTGTCGAGCCGCGTGAGGAGAACGACGTCACGCTTGAGGCGGGTGTCGGAAACGAAAGTGCCACTGCCGGAATAGCTGGCCGTCGTGGTGTCGCCCCAGGCGCCGCCTGCATGTCCGCCGACATAACCGCCCTGCCATGGCGCCCGCGTGCCTCCGGCCGGAGCAAACAACCAGCTCAGCCCGACGGTGACGACCTGAAAGCGTCCGCTCGCGCTCGCGCTTTGCGTCAACTGAGGCAGCGCCGCGCCGGTCGAGGATGCGAGGTTGATGCCGCCGAGATCGACATACTGGTACTCGACATTGAGCGCGACATTCGGCGTCCAGAGATAGCTGACACCGGCGCCGGCGACCCAGCCGGCGCGGTCGGACGATGTCTGGGCGCCGGTCGCCAGCCCGACTGCGCCAGCAGTCACCGTGCTGCTCAGATCCTGCTTGCCGTAGGCCAAGCCGGCGGTCCCGTAGAGGAGGAACGGCCCGGACGACCAGCCGGCGCGGCCCCGCGCACGGTGCCGTACCAGTCGATGGTTGAAGTGGTGTTGCCGAGCACTGGCGGCGGGAAAGTGCCCGTCAGGGCGGTATTGATCTGCGGCTGCAAATGCAGGCCCGATATGTCGGCTTCGACCCCATAGACCAGCCAATCCCGCTGCCAGTTGTAGCCGGCCTGCGCGCCGCCGACCCAACTGCTCGCGCTGGCACTCCCGGATCCGTTAGCGAAGGAATTCGCTTGGGCCCAGGCCGACGACCATGGCGCAACCGCGAGCAGGGCGACCGCTGCGACGACCCATTTTAGCTTCATGGCGCGGCCCCCAAATCTTTAAAGTCTGTGCCCACTTCCTTGTGAGATTAGGTCCACTCCGCCATGCAGAGTCTGTGGCAAAGCGGCCACATCAGAGCAAAATCCCAGCCCTGCCGTCCATTTCGTGTCGTAATAATTCCGCGCCGCGGATACCGCACTTAGGTCAATCACGCCATGACCCGTCAGCGAAGATTGCCGGCGCACTTCTAGTTATCGCAAAAGCCGACTTAGATGCAGAAGGCCGAGTAGCGCAGCGAAGCACCAAAGGCTGACGAAGCGCCGCAGCAAATAAATAAAGTCTCATTCGATCACTTCGTCAGCACGCGCCAGCAAGATGGGCGGAACATCGATACCAAGGGATCGCGCGGTCTGCAGGTTGAGAGTGAATTCGAATTTGGTCGGTTGCAAGACCGGCAGATCGGCCGGCTTAGTGCCTTTGATGATGCTGCCGGTATAAACGCCGGCTTGGCGAAAAACGTCGGGAATGTTGGTCCCGTAACTCATCAGGAGGCCGGCCTCGACCGCGTCGTACACAAAGTGGCTGGTGGGCATGCGGTCGCGTGTTGCGAGCGCGGCCAATTGAGGGCTGCGGCTAGCGAAATAGCCGTCCGGCGCTATGAATACGGCATCCGCCTTCGCATCGACGATCGCAGCAAACGCCGCATCAATTTCGGCGGCGGTGCTCGCTTTATAGAAGAGCAATTCCAGGCCCAGACTGGAAGCTGCTGCTCTCAGGGCTTGCGCCGTTGCATCAGCGGTTTTGGCATTGGCCGGATTGACCAGCACCGCCATGCGCTTCGCCTTGGGCAGGAGTTCATGCATGAGACCAAGCCGTTTGGCGTCGACTTCGGTGTCAAAAAAATTGATCCCGGTCACGTTGCCACCGGGCCGCGCCAGGCTCGCGACCAACCCGAGCCCGACCGGGTCCTCGCTCACACCGAACACAACTGGGATGGTCGACGTGGCGGCTTTGGCGGCGAGCGAGCCAGGGGTGTTGGCGGGCGTCGCGATCACCGCGACATGGCGGCTGATGGCGTCGTTGAGGATTGCGGCGAGCTTCTCGTATTGACCGTCCAGCCAGTGATATTCGACGATGACATCATTGCCTTCCGTGAGTCCGGTCTGGCTCAGGCCTTTGCGAAACTCGGCAGTGAGCGCCTTGGCCGCGTCAGCCTTTCTGGCATTGATGAGCGTGACGACCGGCTTGTTGGCCGTCGACTGCTGCGCCCACGCCCCGAGAGGCCATGCAACTACGGCACTCCCAGTAAGCGCAAGGAATTCCCGACGCCTCATGGATCACCCTCACGGCCGAGGTCACAGCCTACCACATCGCCGCGAAATGGTCGTGTTGTGCATCAGGGCAATTTTTAGCCGTCGATGTCGCAGATGGGGTCAAGCCCGGCTGCCCCGAACCGGCGGCAGCCCAGGGCCATGTTCGTTGTGCGCCCCAAAGCGGCAGTGGCGGCGGATTTAATGAGTCCGCTCCATGGGCAAGCGACCAAGATGTTCACAGCAGCCGATCTGCGGTACCTTGGCGCGGCCGCATTGCGCGGCCTATTCGCCGACCAGGAAGAGATCCCGATGACGAACGGCAGTACGCTTTCGCTCCCCGAACTCGAAGATCGCATCGCCATTGTGCGCGACAATATCCGGCAGCTGATCGAGCAGGCGGCGGCCTTTTCGGGCGCCGCGGATGAAGACCGCAACGCCGATCGTCTGGCGGAGCAGAATGAAGAGCTGCAGCGGCTGACCAAGCAGCGCGATGCGCTGTTGAAGAAATAACGTGCCGTCATGCCCGCGCTCGCCTATGTCGCGGGCATGCACGTCTTTAGCGCGGCATCAAGCCAAAGACGTGGATGGCCGGAACAAGTCCGGCCATGACGATACAGGTGATATCGCGCTGCTGATCGTTGCACGCCGCCGGCAAGACGATCACTCGGCGTGCAGGCCGGCGTCCTGGATCACCTTCGACCAGGTCGCCATTTCCGATTTGAAGAACGCCTCGCATTGCTCGGGCGAGTTGCCGATGCCCACATAGGCCATCGCCGCCAGTTTCGCTTTGATGTCCTGCTGCGCCAGGCCGGCGACGATCAGGCTGTTAAGCTTGGCGACGATATCCTTCGGCGTCCCCGCCGGCGCCACCACCGCGGTCCAGGTCGCGCCCACCACTTCGGGGAAGCCGGCCTCCGCCATGGTCGGCACGTCGGGCAGCGTCGGCGCGCGTTCCTTGCCGGTCACGGCGAGCGCACGCAAGCCGCCGCTCTTGATCAGCGGCAGCGCCGGCGCCAGCGCGCCGAACGAGATCGGCGTGTGACCACCGACCGTCGCTTCCACCGCCGGCTCGCCGCCGCCGAACGGCACGTGCACGAGGTCGAGCTTCAACGCATGCGCAAACAGCGATCCGACCAGCTGCGGCGGCGTGCCGGTGCCCGGCGAGGCGAAACTGTATTTGCCCGGATTGGCCCGGATCAGGTCGACCAGCTCCTTGACCGTGTGCGCCGGCACCGACGGATTGACCGCCAGCACCACCGGCGTCGAGGAGCCGAGCGTGACCGCCTCGAAATCCTTCAGCGGATCGTAGCCGGCGTGACTGAACAGATAAGGGTTGTTGGTGATGTTGCCGCCGGTGACCAGAAACGTATAGCCGTCCGGCGCCGACTGCGCCGCACGCACCGCGCCGACATTGCCGCCGGCGCCGGGCACGTTCTCGATAAAGAAATTCTTGCCGGTCTGCGCCGTCAGGCTTTGCGCGATCAGCCGGGCGAACAGATCGGTCGGGCCGCCCGGCGCGAAACCGACGATCATTTTCACCGGCCGGACCGGCCAGTCGTCGGCGCGCGCCGTGTTCGCGGTCACGCTGGCGACAGCGGCCGCGATCAAGCAGGCCACCGCAACGATATATTTTCTCATATTATGTCCCCTCCCAACGTCACTGCGTTACCTCAGCCTATAAAGCGCGTGCCGCCGGTTGCGGGTGAACGGCCGCACCTGACTGGGCCAGCGTCCCGTTTCGGCGGCCTTCGCCCATTCCGGGCTGACCAAAACTTCCGGCCCATCGATCTCGTAGAGCGCACTATGGCGCGGGCCGTCATACGGGACGCGCTTGTCTTCGCCGCCGATGACGATCGCGAACGGCTCGCCCTCCATACGCGCAACCGCGTGCACGCCCGGCACCTTCAACAGGTTGGGCACGTGCTCGGTGTCGTAGACCTCGTTGAACAGCGCCTCCTTGTCGGGATCGACGTCCATCGAGGCGACGAACAGATATTTGGACTTGATCGGCATGACGCACCCTATGTTTTCAGGAGCCCGGATGAGCGCAGCGACATCCGGGGTCAGAACGGCCGGTCGCCGAGGACGGTGCAGCGGCGCATCACACGCTTGAGCCGCGCCTCATCGAAGCCGGTGGCGCGATGCAACAGACAACGATTATCCCACACGATACACTGGCGCGGCGACCAGCGGTGGCTGTAGACGCGCGCCGGCGGCGTGATCATGTCGTTTACTTCCTCGATCAACGCGCGGCCCTCGTCGTAAGCCATGCCCTCGATGGTTTCGGCGTGGTCGCCGAGGAAAATCGCCTTGCGTCCGGTGTCGGGATGCGTACGCACGATCGGATGCGCGACCGGCGGCACGTTGGCTTTTTGCTCCGCCGTCAGCGGCGCCTCGCCGTGCCGCCGCGTGCGCGAAAAGTCGAAATTGTGAATGGCGCGGCGGCCCTCGATCCGCGCCTTCGTCGCGGCGGGCAATAAGTCGTAAGCCGAATACATGTCGGCGAATTGGGTTTCACCGCCGACCTCCGGCACGATTTCCGAATACATCATCGTCGCCTGCCCGGTGCGCGCGCGCCAGGAGCCGTCGGTGTGCCAATAGAGCGTGCCCTTGTCAGGATGCTTGCCGCTCGGATTGCCGCCGGCGTCGAGGTTGGACAAGAAGTAGATTTCCGGATGGTCCTTGGTGCCGTAATGCTCGCTGAGCACATGCACCTGCACCTCGCCGAAATTGCGCGCGAAGGCGACTTGCGTCGCCTGTGGCAGGTCGACGTCGCGGAACAGAATGAGCTGGTAGTCGAGGAAGGCTTCGTAGACTTTGGCGAACAGCGCCGGCGACACCGCTTGCTCAAGCGTGATGCCGGCGATCTCGCAGCCGAGCACCGGATGCAGCGGCTTGACCTGGAACGGCCAATCGCGCGCCGCGCCTTGCGGCTTGGGCTGGGCTTGCGCCATGACGTCCTCCCCGGACAATTTTGGCGATTATGCCCGCCCTCGCGGAAGCTTCCTAGCGTGTCCCCTCTCCCCGCAAGCAGGCCAAAGAAAAGCGCAGATTCGTCCTTCCAGACGCCTGTTCGGCAGATGTTCTGCCTTCGCGTTAACCATTGGGGGCAATTTCCCAGGCGTTTCGACCCCAAGAATGCCACGGAGCCGCCCATTTACCGCCGCTTAAGATTAGCATTGCATTGAGGATTAGCGTTGCATTCTTGCATCGGCGGTCACGGGGTGGTGAGGGACAAATGACGACGGCGAAACGGGGTTCGCGGGCGTTCAAATTCTTCAAGCTGGCACGATCGGGTGGCGTCGGGCCGCGGCGCGCCGCGGCTTCCTTCTAAGCAATCCCAGCAACGTAACGCACAGCCATGACGTTTGTGGCCGCGCCGCGTTCCGGCGTCACTGCATACGATCCTCGCCGCGCTTCGGGCGGCGCCGATTATCGGCGCGCCATCCGGCGCGCCGGTGTGGGCATCGGCACCTTGACCGCCGCGAGCGGCACGGCCGGCGCGGTCACGCTGACCGCCGCCTGGATGATCGCCGCGGCGATCAGCGCCGCGCCGCATGCGCCCGGCCTACCGGCCCCTCGGGACAAAGTTGCGCTGAGCCCACCGAGCGGCGGACTGGCCGGACGGATGATGGCGGATTTCGATGCCGTTGCCGGTGCAGCCGTCACGCTCTCCCGCACTTCTCCCTCGCCGGAAGCAGAGCAGGCCAAAAGTGCGCGGCTCGACGCGCAGGTCCGCCGTGCGCCGTTCCCGCTCGCCCGGTTCGCCGCCGTGCACGCCGATGAAGGCGCGAAAGAAGAGGCGATGCTGGAATTGGTGGCGTCCGGGAACATCAGCGCAGCGCCACAGGCCGCGGCGGCTCAACCTTCGGGCCATGTGGCCGCGGCATTCGATTTGTTCGATCCGCAGCCGACGGTTGCCGCTGGGCTTTCTGTCATGCCGCGGCTCGTCCCGCAGCAGCAGCCGGCGCGCGTCGCCGCGCAAACCAGCGTGGCGCCGTCACCGGTGCGGCAGGCCGATAGCGCGCATATCGCGGCGCCGCTGCAACTGGCCGACGCCGACGCAACAGCGGCGCTGCCTCCGGCTGCGGAGGCATCGCCCCCGCCGCATGCGGGGCTGACCGGCTTCCTGCGCAAGCTGTTCGGCCGCCAGCTCGCCAGCGCCAATCCGGATGTCGCACCCACCGTCGACGGCCACACCGCGATCTACGACATCGAAGCGCGTACGGTTTATATGCCCGATGGCGAGCGGCTCGAAGCGCATTCCGGACTCGGCGCCCTGATGGACGATCCGCACTATGCCAGCCGAAAGGACCGCGGCCCGACGCCGCCCAATGTCTACGATCTGGTGCTGCGCGAAGGCTCCTTCCACGGCGTGCAGGCGATCCGGCTCAAACCGGAGAACGACGACAAGATGTTCGGCCGCGCCGGCATCCTGGCGCATCCTTACATGCTCGGCGCCTCGGGCCAGTCGTTCGGCTGCGTGTCGTTCAAGGATTACCCGCAGTTCCTCAAGGCGTTCGAAAGCGGCGAGGTCAATCGGCTCGTCGTGGTGCCCTCGCGCGGCGATTATCCGCGCTATGCGGCAAACGATTGATCATTTGAACCGTTCGGAGGGCGGCGCGATCTCGGTGACGAGATCGCGGATCAGCTTCTTGTTGGGCAGCGGGGTGAGCGTCATTTCGCGCGGCTCAAGGCGGGCGGTGCAGGCATAGACCGTCTTGCCGTCGAGCTGCATCATGCATTCCTTGCAGGCATTGGCGTTGATGCAGGAGTAGCGCACCGCAAGCGACGGATCCTTGTTGACGCGCAGCCAGCGCAAGCCGTCGAGCACCGACTGGCCGTCTTCGAACGGCACGTCGTGGTTTTCGAAGCGGCCGGCGTCGCGCGCATCGCCGCGCCAGATCTTCAGCGTGGCGATCGATTTCGCTTCCCGGCTCATGCCATCGCCTCGGCCGGCGCGTGGGAGATGTGCACCGTGTCGTCGCGCCAATCCACGCGCTGATGCAATTGCCAATGCGAGCGCGCGTCCGGAAAATCCTCGCGCTGATGCGCGCCGCGGCTTTCTTCGCGATTAAGCGCGGATTGCGTGACTGCTTGCGCCACGGCGATCATGTTGCGCAGATCGAACCAGTCGAGCCGCTGCAGATCGAAGGCGGACGCCGATCCCGCCGGCCGTTCGCCCAGCTCTCCTTGGAGCGCGGCAATGCCGGACAACGCGCGGTGCAATTTTGCGCCGGTGCGAAACGGCCCGACGTCGTCGGCCATGATGGCTTGGAGACGCGCGATCATCGCTGCCGTGTTCGGCTTATCGCGACCGGATACCGGCGCGGCCAGCAGATCGAGCGCGGTGCGGCAGTCCTGCGGGCGCAATTTTTGCCGGTGTGCCGCGTGCGCGGCGGCGCTCCGCCCGGCGCGGCGGCCGAACACCAAAGCTTCGGTGATGGCGTTGCCGGACAGCCGGTTGGCGCCGTTGGCGCCGCCGACCACTTCGCCGGCCACATAGAGGCCGGGCCGGTCGCTCATCATGCGCACGTCGGCCTTCACGCCGCCCATGTGATAATGCGCGATTGGCGCAACTTCGACCGCCGTCTTGGTGAGATCGATGCCGTTGTCCGCCAGCCGATCGATCACCGGTCCGAACGCCTCGCGCAACGCCGCCGCGCTGCAATGCTCGAACGACAGGTAGGCGCCGCCATGCGGCGAGCCGCGGCCGGCTTCGACTTCCTTGGTGATGGCGTAGGTCGCCAGATCGCGGGTGAGGACGTATTTGCCGTCCTCGTCGGAGCCGTATTTCGAGGTGAATTCTTCTTTTGCACCGTTGAGAAGCCGGCCGCCGAGCTTGTAGCGGAATGGATCCCACATGATCGGATCCATGCCGACGAGCCGCGGCGCCAGATGGCCGATCGGAAAGAACTGGACAAACTCCATGTCGATCAAGGAAGCGCCGGCGCGCAGGGCGAACGCATAGCCGTCGCCGCCCATGTTGGCTGAGGCGCTGTTGCGGCGGTACAGCCGCGTCAGTCCGCCGGTCGCCAGGATGGTCGCCTTGGCCGCGATGACGACCGGCGCGCCGGAGCCAAGATGATAAGCGACCGCACCGGTGATCTCGCCGTCACCGACCGCAAGATCGACGATGCACAGGTCGCCGGCTTTGCGGATCGACGGGTTGCGCGCCAGATGCGTGCGCAGCGTCTTCGACACAGCCGGCCCGGTATTGATGAAATCGACATAGACGCAGCGCGGCCGGTCGTGGCCCGGCGCCTGGGTCGCCGTGATGTGCCCATTCTTGCGCGCCCAGCCGACGCCCCAGGCATCGAGCTCGCGGATGCAGTCCGGCGCGTCCGCGCAGAGCAGCTCGGCCAGCGTCTCGTCACACAGCCCGCGGCCGGCGGCGATGGTATCGGCATAATGCGCCTGCGGGTTGTCGGGCACCTCTTCGCCGAGCGCGACCGCGACTGTCATCTGCGCCATGACGGTGGCGCCGCCGCGGCCGATCAGGCTGCGGTCGACAAGCAAGACCTGCGCGCCGCGGCGTGCCGCCTCGATCGCCGCATACATGCCCGCGGCGCCGGAACCGATGACCAGAACATCGGTCGCAACGGAGACGGGTTCGGGCGCGCCCGTCACGGCGCGGTTGCCGCCGGCGCGGCGAAGGCCGCCGCCAGCCGCGCGGCGAATTGCCGTTCCATTTCTTTTGCCTTGGAGCGGAGCACCGGCTGGCCGAGGCTGCCGAGCTTGCCGGTCAAGGCCGCCTCAATCTCGTAGTCGATCTTGGTCTGGTCGCCGAGTTCGGTGAGCCGCGTCAGCGCGCTTGCGGTCAGCCGGCCGACGATGCCGAGCGGCGTGCCCTCGACCTTGGCCTCGATCTCGCGCGGCGGCTCGGCGCGCGTCACCTGCACCGTCACCTTGAACTTGAATTTCATGTAGGCGACCTTGGTCTCGAACACCGCCGCGTAATTATCCGGCGCCGTCTCGACCAGATCGCTGACGCCGTCGACGCAAGACGCGAAGAAGCGCGCATCGCGCACCCTGTCGTAGACCTGCGCGCGCGGCGCTTGCACCGTCAGTTCTCCGGAAAACCTCATGCGCTGTTCCGCTTGGATGCGCGCTCAGGCGCGCAATGCCGTCAGCATGTCTTTGATGTATTCGTCGGCGCTGGAAATCACGAGCATCATGGCGTGCGGCCGCAGCTGCGCCAGCATTTTCGACAGCGTCTCGTCGCTCGAGCCGGCACCGCCGAGAATGAGCGCCGTCGTCATCACGTGCTTGACGCTGCAGGCTTCGCCGATGAGGCTCGCCGCCGCGGCGCTTTCGCCGGCGGTCGCCACCATGACGACGAGATCGGCGGTCTCGACCTCGTCGACCAGATTCTTGGTGCGGCCGGCCAGATCGTTGAGCCAGCCGCCCATCGAGAAGCGCTCGCCCTGCCGCGGCGCGCCGGAGAATGCCGACGCGGTGAGGAAGGTCGCGCGCTGCCAGGGGGCGGCCGCCAAATCCTTGACGATGCGCTCGCTCGGGGCGTCAAGCGCAATCACCTTGACCGCGCGGGCCTGCGAATTCGGCCGATCGATGCGGAACTTCGCCTCCGCCGCCGAGCTCATCCGGGCCGATTCGCTTTGCATGATCCGCTCTCCTGACGCCTCCTTCCCAATATAGCGAATGGCCAAGAATATTCCATTGCGCGCTCCGTTTAGTATAACGGCGCTCCGTCCCGTGGGTTCTTAAGAGGATGAGTGAGGGCTATGGCCGGCGAAGCAAAACGCCTTGAATTGTGCAGCGCCGACGACGTCGCGCCCGGCGCTGCACTCAAGGTCGAGATCGAGGATCTGGCGCTCGCGGTGTTCAACGTCGGCGGGCAGTTCTACGTCACCGATGACGCCTGCACCCACGGTCCGGGCTCGCTGTCGGAAGGCTATATCGAGGACGACGTCGTCGAATGCAACTTCCACAACGGCCAATTCAACATCCGCAGCGGCGAAGTGGTGTCGCCGCCCTGCATGGTACCGGTGAAGACCTATCCGGTCCTGGTCGTCGACGGCAAAGTGACGATCGAGGTGTGAGCCGATTGCGTCCGGCTAGGCGGCCAACAGGCGCACATGAAACTTACTCCCTGTGGCTTTGGCGAAACGGAGCAGCGTTTTAGTGCTGGGCAGCGTTTGCCCGCTTTCCAATCGAGCGATGGTGGATTGGCTGGTTCCCATGCGCTCGGCGAGCTCGGATTGGGATAATCCGGCACGCAGGCGTGCCTTGACCAATTCGGCGGCGATCTCAAACTCCGGGGCAAGCGCGTCGTATTCGGCCTTGACCTTAGGGTTGGCCAATAGACGAGCCTTGAGCTTCTCGAATGGAATTGTCATCTGATCTCCTTTGCCCGCTGCAGCGCGAGCTCGATTTCGCTGCGCGGCGTCTTCTGTGATTTCTTTACGAATGCCCGAACGACTACGACCCTTTGTCCGATCGCGGTGACGTAGAGGGCGCGGGCTATTCCGTCGCGGCCGGTCAAGCGCAGCTCCCACAGCTTATCCTCCAGGTGTTTGACGTGCGGCTCGCCCAGGCTTTGCAAGCCCGCCGCGGTAATACGGTCGGCCAGCCGCAGGAACCGCGCCTGCATATCCGCCGGAAGTGCGGCAATCTCTGCAGCGACGGTTTCGTTGAGGATTTCAACCCGCCAAGGCACGGCCGTCTATATCTCATTTTTGAGATAGAGGCAAGGACTGTTGGGACATGGCCCATCGCGCGAGCGAGTTGTTTTGCAGTTGACGAAGCGCGCCGCTCCGGCTTGTTAGATGCCAACAAATTTCATGGAGGATCGCCCCGATGCCGAGAAGCAAACCGCCGTTCCGCGCCGACGTGGTCGGCTCAATTCTGCGCACCGCGGCGCTGAAGGAGGGACGCGCCAAGCGTGAAAAGGGCGAGATCAGCGCGGCGCAGCTCAAGGACGTGGAAGACCGCGAGATCGAGAGGATCATCAAGAAGCAGGAGGAAGTCGGGCTGCAAGTCGCCACCGACGGCGAATTCCGCCGCTCGTGGTGGCATTTCGACTTCTACGGCATGCTCGACGGCGTCGAAATCCAGGAGCTCGACCACGGCATTCAATTCCAGGGCGTGCAGACGCGGCCGCGCACCCCGCGCATTACCGGCAGGCTCGGCTTCTCCAATCATCCGATGCTGGAGCATTTCAAGTTTCTCAAAGCGCATACGCGGATGACGCCGAAAATGTGCATCCCGAGCCCGGCGACGCTGCATTTCCGGCTGGAGCCGGACGCCATCAAGGTCAAGGATTATGCCGACCGCGACGCCATCTTCGACGATTTGGCGAAAACCTACCGGCAGGCGATCCACGGCTTCTACGACGTCGGCTGCCGCTACCTGCAATTCGACGACACCGCGTGGGCCTATCTGTGCTCGCAGGCCGAGCTGAAAAAGGCGCGCGAGCGTGGCTTGAACGCCGAACGCCTGCAGCAGGACTACGCCCGCGTCATCAACAGCGCGCTCGTAGGCAAGCCGGCCGACATGACCGTCACGACGCATGTCTGCCGCGGCAATTTCCGCTCGACCTGGATTTCCGAGGGCGGCTACGAGCCGGTCGCCGAGATCATGCTCGGTCAATTGAACTATGACGGCTATTTCCTCGAATACGACACCGCGCGCGCCGGCGGCTTCGAGCCACTGCGCTTTTTGCCGAAGGGCAACAAGATCGTCGTGCTTGGCCTCGTCACCACCAAATCGGGCACGCTCGAAAAGAAAGAAGACGTCAAGCGGCGCATCGAGGAAGCGACCAAATACGCCGCGCTCGATCAGCTATGCCTGTCGCCGCAATGCGGCTTTGCTTCAACCGAGGAAGGCAATGTGCTTGCCGAGGAAGAGCAATGGGCGAAGCTGCGCATGATCGTCGAGCTCGCCAACGAAGTCTGGCACTGACGCCACTGAGAGCTCGCCGGCATTGCCGCCGGCGTCACTAAAAATCGGTCGAGACGTCGTCGATCGTCTGCGGCGATTCCATCTTGATGAACTTGATCTTGCCGTGCGCCGCGGCGAGCGCTTTGGTCAGATCGACGCTGTGGATCGATTGATCGCCGTAGGTCTTGAAATACCAAACCAGATTCTTCAGGTCGGAGGCGCTGGTCCAAGTGGTGGTCTCGGCGTGCATCTGGCCGCCTTCCTCGTCGCGCACCGCGCCGTAGGGGATGTCGAAATTGTTGAGGATATGGAACGCCTGCAGGACGGCCTCTGCCGCCGTATTGGAAGGAATTGCCGACTGTGTAAAGGCAACGGCGCGCACGAAACGCGACGGCGGGGTAAAATCGCCCGGCAAGCCGCGCAGGCCCGAGCCCTGGCCCAGTTGTGCCAGCGTGATGCCGCCAAGGCCGAGCTGCGGCACGTTGGTGGCGGTGAGATTCACATAGTTGCGCAGATTGGTCATGTGCCAATCGTAGGTCGGCGAATTCGTCATCACCCCGAGCGGGTTGTCATAGATCTTGAGGCTCTTGTTCAACGGCTCGATCACAACGGACTTGCCGCTCCGATCGTACACTACGAAATGAACGGGAGGGACCTGCTTGATGGCGTCGATGACGACCGGCACCAGCGCGATTTTGTTGAAATTCGCCTTCACCTCATCGATAGTGGCAAAATTGCCCAACAGCCAATTGGCATATTCGTGCGGCGCCATTGCGCGAGAGGCGTTCTCTTTTGTCGCTTCCGGGTAGCTGGCATAATCTGGGAAGTAGAACAGCCCGACATAGAGGCCGTGGTCGTTGATGCCGTCGACGATCGCGATGAGGCCCTCGGCGTTGGCGCCGAGGAACCCATATTTCGTCGTGTAGCTGATGCCCTTGCCGCCGTCCGGCAGCGTGCCGGTCAGAGCGGTTCCAGCGGGCACGACCAGCACTTCGGAGTGCATGTCGAAGCCGAACTCCAGGGTGCGCGCCGCGACGACACCGCCATCCTTGGCGATGAGTCGGATACCGGTGCAAGCTTGCGCCGCCGGCGTGAAGCTCAAAATGGCAACGAGAGTTCCAGCGAGCACTGAACGGATCACGGCATTCTCCTGAAATTGCTTCGTGGCTGTGATGCGAGTGCTAGCCGCGGCCGGCGCCGGAGCAAAGATCAATCTTGTTTCGCGATGAGCGAGATAATGTTAAAGACCGTCTCATCAGACTTAAATTGACACCAGAGCCCACCGACATCCCGGCGAAAAACATCGTTGCAGCCATGCTCGGCGACTACACGTCAGGCTGTTCGAACGGAGCTCTGAGTATTAGTGCGTAATTCCGTTCTGCTCAGCCGCTTGTGCACATGCACCATCAGCGCCATGGCGAACAGCGGCGTTGCCAGATTGACGATCGGGATCGACACGAAAGCCGCGATGAACAGACCGCCGATATAGACCGTCATGGCGTTGCGCTTGCGCAATAGCTTGGCTTCGGCGGGCGGGCGAAAGCGCATGGCGGCGAGCTCGAAATATTCCCGGCTGAGAATGTAGGCGGTGGCGAGGAAGAAAATCACCGCGCCGACGCCGGCAAACAGCAACAGCGGCACCGCACACAGATAGATCAGAACCGCAAGCAGCGCCGTCTTGCCGCCTTCCCACATCGCCAGCCACAGCGGCAGCGCCTTGCCCGGCCGATCGGCGGGATAATGCGCGCGCTCGACTTCCTCGCCGATGCGGTCGGCGAAAAAACTCGCGACAATGGCGGTGACAGCCGGCATCAGAAATACCCCGCCGACGATGATGCCGAGGCTGGCGGCGATCGAAAAGAGCCAGGCGATGGCGTCGACCGGCAGATGGGCATGCGGCCCGACTGTGGTCTCCACGGAGGCACCGCCAATATCCACCAGATGCACGATCAGCCGGTCGACCGCGATGCCAAGGACGACGATGAGCGCCAGCGCCAGGAGAATCGATTTCCACAACATCGCGCGCAGCGGCGGCGAGACCATCTGCGTGAGCGCGTTGATGACGTCGTCGAGCATTTCAGCCTCCGCCGAACGGCTGAAGTAGCGACGTCCATCAGCGAGTACAAGTGGCGTCAAGCAGCGATAATACCGGCGTCCGCGGCAGTAGCCTCAGACTGCGGCGCAAGCGACGCGGCCAACGCATCGTCAGGCACCCGCGGCAGATCGGCCCATTGCAGCGCCTTGTAGTTGAAGCCCTGCCGGATAGTCGGCTTGACGACGTTGAAATACGGCGAGATGTCGAAGTCGCGCGGGCAGTACAGCGAAGAGTGGCGGATCTCGAGGATTTGCTCGAGGGCCTGCTGACTGCCCGCCAAGGTGATCTTGGGCAGGATCGGGTAACGCACCGTGGTAAACGCATCCGCGATCAAGGCCGAGCAGATCAGCCGCGACGGATCGCCGGAGCCGAGCGCGATCAAGCGGCGGCGCCAGCGCTGCGGCGCCGGCAGCGGCAACAAATAGCGCAACAGGTCGATGATGTTCTTGAGATCGTAGGCAAAGCCGATGCGCTCGACAGCGTAGGCGCACACCACCGCGCAATCGGCTTCGGTCAGACCGACCGGCCGGCAAATGCGGGTGTGGAAGCGCAGATATTTCGATAGTGCCGCCGACACCACGCCTTCGCCGACATTAGCTTCGATCAGCACGTGCGGCTCACCGTCGGCCGTCGTGCGGCCCGGCAGCGGTCCGACATAGAGCGCCGAATGCGACCAGGTCGATTGAGTCAGGTATTTGATGACGCCGGCGATGTGATTATTGCCCTCGACCAGCAGCACGTCGCCGGGCTGCAGCGATTGGCGCAAGGCATCGGGATCGCTCGGCGTGAACGGCTCATAGCCGTGCACCGGCTTCTGCAAATAGCGGGCGATCAACCGCCCAACGCCATCGAGCATCGTGCTCATGGGACTCTTGGGACCTCCCAGCCGTCGCGCGGTTTTGCCGCGTCTTCTTAGTTCCGCAATTTACGCGAACTCCCTTGCAATTTGGTTCACACCTCGTGCGCTTCATTGACCGAAATTAAACCGTAGCGTTTGCCCGCGCGGCGCAGTTCGGGCAATCTGCGGCGAGCCGTAAGCGTTTTGGAAACCATGCCGGGAAAACCGCTGCATCTCAGTCGACGTTCCTTCCTTGCCGCCTCGGCCGCGCTGGCGGCGCGCCCCGCGATCGCTGCGCCGGCGCCGACGCGTCTCAGGCCCGATCGAGGTCGTCATCGTCGGCGCCGGCGCCGCCGGGATCGCCGCGGCGCGCCGGCTCGCCGCCGCCGGCCGCCGCTATGTGGTGATCGAAGCCACCGATCATATCGGCGGCCGCTGCGTCACCGATACCAAGAGCTTCGGCGTCCCGTTCGATCGCGGCGCGCATTGGATCTACCTGCCGGACTCCAACCCGGTGACCAAGCTCACGCCGGTGCGCGGCATGGACATCTATCCGGCGCCGCAAAGCCAGAAGGTGCGGATCGGCCTGCGTTATGCGCGCGAGGGCGAGCTTGAGGATTTCCTGACCGCCCAGGTCCGCACCACGCGCGCCATCGACGACGCGGCGCGCAAAGCCGACATTCCGTGCGAGCAGGCCATGCCGCCCGATCTCGGCGATTGGCGCGCAACGATCGAATTCATGCTTGGCCCCTACACCTGCGCGAAAGATTTGGCGCAGGTTTCGTCCTTTGACTTCGCACCGCTCGCGAGCGCAATGCTGCGGCGTTCTGCAAGCAGGGTTTTGGCGCGCTGGTCGCCATGCTCGGTCAAGGCCTCAATATTCAGCTGGCGACGCCGGCAAAGTCGGTCGACACCAGAAGCGGCATCACGGTGGAGACCGCCAAAGGCGCGATCAATGCACGCGCCGCGATCGTCACGGTGCCGACCAATGTCGTCGCCTCGGGCGGGCTCAAGTTCAGTCCGGAGCTCGGCCATCATCAGATCGACGCCTTCGGCCGCATGTCGCTCGGCAGCTACGACCACATTGCGCTCGAGCTTCTCGGCAATCCTTTGGGCCTCGAAAGCGACGACCTGGTGTTGCAAAAATCGACCGATACGCACACCGCGGCGATGCTCGCCAATGTGTCCGGCACCGAGCTCTGTCTGATCGACGTTGCCGGCGCGTTCGGCCGCGATCTCTCGGCGCAAGGCGAGGCCGCGATGATCGATTTCGCCGTCAATTGGCTGGCCGGGCTTTACGGCTCGGAGATCAAAGGCGCGATCGGCCGCAAACACGCCACACGCTGGAATGCCGATCCCTATGCGCTCGGCGCCTGGTCGGCCGCGGTGCCGGGCAGCCAATTCGCGCGCCGGCAATTGCTGGAACCGATCGCGGACAATGTCTGGTACGCCGGCGAAGCTGCGCACGAAACTTTATGGGGCACGGTGGGCGGCGCCTGGGAATCCGGCGAACGCGCCGCCGATGCGGTGCTGCATCAGATCGGTCCGGCCCGAGCCGCAGCGCCGGTGGAAGCGGAAGCAAAACCAAAGCACAAGCCGGTTCACGCGCGCGCCGAACGCCGTGCGCCGCGCGAAGAAAGCGAACCGCAATATTATGGCGGCACGCCCAGCATCATTGCGCCGGAGCGATAGTCACGTTCGCAGCACCCCGCCGGTGCGCTTGTTGACTTCGGCGACGATTTTCGCCGCCAGCGCATCGATCTCGGCGTCGGTCATGGTCTTGTCGCGCGGCTGGATCGTCACCGCGATGGCGATCGATTTCTTACCGGGCTCGATACCCTGGCCCTCGTAAACGTCGAACACGGTCACGCCAGCGACGAGCTTGCGATCGGCCGATTGCGCGGCGGCACGATATCGGCGGCTTTACATTGCGCTCGACGACGAAAGCGAAATCGCGCTCGACCGGCTGCAACGGCGACAGGTCCAACGCCGGCTTGGCGCGCGTGGCTTTCGTCTTCGGCTCGGGGATACGCTCGAGGATCACCTCGAAGCCGACCAGCGGGCCGTCGGCATCGAGCGCCTGCAGCGCGTTCGGATGCAGTTCGCCGAAATGGCCGAGCACGTTTTGCGGCCCGATCTGGATCGTTCCGGAGCGGCCGGGGTGAAACCATGCCGGTCCGCCCGGCACCACTTGCAGCGCCTGCGGCGAGGCCCCGGCCGCGGTGAGCACTGCGAGCGCATCGGCTTTGGCATCGAAGGCATTAACCTCGCCGTCGCGCTTCGACCAGTGCCGGCCGATGCCGGACGGCTTTGCCAGCGCGCGCCGGACGGCGGCGGCGGCGGTCAATTGATCCTCCGGCCGGTCGCCGCGGAACACCTGCCCGACTTCGAACAGGCCGACGTCGGGGAAACCGCGGTCGGCATTCTTCTGCGCGGCGGCAACGAGCCC
>CAWARC010000006.1:0-46960 GCA_963784325.1 uncultured Alphaproteobacteria bacterium | reverse complement strand
AGAGACTTCGGAAGATCCCGATTTTATGGGCAGCTTTCAGACATGCGCTGTTTGTCTTGTAATCCATATGGCTACCCGAATTTTGAGCACAATAGGGGTAGCGCTCCATTTGCCCTTTTGTTGCAATTAAGTGCTGCGCGAAGGCAGGCAGTCGACCGCCTGCAACTCAACGGCAAAATGTTCAGCCTCGTGATGAGAAATATGTTGCCCGGTTTGAGGGGCTTCCCTCGCAGTTCGATTGACCCAACGAGCCTTACAATCAAAGAAATATTAGCCAAATGAACGCATGGGGCGCTGATCTCGGCGTGAAACCGGGGCACCAGCGCGACTCTGGCGCTCAACGCACAGCCGCCCCTGTTTTGACTGTTGGCTACTCGGCCGAACATGACTTGGGGCGGGCTCCGCGCCGGTCAGGGAGAGACTTATGGCAAGCAATATCAAGGCGCTCCCTGGAACGAACATGCGAGGGGCGCCGGAGAATCGGGACATGCCGCTTCCGCTGCTCGATCTTTCCGACGGGGCGGTCAAGGAGCTGATCCGTAGCGCCAAGAAGCGCGGCTACGTCACAGTCGATGAGATCAACTCCGTGCTGCCCTCGAAGGAGGCCAATTCGGTGCAGCTCAAGGAGATCCTGTCGATTTTCGGAGAAATGGGCGTCGAGGAGGCCGAGACCAAGGAAGCCGAGCCTGAGGAAGGGGTAGCGACCCGCGAGGAGCCGGAAGAGGAAGACGAGGGCGAGAACGAGCTTGTCGAAGTCCAGCAACGGCCGGTTCCGGCCAAGTCCGGGGCCAAGGATCTGGCGGAGCGCACCGATGACCCCGTGCGCATGTATTTCCGCGAAATGGGCTCGGTGGAACTCCTTTCGCGCGAGGACGAGATCGCTATTGCCAAGCGTATCGAGGCCGGCCGCGAGGCCATGATCGCGGGACTCTGCGAGAGCCCGCTCACCTTCCAGGCCATTATCATCTGGCGGGACGAGCTCAACGAAGGCAACGTTTTCCTGCGCGACATTATCGACCTCGAAGCAACCTATGCAGGCCCTGACGCCAAGGCCACGCCAGCGCCGGTGATTGGCCTCGACGGCCAGTTGATCGTGGCCATCGCCGTCCCAGGCCAGCCCGGGAGACCGCCGCAGATGCCGGCACCGGCCACTGCGCCGGCGGCCGCCACCCCGTTCAAACCGATCGGCAAACACACCGACGGCGAGGAGACGACAGCCGACGGTACGGTCGGCGAGAGCAACCTCGACGACGATGACGATACGGAGAATTGGCTCTCGATCGCCGCAATCGAGGCGGAGCTCAAGCCTAAGGTGATCGAGACCTTCGACACCATAGCCAGCACTTACAAGCGGCTGCGCCGGCTGCAGGACCAGGACATCCAGTTCCGGCTCAAAAGGCAGTCGCTCTCGCCCGCGCAGGAACGCAAGTATAAGAAGCTGAAGAACGAAATCATCGCCGAGGTGAAGTCGCTACGACTGAACCAAGCGCGCATCGACGCGCTGGTTGAGCAGCTCTATGAGATCAACAAGCGCCTCGTCGGCTTCGAAGGCCGCCTGATGCGGCTCGCCGAGAGCCATGGCGTTTCGCGCGATGACTTTCTCAAGGTCTACCTGGGCTCCGAGCTCGACCCGCTCTGGCTCAATCGCGTGTCTAAGCTCTCGGCCAAGGGTTGGAAGAGCCTCGTCGCCAAAGACAAGGACAAGATCAAGCAGTACCGCTACGAGATACACGCGCTCGCGGGCGAGACGGGGCTCGAGATCGGCGAGTTCCGCAAGATCGTGCACATGGTGCAGAAGGGCGAACGCGAGGCGCGCCAGGCGAAGAAGGAGATGGTGGAGGCGAACTTGCGCCTCGTCATCTCGATCGCGAAGAAATACATCAACCGCGGCCTGCAGTTTCTCGACCTGATCCAAGAAGGCAACATCGGCCTGATGAAGGCGGTCGACAAGTTTGAGTACCGGCGCGGCTATAAGTTTGCGACCTACGCCACCTGGTGGATCCGGCAGGCGGTCAGCCGCTCGCTCTCCGATCAGTCGCGCACCATCCGTGTGCCCGTTCACATGATCGAAGTTATCAACAAGATCGTGCGCACCAGCCGGCAGATGTTCAGCGAGATTGGCCGCGAGCCGACGCCGGAGGAGCTCGCCGAGAAGCTCCACATGCCGCTCGAAAAGGTACGCAAGACCCTGAAGATCGCCAAGGAGCCGCTCTCGCTCGAAACACCGATCGGCGACGAGGGGGACTCCCACCTCGGCGACTTAATCGAGGACAAGAACGCTATCCTGCCGATCGACGCCGCGATCCAGTCGAACCTGCGCGAGACTACGACGCGCGTACTGGCTTCACTGACGCCACGCGAGGAGCGCATCGTGCGCATGCGCTTTGGCCTCGGCATGAACAGCGACCACACGCTGGAGGAAGTCGGCCAACAGTTCTCGTTGACGCGCGAGCGCATTCGGCAGATCGAGGCCAAGGCACTGCGGAAGCTGAAGCAGCCGAGCCGATCAAGGGAGCTCAGGAGCTTCCTCGATAGTTGAAGTGCCGGGCAGGGCCGCGTGCGTCATGAATGCAATGATCGTTGGGTGTGTTCGACGAAGAGAATCCACTCGTCCGCGAGCGCGAGATCTTTCTTTAAGCGAATTTTAGCCGAATGCACGTAGCGTTATGCCGAGTTGTTAAGTCGTCTGCGTGAGAGCTTTCATGGCAGTGCCCGTTCGACCAAGGCCCAAATACGCGATTGGGCCTGACGGCAGCCCTTTGACGATTACCGATTTGCCGGCACCGGGTACCAAACGCTGGGTCATCCGACGTAAGGCTGAAGTGATTGCAGCGGTGCGCGGTGGTCTACTGTCCCTCGAGGAAGCCTGCAGCCGTTACAATGCTTACGGTCGATGAACTTCTCTCCTGGCAATCCTCACTCGACCAGCACGGCCTCGCTGGACTACGCACGACGTGCATCCAGCAATATCGGATCTAATGGCGACTTAGATCGCCTTCGACATCGCGACGAATTCTGCTATGTCGTTTCCCGGTCCGTGGACATGGATCTCAAATAATGCTCGGCGTGTTGGTAGTAGTTTTCGGCTCCAATCACGTCTCCGGATTGGGCTTGAGCTTGGGCTAGCGCGAGATACCGCTCATAGCTTCTTTCCGCGCTTTGAGAGCCCCTCGCGTCAGGGCGGGGGCCATTCGATGTCCACTGCTTCGAGCGGTTAGCAAATGGCCTTGCCGGTTTGGCGCGGTGCGTACTCGTCATTGTTTTTGGGCCATTCTGCATGGCTCATGTACTCCTTGATAACGGCATGTAAAATGTGCTCCGTGCGGAAGGATAGGAAATCAGAACCAGTGGAATTTACGCCGCCCTTGCTCATGTCCCATCTGCACTATTCGCAGTGGAAAACTGTTCCTGAGAAAGCGCTCACGATTTCTGGAGCTGATCGGTCCACTCGTCGTGGCGGTGCCTGCCGACTACACGCGATATTTATGAACCAATTGTGTATCAGTTGGGGGTATCAGGAGGAATTGTCAAGCACGGTGCCCTGCCAATTCGCATTGACGGGGCAAATATCGAGCGCTGCGTTCGAAAGTCAAACCGCTAACTTCAAATCCTTGGCGGCACGGAATGCGACTTTCTTGCTTGCTTTGATTTGAATCGCTTCGCCGGTCGCGGGATTGCGCCCCATGCGGGCTGCGCGTTTTCTGACTTGTAGGATACCAAGGCCCGCAATGCGAACTCTCTCGCCCTTTTTCAGATGCCTTGTAATCATGCCGACGAGATCGCCGAGGGGGGCTGCACCTGCCCGTTTTGTTAAATGATGTTCGTCGGCCAAGGTCGCAGCGAGATGCTTGGACACGCAGTGCGCGCCTTTCAGTTAGGCAACGAGCAAGAGCTGCCTACACACGGGTCAACGCTGCCGACACGCTCGGCGGAGCGCGGATGGTTAGCCGGCTACGTCGTCAGAGCTTGTCACGGATTTGAATGTGGCGCCTTGGGGGTCATGGTCGACGTCACGGATTTTGGAAGGTTTGGTGGCGTGCCGTGGCTTGGTTGAGCGGCGGATGGGAATTGGTTGCGCCGAAGGCTAATCAATACTGCTTTGGTTGCCCCAGCCTTAGTCGGGGGCGACGGGGGGCTGGGGCTTCCATCTTCTGAACGGCCAATCGTGATGACCAGGTTGCGGTTAATGGGCCGAACGCTCATAAGTCAAAAAGAGTGTCAGAGGGCAGCGCATGTTTCTTCCGGAAGCGGATTATTTCGACGCCAACTTGCCCGGCGCCAGCCAAACCGTCCGAATAGCAAGCTTTTATGATGCCAAAGTGTTTGTGTGCCGGTGGGTGATCAGGGACAAGGACCCTGCTCTAAAGGCGCTTCTTCGGCATATGGAAAAGGCCAATAGTTCCGCAACGATGGACAGCGAGATCCGGCAATTGCAACAGGCGCTCGCCTCACGCGGATTGCTGGTCACGACAAGTCCGTTACTCAACGCCTTCCCTCGGTCTCAATAGCTCCCTTCGCTTCGTCAGCGTCGAGAGGCGAATATGAAAAGCCCCGCGCACGTGATGTGGCGGGGGTTGAGTTTTGGGCATAGTCATTGTTGCCGAGCCTGAAAGTGCAAAGAGCAGTTATTTCTCGCGACGCGCGGGGCGCCGTCTGCTGGGCTTGGCCGGCAACTCCTGCGGCGCTTTGTCCTGCGCCTCGGCTTCCTTAGCTAATCGAAGCGCTTTTAGACGTTCGGTCTTATCTCGAGTGGCGCGACCTTGGACTTCGTATTCGGTCATCGCCTTTCGGCCGTCCTGGACGCGCTCTTCCTTTTAGAAATTTCTTTCTGCCCGTTGTCGGGCTTGATCTGAAGTCATAGTAAATCTCTCCGGTGCGGTAACAATGCCGCCAAAGCACCCGTCCCTTGTGACGTTGATCGATGTTAGGTTCGGAAGGTGATGTAAGCACTAATCGCACGAAAAAAAGCCCCGCGCACGTGAGCGGCGGGGCTGAATTCGCGGTGAAACTAAAAAAACAGGCCGCAAAATTCTGAGGCTTCGGTTCATTAACCGCGCGAGTCGAGCGACAATCTTATACTGAATGCTTTTTGCCGGGTTGCTCCTTCAGATCGTTTTAACTTTTTGGCTATTCTCGCCGCGGGGGTTTTCTTGCGCGCCAGCGTCTTCAGTTCACGAACCTGTACGGATGTTCAAGCGCGTTTCTTTGATCCATTTTTCATAAGTATCTCCGTGTATGAAGGCCGAAGCTTGTAGCTTGAAGTGTTTCAAAAGGAAAGCCCCGCGCACGAGAGTGGCGGGGCTGAGTTTCAAGCGGAGGAATAGTTGAGACGGAAAACTTAAGCGTCCGAGTTTTTCTTCTCGCTCGCTTCCTTGGCCAACCGGAGAGCCTTCAATCGCGCGGTCTTTTCACGAATAATCTTTGCTTGTACTTCGTACCCCGCCGTGAGATCGGCTTTCTCCCGCGCAGCCTTCTCCAACCGCGATTGCACGCGTGTGTTCTTCGGATTAGCGATCATCGCTCGCTTCTCTTACGGGCGCAGAAACGCGGGCCTATAGCGGTCACACTCATTATATACATGCACTGATCGCGTTATATATGCACTGATCGCGTGAAAAAAGTTTCGGCACACGGAAGTGGCGGAGCTTGAAAAGAGCCATCGGGGTACCGATAGCTCTTCTACTACCCCTGGTGGCTACAAAACCGCATTGCCGAGGGAGGTACCTTGGCCCTATGAATGAAAATGTGTGAGCGGCCGACGTATGAAGGGCCGATTTGGAGCGTGACATGAGAGCCAAGAGAATGTTCGCCGGTATTGCCGTCATCGCCGCGTTTGCCGCGGTGCCGGCGCATGCTCAGCAGCCGCAGCGCTTGCGCGGGACGATCGAGAGCGTCACCGGCTCGACCCTCGTCATCAAGCAGGGCGAAGGGCCGGAGGTGACGGTGAAGCTCACCGACAATGCCCAGGTGTTCGGGGTCGTGCCGGCGACGCTCGCCGACCTGAAGACCGGAGCCTTCATCGGCGTCGGCGCCATGCCGCAGCCGGACGGCAGCCAGAAGGCGATCCAGGTGATGATCTTTGCCGAATCCCAGCGCGGCACTGGCGAGGGATTTAGGCCGTGGGATCGCCCCGGCACGACCATGACCAACGCCACGGTCGACACCACGGTGGCGGGCGTCGACGGCCAGGTGGTGACGGTCAAGTACAAGGACGGCGAAAAGAAGATCATCATTGGCAAGGACGCCGTGATCCGCGCCTACGTTGTCGGCGATAAGAGCGAGCTCAAGCCCGGTGCGCATATCGCCATCGTGCGCGCCGACAAAATGCCTGATGGTACGCTGCAAACCGCGCGCATCAACGTGGGCCGTGACGGCGTCGTGCCGCAATAGCGGGCGGATTTGAGTTTGATGAGTGGAGCTATGAAGGCGGAGATGGACGAGCAGAAGCCGGAGACTGGCATCAGGCTCACGGAACAACAGCAGCGCGCGCGCCGCGCCCGTTCGATCGCGATCGCGGTGTCGCTTGGCGTGCTCGTGGTTCTGTTCTACATCGTGACGCTGGTGAAGGAGCCGGCTGTGTTGGTCCGGCCGTTGTGACAGGTCAATGTGAAATGCCGTATGAATCATTCGGTCGAAGGGAACCTCAGCTGAGATGGCCGGCCCTCAAGGAGAGGGATCGCGCGCAGCGCCTGGTTTGTCCTGCGGGGTAACGACTGCGATGATTTGCATCTTGTCGGGGCTCTGAAATGAGCAAGGTCGGCGGCAGCGATGCGAAGAACACGCTCTTTTGCTCGTTCTGCGGCAAGAGCCAGCACGAGGTGCGCAAACTCATTGCCGGGCCGACCGTCTTCATTTGCGACGAGTGCGTTACGCTGTGCATGGATATCATCGGCGAGGAGAAAAAGTTCTCACTGACGACATCACGCGACGGTATTCCGACCCCGAAGGAGATCCGCAAAGTTCTCGACGACTACGTCATCGGTCAGAACCATGCCAAGAAGGTGCTCGCGGTCGCCGTCCATAATCACTACAAGCGGCTAAAACACCAGGCCGACCACAAAGATGTCGAGCTGGCGAAGTCGAATATCCTTCTGATCGGCCCAACCGGCTCGGGCAAGACGCTGTTGGCGCAGACGCTGGCGCGCATTCTCGACGTGCCTTTCACCATCGCGGATGCGACGACGCTCACCGAAGCCGGCTATGTCGGCGAGGACGTCGAGAACATCATCCTCAAGCTGCTGCAGTCGGCTGACTACGATGTCGAGCGCGCGCAGCGCGGGATCGTCTATATCGACGAGATCGACAAGATTTCCCGCAAGTCGGACAATCGCTCGATCACCCGCGACGTCTCGGGCGAGGGCGTGCAGCAGGCACTGCTCAAGATCATAGAGGGCACGATTGCGAGCTTGCCGCCGCAGGGCGGCCGCAAGCATCCGCAACAGGAATTCCTGCAGGTCGACACCACCAACATCCTGTTCGTCTGTGGCGGCGCCTTCACTGGCCTCGAGAAGATCATCTCGGCGCGCAGCCGGCCGGGCTCGATCGGCTTCGGCGCCAAGGTCATCGCGCCCGAGGATCGAAAGCAGGGCGAAATCTTCCGCCACGTCGAGCCGGAGGATCTGTTGAAGTACGGCCTCATCCCCGAGTTCGTCGGGCGGCTGCCCGTGCTGGCCACGCTTGAGGACCTTGATGAACCGTCCCTCAAGCGCATCCTCACGGAGCCGAAGAACGCGCTGGTGAAGCAGTATCAGCAGCTGTTCGAGATGGAGGGCGTCGATCTCACTGTGGCCGAGGAAGCACTCGGCGCCATCGCCAGGAAAGCGATCGACCGCAAGACCGGGGCGCGCGGGCTGCGCTCGATCATGGAGGCTATACTCCTTGACACTATGTTCGACCTGCCAAGCCTCGAAGGCGTCGCGGAGGTCATGATCTCTCAGCAGGTTGTCGAGGGCACCGCAGGACCGCTCTACATGTACGCCGGTCGCGCTGGTGGCGCGAGCGCGTCGTAGTAGGGCGAGCCTCGCGGCGCGCCGCCGAGGCGCGGCATGTGTTTCTCACAGAGCGGCGAGCTCCGATGCCGACAGCCGGCTTTCGCAAGATGCTCGCTCGAACGGTGGAGGGCGTGCGTTCCCATTCCCGGTGCACCCACACATGCCCTGGCACGCGTGCAGGTATAGCCGCGTCGATAAACTCGTAAGTCTCTTGCAGGCCGCAAAAATATTGTTTCGATAACTAAACAGCGTCAAAGGTCCTGACAGCACAAAAGATGACGAGACCGCCACGCTAGCGCTGCGATGGCCGATTGTATGCGGCCGAGCCCGCATTCCCCATATGTGGACGGCCCCCTCATCGCAAGGTGTTTGCAGTGCTTTGATCAGATCGCTTGCTTCCATATGTCCGGCCTGTCGGTGCGCTCGCCCATGAACGCTGGCCAAGATGGTTTCCGCGAAGAGAGTTCCAAACGGATGAGCGACCTCATAGGGGGCCACTGGGGAATGCGAAAGTTCTCTCGTCTTGGATCGATTGGGCTCAGTACGGTTGCAGTTAAGTTGCTCCCGTGTCTGGCTGATCTCTATCAGACTTCTCTAAAGCGGTATCCGACACCATAGAGTGTATCGATCATGTCGAAGCTACCATCGACTACCCTGAATTTTTTGCGCACTCGCTTGATGTGGCTATCAATGGTCCGATCATCGACGTGGATATCATCGCCATAGGCGGCATCCATCAGTGCGTTGCGACTTTTGACCACTCCCGGGCGGCTCGCGAGCGCTTGCAAAAGAAGGAACTCGGTGACCGTCAACGCGACCGATTTGCCCATCCACGTACAGGTGTGCCGTTCGGGATCTACGTGTAGTTCACCGCGATCCAGGACATTTTTTGATAGGCATCTTCGAGCCGTTACTATCCTTTGAAGTCGCGCGCCGTAGCAGCACCTTGACGCGCTCGAGCAGCAGTCTCTGTGAGAAGGGTTTGCGGATAAAATCGTCCGCTCCCACCTTGAGAGCGAGCACCTCATCGATTTCCTCCTCCTTGGAAGTCAGGAAGATCACTGGAATGTCCGACTTTTGGCGGAGACGCTGCAAAAGTTCCATGCCGTCCATGCGTGGCATCTTGATATCGAGAATGGCTAGATCAGGTGCGCTCAGCTTAAAGCTTTCCAGCGCTGACGCGCCGTCGGAATAGGTCATGATCCGATAGCCCTCGGCCTCAAGCGCAATGGACACTGACGTCAGGATATTGTGATCGTCGTCGACAAGAGCGATGATTGGCATGACCCTTGAAGCTCGCAAAGCAAGGCTGAAATGTGTCGCAATATACGATAAGGCCTCAGTTTAAATTGGGACAGGGCTTCGGGCCAGCAGCGGACTCTTGCAGCGCAGCAAGAAGCGTGCAGGGTTGGCAGTGACAGGAGTTTCACGATGACCAAACAGATGACGCGGTACGGTGCTTTCAGTGTGCGCGCTCGACGGTTATACACCTGCCGGCAAGGAGGACTGGTCTGACGCACGTCTTGCTAGCCCGCTGGTAAGAATCGGAATAATGAATCTGACAGGAACGGGCTATGGTGCTAAATTGGTTTCTTAAACCGGAGGAATTGCTCTTGCTCCAGATGGTGTCGCCGCTCATTCTGAAGCTATCGCTATTTCTTATGACTGCTGTCGCTACGCATTTGGTCATGTCATTTGGGCAGACGTTGATACATTATAAGGTCGCCCACCATCCAATGGGCGGTAAGATTTTTCGCAACCACATCAACTTCCATCACACCCATTATTCCGACGTTCATCTTGTCTCTCGGACGTACCTCGGTGACGAAGGCAATACTACGCCCTACTTCTTTATTCCTGTATTTCTTGTCGGAGGGTGCGTTTATTTCTTATTGCCGCTAAATCTTTTTGTAGTGATGGTAATCGCAAGTGCGGCGTCGTTTTATGCGCACGTCTTTTTCGACAAGGAATATCACGTAGAGGGATCGCGGCTTCAAAGGTTTGCGTGGTTCAGACGCCAGCAGGAACTGCACTTTGTTCATCACCGTCACGCGAATAGTAATTTTGGTGTAATTCACTTCTTCTGGGATAGGATTCTCGGTACCTATCGAAGGTCGGATGCTGGTGCATAAAATCAGAAGCATGTAAAGCGGTTACGCTTTTCGATGGTGTCTCACTTGGCGCTCCTTGCGGGTCTCCCAGGAAGCGACCCAATCGCTGACACGCTCGTGTGTGATGCCTTTACCGCGGTCAAGCGATGCGAGCGCTTTATTTATTCCGGCGACTTGCCACTCGTTAGTGACGAGATAGGCGGCAATCGCTTCGGCCGCGAGGAAACGCACGGCTTTGACCGGTACTCTTGGCCTTCTCAAGGCGGCATTTGGTCGAGGGAGGCGGGCCAAAGCTTGTGCTTGCGGCGGCGTTGCCTACGCGACCGCCGGGCGCAAAGTTGCCACACGCGCGACGACGGCCTACTTTTCCCGGACCGATCTCATCAGCTGATCGTGCAACGGCTTGATCAGATAGGAGAACATAGTGCGCTCGCCGGTCTCGATATAGGCTTCGACCGGCATGCCCGGCGTCAGCTTGACGTCGCCAAGCCGCTGGAGCTCGTCGTTGGTCAGGCCGATACGGACCGAATAATAGGTCCGTCCGGTGCGCTGATCGGTTGAGGTATCGGCGCCGATCCGCACCACCTTGGCGTTGATCTCGGGCGTGGTGCGCACGTTGAACGAGGTAAAGCGCAGCACGACCGGCTGATCGACCTGCACGTCGTCGATATCCTTGGGATCGACCTTGACCTCGACCTGCAGCTTGTCGTCCTCGGGCACGATCATCATGATCGGATCGCCCGCGGTGATGACGCCGCCGACCGTATTGGCGGTCATCTGGAACACGATGCCGTCTTGCGGCGCGCGGATGTCGGTGCGCTGGAGCTGATCTTCGGCGGTGACTTTGCGTTCGACATATTCGCCGATCTTGCTGTCGGCGTTCCAGCGTTAGGCTCAATAGCAAAAACCCCAGCTCGCAAGCGCGGCTGGGGTTCATTGGTCGGGCACGGGGGCGACGGAGGCACCCACTCACTGGATTTAGCGCGGCATATTATGTGGTGTCCAAGCGTTGCGACAATAGTCGTGCTCGTTCACGGAGTGCGAGTCTGTATAAAATTGACCACGTTTGACGAATTGGTGTGCGCGGAAATTCACGGATTTTGGAAGGTTGGGTGGTGCGTTCAAGTGACACGGCTTTGGTTGCCCCAGCCATAGTCGGGGACGACGCGGGGCTGGGGCTTCCATCTTCGGGAGGGCACGCAACATACACTCACGCTACCCGCCCTTCCGATTTCGATCTGTGTGCAGCTAGGAGCTAGGCCGCGCGCGCGGATGCTGGGCGAGCCCACTACGCCGCTTTTTTGCAACACTGCTTTCATTTCACTTGAGCCGTACCAGGCGCGGGCCTTCGATACGTCGGCGGTATCCTGGAGGAGCAGCACATCATTGGGATCCTCCGCGCTGCGAAACACTTTGCTTTTCGTGATACCGGCAGTGGTGCGGTTCTTTTCGTTCCCATTGTAACTCGTCTGCCATGCGTTGAAGTCCTTGACCTTGAAGTGAATAGTCAGGTTTTCATTATTCATCGGTATTCTCCTTGGTGAAAATCTCTGAGTGCGCACGCGCCGGAGGCGCGCGCATTGCTGCCGTGCTAATGCCGGCGGCATCCGCAAGGCAAGTCAGTCTCAACTTTCAGTTTGGAATTGTGCCAGCCGGTGGCAACAGCACTGCCAGTGAATGAACGGAAACTACGGCAAGTCGCCGTTTCGTGGGCAGCTCTCAGGCAAGCCACCGCCTGCCATTAACTAGCCAAGTGTGGTGTCGCGACCCAAGCACAAGGGTGCGCATAAAAATTAGTTCGCGGTGGGGGTGGCGCTTGTGTAGGCCAAAGTTCCATAAAAACGCTCCGGCCATCTTTCGATGATTATTGAAGTGGCAACCGCGAGAATGACACAGAGGGCCGGTACAAAGAGTCGAATTCCAGCGGGAGAGCAATTCGTTATGACACTCCACATGGCTGTGCCCATGAGCTACGCTCACGAACGGTACTTCGGGCGGCCATCCTGCCCCAAGTGCGGCGAATTGATAATGGCGCCGAATTCCTCGGAGTACCGCAATGGCTCTGACATTCGCCACATTTGGGCATGTGACGGGTGCGATTATCGCTTCGAGACATCGATCAGGTTCAATGCGGCTGATTGCATGACGGTGTCCCAACCGGATGCCGATACTCGGATTGCGTCCTAACCCCCTAAGCTGTCCGGCTCCAGCATTGCGCGGGCCTTCACCGCAGCGCATGTGCGCGGATGCTATCTCATGCAGATAGATGGCTGGGCGCGGTCTCATCTTTTCTTCCTGAGAGGTTACAGCCTCTTTGAACACCCGGTCTTGAAGGTCGGGAGGCAGGCGGCCCCAAATCCTCACGACCGCGTCTCCTAGCGCGCGCGAAAGCTGTTCGAAGTCTCATGAGCGATCACGTCCATAGGGAACTCCTCCAGTTGAAGGAATAAGAAACTATGCCGTCAGGGGCGCTGCGGTTCCCCGGGGCGGCTTTACTGGAGGGTAGAAGTGGCGTGCGCCGACGAGACGGATTCCACTATGCGACCAGCAGCGACGGAAAAATATTGTCGCTTATCTTGATATTTTTCATCGAGTCGATGTCGGCGAAGGTCTCGAAACAGCAGTCGCATTTCCAGCAGCGCCAAACATGATGAACTTGTCGCTCATTTCGATACTCGGACCATTCTGGGGCAAGCAGCTCATCGCCGCATTGGACGCACCTCATTCCGAAGCTGGATTGACGTTTGGATACTGGGCCGAATTTGTCACCCTTCAGCGAGGCGGCCCGGAGGATTGAAGGAACTTGCATGGCTTTCACCTTTCTGCGAGCGGGACGTGCGTCGCAACCAGCATGCAAACGCGCCGGCACGGGTACTATTAGCACCCGCGCCGAACGTAACTCTGGCTTAAAAGGTTATTGTGCCTGCCGACGGCACCAGCGCTGCCAACTAGATATAACGGAGAGTTCGGTATGTCCCCGATTTATGGGCAGCTTTCGGACGAGCCACTGCCCACCCACGTACCTACATGGGACGCCAAATGACAAGCACAATGGCGCGTCGATTAATTTAATTCGCGGTCGAGGCGGTGGCGGTTATTCGCTTTCTGCGCCTACATCAGATCTCAGCTGGGCTTCGGGTACATTCCGCTCGTAGGATTCGGTTTTGCTCTTGATGCGGTATGTTAAGTCGGTCGCCTGATCTTCGTTCGGCATCTGCCGCATGATCTTATAGAGGCCGGCCGCTTTCTCGCCGATGGGTGTGTATTCAACCGCCTGCCCAACAAAAAACTTAAAAGACATCGCGTCCCTTTCGCGTTGGCGGACTCTTATCCGGCGACTGCTGCAGTGTCCAGCATTGCGGTTACTAAGCTGCGGATTTTGGGTCGGCTGGTGCGTCCTTTCGCCATGGGCAGAATGAGCTGCATTCGGCGCCGCGAAACCCGAATAGTTCTTCGAGAAAATCCTGTTCCTCTGGCTTGGGTTTGAATTCCTGGCGGCAAGTCTCGCAGAAAAACATCTCGGCCTCGTGACAGTGAGCCTTGTTGCTACGAATAGCATCCCGTCGTCACGGACGTTGGAGGATCGGGCAGTGTGATCGCGTGACACGGCTTTGGTTGCCCCAGCCATAGTCGGGGGCGACGGGGGCTGGGGCTTCCATCTTCGGAGGGCACGCTCAAGAAGGGAGATAAAATCGTGAAATGCCAGAGGTGCGGCGGGACCGGGATCAAGCCGTCATAATTCGTCCAAGTTCCTCGGCACCTCGCCGAATGATTTCAAAATTGTAGCGTCGCCGAAATTACCCGTGTTTGGGTCGCCGCTGCGCTTGAACGCGAGCGCGCCGGCATTGGTCGGAGCTCGGGACATCGACTCGGCACGCCTGATGGCAGCCTGTTCATTGGGCATCTCTTGCGCTTCGCCAGGCGCCACGCCCTCTTCAGTCCTCACAAACGGCACTGCTACGTAGTATGTGACGGGCATTGCTTCCTCCGATGCGGCCTCGTCTTACCCTCGATTTTGGAGACTTCGATTATTGCGTCGGAGTCATTGAAGCCGAAGTTGTGGCTGTTGTCGATGCGTCGTTGGCTTGAACGAATGAGACTGCTGCAGCTGGTTCGATGATGACCGTTCGGGTAGAGGTCGAGGTAAGGGCCATGTGTGGACGGCTCCGAGTTGGCAAGGACTTTTTTCACGAGTGCAGCATTGGTCGGTGCAGCCATGTGTTCGGCCTTTGAGTGCGGTTCACATGACCGCTGGCCATAATGCCCTCCGCGGAGCAGGTCCCGGTCAATAGGACGCATTCGACAATGCTGTGGCCCATGTGGGTTGTCCTGATCGCCGGATCGACCGGCTCTGCATTACGTGCTGTTCGCCCTCCCAACCTTCACATCACGCTGGTTCCCCAGAGTGATCTCGTTATGCCGCGAGTGCCGCGGGTTCTTTGTATCGCTCGCCCTTCACCATCATGGCCCAGACCATTCTGGCCATCTTGTTGGCCAGTGCGACGGCCGCGACTTTGGCGGTCGCCGCACCAGCAATGCCGTGAGCCACGGCCGATGCCTGACGCCGTGGATTTTGGCGTAACGGATGACGGCAAGCGCGCCGATCGTAAACAAGCTACGCAGATAGCGATCGCCTTGTTTGCTGATATTGCCGAGCCTGTCCTTGCCGCCGCTGGAGTTCTGCTTCGGCACAAGCCCGATCCAGGCCGAGAAGTCCCTTCCTGATCTGAACGCGCGTCGGATCAGCAATGCTGGCAACCAGAGCGGTTGCCAATGCCGGACCCACGCCCGGTATTTCGTCGAGCCGCCGACTTGCTTCGCTGGATCGATGCCAGGCCATGATCATACGATCGAACTGCAGGATCTGAACCTTCAGTGTCCGCAGCTGGGCACCAAGAGCTGCGACACAGGCGCGGGCAACATCGGGCAGCCGCTTGTCACTTGCATCGGCGGCGACCTCGAGTAACTGCTCCATACCATTGCGTCCGACCGGTGCGACAATCCCGAACTCCGCAAGGTGAGCGCGGATAGCGTTGATCACCGAAGTCTGCTGCCGGATGAATAGATGACGAGTCCGATGTAGTGTCAGGCAACTCTGCTGCTCTGCTGTCTTGGTCGGGACAAACCGCATATTCGGCCGAGTGACCGCCTCACAGATCGCCTCGGCATCGGTGGCATCGTTCTTGTGCCGCTTCACGTAGGGCTTCACATAAGCTGGCGGCATCAGTCGCACTGTGTGGCCAAGCTTCTGCAGTTCGCGCGACCAATGATGCGCCGAGGCGCAGGCTTCGATGCCAACCAGGCATGGCGGCAGTTTCCCAAAAAACAAGAGGACGTAGCGACGCTTTAACTGTCGGCGAATGGCTATGTTGCCTGCCGCATCGACGCCGTGGACTTGAAAAACCGACTTCGCGATATCCAGACCGATTGTCGTAACCGTTTGCATGGGTAGCTCCTCCGAATCATGGGAGCCTCAGCAGCTCCCACATCCATGGCACTCATGTGCCGGGTGGAGGAGCCGTCCACAGCATCAATAGGCGACATCCTACCGGCGGTTTGATATGACAGAGGCCGCCAACTGAGGCATCATGGAACCGGAAACCCATCAGAGTCTCAAGCAATCCGCGATCATCCTCGGCTTAGTATTCGCCGGGTTTATCATCATGTGGGTTTTGGTGGCGGGGCTTGGGCTGTGAATAAGCTCAAAGTGAATGAGGCCGCCAACTGAGGCGGCCTAAATCTTGCCACCTGTTCGGATCGTCGCGCGCTCAGCAAGGCGATCATAGTCGCTCCCCAATCGGAGCATGATTGTCTTGGTTTCCTCGTGCTTCATTTGTGCGGCGAGGGCACGCATTTCCTTAGCGCGAAAGCTCCAATGAGCGAAGTCGTCCACTAAAGAGCGAGGCATAGGGTTCGGGGGTATATGCGGCATTATACGCACCCTAAAGCGGTTCCCATTCGATTTGAATCGGGAGGATTCCCAAGAGGCTAAAGATGAGCGAGTTTGTGTGCATTGATTCTCTCTCACGGGGGCTGGCGATGCCGAAGGCCTATTCTGGTGACCTGCGGGAACGCGTTATCGAAGCTGTGGAGACAGGGGCGTCGCGACGCGAGGCGGCCGAATGTTTTGAGGTGAGTGTGAGCTCGGCGGTAAAGTGGCTGCAGCGCTGGCGCGAGCGCAGGAGCGCCGCGCCGAAGCCGCGCGGCGGAAGCATCTCTCTTCTGGAAGAGTTCGCCACCGAGATCCTGGCTGTGGTTGCCGAACGGCCGGACCTAACCCTGGTCGAGACGGTTGCCGAACTGCGCAAGCGACGGATCAAAACCAGCCGCAGCTCGCTTTGGCGGTTTTTCGATCGGCACAACATCACCCTTAAAAAAAAGCCTGCAGGCGGCCGAGCGACAGCGAGCAGATGTCGCGCAAGCGCGCCGACGTTGGATGCGAGAGCAAGGCATGTTTGATCCCGCCCGGCTGTTGTTTATCGACGAGACGGCGGTCAGCACGAACCTGGTGCGGCTCAACGGGCGGGCGCCACGTGGCGAGCGAGTGGTCGGCAGCGTTCCGCTCGGAACATGGGAGACAATCACCTTTGTGGCCGCCTTGCGCCACAATAAAATGACCGCACCGATGGTACTCGAGGGAGCCATGACCGGCGAGATGTTCCTCGCTTATGTCGTGCAGTGCTTGGTTCCCACGCTCAAGCGCAATGATATAGTTGTGATGGACAACTGCCGGGTCCATCTGGGGCCCGGCATTCGGGAGGCGATCGAAAAAGCAGGAGCGTCCCTTCGCTACTTGCCGAAATACTCGCCCGATCTCAATCCAATCGAAATGCCTTACAGCAAATTCAAGACATTCCTGCGCAAGGTTGCGGCGCGAACTGTCCCAGGCCTCAATCGAGCAATTCGCTCGTTCATCCCACTGCTCAGTCCGCAAGAATGTGCCAATTATTTCAGGCATGCAGGCTATGCTTCAATATGACCGGAATCCGCTTTAGCCCATTTCAAAAGGGGCCGGGTCAAACCCGACATCACACCGCTTTAGGGCCGCTGTGGTCCTTCGTTCTGATCTGTGGCTTGTCGTACAACACGACGTTTAGCAAGGAATTATGGATTTCCAGTTTTCCATTGTATTTGATGTAGCCCAATTTGCGGAATTTGTTCATGAAATGGCTGACGCGGGATCGAGTGGTCCCGATCATCTCCGCGAGGACTTCCTGACTGAACTTTCCGACAATCGGCTCCGGCGCATCCTCCTTACCGAAATTTGCAAGGAGTAGAAGAGCGCGCGCTAGGCGTTTTTCGCTCGAATTGAACAATTGGTCGATCAGGTCTTCCTCAATTCGACCGTTCCGGTTCAATAAGTCCGCCATGAACAGTTCTGAGAATTTCGGCTCATCACGCATGGTAGCGATCATGGCTTCCCTGGCGATGCGCGTAATGAGGCATTCATCAATCGCCGTGGCTGTCGTGACACGCAGGGGATGGCCGTTCAAACACCCTTCGCCAAAAAAGTGACTAGCCCCAAGGAGGCCGACGACTGCCTCTTTGCCCCGCTGAGAAACTACGGCGAGTTTGATCTTGCCCTTCTGGACGTAATAAACCGCGTCGCCAACGTCACCTTGTGAAAAAATCACCTGACCCTTGTGATATTTCGATATTGTTGTTCCGCTGCCCACTTTGGCGAGAAAGGCCGTGGGATCAAAGGCAGATGTGTTATTTTTTGTCGACGCGACTTTACTTTCCTTACGCACTGGCGCTCTCCAAGGAGTTTATTCGCGCCCCACTGGCCAGAGAGCAAAGACCCTTATGTACACTACCGGACTATTGAGGTCTTTTCAATCTGCCGAAAGCTCAGTACGGCAGTTTTGATCGCCCACAAGCCTGTCGCGCGCTCGTAATGCCGCCTGCGTCCAGGTCCGCGCAAGATCAAGCAAACCCTCCTTGTCCTCGTCGGTTTCGGCGTAGGAAATCGAGAGTATCGCCTCTTTAGCGTATAGCCAGAACTGGTCAGTTTCTGACATGGAGCACCCTAAGTGCCCCGGCACCCACATCCCTCATGCGCTCCTTGACGGTCCCCGTATGTTCACAATTGCTCACCGAGATTGCCCACCCACAGCAAACATTTCCGCTCCGGGCCAATAGCGACCATTTTGCACTGCAGAAAAGCTGCGGGCGCTTTCGTTGTCAGACTACCCTGAAGTCGGTCACAGACCCGCCGATCAGCCATTTTGCATACTCCCACGGGATCACTACTTTTTCCAAAGCCGGTTAATTACTTCCGTCGCCATCAACTCGAGATAGGCAGTGTCCAAAATCGCGGTTGTCGCTAGTTCGAAGATTATCTCGGAATGTGCCAAACAGCTTGCATCAGCGCGGTAATCTTTATCGTCGCGAAATTGGAGAAAGTGTCGGATACCGCGTAAGGCAAGATGATTTGGTCGCCGTGTCGCATCGCGCCGCAGGTGTAGACAACATTGGGCACGTAACCTTCGCGCTCGGTGGGCTCGGGACGGACAAGCGGCTCGCGCGAGCGCGCAAGAACCATTGACGGATCCTTTTTATCCAAGAGAACCGCACCAATCGAATATTTTCTGACCGGACCAACTCCGTGTGTCAGCAGCAGCCAGCAGTCGTCCAGCTCGACGGGCGAGCCACAATTGCCGATCTGCACGAATTCCCAAGGATACTCGGGCTGAAGGATGCAATGACCCCCCTCCCACGTGTAAAGGTCATCGGAATAGATCAAATAGAGGTTCTCGTTGTCCTGCCGCCCGATCATCGCATAGCGGCCATCGATTTTCCGTGGAAACAGAGCCATCCCCTTATTGCGCGCCGCTGATCCGGCGAGTGGAGTCAGCCGGAACGATCGGAAATCCGTCGTTTCGAGCAGCTCAGAGCGGATCGCCCGGCCGCTATAGGCTGTGTAAGTTGCGTAGTACGTTTTTCGTCCATCGTTATTGAATTCAACGAACCGGGCATCCTCGATGCCGTTTGCTTGAGCCTCGGTTATCGGAAAGATGACGCGTTCGCTCAGCTCTTCGTCATCCCCGAACATCACTTCGACGTTATCGCGATTTGGCGGAAACGGGCAGCTGCGGACCTTCGGGACAGCGGCAAGACGCGCAGTCGGATCGACGGCGACGCTTCCGTCGGCTGCTATGGTGCCGGACCGGAATGTGAGCGATGAAATATGTCCCTCGCCGACGGCGCGCAAACTCAAGATGAAGCGACAGCCGTTTTCCGGCGCGCCAGTTTGGTCGGGGTGCTGGACGATGCTCGGATTAAATAAGGCCGAGGCCTCAAATGAGTATTCGTTGAGAAAATATGCACCGATCAGGCGGCGTTGCGTCTCGTTCAATTCGGCATGTGGTTCCAGCGCGTCTTCCATTTCTGCTGCGCGCGTCTCGAAGACATCGATCAGATTCCTATGACGGCCCTCGAAATTGTTGAGTACATCGCTCAATTGCTGGGCGGCGGCTTCGGCATCGAGCCGCAGGACCCTGTCAACGATATGATTAGCCCTAATCTTATCGGTGGGGTTGAGGCCTCGCGGTTCAGCTGCCGGCTTGAAGGGTCTGACGACGACCCTTGCCGGGTCCGGGCGCAGATACAAGCTCTGGCGATTCACGAATCGGAATTGGGACAATGAGGCTCCCTGGCGGTGTTCGAGGTGGGATCGTGTGACTAACGTCGCCGCCTACGAACTTGGCTGCGAGTCTCGTTCGGTCCATCGCAGTCATACGCTTGAGTTGGCGAATCTCCACAAGACTGAGGAGATACGATAGCACCGATTCCGCACCCTTGTTCTCATTGGATCGATCCGGATGAAGCCCATCCGAGCAGCTGCCCGTTTCCGGATCGGTGAGTGCCGTCTGCAGGTCGTTTTCGCCTAGAAACCACTCGAACGCGCGTATTGCTTCTGTCGGCCACTCCGCACCGTCATCGGCCCGCCACGCGGCAAGGCACGCGGAAATCGTTGCTGAAGCCTCGACTGGCTGCTGATCGAACGCTTCTGGCTTCTGGCGGAGCCTGCCGAAGCTCTTGGTCCCAACCGGTCTGAAGTATCCCGATGATGTGGTCTGAAGCGTGTTGAGCCAACGAAGCGATCGGAGGCCAACCTCGACGTACGGGGGTGTGTGGGTGGTTAGTCCGGTTTGGATCAGCGCCTGGGGGAGCCGCGCATTGTCATAGGCGAGCAGATCTTCAAACCAGATCCAGGCTTTGGTTTCGATTACGGCCATCAGCGACATCAACCTGTCGGCCAACAGCCTGCGCAGACGGTTAGCGAGAACGTCACCAACGGCCAGCGTGCAATAGGCATCCAGTCCCAGCAGCGAGAATGCCCAGGCCCGTGGCGACGAGAACTCCTCGACGACGGGAAGCGCGGTCTTGAAAAGCGCTGCGGCCCATCTGCGGCGAGAGGGATCGATGTCCTTCAGCGCACATTCCGCCAATGCCCAAAGCGTCCTGCCGTGACTATCATCCGAGCCCTGCTGTTCTAGCCAGCGGCGGTCGTAGCTCATGAAATTTCGGAATCGGTGGGTGTCCGGGTTCCAAGCATGCTGGATGAATGCCGCAAAGCGGGCCGTGGCCGATTTGGCCAATTGCGCTTCGCCAAAGTACGCAAGCCAGCTAGAGAGCAGCAGCGCGCGAGCGTTATCGTCAGCACAGTAGCCATGGGAGCGATCCGGTACCGAATGGACGGCGTGCTGGAGCATGCCCGTGCTGTCGCAGAGCGAATGGAAATGCCCGAGCCGAATCTCCGGTATGACGTGTCCGCTTCTGCTGGAGGCGATCGCATCGACGGGGAGCAATATTCCGGGCCGAGCCTTCTCGCTCTCGGTCTCGAAGACGCCAAGATAGCGCTTGGCCGTTTGCACCCAAGTCATCGATCGGCTTGCCACGTACGCACGTTTGCGCATGGCATGCCGGCGGACGTCGTTCGTCAGCAGACCGGCGATCTCGGCGCTCAACGCTTTGGCATCGCCAAAAGGGACGAGAATACCGCACCCGTCGCTCAAGAGCTCCGTGGCGTGCCAGTAGGGTGTCGAAACAACTGCCTTTCCCAATCCGAAACTGTACGCGAGCGTGCCCGACGTCATCTGGGCTTCATTGAGATAGGGCGTCGTGTAGACGTCGCACATTGAAATAAAGTCCAGCAACGTGGCCTGATCCACGAACTGGTTGAAAAAAACAACATGGTCTTCGATGCCGAGGGCCTGCACCTGCGTCGTCAGGCTTTCGCGATAGGTCTCGCCCTGCTCCCGCACCAGCTTCGGATGCGTGGCGCCCAGAACGATATAGACGGCATTCGGGCACGATTTAATGATTTCCGGCATGGCATCGAGCATGATCTCGATGCCTTTGTTAGGCGACAGCAGACCGAAGGTCAGGATGATCATTTTTCCGACGAAATCGAGTTTAGCCTTGGCGTGATGCGTTTCGAGGAACGGGAAATCCGGTATTCCGTGCGGTATGACCTCAATCTTGCGGGTTGGCACGTCGTGAACGGAACGGAGGAATCCGTGGCCTTTTTCCGACATGACGACGATTTTTGCCGAAATGCCCAAGATCCGATTCATCACGTCGCGCTGGATTGCCGTCGGTTTGGCGAGCAGCGTATGCAGTGTCGTGACAACCGGCATTTCCAGGCGCGACAACAGCTCGATAATGTTGCCACCGGCCGCGCCGCCGAAAATCCCATATTCGTGTTGCAGCGAAACAACGTCGAATCCTGAGCCGTTCAAGAACTCGGCGGCCCTGACATAATCGCTGATCGTTTCGTCATGAATCTCGAAGCGCACAGCCGGCGGATAGTCATAGGTGCGGCCAGAATCCGTCATGACGACGACGCAGGTCTCCAGATCCGGCCTGGTAGTCGAGACTGCTCGGTGAAGATCTTGGGTGAATGTCGCTATGCCGCAAAGGCGCGGAAGATAGTTCCCGATGAAAGCCACACGCTGAAGGAGTTTCATTTGGCTGATTCCAGGCGGCTGGTTTTTGCGGCAGCCTTTTCTTGAGTGAGAGCAGTTGGCACTTTTATCTCCCGTGGCTGCTCGACATCGATTGAGCCCGGCTCTGTGAGATGCTGCAGCAGTTGTGGAAGCGGGCCACTACCCGTGTACGCAGCGAGCCCTACCATGCCGACGGCGCCGGGGTGGATGTCGATGCGATCCGCTTGCGCAAAAAGCGCATCCCCGGTGACAATGTCGAACGATCCGGCGTTAGCACTGCCGCTGAGAACGAGAAGCCACGTCTCTCGCTCGGCTTCCAGACACCAAGAGGAATTTGGCGCCAGATCAATCCGCTCGAATGCGAATTGTGGGCTAGAAACGAGTAGCCTCCGTTCGGCGCTCAACTGGTTTGGCTGCGCCTGAAAATCCGCCGGTCCGGCGTCCGCTACCAAGATGGCGTTTTCGGTGTGAAGTTCACGATTCCGACCGTGATCGAACAGACGGAACGTCGTGTCGCTCCGTTGTTGCAGCTCTGCAATGACGAGCCCGGCGCCAATCGCGTGAATCGTCCCGGCGGGCACGAAAATGGCGTCGCCTGCCGACACTGTGTGCCACGCCACAAGATCGGAGATCGAGCCGTCGAGGATGGCCTCACGCAATTGCTGTGGCGTTAGACGTCGACTGAGGCCGAGGGCGACCTTGGCCTCGGGTGCAGCACTCAAAACGTACCAAGCTTCGGTTTTGCCGTTCGGCAGGCCCATCGAATGTGCAGACGCGTCGTCCGGATGAACCTGGATGGACAGTGGCTGGCTCGTGAACAGCAACTTGAGCAAGAGCGAAGGATCTACGGCTCCGTTATCGGGGCGCTCGTACCAGATTTCTCCGACCGCATCGCCATCACGGCGTGAGGTGCTCCAAGGAAGTAAATCTTCAACGCCCCAGGGCTTCGGTAAGGCACGCGCGCGCGCATGTTCAATCGCCATTACCCTATCCGATTTCAACCGACGAAGTATTTCGATCGCAGAAGTGCGGTCGAAATCTCTGAATCACCAGCGCCGGCTGCGTGAGATCAGCGGCCACGAAAATCAGGCGTTGGGTTAGCAAACACGAGAGGAGGCAAGTCTGTAGAATCGCAAGTCCCTAGAATCATTAAAAATAGACGAAGTGTTTATGCGCGCGGACGGAAGGCGCGCCTCCCGGAACTTGTCAGTATTGCGTGAGATGTGGACGAACAGTGGCGATTTCAAGTTCTAGGCACAATGTTGAACTCGGAAAGCATACATTTCTGAGCAATATTGCTCACACTGAGCCGGCTCGACACTGCGCCTGATCAACGTCCGAGCCCGTTTACGGCGGGGATGAGAGGCCCATCCGAGTTGGTCCATGGGCAGGCACGCGTCATTCGGGTGGCCGCACAAATGCGCGCTGTTCCCGAGCGTAGAGTTGCTCAAGCTCTTTATCGGTCGCGAGGACATAGTAGGTCTGGTAAGGGAACATTCCTTCGCTTTTGATCTCATGCAGGCCGGCTGCGAGTTTTTGAATAGCCTTGGAAACCGTTCGCCAATGGCGCGACATAACAGGACTCCTCGGTTTCGTGATAGCGCGCGACTACCGACTACCGGTTGGATGTGAGCTATTTTGCTCAGATTCCGGATGGATTAAGGCGCAAACGAATCACAATTGACACGCCATCCCAAAGCGTTCGCTCTTCAATTCAAGCTGAACCGGAACCCGCCCGGGTGTCCGTGGCCTCGCTCCGAGACAAGAGATGGCAAAAGAGCAGTCCCGGCTCCTAATCGCCGCATGCGACGAACGGCAAAAATAAGACCGTCCGTTGGGTCTCATCTTTTACAAGCATGTTCAGTCCAGGATCGTCGTATCCACCTTCTTTTCGCAACTCACTAATCATGTGCTCCGCTCGGGTTAGCGCTGCCGTAATGTCTGGAAGAACTTTGCCGATACGGTCGTCTTCATGACTTCCGTTCAACGCCTGGATTGTGAAAAAATATTGAGGCACCGCGATTGTCTCCCGCGCGGACCCTGACCTCTGGTCCCGAAAAATTGGCGGGAGCGCTATGGCGTCTCTCAGCCACCGGCGGCCGATCTTCGTTGTCTTGTTCTCTGCCGGTGATGGCTAAAACTACGCGCCATTTGTAAGGATAGCGAGTCAAATGTACGACACGACCAGCCGCATTGAGCGTGGAGTAAATTGCGGGCCGCCGCGCCGGTCGCAGTTCCCTTGGCCTTGGCCGTGGCCGTCGAGCTATGGGGTCAGGCATCACCTTGCCGGCGCGAGCCGCCAGCGCCGACGTCGCAGCGTTGACGTTAATGGCACGCCACTCGCGCGCGCGAGGCGGCCCACCGCTACCCCAGCGAGGTCGGTCAGCAGACCGACCCGCGCCATCTGGTTGAGCCGCCTGCTGGCCGCCGTCGCCATCTCTTTTTAGCGGAATTGTTGTTCGCGGATTCCGGTTCGGAGCGACGATGGAGCTCGGGCGGTCGGGGCGATCGATGGTGAGACCAATGCTGACGTCGGCTTCGCCGGGTCGTCGGCGGCGCTGATGCCGGCGCCGGTCGAGCGCAGCCAGCTACGGGGTCATCGGCAACAGATCGGAAAATCTGCAGCACCAGCGTTCACCCGCTTGCCTTCGCTCGCGCAGCCGCGATCACTAAACGATCATCAGAATCTGGCAGCGTTGACGTTAATGGCACGCCACTCGCGCGCGCGAGGCGGCCCACCGCTACCCCAGCGAGGTCGGTCAGCAGACCGACCCGCGCCATCTGGTTGAGCCGCCTGCTGGCCGCCGTCGCCATCTCTTTTTAGCGGAATTGTTGTTCGCGGATTCCGGTTCGGAGCGACGATGGAGCTCGGGCGGTCGGGGCGATCGATGGTGAGACCAATGCTGACGTCGGCTTCGCCGGGTCGTCGGCGGCGCTGATGCCGCGCCGGTCGAGCGCAGCCAGCTACGGGGTCATCGGCAACAGATCGGAAAATCTGCAGCACCAGCGTTCCCCGCGTTAACGTGCTTTGCGCACTACACGCGCGCGCGAGGCGGAGCCGAGCCCGCCGCGGCCGATTTTCTTTTTGCGAATCCGGTTGGCGGCGCAGCAGGCGGTCCTGGAGGCGCAAAAGGCGCTCAGTGCAGGAAACCAAAGGAAGGTCGCATGAACACTTTCGATTACGTGCGGCCGGCATCGGTTCAAGAAGCGATTGCCGCCGCGTCGGAACCGGGCGCCGCCTATCTGGCCGCCGGCACCAACCTTCTGGACCTGATGAAAGGCGGCATTATCCGCCCGCACCGGCTGGTCGACATCAGCCATCTCCCCGACCTCGATCGCATCGACGACCTTGCCGACGGCGGCGTGCGGATCGGCGCGCTGGTCCGCAACGCCGAGCTTGCCCGCGACCGAGATTTTGCCCGGCGCTTTCCGGCGGTCGCTGAGGCGCTGTTGTCCGGCGCGTCGGCGCAGCTGCGCAACGCCGCGACGGTCGGCGGCAATCTCTTGCAGCGGACGCGTTGCGCTTACTTCTACGACGTCGCAAGTGCCTGCAATAAGCGCGATCCCGGTTCGGGCTGCGACGCTCGCGGCGGCGAGAACCGGCTTCACGCCATATTGGGATGGAGTGACGGTTGCATTGCGACCCATCCGTCTGATTTTTGCATCCCGCTGGTCGCCCTCGACGCTGTGGTCGAGATCGAAGGCAAAGCGGGACGGCGGGAGATTCCGCTGGAAAAATTTCATCGCTTGCCGGGCGACACGCCGCAGCGTGAGACTATGCTGGAGCCCGGCGAGATCATCGTCGCGCTGCGCCTGCCGGGCGAGGCTGCTCGTTTCGCGGCGCACGCCCGTTACCTGAAAGTCCGCGAACGCACGTCTTACGCATTCGCGGTCGTATCGGCCGCGGCCGCTCTGCGAAGTCGAGGGTAATCGGATTGCTGATGCACGCGTCGCGCTCGGCGGCGTTGCCGCAAAACCCTGGCGCGCCCGCGAGGCAGAAGCGATCCTGGCCGGCGCACGGGTCGACAGCACGCTTTTCCATCGTGCAGCCGAGGCGGCGCTCGCCGACGCCAAGCCGTCCGGCGACAATGCCTTCAAGATCGAGCTCGCGCGCCGGATCGTGGTGCGGGCGCTCACACTCGCCGCGGCCGGTACGCCCGAGCATATGCCCGCGCTTCCAGCATCCCCCTTCGCCAGCGTTTCCGGAGACGTCATCCATGCCTGAGATCGCACTCACCCAGGCCCCCGCGCATGTTCGGCACGGCTCAAACATCGGTCAGCCGCTGACCCGCCGTGATGGGATGCTTAAAGTCACCGGCGCCGCCCGCTACGCCGCCGACCATCATCCGCCGGGAATGCTTTATGCGGTACTGGCGGTGAGCAGCATCGCGTGCGGTCGCGCCGCCTTCCTCGATGTTGCCGCCGCGAAAGCCCACGCGGGCATCGTCGAGGTCATGACGCCGGCCAACAAACCGGCGCTGGCGCAGGATCCCGACGAAAAATCCAATCCCTTCATGTTCCGGCTCGATCTGTTGCAAAGCGACCGTGTCCGTTACGCCAATCAGCCGATCGCCGTCGTCATCGCGGAATCGCTCGAAGCCGCAACGGAAGGCGCAGCGCTGTTGTCGCCGCGCTACGACACCGAGTCGGCGCGGGTCGGGCTCGATGCGAATGACGCCTTCGTGCCACCGGTCGTCGGCCCGGGCCATCCGGCGGCAGCGCATCGCGGCGATGTCGAGGCCGGTCTCGCCGCGGCCGCAAAGCGCATCGAAGCAATCTATGAGACCGCTCCGCAATATCACAACGCCATGGAGCCACATGCGATCGTCGCCGCATGGGATGGCGATACGCTGTCAGTCGATACGCCGAGCCAGGGTCTTGCGCTGGCGCAGGGGCGCGTCGCGGGACTGTTCGGGATTGCTCCGGACAAGGTCCATATCCGCAGTCCGTTCCTCGGCGGCGGTTTCGGCTCCAAAGGCATGATCTCCGGCCCGCAGGTGCTCGGCATCATGGCGGCCCGCATGATCGGTAAACCGGTCAAGCTGGTGCTGCGTCGCGAGCAGATGTTTGGTCCGGTGGGACATCGGGCGCCGACGCGGCAGACGTTTCGGATCGGCGCCGGCAAGGACGGCACGCTCACGGCGCTCGATCATCGCACCAAGACGGCGTCAAGCACTTTCGACGACTTCTTCGAGCTCGGCATCTGATGCTTCGCACACACTTTATGCAAGCTCCGCCATCGCCACGTCGCATGAGGCTGTCCGGCTCGACACCGGGACGCCGCTCTTCATGCGCGCGCCCGGAGAGGCGACAGGCTCGATCGCGCTCGAAAGTGCCATCGACGAGATGGCGCACGCCTGCGGCATGGATCCGTTGGACTTTCGGCTGAAGGAACTATGCCGAGGTCGAGCCGATCTCCGGCAAGCCGTTCTCCTCAAAGGCGCTGCGCGAGTGCTACAGGCAGGGCGCCGAGCGTTTCGGCTGGAAGCGTCGCACCCTGGCGCCACGGCAGATGCGTGATCATGATGGATTGCTTGTCGGCTGGGGCGTCGGCACGGCGACGTTTCCCGCGCTGATGTTCGAGGGCCATGCCAAAGCCGTGCTGCATCAAGATGGCAGCGGCGTCATGGAAACCGGGGCGCATGAGATGGGCCAGGGAGCCCGGACCGCGCTGGCTCAGATCGCGGCGGATAGCCTCGGGCTCGGCATCGACCAGATCGATTTCAGATCCGGGAGTTCCGACCTTCCCGATGCCGGTATCGCGGGCGGTTCGGCCCACACCGCGACCGCCGGTATTGCGATTCATAATGCCGGCGCCGACGTTATTGCCAAGCTTGCCGATCTCGCCACCAATGATAAACGCTCGCCGCTGTTTGGCGCCGGCAATGCCGGCGTCATCGCCCGCATGGGCCGCTTGTTTCGGCGCGACGACGAGAGCCGCAGCGAGAGCTATGCCGATATTCTTGGCCGCGCCGGCCGCGCCGCGATCGAGGGGCAGGGCGCCAGCGAGTCGACTATGGGCGCGCCATCGAGCTACGCCATGCATGCGCATGGCGCCGTATTCGCCGAGGTCAAGGTCGATCCCGATCTCGGACAGATACGCGCGACCCGGCTCGTCGGCGCCTTCGCCGCGGGACGGATCATCAATCCGCGTTTGGCGCGCAGTCAGCTTAACGGCGGAATGATTTGGGGCGTGTCGTTCGCGCTGCATGAAGAGGCGGTCATGGATCCGCGGTCCGGCCGGCCGATGAACCCCAATCTGGCCGAGTACCACGTTCCCGTGAATGCCGATGTGCCCTCGCTCGAGGCGATCCTGGTCGAGGAATACGATCCGCACGTCAATGCGCTCGGCATCAAGGGCGTCGGCGAAATCGGCGTCACCGGCACGGCGGGTGCGGTCGCCAATGCAGTCTGGCATGCGACGGGCATCCGCGTGCGCAAATTCCCGATCACGCTTGATCGCTTGCTCGAATCGCAGGCGTGACGAAGCCGCCATATCTTAGCTTCGATTGAACGACCCCAAAGCTTTGCGAATCTGAGAGGTCAGGGGCTCGAATCCCTTCCGGCGCGCCAGTTTTGGATCATTCGCCCGCAGCCGCGGGCGAAACAGCGGCGTTAATCTTAACTTCGCGGCATCGCCGACATAGTTCCGCCCCGCGGCGGCGGCTTTTTCTCGCTACCCCGAGGCGCTCGACATGCTAGGTTGTGTCGGTCGGGGGTGGACATGGGTCGGCGCGAGTTTGGACGCGGCAGCGCGACCACGGTGGTCTTGCTGCTTACCGGTTTGGCCGTGGCATTGGCACTGGCGATCTTCCTACCCTCAAAGCCTGAGGTGACGGAAGATCGAGACGTCGTCGTATCGAACGACTTCCAGCGCGGAGACAAAGAACGTCCGCGCCAAGCGGTGGCCGTCGATGCGCCAGAACAACAAGCCAACATAGCCGTCGACGATTCCTCCGAGCCGGCGCCGGTACCGAAGAATTTCTCATACCTTGCCGATTACGCTTATTCCGAAGTCCCGCCTGACAAGAGCCCGGCGGAGATTGTTCTGCAATCGCTGGCGGACATTCCGGTCGGAACGCCCGTCGACGAGATCAAGCTTGCATCCGACGCTTTCGGCCTCGATGTCACCTTCATGAAGGCTGTTGCCCGGATCGAATCCGACTTCGATCCCACGCAACGCACCGGATCCTATATCGGCCTCTTCCAGCTCAGCAATTACGAGTTTGCCAGGTACGGCTCTGGCGACATCACCAGCCCGCGCGACAATGCGGTTGCGGCCGCCTACAAATTCGCCACCGCGGCCGCCCTGTTCGAAATCGACACCCACATCAAGCCGACCTTGTTCGACCTCTATTTGATTCATCAGCAAGGGTGGCAGGGTGCTGCCGAGCACGTCAGCCACCCCGAGCGCATTGCTTGGCAGTCGATGTGCGCGACCGACGAAGGCCACGACAAGGGCGAAAAGTGGTGCAGGCGCGCCATCTGGCAAAATACGCTGCCCGACATCAAGAAAGTTTATAAGTCGGTCGACAATCTCACCTCCGGCGCCTTCACCGACATGTGGCGCCAGCGGCTCGCGATGTTCTATGCGCGCTATTCGGAGACGGTTTCGGCGAAATGAAGTGGCGGCTGCCGGCATGGTCAAATCAGTATTAATGGCTCACATCGAATTGGCGGCGAATTTGCCGACATTAACCCGAGACGTGGCCATCCATTCGACGATCGGTAACGTTCGACTGATAAACGGCTAGGCGGCGGGCGTTGCCCCGCAAGCCACGAGTGCAGGCTGCCATGAACTTGGACGATATAGACAACGATGCGGATCGCCGCGATGTGGGGCGCACCAAAGTGCTGCGCAACGCCAAGATCATTGCGCCGCGGCGGGCCTCGGTCATTCATTGCACCGTGCAGAACATCACCTCGGGCGGCGCCTGTCTCAAATTGGCCAATACCTCCGGCGTGCCGGACTGCTTCGAATTGACGTTCGAGCTCGGCCGCACCCGGCGTCCTTGCCGCGTGATCTGGCGCACTGCCGATCAGTTAGGCGTGGCGTTCGAGGAAGCGGCGACGACGGCGGCTGTGCGGGCCGACGTCGCCTAAAACTCCGCCACCGCCCCGATCAGTCGCTCGATGTCCTCCGGCCGCGACAGCCGATGATCGCCGTCCTTGACCAGCGTGAGTACAACGTCGTCGCAAGCGAGCCGCGCCACCAGAGCTTTGGCGTGCTGCCACGGCACGTCGGGGTCGGCGACGCCTTGCAGGATGCGCACCGGGCAGCCGCAGTCGATCATGCCGCCAAGCAGAAGATGATTGCGGCCCTCCTCGATCAATTGCCGGGTCACCAGATAGGGCTCCGGCGCATATTGCGACGGCCGCGCCCAGACGCCGGTCTCGGCAAGCTCGCGCTTGATCTCCGGCGTGAATCGCTTCCACATCAGCTCCTCGGTGAAATCCACCGCCGGGGCGACCAGCACCAGGCCGGCGATGCTGGCCGGCGCCTCGGTGCCCGCCGCCGCGCCCGCACGCCGCCGCTGCAAAGCGCGCACCAGAAGGAGCGCGATCCAGCCGCCCATCGACGAGCCGACCAGGATCTGCGGGCCGCGGCTAAAGGCGTCGAAAACGCTCAAGCTTTCAGCGAGCCAGCGGCCGATCGTGCCATCGGTGAAGGCGCCCTCGGATTCGCCGTGGCCGGAATAGTCGAACCGCACGCAGGCGCGGCGCTGCTGCGCCGCCCAGTCAGCGACCGCCTGCGCCTTGGCGCCCTTCATGTCGGATTTGTAGCCGCCGAGCCACAGGAGCCCCGGCGGAGCGCCCTCCTGCGCGCGCGCGGCGATGGCGCGGCGCTCGGTCCCCTCGCCAATATGCAGGAATTTCAGGTCGTTATCGTTCATGAGGCGGTCTACACTCGCAAGCCGAAGCAACCGAACATAAATCATGTTCCCGGCACGGCCTATCAGCGGAGCGCCGTGCCGCATCGCGCATTGTCGTTGACTCGAACCGAAAAACTCTCGATCTTCCGCCGCACGTAGCAATGATTCAAAGGAGATAAGGCCCATTCGTCGCCCCATCAGACTGCCGCAGCCCGCCGCCAAGGAAGGGCCGCGCATCAACGAGGAGATCCGCGTTCGCGAGGTCCAACTCATCGATAAAGACGGCGCCAACAAAGGCGTCACAGAAATCGGCGCTGCCATCGCCATGGCGCAGGAGGCCGGGCTCGATCTGGTCGAGATCGCGCCAAATTCGGTCCCGCCGGTCTGCAAAATCCTCGATTACGGCAAATACAAATATCAGGCGCAAAAGAAAGCCGCCGAGGCGCGCAAGAAGCAGAAAGTCGTCGAGATCAAGGAGATAAAACTCCGGCCGATGATCGACGATCACGATTACGACGTGAAAATGCGCTCGATGCAGCGGTTTTTCGAGGAAGGCGACAAGGTCAAGGTGACATTGCGGTTCCGCGGCCGCGAAATGGCGCACCAGGAGCTCGGCTATAAGCTCCTCGATCGGGTCAAAGGCGATACCACGAAGATCGCCAAGATCGAGCAGGAACCGCGCTTCGAAGGCCGCCAGGTGGTCATGGTGCTGGCGCCGCGCTGAGCGGCGTCATTGTTGCCGGGGCCGGCGCCGCGTTAACCCGGCGGCGCAGTCTTTTGCGATTGCCTTCAACGTGTTGCGTTCATCCGCGGCCTCTGCCATAACCCCGCCCTCTCGCCGCCCGGCTGGTTAAGGGCTGCCGTGGCGGCGCGACGTGCTCCAAGCACACCCGCTCATTTCTGAGCATTTTCGGCCCGCCCCACCCTACCCTTCCCCGCAAGCGGGGGAGAATAGGGTAGTGGATGAGGCCAAAGGAGAGCCAAATGCCCAAGATCAAGACCAAATCGGGCGCTAAAAAGCGCTTCAAGGTGACCGGCGGAGGCAAAGTCCTCTATGCGCATTCGCGCAAGCGCCACGGCATGATCAAGCGCACCAAGAAGCAGATCCGCCAGCTGCGCGGCACCAACGTGCTGTTCAAGACCGACGGCGACAACATCAAAAAGTATTTTCTGCCGAACGGCTGATCGCGGCCGTCGGCATTCCGTCCTACTTTCGATTCTGAAGGAGATCGATCATGGCTCGCGTCAAACGCGGCGTCACATCCCATGCCAAGCACAAGAAGGTGCTCAAGGCCGCCAAGGGCTATTACGGCCGGCGCAAGAACACCATCCGCATCGCCAAGCAGGCGGTGGAGAAGGCCAACCAATACGCCTTTCGCGACCGCAAGCGGCGCAAGCGCACCTTCCGCGCGCTGTGGATCCAGCGCCTCAATGCGGCGGTGCGCCCGTTCGGACTCACTTACAGCCGGTTCATCGCCGGACTGGCCAAGGCCGGCATCACCGTCGACCGCAAGGTGCTCTCCGACCTCGCGATCACCGAGCCGGCTGCATTCGAGGCGATCGTCGGCCAGGCCAAGTCGGCGCTCGCGTAACTGCTCTGCCGTCATGCCCGGTCTTGTCCCGGCCATGACGGCTAAGGAGGGACCGTCATGATCGATCGTGCCTATGTGCAGCGCATGGCGCGCTACAATCGCTGGCAGAACGAGAACCTGTACGGCGTCGCCGACCGCTTGCCCGATGAAGAGCGGCGCCGCGAGCGCGGCGCGTGGTTCGGCTCCATCCATAAGACGCTCAGCCATATCTTGTGGGGCGACCGCAGCTGGATGGGCCGCTTCACCGACCTGCCGCGGCCGACGGTCGGCATCCCGGACTCGGTGTCGCTTTATCCGGACTGGGAGAATTTGAAGTCCGAGCGCGCGGCCTTCGACCAGAAAATTCTCGATTGGGCCGATGCGGTTGACGATGGCTGGTTGGCCGCCGATCTAACTTACTATTCCGGCGCCACCAAGCGGGAATGGACGCGGCCGCGCTGGGTCCTGGTCACGCATATGTTCAATCACCAGACCCATCATCGCGGCCAGGTGCACGGCATGCTGACCCAGGCCGGCGGCCGTCCATCCGACACCGATTTGCCGTTCATGGATTGATCGCCGAGACCAGCAACGATGGCCGACATTGCGCAGCTTGAACAGGACACCCTCACCGCGGTCGCGGCCGCCGGCGACGAAGCTGCGCTGGAAGCCGTGCGGGTGGCGGCGCTCGGCAAGAACGGCTCGGTCACCGCGCTCCTGAAAACGCTCGGCACGCTGCCGCCGGATGAACGCAAGACGCAGGGTCCGCTCATCAACGGGCTCAAGGATCGCGTCAACGCCGCGCTCGCCGCACGCCGCGACGCACTGAAGGATGTGGCGCTGACCGAGCGGCTCAATAGCGAGAGCGTCGACGTTACGTTGCCGGTGCGCGAAGCGCCGTTCGAGATCGGCCGCGTCCATCCGATCACGCAGGTCGTCGACGAGCTCACCGCGATTTTCGCCGATATGGGATTCGCCGTCGCCGAAGGTCCCGACATCGAGACCGACGATTACAATTTCACCAAGCTGAATTTTCCGGAAGACCATCCGGCGCGGGCGATGCACGACACGTTCTTCTTCAATCCGAAGCCGGACGGCTCGCGGCTGCTATTACGCACGCACACTTCGCCGGTGCAGGTCCGCACCATGCTGACGCAAAGGCCGCCGATCCGCGTCATCATCCCCGGCCGCACCTATCGCTGCGACAGCGATCAGACCCATACGCCGATGTTCCACCAGATCGAGGGCCTCGTCATCGACAAGCGCTCGCATCTCGGCCATCTGAAATGGATTCTCGAGGAATTCTGCAAGGCGTTCTTCGAAGTCGATCGCGTCGGCATGCGATTCCGGCCGTCGTTCTTTCCGTTCACCGAGCCGTCGCTCGAAGTCGACATCCAGTGCCGCCGCGACAAAGGCGAAATCCGCTTTGGCGAAGGCAACGATTGGCTGGAAATCCTCGGCTGCGGCATGGTGCATCCCAACGTGCTGAAGAATTGCGGGCTCGATCCCGACGAGTATCAAGGCTTTGCCTGGGGCATGGGCATCGATCGCGTCGCCATGCTCAAATACGGCATGTCGGACCTGCGCGCCTTCTTCGAGGCCGATGTGCGCTGGCTCAACCATTATGGTTTCCGCCCGCTCGACTTCCCGACGCTGGCGGGCGGATTGAGCCCGTGATGCCATGATGAAATTCACCCTGGCCTGGCTCAAGCAGCATCTCGACACCGACCGTCCGCTCGGCGAGATCGCCGACAAGCTGACCATGATCGGGCTTGAGGTCGAGCGCATCGAGGACAAGGCGAAAGCGTTTGCGCCGTTCGTGATCGCGCGGGTGGTCGACGCCAAGCAGCATCCCAATGCCGATCGGCTGCGCGTCTGCATGGTCGATACCGGCGCGGGCGATCCGGTCCAGGTGGTGTGCGGCGCGCCGAACGCGCGCACCGGCATGAAAAGCGTGTTCGCGCCGCCGGGCGCTTTCATTCCCGGCAAGAACATCACGCTCGGCGTCGGCAAGATCCGCGACGTCGAAAGCCGCGGCATGCTGGTGTCCGAAGCCGAGCTGCAAATCTCCGACAACCACGACGGCATCATCGATCTGCCGGACGATGCGCCGGTCGGCGCGCCTTACGCCAACTATGCCGGCCTCGACGATCCGGTGATCGAGATCAATCTGACGCCGAACCGCGGCGACGCCACCGGCGTGCACGGCATCGCACGCGATCTCGCCGCCGCCGACATGGGCAGGTTCATCGATCCGGCGATCAAGCCGGTCAAAGGCGGCTTTCCCTGTCCGGTGAAGGTGACGCTCGACTTCGGTGCGACGCCGCCATTGTGCCCGGCCTTCGGGCTGCGCCTGGTGCGCGGCGTCAAGAACGGACCGTCGCCGGACTGGCTGCAAAAGCGGCTCGTCGCGATCGGGTTGCGGCCGATTAATGCGCTGGTCGATATCACCAACTTCATCACCTATGACCGCGGTCGGCCGCTGCACGTGTTCGACGCCGCGAAAGTGCGCGGCAATCTTACGGTACGGCGCGCGCGGCTTGGCGAAACGCTGCTGGCGCTCGACGGCAAGACCTACACGCTTGACGACACCATGTGCGTCATCGCCGACGACGACGGCGTGGAGTCGCTTGCCGGCATCATGGGCGGTGAAAAGACCGGCTGTTCGGAAACGACGACTGACGTTTTGATCGAGTCGGCGCTGTGGGCGCCGATGAACATCGCGCAGACCGGCCGCCGGCTCGGCGTCAATTCCGACGCCCGTTACCGCTTCGAGCGCGGCGTCGATCCGGCCTTCATGCTGCCCGGCCTCGAACTGGCGACGCATATGGTGATGGATTTGTGCGGCGGCGCGGCGTCGGACGTCGTCGTCGCCGGCAGCGCCGAGCCGCTGGAGCGTGTCATCGATTTTCCGCAGTCCGAGCTCGAGCGGCTCGCCGGGATCGACGTGACGCTTACCGAGTTGCGCCGCGTGCTTGAACGCCTCGGCTTTTTTGTCGCCGGGCAAGGTGAACGCGTGAAGATTGCGGTGCCGTCATGGCGGCCCGATGTCGAAGGCAAAGCCGATATCGTCGAGGAGGTGGTGCGCATCGTCGGCGTCGACCGCGTGCCGCCGACGCCGTTTCCGCGCGGCGAGGCGCCGCGCAAACCGGTGCTCACGCCGATCCAGCTGCGCACCCGCAAGGCCAGGCGTGCGCTCGCCGCGCGCAATCTGGTTGAGGCGGTAACGTGGTCATTCATCGCCGCGAAATCCGCCGAGCTGTTCGGCGGCGGCAAGCCGGAGCTCAAGCTCGCCAATCCGATCGCCGCCGATCTCTCCGATATGCGGCCGAGTCTCATTCCCGGGCTCGTTGCCGCCGCGCAGAAGAATGCCGACCGCGGTTTCCCCGACGTCGGCCTGTTCGAAGTCGGGCAGGTGTTCCGCGGCGACCGGCCGGAGGATCAATTGACCGCCGCCGCCGCCGTCCGGCGCGCGCTGGCAAAGCCGTCCGGCATCGGCCGGCACTGGTCGAAGCGCGACGGCGAGGTTGATGCCTTCGATGCCAAAGCCGATGCGCTCGCAGTGCTCACCGCGGCCGGGGCCTCGCCGCAGGCGCTGCAAGTGGTGCCGGGCGGACCGGCATGGTTTCACCCCGGCCGCTCCGGAACGATCCAGATCGGGCCGCAAAACGTGCTCGGCCATTTCGGCGAACTGCATCCGAACGCGCTGCAGGCGCTCGATGCCGACGGCCCGCTGGTCGGCTTCGAGGTGATCCTCGAGCGTATCCCCGAGCCGAAGACGAAAGCCACGCGCGCCAAGCCGGCGTTGGACCTGTCGCCGTTGCAGCCGGTCGAGCGCGATTTCGCTTTCGTCGTCGAGCGCAATGTGAAAGCCGCCGATATCGTGCGCGCCGCGCAATCGGCCGATCGCAAGCTCGTCGCTGGCGTGACCGTGTTCGACGTTTACGAGGGCCAGGGTATCGAGCCCGGTAAGAAATCGATCGCCATCGCGGTGACGATCCAGCCGCGCGACAAGACCATGACCGACGCCGAGATCGATGCGCTGGCGGCGAAAATCGTCGCCGAAGTCAACAAGCGCACCGGCGGGGTGCTGCGAACGTGACTATCGCTCCGGCGCAATGATGCTGGGCGTGCCGCCGTAATATTGCGGTTCGCTTTCTTCGCGCGGCGCACGGCGTTCGGCGCGCGCGTGGACCGGCTTGTGCTTTGGTTTTGCTTCCGCTTCCACCGGCGCTGCGGCTCGGGCCGGACCGATCTGATGCAGCACCGCGTCGGCGGCGCGTTCGCCGGATTCCCAGGCGCCGCCCACCGTGCCCCATAAAGTTTCGTGCGCGGCCTCGCCGGCGTACCAGACATTGTCCGCGATCGGCTCCAGCAATTGCCGGCGCGCGAATTGGCTGCCCGGCACCGCGGCCGACCAGGCGCCAAGCGCATAGGGATCGGCATTCCAGCGTGTGGCGTGTTTGCGGCCGATCGCGCCTTTGACCTCCGAGCCGTAAAGCCCGGCCAGCCAATTGACGGCGAAATCGATCATCGCGGCCTCGCCTTGCGCCGAGAGATCGCGGCCGAACGCGCCGGCAACGTCGATCAGACAGAGCTCGGTGCCGGACACATTGGCGAGCAGCGCCGCGGTGTGCGTGTCGGTCGATTTTTGCAACACCAGGTCGTCGCTTTCGAGGCCCAAAGGATTGCCGCGAAGCTCGAGCGCAATGTGGTCGTAGCTGCCGAGCGACATGCGGCCGAAGGCGTCGATCTGATGATGGCCGAGCTCCGGACTGAACTTGAGCCCGCCCGAGGAGACGACATTGGTCGGCACGGTGACGATGGCGGCGCGTGCGTTGATCGCGCCTTTGGCGGTTTCCACCGTGATGCCGCTTCTGGTGTCGACCACTGTTGCCGGTGTGGCCAGGTGAATATTGAGGCCCTGGCCGAGCGCGGCGACCAGCGCGCCGAATCCCTCCTTGCAGAAGGTCGCAGCATTGCGCTCGCGAGCGTGTGCAAAGTCAAAGGACGATACCTGCGGCAAATCCTTGGCGCAGGTGTAGGGGCCAAGCATGAATTCGATCGTTGCGCGCCAATCGCCGAGATCGGGCGGCATGGCCTGCTCGCACGGAATGTCGGCTTTGCGCGCCACCTCGTCGATGGCGCGCGTGGCGCGCACCTGGGCGGTCAGGAAATCCTCCAGCTCGCCCTCGCGGGCATAACGCAGGCCGATGCGCACCTTCTGGCTTTGCGGCGCCGGGTAGATGTCCATGCCGCGCACCGGCGTGAGCTTGGTCACCGGGTTGGAATCCGGCAGGTAGATCCAATGGGCGCCGCGATCGAACGGCACGCCGAAGCTTTTCATATCAGTGACGCAACGGCCGCCCATGTGATCGGTCGCTTCGATCACCACATAGCGCCGCCCGGCGGCGGCAAGACGGCGCGCCGCGGCGATCCCGGCGGCGCCAGCCCCGACGATGACGACCTCGAACGGACCCGAGGACGGCGGCGGCGCCGGCGCAGCGCCAGCGGGGCGGGCCGCCAGCGCGGCGGAGGCGGCGAGAAACGAACGTCGGCTGAGGTGGAGAGGTTTTCCCGGCATGGTTTCCAAACGCTTACGGCGCGCCGCAGATTGCCCGAACTGCGCCGCGCGGGCAAACGCTACGGTTTAATTTGGGTCAATAAAGCGCACGATGTGTGAACCAAATTGCAAGGGAGTTTGCGTAGATTGCGGATCATAAGAAGACGCGGCAAAACCGCGCGCGCTGGGAGGTCCCAAGAGTCCCATGAGCAAGATGCTCGATGGCGTGGGGCGGTTGATCGCCCGCTATTTGCAGAAGCCGGTGCGCGGCTATGAGCCGTTCACGCCGAGCGATCCCGATTCCTTGCGCCAATCGCTGCAGCCCGGCGACGTGCTCCTGGTCGAGGGCAATAATCACATCGCCGGCGTCATCAAATACCTGACTCAATCGACCTGGTCGCATTCGGCGCTCTATGTCGGACCGCTGCCGGGCCGCACGACGGCCGACGGCGAGCCGCACGTGCTGATCGAAGCCAATGTCGGCGAAGGCGTGGTGTCGGCGCCGCTATCGAAATATCTTCGCTTCCACACCCGCATTTGCCGGCCGGTCGGCTTGACCGAAGCCGATTGCGCGGTAGTGTGCGCCTACGCTGTCGAGCGCATCGGCTTTGCCTACGATCTCAAGAACATCATCGACCTGTTGCGCTATTTGCTGCCGCTGCCGGCGCCGCAGCGCTGGCGCCGCCGCTTGATCGCGCTCGGCTCCGGCGATCCGTCGCGGCTGATCTGCTCGGCCTTGATCGCGGATGCGTTTACCACGGTGCGTTACCCGATCCTGCCCAAGATCACCTTGGCGGGCAGTCAGCAGGCCCTCGAGCAAATCCTCGAGATCCGCCACTCTTCGCTGTACTGCCCGCGCGACTTCGACATCTCGCCGTATTTCAACGTCGTCAAACCGACCATCCGGCAGGGCTTCAACTACAAGGCGCTGCAATGGGCCGATCTGCCGCGGGTGCCTGACGATGCGTTGGCCGCGTCGCTTGCGCCGCAGTCCGACGCGTCGGCCGCGGAAGCCGGCGTCATCGCCGCTTGACCGCCACTTGTACTCGCTGATGGACGTCGCTACCTCAGCCGTTCGGCGGAGGCTGAAATGCTCGACGACGTCATCAACGCGCTCACGCAGATGGTCTCGCCGCCGCTGCGCGCGATGTTGTGGAAATCGATTCTCCTGGCGCTGGCGCTCATCGTCGTCCTTGGCATCGCGGTCGACCGGCTGATCGTGCATCTGGTGGATATTGGCGGTGCCTCCGTGGAGACCACAGTCGGGCCGCATGCCCATCTGCCGGTCGACGCCATCGCCTGGCTCTTATCGATCGCCGCCAGCCTCGGCATCATCGTCGGCGGGGTATTTCTGATGCCGGCTGTCACCGCCATTGTCGCGAGTTTTTTCGCCGACCGCATCGGCGAGGAAGTCGAGCGCGCGCATTATCCCGCCGATCGGCCGGGCAAGGCGCTGCCGCTGTGGCTGGCGATGTGGGAAGGCGGCAAGACGGCGCTGCTTGCGGTTCTGATCTATCTGTGTGCGGTGCCGCTGTTGCTGTTTGCCGGCGTCGGCGCGGTGATTTTCTTCCTCGCCACCGCCTACATTCTCAGCCGGGAATATTTCGAGCTTGCCGCCATGCGCTTTCGCCCGCCCGCCGAAGCCAAGCTATTGCGCAAGCGCAACGCCATGACGGTCTATATCGGCGGTCTGTTCATCGCGGCTTTCGTGTCGATCCCGATCGTCAATCTGGCAACGCCGCTGTTCGCCATGGCGCTGATGGTGCATGTCCACAAGCGGCTGAGCAGAACGGAATTACGCACTAATACTCAGAGCTCCGTTCGAACAGCCTGACGTGCAGTCGCCGAGCATGGCTGCAACGATGTTTTTCGCCGGGATGTCGGTGGGCTCTGGTGTCAATTTAAGTCTGATGAGACGGTCTTTAACATTATCTCGCTCATCGCGAAACAAGATTGATCTTTGCTCCGGCGCCGGCCGCGGCTAGCACTCGCATCACAGCCACGAAGCAATTTCAGGAGAATGCCGTGATCCGTTCAGTGCTCGCTGGAACTCTCGTTGCCATTTTGAGCTTCACGCCGGCGGCGCAAGCTTGCACCGGTATCCGACTCATCGCCAAGGATGGCGGTGTCGTCGCGGCGCGCACCCTGGAGTTCGGCTTCGACATGCACTCCGAAGTGCTGGTCGTGCCCGCTGGAACCGCTCTGACCGGCACGCTGCCGGACGGCGGCAAGGGCATCAGCTACACGACGAAATATGGGTTCCTCGGCGCCAACGCCGAGGGCCTCATCGCGATCGTCGACGGCATCAACGACCACGGCCTCTATGTCGGGCTGTTCTACTTCCCAGATTATGCCAGCTACCCGGAAGCGACAAAAGAGAACGCCTCTCGCGCAATGGCGCCGCACGAATATGCCAATTGGCTGTTGGGCAATTTTGCCACTATCGATGAGGTGAAGGCGAATTTCAACAAAATCGCGCTGGTGCCGGTCGTCATCGACGCCATCAAGCAGGTCCCTCCCGTTCATTTCGTAGTGTACGATCGGAGCGGCAAGTCCGTTGTGATCGAGCCGTTGAACAAGAGCCTCAAGATCTATGACAACCCGCTCGGGGTGATGACGAATTCGCCGACCTACGATTGGCACATGACCAATCTGCGCAACTATGTGAATCTCACCGCCACCAACGTGCCGCAGCTCGGCCTTGGCGGCATCACGCTGGCACAACTGGGCCAGGGCTCGGGCCTGCGCGGCTTGCCGGGCGATTTTACCCCGCCGTCGCGTTTCGTGCGCGCCGTTGCCTTTACACAGTCGGCAATTCCTTCCAATACGGCGGCAGAGGCCGTCCTCCAGGCGTTCCATATCCTCAACAATTTCGACATCCCCTACGGCGCGGTGCGCGACGAGGAAGGCGGCCAGATGCACGCCGAGACCACCACTTGGACCAGCGCCTCCGACCTGAAGAATCTGGTTTGGTATTTCAAGACCTACGGCGATCAATCGATCCACAGCGTCGATCTGACCAAAGCGCTCGCGGCGGCGCACGGCAAGATCAAGTTCATCAAGATGGAATTGCCGCAGACGATCGACGACGTCTCGACCGATTTTTAGTGACGCCGGCGGCAATGCCGGCGAGCTCTCAGTGGCGTCAGTGCCAGACTTCGCTGGCGAGCTCGACGATCATCCGCAGCTTCGCCCATTGCTCTTCCTCGGCAAGCACATTGCCTTCCTCGGTTGAAGCAAAGCCGCATTGCGGCGACAGGCATAGCTGATCGAGCGCGGCGTATTTGGTCGCTTCCTCGATGCGCCGCTTGACGTCTTCTTTCTTTTCGAGCGTGCCCGATTTGGTGGTGACGAGGCCAAGCACGACGATCTTGTTGCCCTTCGGCAAAAAGCGCAGTGGCTCGAAACCGCCGGCGCGCGCGGTGTCGTATTCGAGGAAATAGCCGTCATAGTTCAATTGACCGAGCATGATCTCGGCGACCGGCTCGTAGCCGCCCTCGGAAATCCAGGTCGAGCGGAAATTGCCGCGGCAGACATGCGTCGTGACGGTCATGTCGGCCGGCTTGCCTTCGAGCGCGCTGTTGATGACGCGGGCGTAGTCCTGCTGCAGGCGGTCGGCGTTCAAGCCACGCTCGCGCGCCTTTTTCAGCTCGGCCTGCGAGCACAGATAGGCCCAGGCGGTGTCGTCGAATTGCAGGTAGCGGCAGCCGACGTCGTAGAAGCCGCGGATCGCCTGCCGATAGGTTTTCGCCAAATCGTCGAAGATGGCGTCGCGGTCGGCATAATCCTTGACCTTGATGGCGTCCGGCTCCAGCCGGAAATGCAGCGTCGCCGGGCTCGGGATGCACATTTTCGGCGTCATCCGCGTATGCGCTTTGAGAAACTTGAAATGCTCCAGCATCGGATGATTGGAGAAGCCGAGCCTGCCGGTAATGCGCGGGGTGCGCGGCCGCGTCTGCACGCCCTGGAATTGAATGCCGTGGTCGAGCTCCTGGATTTCGACGCCGTCGAGCATGCCGTAGAAGTCGAAATGCCACCACGAGCGGCGGAATTCGCCGTCGGTGGCGACTTGCAGCCCGACTTCCTCCTGCTTCTTGATGATCTTCTCGATCTCGCGGTCTTCCACGTCCTTGAGCTGCGCCGCGCTGATCTCGCCCTTTTCACGCTTGGCGCGTCCCTCCTTCAGCGCCGCGGTGCGCAAAATTGAGCCGACCACGTCGGCGCGGAACGGCGGTTTGCTTCTCGGCATCGGGGCGATCCTCCATGAAATTTGTTGGCATCTAACAAGCCGGAGCGGCGCGCTTCGTCAACTGCAAAACAACTCGCTCGCGCGATGGGCCATGTCCCAACAGTCCTTGCCTCTATCTCAAAAATGAGATATAGACGGCCGTGCCTTGGCGGGTTGAAATCCTCAACGAAACCGTCGCTGCAGAGATTGCCGCACTTCCGGCGGATATGCAGGCGCGGTTCCTGCGGCTGGCCGACCGTATTACCGCCGCGGGCTTGCAAAGCCTGGGCGAGCCGCACGTCAAACACCTGGAGGATAAGCTGTGGGAGCTGCGCTTGACCGGCCGCGACGGAATAGCCCGCGCCCTCTACGTCACCGCGATCGGACAAAGGGTCGTAGTCGTTCGGGCATTCGTAAAGAAATCACAGAAGACGCCGCGCAGCGAAATCGAGCTCGCGCTGCAGCGGGCAAAGGAGATCAGATGACAATTCCATTCGAGAAGCTCAAGGCTCGTCTATTGGCCAACCCTAAGGTCAAGGCCGAATACGACGCGCTTGCCCCGGAGTTTGAGATCGCCGCCGAATTGGTCAAGGCACGCCTGCGTGCCGGATTATCCCAATCCGAGCTCGCCGAGCGCATGGGAACCAGCCAATCCACCATCGCTCGATTGGAAAGCGGGCAAACGCTGCCCAGCACTAAAACGCTGCTCCGTTTCGCCAAAGCCACAGGGAGTAAGTTTCATGTGCGCCTGTTGGCCGCCTAGCCGGACGCAATCGGCTCACACCTCGATCGTCACTTTGCCGTCGACGACCAGGACCGGATAGGTCTTCACCGGTACCATGCAGGGCGGCGACACCACTTCGCCGCTGCGGATATTGAACTGGCCGTTGTGGAAGTTGCATTCCACGACGTCGTCCTCGATATAGCCTTCCGACAGCGAGCCCGGACCGTGGGTGCAGGCGTCATCGGTGACGTAGAACTGCCCGCCGACGTTGAACACCGCGAGCGCCAGATCCTCGATCTCGACCTTGAGCGCGGCGCCGGGCGCGACGTCGTCGGCGCTGCACAATTCAAGGCGTTTTGCTTCGCCGGCCATAGCCCTCACTCATCCTCTTAAGAACCCACGGGACGGAGCGCCGTTATACTAAACGGAGCGCGCAATGGAATATTCTTGGCCATTCGCTATATTGGGAAGGAGGCGTCAGGAGAGCGGATCATGCAAAGCGAATTGGCCCGGATGAGCTCGGCGGCGGAGGCGAAATTCCGCATCGATCGGCCGAATTCGCAGGCCCGCGCGGTCAAGGTGATTGCGCTTGACGCCCCGAGCGAGCGCATCGTCAAGGATTTGGCGGCCGCCCCCTGGCAGCGCGCGACCTTCCTCACCGCGTCGGCATTCTCCGGCGCGCCGCGGCAGGGCGAGCGCTTCTCGATGGGCGGCTGGCTCAACGATCTGGCCGGCCGCACCAAGAATCTGGTCGACGAGGTCGAGACCGCCGATCTCGTCGTCATGGTGGCGACCGCCGGCGAAAGCGCCGCGGCGGCGAGCCTCATCGGCGAAGCCTGCAGCGTCAAGCACGTGATGACGACGGCGCTCATTCTCGGCGGTGCCGGCTCGAGCGACGAGACGCTGTCGAAAATGCTGGCGCAGCTGCGGCCGCACGCCATGATGCTCGTGATTTCCAGCGCCGACGAATACATCAAAGACATGCTGACGGCATTGCGCGCCTGAGCGCGCATCCAAGCGGAACAGCGCATGAAATTTTCCGGAGAACTGACGGTGCAAGCGCCGCGCGCGCAGGTCTACGACAGGGTGCGCGATGCGCGCTTCTTCGCGTCTTGCGTCGACGGCGTCAGCGATCTGATCGAGACGGCGCCGGATAATTATGCGGCGGTGTTCGAGACCAAGGTCGCCTACATGAAATTCAAGTTCAAGGTGACGGTGCAGGTGACGCGCGCCGAGCCGCCGCGCGAGATCGAGGCCAAGGTCGAAGGCACGCCGCTCGGCATCGTCGGCCGGCTGACCGCAAGCGCGCTGACGCGGCTCACCGAACTCGGCGACCAGACCAAGATCGACTACGAGATCGAGGCGGCCTTGACCGGCAAGCTCGGCAGCCTCGGCCAGCCGGTGCTGCGCTCCAAGGCGAAAGAGATGGAACGGCAATTCGCCGCGCGGCTCGCGGCGGCCTTCGCCGCGCCGGCGGCCACCGCGCCGTGACGGGCGCGCCCGAACCCGTCTCCGTCGAGACCGATGTGCTGGTCATCGGCTCCGGTGCTGCGGGCATGTACGCGGCGATCGAAGCGGCACGCCGCGGCGCGCAGGTCTTGCTTGCCGACCGCAGCCTGATCGGCCGCGGCGGCGCCACCGTCATGGCGCAGATGACAGTCGCGGTCGCGCTCGGCGAAGAGGTGCCCGACAACCCGCAGAACATTATGCCGACACCATCGCCGCCGGCCGCGGGCTGTGCGACGAGACGCTGGCCGAGCTTTTGTGCGCGGACGCGCCGGACTGCATTCGCGAGCTCGATGCCTGGGGCGTCGGCTGGGCGCGCAAGAATGGGCACATCACCGCGACCCAGGCGCCGGGCCACGACCGGCCGCGCTGCGTCTATGTCGATTTCATCAATACCGGGCCGGCGGTGTCGAAGACGCTGCGCACGCATCTGGCGCGCAACCCGCGATCCGCAAAGCCGGCGACCTCTGCATCGTCGATCTCGTGGTCCGCGACGGCGAAGTCACCGGCGCGGTCGCCTATCATGTCGGCTCCGGCGCGGCAGTCGTCATCGCGGCCAAGGCCACCATCCTGGCGACCGGCGGACTGACGCGGCTGTACCGCCGCAACAGCGCCTCGGCCAATATGGGCGGCGACGGCTATGCGCTCGCACTGCGCGCCGGCGCTTCCTTGATCGACATGGAGTTTGTCCAGTTCTTTCCGATCGGCCATCTGGCGCCGCGGCTCGTCGGCATGGATCCGATCATGTGGGATCCGTTCCGCTACAAGCTCGGCGGCCGGCTTCTCAACGGCGCCAAAGAAGAATTCACCTCGAAATACGGCTCCGACGAGGACGGCAAATATGTCCTCACCCGCGATCTCGCGACCTACGCCATCATCAAGGAAGTCGAAGCCGGCCGCGGCTCGCCGCATGGCGGCGCCTACCTCTGCTTCGAGCATTGCAGCGCGGCGGCGTTGCGCGGCGCCTTCGGACCGGTGATCGACCGGCTCGCGGCCAACGGCATCGATCTCACCAAGATGCCGGTCGAAGTTGCGCCGATCGCGCATTATCACATGGGCGGCGTGAAACCGACGCGAGCATGTGAGCGACCGGCCCGGCCTTTTTGTCGCCGGCGAAGTGGCCGGCGGCGCCAACGGCGCCAACCGGCTGTCCGGCAACGCCATCACCGAAGCTTTGGTGTTCGGCCGCCGCGCCGGACACAACGCCGCCGCACGCGCGGCAAACCGCGGCGGAATTTGCCCCCGAAGGATTGCGGCGCCGCGCTCGATCTCTTGCGCGCCGGTTCTCCGCAGCCGATGCGCCAAACACCGCGGCGATGATCGCACGCCTGCAAGCCCTTATGGCCGACGATGTCGGGCCGTTGCGCACCGGGCAGAATTTCCCGCGCGCTGTCCGGCATTGCCGCGCTCCAGGAGCTGGGCGAACATCCGCCGGGATCGAGCCCGCGCCTTCGATCCGCAGCGGCTCGATTGGTTCGATTTGCGCAACATGATCGCCGTGGCGCAGGCCGTGACGCAATCCGCGCTTGCCCGCACCGAGAGCCGCGGCGCCCATCAGCGCGAGGATTTTCCGCAAACGCTGCCGCACTGGCAGTGGCATCAGCGCGTCAATTGCGCGACGGCATGGTAAAAATTTCCGGCGCGCCGGCCGAGGCGATCGCCTGATCGGCACCGGTCGCCACGCTGAAAATCTTGCGCGGCAATACGCGCGATGCCGGCCACTTCGAAGACACGACGTGCCGTTCGAAGAGGGCCAATCGGTGCTCGACGGCTTGCGCTGGCTGCGCGTCAACAAAGATCCTCGCTTGCCGTGCGCTACTCCTGCATCAATGCCAATGCCTGCAAGGAATGCATGATGCAGCTCGACGGCGAAACGGTCTATGCTTGCACGGCGCGGCTCGAACCGCGCGAAATGACGCTAACGCCGCTCCCCAACAAGAAACTGATCCGCGATCTTGTCACCGAGATCGCGCCGCCTCCGAACGGTTCAAATGATCAATCGTTTGCCGCATGCGCGGATAATCGCCGCGCGAGGCACCGCGACGAGCCGATTGACCTCGCCGCTTTCGAACGCCTTGAGGAACTGCGGGTAATCCTTGAACGACACGCAGCCGTTCGACTGGCCGTTTTCGCCCAGCATATAAGTGTGCGCCAGCATGCCGGCGCGGCCGAACATCTTGTCGTCGTCGACCGGATTGAGCCGGATCGCCCGCACACCGTGGAAAATCTCCTCGCGCAGGGTGAGGTCATAGACATTGGGCGGCGTCGGGCCGCGCATGCGGACATCGATGAAGCGCGGGTCATCCATCTTGTCGCCCAAGCCGGAATGCGCTTCGAGCCTCTCGCCATCGGGCAGATAGACGGTGTGCGCGGAGATGTCATAGACGGCGGTGTGGCCGTCGACGGTGGGTGCGACATCCGGATTGGCGCTGGCGAGCT
>CAWARC010000005.1:0-267676 GCA_963784325.1 uncultured Alphaproteobacteria bacterium | reverse complement strand
CAGAAATTGGCTTGTTGACTGCGATTTATGGGTACACGCCCTGTTTTTTCAGCGTTTGGACCACAAATCGATGGTTTGTATAGTCTCTTTTATGGGGACGCGCCATTGACAATCGTCCCCATATCGATTACGTCATCCCCATCTCGTTCACGGAGGGGCCTTTCGCGAGGGTACTTTCGAAAGTGGAACGAGAGCGGTTCCCGGAAGCGCGGCGATACACCGTGCGTCCGGGCGGTTCTGGGCATCGACCGTCCGGCGCGTGACCGGACTGCCAGGTGCTGGCTGCACTGGTGCCGGAGAGGGTCCTCCCGTTTGGATCCGGTGATTCCAGGAAGCGCGGCCCGGAGCCGAGTTCGAGGTAAGGCCCTCGGCGCATGACCGCGGTGGGGCGCCGAAAGGCGAGGGCGCCGCCGCTTTGATCCCGCACCGTTCGCGGGAGGAAGCGATGGCGCTCGCCGCATACGCTGGCAGGCTTTCTTTCTGCGGCGGGGCGGACTCCAGTGGATGCGCTTATCGGCGCTCCGCCTCCCTCTTTATTTGAGGGCGGCACGAAGGGCTTTCTTAAAGCGTGAAGGCAAAACTCGGATGCGAAGGTGCATCCCGAGAACGGAGAATCATTGCCATGACCGATCGCATCGCAGTGTCCGCGACAGTGATAGAATGGCAGCGGCGGCATGACGCCGCCCGCGCCAGCGTCGCGGGCAAATATCGCCCGCGGCCGGCGTGACGCGATGGTGCCGCCGGATCGATTACGCCGCCGGCCGGATCAGGGGCAGCCCGGACTCTTCGTCCTTTACCTTGCGCAGGTGCACCGGGTTCTCGGTGACGACGACCTCGAGCGTCGGCCGCACATGAGCTTCGCCGAGATGGCCGGCCATGGCGCTGCCGTCGCGCTTGCCGACGACGAGATGGATGTGCAGCGAGGGTTTGCCGTCAGGACCCTCGGCGACGTCGCCGATCAGCGAGGCGACCTCGACCTGTTCGCGCACCGGGATGCGCGCATAATCCTTCTTGTCCCAGTCGAAATACATCAGCACGACGTCACGCAATGCGCCGATCGCGGTGAGCTGCGCGGCCTTGATGCGCTCGGCGGTGACGAAACGGCTGAGACAGTCCATCACTTCGTCACCGGTTTGCAGGACGACGGCGTAGGTCCGCTGTCCGTCGCTGCTGCGGTGAATTTGTTTGTGTTGCATCGCTTGTTCCTTAATTTTCGGGAGCCTGCGTCAATCTGTCAACGACGCCGCGCAATAGCCGTTCCGTGCGTAGAAATCGCTTGGCGCAGCGGAATCTTTCCTCGATTTAATCTGGTCTCCAGCCTGCCGTAACGCGCGATCGCCCATGTATGCGTTGTATTCGCAAAGAGCCCGGTTGCAGAAAGCCATTGAAAAGACCTGGGTTCGCAACGGAGATTCTCATGACTCAAGCCACTCCCCCGCAGTCGACAAAATCCAGGCTCCTGACTGGCCGCCGCATCGTGCTTTTGGCATCCGTCGCCGCAGTCGGCGGCGCGTTGCTGCTTGCCGGGCCATTCAATTCAGGGCTTGGCGGCTATTGGGGCAACACGCTGGGCACGCCGCCGGCGCATGCCGCCGATTCATCTGCCGCGGTGCAGCAGCCGCTGCCGCATCCGCAAGGATTTGCCGATCTAGTCGCCAAGGTGAAACCCGCGGTGATCTCGGTGCGCGTCAAGATTCCGGCCTCAGCCGAGCCGGCGCTGGCGCAGCAGATGGGCGACGACGACCAGCAACAAATCCCGGTGCAGCCAGGCTCGCCGCTTGACAAGTTCTTCCAGCAATTCGGAGACAATTCGGTCATCAATTCGGTCACAACGCGCCGCAGAGCCATGAGACCATCGTCGGCGAAGGCTCCGGCTTCTTCATATCGCCAGACGGCTACGCAGTGACCAACAATCACGTCGTCAACCACGCCAGTTCGGTTCAGGTGACCACCGACGACGGCACGATCTATACCGCCAAGGTGATCGGCACCGATCCGAAGACCGATCTGGCCTTGATCAAGGTCGACGGCAAAAACGATTTCCCCTACGTGCAATTCGCCAGCCATCGTCCGAAGGTCGGCGACTGGGTGGTCGCGGTTGGCAACCCATTCGGTCTTGGCGGCACGGTGACGGCCGGCATCGTTTCGGCGCAAGGCCGCGACATCGGCGCCGGGCCCTATGACGATTACATCCAGATCGACGCGCCCATCAACAAAGGCAATTCCGGTGGCCCGGCATTCGACGTCGACGGCAACGTGATCGGCGTCAACACCGCGATCTATTCGCCGTCCGGCGGCTCAGTCGGCATCGGCTTCGACATTCCGGCCGGTACAGCCAAGACGGTGGTGGCAGAGCTGAAGAAAGATGGCCACGTCACCCGCGGCTGGCTCGGCGTGCAGATTCAGCCCGTCACCGCGGGCATCGCCGACAGCCTCGGACTGAAGAAGGCCGAGGGTGCGATGGTCGACGAGCCGCAAAGCGGCAGCCCCGCGGCCAAGGCCGGCATCAAGTCCGGCGACGTCATCACCGCGGTCAACGGCACCCCGGTCAAGGATGCCCGCGATCTCGCCCGCACCATCGGCATGATGGCGCCGGACTCCGCGATCAAGCTCGACATCGTGCGGCAAGGCGAGCAGCAGACGGTGTCATTGACGCTGGCGCAGATGCCGAACGATCAGCAGGTCGCCAGCAATGATTCCGAGCAAAATGCGGCGCCGAGCGGCGTGCCGCATCTCGGCCTGCAAGTGGCGCCGGCGAAGGACGTCTCCGGTGCGGGCAACGAGGGTGTCGTGGTCACCGGCGTCGATCCCGACGGGCCGGCAGCCGAGCAGGGCTTTCAGACCGGCACCGTCATCCTCGACGTCGGCGGCAAGGCGGTCGCCAATGCCGGCGACATACGCCACGCTCTGACCGAGGCGAAGTCGCAAGGCAAGCACGACGTGCTGATGCGGGTGAAGACGGGCGACACCACGCGGTTCGTGGCGATGCCGCTCGACAAGGCGTAAGCGAAGGAAGAGTAGTGATCGGCTCGGCGGCGGCGCCGTCGTCTCCCGGAGTTACCACGGGCCGATTCGTGTGGGGACGGGTTTCGACCCGTCCTCATTCGCGTCCGCCGCCAGTCTCTATCTAGGCGGCCGGTCGGGTAAGCCGATCGCTATTGGCATGCACGCAATGGGCTAGCGGCGCATAGGCCCGCTCGGCGGCGACATAGAGGCCAAGTCCGTCCTCCAGCGCCTTCTCGGCGGCAAGTCCGGCTTTGGCGAAAGCCAGGAATTTTTCCGTCACCATGTTCGTCGCTTCTTCGATCGCTGTCTCCGGCGCGCTGGAGGCAAACAGCATCAGCCGCGCCGAAATGACGTTTTGCGCTTCGCAGGTGAAACGGACAGCCTCGAGCCAATTGTTCCAGAAATCGTTCATGCGGAACAATCTGGCGCAAATTCCATAAAATTAACGCGTACGATTGGATAAAACTGAATCGAAGGCGGTAAGCCTTAGGTCATTACGGCATTTCCGGCCGGAACAGGCTGCGCCGGTTCACGATCTTGCCGCCGCCATGAAGACCTACCTCGTCGCTAGGTCCCGGGGCATCGCTTAAAGAAGTGATAGATTTCCGAAGCCTGCAGCCACATCAATGAATAGGTCAGGCCGCCGTTCTTGGTGATCCAGGCCTGAATGTCGGGCGGATAGTCTTTCCACAGGCTCGGCGTGACGAAATACGGAAACGCCAAGTGAAAGCCGAGCGATCCCTTGGGCGTCGCGCAGATATTGTCGCGCGGGATGAAGCCGGCCAATACGGTGCAGGCGGAGACGCAGGGGCCGGCAATGCGCACGCTGGCGTGCTCATCGGCGAGCTTCTTCCATTTCGCCTCATAGGCGACGAGGAAGCCGCCATAATCGCCGGCCACTTCGACCGTCTCCGCGCGTGCCACCGACGTGGTCAAGGATAGAAAGACAATCACGAGGGCTTGCCAAGCTCTCATCGCCAGCTCCGTTGCATTGCAGGGATTCAAACTCTGGATCACGGAAACCAAGCCCGGCGGGGCCGCCGCCGACGTTTCCCACCTTAGCACGAATTTTCGCGAGATGACGAACGGCGCCATCGATTCGACCCGATCGCGTGCCTAATTCCGCGCCGGCATGGCACCCGGCATAAAATTCATCCGTTCGATCGCTTATGCGGAGCATTCGCGGCACCGGCTTGATGTCTGCCGTCCCGCCGCGGCTGTCGCGGCGCCGGTCGTGGTGTTCTTTTACGGCGGCGCGTGGCGCAGCGGCAATAAAGGGCTCTATCGCTATGTCGCCAAGGCGCTGGCGCGCCGCGGCTATGTGGCGGTCGTGCCCGACTATCGCATCTTTCCGCAAGCGCGTTACCCCGACTTCCTCGAAGACGGCGCGCAGGTGGTGCGCTGGGCCAAGGACAATGTCGGCCGCTTCGGCGGCGATCCGGACAAGATTTTCCTGAAAGGTCACTCGGCCGGCGCGCATATCGCGGCGATGCTGTCGATCGATGCGCGCTGGCTGAACCAGGTCGGCCTTGCGCCCGGGCGCGATATTGCCGGGCTCATCGGCATCTCGGGGCCGTACGATTACCTGCCGCTGCGCGACGAGACCTTGAAAGTGATTTTCGGGGGCGCCGACCGGCAGGAGACCCAACCGATCTTTCACGTTACGTCGGGCGCGCCTCCCTCCTTGCTGATGACCGGCGGCCGCGACCGGCTGGTCGAACCGGGCAACGCCACCCGTCTTGCGGAGCGGCTCGTCGCCGCCGGAAATACCGCAACGGTGAAGACCTACCGCCGGGTTGGCCATTATTTCACTATTGCCGCCGTCGCGCCGCTGTTGCGCTTGTTCGTTCCGGTGCTACGCGACATCGATGCCTTTATTGCTGCGACCCTGGCGACAATGAGGTTGCAAACGATGACTTTGCAGGCTGCGGCCAAGGTAGCGGTGCCGCGATCTGATTTGTTGCCGGACGGCAGCATTGAGAGCGCCGGCGCCTAACCGCCACGGCCCCGATGTTTATGTTGCGGCGCACTGTTGCCGCCTTGCTAAGACGTGCGAACAGGTAAACTCTCCCCGCCATGAATCAGGCGCGGGCCGCACGGGCGTCGCGCCCTGATCGGGATAATGCCGCGATGGCGATGCCGTCGCGCAACAAGAAAATGGGAGAACGCTCATGGCCATCACGCCGGAACAATCGCGCGTGCAGCAAACCGCGGCCGACGCAACCGCAGCGCAAAACGGGTCGAACGAACTCGTCAAGCTCATTCGCAAATTGCGATGGATCGGCATGGACGACGAGGCTGCGCAGCTTCAGTCGGAGCTGACGCGGCGGCATGCGGATGGGGACAGCGTTGTTGCGTTGTCGGGCGAGACGGACTGACGGCCGGGCCGACGACAGCATCCTAAATCGCGAAATGCCGGAGGAAAGTCGACGCCAAGGGAGGAATACAATGGTCGCAATCGAGGCAATTGCTACGCTCGCCGTGGTCTGGGCTTTGGTGCTTTGGGGCTCGATCTATTTCAATCGTAACGTCGTTTGAGCGCGGTGCCGTGCGATCCGGGCGGCCATTCGACCGCTAAGTTCTGAAATCCGGCGTGCTCGACAATTCACCGAGACGCTTTGACTTTCCAAATGCTCCGGGGCATTTAGGTCGCCGTCTAATTTTGATTTTGGAGACTGCTGATTTCCGTCGCGATACAAGGGGATGATATGGGGAAACGGCTTTTTGTGATTGGAATTTGCATGCTGCTCCAGGCGATATTTTGTGATAGCGCAGAACAATGAATCGCTGGCTGCTAATGGAAAAAAACCGTGCCCCAATCTGGGATATTGCCCCGCAGGGTCATGCGCACAAGACGGCACCACCCGCGCCTGCAATACCAAAAACTGTTCGCCTCAAAACTGCCGTCACTGAGTGCGGGCGATTCCGGCGCCGGCTGCTGAATTGGCTTGCCGGCATCAGTTTGTGAAAGAGCGCCCTATCGCGTCATCGCCACGTCAGCGCTGCGTGCCGACCAGCACCATCGAGATCGCCGGCACATAGGTGATCACCAAGAGCGCAATGAAATTGACGACGACGAACGGCAGCACGCCGCGATAGATCACGCCCATCGGCACGTTGAAGACAGCGCGCGCCGCGAACAGGTTCAGCCCGAACGGCGGCATGTAAAGGCCGATCGACAAATTCACCGCCATGATGATGCCGAAGTGGATGGCGCCGATTCCGGCGGTTTCGACCACTGGCAGGAGCAGCGGCGTGAGGACCAGAATGGCCGGTGCCGGCTCGAGAAAACTACCGGCAACGAGCAGTCCGGCATTGACGAACAGCAGCGTCTCCCAATGCGGCAGGTGCAACGCGGTGACGCCGTGGATCACCTTCTGCGGAATGCCGCTCGTGGTCATCAGCCAGGAATAGACCCCGGCGGCGGTGACGATGATGAGGATCTGTCCGATCAGCACCACGGAATTGACGATGATCTGCAACAATTCGGCGACGCCGACCGTGCGGTAGACGAACATCGCCACGAACAGCGAATAGACTACCGCCACGCCGGCGGCCTCGGTCGGCGTGAATACGCCGCCATAGATGCCGCCGAAGATCACGACGATGGTGCCGAGCGCCCAGCTCGCCTCCTTGGTCGAGGTCCAGATATTCTTCCAACGCGCTGGGGCCGACAGCGGCACCATTTTGATGCGCGCGTAAACCATCACATAGACGGCATCGACGATGCCGATCAAAAGACTCGGAAGAATGCCGGCGGTGAACAGCTTGATCGCGGAGACCTCGGCCGTCATCGCGTAAAGGATCATCGCGATCGACGGCGGAATGATCACCGCCACCGCGCCGGAGGAGGTAATCAGGCTGATGGCGAAGCGCTCGCTGTAGCCGTGCTTGGTCAGCGACGGAAACAACAGCCGCCCGATGGCGACCACGGTGCCGACTGAGGTGTGCGCCATGGCGCCGAACAGTTCCGAAGATGCCACCGTCGTTACTGCCAGCGAGCCGCGCACACCGCCGATGATCGATACCACCCAAGTGACCACCCGCTCGGCGATGCCGCCGCGGCCCATGATCTCCCCCGCAAGGACGAAAAACGGTACCGCCAGCAGCGGAAAATTGTCGAGGCTGCCGAACATGGTGGTCTGCACCGCGTCAGTCGGCACATGGGCGACGAACACGATCGCGGCGAGCGAGGTCAGCAGCAGGACGACGAAGATCGGCAAGCCGAGGATCAGCAAAATCACCGGCAGTATGAAATAGACGAAGGTCGCCATTTCAATGCTCGACGTCCCGGCTCGCGATGATGTCGTCGTGGCGAATGCCGACCGCGATCAGCCGTACGGCGATCAGCACCGCCATCAAGAGGAGGCCGATCGGCACGGCGGATTGCGGAATGACGAGCGGGATGTTCGCGGTCTCGCTGCGCTGGTCGAGCTCGTAGAACATGGTCATCACCGGCCAGGCGAACGCCGCAACCGCGATGCAGGTGGCGATGGTGACGATATCGGACAGCACGTCGAAGACTTTTCGCGCGCGCGGCGGCAACAGCGAGATCACGACGTCCATGCGGATGTGACGGCCGAGCCAGCCGGCCTGGCTGGCGCCGAGGAACACGCAGCCGATCATCAGGAACAGCATTGCCTCCTCGGCCCAATACAACGACACCGAGAAGACGTAGCGGCCGATGATATTGGCGAAGTTGATGCCGACGCTGAGCATCAGCATGGTGCCGGCGGCGATGCGCAGCACGACGATAAGCGCATTGGCGCTACGCAGAAGGATTTGTTTCATTCAGTTTCGCGTTTCCCGTCACCCTGAGGTGCTCGGCGCGCCGGCGCCGAGCCTCGAAAGGTGACCAGCCCGAGCGCCTCGTCCGTGATCCTTCGAGGCTCGCGTCGCTCGCACCTCAGGATGACGGCTTACGAGGTGCCTTGATGGTCATGCCTAGTGCTTGGCCACCGCCGCGCGGACCGTTTGCAGCATGTCGTGCACGGCGGGCTGGCTCTTGGTGGCTTCGTCGCCGACAGGGTCGAGCAGCGTTTTCATCTTGGCGAGATCGTCGGCCGGCAGCGTATGCACGGTGCCGCCCACGCCGGTCCAATCGGCGACCAGTTTTTTGGAAAAATCGACTTCCCACGCCTGGGTCTTGGCCTGAATGGCGGCGCCGGCATCGAGCACGACCTTTTGCAGATCCGGCGGCAGCGTGTCGAGCCACGGCTTCGACACGACGGCGATCGAAATGATGAAGGTGTCGTTGGTGACGGTGATGACTTTGAGAAGATCGTTCATCTTCATCGAGGAAAACACCGACAGGCCCGAGATTGTGCCGTCGATGGTGCCCTGATCGAGCGCCGGCACCACGTCGGACAACGGCATGCCGATGCCGGTGGCGCCGAGCTTGGCCATCTTCTCGCGTTCCATCTCGGTGCCGTTGATGCGCAGTTTCTTGCCGTTGAAATCCGACAACCGCATGATCGCCTTCTTGGCGCCGTAGTCGGACGCGCCGAGATTCAAGGTGGCGATGCCGACCATGCGTTTCGGCGCCGCCAGATCGAACATGGCCTTCTGGATGGACGGATCGTGGACCGTCGCCGCGGCATTGGCGTCGTCTTTGAACAGCATAGGCGTCGAGAACACGCCGAAGCGGGGATCGACGCCGACGAAGAAGTCGACCGGGCCGATATAGCCTTGGACGGTGCCGAGCTGCACGCCCTGGATTTCGGCCGGGATCGGGCCGAGCTGACTTGCCGGGTAGATCTGCACCTCGATGCGACCGCCGGAGGCCTTCTCGACTTCCTCCTTGTAGAATTTTATGAACTGGTGCTGCGTCTCGTTCATCGTCGCGGTGCCGAATTTCATGACGAAATCGGCGGCGGACGCCGGAGCGGCGAGCGTGAGCAGAGTGAGGGCCGCCGCGGCGGCAAGCATGCCGCGCTTAAAGCCACAAAGCCCGATGGTGCGTGCAAACATTGACTTCCACCCCCTGTTTAAATCCCCGACGCGTCTTTTGAGCCGATGCCCCCGCGTTTTCGGCCCGGACTATAAGGGAGGGGGGCCGGTTGCCCAAGTGCATCGCCCAGGGCTTAGTGTCGCGTCGCCAAAGTTGCGACATTGGCAATCTGGGTTGAAGCAACCGGGCGACGCGCAGCGCTAGGAGGGAGCATCACCGGTCGCGCATGCGGTCCATCAGCACCTTGTCCTGGCCGCCGTCGATTTCGATCATGGTGCCGTTGACGAAGAAGGCGAGGTCGGAGGCGAGATAGGCGACGAGATTGGCGACCTCCTCGCATTCGGCGATGCGGCCGAGCGGGATGCTCGCGGGCGCGAGCTTGTCGGCTTCTTCGTAACTGAGCTTCATGTCGCGCGCCATCGCCTTGACCAGGCCGGCCCAGCGTTCGGTGCGCACCGGGCCGGGGTTGACGACGACGAAGCTGATATTGTCCTTGCCGTATTGGCTGGCGAGCGATTTGGTCAAGTTCTGGCCGGCGGCGTTGGCGGCGCCCGGCGCGATCTCCCAATAGGAGACTTTGACGCCGTCATTGCCGATCAGGTTCACCACGCGGCCTTTCTTCTGCTTCTGCATGATCGGCAGCACGTGCTTCATGCAGCGCACATAGCCCATGAATTTGAGCTGCAGCGACTGCGCCCAATCCTCCTCGCTCAAATGATCGAGCACGCCGCCGGGCGACGAGCCGGCATTGTTGACCAGGATATCGATGCGGCCGAGCGCGGCGTGGGCCCGTTTGACGAAATTCTCGGCGTCGGCCGCCTTGGTCAGATCGGCGGGGATGGCGACGATCTTGCGGCCGCTTTCCTTGGCGATTTCGGCGGCGGTCTGTTCCAGCGGTCCCCTGCGCCGTGCACAGATCGCGACGTCGACGCCTTCGCGCGCCAGCGTCCGCGCGATCGCCTTGCCGATGCCTTCGCTGCCGCCGGTGACCAGCGCCGTCTTTCCGGTCAATCCCAAATCCATCGCAGCGTCTCCTCGTTTTTTGCCGGGTCGGCTCAGACCAGCATACGGACAATGGCAAGCCCGGCAAAGAGCGCGCCGATTGCAAGCGCGACCGAGCCAGCCACATAGATCGCCGCGCCGCCGATTTGGCCACGCTCATAGAGCAGTGCAGCCTCCAACGAGAACGCCGAAAACGTGGTGAAACCGCCAAGAATGCCGGTCGTCAAAAACAATCGCCAATGCTGCGGCAAGCCGCGCCGCAGAGCAAAATATTCGGCGATGAGTCCCATAGCAAAGGAGCCCAATACGTTGATCATCATCGTACCGAGCGGAAATCCGGTGCCGAACAGCCGCGCGGCGGCGAGATTGAAGCCGTGCCGCAGCGCAGCGCCGATGCCGCCGCCCAGAAACACGATCAGATATCCCATTGCATTCCTCCAGTCACAGTCATCAAGTTCATCCAAGTCCCGCGCGCCATTGCATTGCGAGCGTTTCTTGAACTGGCTACGAACGGCGCTGGAGGCAGCGGGAGCAGAAGACATACTCCTACCGACGCCAAAGCGTCCGGTAGGAGTCATCAGCCGAAACGTCGTCGGACATATCGGCGGTTACGGGGGACCCCATCCCCAGAGGCGTGGAGATATTAGCCGGGAATCAAGCAATGACAAGCCCGGTATCGTGTCGTCAACCGGCGCGGCGTTCGAGCGGGCGTTCGGCCTCGTCCGGGAACAGCCGGTCCGACATTGCGCCGCTGTAGCGGAATTCGCTTTGCACAATCTTGGAGTCGTTCTTCCCGCGCAAGGCCGCATCGGCTTCGCCATAGAGGAAGGCGAGAAAGGCGTAACGCTTGCCGCGCGTCACCGGCGTCACCTGATGCAGCGCGCCGCAGGAAAAGACGATGGCGCCACCGTGCGGCGCGCGATAGGTACTGCGGCCGAATTCGGGAAAAACCAGATCGCAGCCGTCATAATCGTTGTTGAGGTTGATGGTGACGGCAAAGCGGCGGTGTTGCGCCCCGACATTGACGTTGTCGCGGTGGCGATGGAAATGGCCGCCGATGGCGCTGTCGTAACAGGCGACGATGTAGCGATCCATCCGGGTCGCCGAGAACTGAAAGAAGCGCTCGATCGCCGGCACTAGGCGGCGCACGATCTGGCCGCGGATCGTCTCGCGCACCTCCGGCACGAGGATGCTCAGATCGCTGCGGCGCTTAAGGCGGTAATCGACGAGGGTCGTCGTGTTGCCGTCGCGGTCGAGCAGAAAGCCGGAATCCTTGCCGCCGATCTTGTCGTAGACCTGGGTGAGGAAGTCGCAGAGCTCGAAATCGAACACGCGTGGCACGATCAGCGCCGGCGCGGTGAGCGGCACGCCCGCCGAATTGTCGACCGCCGGCAGGCTTCGCAGGACGCTGTCCACTGTCTCGGCATGGCCGACCGCATTGTCCCAGGCAATGTCGGCGACCGCGCGCAGCATAGGGTCGAGCACGACGGTGCGCGGCATGGCCGCGGCGCCGAACGAGCGGCTGATGGCGCCGTCGTAGTCGGCGAGGAAAGAGATTGCCGGCGTGCTCATGGCCACATAAGGCGTCGCGTCTTGCGGCGGCGCGGTGAAGATGCCGCAGAAAATGATCTTGTCCTCGTCGAAAAGCTGCGTGTCGCGAAGGAGGTTGGATAGCTCCTGGTCGGCTCTCGGATCGGCCGGCGAACCCAAAAAGCTCAGCACGATCCAGCGGCCGGCCGCGACCTGAAGGTTGAAGGTGCCGTCGCCGATCAGCGGGGCGCCGAACCATGGGGCGGGATCGCCCAAAACGATGCTTTTGCCGGCTGCATTTGTCGTCACGGCGGAGCCCTTGCATTTGGAATTTCAGTCCGGCGGATGGTCCTCCGTCATGGTAAATTTTGTTCTAATTTCGCGGTCCGGACGCGCGTGTGATCTTATTATCGTGGTTTAACGCCCATGATTCGCGGCGCCGGGAAGGACATCGTGATCGCGCCTCCGCAACACGATTTACGGAGCATTCGCATCGGCGAACTCGATTTGGCGCTTGAGCGGGATCCCGATGACATTGCGGCACTCTGCGAACGTGCCGGACTGTTGCGCGAAGAGGGCCGGTTCGAGGAGGCGAAGCGCGACTACCTCGATCTTATTCGCCGCCAGCCGACGGATTTTGCGACGCTCAACGATTTCGGCACGCTGGTTCTCAATGCCGGTTATCGGGAAGCCGCGCGCTCGCTGTTCGGCGAGGCGGTGCGGCACCATCCCGGTAATCCGAACGGTCACGTCAATCTCGCCAACTTGCTGCTGTTGCTTGGCGAAGGTAGGCAGGCGCGGCTTCACTTTGAAGCGGCGTTGCGCGCCGACCCCGATCATATTCACGCCCATCGCGGCATGGGCAATCTGTTGGCGGCACTCGGCGACGCAACAGGCGCGCGCCGCCATCGCGACCGGGGTTTTCGAGATAACTTTCTCAAGGCCTTGGATTATCGCGGCGAAGGGCAGGGCACTGCGGTTCTGCTCCTCGTTGCTGCTGCCGGCGGCAATATCCCGGTGCAGTCGCTGCTCGACGACCGCTATTTCCGAACCACGGTCCTCGTCACGGAATATTACAACCCAAAATTACCCCTGCCGCCGCACGATATCGTCTTCAATAGCATCGGCGACGCGGATCTCTGCGGCGAGGGTCTCGAAGCGGCGAGCGCGCTTATTGCGCGGACCAGCCAGCCGGTGATCAATCACCCGGCCCGCGTGCTCAAGACCGGACGCGCCGCCAATGCCGAGCGCTTGCGTGGCCTGCCCGGCGTCATCGTGCCGCGGATGCTGCGTTTGCCGCGCCGTGTACTCACGGCACCCGAAGGCGGCGAAACAATCAATGCTAGCGGTTTTACCTTTCCGCTGCTCGTTCGCGCACCAGGCTTTCATACCGGCCATCATTTCGCTCGTGTCGCAACGCCGGACGCGCTTGCGACCGCCGTTGCTGGTTTCCCCGGCGACGATGTGTGGCTAATCGAGCAGTTCGACGCGCGAGACGGCGGGGGCATGTTTCGCAAGTTTCGCGTCATGTTCGTCGACGGTCGTCTCTACCCATTGCATCTTGCGATCTCACTGGACTGGAAAGTTCATTATTTCACGGCCGACATGGCTCAGTCCGACGCCAATCGCCGCCGCGACGCCGAATTTCTCGCCGATATGGCGAGCGTCATCGGGCCGCGCGGCATGGCCGCGCTCGAGCGCATTAATGCCACGCTCGGCCTCGATTACGGCGGCATCGACTTCGCGGTGAATGCTGCCGGCGACATTTTATTTTTCGAAGCCAACGCAACCATGGTCGTCTTGCCGCCCAGCCACGATGACAAATGGGCTTACCGACGGCCGGCGTTCGCCAGCGTGTGTTCGGCCGTATACACGATGCTGACGAACCGATCACGCGCCGACAGCGTCGCCCAGCCCTCGGGCATCAAAGTTTCTGCGAAAGGCCGACATAATAGCCGCGACGCGCGCCGTATTGCGGCGCGAAGACACCGATGCCGGAACCGTCGCGCAACTCATAAATCTGATCGAACAGATTGACGATATCGAAACGGACGGTCAGCGGTTTGTAGTCCGGCGACCATGTGAAGTCGTGCGCAATGCCCGTGTTGATGACCGCGTAAGGCGTGGTGTGCGACGAATTGGGCACGACACCGTCAGATAAGTCGCCCGAGCGCAATCCGCTGCCGTAGATCATATCCGCGGTCAAGGTCGTGTCGTAGATGCGATAGGACACGCCGGCCGAGCCGGTCATGCGCTGCATGTCGTCGGTGTAGTGATAGTTGTTTTGCAGATAAGCAAGCGTCGGGCCATCGAACAGATACTGGTTCGACTCGACGTCGATGGCGCGGGTGATGTTGTAGGCGAAGTTGGCATAGGCGTTGAAATTGCCGTTGGTGTATTTGAGCTTGAATTCGCCGCCTTCGCTGTAGCCGCGCGCATAGTTGAACTGCGTCAGCACCACCGCCGCGCCGAACTGGCCGTCGTCGATCATGTCGCGCGCCATCTTGTAGTAGGCGTCGAGCCCCATGGTGAGGCCAGGCAGCACGGTCTGGTCGATGCCGGCGTCGAAATAGTGCGCGCGTTCCGGCTTGACCGGATCGGCGGTGAACTGGTCCGGTTGATTGGTGGTGTTGGCGAATAGCGCGACGTTGGTTTGTGTCGCCTGGGCCTGATAGGGCGGCGTGAAATAGCGTGCATAGCCGGCATGGAACGTCGTGCCGTCGACCGGCTTATAGACGATGGCGAAACGCGGGCTGAGCTGGTTGGCGTCGACGAATTGATAGAGTTGGTCGAAGCGCAGGCCCATATTCACCGTCAATTGGTTCGTCAGCTTCCACTCGTCCTGAATATAGGTGCCGATGTTCCAGCCGAGCAGGGAACTTTTGTCGGTGATGTCGAACGCCGGTCCCGTAACCGCGCCGACGGAACCAAGCATGACGGTAGAAACGTCGGTGACATTGGTTTGCTCGCCGCTCACCGCGAAGCCCGCGCGTAAGGTGTGCTGGCTGTTCACAATGTAGGACCCGTCGCCTTGCATGCCGGTCAGGGTACTTTGTCGGATCACATCAGACGCCACATCGTTGAACACCATGTCGCCGAAGATATCGGGAACGAAGTGAACCTCGGCATAGCGCGAAAAGGCAGCGATCTGGGCATCGCCGTCGGTGCCGTGTTTTTGCAGCGATGCCATGGTCATATAGTAGGAGTCGTATTCATTTTCGTTCAGCGTTGATGAATCATAGCTCGTTATGGGTGCGCCAAAAGGAAAGTCGCCGCCGGGCGCCTGGCCAGGATTATTCGGAATCTGGAACGCGCTGTAGGACGCCGCCGAGATCACGCTCAGGCGGGTCGAACTCGTCGAGCAGCGTCGACACGTAGCCGAAGAATTTTCCTTGCTGGGTTTCGTCGTGGATGGCGTTCAGCCCCGGTGTCGGATTCTCGATGCCGAGTCCGTTCCAATCGCCGCGCGCCGATACGAAATATTCCGAATTGCCGACACCGCCGCCGTAGTCGAGGCTCGGCGTAAAGGTCTGCCGGCTGCCGCCATAGAGGCTGACTTCGCCACCGGGCGCGGCAAAGGCGCGGCTCGTGATGTCGAGGACGCCGGCGGTGCGCAAGCCATATTCCGCCGGTAGCGCTCCGGTCAGGAGCGACATGCTGCCGATGAAGTTGGTGTCGAGGAACGGGCCGAGACTGGAAACGCCCTCTGGGACGACGACGCCATTGATCCTGGTCTGGACGTTGGCGTATTCGCCGCGAACGTGGAAGCTGGGATTGGAAACGGCCGAGTTGTAGGACACGCCCGGCATTTGCAGGATGACTTTGTCGATGGGGGTATTGTCGGCTTGCGGCAAGTTCTCGATGGTTTCGCGCGTGATGGTGTAAGTCGAAGCGCCGAGCTTCGGCAGGAGATTCTGGTCGCGCGCCAGATCGAGCCCGGTCATCTTGGCGTCGAGAGCTCTTTCGGCGGCAGTCGTCGGATTAACTGTAGCCGCGGCAGTCACGGGTGACTGTGTCGTGCGGCGTTGCACGGTCTTTGGCTTCTGCTTTGGTGCGTTCACCAAGATTTGCGGCAGTTGCGTTCTGCTCGCGGCGGGTGCCGCTGGCTCGGCAGGGGTTGGCGGCGCGGGTGGCGCCGAGGCGGGAGATTGCGGTATTTGCTGTTGCTGCGCCGGTGCTTGCTGATCCTGTGATGTTGTCGAGGGCTGTTGCGTCTGCGCGTAAATCTTGTGAACGCTGGCCAATCCGAATGCGACGGCAAGCGCATAGATCGCAGCATCGCGGCGAAATCTGCGCCACAGGCTTTGAGCACCGGCCGATTGAGACGACGTGAAGCGCCTGGGCACAGTTTAGAACCATGAAAAAGTACAGTTATTTCAATATCTTGTTAGCAGGCAAAAAATTCTACGCCAAAAGAAAAATGCGTTTCGGCGAAAGAAGATAATTGTTCTAATTCCAAACTGCTGCGGTGTGCTTGGTTACATAGTTCTAGAAGCAAGAATGGACCAATGCGTCTTTATAGAGTCAGGTCCGGTATAGCCGCCGATATCGTGCATAGCGCGGCTCCCACATCTTGTCGCGCACCGCGTCGGCCAGCGCTTCCTCCGAAAGAGAATCAGCAAGGCCCTCGGCCTGGGCCTGCTTCGCCACCGCAAGCGCGACATGGAACGAGAGCTGGCGAATTTCGACGAGCGGCGGCAGCAAGTTCGCAGCCGGGTCGTGCTTGGCGGGGGAAAACTCGGCGACGGTTCGCGCGGCAGCAAGGAACATTCGATCGGAAATGCGCCGCGCATCGGCGACAATCGCGCCAAGCCCGATGCCGGGATAGACGTAGGCATTGTTGGTTTGGTCGACGCGAAAATCCTTGCCGTCGCGCTTAAGCGGCGGAAACGGACTGCCGCTGCCGATGATGGCGCGCCCTTCGGTCCACGCATCGAGATCCTGCGGCGTCGCCTCGGCGCGTTCGGTCGGGTTGGACAGGATCAGGATCACCGGCCGGCGCACGTGTTCGGCCATGCTGCGCACGATGGATTGCGAGAGCGCGCCCGGCTGGCCGGACGTTCCGATCAGCACGGTCGGATGCGCATTGGCGACGACGTCGGCGAGGCCGATCCAATCGGGCGATTCCAGCGTCCAGTTAGACCCCCGGTCGCGGATTTGCGCGAACGACGCTTGAAAGGATTGCAGGCCCGCCATGCCTTCGACCAGCAGTCCCTGCCGGTCGACGAGATAAAAGCGGCTGCGCGCCTCGGCTTCGCTCAAGCCCGCGTCGACCATGGCGCGCAGCAGCAGGGCGCAAACCCCGGTCCCTGCCGATCCCGCTCCCAGCACGGCAATGCGCTGCTCGGTAAGCGGCACGTCTGTCACGTGAATGGCGCTCAACAGCGTACCGACGGCAATGGCGGCCGTGCCCTGGATATCGTCATTGAACGTGCACAGCCGGTCGCGGTAGCGCGCCAACAACCGGTTGGCGTTGCCAAGCGCGAAATCCTCCCAATGCAGCAGGACGTGCGGCCAGCGTTCGTGCACCGCCGCGACGAAGTTTTCGATGAAATCGTCATATTCGGCGCCGCGCACGCGCTCGTGCTGCCAGCCGATATAGAGCGGATCGGCCAAGTGCTTCTGATTGTCGGTGCCGACGTCGAGCAGGATGGGCAGCGTGGTCGACGGATGCAATCCGGCGCACGCCGTGTAGAGCGACAGCTTGCCGATCGGAATTCCCATGCCGCCGGCGCCTTGGTCGCCGAGGCCGAGAATACGCTCGCCATCGCTGACCACGATGGCTTCGACCTTGTCGTAGCGCGGGTGGCCAAGGATGCGGCTGATCAGGTCCTTGTGCGGGACGCTGAGAAACAGCCCGCGGGGCTTGCGAAAGATGTGGCTGAACAGCTCGCAGCCGAGGCCGACCGTCGGCGTATAGACGACCGGCATCATCTCTTCGATGTTCCGGGTCAATAGCGCATAGAACAAGGTCTCGTTGGAATCCTGCAGGCCGCGCAGGAAGACGTAACGCTGTATGTCGCTGCCGAGCCCGCGGAACGCGTCGAGCCGCCGCTTGACCTGGTAATCGAGCTCGGCGACGTGCGGCGGCAACAACCCGTGCAGGTCGAAGGCGTCGCGCTCGTTCTCGGTGAAGGCGGTGCCTTTGTTCAGAACAGGATCGTTGAGCAGCTCATAGCCGCTCAGAGCCGTTTCGACGTATTGCGAAGCCTTTGTGCTCATCGGTCCCGGCACCCAACTGTATAACGATACAGGCGAACCGGACCGTTCAACAGGATTTTTGCGACGGCCTTGTCACAAGGCGGGACTTACAGCGGCGCTGCGTCCGGCCTCGCCGTGGCCAAAGGCGACGCCTTTAGCCTCCGTGCCGACGGCGGTGAGAACCACAATCACGACTGCGACCGTGCCGGCGACCGCCGCGAGCGCAATGGCGTAATCGCCGCCGTAATGCGCGGCGATGCCGGCCTGCAGCGGCGCATTGACCGAGGCGATGAGATTGCCGAGTTGATAAACGAAACCGGGAAACGTACCGCGCGCGTCGTTGGGCGATAATTCGTTCAAGTGCACCGGGATCACGCCCCAGGCACCCTGGACCATCACTTGCATGAGGAAGGCGCCGGCGGCGAGCCAGACCGCGCTCGTGGAAAAAGCCCATAGCGGCAGCACAACGAGCGACAGCACCGCCGCAATGATGATGAGGCGCCGCCGGCCGAACTGTTCGGAAAGCGCCCCGAACGACAGGCCGCCGATGATGGCGCCGATATTGTAGATAACCGCGATCAGGCTGACTTCATGCTGGGAGAAATGATGTTGCACTTGCAGGAAGGTCGGATAGAGGTCTTGCGTGCCGTGGCTGAAGAAATTGAACGCCGTCATCAGCAGCATGGCATAGATGCCGAGCTTCCAGTGCGAGCGCAGGATTGCCAAAGTGTTGCTGCGCGCGGTGGTCGGGCGCCAGCTCGGCGATTCCGGCACCTTGCGGCGGATATAAAATACCAATAGCGCCGGGATGACGCCGACCATGAACATGCCGCGCCAACCGATGTATTGGAACAACAGCCCGTAGACAATTGAGGCAAGAAAATATCCGGTCGGATAGCCCGACTGCAGCAGCCCCGAAACCAGACCGCGCGCCTTTGGTGGAATGGATTCCATGGTCAGCGAAGCGCCGACGCCCCATTCGCCGCCCATCGCGATGCCGAAGACCGCGCGAAGAATCAGGAATGTCATGAGGTTCGGCGCGAAAGCGGACGCGAATTCGATGGCCGAGTAGAGCAAAACGTCGACCATAAGAGTCGGCCGCCGGCCCCAGCGATCGGCGGCTCGGCCGAAGATATAGGCGCCGATCGGCCGCATCGCCAAAGTCAGCAGGATAGCGAAGGTGACGTCGGTAATCTGCGTGCCGAATTCCGTCGCGATGTTCCTGATCACGAAGACCAGTAGAAAGAAATCGAAGGCATCGAGCGTCCATCCCAAAAAGCTAGCCGCTACGACGTGCTTCTGATCGCTGGTCCATCCCGAAAGCGCTTCGATACGCATCGTCGCCTCCACAAGTGCCGGCTAGCCCTCCACGTCGGTGTCCGGCCGATCGTCACCGCGCGCCGTTTCTTCGTGCCATTTTCCTTTTTCGTCTTCCCAGGAAATGGTTCTGGTTTCGCCGGGCACGTGCTGTTCCTGGGCGGCGCGCATTGCGGCTTTGCGGGCCGCATCGTGCGACGGGAAAGGCTCTGAGAACACGCCATCGACCTTATAAGCCCAGCCGTCGTCGTGTTGCACGATGTGATAGGTGACCTTGGTCATTTAGCGCCCTCCGTATGCGGAATAATAATATGACGTATTGAAAGTTCCACCTATGCCGCTGACGCCGCGGTCGAAGGGGCGTTCTCGCGCTGCCGCCGCGCCTCGTAAGCCTTGAGATGCGTATAGGCGATCTGCAATAGCGGATAATCCCGATCCTCGCCATCGCCGCCGCGCCGCAGCAAATCGCCAACGATATGATCGGCTTCGATCGCCGCCCCGCGTTCGATGTCGCGCAGCATCGAGGCGGCAAAGGTGGAGCCTGGCGCGGTCAGCATGGTTCGGCTTCGCGCCAGGATCGGTTCGCTCGGCGCAAATCCTTGCGCCGCCGCGATTGCCGAGCACTCGTCGAGGAGCGACGTCGTCAAGCCGACGCCTTTTGCCGCGACGATGTCGCCGACCGTGGCCCGCATCAGGCAAGTGATCCCGGCGGTGGTCGCGATGAAAACCCACTTTTCCCACATTTCCTGCAGGATCGCGGTGCTGAGCCGCGAATCGAAGCGAGCGCCAGCCATAGTCGCGGCGATCGCTTCGGCGCGGGTCGAGCGCGAGCCGTCGCGTTCGCCGAACGACACCAGATGTGTGTCATTGAGATGAAGAATGCGGCCCTCGGCGTCGAGCGTGGTCGAAATCACGCATTGGGCCCCGAGAGTGGCGCCGGAGCCGAACCGTGCCGTCAGGAAATCCATGTGCGCCATGCCATTGAGAAACGGCACTATCGCCGTATCCGTTCCGACGGCTGGGGCGAATGAATTGGCGGCGGAAGCGAGATCGTATGCCTTGCAGCTCAAAAGAATGAGGTCGAAGGGATCGCGCAACTCTTCGGCTGCGACGGTCGGCGGGTTCGGTAAATCGGTGTCGCCGAGCGGGCTGCGGATGACCAGTCCGGTTTTTGCCAGTTGTGCGGCGCGCCGCGGCCGCACCAGGAACGTGACATCGCGGCCCGCCTGCAACAGCCTGCCGCCGAAATAGCCGCCGATTGCGCCGGCGCCGACCACGAGGATACGCATCGCCTATCCTTTCTGCCCCGTCGCCGGACGTTTTGGTACCAGCAAATTCCCGGTGAACATCATCACTGTCTCGTCATTCTGATTGAACGTCGTCGTGCGCACGCGGATCAGGCCGCGGTCGGGCCGCGATTTCGACGGCCGCACGTCGAGGACTTCGCTCCGCGCGTGCAATTCGTCACCTGGCCGCACCGCGCGCGGCCAGCTTAGCTCATCGAAGCCGACGCCGAGAATGCCGCCCGCCGGCTTGAACTCGCCGTCGACCATCAAGCGCATCGTCAGCGCAGCAGTGTGCCAGCCACTCGCCGCCAAGCCTTGGAACGGCGAATTGCGCGCTGCGTCTTCGTCGAGATGAAAGGGCTGCGGATCGAATTGCCGCGCAAACGCAAAAATCTGTTCTTTGTCGACGCGGAGCCGGCCGGTGTTGAAAACCTGACCGACGGCGAAATCTTCCAAGTAGTGGACGGTCATTAATTCACGCGCTCCTGTGCACGTATGATGGCGGGTCGGTGTGCAGGGCTGCCTTTAAACCAGACACCGCTCGCCACCGCCGCGGCATTAATGACACCGAACGCGGCGAGCGCCACTGCCAAAGCGATGAAAACGTCCGTCAAGTTGCCGGTCCAGCGCAAAGCCAAATAGCCGCCGCCAGCCGCTATCAAGAGCCGAGCCATATTGGCGAGCAACGGCCACAGCAACCGGCCGGCCCCTTGCGAGGCAAAATAGAGCGCCATGCCAAGACCGAACAAGCCATAAACCGGTCCCACCGCGTGCAGATAGCGCGTTCCGGCGTCGAGCATCGCCGGGTCGATATCGAACAGCGACAGCCACGCGCGCGGCTCGGCGGCTGCGGCAAAGCCGATGATCTCGCATAGCCCGGCGCCGATCGCCGCGCCGATCCATGCCACGCGTAACGCGCGCTCGGGGCGGCCGGCACCGATATTGGTGCCGACCATGGCGACGAGCGGCCCGCCGAGCCCGAACACCAGCGGTATGAGCAGATATTCCAGGCGCGAGCCGGTGCCATAGCCGGCAATAGCCGCCGGGCCGAAAGCTCCGACGAAGCCGGTGGCAATGGCGATGGTGAGATTGGTCTGCACCGTGATCAGCGCCGCGACCAGGCCGACGCGAAGAATGTCGGCGAATAACGACCAGCGAATTTTGATGTTGCGAAAGGCGAGGCCGACTACGCTACGGCCCGACCGCAGATAGGCCGCGAGCACGAGGCTGCCCACCCCGTAATAGATGACGACGGCAACCGCGCCGCCGGCAACGCCGAGTTTCGGAAACGGCCCAAGCCCGAAGATCAGGCACGGCGACAGTGGAATGAGAACGACGACACCGGCGCAGGTGACGAGCGCCGGCACCATCATATTGCCGGTGCCGCGGATCACGTTGGCGAGGGAATTGAAGAGCCAGACCAATATCGCGCCGGCAAAGACGACGCGGGAGTAGATCAGCGCCGCCTGCAACGAAGGCCCGCTGCCGCCCATCTCCGCGTAGAGCCAGCCGCCGCCGGCGAGCAGCAAAATCGTGAAAGTCAGCCCGAAGACGAGCGCGATGACGAGCGCATGCAAGACCAGGGCATCGGCGTCGGCGCGCCGCCCGGCGCCGAGCGCGCGCGCGATCGCCGACGATATGCCGCCGCCCATCGCGCCGGCCGACATCATCTGCATCAGCATGAGCAAAGGAAAGACCAGCGCCACGCCGGCAAGCGCGTCGGTGCCGAGCTTGCCGATGAAATAAGTTTCGACGAGGCCGACTGCGGACTGCGCCAGCATGACCAGCATATTGGGCGCCGCCAGACGGATCAGGGTTGCGGCAATGGGTCCCTCGATCAGCGCGCGGGTCCGCGGGTCGTAGGTGACCTTCTCCGCGGGCGCGGCGGCAGCGGCGTCCGCGAGCGGCGCGCTTGAGGCAAGGCTCTGAACGGACATTCGACGGCTCCGGCGGCCATGCCGCAAAGCGTCCATTGCGCAGGACGCCAACTAAGAGTATATACGCCTACATGAAAGACAAGACCACCGCAACGAGCGCAATGCCATGGCCGTCGATCAACCCGGCCGGCTGCAATTGTCTGGCGCTCCGCCAGGCCGCCCGTCATGTCACGCAAATCTATGATCAATTCCTGGCGCCGAGCGGTCTGCGCGCGACCCAGTATTCGATTCTCGCAAGGCTGCAGCGCAAAGGACCGATGACCATCAATGCGCTCGCCGCCGAGCTGGTGATGGATCGCACCACGCTTGGGCGCAATATTCTGCCGCTCGAGCGTGACGGCCTGATTGCCGTTGGTCCGGGAAAATCTGACCGCCGCAGCAAGGAGCTGCGGCTGACGGGGGAGGGCATTGCGCGGTTTCGCGCCGCGCTCAAGGCGTGGCAAGGCGCGCAGCAGCGGTTCGAAGCCGCTTTCGGGACCAAGCGGGCAGAAGAGTTACGCGCTCTTCTGCAGCAAGTGGTGGCGAGTGAAGCGCAGGTTGACGTTGGCCTTCATGCATAGCGCGAAAAATCGCGGCCCTCTTTGACCACGAATTCAAGGAGAAACGGCGCGCCAGATTCCGTGACGGCAACGGCGTCCCTGAGCGCGCCGACGATCGCGCCCGGCTTTTCCACGCGCGCCGCTGCGACATTGAGGCCTTCGGCAACCTTCGTATAGTTGCCGCCGACCGCCATGGCGCCGTATTTCTCATCGGAGATTTTCAGCACGTCGCGCTCGGCGCCCATCACGCCGTTGTTGAACACCACGGTAAGGATGGCGATGCGGTTGCGCGCCGCGGTTTCGATGTCCATTCCGGTCATGCCGATCGCGGCGTCGCCCATCACGTTGATGCAGAGCTTGTTCGGCGCCGCGAGTTTGGCCCCCATGGTGATGCCGAGCCCATAGCCGAGCTGGGTCGACTTGCCCCAACCCATATAGGAGCCTGCCGCCGTCGTTTCCCAGAACGGGATCATCTGCTCGCGCGGGCTTCCCAAATCGTGGGTAATGATGACGTTGTCGCGATCGAGCGTGCGCATCATGTCGCGGATGACGCGGTATTGGTTGAGCGGCATTTCGTCGGAATTGAGATGCTTCGCCCACTCGTCGAGCCACGCCTTCTTGCCGGCGGCGACTTCCTCCTTCAGCGAAGCGAGCGCATTGCCGCCCCCTGGACCCTTCTGCTTGGAAATTTCGGCAATAAGTGCGTCGATGACGAGAGCGGCGTCGCCGACCACGGCGTGATCGGCGCGATAATCCTTGTTGATGTCGCCGGCATCGTTGGTGGAGTGAATGATCGTCTTGCCCGGCGGCACTGACGGTCCGAAATTGGTGATCGTCAGGCTTGAGCCGATGGCCATAACGACGTCGGATTTCTTCATGAAATCGGCGAACACTTTGGAACGCGAGCGCGTGGCGCCGCCGAGCGACAGGGGATGGCTGTCGGGGATAGCGCTCTTGCCAGGATTGGTGGCGACGACCGGCGCCGGCAAGAGTTCAGCGAGCTCCGCAAGCCGGTCGCCGGCTTCGGCATAGTGCACGCCTTGGCCGGCCCAAAGCAGGGGATGCTTGGCGGCAAGCAGCATCTCCGCGGCCTTTTTGATCGTCGCGGGATCCGGCGCGGCGCGCTGCACCGCGACTGGCCGGTAATCGAGTGTGCCGTTGAATTCCGCCTCGAATACTTCGTCCGGCACTTCGATGAGCACCGGACCGGCTTTGCCCGAGCGCATGGCGTGATAGGCGCGCCGCATCAGGTCCGGCAATTCCTGCACGTTATGCGCCAGCGCCGACCACTTGGTCACCGCGCGATAGACGTCGGCGGCGCGGAACACCGGCCGCACATATTGCCGCGCCAGCGGTAGCCCGCCGGAGATGACAAGCAGCGGCACGTTCTCCGAATAGGCTTGCGCGATGCCGGGGAAGGCATTTTCGATGCCCGGTCCCGCCTGGGCGGCGAACACGCCATTCTTCTTGCCGCGTTTGATGCGCGAATAACCGTCGGCGATGCCGACGCCGACGCGTTCTTGCCGGCACAGGATTGGGCGGATGTCGATCGCCGCACAGGGTTCGATCACCGGATTGCGCGGATAGCAGGACAGGAATTCGGTGCCCTCACGCTTGAGAATTTCGGCAATGACTGCAGCGCCGTTCATGGCATTCACTCCCCAGCTTAGCGTTTATAGAGCCATCATAGGCCCGATCCGGTCGGCCGCACCACGCACAAGGTGCCATGGGATCGGCAGGGCGGTGCATTCCCTCGCGGCCGGCTTTTGGTTATGATCCGAGCGTCCCTGTGGAGCGCGCGCGATGACGAGGTTTCTGGCCCTGGGCGGCTTTCTCGCGTTTGTCTGCATCGCCTCGCCAGTCGCCGCGGGCGAGTACGGGCAGATCGAGAATAGCTGTTACCAGTGCATGCGCGACGCCATCTATGCCGACGTCAAATTGATCGACCTGTTGGAGGCCAATCCGGACATCGATGACGGCATCAAAGGTCCGCAGATCATCGCGGCGCGTGCCGATATTCATCGCTTGCGCAAAATGCTCGGTCCGGTCGATGACCAGGGCACCGAGCCGTGCTGCTACGCGCGGCGGCCGATTTATATCCGCTGAACGGCTACGCCGTCATTCGGCCGGCGTCATCGGCGGCGCGCCGAACAGGCCGGGCAAGAGCCGGCCCCGCGTCCGCAACGACCACTGGCCGAGCCGGTCGAGATACAGATACACCACCGGCGTGGTGTACAGCGTCAGCAGTTGGCTGATGAGCAGCCCACCGACGATCGAAATGCCGAGCGGCCGGCGGATTTCGCCGCCGTTGCCGAAGCTCACCGCGAGCGGCATGGCACCGAGAATCGCCGCCGTGGTTGTCATCATGATCGGCCGGAACCGCAGCAGGCAGGCCTGGAAGATGGCATCATAGGAGCTCAAATTCTGCGTCCTTTTCGCCTCGATGGCGAAATCGATCATTAGGATGGCGTTCTTCTTGACGATGCCGATGAGCAGGATCACGCCAATCAGTGCGATGATGCTGAATTCGGTGTGGAACAGCATCAGCGCCAAAATGGCGCCGACGCCGGCCGACGGCAGGGTCGAAAGAATCGTGATCGGGTGGATGTAGCTCTCGTAGAGCACGCCGAGCAGGATATAGACGGCGGCGATCGCGGCGACGATCAGCACCGGCTCATATGCCAGCGACTCGGCGAAGACCTGCGCAGTGCCGGCGAGACTGCCGTGAACCGATGCCGGCATCCGGATTTGCTTGATGGCATTGTCGATTTCGGTCGCGGCATCGCCGAGCGCCGCGCCCGGCAGCAAGTTAAAGGAAATGGTCGAGGCGACGAACAAGCCCTGATGATTGACGGAGAGGGGCGCATTGCCGCCATTGTAATGGCTCATCGCGGCGAGCGGCACCATGGTCTCGACGGCGGTCGAGACGGCGGCGCCTGACGAAGTGGCGCCCTTGCCGGTATTGGCGAGCGCGTTAATCGCCGCATTGCGTGCCGCATTGTTATTGGCGCTGGCAGCGGCCGTCGCGGTGGCGGATGCCGCGGCGGTCGTTGAGGCATTGGCTGGGGTCACGGTGCCTCCGGGCGCGTTCGATTGTTGCGTGCCCGAGGCGCCGCCTCCCGACGTCGCCACATAGATATCGCGCAGCGAAGCCGGGTATTGCGTGTAGCGCGGATCGATCTCCATGACGACGTGATACTGATTGATCGCGCTGTAGATCACCGAGACTTGGCGCTGCCCGAACGCGTCGTAGAGCGTGTTGTCGATCTGCGCCGGCGTGATGCCGAGCCGCGAGGCGGTCGGCCGGTCGATAACGAGATCGGATTCCAGGCCGCGCTGTTGCTCGTCGGACGTGACGTCGGCCATGATCTTCGAATGTTCCAGCGCCTGGACCAGCAAGGGCGTCCATTTGGAGAGCAGATCGGGATCGTCGCCCTGCAACGTGTATTGATATTCCGCGTTGCTCTGGCGGCCGCCGGCGCGGATGTCCTGAACGCCGAAGAGCACGAGCTGGCCGCCCGGCACCTTGGCCAGTTTCGGCCGCAGCCGCGCGATGACCTGCGCCATCGGCGGGCGCTGCTCGATCGATTTCAGCGACACGAAGACCGAGCCGGTATTGATCTGCCCGAAGCCGCCGCCGGAGCCGACGCCGGTATAGCCGACCACGTGCTCAACCGCGGGATCGGCCTGTACGATCGCAATCATCTGCCGCAGCTTTTGCGTCATGAGCTGGAAGGAGACGCTCTGGTCGGCATGCAGCGAGCCGATCAGGCGTCCGGTATCTTCATCGGGAAAAAATCCCTTCGGCACGAAGTAAAACAGCACGACGTTCAGCACGATCGCGCCGAAAAAGACGACGAGAACGACCCGGCTGTGGCGCAAGGCCCAGGTGAGCGAATGCTCGTAGCCGGCATGCACGCGATCGAACAGGCCACGGCGCCGCGGCGTTTCACGCTGCGGCGGGGCACGCAGGAACAGCGCGCACATCATCGGTGTCGTGGTGAGCGAGATCACCAGCGAGATCATGATCGCCAGCGACAACGTCATGGTGAATTCGCGGAACAGGCGGCCTAGGATGCCGCCCATCAGGAGGATCGGCAGAAACACCGCGATCAGCGACAAGCTGATCGACAGCACGGTAAAGCCGACTTCGCGCGCTCCAAGAAGTGCCGCCTGCAGACGCGGCACGCCGGCCTCCAGATGCCGCGAGATGTTTTCCAAGACGACGATCGCGTCGTCGACCACGAAGCCAGTGGCGATGGTGAGCGCCATCAGCGACAGGATGTCGAGGCTGTAATTCAACAGATACATCGCGCCGAACGTGCCGAGGATCGACACCGGCACGGCGACCGACGGTATCGCGGTGGCGCGAAAGCTGCGCAGGAAGAAATAAACGACTATCGTCACCAAAGTGATGGCGATAACCAGCGTCAATTCGGTGTCCCGCAGCGATTGTCGGATGGTCGTCGAGCGGTCGATGGCGATGGTGACATTGACGTCGGCCGGCATCGCCGCCTCGAGATGCGGCAGCTCGGCCTTCACGCTGTCGATGGTGTCAATGATGTTGGCGCCGGGCTGGCGAAACACGATGACCAGCACCGAGGGTTCGCCATTGGACAGGCCCAGATTGCGTACATCTTCGACCGAGTCCGTGACCGTGGCGACGTCCGACAGCTTGACTGCGGCGCCGTTGCGATAGGCGATGATGAGCGGCGTATAGTCCGCCGCTTTGGTCGACTGGTCGTTGGTGTAGATCTGAAAGCGCCGGTCGCCGTCGTCGATGGTCCCTTTTGGGCTGTTGGCGTTGGCTGCCGCCAATGCGGCGCGTACGTCTTCAAGCCCGATGCCGTATTTGAATAAGGCCTGCGGATCGAGCTCAACCCGCACTGCGGGCAGGGCAGAGCCGCCGATGATGACCTGGCCGATACCGCTGATCTGCGACAGTTGTTGCTGGAGGACGTTACTGGCCGCATCGTAGATCTGACCCTGCGTCAGCGTTTTCGACGTCATCGCCAGGATAAGGATCGGCGCGTCGGCCGGATTGACCTTGCGATATGTCGGGTTGGTCTTCAGGCTTGCCGGCAAGTCGGCGCGGGCGGCGTTGATGGCGGCCTGCACGTCGCGTGCGGCACCGTCGATGTCGCGGTTGAGATCGAATTGCAGGGTGATACGGGTCTGGCCGATGCCGCTGCTCGACGTCATCTCGGTGACGTCGGCGATCTGGCCGAGATGACGTTCGAGCGGTTCGGCGACGGTAGTCGCAACGGTGTCCGGGCTGGCACCAGGAAGCTGGGCGCTGACCGAGATGGTTGGGAAGTCGACCTGCGGCAACGGAGCGACCGGCAATTTCATGAACGCGAGAATGCCGGCCAGCGCGATGCCGAGCGTGAGCAGTGTCGTCGCCACCGGACGGCTGATGAATGGCGAGGAGATATTCATTCGGCCGGCGCTTCGGGAACGATCGGCGCCGACGGCCGGCCGCCGATCAGCCGCACCGCCAAGCGATCGAAGTAGAGATAAATGACCGGCGTCGTGAACAGTGTGAGCATCTGGCTGACGACCAGGCCGCCAATAATGGCGATGCCGAGCGGCTGGCGCAGCTCGGAGCCGGTTCCGGTGCCAAGCATCAGCGGCATGGCACCGAGGATCGCGGCCATCGTCGTCATCATGATCGGCCGGAAGCGCAGCAGACAGGCCTGGTAAATCGCATTACGCGGCGGCAGGCCCTCGACGCGCTCGGCCTCCAGCGCGAAATCGATCATCATGATGGCGTTTTTCTTCACGATCCCGATCAAGAGAATGATGCCGATGATGGCGATGACATCGAGGTCGTAGTGCAGCAGCATCAACGACAAGAGCGCGCCGACGCCCGCCGACGGCAAGGTCGACAGGATGGTGATCGGATGGATGAAGCTCTCGTAGAGGACACCGAGCACGATATACATCGCCACCACCGCGGCAATGATCAGGAATACTTCGTTGGCCAGCGACGATTGGAACGCCGCGGCAGTGCCCTGGAACGCGGTGATGAAGCTCAGCGGCAGTCCGGCTTTGGCCTCGGCCTGCTGAATAGCCGTGATGGCGGCGCCGAGCGAGTAGCCCGGCGCGGTATTGAACGAGATCGTGGTGGCCGGGAATTGACCGAAATGCGTGATCAACAGCGGGGAGGCGCGCTGCTCGATATGCGCGATAGCGGTCAGCGGCACCTGGCCGTTGGTCGACGACGAGGAGGACGGCAAATATAGCGATTCCAATCCGGTTAGCGACTGCTGCAGTGTCGGCGCGACCTCCATGATGACGCGGTACTGGTTCGACTGGGTATAGATCGTCGAAACGATGCGCTGCCCGAAAGCGTCATAAAGGACGTTGTCGATGGTCGCCGGCGTGATGCCGAAGCGGCTCGCGGTGGCGCGGTCGATGACGATATCGACAGCGAGGCCCTGTTGCTGCAGATCGCTTGCCACGTCGGAAAGTTGCGGCAGTTGACTCAACTGTTGGACCAGTTTCGGCACCCAGGTGGTGAATTCCGCCGCATTGGCGTCTTCCAGCACGAAATGATAGGGCGCGCGGCTGATGGTGGAATCGATCGTCAGGTCCTGCACCGGCTGCATGTAGAGCGTAATGCCGATGACGCCCGCGACCTCCTTCTGCAAGCGCTCGATGATCTGGCTGGCAGTCATGTTGCGCTCATCGTGCGGTTTGAGCGTGATCAGGAAACGGCCGGTATTGAGCGTCTGGTTGGTGCCGTCGACGCCGACGAAGGAGCTGAGATTGACGACGTCCGGGTCCTTCAGGACCGCTTCCGCAAGCTTGCCCTGCAGGTCCGCCATTTCGTCGTAGGAAACGCTCTGCGAGGCCTCGGTGATTGCCTGGATCAACCCGGTGTCCTGCACCGGAAAGAACCCCTTCGGAATCAGGACATAGAGCAGCACCGTCAAGGCCAGCGTCGCCACCGCAACCAGCAACGTCGCCGGTTGCCTGTCCAGCACCCAATGGAGCGCACGGCCATAGGCGGCGATGACGTCGTTGAAAACCTGCTCGGCCTTGAGATCGAAGGCGGAGCGTTCGCGATCCGGGTGATGCCGGATGAGCTTGGCGCACATCATCGGCACCAGCGTCAGCGACACCACGGCGGAAATGACGATGGTGACCGCAAGCGTGATGGAAAATTCATGGAACAGCCGGCCGACGACGTCGCCCATGAACAAGAGCGGGATCAGCACGGCGATCAGCGAGATGGTCAGTGAAATGATGGTGAAACCGATCTGCGCAGAGCCGCGCAAGGCCGCCTCGAACGGGTCCATGCCGCGCTCGACGTAGCGGGCGATGTTCTCGATCATGACGATGGCGTCGTCGACGACAAAGCCGGTGGCGATGGTCAGCGCCATCAGTGACAGATTGTCGAGGGAAAAGCCGAGCAGGTACATCGCTCCGAAGGTGCCGACCAGCGACAGTGGCACCGACAGGCTCGGGATGATGGTGCCCGGCAGCGTGCGCAAGAACACGAAGATCACCAGCACGACCAATACGACCGCGAGGCCGAGCTCGAATTCGACGTCGGAGACGGAAGCGCGGATGGTCACGGTACGATCGCTTATCACGCGCACGTCCATCGCCTGCGGCAGCGTCGTCATGATCTGCGGCAGCAGCGCTTGAATCCGATCGACGACCTGAATGATGTTGGCGCCGGGCTGCCTTTGCACATTGACGATGATCGCCGGCGTCGTATTGGTCCAGGCGCCGAGCTTGGTGTTCTCCGGTCCGCTGACGATCGAGGCGACGTCGGTGAGCTTGACCGGAGCGCCGTTGCGATAGGCGACGATCAGATTGCGGTACTGGTCGGCGCTGGTGAGCTGATCGTTGGCGTTGATCGTCAGCGCTTGCGTCGGGCCGTCGAAATTGCCCTTCGGCGTGTTGACGTTGAGATTGCCGATGGTGGTGCGTACGTCGTCGATGTTGAGGCCGTAGGCGGCCAGCGAATCCGGATTGAGCTGAATGCGCACCGCCGGACGCTGTCCGCCGCTGATGCTGACGAGCCCGACGCCGGTCAGTTGCGAGATCTTTTGCGCGAGCCGGGTCTCGCTGTAATTCTCGAGGTCGGTGAGCGCCAGCGTTTTCGAGGTCACCGCCAGCGTGAGGATCGGCGCGTCGGCGGGATTGACCTTGGAGTAGATCGGCGGCGCCGGCAGGTCGGACGGCAGGAGATTACCGGCGGCGTTGATGGCGGCCTGCACCTCCTGCTCGGCGATGTCGAGCGAAAGGTCGAGGCTGAACTGCAGTGTAATGACCGAAGCGCCGGCGGAGCTTGCCGACGTCATCTGGTTGAGCCCCGGCATCTGCCCGAATTGACGCTCCAACGGCGCGGTGACCGAAGACGTCATCACTTCCGGGCTGGCGCCGGGATAAAGCGTCTGTACTTGGATGGTCGGATAGTCGACCTCAGGCAACGTCGACAGCGGCAAGAACGTGTAGGCGACCATGCCCGACAGCATGATCGCTGCCATCAGCAGCGTGGTGCCCACTGGGCGCCGAATGAAGGGTTCCGAGACGTTCATCGCACCGTTTTATCGCTGCGTTCGGTCGTGACCATCGCGCATGCTGGCGTTTCACTGCCCGCCGTCGGCGGGCTTAGGCTGCGCGTTGCCCGAATTATGGTTTCGCTGGCCGGCCGGCTTGCCGCCTGGCGCGGGCGCGGCGCCGGCCGCTTGGCCAGCCTCGGGTGCAACGGACACGTGCAGACCGTCGCGCAGGCGGTCGGTACCGTCGATGACGACGCGGTCGCCGGGAGTCAGTCCGGACTTTACTTCGGTCAAATTACCGTCGACGACGCCGGTCTTGATCTGCCGCACCGAGACGGTGCTGTCGGCATTGATGGCATAGACATAAGTGCCGGGCGCGCCGCGCTGGATCGCCGCGGTCGGCACGGTCACGACGTTCTCCAGGGTTTCCACCAAGAGCCGCGCGTTGACGAATTGGCTCGGGAACAGCGCATTGTCGGTGTTGTCGAATTGCGCGCGCACCTTCACGGTGCCGGTCGTGGTGTCGATCTGATTGTCGACCGCCGAAACCTTGCCGGTGGCCAGCAAGTGAATGTTGGCGCGGTCATAGGCGGTGACGGTGAGCGTAGTGCCGGCGCTGAATTGCGGCATGATATCCGGCAGGTCGTCTTCCGGGATCGAGAAGATCACGGTAATCGGCTGCAATTGGGTGAGCACGGCAATGCCGGTCGAGCTCGTGGTCTGCACGTAATTGCCCGGATCGACCAGGCGAAGGCCGACGCGACCGGTGATCGGGGAGACGATATGGCAATAGGCGATGTTCAGCGCTTCGGAATCGACCAAGCCCTGATCCTGCTGCACCGAGCCCTTGTATTGCTGGACGATGAAGATCTGATCCTCGGCCTGTTGCTTGGCGATCGAGTTCTGCTGCGCAAGTGTCTGATAGCGCGTCAGATCCATTTGCGCCTGCGCCAGCAAGCCTTCGTCATGCGCGAGCTGACCTTCGTATTGCTCTTTGAGGATCTGATAAGGCCGCGCATCGATCTGCGCCAGGAAGTCGCCCTTCTTGACCAACTGGCCCTCGGTGAATGCGACATCGGTGAGTTGGCCGTTGATCTGGGTTTGCACGGTCACCGTCGCGATCGGCGTCACGGTGCCGAGCGCGTTGACGATTTCGCGGATGTTGCCGGTCCCGACCGTCGCGGCGCCGACGGATTGCAGCGCGCCTTGCGGGAAACGTCCGCCGGACGGCGCGGATTTCAGCCAATGCACTGTCTCATAGACGGCAATCGCGACCAGGATAGCAATCAATCCGACGCCGATCCAAAAGCGCGTGCGCGGTTTGGCGACCACATCCGGCGGCGGCGCCGTCCGCCGCATATTCGGCGTCAGTTCCTCATCAGTCCTGCGCGTTCGCTCGTCCATGATGGGCGTTTATTGATCCCGATTTTTCGACGTGTTCGACTTATAAAATGCGCCAGCATCGCCCGCCTAATGAATATTCGCTAATGCCGGCAGGCACCGTCCTCGCGCGCATTGGCTCGAGCCACTACAGGAGCTTTGCTTCCGATGAGCCAGCGACGTTGGAATTTGCTTCTAAATCAATAGTTTGGCTGCTGGCTTTGGAAATCGCCGGGCCACGCGTATGCCGCAATTTGACGTCCCAGCGGCACCGGAGCCGGGCACCCGCAAAATCTCAGCCGAAAAGCGCCGCTGATTTGGGCGCCGCTCGGCGGTAAACTGGTCCGCTATTGTCCTGTCGGCGCGGTGGGCACTGGGCTAGGCGCGCTGGCCTCTGCGGGTGCGGATTCGACAAGCGCTGGCGGGGTAGCCGGCAGCTTCTGGAGGAATGAGAATCCGTTCTGTAACTGCACCTGGGTCGGCAATTGCGCGGTGTCCCAGCCGCCGCCGAGATCCTCGATCAGGCTGACGCTGGCAAGAAAAAGATTCTGCCGCGCCGTCAATTCGGATTCCTCGTCCGCCAACAGAGCGACCTCCGCGACCACAACGGTGGTGAACGCCACGGTGCCGGCCTTGAATTGATTCAAGAATACGTCCACCGCCTTGCGCTCGTCGGCAACGGCGCGGCGCTCCGCCCCCAGTTGCTGCGACAGGAAACGGATCGCCGCAAGCTGGTCTTCGACCTGCTGAAAGGCCGTGAGCACGGTCTGCCGGTAGTTCGCCACGCTCTGCCAATAAACCGCGCGCGCGGCGTCGACCTGCGCCGCGGTCAAGCCGCCGTTGAACAAGGTTTGCGTGCCGGCTGGCGGCGATCGATCCGATCGAACGCGCGGCGGAAAACGGCAGCGGGATCGGGCCGATATACTGGATCATGCTTGAGAGCGAAATATCCGGAAAATACGCCGCCTCGGCGACGCCGATCAGCGCGTTCTGTTCCTGCATGGTGCGCTCCGAGGCGGCGATGTCGGGACGCCGTTCCAAGCAGCGTCGATGGCACGATTATCGGCGTTCTCGGAATGCCGCCGCCAAGATCGCGCGGCGCGATGCTGAGTTCGGCGGGAGGCCTGCCGATCAATACGGCGATGGCATGCTCGAATTGCGCGCGTGACGAGCGCGCAGTTGCAAGCTGCGCCTCCGTGGTGCGAATATTGGCATCGGCGGTCGCCACGTCGCCCGCCGTGACCGAATAACCGGCTTTGAACTGGTTATTCACGATGTCGTAGGTCTTCTTATATTCCGCGATCGTGCGCTCCAGCAGATCGATCAGCGAATCCGAGGCGCGCAGATTGAAATAGGCGGTGGCAAGCATCGCCTGCTGCGAGAGCTTGGCATTATCGAGATCAGCGGCGCTTGCTTGCGCGGCAGCGGTGTCGCTTTCGACCTGGCGGCGCAATTTGCCCCAGACGTCGATATCCCAATTGCCGCTGATCGGCGCGCTGTATTGCGTCGTATACCGAGTCCTCAACCCGACGCCGACTGCACTGCCGCCGGTAGTTCCGGCGAGCGCGCCGGTCCGCGTACGCGTTGCGCTGTAACTTGCGGTCGCGACCGGAAACAGTGCGGCTTGCCCCTCGCGAATGATGGCGCGCGCCTCTTCGTAGGCCGCCGCATCGGCCGCGACCGTCTGATTGGAAATCTCGACCTGCGGCAAAAGCGTATCGAGGCCGCGATCGCGATAGATCGTCCACCAATCGCCGCGATCGAGGTTGTCGCTCGGATGGGCGAGTTTCCAGCCCTTGAGCTCCTTGAATTCGGTAGGCACCGGCGCCGGCTCGCGAGAATAATCAGGCCCGACCGTACAGCCGGCAAGCGCTAATCCCACGACGAATGACGCAACGCCGGCTGCAAGCGCCTGGCTGCAGGCTCGCGGAGATGAATAAGCTCTGCGACGCACCCAACTACCCCGCTGCACAACAGCATGGGCCAGCGCGAGCATCGCCACAAAGCCGTTGCTGTAAGCCCCAAAAACGCAACCGGCTGCATAACCGGAGCAACGCAGCACACGCCCCGCTGGACCGTAACCAGCGGGGCAAAATTGCGCCGCGCTCGCCTCCGCTTGATCCCCCAGCGATGCCGTTAACTATAACCATGCCCGACGCATGGGTGAATATCAACGGCAAGCGGAGACGCCCTGCGCCGCGTAATTGGCTTCATTGTGATATTCGGGCGACAGTTCCCGCCAGCGAAACGGTTGCCGGACCTGGTGAATGTTTCAGGGTAGCGGGTACCGCCTATTGGCGCCGGAATTGTCGAACAATGGATCGGGCTGCGGGTGATGGCGTGGCCGTCGGGTCGCCGCCCGTCACGGCGGTATCGCCTCCAAGCCAATGGCTCAATCTGTCGAGATAGAGATAAATGATCGGGGTGGTATAGAGCGTCAGCGACTGCGAGACGAGAAGGCCTCCCACAATCGCGATACCTAGCGGCCGCCGCAGGTCCGAGCCCGCGCCTTGGCCGATTGCAAGCGGCAGGCCGGCAATCAATGCGCACATGGTCGTCATCATGATCGGCCGAAACCGCAGCAGGCAGGCTTGATGGATCGACTCCAGCGGGCTTTTTCCCTCGTCGCGTTCGGCCTCAAGTGCGAAATCGATCATCATGATCGCGTTCTTCTTCACGATGCCGATCAAGCAGAATAATCCCGACGAACGCGATCAGCGTCAGATCGTAGCCGAACAGCATCAGCATCAACAGCGCACCGACGCCGGCCGACGGCAGCGACGATAGAATCGTTATCGGGTGGATGAAGCTCTCGTAAAGCATCCCCAGAATGACATAGATGACGACGATGGCCGCCAGCGTCAGCAGCGGTGTTGAACTCAGCGATGCCTGAAACGCCTGCGCCGTACCCTGGAACGAACCGAGCAGAGTGCCCGGCGTATGAAGCTGAGAATTGAGCGCAGAAATTGCCTCGACGGCCTGGCTCAACGCGGCGTTTCCCGCGAGATTAAATGATAATGTGACAGAGGGAAAAACGCCTTGGTGATTGATCGTCAATGGCACGACTTTGTCGGTGTAATGCGCGACTGCCGACAGCTGTACCTGCGTGGTGGTGCCGGTGCTGCTGGTGCCCGCGACATAAATCTGCGAGAGGTCGGTCTGTTGGGTCTGGAATTTCGGCTGGACTTCCAGCAGTACTTTCTGTTGCTGCGTCGGAAGATAAATCGTGGTCACTTGCTGCTGGCCAAAGGCCGCATAGAGCGCGGTGTCGACCGCGGATAGTGTCACGCCGTAAGTCGACGCCGCGTCTCGATCGACCTCCACGTCGATTTCCGGCGCAGCGATCTGCTGGTCGGAGGCGACGTCGGCCAGAATCTTCATTGATTGCATCTTCGACAGCAAAATCGGCGCCCAATGATTGAGCTCGTCGGAGTTCGGTGTCGGTCAGGGTGTACTGATATTGCGCCTGTTCCAGACGTCCGCCGACCGTTATGTCCTGAGCGGCTTGCATATAAAATCGCGCACCGATCACTTGAGCTACCTTGGGTCGTAACCTGCTCATGACCTCTTCGATGCCGGCGCGCCGCCCGAACGGCTTGAGCTGAATGAACATTCGGGCGGTGTTCTCGCTCGAATTGCCGCCGGTAGAGCCCGCGAAACTGACCATGCCGGAAACGGCGGGATCTTGGAGAACGATCGCGGCGATTTGGTCCTGGAGCTTCGTCATCGCCGGAAAGGACCTCATCCTGCCGAGCTTCGAGTTGCGCCAAAGAGAAAGCCGGTATCCTGCTCCGGAAGAAATCCCTTTGGAATGACGTAATAGAGGTAACCCGTGACCACGACGAGGGATCAGCGTCAGCAGCAGCATGCTCAATTGATGCTGAAATACCCACTTCAAGCCACGATCGTACTCGGCCAGCATCCAATCGAAAAAACTTTCGAAGGCACGATTAATGCGTCCTTTCGGCTGATCGCTCTCGCGGCTGAGGAACAGCGAGCACATCATCGGCGTCAGAGTGAGTGCGATAAAGGCGGACGCCACAACAGCAATGCTCACTGTCATGGCGAACTCGTGGAACAGCCGGCCGACGATCCCGGACATGAAGAGCAACGGGATGAACACGGCGATCAAGGAAAAAGTGATCGAAATAATCGTGAAACCGATCTGGCCGGCGCCTTTGAGCGCGGCATCGAACGCGTTGTCGCCGGCCTCAATGTAACGGACGATGTTCTCGATCATGACGATGGCGTCATCAACAACGAAGCCCACGGCGATGGTGAGCGCCATCAAGGATAAATTGTCGAGGCTGTAGCCGAAAAGGTACATCACCCCGAACGTGGCTATGATGGATAGCGGCACCGTCACGCTGGGAATGGCGGTTGCCCAAACCTTGCGCAGAAACGCAAATATGATCAGCACCACCAGGATCACGGTGATGACCAGGGTGGTTTCTACGTCGGATACGGATGCGCGGATGTCCTGCGAGCGGTCACTGAGCAAATCGACATGAACGGAAGGCGGAATCGATTGTTCGAGTTGCGGCAATCGCGCCTTGACGTCGTCGACGACTTGAACCGTATTGGCGCCGGCGGCCCGGAAGATCAGCAATAATTCGGCGGATTTGCGGTCGTACCACGCGCCGCTGAATGGGGATTGCGCGGAATTGACGATTTCTGCGATATCTTTCAGCTTCACCGGTGCGCCGTTTTGGTAGGCGACGATCACCTCGCCGAATTGATCGGGCTGCGAAAGCTGATCGTTGGTGCTGAGCGTAAACTGCTGTTGCGGTCCTTCGAGTGCGCCTTTTGGCGCCTCCAGGGTGGCGGTGGTGAGAGCAGTTTCGATTTGGCCGAGGCCAAGCCCCCGCGAAGCAAGAGCCTCGGGATCAACCTGGACGGCCACGGCGGGTTGCTGCTCGCCGCCGATCGATACCTGGCCAACTCCGTTTATTGTCGAAAGCGACTGCGCCAACACGGTGTTGGCGTAGGTATCGAGCTGATAAGTCGGCATCGCATCGGAATGGACCGCGTAAATGAGAATTGGCCGATCCGCAGGATTGGTCTCGCGATACGTTGGCGGCGTCGGCATGGTCTTCGGCAACAGGCCGCCCGCAGCGTTGATTTCCTGCTGCACCTGGCTGGCGGCGCCATTGATGTCCACAGTCAAATCGAACTGCAGCGTGATCGTGGTCTGCCCGAGCCCACTGGTCGAGGTCATCTGCGCCACGCCGGGAATCTGGGTGAACTCGTTCTCCAGCGGCGTCGCAACGGTCTCTGCCATGGTGGTGGGGCTCGCGCCCGGAAACTGCGCCGTAACCACAATGGTCGGGAAATCAACATTGGGCAGCGCAGCAACTGGCAGCAGCTCGTAACAAAAGAATCCAAAAAGAAGGACCCCGGTCATAAGCAGGGTCGTGGCAATCGGCCGGCGAATGAAGATTTCGGAAATATTCATTCGTTACTGACCTCGGCAGTCGGTATTGGTTCGGTAGTCTGCCGCACCGCGACCTTGCTGTTGTTGTCGAGTCGGTATTGCCCGTCGGTCACGACTCGTTCGGTGCCGGAGAGGCCCTTGGCGATGACCGCTATACCGTCCTGACGATCGATGACTTGGACGTCGACGCGACGAACGGCGTTGTCAGAATTGATGACATAGACGTAGGAGCCGTTCGGGCCAGCCATGACCGCCGCTTGCGGCACAGTCGCGACATTCTTGCGAATCGTTATCGTCAGCCGGACCCGCACAAATTCTCCCGGCCAAAGGGCCGCGTCGGCATTGGCGAAAGTGGCCTGCAGCAGCACGGTGCCGGTCGTGGTGTTGATCTGGTTGTCGATGAGGCTGATCTTACCTTTTTCGATCAGTTTTCCAGCTTGCGAATAGGCATCTACTTCCAACGGCGCCGCGGCCTGGTTGTGTTTGATCTTATCGAGAAAAATCTGCGGGACATTAAAGCTCACATAGATCGGCTTAATTTGCGCGATCATCACCATTGCGCTGGCCGTCGTCTGGCTGCCGCCGGTGGTCGAAGCGCCGCTCGACGATCCCTGGCTCGCATTTGGACCGACCAGATTGCCGAGATCGACCAACAAGGCCCCGGCCCGCCCGGTAATTGGTGCAAGCACGTGACAATAGGCAAGATTAAGCTGCGCGGTCTCGACATTGGCCTGATCGAGCGAAACTGTGCCCTTATCTTGCTGGACGACATAGACCTGATCTTCGGCCTGCTGCTTGGCGATCGAGTTCTGCTGCGCCAGAATCTGATAACGCGTGAGATCGACCTGTGCCTCCGCCAGCACGCCCTCGTCGTGAGACAACTGCGCTTGCTGGACGTCGAGGGCTGCTTGATAGGGACGCGGGTCGATAAGAAACAACTCCTGACCCTGCTTCACGTCCTGACCCGGCGTGAACTCAACCTTGACGATCGGGCCATTGACCTGAGCCTGTAGAGAGACGTTATCGATCGATTGGACAGTGCCGATGGCGTTGACGATCTCCGGCATATCTTGGCGCTCCGCCAATGCGGCGGTGACGGGGATAGGCGCTGGCGCGCTCGCAACGGCCGCCGGGCGGCGGAAATAGCTCAACGCCGCGACAACAACCGCGATCAATACTGCGGCGCCGATCGCATAAGCGATGAGGCGCCGGGAACTCAATGTCCTGACTGATCTCATAAATGGGGCGTTACCGCGTCCGGATACGTCCTAATTTAGTGGATCAATTCTGACATTTGAATCCCGGATGGGATTCCCGACGGACTCGACCTGTGCGAGTTTGGCGCATGCGAACCGGAATATCCATCGCCCTCAAGGCTGCTGATCGTCGCCGTCTGGCTGCGCTCGCGAGAAATCGCAACGCGCCGCATAAGCATGTCTGGCGTGCCGAGATCGTGCTGTTGAGCGCGGACGGCGTCGGCACCAACGAGATCATGCGTCAGACCGGCAAATCGAAGACCTGTGTCTGGCGTTGGCAGGAACGCTTCATGCAGGAAGGTTACGGCGGCTTGCTGCGTGACAAGACACGCCCCTCGCGTATCCCGCCCCTTGGACCGGATATTGCTGAACGTGTCGTGATGCTCACCCGAACCGAGCCGCCCACCGAGACGACCCACTGGACCGCCGCCTTGATGGCGAAAGCAGCCGGCATCAGCGCAAGTTCCGTCCAACGCATCTGGCGCGCGCATGGTCTCCAACCGCACCGGGTTCGGCAGTTCAAGCTCTCCAAAGACCCGAAGTTCATCGATAAACTGCGTGATGTTGTCGGGCTGTATGTCGATCCGCCCGCCCATGCCATCGTCCTCGCGGTCGACGAAAAGTCGCAAATCCAGGCCCTCGACCGAACCCAGCCTGGCCTGCCGATGAAGCGAGGCCGAGCCGGCACCATGACCCATGACTACAAGCGCCACGGCACAACGACGCTGTTCGCAGCTCTCGACGTGCTGGAAGGCAAGGTTATTGGCCGATGTATGCAGCGCCATCGTCACCAGGAGTTCATTCGCTTCCTCAATGCCATTGAGGCGCAGGTGCCGGCTCGAAAGACCGTGCACGTGATCCTCGACAATTATGCTGCCCACAAGCATCCGAAGGTAGCTCAATGGCTCGCCCGCCACCCGCGCTTCGCTTTCCACTTCACACCGACCTCGTGCTCGTGGCTCAATGCAGTCGAAGGATTCTTCGCCAAACTTGCCAAGCAGCGGCTCAAGCGCGGTGTCTTCCGGGGCGTGGTCGATCTTCAAGTTGCTATCAACCGCTTCGTCGCAGAGACCAACCATGATCCCAAACCCTTCACCTGGACCGCTGACCCACTAGAGCACTCACGATCTTGACGAGTTTCGCAGCCAACTCAATGGGCCTGTCGAAATCAATTTATGCCTTTATGGCGGTGGCGCCTCGACGCAGACGGCGACGGCGGGGGCGTTGGCTGTTGTCGCCTCGACGCCGCAGGTCGCCTGCCGTTCGCCGACAAATGTCGCCGGATTTCGTGCCGGGCCGCAGTAGGCCATCACCAGCACTTCGTTCTCGCGGCAGCCGATCGCGCAATTGCCCGAGGTCAAGCAAGTTGAGCGCACCATCCGAACGGTAGGGCTCGGCGGTCCCTGCGAACCCTGGGGTCCGGGCGGGCCGGCAGGACCCGCGGGTCCCGCGGGGCCGCGCGCACCGGGGTCGCCTTTCGGCCCGGCGGGCCCCTGGGGGCCGGGATCGCCTTTGGGTCCTTGGCCGCAAGCGGTGAGGCTTGTAGTCAAGGCCACCACGAGAACAAGATGACCTATGCGCATGTCGGTCGGTCCCATGGGAAAGTCCGCATTTGCCCCGACGCCAAAACGCGACAACCCGCAGCAATCGAACATTTGGCGGCCGAGACGGTTCCATTACGGTTAGTTCATGGGGCGGCACAGGGAAGTTGCGGTAGGGTGTGCGTCACCCGGGCGCGTATCACAGTGGCGGAGATATGGAACGGAGGGGCGATACAAGGCGTTCGACACGCATTGGAGGAAACTTCAATGCAAAAGATTGCGAAAGACATTTGGTGGCCGGCGAGTATTCGGACTGCTCTTGGAGTCTTATCGGTTTGGCACTCTGCTTGAGCGCCGGCATGGCGCTGGCGGCGAAACCGGCAGGAGGGGGACATCCTGCGGGCGGCGGCCATCCCGCTGGTGGCGGCCGTCCAGCCGGGGGGGCGGCGGGCGACCGGCTGGGTTACATATCAATACGGCGCGGCCTAACATCAACGTCGTGCGCCCTAATCTCGCGCACCGTAATTTCACCGTCACTCGCCACAATTCCAACCTCGCCCATGAATCTCAGCTCGTGCACGGCGCCACGCACCACAATTTCGCGCCTCCCGGGCTCCACGGACGACATGCTGTGAACTCTTCGGTGAAGACCAATGCCGCTTCGCAATTCGCGCATGATCATAATCGGCATGGCCCCAATACAGCCGGCACGCGAAAACTAAAGAACAACTAAAGCACGTACTGAACGCCACGAACAACGCACTAACAAATGCGCGTGTGCGGCCGCTTGCCAACGCGGCCGATCCGAGAGGTTTTGCGGACCGGCGTCGGAATTTTGCGCAAAACGCCGCGTTTCGTTCGTTTGCTGGCCATGACTGGTGGCGCCATGGCTGGCATCCCTACCGTCATCTTGGCTGGATCGGTCCGCTGTTCTGGCCTTATGCGTACGGCGACTTCTTCTATTACGCGCTGTGGCCCGACGACTATGAATATGTCGACCCGTTCTGGGCCTATGGCTACGGCGACATCTATGAGGCCATTTTCTCTCCTTATAGCTACGATCAATACGTCGCGGGACCGCAAGCGCCGGCAGCGCATGGCGACGCTCGCTCAGGGCATGGCGCAAAGCTGCGACGATGAGGCCGCCGAGGTTACCGGCTGGCCGATCGATCAAATCCAGAGCGCCGTGCAGCCGAACCCGCAGCAAACCGCGTTGCTCGATGATCTCGGCAACGCCATCGTGGAAGCAAGTCACCAGATCAAAATACACTGCCCAACCAGCGTTGCATTCACGCCGACTACGCGTCTCGACCAAATGCACCAACGGTTGCAAGCGCTGGTCGACGCGGTGAACATCATCAGCCCGCCGCTGACGAAGTTCTACGACTCGCTCTCCGACGAGCAGAAGGCGCGGTTCAACGCTATCGCTCCGCCCGCGCCGAAAAACGCGACCAATGACAACGCAGGCACGCCCAGCGTGCAGGCGCAGTGCAACGCCAACGTGATGGCGTGGCCGACCGACCAGATCGATAGCACCGTGCATCCGAACGACGCGCAGCGCGCCAACCTCGATGCGTTGAAGTCGGCGTTGTCGCAGGGCGCGGACACCATCAAAGCCGCGTGTCCGACCGAGGTGCCGCCGACGCCGCCGGACCGTCTCGCCGCCATCGGCAATCGGCTGAAAGCCATGCTCCAAGCGGTTGAGAGTGTGCAGCCCGCGCTGGCGGATTTCTACAATTCCCTCAGCGACGATCAGAAAGCGCGGTTCAACACCATGGGCAAGCAGCTCTTCGCGCAGAACCAAGAATAATGCCTTGCAGCCCGGATTGCGCCCCGCGCAATCCGGGATCTGCTCCGGATTTGCGGAGCCTGTCATCGGGCCGGCAGAAGGCCGGACCCGTTAACTCATTTCGGGCTACGGTGCTGTTCATCGTGCTCGCATTTCTGATATTTCAGCGCGTCGCCAATTCTCTGGGCGGCTCGTAGCCATTCGTCGGCTCACGGTCATCGCGCACTTTACTCCCCCCGCTCTTCCCGGTTTGCTACTATAAGGCACCACCAGATCCGCACGATTGGAGTCACTTCGTGAGCATTCCCAAGCCCAACTACAACCCGCCGTTCAATATCACGCGCGCCAGTCACGCGGTGCTGCACGTCAAGGATTTGGCGAAGAGCCGCGCCTTTTATGTCGATCTGATCGGCTTGATCGTCAGCGACGAGGACAAGGACACGATCTACCTGCGCGGGGTCGCCGAGGCGTGCCATCACTCGTTGGTACTCAAGCGTGCGAGCGTGGCGGAAGCCGAACGCGTTGGCATGCGTTGCTTCACCGAGGAGGATCTCGCAAAGGCGAAGCACTATTTCGAGAAGGCCGGATTGCCGGCGCAATGGGTGGAGCGGCCTTACCAGGGCAAGACGCTGCATGTCAGCGATCCGGGCGGCGTGCCGCTTGAATTCTGCGCTACCATGACGACCAAGCCGCGGCTCCTGATGGATTTCGGACGCCATGGCGGCGCCGTGCCGCAACGCATCGATCACTTCCAGATTTTGGTGCCGGATGTGCAGCGGCAATTGGAATTCTACATGGGCCTGGGCTTCCGGCTCTCGGAATACATCTCGCCCGATGGCAGCGACGAGCCCCTGTTCGTTTTCCTGCAGCGCAAGGGCAATCCGCACGACATCGTCTTTGCGCCCGGCGCCGGTCCGCGGCTGCATCATGCTGCGTTCAGCATTCCGGAATCGTATCACTTCTTCTACGTCTGCGATCTCGCTTCCGAATTGGGTTTCGCCGAGAACATCGAATATGGCCCGGGGCGGCATGGGCCGGGTCTGGCGCTGTTCGTCTACATGCGCGATCCCGACGGCCATCGCATCGAATTGTTCAACACCCACTATCAATGCATGGATATCGAGGACGAGCCGGTGCGCTGGGACGCTTCTGTCGCCGGTAAGCGCCGCTGGCAATTGCCGGCGCGCGGGCAATGGTTCACCGAGGCGAGCCGCTTTGCCGGCGTCGAGATACGCGAGCCGGCGCACAAAGGCAATCCGATGACGCTGGAGAAATACGTTGCGGCGAAATAGGGGCATGCGTCATGCCGGCCAAAGCGAGCATGCGATGGGTTGTCGCTGCGGCGGGATTATTGATCGCGTATTTCGTTCGCGCCGTCCCCGTACAAGCGGACCCGAATGCGCTGTGGAATATTGTGCACGGCCAGTGCGTGCCGAACGAACAGCAGCATGCCGATCCGAAGCCGTGCGCTGAGGTCGATCTCGAGAGCGGCCTCACCGGAGGTTTTGCGGTTCTCAAAGATATCAGGGGAGCGACGCAGTTCTTGCTGATATCGACCAAGAAAATCAGCGGTATCGAAAGCAGCGCGTTGCTGGCGCCGAGCGCCACCAACTATTTCGCCGAAGCGTGGCGCGCCCGGCGCTTGGTCGAAAAGGCGCTTGGGCACGCCATGCCGCGCGACACGCTAAGCCTGGCTATCAACTCCGAATTGGCGCGGTCGCAAAACCAGCTGCACATCCACATCGACTGCGTTCGCGCCGATATTCGCGATGAGCTGCGGCGCGAGCGGTCCGAAATCGGCCGGCGCTGGCGGCCGCTGCCTGTTTTGCTCGCCGGTCATCGCTACCGCGCCGTGCGCGTGAGCGGGGCGGCGCTCGCCGGACACAATCCCTTCAAGCTCCTGGCCTGGGGCGTTCCCGGAGCGCACGCGGATATGGGCCACCACTCCTTGGTGGTCGTCGGCATGCAGTACGCCCATCACGCTGCCGGCTTCGTCATCCTTGACGATCAGGCCGATCCGGCCCACGGCGACAACGCCGGCGGCGAGGAATTGCAGGATCACGCCTGCGCGTTGGGTCACGCGAAAAGCTAAGCCCTCCGATGCAGCCGGTGCTCGATCCACAACAGGATCGCATTGGCGACCGCGGCGAAAGCGAACAGCACCACCGCGATGCTGATCATCTCCTTGGTTTGCAGAAGCGTCATCGCATTGATGATGAGGAATCCCAGACCGTCCTTCGAGGCGAACATTTCGGCGAGCAGCACGCCGAGCAGCGTGACGGTGAAGCCGATGCGCAATCCGGCAAGGACTTCCGGGATGGTCGCCGGCAACAGCACGTTCCAGATCGTTTGCCACGACGACAGCCGCAGCGTCCGCGCAGCCTTCAGATAAACCATCGGGATATTGCGGATCGCCGCCATGGTGAGGAGCGCCACCGGCAGCACGCCGTGGATCGCTCCGAACACCACTTTGCCGGATAGCGTGAGGCCGAAAATAAGCAGAATCACCGGGTAGAGCGTGATCTTCGGCAATGAATAGAGCGTGATCAGGATCGGCTCGCCGACCTCTCCCGACAGCCGCTGCGCGCCCATCCAGACGCCGATGGCGAGGCCGAGCCCGTAGGCCAGCAGCAGCGCCAGGGCGAATGCGATGGCGGTGGCTGCCGCGTTCTCGGCAAACCGCGCGGTCGGAACGAAGTGAGCCAAATAAATGAAGGTCGGAGCCGGTCCGGGCAGGGCTGTGTCGCCAACCCATTGCGCCAGACCCTGCCAGAGCAACACGATGGCGATGATAATGAGTGTCGTGTCCAGCGCGCGCCGCGTTGCACTCATGACGGCCTCGCGCCGCGACGCCTTGCCCAGCGCAAATCCCAGGCGTGCAGGCCGGCGTTGACCACGGTCGCGATCACCAGCACAAACAGCATCAGCGCATACATGCGACGATTGTCGAAATCGGCATAGGCGTTGGCGATGGCACGGCCGAGACCGGCCGGCGCCAGTATAAACTCAGCGGCGATCACGGCGATGAAAGCATAGCTCACCGACAGCTTGACGCCGGTGAAAAGGTAAGGCGCCGCCGCCGGGAGCTGCAATCGCAGCGCGGTCGAGAGTCGGCCCATGCGATGCACGCGGGCAACCTTGGTCAGCACGCGCGGGATACGATCAAGGCCGTTCAGCGTGGCGATGATCATCGCCACGATCGCGGTGGCGATCCCCATGAGCACGATAGGAATGAGCGACAGGCCGAAAATCGCGATCATGACCGGATAGAAGATAAAGACCGGGACGGCGTAATAGGTGGCGAAAAACGGATCGAGCGCCATCCGCAGCCGCGGCAGTGCATGAATAAGAAGGCCGAGCGCGAAGCCGAATACGACCGACAGCGTGACCGCGACCGTAATGACGCCCAATGTACGCACGATGTCGTCGTTGAGTTGTCCCGACGCCAGCATGGCGATAAGCGCGGTCGTCATTTCCGACGGCGGGATTATCACGCGATGGTCGATGAAATTAAGCCGGCACGCCAGTTCGAGTGCGCCGATCATCGCAACGATGACGAGAAGCCTGATCAAGCCGGCGCGCGTCATTCCGCCGCCAATGCCGCAGCCGGCAGATCGGCATGGCCCAGCGCTTTCAGCGATTTGCCGCGCAGCCGCTCCCAGAGCCGCCCGGTGATTTCACCGAATGTCGGTTCAGCGACGATCGTCGAATCGCGCTCGCGCGGCCAGCCGGTTTCGATGACGTCGATGAAGCGGCCGGGCCGGGCCGACATGGCGCCGACGCGGTCGGCCAGCATGGCCGCCTCGTCGAGCGCATGGGTGATCAGCAGCACCGTCGCGCCGGTGGTGCGCCAGAGTCGCAGAACCTCGTCGCCCATCAAGAGCCGGGTCTGCGCGTCGAGCGCCCCGAACGGCTCGTCCAGCAGAATAAGACGCGGCTGCAGCACCAGCGTGCGCGCGATGCAGACCCGCTGGCGCATGCCGCCGGACAGCTGCGACGGATAGGCCTTGGCAAAATCCTTCAAGCCCATGAATGCCAGCGCGTCGTCGACCCGGCGCCGCACTTCCGACGGCGCCGTACCCCGGCGCTGCAGACCGAAGGCGGCGTTGTCCCACACCGTCAGCCAGGGAAAGCTGGCGTCTTCCTGGAAAACGACGCCGACGCCGTCGGGAACCTCGCCGCCGACGGCGCGGCCTTCGAATGTCACCGTGCCGGCGGTCGGCTGCTGCAGGCCGGCCAGCACCTCGAGGAAGGTGGACTTGCCGCAGCCCGACGGCCCGACCACCGCGAAGAACTCGCCCTTGTGGAGAGCGAGGTCGATCGGACCGAGCGCGTGCACTGGCGTGTGGCCGCCGGCGCCGGGATAGACCCGCGTCACGCCGGCGAATTGCGCATGAACGTAGCCGCGCACTGCCTTACTTCTGATCGCTGGGCAGGAACGACGTGTCGACCATCTTGTCGAGATCGAGCGGCTTGTCGATCATGCCGACATATTTCATGGCCCGCTCGGTCGTCTGCAGCAGATCCATCTCCATCTTGCCTTCGCTCCAGAACTTGGCGGCGATCAGTTCATGAACCATCGCGGCCACCTGATCGGACGGCAGCGGCGCGTAAAGTTTCGACAGAATCTGGATGGCGTCATCGGTGTGCTCGTAGATGTATTTCACGCCATCGCGCCGGCCGGCAAGCAATGCGCGCAATTTGTCCGGGTGGTTGCGCATCAAATCGCCGGTGGCGATGCCGATGGCGGGCGGCAAATGCGGCATGTCCTGCGGCCCGAGGATGACCCGGTATTTGCTGGCGCCGTCCTTTAGGCGGAACAGGACTGTCGGAATGGCGGTGACGTCGGCGGCGCCGGTTTCCACCGCCGTCACTGCGCCGGGCAGGCTGCCGAACACCACGCGCTGCATGTCCTCCGGCTTTAATCCGGCCTTCTCCAGGACCAGCACGGCCGTCATCTCGCCAAGCGATTTCGGCTCGCTGATGCTGAATTTCTTGCCCTTAAGATCGCTGATCGACTTGATCGGCGAATTCGGCATGACGACGATATTGAGGTCGAGCAGCCGCGAGCCGATATTGACGATCCGCAGGTCCTGACCTTGATCGATCGCCGCGAGCACCGGTGCGGGAGAGACGTCGCCATAGCCAAGCGAGGTCGCCATCGCGGCGCGGACCGAGGCGCCGCCGCCGGCGCCGGAAATGACGTCGGTGATGTCGATTCCGGCCTGCTTGAAGAAGCCTTTGGCCATCGCCACCGCGAACGGCGCGCCCGAGGGATCGGCTTTGTACTGGGTGACGAGGATGTCTTCGGCCGACGCCCGGAACGGCGCGGCCAAGCATAAGGCGACGACAAGGCCCAACAGTCTGCGCTGCAGCATACCAACCTCCCTCTGGTTTCATTTCACTCTTTGGCGCGGGTTGCGAGATATTATGCCATAGGCGTTCGATGATAGAATCAACCATGATGCCGCGGAATGGCCTGATGGTTCAGCAGCCGGGGATTGTATGACGCTCGGAATACAGAGCGAGATCGCGCCCACGAACGGCAAAGGGCAAGAGCCCATCTGGCTCGCTTCTTATCCGGCTGGCGTGCCCGCCACCATCGATGCCGACGCCTATCCGTCGTTGCCGGCGATGCTGATCGAGGCCTGCCGGCAGCATGCCGAGCGTCCGGCCTTCGAATGCCTAAGCGCGCAGATGACCTATGCTGAGTGGGACCGCGCCAGCCGCGATTTTGCGGCCTTCCTGGTCGAGGAGGCGAATTGCCGTCCGGGCGACCGCGTCGCCATCATGTTGCCGAACATGCTGGCGTACCCGGTGGCCTTTCTCGGCGCGTTGCGCGCCGGCATGACGGCGGTCAACGTCAATCCGCTCTATACGCCGCGCGAATTGCAGGAGCAGCTTGCCGATTCCGGCACCGTCGTCATCGTGATCATGGAGAACTTCGCCCATAAGCTGGAGGAAGTCCTCGCCTCCACCAAAATCCGCCACGTGGTGGTGGCGCGGCTCGGCGATTTCGTGCCGACGCTCAAGCGCTGGGCGTTCAATTTCGCCAACTCCTATATCGCGCGCGCGGTGCCGGCCTGGCACTTCGAAACATTCACGATGCTGCAGGACGCCTGCGATCGGCCGCCAAGCGAGTGCTACCAGGATGCCGCCGTGCGGCCCGGCGACGTGGCATTGCTGCAATACACCGGAGGCACCACCGGCATTCCCAAGGGCGCGATGCTCACGCACCGCAATCTGATCGCCAATACGTTGCAGTGCCTGGCCTGGATCGGAGCCGGCGTTCGTCTCGAAACCGAGCGCGTGCTTACTCCGTTGCCGCTCTATCACATCTTCTCCCTGACCGCGAACCTGTTGAGCTTTACGCTTCTCGGCGGCTTGAATTTTCTCATCCCCGATCCGCGCGATCTGCACCGTCTCATTCGCACCATACGCCACGCCAGGATCACCTGGATGTCGGGCGTCAACACGCTGTTCAATGCGCTGGTCAACACGCCGGATTTCGCCGAATTGGATTTTGCCGCGCTGCGCGTTGCGGTCGGTGGCGGCGCTGCGGTGCAGAGCGAGGTGGCGCGGCGCTGGCGCGAGATCACCGGCAGCGAGTTGGTCGAGGGTTACGGCCTGACCGAAGCCTCGCCGGTCGTTTGCATCAATCCGTTCCTCGCGCCCAAGCAGGGCACCGTCGGTCTGCCGGTGCCGTCGACCGAAGTCAGTATCCGCGACGACGCCGGCAACGTGCTCGCGGTCGGGGAGGCGGGCGAAGTATGGGTGCGCGGCCCGCAGGTGATGCTGGGCTATTGGCAGCGGCCCGCCGAGACGGCGCATGTCCTCACCTCCGACGGCTGGCTCAAGACCGGCGATATCGGCGCTTTTGATACCGACGGATTCCTCCGTCTGCTCGACCGCAAGAAGGACATGATCAACGTTTCCGGCTTCAAGGTGTTTCCCAACGAGGTCGAAGACGTCGCCATGCTCGACCACGGCGTTCTGGAAGCGGCCGTGATCGGCGTGCCCGATTTGCGCACCGGCCAAGCGGTCAAGCTGTTCGTCGTCAAGCGCGATCCCGCGCTGACCAAGGCCGATCTCGACAAATTCCTGCACGATCGTCTCGCCGGCTATAAACGCCCCACCATCATCGAGTTTCGCGACGAATTGCCGAAGAGCAATATCGGCAAGATTTTGCGCAAGGAGCTGCATTGAGCGGCATGCGATTCGACGCGGCTTGCCGGCCTTCCTGCCCGAATACGAGCGTGCTAACCGTAACGCCGTAGAAAAATAACGGGGAGGACAGCGCGCTCATGCCCAAGTTGCAGTTGTCGTTTGCTTGCGGCCTCTACGATCGGATGCAGTCGCTCTATACCGGCGAGGTGCAGCCGGACGGCATCGATCTGAATTTCATCGCCATCGATCAGCCGCGGCCAATCTTCGATCGCATGTCCGGCGGCGAGGAATTCGACGTCGCGGAATATTCAAGCTCGGAATTCACGCAGCGTTTCGCCCGCAAAGAGTGTCCGTTCGTCGCCATTCCGGTATTTCCCTCGATCGCATTCCGCCTCGGCTTTATCGCCATCAATCGCAAATCCGGCATCAAGTCGCCGAAGGACCTCGCCGGCAAGCGGATCGGTGTGCCGCTCTACACGATGACGGCGGCTATCTTTATCAACGGCATGCTCAAGAACGAATTCGGCGTCGACCTGTCGAAGGTCCGCTGGGTGCAAAGCGCGATGAATACCGCGGGCTCGCATGGCAGCCCGACGGTACTGCCGCTCCTGAATAATGTCTCGATCGAGAACAACAAGACCAAGAAGACGCTGGGCCAGCTCCTCGCCGACGGCGAGATCGACGCGACGTTGGGTACGAGCCTGCCCGAGGAAATCCGCAGCAATCCCGACATCGTGCGGCTGTTTCCCGACTACGTCGCGCGCGACATCGATCTCTATAAGCGCAAGAAGATCTATCCGATCATGCATCTGGTTGCGATCAAGAAGAGCGTATACGAGCGCTATCCGTTCGTCGCCACGAGCCTCTACGACGCCTTCGTGAAATCGAAGCGGATCGCCCTTGAAAAGCTCTTCAACCTGCGCGCGGTGCGCTATATGACGCCGTTCTTGATGCGCGAGATCGACGACATCTGGGAGGTGTTCAACGGCGATCCGTGGCCCTACGGACTTGAGCCGAACCGGCAGACGCTGGAGGCGCTGGTGCAATATCAGCAGGATTTGGGCTTGATCGCCGGGCCGGTGAAAGTCGACGATCTGTTCGTGCCGACCTACGGGTGATCTGCCGGCCGCCGCCGCTCGATTTTTCTTTCACATGGGACCACCGACATGAGCCAACTCGACGATCTCTTGCGCGATCTCGTTGTCGCCAACCGCATCCTCTCCAATGAAGACGTGGTCGACGCCTACGGCCACATCAGTGTGCGTCACCCCGACAATCCGAAACGCTTCTTCCTGTCGCGGTCGCGTGCGCCGGAATTGGTCGAGCGGCACGATCTGATCGAGTTCGATCAGGAGGGGGAGCCGGTCAGCGACAAGCGGCAGCCCTATCTCGAGCGTTTCATTCATGCGGCGATCTTCGAGGCGCGGCCGGACGTGATAGCGGTGGTTCACGCCCACGCCGAGGACACGCTGCCCTTCGGCATCATCAACAAGCCGCTGGAGCCGGTGATCCATTCCGGCAGTTTCATCGGCGGCAAGGTGCCGGTGTGGGATATCCGCAAGAAATTCGGCGATACCGATCTCCTGGTGCGAAACATGGCGCAAGGGCGCGATCTCGCCAAAAGCCTGGGCAAGGGCAATGTCGCGCTGATGCGCGGCCATGGCTTTGCTTCGGCAGGGCGCTCGATCGTCGACGTGGTGCGGCTGTCGGTCTATCTGCCGCGCAATGCGCGGGTACAGATGAACGCCCTGCGCATGGGCGGCAAGCCGAAGCCGTTGTCAAAGGGCGAAATTGCCTCACGCGGCAAGGGCGAGAGCTACATGCCGTCCTCGGCGACAACGTGGCGCGCCTGGGAGTATTGGGCCACCCGTGCCGGCTGCGGCGACATGATCGGCCACCAGCACGACCACGCGCCGAAGAAATAAGGCGCTGTTTCATGCTGCGCTGCGGTGACACTGGCTTTCCTTCAGCTTGGCCGCGTGGCAAACTCCGGCGTACTCGAGATATCGCGGCCGGCCCAATTGCGGCTCTCCGGCCCTGAAATGCAAAGTCAGCCCCACAACACGAGGATACAAGCCATGACTACGCGTTACGTCGGTTTATGTGCCGCCGCGGTGCTGGCGGCTATCGCCTTCCAGGCAACCTCCGCGAATGCACTGACGATGGCGGAGTGCAGCGCCAAGTATAAAGCGGCCAAAGCGGACGGCACGCTCAACGGCCAGAAATGGAATGACTTCCGCAAGGCGCAGTGCGGCTCGGAAGCTTCGGCCGCGCCCGCCGCTGCAGCGCCCGCGCCGGCCTCTGCCGCCGCTCCGGCACCGGCGCCCAAGCCTGCCGCAGCCCCGGTCGCGGTCGGCAATGCCGTGTTCCCGAGCGCGATCGATTCCAAGTATTCCAAGGATTCCGAAGGCAAGGGCAGAATGCTGACCTGCCTCGATCAATACAAGGCCAACAAGGCCAATAACGGCAATGGCGGCTTGAAATGGATTCAGAAGGGCGGCGGTTACTACAGCGAATGCAATAAGCATCTGAAGGGCGCCTGATAATCGCCGCGTCAACGGAATGGATCGCTTCAACAAAAAGGATTCTTAAGATGAAATACGCCATCGCAGCTGCACTCTCGCTCGCCCTCGGCATGGGAGCAGCTTTCGCGCAGACCACGACGCCGGCTCCCGCTCCGGCGGCTCCGGCCGTTCAATCGGCCGCGCCGACTGCTCCGGCCGCCGCGAGTTCGGGAGACAAGAAAGCGATCTCGAAATCTTGCACCGATCAGGCCAATGCCAAAGGCCTGCATGGCAAGGCCCGCAAGAAATTCAGATCTGATTGCAAGAAGAACGGCGGCAAAGCCTCGTAGCCCCGCCAGCCAGCTACTCACGGCGACAGGAGATCGGAGCGCGGCCATGCCGCGCTCCGATTGCATTTCTGGATGGCGATGCCGCCGTCCGCGCCCACTTCAAACTTACGTTCGCTTTGCCGCCACAACTCCGTGGCGATCAGAGCAAAGCTGTCTCGATTGAAAAACAAAAAGCCCCTTGCGGGGCTTTTGGACGGGGCGCTCTGAGGGTGAGGGGCTGGGGGGCCGAGCGTCCCTTCCAGATATACAATCCAATTCGTGGCTCTAGGTTCCGCTTCGCTTATCCAAAAATTCAATCCCGCGGACTGGCAGTGTGGGAAGGGTTGGCGCAGCTAGGAACGCCAAAAACGAAACTTTTCTGCGCTCATTTAATGGTGCAAAAGCATAAGCAAGATAATTATCGGAATGGGAATCCCAAGAAGCCACAATAGGATCGGCATAGTCACCTCCATTGTTTCCAAACAACCGTTTTGAACAACCTAAGGGCTATTCAAAAGTTCCTTCAACAGACGCATCAATCCGCTACGCCGCCGGTTCGGCGGCCATACTCGCGGCTGTCACGCGGTTTTTCGCCGCCGCGCTCGCCATCGAGATGCTGATGGCCTTGCTGGTGGTGCCCCTGCCCAGGGGTTATGCAGCGGGCGGCGGATACGAGTATGTGCTCCTGATCGGCGCTGCATGCTTGGTCATCGCGGTCCGCGGCGGCGGCCCTTATTCGGTCGACCGTGCCATTGGCAAGGAACTTTAGACTTAAATCGCTCCGCGCACGGGCGACGCAGCCCCGCATAGCCGCTCGATGAAGCCACGTCCCAGGAAGCGCGGTACTGACGCTTTTTAGCGGAGGCCGTGGGAAGGGCATTCTTGCAGTGGCGTGACAAGCCTCGGATGCGAAGACGCATCGCGAGAACGTTGGCGTGCATCTGCCGCCGCGAAATCATCTTCGCTGGCTCTGGGCGCTACGGCGGACAACCCTCCCCACCAGAGGAAGGTAATTAATGGACAGAAAGCTCCGTCACTTCGCCGCCCTTGGCGCGGCCTTGCGCGTAGTACTGGCCGATATTGCGCATCAGCGCCGCATCCGACACCGAATAGATCACGGCGTCGGCCTTGCCGGTATTGATGTGGCGCCGCCACAGGAAGTTCGGCACCACGAACAGATCGTTCTGGCCCCATTCGAAGCGCTTGCCGCCGACCTCGGTCGTGCCCGAGCCTTCGATACAGACGTAATAGGTGCCGGCAGTCTCGCGCTTCCATTCGGTCTCCTCGCCGGGGCGCAGGAGCTGTGCCGAGTAATTCAGCGTCTTGAAGACCGGCTCGCCGGTCACCGGATTGACGAAGTCGACCTTGATGCCCTCGTAGGGGTCGCCTTTCTCGTGGCGCAGCGCGTGCAGCATCTCCAGCACGTCGGCGCCGCGATAATGGAACAACGGCGCGGGCGCGTGGCCGACTCCGCGCTGATGATCGACGAAAGCCGGCTTGATGCCGCCATGGCTGTAGAGATGGCGGGAGTAGCCGTCCTTGACGGTGACCGCTTGCACGTTGGTGTTGCCTTGGGCGCCGGGCATGTTGTGGTCGACCCAGGCGGCGTCGAGGAATTCCATCAGCGGCCAGTCGAGCGTATCGATCCAGATCACCGGCTCGCCGGAATCGTTGCCGTGGTCGTGCCAGGTGCCGTTCGGCGTGAGAATGAGGTCGCCGTAATTTGCCGTGACCTTCTCGCCTTCGACGACGGTGTAGCCGCCTTTCTTGGACAGGATGGTGCGGCTGGCATTCGGTGAGTGCAGATGCACCGGCGCGACGTCGCCCGGATTGTAGATCGAGATGGCGCAGCGGATGGTGTTGGTGACCTGCAGGCGGCCGTTCAAGCCGGGATTGAGCAAGAGAATGCTCTGGCGGTCGGCGAATTCGATCGGCGAAACGTCGGCTTTGCTGGCGATTTCCGAAATCTGCTTGAGGTAGCCGTTATACTCGTTCCACTTCCACATATAGGGAACGGTTTTCATCTGGTTGACGGCGACCCGGCCGGTGGCGAGCTGGCCGGAGCCTTCGCCGCTCGTCTCGCTGAACCACGGTTTCTGTGCCGGCGAGTTGGCTTGCGTACGCACCCAGACATTGTGTTTGCCGGCGTCAGTATTGATGGCTTCCATCAATTCGCGCGCCTTGTTGGAAAGCCCGCCCGGGGCAGGGGTCTTCATAGTCACCGTTGCCATGACGTTTTCTCCTCAATGGGCCGGTCGGGACCCCCTCGCGGTGCTGCTTTAAGGGTCTTGGCGCCCGTTTCCTGCCGTTCCCGCAGGTATAGTGGCTCGGCCGGGTGTTTGCAAAGCCGTCAGGGCGTCGACCGACGACGCACCGCCCGGCCGAAAGCGCATGGCAGCACTACTAATTCAGCCGTCATTGCCGCGGTTTCCGGCTCTAGGAGCGCTCGGCGAGTTTGGGGCCGTGTCACACCAAGCCGCCTCGTCTCGTCTTTGTTTCCGAAGGCAACATGCCCGGAACAGAGGAGATGAGCATGACACCGCGACTGAACCCGTTCGCCGCCGCGCCTGCCGCCATGAAAGCGTTGCTCGATTTCAGCAACACGGTCCTGCAATGCGGGCTCGAAACCAGCCTGATGGAACTGGTGAAGATACGCACTTCGCAGATCAACGGCTGCGCGCGCTGCCTTCACATGCACACAACTGAAGCCCGGCAGCAGGGCGAATCCGAGGAGCGGCTTTACCTGCTCGATGCCTGGCGTGAATCGCCGCTCTATAGCGAGCGCGAACGCGCCGCCCTGGGCTGGACCGAAGCTTTGACGCTGCTGCCGCAGACGCACGCGCCGGACGACCTATATCAAGCCTTGCAGGCTCAGTTCACTGCGGAGGAGCAAGTGACGCTCACCCTCTTGATCGTCGCCATCAACGGCTGGAACCGCGTCCAGGTCGGCTTTCGCGCGGTGCATCCCGTCGACCAGCGGAAGGCGGCGTGATGACGACGGCCTCGCCCCAGGACGCAGCTGCGAGTTTCGATCCGCTGCGCCCCAAACTCATTCGCATCGCCTATCGGATGCTGGGTTCGGTCGCCGACGCCGAGGACGTCGTCCAAGAAGCGTTTCTGCGCTGGTTCGATGCGGACCGCGCCGCGGTGCACGAGCCGGAAGCTTATCTGCGCCGCGTCGTGACCCGGCTCTGCCTCGATCAGTTGAAGTCGGCACGGCATCGGCGCGACACTTATATCGGGCCGTGGCTGCCGGAGCCGGTGGTCGAGGCGGCGCAGGACGAGACCGACGATGTGACGTTGCCGCTGATGCTGGCGCTGGAGCGCCTCTCGCCGCTGGAGCGCGCCGCCTTTCTGCTTCACGACGTCTTCGGCGTCGGCTTCGATGAGATTGCCGCGACGATCGATCGCGATCCGGCGGCATGCCGCCAGCTCGCCAGCCGTGCGCGCAGCCATGTCCGCGCCGCGCGGCCGCGCTTCGATTTGCCGAAGGAGCGCGCCCTTCAGATTGCGGCGGCGTTTTTCGCGGCGTCCCGCCATGGCGACATGCAGCAATTGCGATCGCTGCTCGCCGATGACGTGACGGCCTACAGCGACGGCGGTGGGAAGGCGCGAGCGGCGACGCGGCCGATTGTAGGCATCGAGCCGATCCTGAAACTCCATGCCGGATTGGCCTCGATTTTCGCCGTGCACATGTCGCGGATTGTGCGCTACGGCTTCATCAACGGCTTACCGGGTTTTGTCACGGTGGAGCGGGACGGCGTGCTGCAGACCACCGCGCTGCAGATCGAGGACGGCAAAATCGTCGCGATCTATGTCATGCGCAATCCAGACAAGCTCCGCCACCTCGGCGGTCACGCGATTCACTGATCGGCTGCGGTTCAAGCGCCGATCCAAGAAGCGCAATTTTTCACAAGGAGACACGTCAATGTCGGATGTTCGCATCGCCATCGTTTATCACAGCGGCTATGGCCACACCGCACGGCAGGCTGCGGCCGTGGCTGCGGGCGTTGAGCAGGTGCCTGACGCTACGGTATTGCTTTTGAATGTCGACGAAGCGCAAACGCGCTGGGCCGATCTTACTGAGGCCGACGCGATCGTGTTTGGCGCGCCGACCTATGTCGCCGGCGTCTCTGCGGCATTCAAGGCGTTCCAGGAGGCCTCGTCGCGCTTGGTCATGACGCAGGGATTCAGGTGGAAAAATAAGATCGCGGCAGGCTTCACCAATTCCGGCTCTCGCTCCGGCGACAAACTGGCGACGCTTATCCAACTGGCGCTGTTCGCCGCGCAGCACGGCATGCACTGGGTCAGTCTCGCGCTACCCCCGGCCAATCATTCGACGATCGGATCGGAAGCAGACTTAAATCGTCTGGGCTTCTGGCTCGGCGCCGGCGCGCAGTCGAACACCGACCAAGGTCCCGATCTCGCGCCGCCCGAGGCGGATCTGGCCACGGCGCGTCATCTCGGTCGGCGCGTGGCCGAGGTGACGCTGCAGTTCGTTCGCGGTCGGGCTGAAGCGGCGTCGTTGGCAGCGTGACCGCGGCGCGGTCAGCCCATCAGAAAGTCGCGGATCGCCTTGGTGAATTCCGCCGGCCGGTCCATGTTGGAAATATGACCGGCGCCTTCGAGCGCGACGAATTTCGAGCCGGGCAGTTTCTCGTTGAGCTTGCGCATCGGCGCCGTCGCGGCGTCCTTCTCGCCGCCGAGAAACAGGACCGGGTGCTTCACGGTGGCGACGGCGGAGGCGTAATCGTGGTTGGCCAAAGCCGCGGCGCAGCCGATGAAGCCGTTGACCGGCGTGGCGCGGATCATGGCGCGGATTTTGTCGACGTGCGGCGGATTCTTCGCCAGGATTTCCGGCGGCACCCAGCGCGAAACGGTTGGCTCGACCAGCGCCTCGATGCCCTGTTTCTGCGCCACCGCGATGCGCTCTTCCCATTGCTGGCTCGATTGCGGTGTCGATTGGCACGGCGAGTCGCAGACGATAATGCGATCGAAACGGTCGGCATGACGCTCGGCAAGGCCGAGCGCGGTGGCGCCGCCCATCGACAAGCCGGCAAAATGCGCCTTCTTGATCGACAGCGCGTCGAGCAGTCCAAGCGCGTCGGCAAGCAGCGTATCGTAGGCATAGCGTCCCGCCGGTGCGTCGGTCGAGCCGTGGCCGCGCTGGTCGTAGCGCAACACGCGGTACGAATCCTTCAGCGCCGCCGCCTGCTCATCCCACATCGCCAGCGAGGTCGCGAGCGAATTGGAGAAAACTAGGCACGGCGCATTGTCCGGTCCCTCGATCTGATAATTGATGGTGATGCCGTTGGCCTTGATTTTCATATCGCTGTCCTGGCTTGGGTTTTCATTATGGAAGGAAATCTTCGAGCAGGGCGGCGAGCGCTTGCGGCGCCTGCGTCGGCATGAAGTGGCCGGCGTCTTCGATCAGCTCGAAGCGTGCACCCGGTATCTTTTTGGCAAGTTCGGCCGTGCCGGCATGCGGGCGCACCGTATCGTGGCGGCCCGCAATGACCATCGTGGCGCAGCGGATCTGCGGCAGCATGTGCAGCATATTGGTGCGCGCCAGGCAGCGGAAGGCGAGGCCGAAGCCGACCGGGTCGTTCGCCAGATAGCGCCCGAGATAAGCCTCATAGGCGGCCCGCTGGCCGAGATTGGCCGGGTACGACAACGCCAGCGTGGTCGGCAACGAAGCGCGCATGCCGTCGCGCATGGCCACCGCGGCCCGCTCGTCGAGCACCGCGGCGCGGGCCGGATCCACTCCCGGGGCCGGATTGCACAGCACCAGCGCGCCGACCCGATCGGGATATTTTTCCAAAAAGCGCAGCGCCTGGGTCGCGGCTGCGGCGACGGTGACGAAATGATAGGGCGGCTCGAGACCGGCGCTTTTGGCCAGCGCCTCGAAATCCTCGACCAGCGTATCATTGGTAAAATCCTGCCGGACTTTTTCCGAGGCGCCGGCGCCGCGCTGGTCGTAGCGCAACACGCGAAATCGCGCGGCAAGCCGGGGCGCGACGGCGTCCCAGGAGTGCAATGTGCCGCCAAGCTCGTGCAGCAGCACCACGGAGTGTCCGGCCGCGCCGGCAAGCGCGTAATGCAGGCTTACGCCATTGGCATCGATGAACGGCAAGGCTCGCTCCTTCAGAATTCCCAACCGATAAGACGGTCGAGCGAATAGGCGCCGCCGCCGTGAACCAGGAAATAGAACGTCGCGACCAGCCACATCAACGTATACTCGAGGCCGAGCTTGTTCCAAAAATAACGGCCGACCCGCCAGCGCTCGAAATTCGTGACAATGAGGAACAGCACCAGCGGTACTGCCGCGGCGCGCGTGAACAATCCGATAGCCAGCATCGGCCCGGCGACAAGCTCGGTCGCGGCGATCAGCGGCGCCCACAGCCAGCCGGGCCGATAACCCCAGGTGTCGAGATCGACCGCCAACAGGCGCACGTTGCCCTGACGGATGCCGGTCCCCGGAAAGAAACCGAAGGCCATGCGCAGGCCGTGCGGCACCATCCACAATCCGACGACCACGCGCAACAGCGCCTCGCTGAACGGCGCCAGCGTGCGGTAGACGGTCTCCAGTTGCGGAAAGACCAAGTGTGTTTCGTTCATGGGATCGACTGGCAGGACGAAATTCGGCGACGGCGCCGCGGCATTCGCTCAATGCGCCATCAACACCGGCAGCTTAGCATTGGCGAGGATGTGGCGGGTGGTGCCGCCGAAAATCATCTGGCGCAGGCGGCTTTGCGTATAGGCGCCCTTGACGATGAGATCGCAGCCGAGCTCGTCGGCCTTGGCGAGGATGGTTTCGCCGGCGCTGCGTTTGCCGACCGGCTTCATGGTGATCGGGTCGGCGGAAATGCCGTTCATCTTCAGCGAGCGCGCCATCTGCTCGCCGCTCGGCCCGGCGACGGTGGCGCCTTCGACGGTCAGAATAGTGATGCGCTCGGCGAGGCGCAAAAGCGGCATCGCATCCGCCATGGTGCGCGCCTGTTCGGTCGAGTTATTCCAGGCGACCAGGATATTGGTGCCGAGCGAAGGCGGCGAATTGGGCGGTGCAATAAGCACGGGCCGGCCGCTCTCGAACAACGCCAACTCCAGCGTGATCATGGACGGGCTTTGCCATTCGTCGCCCGGCCGCGCCAGCACGATCATGTCGAAGACGCGGCCGTAGCTGCCGACGAAATCGTGACCGCTCGGTGCGTCGTTGAGCCACGCCCACGACAGCGCGGCCAGGCCCTGGCCGGCGCGTGGGGCGATGTGGTGGCTCTCCATGAAGGAGTGGAACAGCATTTCGGCCTGCCGCATCATCTCGGCGTCGTTCTCCTTTACCGCGACCATGGTCAGGCCGCTGTCGGGGTCCATGGCGACCAGATCGGCGACGGCTGGGCGGAGTGGGAAACCCTCGATGCAACTGTCGAATTTTTGCGCCAGCAACAGCGCGGTATCCAAGGCCGATACCATGGTGGAACCGTGCTCGGTCGGAACGAGAATAGTTTTCATGTGCGCGCCCCAGATGCTGTCGGCACAGCCGTAGAATTTTCCCGTGGAAGGCGCCCCTTACCGGGGTCTTGAGCTTCCCATCATACTGCCGCGCTGGCCCGCGCCCGACAAGCTCCCGACGCTGGCCGGGTCCGTTCAATGTGGACCATTGCTGGCCTGAAAGTCGGCAAGGACCTCGATCAGCGCTGTCGGCTCAACCTTTACCGGGCCGGTGAATGGCCGGTCGATGGCGATAATGGTCAGTAATTCGCCAAAGATGATCATGGCGAGCAGACCAGTCATCATGATCTGCGCGCGAAGGTTTTGCGTTCCGAAAAAGAAGGTGAAAACGATCGTAATGACAGCGCCGCCGAATAGCACAAGCCATATGACGCCGGGGACCGCGCCCTCGGCGGCTACAAGCCTCGCGCGTCGCGCCTGCGTCATTTGATCGAGCTGATACAGGAGTTCGGACATGACCGGATTGCCGGAGTTCTGGGCGATGTTGGATTGCAACAGCGTGACGTAGATCGCGTCGAGCGCCTTGGCGGCGGCCGCGTTCGCGCTTGGCACACTGCGATCCATAGCCGGCCAGTCGTCGGCGATGGCGGCCTGCAGGTAGACCGTGATCGCGGCGCGAATGTCGGCTCCCGGCTTCTCACCCATACCCTCGGACAGCCGGTAAATCGTCGTTGCCGCGCCGGCCTCCTGCACGACGCTGGTCTCGGCGTCACTGAATTTCTGCCAGACCACGATAATTGCGAAGGCCAGCAACACCGCATAAAGGACGCCCAAGACGGCGTATTTGAATCCGGCAATCTCGTTGTTGGCGGTCAATCGATCGAGACTGACATAGCGGCGGACCAGCGTCGGGCCGAGCATCGAAAGGAGCGTGCCGAGCCCGATAAGGATTGTGCCGGAGATCCAGAGCGAATGACTGGTGAGAAAAAAGATCATGCTTGGCTCGTTTCGTTGCGGCAGTGCAGCAAAGCAACATCGCATAGTGTGGTGCGAAGTGCGCGCGGGCAAGCATAAGACTTGAGGATAATTGCCGAAATAAGCGCCGCTGCGGCGGTGCCGAATCGTAAACCTTTGCTAGAGTACAATCGATTCGCGGCGCGATTCGACGCGGTCGCGCGATGGGCCACTGCGATGCGCAATTACGGCATTCCGCAAATCCAATCGACGGCGCGGATTCTCCTGATTTGCCCGGACTGCGGGCAGGAGAATTCCGAATTCGCCGACACGCTGCGCCGTATCAGCACGTTTTACTGCACCAGCGAAGATTGCGATTATATCTTCGATCTCGCGCCGGGCCGGCGCACCGACTTCGGCAAATCATTCGTCGATGCTTGCAAGCGCTTTTACGCCGCGTTCTACACGGTGCGTGGCCAGCGAGCCCCTTGATCAGCCCACTGCCTGCGCGGCGGCTCGCACCAGTGCGATCGGGTCGGTGAAAGCGGCGACGCCGTGCGCGCGCAGCTTGTCAATCGCCTCGTCGACGCTCATTTTGCGCGTCGCGGCGTGACCGGCGGCAAATCCGACGAACAGCGGTTTCGGCAGCGGCTCGGCGGTAATGCAGGCAATCAGCGCGTCGATCCGCTCGGCGAGTGAGCGCGAAGCGATCACGGTCTGGAACACGATCGCCTTGATATTTTTCCGCGCCGCCAGGACACGGGCAATTTGCAACCGCTCGGTCATGGTCTCGTCGGGCGCGCCGCGCAGATTGTCCATGAAGCTTGCGGCGCGCAGGCCATGGTCGGCCAACAGGTCCATCATCATCATGGCAAGCCCGGCGCCCGAAGTGACGAGCACGACGTCGCCGTCGGTCTCGACGAGCTGGAAGCCAAGGTCGCGCGCCGAACGTTCGAGGGTGGTCAGCGCGCGTTCGGCGAGCATGCGGCTCGTGGGAAACTCGCCCGGCTCATGGCGGAAATCGGCAGCCTCGTCGCGAATGATTTTGGCATCACAGGCGATAAGGCCGCCGTCCTCGGTCAGCGCCAGCGGATTGATCTCGAGAATCTCCAGGTCTTCCCGCCGGGCGATGTCGGGCAGCCGCGCCGCGTAGCGCGATAACCGTGCCGCCAGATCGCGCGGAAAGAGCTTGGCGATCTCCGAGAAAATTGTCTCGGGTGTCGTGTCTTGCGTAATGGCAAGGCGGGTAAGCTTGGCCGATTGCTCGACGTTCTCGCCGCCTTGCGGCGCAATCAGGAGTTCCAGCCTTTGCCGCGTGCCGTCGATGCGGAGGGCGATGAAAATCTCGCGCGCGATCGGCACCGCCTGTTCGAGAAGAAGCGGCGTGTCGGCATCGTCGAGTGTGGCCAGGATCAGCCGGCGGGCGTCGCGGAAGCCGGCGGCCTTGTCGAAACGGCGAACCAGGCCGCTTTTGCCGCGGCCGCCTTCGAGCACCTGCGCCTTCAGGAGGAAGCCGGACCAGCCTGCGGTCTCATCGGGCGGATTCTCGCCGGGGTGGAGCAGCACGCTCTGCGGCACCGCAATACCATGGCGGCGCAGCAAGGCTTTTCCGTCGACCTCGGCTAGACGCATAATGTGACATCCTCGCGCGCCGTTCGGCGCTCTTCCCGGAGCATACTGCATGTCGGGCCCTTCGCGCCTGCCGTTCCTCGATGCCGAGCCATGGCGCGTGGCGGTGATCAGTCCGACCGGGCGCTATGCGCGCAATCAGGTCGCCGGCATGCGCGCGGCCGGCACGCCGCTTATCGGCGGCATCGCGCTCGGCCGCGGCGGGACCGATATGGATGGGCTGCCGCTCTACGACCGCGTCGGCGATCTGCCGCAGAAGCCGAATATCGCGGTTATCTATACACCGGCCGAAGGCGTGCGCGCGGCCATCGCCGAATGCGCGCGCGTGAAGATTTCGACCATTGTGGCGGCCGCCGAATATGTGCCGGTGCACGACGCGCTCGCTGCGGTGACGCTCGCCCGCGAAGCAGGGAGCTGGCTCGTCGGGCCGAATACGCTCGGGATATTCGTGCCGGGGAGGGGACTGCTCGGCTCCATCGCGCCGAGCTTTTGCAAGGAAGGGCGTCTCGCCGTCATCGTGCGCAGCGGCACGGTGGCGCTCGCGCTGGCGCGGCAATTGACGCTTGCCGGCGTCGGCCAGCGCATCGTCGCCCATATCGGCGGCGACAGCGTGATCGGGCGCAATCCCCACGAATATCTGCAGGCTCTGGCTAACGACGATGCGACAGGGGCGGTGCTCTATTGCGGCGAGATCGGCGGCGACAAGGAATATGCCTTCGCCGAGGCGGCGCGCGATTTCCCCAAGCCGGTCATTGCCATGGTCGTCGGCCGTCATGCGCCGGTGCAAAAGCAAATGGGCCACGCCGGGGCACTCATTGGCAGTGCGCGCGAAAGCGCGGAAGCAAAAATGCAGGCGCTGGCCGGAGCCGGCTGTCAAGTGGCCAAAGGCCTGGAAGAGGCCATAGCGATGGCGGCGACGTTGGGCCTGGCTGTAAGTTGATATCCCGCTCATTCCCGTGAACGAATGGGAGAGGCATCGCATGAAACTGCATTGGTCGCCGCGCTCGCCGTTCGTGCGCAAGGTCATGATCGTCGCCCATGAGCGCGGCCTCGCCGGACGCATCGCCTGCGTGCGCACCGTGGCGGCGATGACCAAGCCGCATGCCGAGCTGATGAACGACAATCCGCTGTCGAAAATACCGACGCTTATCCTCGACGACGGCACGGTGCTCTATGACTCGCCCGTCATCTGCGAATATCTCGACGCGCTCGACGGTGCGCCAAAACTGTTTCCGCGCGCGCCTAAGGCGCGCATGACGGCGCTGCGCCGGCAGGCGCTTGGCGATGGATTTTTGGAGATGATGGTTGCGCTGCGCAATGAGCGCGAGCGGGCGCAGCCGTCCGACATCCACATCGCAAGCACGGCGGCGCGCAAAGCGGCGGTGCTGGCAAGCCTGGACCGCGAAGCGGAATCGCTCACGACGACGCCGTTCGGCATCGGCCATATCGCGATCGGTTGCGCGTTGTCCTATCTCGACTTCCGCTTTGCCGAGGAGAACTGGCGCAAGGATCATCTTCGCCTCGCCAACTGGCACGCCGCCTTCGCGGCGCGCCCATCGGTGCGGGCGACCGAACCGGTCGACGATTCGTAAAAATCACCCCAGCGTCGGGTCGAGCACGATCTTGCCTTGGCCTTCGTGCGCCTCGACCAGGCGATGCGCCTCGGCGGCTTGCGACAACGGCAGCACGCGCTCGATCTGCGGGATGACTTTGCCTTGCGCCGCAGCTTCCAGGCAGTGCGGCAGATCGGATGGCGTGTAGCCGGGCATCCCCTTGATCGTGATGCGCTTGTGATAGAGGTGCGAGAAGTCGATCGCGACGTTGGGTCCGGCGTGAGCGCCGGCGGTGACGAGACGCCCGTTCATGCCGATGCCGCGGAAGGCGAGCGGCAGCACGGTGGGATTGGCGATGTTGTCGTAGAGCACGTCGACGCCCTTGCCGTCGGTGATCTTCATGATGGCGTCGTGAATATTTTCGTTCGCGTAATTGATGCCGTGATCGGCGCCGAGCTTCTTGCCGAGCGTGACGCGGGCATCGGAGCCGGCGGCCGCAATCACCCGCGCGCCGATCACGTTCTTGGCGATCTGGATGCCGATCGTGCCGAGATTGCCGCCGGCGCCCATGATCAGCACGGTCTCATCGAATTTGAGATCGGCGACATGGACCAGGAGATTCCACGCCGTCGGCACGTGCCGCAGCACGACTGCGGCGCGATGAAAGTCGAGATGTTCGGGGAGCGCGACCGCAGCGCTTGCCGGGACGTTGACCAGTTCGGCGAAACCCCCGGGGCGCTTGATCCCCATCATGCCGCGTGGCCCGTCATAGCCGCTGCCGTCCTCGGCGCAGACGTTGAGCGGCATGAAGCCCGCGGCGGCGACATGATCGCCAACCCGCCAGCGGCTGACCTGTGGTCCGACCGCATCGACGATGCCGGCGCAATCGACACCGGGAATGAGCGGGAGCGCGGCGCCGCGGGCGGTTTCCTTGCCGGCGCGCAGGCTGACATCGAGTACGCGATTGACGGTCGCGGCGTGCACCCGGATACGGATTTCGCCGTCGCGCGGAACCGGGTCGGGAATCTCCTCGTAGCGTAGTACGTCGGGCGGCCCGAATTCGTGAATGACGATGGCTTTCATTCTTAAATCTTCATTCCGTTCACGGTGTGGAAGGAAAGTCTGGATAACAGAGGAATTGCGCGGCGTCAGCCCGCTCCTTAGGGTGCATGGGCGCGAGGGGCACTGATAATGGAATTAGAAGATAAATTCGCCATTGCCGAAGTGATCCAGGCCTGGGGCGTCTGTCGTGACCAGGGCAAATGGGATGAGTTGCGCGGTACCTTCACGCCTGACGGCCACATTTCCGTCTCCTGGTTTCGCGGGCCGTTCGAGCAATTCGTCGAGCACTGCAAGGCGAATGCCGCAACCGGAAATAGCTGGTCGCGCCATCACCTCTTCGCGCCGAGCGTGAAGCTCGATAAGGATCGCGCGGTTGCGGAAACGCCCGTCATCATCCGCGTGCGGCAGGATTTCAAGGGCGTGGCGGTCGACCTGACTTCCTGCTCGCGCTTCCTCGATCGCCTGGAGCGTCATGCCAGCACCTGGCTGATTGCCGAGCGCGCGGCGATCTATGAGCGTGACCGGCTCGATCCGGTCGAACCCTCGCCGGACTACGATAATTTGTTCCTCGCGGGAGGCGCCGCGCGCTTTCCGGAGCAGTACCGTTATATGGCGTTTCGCCTCGCGCACGCTCCGGGCCGTAAGCTTGCGCCCGTCATTTATCGGGACGGTGGCGCCGAGACAGCCGACCTTTACGCACGCTTTTCCGCCTGGCTCGCGGGCGAGTAGTATCCTAGTTTGACGGCGCGCTTCTGTTGATAGAATTGGTCGGCGGTCTTTTCACGCAAATCTGTTCGCTTCCGGGAGTAGGGGCACAAACCCAATCCGGTCCAAAGCCCCGGTTGGAGGTCCAATTCCAACCCAACCACCCTGGGTTTTCGACGACACAGACTATGAACGCAGTGACAACAATGACACCCAGCACAATCGCGAGAACGTCTCCGCGACTAGGTGGAAACCACGGCCACTTCATCTACTCGTACTCCAATGCTCCAGGATCATAGTTACCTTTGCTGCCTTAAGATCAAATTAGGACGTCCACGCCGAGAGCCCCGCTTGACGCGACCACGGCTATCGGGCTAGCCGCGAGGCATTGGAGCCCTTTATGGCGGTCTATACCGATGTCGCGGCGGAGGATCTCGCCGGCTTGCTTGCCGGTTATGACATCGGCGAGTTGTTGTCCTACAAGGGCATCGCCGAGGGCGTCGAAAACTCGAATTTCCTCGTTCATAGCGGTAGCGGCAATTACATCCTCACGCTCTACGAGCGGCGCGTCGCCGAGCGCGATTTGCCGTTTTTCCTCGGCTTGATGGAGCATCTGGCGAGCCGCGGCATCACCTGCCCGCAGCCGGTGAAGAACCGCGCCGGCAGGGTACTCGGCAAGCTTGCCGGGAAGCCGGCCGCCATTGTCACCTTTCTCGACGGCGTGTGGATCCGCCGGCCGACCGCAGCGCATTGCGCGGCACTCGGCGAAGCGCTGGCGCGGCTGCATCTGGCCGGTGCCGATTTTCCCATGCGCCGCGATAACGCGCTGTCCGTTGCCGGCTGGCGGGCCCTCCACGAGGGCTGCCGCGAACGGGCGCACAAGGTGGAACGCAATATCGAATCGCTCGTTGCCGCCGAGCTCGACGTTCTGGAACGCGACTGGCCGCGCGGCCTGCCGCAAGGCGTGATCCACGCCGACCTGTTCCCGGACAATGTCTTTTTTCTCGGTGACAAGCTCTCGGGGTTGATCGACTTCTATTTCGCTTGCACCGATACGCTGATGTACGACGTCGCCATCTGCTTGAACGCCTGGTGCTTCGAGACCGATCATTCCTACAACGTCACCAAGGGCCGTGCGCTTCTCGCCAATTACGCCAAGACCCGCCCGCTATCGGATGCGGAATGGGACAAGCTGCCGCTGTTGGCCCGCGGCGCCGCCTTGCGCTTTCTGCTCACCCGGCTGGTCGATTGGCTCGACGTGCCAGCCGGCGCGCTGGTGCGGCCGAAGGACCCGCGCGAATATGCCCGCAAGCTCCGCTTCCACCAGAAGGTCAAGAGCGTGCGCGATTACGGAGTGAGCGCGCCGTGACTGCTGAGTTGCCGCAAAAACTGTCGCAAGTGGTCATTCACACCGACGGCGCCTGCTCCGGTAATCCTGGCCCGGGCGGCTGGGGCGCGATCCTGACTTTCGGCGATAGCGAAAAAGAGCTCAAAGGCGGTGAGGCCAACACCACCAACAATCGGATGGAATTGATGGCGGCGATCTCCGCCCTCGAAGCGCTCAAGCGGCCATGCCGCGTCGATCTGCACACCGACAGCCAGTATCTGCGCAACGGCATCATGAGTTACATCGCCAAGTGGAAACAGAACGGCTGGCGCACCGCCGACAAGAAGCCGGTCAAGAATATCGATCTATGGAAACGCCTCGATGCCGCGCTCGGCGAGCACCAGATTCGCTGGCATTGGGTGAAGGGTCATTCCGGTCATGACATGAACGAACGCGCCGACGAACTCGCCCGTGAGGCGATTGCCGAAATCCGGGCTCAGCGATCGTAGGGGCGGGTTTCAAACCCGCCCCTACGGCGTCGCCTCAAAGCGACTTCATCAGATTGTCGGCGCCCGACATTTCGGCTTTGCCTGGAGCATCTTCAACATTGAGCGTCTTCACCACGCCGTCCTCGACGACCATGGCGTAACGCTGCGAGCGAACGCCGAGGCCGCGCTCGGTCAAGTCCGCGGTCAGGCCCAAAGCCTTGGCCCAGTTGGCGCTGCCGTCGGCGAGAAATTCGATGGCGTCGCCGCCGGAAGCCTTTTTCCATGCGTCCATGACGAACACGTCGTTGACGCCGGTCACCGCGATGGTGTCGATGCCCTTGCCCTTGATTGCGCCGGCGTTCTTCACGAAGCCGGGGAGGTGGTTTTTGTGGCAGGTCGGTGTAAAGGCGCCCGGCACCGCGAACAGCACCACCTTCTTGCCCTTGAACAATTCGTCCGAAGTCTTCGGCTTCGGCCCATCGGCCGTCATCACCATAAAAGTCCCGCTGGGCACGCGGTCGCCAACTTTAATCGTCATGATCGTTTTCCTCTCACATTTTGCAATGAAAACTCGTCCGTCGCGGGATGTCGCCTAAGCGACGGTGCCATAAACTAGCGTCCCGCACGAATTAGTCGAGATGGGCTTGCACCTCGATGGCATCGTCGGGTGACACCGCGGTGAAGGTGAGCGTCGCGTCCTGCGGCTTGGCATCGGTCGGCAGCGCATCGAGATCGAAGGTGAATTGCCGCGTTGTACCGCCGCCGCCCTTCGGTTCCGGCTGCGGCAGCGACCAATCGGGCGTCGGCCCTTCGACGAACAGGTCGACCGGCGCGCCGGCCGGTGCGGCGACGTCGACCACGACACGGTCGTGCGGCTTGCCGGGCTCGCGATGCACTGCAAGGATGGCAAGGCTCTTGCTCGGGCCGGTGTTTGGACCGAGCGGGACGCGCCGCGGTACGTGAATCTCCGCCTTCGCGATGGCTTGGTCCTCCGCGCCGTTGCCGTTGAGCGCAAGTTGCAGCTTGGCCTCCGCTGGGATGCAGAGATTTCCGCAGATCGCATAGCCCAGCTTGAGATGCAGCAGCGTCTGTTTCGCCGCATCCTTGGGCGCGACCTGCACCGGCAAGATAACGTGATCGACATAGCCGATCGAGGTGCCGCCGGCACCGTCGGGAAATCGCTCCGGCGCGGGCCACTGCACGGTGGCCGATTTCACATTGTCGGACCCGGAAAAATCGAAGGTCGGTGGTACGCCGGTATCGCCGGGATCGCGCCAATAGGTGTGCCAGCCCGGATCGAGCTTGAGCTCGACACCGGCGCGCAGCATTGGCACAGCGGACGTCCTGCTTGTCGCTCCGGCGATCAGCCGGGCGGCGCTGTGCGGCTGTGCATCCCAGTCGGAAGCGTCCTGCGCCGACGCGACCGCTGGCACGGCCGCGAGACCGATCAGCGTCACAGCCGCAATCGTTAATCGCAGAATCGTCATTGGCGCTGTCTAGGGCGAACTGAAGGTCGGCGCCACTGACATGATCGTGACCGAAAGCGGAGGCGAAAAATCGCGAGCAACAGCAAGCCGGCCTCGCGCCACCGGACCGCCGCAATTACGGCCGCGATTGATCGATCATAGGGAATTTCGTGAACTTTTAGCCCGCTCGTTCGTTTGCAAATCCGGATTGTTGGGCTAACCTTTCCATATGAAATTGCCGCGCAGCACATCGGGAAAATCGGGGCGTCGAGGTTACCTTGACGGCCAAATGCTGATCGCCATGCCGGCGATGGGCGACGAGCGCTTTTCCCGCTCGCTGATTTATATTTGCGCGCACTCCTCCGAAGGCGCCATGGGCATCGTCGTCAACCATCCGGCGCCGAACATCAACTTTTCCGATCTGCTGGTGAAGCTCAATGTCATCCCGTCGGCCGATGTGATCCAGCTGCCGACGCGCGCCGGGGTAGTCAAGGTGATGCGCGGCGGACCGGTCGAGACCGAGCGCGGCTTTGTGCTGCACAGCGCCGACTTCTTCATCGAGAATTCGACGCTGCCGATCGACGACGGCATCTGTCTGACTGCCACCATCGATATCCTCAAGGCGATCGCGCGCGGCGACGGGCCGGCCAGCGCCATCCTGGCGCTGGGCTATGCCGGTTGGGCGCCCGGCCAGCTTGAGACCGAAATTCAAAGCAATGGCTGGCTGCACTGCTCAGCCGATCCGGAGCTGATCTTCGGTCCTGATATCACTGCCAAATACGACAAGGCACTCAAGAAGATCGGCATTGATCTCGGCATGTTGTCAAGCGAAGCCGGGCACGCGTAGCGGGTTGGCCGTCGGCAATCAGGAGCCGAAAACCTTGGCTCTGATTCCTGCCTCCTGATGTCTGTTTCCTGCCGCCTCTGGTTCGAGCAGCGCGCGCGCCCGCTCGGCGCTCATCGGCTCGCCAAATACAAATCCTTGCGCGAACTCACAGCCGAGCTGGGACAGTTCGACGGCGTCGGAATCCGTTTCGGCGCCCTCCGCCACCACGTCCATGCCGAGATCATGGGCGAGCGTGATGATGGAACGCAGGATGACGGGACGCGTGCCCTTGGCCGTGGTACGCACGAATGATTGATCGATCTTGATGGTGTCGAACGGAAAGCGCTGCAGGTAGGACAGCGAGGAATAGCCGGTGCCGAAGTCGTCGAGCGCCAAGCCGGCGCCGAGTTCGCGGATCCGATGCAGCATTTGCGCGGCGTGCTCCGGATTCTCCATCACCACCGACTCGGTCAATTCGAGCTTCAGCGATCCTCGCGTCAGCGGTGCGCGTGCCAGCACGGTACGCAGATCCTGAATGAGGTCATGACGCAGCAATTGCCGCGACGACACGTTGACGCTGGCAAAGAGCGGTTCGCGATGACGCAGCGTCCGCTGCCAGGTCGAAAGCTGCCGCGCCGTGCGATCGAGCACGAATAGGCCGAGCTCGACGATCAGTCCGGTCTCCTCAGCAATGTTGATGAACTCCGCCGGCGACAGCCGGCCGAGTTTCGGATGATTCCAGCGCGCCAGCGCCTCGAAGCCGGCAATCGATCGGTCTTCAAGCCGCACGATCGGCTGATAAAGGATGACGATCTCGTCGCGCTCGAGTGCGCGCCGCAGGTCGGATTCGATCAGCAGCCGGTCAGACTTGCGCGCGCGCATCGCCGCCTTGAACACGTCGATGCGATCGCCGCCGCCGCGCTTGGCATGATACATTGCGAGCTCGGCATCCTTGAGCACCTCCTCGGCGCGCTGCGATTCGCTGTCGGCCAGCGCCAACCCGATCGAGGCAGTGAGGAATATTTCGCGGTCGCGGAACGTGATTGGCGCGCGCAGCGTCTTGCGGATGGTCTCGGCCAGCGCAGTGATGCGCGCCAAATCGCGTTCGGATAGCACGATCAGCCCGAACTGGTCGCCCGACAGCCGCGCCAGCGTGTCCTGCGGCTTGATCAGCCGGCCGAGGCGGCGCGCCAGCGTGAGCAGGATGGAATTGCCGACCGCCATGCCGACGGAATCGTTGACCTGTTTGAAGCGATCGAGATCGACCACCATGACGGTGGGCCGGATCGCGGCGTCGGCCTTGGCGAGGCCAAGCACCGATTGCAGCCGGTCGATGAACAGTTCGCGGTTGGGCAGGCCCGTGAGGTTGTCGTGGACGGCATCGTGCAGAAGGCGTTCCTCGGCGGTCTTGGACTCGGTGACGTCGGTAAGCGTGCCGACCAGACGGACGACTTCGCCGTCGGAGCCGACGACCGGCCGCGCCCGCAACGAGAACCACAGATAATGTCCGTCAGCGGTGCGCATGCGGAAATCCTGCGCCACGCGGCCACGCCGCTGTTCGAGGACGCTGTCGAGCGTGGCGCGGAAGCGATCGCGGTCGAGCTGATGCAGCACATCGAGCCATTTGGCAGCCGGACCGTCGAGCGAACCGTGCTTCAGCCCGAGCGCGGTTTCGGTCTCCGGGCTGGTGAAGACTTTGTCAGAGGCGACGTCCCAGTCCCAGATCATGTCGCCTGCGCCGGTGAGCGCCAATGCGCGCCGCTCGACATCGGAAACGATGCCGCTGGTTGCGCCGCCGGCAAAGGCGTGCTGCATCACCGTGAAGCCGATCAGCATCACGATAAGGACGAGGCCGCCGAGCAGGGCCGGTCCGACGATATCGTTGGTGACGAAGCCGAGCACGGTGAGCGCGGCGCCTATGACCCAGACCACCAACAGAAGCCAGGTCGGTATCAGCATCACCGCCCGGTCGTAGTCGTGGGTCGCGAGATAGATCACGAGCACAAAGCCGAGGATCGCAACAAGGAACAGTGACATGCGCGCGATGCCGGAGGCGACCGCCGGCGAAAACAGGGCGACCGCGACCAGCGCGCCAAGGAAAGCGAGCCAGCCGACGGTGATATGGGCGTAGCGCACGTGCCAGCGGTTAAGATTGAGATAGGCGAACAGAAACACCAGGAGCGTCGCGGCCAGGATCGCTTCGCCCGAGGCGCGCCAGATGCGCTCGGCGCTCGATGACATGTCGAAGACTTTTGGCCAAAAGCCGAAGTCGATGCCGATATAGATCAGCACGGCCCAGCCGAGCGCCGCCGCGGCCGGGAACATGACGCTGCCTTTGACCACGAACAGGATGGTGAGGAACAAGGCCAGCAAGCCGGCGATGCCGATGACAATGCCTTGATAAAGCGTCAGCGAGTTGAGCTTGTCTTTGTAGGCGTCGGGCTCCCACAAGTAGAGCTGCGGCAGGTTGTCGGTGCGCAATTCGGCGACGAAGGTGATCACGGTGCCGGGATCGAGCGTGATGCGGTAGATGTCGGCGTCCGCGCTGTCCTGCCGCTCCGGCGGATCGCCCGACGACGGCGTGATATAGACGATGCGCGACTGCCCGAGATCGGGCCAGATCAGGCCGGAGCCGACCATCCGGTAATGCGGCGCCACGATCAGCCGGTCGATCTGCTCGTCGCCGTTATTGGCGAGTGCGAACACCGCCCAATTCCTCCCGGACTGGCGTGCGCGCACCTCGATGCGGCGGATGATGCCGTCGTCGCCTGGCGCGGTCGACACCTGGATGCGGTCGCCGTCGGTGTGCTGGAATTGGACCGCGTCGGTCAGGTCGATTGCCGCGGCGTCGGTGCGCACGTTGACCGCTTCGACGGCTTGCGCCGCCGATACGCCTGTGAGCGCGACGAAGGTCAGCGCCATGAAAGCGAGGACCAAAATCGCGCGGGACATCCGGCAAAGCCGCGTGGCACACGAGGTGTTGGCGCAGGATGTGTGGGCGCTCAAATTGGCGGCGCGCAAAAATGCCAAGAAACCCCTCCGAGGCCGGCAACTGGCGCTGGCCGCGCCACTGTGGTCGATCCCGGAAAGGAGTACCTACCGGGCTTTGCGACGAATTCGCGACGGCGTGGCTTTCTTCTGGCTCTCTTAGGCCCCGATGCGGCCACGGCCCCGCGCCCTGGGCCGTTCTTAGTAGCCTCTGACGGGTTGCGGGGCAAGGTGGTTTCCCGTTTACTTTCAAAGGGTCAGGACAGTTTTGCTAGCGGTTCCTGCGCCCGGGTGGAAAGCCGCATGGCCTTTGCGGCGGATGTGTCACGGTGTGACAAACTGCGGCCATGGGCGTTAATATTTTCGCTCCGGAGAACACGCGATGCCCGCTGTCGATGACGACGATCGACCGAAGAAGAAGATCGTCCACGAGATTGGCCAGGATTTGACGCTGTTGTCGGCCGGCGAACTCACCGAGCGCATCGAAATCCTTAAGGGCGAGATTGCGCGGCTTGAGGCCGATATGGCGCGCAAGCAGGCGATGAAATCCGCAGCCGACAGCATCTTCAAGAAGTGAGCGTTTTCAAGCATTTAGATCCCTGTTGCGATGCTTGCCTCGCGCTGAATCTCAAAAAGATTCGGTAAGCTTCTGTGATTCCTTAACCTTTCGTTAAGCTTTCTCGTTCATTACAAACACTGTCCATCTTCTGGACATTGAGTGGCTCCTGTCCACTCTGTTTGACGCCTCCCTGTTATCACCTTGAGCCGCCGGCAACGGCGGCTCTTTTTTATTAACGATTGTGAACGGCGCGACCGCGCCGGGATTTTCTGTTTCGGCAAAGCCCAGCTGGCAACTATGTCGGCAAGTTCACGCGCCTCGGTGCTGGACAGCGCGCACGCGCCGCGCGATGCTGGCGATTGTGGTGTGAGGCGTACATGTCCGATAAGCGTGCGATGGAAGCTGGCGCGGTCTCCTTTAGCGAGCGGCTGGCGAGTTCCCAGGTTTTTGCGACGCTGTTTCGCGACGGCATGGCCTTGGTCGAAGAGACCGCGAGCTATCTCGACGGCGCCGGCCGTCAGGAATCCAAGAAACTCGAACGCAGCCCTGGTCTGGTTTACGCCACCGAGAGCATGCGGCTGACCACGCGGCTGATGCAGCTTGCCTCGTGGCTATTGCTGCACCGGGCGGTCAAGGAAGGCGAGATGACGCTCGCCCAGGCCAATAAGGAAAAGAGCAAGGTGCGGCTTGCTGCCTGCGAGCCGGGCGACGCCAAATCGCTGGAGCTGCTGCCGGCCAAGCTCCAGGAACTGATCGCGCGCTCCACCAAGCTGCAGGCCGAAGTGCGCCGCCTCGATTCCACCATGCACGCCCCGGCGCCGGCCAGAATCGCGGCCGACAACCCGGTCGAGCGGCAATTGGGACTGCTGAAGGCGGCGTTCGAGCAGGACGCCTGACCGGCGGTTCCGGCTTAGGTCTTCAAGAACCCCGAGAACTTCTTCTGGAACCGCGACACGCGGCCGCCGCGGTCGACCAGATGCTGCTGGCCGCCGGTCCAGGCCGGGTGCGACTTCGGATCGATATCGAGATGCAGCGTATCGCCCGGCTTGCCCCAGGTCGTGCGCGTGGTGAATTCGGTACCGTCGGTCATGAGGACCTTGACGGTGTGGTAGTCGGGGTGGGTGTCGGGCTTCATAATTCTGCGCTTTGGCTTTGATCTGTTGACGAATTTGGGGGGTCTATAACGCGGCGCAACCCCGGCGGCAAGCTGCCGCAATTGACCGGCGGTGAGACCCCAGGGCATTAACCGTCGCGGCCGGTTCGCCTTTGGGCCGCGCGCAGCGGCCAGGAAAGAGACGATGGAAAGACAGGAACTCCGCGCCGCCCTTTCGCTTGCGGGGGTCTTCTCCGTCAGGCTGCTCGGCCTGTTCATGATCTACCCGGTGTTTGCGGCCTATGCCCGGAACCTGTCGGGCGCCACTCCATACTTGATCGGGGAAGCGCTCGGCATCTATGGGCTGAGCCAGGGACTCCTGCAGATTCCGTTCGGCCTGTTGTCCGATAAGGTCGGCCGCAAGGTGATGATCGTTCTCGGCCTGATCCTGTTTGCCGCCGGCAGCGCGGTGGCGGCGCTTTCGACCTCGATCGACGGCGTCATCATCGGGCGCGCGCTGCAAGGCGGGGGCGCGGTCGGCTCCGTTATTCTGGCGCTGGTGGCGGATCTGACGGCGGAGGAGAACCGCACCAAGGCGATGGCGCTGGTCGGCGTCACCATCGGCGGCTCTTTCATGATCGCGCTGGTGGCCGGTCCGATCGTTGCCAGTTTCGTCGGCGTCTCCGGCATTTTCTGGCTGATGGTGGCGCTGGCGCTGGTCGGCATCGCGATCACCCAGTTCGTGGTGCCCAATCCGCCGCGGCTGCGCGTGCATCGCGACGCCGAAGCCGTGCCGGCCATGATCGGGGCGGTGCTGCGCGATAAGGAGCTGCTGCGGCTCGATTTCGGCATCTTCGCGCTGCACGCCATGTTGACCGCAAGTTTTCTGGTCGTGCCGGGTCTCCTGCACGGCACGCTCGATGTGTCGGTCGGCAAGCAGTGGATGGTCTATCTGCCGGTGCTGCTTCTTTCGGTCGTGGTCATGGTGCCGGCGATCATCGTCGCCGAGAAATATCGCCGCATGAAGGGCGTCTTTGTCGGCGCTGTCGCGGCGCTGTTCGCGAGCCAGCTGATGCTCCATTTCGGCGCCGGCAACCTCTATGTCCTCCTTGCGGCGCTCTTGGTGTTCTTCTCCGCCTTCAACGTCATGGAAGCGAGCCTGCCGTCGCTGATCACCAAGGCGGCGCCGGCCGACGCCAAAGGCACGGCGATGGGGCTTTATTCGAGCCTGCAGTTCCTCGGCATTTTTTGCGGCGGCGTGGTCGGCGGCCTGGCCAATCAGCACGGTGGCGATGCCGCGGTTTTTGCGCTCACCGCCGCGCTCGCGCTCGCCTGGCTCGTCGCCGCCGCCACCATGGCGCAGCCGAGTTATCTCACCACGCGGCTCATCCCGATTGCCGACGGCAAGGCCGGCGATGCGGGGCTGGCCGCAAAACTGCGCCAGGTGCCGGGCGTTGCCGAAGCCGTGGTGATCGCCGAGGACAAGCTCGCCTACCTCAAGGTCGATTCCAGAGCTTTTGACGCCAAGCTTGCCGCGTCGCTCGCCGGCGCGCCTTAAGCCGCATTGTCTGCGCCCAAGACCGGCTGCGCCAAGACCGCCGGCGCTCACGGCCGCCAGCTCATGCGGTGCACCGGCCGGCCGGAAAACGCATTGATGCCGCCGCCGGTGATGACGAAGCCGCATGTCTCGTAGAAGCCGATGGCGCGGGCATTGTCGGTATTGACGTCGAGCTCGAGCCCCGCCGGAGAAATACGCTTTCCTTCCGCGATCAGCGCCTTGCCGACGCCAAAACCCCAAAACTCCGGCGCCACCACGAGCTGGTCGAGATAGCGCGAGACCGGATCGACGGTGACGAAACCGATCATCGCAGCGTCACTCGTCTGCGCGATCACGATCTTGGCCGCGGCCATCAGCTCGCTGCGCCAGCGCGCGCGCCACCAATCGAGCCGCGCGGCAAAATCGAATTGCGGATAGGTCGCCTGCCAGGTCTTCAGCCACAGCGCGATCGCGGCATCCTCGTCGCGCGGCTCATAGGGACGTAGGACGAACGCGGTCGTGCCGCTCACGGCGTCGAGGCTTCCCTGATCTCGGCCTTGCCGGCTTCGCTGCCGGCTTCCTTCAACAGCCGCAGCAATTCGCGGTGCATGAAATCGTTGCCGGCGACGACGTCGCCCGATTTGAGAATGTCGCCTTTGCCGTCGCAGTCGCTGACGAAGCCGCCGGCCTCGCGCACCAGCAGCGAACCCGCGGCGAGATCCCACGGCGCGAGATTACGCTCCCAATAGGCGTCGAGCCGGCCGCAGGCGATCCAGGCGAGATCGAGCGCGGCGGCGCCATAGCGGCGCAGCCCCGCGAAATTCTGCTGCGCGGCGGCAATCTCGTGGCGCGCCAGAGCAAGATCGCCGCCGCGGCCGTAATGCGGCAGCCCGCAGGCGACCACGGCGTCGGCAAGCTTTTGCCGCGCCGCGACGCGGATACGCTTGTCGTTCAGATACGCGCCCTTGCCGCGCTCGGCGACGAACACTTCGTCGTTGGCCGGATTATAGACCACGCCGGCGACGATGGCGCCGTCGCGCTCGAGCCCGATCGACACCGCGAAATGCGGAATGCCGTGCAGGAAATTGGTGGTGCCGTCGAGCGGATCGACGATCCAGCGGTGGCTCTTGTCGGTGCCCGAGATCGCGCCGCCTTCCTCGCCGAGAAAGCCGTAATCCGGCCGCGCCTTGGCGAGCTCCTCGCGCAGCGTCTCCTCGGCGCGGCGGTCGGCCGCGGTGACGAAATTGCGCGGGCCCTTGAGCGACACCTGCAAATGCTCGACCTCGCCGAGATCGCGCTTGAGCCCGCGCCCGGCGCGATGCGCCGCCTTGATCATGACATTGAGAACCGCGGAGTGCTGCATGGCGTGTCTGGTAACCCTTAAATGCACGGCGTCAAGTTTTGCTTCATCCCGCCCCGCGACAGCGGGGAGGGGGGACCGCGCTCTTGCGCGGTGGGCGGGGCGCGGGACTTAACGTATCTCCGGCGACGACAACGAAGCTGCATCTCAGAGGCCCCCTCCACCATGCTGCGCATGGTCCCCCTCCCCCGCTATCGCGGGGGCGGATAATACTTCCCCGTTCTCGCGATGCGGCTTCGCATCCGAGTTTTGCTTCACGCTTCAAGAAAGCCCTTCCAACGGCCTCCCAAGAAGGGAGGCGGAGCGCCGATAAGCGCATCCACTGGAGTCCGCCCCGCCGCAGAGAGAGAAGCCTGCCAGCGTTTGCGGCGCGCGCCATCCCCTCGCAGCACCCGCACGGCGCGGGACTTGAGAAGCGGCACGCTCGCCTTTCGGCGCTCCACCGCGACACTACGCCGAGGGTCTGACCTCGACTCGGCTCCAGGCCGCGCTTCCTGGAATCACCGGATCCAAACGGGAGGACCCTCTCCGGCACCAGTGCAGCCAGCACCTGGCAGTCCGGTCACGCGCCGGACGGTCGATGCCCAGAGCCGCCCGGACGCGGGTTACAAGCCCGCCTCCGGGAACCGCGCCCGCCCCATCGATCGGCTGTCACCGGTCGACGTCCCTTCGATGGGCGAGCTTGCGTTACGTAACTATAACGGGGACGGATGTCAAGGGGTGTCGCTCAAAGAAGGACGGCCCTCTCGATCATCACCGCCGTCCCCGGACTTGATCCGGGGATTGACCCGGCGGTCTATGTGGCGTGGCTGATGGTCACAACCGCATGGCAAATCTGCCATCGCTGCTCCAGAATGCGCAGTAGGGGATTATAATGGCAAAAAAAGCGAAGCAGGCTTCCACCGCAAAAAATGGCAATACCGCCAATCTTGGCTTTGAGGCCAAGCTGTGGGCCGCCGCCGATGCGCTGCGCAACAATATGGACGCGGCGGAATACAAGCATGTCGTCCTCGGGCTGATCTTCCTCAAATACATTTCCGATGCTTTTGAGGCCAAGCACGCCGAACTCGACAGCCAACGCAAGCAAGGCGCCGATCCGGAGGACCCGGACGAATATCGCGCGGTGAGCATCTTCTGGGTGCCGCCGGAGGCGCGCTGGGCGTATCTGAAATCGATGGCGCCGCAGCCGACCATCGGCCGGCTGGTCGACGACGCCATGACCGCGATCGAGCGCGACAACACTTCGCTCAAGGGCGTGCTGCCGAAGGACTACGCCCGTCCCGGCCTCGACAAGCAGCGGCTCGGCCAGATCATCAATCTGGTCAGCGACATCGCCTCGGCGCTCCGGCGACCGCGCCAAGGACACGCTCGGCCGCGTCTACGAGTATTTCCTTGTCACGCTTCGCCAGCGCCGAGGGCAAGAGCGGCGGGCAGTTTTATACGCCCTCGCACGTCGTCCGCGTGCTGGTCGAGATACTGGCGCCCTACAAAGGCCGCGTCTACGACCCGTGCTGCGGTTCCGGCGGCATGTTCGTGCAGAGCGAAAAGTTCATCGAGGCGCATGCCGGCAAGCTCGGCGACATTTCGATCTACGGCCAGGAGTCGAACTACACGACCTGGCGGCTTGCCAAGATGAATCTCGCCATCCGCGGCATCGACGGCGCAGATCGCTGCACGGCGACACACTTCCACAACGACCTGCAACCCGGACCTCAAAGCCGACTACGTGCTCGCCAATCCGCCTTTCAACGACACCGATTGGCGCGGCGAGTTGCTCAAGGACGACAAACGCTGGGCGTATGGCGTGCCGCCGCCCGGCAACGCCAACTTCGCCTGGGTGCAGCACTTCATCTCACCATCTCGCGCCGACCGGGCTCGCCGGCTTCGTGCTCGCCAACGGTCGATGTCGTCGAACCAGTCGGGCGAAGGCGAAATCCGCAAAGCCATCATCGAGGCCGACCTCGTTGACTGCATGGTAGCGCTGCCGCGGCCAGCTCTTCTATTCGACTCCCATTCCGGTTTGCCTTTGGTTTCTGGCGCGCACCAAAAGGAACGGCCGTTTCCGCGACCGGCGCGGCGAGACGCTGTTCATCGACGCGCGCAAGATGGGCGCCTTGATTGACCGCGTGCATCGCGAGCTGACGGATGTGGAAATGGAGACGATCGCCGGTACATACCATGCCTGGCGTGGCGATCAGAGATTCGCCGAAGTACGCGGACGCTCCCGGATTTCTGCAAATCAGCGCATCTCGAGGAAATTAGGGGGCAGGGGTACGTGCTGACGCCGGGGCGCTATGTTGGCACGGAGGCGGCCGAGGGCGACACCGAGCCATTTGATAAAAGGATAAATCGACTAGCCACGACGCTCCGTAATCAGCAGAGCGAAGCGGCGAAACTCGATGCTCGCATCGCTGCCAATCTGACGGAGCTCGGGTACGGTGGTTGATCGCCGCGATGTTTTACATAAAGCCCTTCACGATCTCCCCAAGGGATGGGAGTGGGAGTGGTTTACCGATGTAATGGATGTCGAAGGAGGCACCCAACCACCAGCATCTGAATTTGTCGATGAACCGCAACCGGGTTACGTTCGGTTAGTACAAATTCGCGACTTTGAAACTGATAACCATGCGACATACATTCCGGACTCGCGAAAATGGAGAAAGTGTGAGACCTCGGATATATTGATCGCACGATATGGCGCGTCGCTTGGGCGCATTTGCAGCGAAATCAAGGGTGCCTACAACGTGGCGTTGGCCAAGGTAGTGCCAACTGAACGTATTCATCTTCCATTTGCATACCACCTTCTCAGATCGAATTATTTTCAAGGGCCTCTTACGGCAAGTGGCGGTCGTAGTGCGCAGGCCGGATTCAATAAACATGGTCTTTCAACGATCCCATTACCCGTGCCGCCGGTCCCTACACAAATCGCTATTGCGCATATACTCGGCACTCTGGATGATAAGATTGAGCTGAATCGCCGCATGAACGAGACGCTGGGGACGATGTTGCGGGCATTGTTTAAGTCATGGTTTGTGGACTTCGATCCGGTCCGCGCTAGGGCTGAAGGACGCAACACTGGCCTACCGAGCGCCACTTACGAAGCTATATGTCAATATCAATCGGAGGATTCCGAGCTTGAGCGAAACATTCCTACGGGTTGGAGGGTCGGCCGCCTTGAGGAAGTTACTTCCGTAATAATGGGACTCTCGCCAAGCGGAGATAGCTACAATACGGAAGCAATCGGCACGCCCCTAATTAACGGACCAGTTGAGTTTGGATATTTTCCGGCTAAGTCCAAATGGACAACACACCCTACACGGATGAGCACTCAGGGTGACCTCGTTCTTTGCGTGCGGGGCTCAACGACAGGTCGGCGGATCGTTGCGGATGGCGCATACTGCTTAGGCCGGGGCGTCTGCGCAATTCGTCCACGCAGTGTTGGACGAACTTTTCTGTATGAGCTAATAAGTTCTCAACTTGACCGCTTGCTGTCGAAAACAACCGGTTCGGTTTTCCCTAGTTTGAGCTCGCCCGACATCAAACGGTTCACAATTGTCGTTCCAGACCCGAGAGTACTGTTGGAATTCGATCGTGTTGCGGAGCCGTTCACAGACAGGGCAGAAGCCAACATCCTTACTTCTCGTACCCTCATGTCCCTTCGCGACGCGCTCCTCCCCAAACTCATCTCCAGCGAATTGCGCCTAAAGGACGCTGAAAAATTCGTCGCCGCGTGAGAATCTGGCTACGAATACCAGAGTTCAACGCGTCCTGGCGCCGCGCTGCGTCGCGTGGTCTCGGCCGGTGACGGCCGATAGACTTTGGCGATGAACGGCGGCTTGTGCCGGCCGAGGAAATGCTCGATCACCGTGTGGGTGTTGATGAAGGCTTCCGGCCAAATCCGGAAGCGGCGCTTTGCCGACGATCACCAGCAAGGCGACGCCGTTCCGCATGACCGCGTCGCGCTCGTTCGGCTTGTAGCGGATGCGGCGGTCATGGGTAAGCGCGATCCAGCCGTTGCTTACCGACCGTCTCCAGCCACACTTCATCGGGCGTGTCGTGGGCGAAATGATCGGCGTGGCGCTCGACCGTCAGACCGCCGGATTTCGAAGAATCTCCGGAAAGACGCTTGCCGAGATCGCGATCGGTGAAATTGACAAAGCTCAAGCCGCCCGCTCATAGAGGATCGCCTGTTCGATCTCGGATTGACCGAGATCATAATCATTGGCGACATCTTCGACGGTCTCGCCAGCATCGATGCGCTCGGCGATGGCGAGCGTAGAAATGCCCTTGCGCTGCACCACCGGCCGGCCGAAGGAGATGCGCGGATCGATGACGATCGGGCGCGCGTCGCTCGGCGAAGCGGCGGATAGGAATGGATAGAGCCGCACGGGAAATTTCGACTCATCCCATTCGACGCGCTTTAGGTGCTCATCAAAGAGACGACGCATTGCAAGCTGTCCTGAAGCCGAGAGCTCGATCAACTTCCCGTAGCGATCCAAAAAAACCTTGCCAGCGTTCGTGCGGAGCTCCGGTCGGAGCAGGAGCCTGATCGATGCCGAGCGTCTTCTCGGCATAGAGCAGCGCACTCCGCAACGCTTTGACCGGTCACGCCTTGCTCGGTCCGGAGCGACCGCAGCACATGGGCCTCGATCAGATTTGCAAAGGACAGCAAGGGCGGCTTGCGCGACGCCGGCCGGATCAACGGTGGAAATTGGCCGCTGCCTTCGGCGGTCGGGTATTGGCGGCCGAGCAGCCATGACCGAAGCGTCGCCGCCGGCAGCCGCAAATAGCGGGCAGCCTCGGCAAGCGTATAGGCGGCAAAATCGCGATCGCTGGCGGCGGGCTTCCTCGGGCCGTTTTTTGGGCTGGCGCTCATATCCGCATCATAGCGAGGCCGCGGCAGAGTCGAAACCGGGCCGGTCCCCGCGACGCAGTGACCGACCCGTGAGGCGAATTTAGGTTGGCCGATCGCGATTTGCAACTGTACCGTGCTAGAAAAGCAGGGCACCGAAGCAGGGGTGTGATGTCCGCCGGCAGCGCTTCACCGAATCGATCGTCGAGGAAGCCGCGCTCGGCTGGCTGGAAGCGCTCGGCTATGCGGTGCTGCATGGCCCCGTCGATCGCGGCAGGTGCAGCCTGCGGCCGAGCGCAAAGATCCGAACTATCGTGACGTTATTCTGGAGTATCGGCTGCAGTCGGCGCTGGCCCGGTTGAATGCCGATCTGCCGTCGGAAGCCTTGGAAGACGCCTATCGCAAGCTGATCAAGCTCGATGCGCCGTCGCTGATCGAGCGTAATCGCGCTTTACATCGCATGCTGGTGGACGGCGTCACGGTCGAATACCGCCGCAAAGACGGCTCGATCGCCGGCGCGCAGGCGCGGGTGATCGATTTCGACGATGCGGACAACAACGACTGGCTCGCCGTCAACCAATTCACCGTCGCCGAAGGGCAGAACTATCCGCCGGCCGGACGTGGTGCTGTTCGTCAACGGGCTCCCGCTCGCCGTCATCGAACTGAAAAACGCCGCCGACGAGAACGCCGACATCTGGGCGGCGTTCCAGCCAGTTGCAAACCTATCAGGCGCAAATTCCGGCGTTGTTCGACGACCAATGCGGTGCTGGTCGCTTCCGACGGCATCGCAGGCGCGCGTCGGAGCGCTCGGTGCCGGCAAGGAATGGTTCAAGCCCTGGCGCACCATTGCCGGACAGCGACGACGCGTCGAGGTCTTTCCGAATTGCAGGTGGTGCTGGAGGGCGTGTTCGAGAAACGACGTTTCCTCGACCTGGTCCGGCACTTCATCGTGTTTGAGGATGAAGGCGCCGGCAAGCTGACCAAGAAGATGGCCGGGCTATCATCAATTCCACGCTGTCAATGTCGCCTTGGAAGAAACGCTGCGCGCGGCAATCCCGTCGCAGAGCTGGCACAAGTCCCAGGGCTTTCAGCTGAGAAGGAGCAGGGTCGCTACGACGCCGGACCCATGGCCGGCGGTGCCGACGGCGACCGGCGCGTCGGCGTCGTCTGGCATACGCAAGGCTCCGGCAAGAGCCTGACCATGGCCTTCTACGCCGGGCCGGGTGATCCTCGCACCCGGCAGATGGAAAACCCGACCATCGTGGTGCTCACCGATCGCAACGATCTCGACGATCAGCTCTTCGGCACCTTTGCACGTTGCCATGATCTGCTTCGCCAGCCGCCGGTGCAGGCCGCCGACCGCGCCGATTTACGCGCAAAGCTTGTCCGTCGCCTCCGGCGGCGTCGTGTTCACGACGATCCAGAAATTTCTGCCCGAAGAGAAAGGCGACCGGCATCCGGTGCTCTCGGACCGCCGCAACATCGTCGTGATCGCCGACGAAGCGCACCGCAGCCAATACGATTTCATCGACGGCTTTGCGCGGCACATGCGCGATGCGCTGCCGCACGCTTCGTTCATCGGCTTCACCGGCACGCCGATCGAGAAAACCGACGCCAATACGCGCGCGGTGTTCGGCGATTACATCAGCGTCTACGATATTCAGCGTGCCGTCGCCGACGGCGCGACCGTCCCGATCTACTACGAAAGCCGCTTGGCGAAGCTCGGGTTCAAAGCGTCGCGAGACGCCCGAAGATCGATCCGAAGTTCGAGGAAGCGACCGAAGGCGAAGAAATCGAGCGCAAGGAGAAGCTCAAGAGCAAATGGGCGCAACTGGAAGTGGTCGTCGGCACCGAGAGCCGCATCAAGCTCATCGCCAAGGATCTTGTGGAGCATTTCGAGGAGCGGCTCGCGGCCATGGACGGCAAAGCCATGGTCGTCTACGATGAGCCGCCGCATCGCGGTCGCGCTTTACAATGAGATCGTGGCGCTGCGCCCGCAATGGCATGATGACGACGACGGTAAAGGCGCATTGAAGATCGTCATGACCGGCTCGGCTTCCGATCCGCTTGATTGGCAGCCGCCACATCCGAAACAAATCGCGCCGCGAAGTGCTGGCCGACCGCTTCCGAGACGCCGCACGATCCATTCAAGATCGTCATCGTGCGCGATATGTGGCTCACCGGCTTCGACGCGCCGTGCCTGCATACGATGTATGTCGACAAGCCGATGCGCGGCCACGGCCTCATGCAGGCCATCGCCCGAGTCAACCGCGTCTTCAAGGACAAGCCCGGCGGGCTGGTGGTCGATTATCTCGGCCTCGCCGACGAATTGCGGCGGGCGCTGATCGACTTATACCGAGGCTGGCGGGACCGGCAAAACGGCGCTCGATCAGGCAGAAGCCGTCGCGGTCATGCTCGGGAAGTACGAGATTTGCTGCCGGCATGTTCCACGGCTTCGACTGGTCGCGCTGGATGACAGGCACGGCGGCGCAGCGGCTTACGCTTCTGCCCGCCGGCGCAGGAGCACATCCTCAAGCAAGACGACGGCAAGAACCGGTCTCTTCACGCACGTCACCGAATTATCGCAAGCGTTCGCGCTGGCGGTGCCGAGCGACGAGGCCTTGCGCATTCGCGATGATGTCGGGTTCTTCCAAGCGGTGCGCGCCGCCTTCGCAAAGAGCGCGCCGGGCGAGCGGCAAGACCGACGAGGACCTCGATCACGCGATCCGGCAGATCATCTCGAGTGCGGTCGTGTCCGATCAGGTCGATCGACATCTTCGCCGCTGCCGGGTCTGAAGAAGCCGGACATCTCGATCCTGTCAGATGAGTTTCTTGCCGAAGTCCGCGGCATGCCGCAGCGGAATCTTGCGGTCGAATTGCTCCAGAAGCTCCTGAACGAACGAGATCAGGACGCGATCGCGCCGCAACGTCGTGCAGGCGCCGCGTCGTTCTCCGAGATGCTCGAGCAGGCGCTGCGGCGTTATCAGAACCGCGCCATCGAAACCGCGAAGGTTATCGAAGAACTGATCCAACTCGCCAAGGACATGCGGAAGGCCGAAGCGCGCGGCGAGGAACTCGGCCTTACCGACGACGAAGTCGCGTTTTATGATGCGTTGGAGACGAACGACAGCGCCGTCAAAGTTCTGGGCGACGAGGCGTTGCGGACGATTGCGCGCGAATTGGTCGAGACCGTCCGCGCGAACGTGACGATCGACTGGACCGTACGGGAAAACGTTCAAGCGCATCTGCGCGTGCTCGTGAAGCGAATCTTGCGGAAATACGGCTATCCGCCGGACAAGCAGGAAAAGGCGACGCAGACGGTGCTGGAGCAGGCCGCACTACTTTCAGATAATTGGGCGGCACCTGCGGCCGCTTGATTTTTCTCCCGGATTTCGCTTCCACCTTCGCTTGTTCCGCCAGCTACGGCGGACAAGTCGCGTCATCCGGGCTACGCGGATCGGCCCCACCCCGCGCACCTGCGGTGCGCGAGCCTCCCCCTGCAGGGGAGGGTCAGAGGCCGGATTGCTTCGCGGAGCTTGTCATCGGGCCGGCCGCTTCCGGCCGGACCCGTCGGCTCGCAATGACGCCTTCACTACTTCCCCGGCGCCGCCAGCGACGGCTGCGGCCCGCTACGGCCTGCGCCTGCGCGGCTTGCTCCTGCTTGAGCGCTTCGAGCCACGGCTGCGCCTGTTTGGTGCCTTCCGCCACCGTCGCCGGGGGCAGGCTTGCCATGAAATCGTCGAGCGTGATGTCGGTCTCGCCGGCGGCGCGCGAGATGAGGTGCCATTTCACGGCTTTGACCGGATCGCGCTCGGCGCCGAGCCCGCTCGCCATGATCCGCGCGTAGCGGTCTTGCGCGATCGGGCTGCCGTGCTGCGCGGCCTTGTGGAAGATTTTGGCGGCGGCGTCCTCGTCGCGCGTCACGCCGTCGCCGTTATAGAGCGCGATGCCGTATTCGACCTCGGCGTCGGTGTCGTCGCCGAGCGAAGCCGCCGCCCACAGCTTCACCGCTTCGGCCATGTCCTTTGGCACGCCGCGGCCGTCCTTGTAGAAGGTGCCGAGCGCGTATTGCGCCTGCGGGAGGCCGGCGTCGGCGGCCTGGCGCAACAATTCGGCGGCGCGCTTGAAATCCTGCGGGAACAGCTGGCCCTCGATGTAGAGCAGCGCCAGATCGTAGGCGGCTTCGGGATGGCCGAGTTTTGCGGCGGCGGCGAGCCATTTGGCGTTCTGCTCGCGGTCGCGCGGGCCGGCGCGGCCGTTGAGCGCGAACATGGCGAGCGCGAACATGGCGTTCCGGTCGCCGCGCGCGGCGGCGAGCTTGTACCAGTCGGCGGCCTTCTTGTCGTCGCGCGGCACGCCGAGCCCGTTGGCGTAGAGCTCGCCCAGAAGCGTCATCGCCGGCGCATTGCCCTTCTCGGCGTCGTCGGTGGCGTATTGCAGCGCGGTGAGGAAATAGCCGCGCTGATAGGCGCCGAAAGCGAGGTCGGGTTTTTGCGCACCGGTCGCGGGCGCGGGGAGTGCGGTTTCCGGCATGTATTGCACCGGCGGCGCGACGCGGGCGGGCGGCTTGGGCTGGGCGGCTGCGGGGTGGGTGAGGGTGAGTGCGATGAGCGCGAGCAAGATGCCTCCCGCCCCGCGATAGCGGGGAGGGGGGACCGCGCAGTAGCGCGGTGGGCGGGGCGCGGGCCGCGACGATCGTTCTGCGACGACAACGAAGCTATGAATCAGAAGCCCCCTCCACCACGCTACGCGTGGTCCCCCTCCCCCGCTTGCGCGGGGGCGGATGCCAGCTGTTGCGCGGCCGCGGCGATGGTGGCGGCGGTGTTTTGCGGCTCGGTCCATATCCACTCACCCAGCGCGATGAAGTCGGCGCCGGTTTGCGCCAAAGGCGCGATCTCGTCGCGGCTTGCCGCATAGCCGACGCAGGGGATTTCGAACAGCTCCGCCCACCAGAAGAGACGCTCCAAAATTTCGTCGAAGGGCAGACCCGGGCCGCGTGGCGGCGGGTCGCCGAACATCACGTAATCGGCGCCAGTCTCGGCGGCGAGCATGGCATCATGACGGCTCGAAAGCCCGCCGGCGCCGGCAATGCGGTCGGGTTTGAGGAACGCCAGCGCCGCGGCAAAGGCGTCGATGCCGGACAAATGCGCGCCATCGGCGCCGGCGCGCGCCACGATGCCGGGGCGGTTGTCGAGCAGCAGTGCGACATCGCGCCGCTGCACGGTCTCGGCCAAGATTTTGGTGCGGTTGATCAGCGTGCGCTCGTCGGCCTCGGCAAGGCGAAGGAGCACCGCGGCAACATCGCCGGCCGCGAGCGCGGCCTCGAGCTGCGGCGCGAAGGCGACCGGCTCGGCGACCGGCGGGGTGATGAGGTAGAGGCGGGGGGTGGGTCGGGGAGGGGGCATGGCATGGTCATATATGAAACTCGCGACCCTACCAGTTCCGTCATGGCCGGACTTGTTCCGGCCATCCACGTCTTTGGTTCGTCGCGGCTGTTAAGTCGTGGATGCCCGCGACAAGCGCGGGCATGACGAGGCAGGGGTTTGCGCGCCATTCCTCCCCCGCTTGCGCGGGGGCGGAAGTTACTCACGCCGCTTTGCGCTCCAGATCGGCTTTCCATTGGCCGCCGGTGGCGAGCCCGTTCATCATGGCGCGGTGGGTGAAGGCGCGTTGGGCGGCGGCGGTGTTTTCCGATTTGCCCGACCAGGTGGTCTGCGGCGCGTGCTGCAGCGCGCGGCCGTAGGAGAAGGTGACGCGCCACGGCAGCGGGCCCATCTTGTTCATGGCGTCCAGATGCGCGGTCGCCTCCTCGTCGGACTGGCCGCCGGAGAGAAAGGCGATGCCGGGCACCGCGGCGGGCACGCATTCCTTGAGCACGCGCAGCGTCTTGTCGGCGACTTCTTCGACCGTTGCGCGGCGAGCCGATTTTTTCCCGGGCACCGCCATGTTCGGCTTGAGCACCATGCCTTCGAGCGCGACGCGGTTATAGAACAATTGCTGGAACGTCTCCTTGAGCACCCAGGTGGTGACCTCGACGCAACGGTCGATGTCGTGGTCGCCGTCCATCAGCACTTCCGGCTCCACGATCGGCACGATGCCTTCGTCCTGGCAGAGCGCCGCATAGCGGGCGAGCGCATGCGTATTGGCGGCGACCGCGGTGTAGCTCGGCATTTCATGCAGTTGGCCGATATCGATCACCGCGCGCCATTTGGCGAATTTGGCGCCGAGCGTGCGGTATTCGGCGAGCCGCTCGCGCAGGCCGTCGAGCCCCTCGGTGACGACTTCGCCGGGGCAGTTGGGCAGCGGCTTTGTGCCCTTGTCGACCTTGATGCCCGGCAGCGAGCCGGCCTTTTCGATCAGTTTGACCAGCGGCGTGCCGTCCTTGGCGTTCTGGCGGATGGTCTCGTCATAGAGAATGACGCCGGAAATATATTTCGCCATCGCGTCGCTGGAGCGGAACAGCATTTCGCGATAGTCGCGCCGGGTGTCGGCGGTGGAGTCGACGCCGAGCGCGTCGAAGCGCTTCTTGATGGTGCCGGTGGATTCGTCGGCGGCCAGAATGCCCCGGCCGGGAGCGACCATCGCGGTTGCGACCTTGTTCAGTTCGGCAAGATTCATTTTGCCCTCCTGTTCGCGCCGGCGACCCGGCTGCGCCTAAATTCAGGCCTCTAACGTGGCGGAAGCCCGTGCCGCTTTCAACACCTCGACGCCCGGCAGCGTCTTGCCTTCGAGCCATTCCAGAAACGCGCCGCCGGCCGTCGACACATAGGTGAAGCGGGCGGTGACGCCGGCGAGATTGAGCGCGGCCATGGTATCGCCGCCGCCGGCAATGCTGACAAGCCGGCCGTCGGCGGTGAGTTCCGCCGCGGCCTCGGCGACCGCTACGGTGCCGGCATCGAACGGCTCATGCTCGAAGGCGCCGAACGGTCCATTCCAGACCAGCGTCTTCGAGCGCGCCAACACCGAGATCGCCTGTTCGACGCTGCGCGGCCCGATGTCGAGGATCATGTCGGTTGCGCCGACAGCGTCGACCGCAACGACGCGCGTCGCGACGCCGGAGGCGAGCCTTGGCGCCACGACGACATCGACCGGCAGCACGATGCGCCGCCCGCCGGCTTTGGCCTTGGCGAGAATATCGCGGGCGGTCGGCACCAGATCCGGCTCGACCAGCGACTTGCCGACCGGCTTGCCGAGCGCGAGCAGGAAGGTGTTGGCCATGGCGCCGCCGATGATCAGCGTGTCGACATGGGTCATCAGGTTGCCGAGCAGATCGAGCTTGGTCGAGATCTTGGCGCCGCCGACAATGGCCGTGACCGGGCGGTCCGGCGCGTGCAACGCCATATTCAGCGCTTCGAGCTCCTCGGCCATGGCGCGTCCGGCATAGGCCGGCAACAGATGCGCGATCGCCTCGACCGAGGCATGCGCGCGATGCGCCACCGAGAAAGCGTCGTCGACGAAAATATCGCCAAGCCGCGCCAGCCGTTTGGCGAAGTCGATGTCGTTGTTCTCCTCGCCGGGATGAAAGCGGGTGTTCTCCAGGCAGAGGATGTCGCCGGGCTTTAATGCGGCGACCGCGCGCTCGGCGACCTCGCCGACGCAGTCGTCGGCGAAGCCGATCGGCCGGCCGATGATGGCCGCGACCGCGGCGGCAACCGGCTTGAGCGATTCCTTGGGGTCGCGGCCTTTGGGCCGGCCGTAATGCGACAGCAGCACGACCCTGCCGCCCTTGTCGGCGATCTCGGTGATGGTCGGCGCGTTGCGCTCGATGCGGGAGACATCCGCCACTTTGCCGTCGTGCATCGGCACGTTGAAGTCGACGCGGACAAGGACGCGTTTGCCTTTGACGTCGGCGTCTTCGAGGGTCGGGAAGGACTGCATGGAGGCGCGCGGATCGGTAAAGACACTCAACCGAGCTTGCCCATCGCCACCGCGGTGTCGATCATGCGATTGGAGAAGCCCCACTCATTGTCATACCACGACATCACCCGAACCAGCGTGCCATCCATCACCTTGGTCTGGTCCATGTGGAAAACCGCGGAATGCGGGTCGTGGTTGAAATCGCTCGAGACATTGGGCGCGTCGGTATAGCCGAGGATGCCCTTGAGCTCCTGCCCGGCGGCGCGCTTGACCGCGCCGTTGATCTCGTCCTTTGAGGTCGCCCGCTTGGCGACGAATTTAAAGTCGATCACCGAGACGTTCGGCGTCGGCACGCGGATGGAAACGCCGTCGAGCCGGCCGGCGAGCTCGGGGAGCACCAGGCCGACCGCTTTGGCGGCGCCGGTCGAGGTCGGGATCATGTTGAGCGCCGCGGCGCGCGCCCGGTAAAGATCCTTGTGCACCTGATCGAGCGAGGGCTGGTCGTTGGTGTAGGAGTGGATCGTAGTCATAAAACCCTTGTCGATGCCGACGGCGTCGTTGAGCACCTTGGCGACCGGCGCCAGGCAATTGGTGGTGCAGGAGGCGTTGGAGACCACGGTGTGGGATTTGTTGAGCTTGTCGTGATTGACGCCGTAGACGACGGTGAGATCGGCCCCGTCGGCCGGCGCCGAGATCAGGACGCGCTTGGCGCCGGCGGTCAGATGCGCCGAGGCCTTGTCCTTCGACGTGAAGATGCCGGTGCATTCCAGCGCCACGTCGATGCCGAGCTCTTGCCACGGCAGTTGCGCGGGGTCCTTGATCGCAGTGACTTTGATGGCGCCGTTGCCGCAGGAGATGGTGTCGCCCTTGACCGTGACCTCGCCGGGGAAGCGACCGTGCACTGAATCGTAGCGAAGCAGGTGCGCATTGGTCTCGACCGGCGCCAAATCGTTTATCGCGATCACTTCGATGTCGTGACGGTCCGCTTCGACGATGGCACGCAGAACATTGCGGCCGATGCGGCCAAACCCGTTGATGGCGACGCGAACCGACATCCTTATCTCCCGGTCTCCCTTCGCCGCCAGCCGAAATACGCGGCGGCGGCTCTTCTTATTTAGTTATTCTCTATGACTTTCCTAACCGAACCAATGCCGCTTCGGCGACCTTTTCCGCCGTAATCCCGAAATGACGGTAAAGATCCTTGGCTGGCGCACTGGCGCCAAACCCGGTCATGCCGACGAAAGTTCCGTCCGAGCCGATAATGGCGTCCCAGCCCTGGCGGATGCCGGCCTCGACGGCGACGTTCACTTTGGCATTGCCGACGATGGCCGCGCGCCGGCCCTCCGGCAGCGCCGCCAAGAGCTCGAAGCACGGCACCGACACCACCCGCGCCGAGATTTTGCGTGCGGCGAGGAGCTTTTTGGCTTCGACCGCGATGGCGACTTCCGAGCCGGTGGCGAACAGCGACACCGCGGCATCGTCGTCGTCCGCGGCGCGCATTTCGTAGGCGCCGGCGGCGCAGCGGTTGCTCTCGTCAAAACCGTCGCGCAATTGCGGCAGGTTCTGCCGCGTCAGCGCCAGGATGCTGGGGCCGTCCTTGCTTTGCAGTGCGAGCTGCCAGCATTCGACAGTCTCGACCACGTCGGCCGGGCGAAACACTTTCAGGTTCGGAATGGCACGCAACGCGGCGAGCTGCTCGACCGGCTGATGCGTCGGGCCGTCCTCGCCGAGCCCGATCGAGTCATGCGTCATGACATGGATGACGCGCTGACTCATCAATGCCGCGAGCCGGATCGCCGGCCGGCAATAATCCGAGAACACCAGAAACGTGCCCGAATAAGGAATGATGCCGCCGTGCAGCGCCGTGCCGTTCATGGCTGCAGCCATGCCGTGCTCGCGCACGCCGTAATGGATGAAGGTGCCGGCATAGTCGCCGGGCTTCATCGCTTTCATCGCTTTGGTGCGGGTGTTGTTCGAGCCGGTCAGATCCGCCGAGCCGCCGATCATTTCCGGCAGCGCCGCCGTCAAAGCTTCGAGCGCGAATTCGGACGCGGCGCGGGTGGCAATCTCCTTCGGCGCGGCGGCAAGCTTTTGCTTCACGTCCTTGACGGCGCTCGCGAGTTTGCCGGACAGCTCGCCATGGATGCGGCGCTCGAATTCGGCGCGCTGCGCGGCGTCGAGTGCGGCGAGGCGTTTTTGCCAGGCGAGGCGCGCCGGGCGGCCGCGCTCTCCGGCGGCGCGCCATGGCGCCAGAATGTCTGCCGGGATCTCGAACGGCGGATAGCTCCAGCCGAGCTGTTGCCGGGCGGCGGCGATCTCATCGGCGCCGAGCGGCGAGCCATGGCTCTTTTCAGTGCCGCCCTTGTTCGGCGCCCCAAAGCCGATGGTGGTGCGGCAGGCGATCAGCGATGGCCGGTCGGATTGCTTTGCCGCCTCGATGGCGGCGGCAATCGCCGCGGGATCGTGGCCGTCAATGCGGGTTGCCGCCCAGCCGGCCGATTGGAAGCGCTCTACTTGGTCGACGTTATCCGACAGCGAGGTCGGTCCGTCGATCGAAATGCCGTTGTCGTCGTAGAGCACGATGAGCTTGCGTAGCTGCAAATGTCCGCCAAGCGCGATCGCTTCCTGGCTGATGCCTTCCATCAGGTCGCCGTCGGAGGCCAGCACATAAGTGGTGTGATCGGCGATCGTGTCACCGAAGATCGCGGCGAGATGGCGTTCGGCGATCGCCATGCCGACGGCATTGGCGAGGCCTTGGCCGAGCGGGCCGGTGGTGGTCTCGACGCCCGGCGTATGGCCGTGCTCGGGATGGCCGGGGGTGAGCGAGCCGAGTTGGCGGAAGCGCTTGATCTCCCCGATCGTCATCGACTTATAGCCGAGCAGATAAAACAGCGCATAGAGCAGCATCGAGCCGTGGCCGGCGGAGAGCACGAAGCGGTCGCGGTCGGGCCACGCCGGATCGGCCGGATCGAACTTGAGAAATTGGGTGAACAGGACCGTTCCAATATCGGCCGCGCCCATCGGCAGGCCGGGATGGCCTGCCTTGGCCTGTTCGACGGCATCCATCGCCAGCGCGCGGATCGCATTGGCCATGCGGTCGTGCGCGGCGCGCGAGAGCGGGGCGGCGGTCGACGTCGTGTTCGGATTCATGGCGCTCGGAAAGCGGGTGGATGGGGCGAGAGAAGAGTTCGCCGCGGTGAGACGGTCCGGCTTGGTCATCGGAAAAGCCATTCGCGGCGCAAAGACTTTTGCCGCGGTTATGGAAACGGTCTTGGGAACAGGCGGGGCACAGATAACATGGAGGGCGGGCCAGTCAATTCCACGGCCGTTGCCTTTACGCGTCATGCACAGGTCACAATCCGCGCCGTTGACGCTTTCCCGCGATACGACGTAAGCTTCCCGCGATAAATGGTTGCCTGCACACAATTTTTGCGTAGGGGGCGGACGCCATGGCCGCTACCGATGGCCTGCCGAGCGAGACCGAAGCGATCGCGGCTGCGGCGGCGCGGCTTTCCCACGCGCTTGAGGCGCTCGATGCCGCGGCGGAGCGCCGCCGCGAGGCCGATCGCGCGGCGCAAGCGCTCGCCGACCGGGTCCATGCGCTCGACAGCGACCGCGCCCGGCTGGCGAGCGAACTCGACGACGCGACGGCGCGCGCGCGCGACCTCGAGACCGCCAATCGTGAGGCCGGCGCACGCATCGATGCGGCGATTGCAACCATCCGCGACGTGCTGAATTCGGATGAATAAGAGGTGACAGATGGCGCAGGTGAGCGTCACCATCAACGGCCGGCAGTTCCGCATGACCTGCGAAGACGGTCAGGAGGAACACCTGGAGAAACTCGCGCGTGAGCTTGACGCGCGGATCGGCGGTTTGCGCGCCAAATTCGGCGAGATCGGCGACACACGCTTGACGGTGATGGCGGCGATCACGGTCGTCGACGAACTCGCCGAGGCCGGCACGCGTGTCAAACGGCTGGAAGAGGAGCTCGCCGCCTTGCAGGACGCCCGCGCGGTCATATCCGATCGTAACAAAGCCGCGCAGGCTTCCATTGCCACCGCGCTGTCCGCCGCGGCCGAGCGCATCGAGGGCATCACCAAGAAGCTTAATTCAACCATCGGCACCACCGGCGTGGCGTTGGGGTGAATTCACCTCCGCGCGTGTGAGGGAGTTTTGCGATCAGCGAGCTGCGTTCCTTCTCCCCAGAGGGGAGAAGGACAGGATGAGGGGGCTACTGAATTCGAGCACTGGCTCAGGCGTCCGAACCCCCTCACCCCGACCCTCTCCCCTGCGGGGAGAGGGAGGTTTTGGCGGAGCAGCGGAGTTCACCACCGAAATCAAGATAAGTAGCGCCAACCGCCGTTAGGCATTACATTGATCGAGCGGGGCTGCCTGGTGCGTAGGAGTCAATTCTCCGGGGCCTTACGATCCTGAAGGGAGCTGTCCCTGGCCGAGCTCCTGGGTTCGGTCACATGGCGCCCACCTACTTATGTAGGTTCCCGGGATCAGCGCTCTTACGGCCGGCGCGGCTCCGCACTCTTTTCCCGCCATAACCCAAGCACTAACCTCATTCCGTCACCCTGAGGTGCTCTGCCGAAGCCGAGCCTCGAAGGGCGACAGCCCGAGCGCCTCGGCCGTATCCTTCGAGGGCCGCTTCGCGGCCACCTCAGGATGACGGAAACGTTGTGGACGCAATCTCTCAAGAGAAAATCGAACTTCGCCGCGACGTTCTCGCGCGGCGTGATGCCCTGTCCGCTGATGTGCGCAAGGCCGCGGCCGAGGCGATTGCAGCGCGGAAGTTTCCGCTGCCGATTTCATCCGGCACCATCGTCTCCGGCTTCATGCCGTTGAAAAGCGAGATCAATCCGCTGCCGCTGATGAAGACGCTTGCCGAGGGGGGCGCGACACTGGCGCTGCCGAAGATCGACGGGCGCGGTAAGCCGCTCGTCATGCGGGCGTGGCCGTGGGGTGGGCCGCTCGAGGCCGGGCAATGGGGCATCCGCGAGCCGAAAGCCGATGCGCCGGAAGTCGATCCTGACATCTTATTAGTGCCGCTCCTTGCCTTCGACCGCAGCGGGCAGCGCATCGGCTATGGCGCCGGCTATTACGACATGACGATTGCGCGCTTGCGTTCGCGCAAGACCGTAACCGCCGTCGGCATCGCGTTTGCGATGCAGGAAGTATCCACCGTGCCGGCGACGGACCGCGACGCGCGCCTCGATCTCGTGCTAACGGAGCGCGAGGCGATCGCGATAAAAGGTTGAGCATGCGCATTCTTTTCATCGGCGACATTGTCGGGCGGAGCGGGCGCACCGTGGTCGTCGAGCGCTTGCCGAAGCTCATCCGCGACTGGACGCTCGACCTGGTCGTCGCCAATGGCGAGAATTCGGCCGGCGGCTTCGGCATCACCGAGGCGATCTATCGCGAGCTGGTCGAGGCCGGCGTCGATGCGGTCACGCTCGGCAATCATGCCTGGGATCAGAAGGAGGCGCTGGTCTTTATCGAGCGCGCACCGCGCCTCATTCGGCCGCTCAATTATCCCGCCGGCACGCCGGGCCGCGGCGCCGCCATGATCGAGGCCAAGAACGGCGGCCGCGCGCTCGTCATCAACGCCATGGGCCGCATCTACATGGACCCGCTCGACGATCCGTTCGCGGCGCTCGATCGCGAGCTTACCGCCTGCGTGCTGCCCAAAGCCGCCGACGCCATCGTCGTCGATTTCCATGGCGAGGCGACCAGCGAAAAGCAGGCGATGGGATTTTTCTGCGATGGCCGCGCCAGCCTTGTCGTCGGCACCCATACCCACGTGCCGACCGCCGATCAGCGCGTCCTTCCCGGCGGCACCGCGTTCATGACCGACGCCGGCATGACCGGCGATTTCGATTCGGTGATCGGCATGGCCAAGGAGGAGCCGCTGCAGCGCTTCGTGCGGCGCATCTCGGCGGCCCGCTTCGAGCCGGCGGCCGGCCCGGCGACGCTCTGCGCCGTCGCGGTGGAGACCGATCCAGCGACCGGGCTTGCCGTCCGCGTCGGCGCGGTGCGGCTTGGCGGTTCGCTGGAACAGGCGGTGCCAGCGTTTTGGAGCTGAAGTCTTTATTTCCGCGGGCCGCCGCCATATAAGTTCGCGACTTCAATTCACCCCATGATGCGGGGCGCGAGCGGGCGCAGACATCAGTCTTGAGAGCGACTTATGGCCGGACATTCACAGTTCAAGAACATCATGCACCGCAAGGGGCGGCAGGATGCGGCGAAATCGAAGCTGTTCGGCAAGCTTGCCCGCGAAATCACTGTCTCCGCCAAGCTCGGCGTGCCCGATCCGGCGATGAATCCGCGGCTGCGCGCGGCGATGATGGCGGCGCGCGCCGAGAACATGCCGAAGGACAATATCGAGCGCGCCATCAAGAAGGCCTTGGGCGGCGATGCCGAGACTTACGAGCAGATCCGCTACGAGGGCTATGGGCCGGGCGGAGTGGCGGTGATCGTCGAAGTCCTGACCGACAATCGCAATCGCGCCGCCGGCGAGGTGCGCGCGAGTTTCACCAAGTCGGGCGGCAATCTCGCCGAGACCGGCGCGGTGTCGTTCATGTTCGACCACGTCGGCGTCATCGAATATGACGCCAAGGCGGCGAGCGCGGAAGCGATGTTCGAGGCGGCGCTGGAAGCGGGCGCCGACGACGTGGTGTCGAATGCGGAAACGCACGAGATCTACGCCGCGCAGGACCATTTCGGCTCGGTCGCCAAGGCGCTGGAGGCCAAATTCGGCGAGCCGCGCAAGGCGGCGCTGACCTGGCGGCCGCAGAACACGGTGGCGGTCGACGACGAGCAGGGCGAGAAGGTGCTCAAGTTAATTGAGAACTTGAACGACAACGACGATGTGCAGAACGTCTATGCCAATTTCGAGATTTCCGACGCGCTGGTCAGCCGCATGAGCGCGTGAGCTCTCGATATTTTTGATCACTCCGTTCACAAAAATTGAATAGACAACGTTATGCGGGATTCTTTTCAGCCGCGCCGTCCCGGGCGCCGATACTGATTTGTCGCGGCTTTACGGCTTGAGGGGTGAGTTATATGGACAGTGCCGCAGCTTGGAACAGCGACTGGGCCTGGAGCCTGCCGTTGATCGTGCTGAGCGTGCTCATTCACGTCATAGGGCTGGGCCTGTTCAATGTGAAAATGGTGCAAGTCCTGACCGTCGCGAAGGACCGCCGCTATTTCATCTACGCATTCGCGCTTGGCATAGGGGTCACCACGATCTGGGCGACTTTTTTGCACGCGGTCGAAGCCGGCCTATGGGCGGCCGCCTACCGGCTTCTGGGCGCATTGCCCGACAGCAAGTCGGCGCTTCTGTATTCGCTGAGCGCGATCACGACCTATGGTCATTCCGAAATCTTTCTGACTGAGCGTTGGCGGCTTATGGGCGCCCTGGAAGCTCTGAATGGGATCATCCTGATTGGACTGACCACGGCGCTGATGTACGGTTTGATTCAAAGAGTTTGGCCGGTTGACAGCAGACCGTCGCCGCGGCTGCCCTGGCCACGGCGAGAAAAAGTGGCGAAATGAACCGCGACGCCCTGCGAATTATGAATCCGCGCCCGCATTCAGTTCACGGCAAACAAAACCAATGCCACGACGGCGACGGCGAGACCTGCGCTTTTTCGCAAATCCAGGCGCTCGCGGAACACCGCGATGCCGAACAGCGCGGTGATGACGAAGCTCATCTGCGCCACCGGAACCAGCACGCTCGCCGGCCCCAGCGCCAGCGCGTGCATCAGCAGCACGAAGGCGCCGAATAGACCGAGCGCAGCCGCTGCGGCGTAACTCCAGCCGCGCGGCGGAATCCAGATGCGTCCTTCGCGCAGAAAGCCGAACAGCGTCGCCAGCGAGCAGAAGGTCCAGGCCTGCGCCGCCACCATGGTTTCGGGCACCGCGCCCTGCTGCAGGCCGATTTTGTAGAACAGATTGGTCAGCGCCATCATCGTGGTGGCGAGAAGCACGCGGCTGAGCGAGGCGAAGCTGAATTGGCCGCGCTCGCTGCCGGCTTCGGCGAGCAAGAGCCACACCGCGACGAGCGCACAGACGAGCGCGATAGCCTTTGCGGCGGTCAGCGGCTCGTGCAGGATCACGATCGCCAGCGCCGCGGTGATGGTGAAATTGAGCCGGAAGATCGGCGCATTGGTCGAGACCGCGCCGCCGTGCAGGCTTTGGGTGAAATTGTAGAGCGCGACGAACAGAAACGCGCCGGCGAGCGCGCCCCACAGCGCGGAGAGATGCAGATCGAGATTGCCGCTGAGCCAGGCAAACAGCGTCACGCCCGGACAGAAAATCCAGGCTTGCAGCATGAGGAAATCGCCGGCTTTGATGCCGGCCGCGGCGCCGCGCTTATAGATGATGTCGCTGACGCCGAAGCAGGCCATGGCGCCGAGCGCGAGAGGAAGACCGGGTGTCATGAGTTTTCAGGAAAGGGTAGGGCAGTGACTGCCTTATCAGGGTCCCGGCGATCCGGCGAGCAAGGCTTAAGCATTGCCGTCATGCTATGAATTAGGCGCTATGAACCGCCCGATTCGCATCCTCGGCATCGATCCTGGGCTCCGCCGCACCGGCTGGGGCATGGTCGCGATTGCCGGTAACGCCTTGAGCTTCCTCGCCTGCGGCTCGGTGACCACCAACGACCGCGATGCGCTCGCCGCGCGGCTCCTTGCCATTCACGACGGGCTGATGCGCATTCTCGACGAATTCCAGCCCGATGAGGCGGCCGTGGAACAGACCTTCGTGAACAAGAGCGGCAGTGCGACGCTCAAGCTCGGCCAGGCGCGCGGCATCGCCATGGTGGTGCCGGCGCGAGCCGGCGTGCCGGTCGCCGAATACGCGCCGAACCTGGTGAAGAAGAGCATCGTCGGCGCCGGCCATGGCGACAAGGCGCAGGTGCGGATGATGATCGGCGTACTGCTGCCCAAGGCCGACCCGTCGACGGACGACGCCGCCGACGCGCTCGCCATTGCGGTGACGCATGCGCATCACCGCCGGAGCGTCATTCTGCACGCGGCGCTCAACGTGGCGGCGCGATGAGGAAGATGTTTCCCAGAGTCATTCCGGGGCGACCCGAAGGGTCGAGCCCGGAATCTATAACCACAGGTCGCTCAGATAGAGCGCCGAGTTTCTCCCGCAAGAACAGTGGATATGGATTCCGGGCCCCTCGCTTCGCTCGGCCCCGGAATGACGGATTGCTAATTTGGTGGGTGCGATGATCGGCAAGCTCAAAGGCGTCATCGATTCCTACGGCGAGGATTCCGTCATCCTCGACGTCGGCGGCGTCGGCTATCTGGTGCACTGCTCGGCGCGCACCCTGCAGGAATTGCCGCGGGCGGGGGAGGCGGCGACGCTGTCGATCGAAACCTATGTGCGCGAGGATCAGATAAAACTGTTCGGCTTTCTCAGCGATATCGAGCGCGAATGGTTCCGGCTGTTGCAGACCGTGCAAGGCGTCGGCGCCAAAGTGGCGCTCTCGGTGCTCGGCACGCTCAAGCCCGCCGATCTCGCCACCGCGATCGCGATGCGCGACAAGGCCATGGTGGCGCGCACGCCGGGCGTCGGCCCGAAAGTGGCCGAGCGAATCGTCACCGAGCTGAAAGACAAGGCGCCGGCCTATACCGATGTCGATCCCGCTTTGGTGCGACTCTCCGGCGCGCTCGACGAGAAACGCGCGCCGCGGCCGGTCGCCGACGCGGTCTCGGCGCTGGTCAATCTCGGCTATGCGCAGGTGCAGGCCGCGGCCGCCATTGCCGCCGCGGCGCGATCCGCCGGTGAGGACGCGGAAGCGACGACGCTGATCCGGCTCGGTTTGAGGGAATTGGCGAAGTGAAGAAGCCGGCAAAACTCGGCAAGGCGGAGAAGGATTTGATCGCGGCGGCGACGGCGGCGATCCGCGAGCGCTATCGCGACGATTGGCAGGAGGTCGGCGCGGCGTTGCGCACCCGCTCGGGAAAAGTCTTCACCGGCGTCAATCTCGACGCCTATCTCGGCCGCATGGCGGTATGCGCGGAAGCCGTCGCGCTCGGCCGCGCCGTGGTCGATGTCGGCGACGACGGCATCGATCTCATCGTCGCGGTGCGCCATCCGCCGCCGGCCGACAAGGATCAAACCATCGCCGTGGTGTCGCCGTGCGGCGCTTGCCGCGAATTGATCTTCGATTACGATCGCAAGGCGCGGGTAATCGTGCCGAGCGGCAGATCGGCGGCGGTGGTGGCGATTGCCGATCTGTTGCCGAACAAATACACGCGAGGGCCGGAACGGTGACGAGCACGCCGCGCAAGCTGGTGACGCCGGAGCGCCGCGACGAGGACGTGGCGGAGGCGAGCCTGCGTCCGCAGCGGCTTTCCGAATTCATCGGCCAGGAGCAGGCGCGGAAAAATCTCGGCGTGTTCATCGCGGCGGCCAAGGCGCGGCGCGAGCCGCTCGATCATGTGCTGTTCGTCGGTCCGCCCGGGCTCGGCAAGACCACGCTGGCGCAGATCGTAGCGCGCGAGCTCGGCGTGAATTTCCGCGCCACCTCAGGGCCTGTAATCGCCAAGGCCGGCGATCTCGCGGCGCTCCTCACCAATCTCGAAGAGCGCGATGTGCTGTTCATCGACGAGATCCATCGGCTCAATCCGGCGGTCGAGGAAATCCTTTATCCGGCGATGGAAGATTTTCAGCTCGATCTGATCATCGGCGAGGGGCCGGCGGCGCGCTCGGTCAAGATCGACCTCGCCAAATTCACGCTGGTCGGCGCCACGACGCGCGCAGGGCTTCTGACCAATCCGCTGCGCGACCGCTTCGGCATTCCGGTGCGGCTGAATTTCTACAGCGAGGCGGAGCTCGAGCTGATCGTCAATCGCGGCGCGCGCGTCCTTGGCATCGCCATTACCGCCGACGGCGCCAACGAAATTGCGCGCCGCGCCCGCGGCACCCCGCGCATCGCCGGACGGCTGTTGCGCCGCGTGCGCGATTTCGCCTCCGTCGATGGCGCCGCCGCGATCGATCGCGCGGTGGCCGACAAGGCGCTGGCTGCGCTCGAAGTCGACGCGGTCGGGCTCGATGCCATGGACCGGCGTTATCTCAACACCATCGCGAACAATTACGGCGGCGGTCCGGTCGGCGTCGAAACGCTGGCTGCGGCCTTGTCGGAGCCGCGCGACGCCATTGAGGACATTATCGAGCCTTATCTCATTCAATGCGGGCTGTTGCAGCGCACGCCGCGCGGGCGGCTGATCACCGGCCACGCCTTCCGCCACCTCGGGCTGCCCGAGCCGACGCGCGACCCGGCGCAGTTCGGGCTGTTCGGCGCAGACGACAATGACTGACGCGACGCGAACCTACGAAGGCGGCTGCCATTGTGGGCGGGTGCGCTTTCGTGTCACCGCGGATCTGTCGCGCGTCACCGAATGCAATTGCTCGATCTGCGCCAAGAAAGGCTTTCTGCATCTCATCGTGGCGCCGAAGGATTTCGAGCTTTTAAGCGGCAAGGACGCGCTGACCACCTACCGCTTCAATACCGGCACCGCGCAGCACACCTTCTGCGCCACCTGCGGCATTCATCCATTCTATGTGCCGCGCTCCGATCCCGACAAGATCGACGTCAATGCGCGCTGTCTCGACGGCGTTGATGCCGCCGCGATAAAACCCCATTTGTTCGACGGCAAGAACTGGGAGCATGCGATGACGGATCGCGTGCCGTGGCGCTAGAAAATCGGCGATCGTAAGATGACCAGCGTATCTCTCGACGGCGAAATCCGCGACGGCCGCCATGTGCTCACCGTACGCGTCTATTACGAGGACACCGATTTCACCGGCATCGTCTATCACGCCAATTATCTGCGCTACATGGAGCGCGGGCGGACCAACCACCTGCGGCTTCTGGGCGCCGATCACCGCGCGCTGTTCGAAGAGACTGAGAAAGAGACGCCGGGCTTCGCCTTCGTCGTGCGCTCGATGACCATCGACTTTCTCAAGCCGGCGCGCATGGACGACGTGCTCGAGGTCGTCACTGAACCGGAAGAGGTGAAAGGCGCCTCGATCACGCTCCGCCAGCGCGTCATGCGCGGCGACGAACTTATTGTCGAGGCGCATGTGCGCGTCGCCTTCGTCTCCGGCGGCCGGGCGCGGCCGATCCCAAAGCCGCTGCGTATCGCCATGAAGGCGGATCAGGACGAACTGAACGGGCAACGCTAGTCCGCCGCTCTATTCGTGCAGCAGCGTTTTCCAGTTTGAAGGCACCGCTCCGGCCGGTCCGGGCGCCGGTTGATCCGGCGGACGCGAATGAGGCGTGTGAAGCTTCGGACCGGCGAAGAATTGCTCGGTACGATAGTCGTAGAACCAATGCTCGCCCGGCTCGAAACTGGTGATGACCGGGTGACCTGTGGCGGCGCTGTGTTTCGATGCATGCTGGCTTGGCGAGCTATCGCAGCAGCCGATGTGCCCGCATTCGGCGCATCTGCGAAGATGCAACCACCATCCGCCCGAAGCCGAGCATTCGACGCAACTTGTTCCGCTTGGCTTGGCCGCGGGGTTGATACCATCCCTCTCGGACTTCATAGGCTCCTCTCTGACTTCCGTTTTGCTTCAGCCGTAAGTGACGCCCGGGTTGCTTTGCCCAACTTCTATGATGTAGCCGTCGGGATCGCGGATGTAGCAGCGCGTCTCGCCGTATTTGGGCTTTGGCTCGGTGATGAACTCGGCGCCTCGGCTTTTCCATAATTTGTAGCAGGCCTGAATATCGGCGACGCGGATATTCATAAAGCTGCTGACTTGATCGGGATCGGGGGGGACGCGGAGCGTTGTGTGTGGCTTGTCGGGCGTCGGGCCGCCTCCGGGATTGACGATGAGCCACGTGTTGGCGATCTGGAGGTAGCCCGGCGCGCCGCTCTTGTCGCCTCTGCTGTCGATGCGGCCGCCGAAGACCTTCTCGTAAAAGCGGAGCGATCGCTCGACGTCGGCGACGGTGAGAAAGTGCGCGACGGTGAACCCCTCCTTCGGCGGCATCTCGTAGGTCTTTTGCCCGACTTCGACTTCGCTCATGGACGTCTCCTTTTTGGACTCCGGTGATAACAGTTGAGGGGCACGTGGAATAATCGACCGATGGGTCAGACGAAATGTTCGGCCAGGAACGCAAGAATAAGGCTTGCGATCTCGTCGTTCTTCTCGTCCAAGGCGAAGTGGCCGGCGTCGAGCAGATGGATTTCGGCGTCCGGCAGGTCGCGCTTGAACGCATCCCCACCGGGAGCGATGAACGAGGGATCGTTCCGCCCCCAGACCACCAGCGTCGGCGGCTTGTGCGCGCGCAACCACGCTTGCCATACCGGATAGGACGCGACATTCGTCCGGTAGTCGTACAGCAGAGCCGCCTGGATCTCGCCTTGGCCGGGTTTCGACAGGTGGGCAAATTCGTCGGTCCAGGTGTCCGGATTATAACGCTCGGGATGCGCGGTGCCCAGCGTGTGACGCTGTTCGGTCGCGGCGAACGACACGAACCCATCGAACACTTGCGGATGCGCTTTCGGATCGGCCCAATATTGCGCAATGCCGGCCCACTTGGCGCCGAGGCCTTCCTCATAGACGTTGGCATTTTGGATGATAAGCGCCTGCAGCCGTCCCGGATGCGCCGCCATGATGCGAAAGCCGACCGGGCCGCCATAGTCATGAAGGAAGAAGGTGTATGTGTTGATCTTGAGTTGCTCGAGGAGAGCGTTGATGGTCTTGGCCAAATTATCGAAGGTGTACACGTATGACGATGGCGGCGGAGCGTCACTCTGGCCGAATCCCGGAAAATCCGGCGCTATCAGATGATAGCGTGTTGCAAGCAGGGGGATGAGCGTATCGAACTCGCGCGAAGAAGACGGGAACCCGTGCAGCAGCACGATCGTCGGCGCGTCGTTCGCGCCGGCTTCGCGATAGAAAATTCCGACACCATCAACCGTCATCCGACGATAGGTCGTTGTCGCCGATGTCGACTCCAGCGAAGCAGCCTGCCCAGGATGACGACCGGCGATCGACACCGGCGCCGGCGCCGGAGAAGTTGCTGCCATCATAATTTTCCCTCCGTGTCGGCCGGGCGCGCACTGGCGTCGGCGCGGGGGCCAAAGCGCACCGATGGAGACATCAATCGTAGAATGCGGGGATCAGCTTTAAAGCGTCGGTCTCCGCCTTGTCGTGATTGATGAACAGCTTCGCCTTGTATGTCGCGATCATGCGCTTGACCCTCTCCATGGAGGCAATCGACGCGGCCTTATCGGTGTTCAAGGACGGCACCGTGTCTTTCTCAAAATTCTCCTCCAGATGCACCACGTCGCCGGACAGAATGATGAATCCTGAATTCTTCAGATGCACCATCAATGATTCACTGCCGGGAGTATGTCCTGGCGTGGAAACCAGGGTGACGCTGCCATCGCCAAAGACGTCGGTATCGCCGTCGAGCAGCTTAAGGTGCTTCGGGGCGCCCATAAGCTTGCGTGCGAGGGCCTTCAATTGATTCACGTTGTCGTTGGGGCCATCGGGAGTGCTGATCCACTCATACTCGGCCCGTTGCATCAGGACCGTCGAATTCGCGAACAAGCGAACATTGCCGATGTGGTCGCCGTGCGTATGCGATAGCGCGACATAAGTGACGTCGTTCGGCTTAAGTCCAATCGTGGCAAGTTGCTCGGTGAGCGTCTTGTCCAAATGGTAGACGATCAATTTTGGCAGGGTTGACCAGCCTTTGGGGTCGTTGAGCGCGGATTCGGGAACACCAGTATCCCAGAGTAACCATTTGCTTCCATGCTGTATCAGCCAGCAAGTCGACGAGAATTGGATGCTGCGGCCGACATTTTCGCCGGGGGTCCAGACCGACTCGTCGTTGGCGAGGGAGTGACCGCCATCCAGCCGATAAAGCTTATCGGCGAAGCCGGCCGCGGTCGGGTCCGGCAGCCGCGCGTGAGCGGTTGCAGTCAGCGTGTCATCTAGCGACATATCCGAGCCTCCCGTCAGAAACCTAAACACGTGTTGGGGCTTCGTGCGCGTCTCCGGATCGCCTCAAATGCCAAGACCGTGCGGAGATTTAGAAAAGTTATGCTTCGGCAAGATGGCTGTCGATGAGATCGTCGATCACATGTCTGGCACCGCAGGGGCACATTGTCCGGCGCCGGACATACGCGACATGAGGCCGCATCGTTGGCCCGATGGCTATGGCCAGGCGATGCCTAACAATGCATCAATTGAATATTTTCCTGCTCCAGTTATGAACAACAACAAGAAGCCTCCCATGATGCTGAGGTCTTTGTAAAAGCCATCCAGACTGTCGACGTAACCCGCATCTTTTACCGTCCAATAGCGATGCCCGATAAGCGCGGTGCCCAACGAGTATAAAGCCATGAGTACAGCCGCAGGACGCGTGAAGACGCCGACAGCGACCGCGAATGCAACCGGAATCTCCATGAAAATCGCTATGACAGTGGCCATGACCGGCGTGGGGACGCCAAGCTGCACCATTTGACTGACCGTGCCCGAATAATCCCTCAGTTTTCTCCAGCCGAAAATCAGAAATAACGTCGCGAGAAGAAGACGGGCCGCAAGAATGAGCCCATCGTTGATGTGGTTTGTCATAACGCGATCTCGCTCGCTTGTTCCCCGCCGCCCGACGGGACAGAATATCTGGCCAAGAACGCAACAATAAGACCCGCGATGTCGTCGGTCTTTTCGTCCAAGGTAAAATGGCCGGCGCCGAGCAGGTGGATTTTGCATCCGGCAAGTCGCGCTCCTCCGCAACGGCTATTGCAGCGGTTTGAGCCGATCCATCATCGTCGGAATAAACTCCGACACTGTGGGATGGATATGCATCGCGCGCTGGATCACCGTATAAGGCGCCTTGGCGTACATGATATCGAGGACACAATGGATGACCTCGTCACCTTCGAGGCCAAGGAACGAAGCGCCCAGAATTAGTTTGCTGTCTCGATCCACGAGGACTTTCATGAACCCCTTGGTCTCACCTCTCTCAACCGCGCGCATGACGTCCTTCATCGCCAGGGTCGAAATCAGCGCGGGCTTGCCGGACTTGCGGACTTCCGCCTCCGTCATCCCGGCGCGGCCGAGCGGCGGGTCGGTGTAGAGCGCATAGGCGTTGATGCGATCGCTCACGCGTCTTCGATCGTTGTCGAGGAGATTCGCCGACACGATCTCGAAATCGTTCCACGACGTGTGGGTGAAAGCGCCTCGGCCATTGCAGTCGCCCATCGCCCAGATACCGGAAATATTGGTGCGCAATTGGTCATCGACTTCGATATAGCCGTGCGCATTCGTGGCGACACCGGCCTTGTCGAGGCCAAGGTCGTCAGTGTTCGGTCGCCGGCCGGTGGCAACCAGCAGATGACTTCCGGTAATCCGTGAAAGTCTCCCGGCCGTCTCGACCTTCGCCACGATCGAGTCTCCCTGCTTCTCCACACCGGTCGTCTTGCTGTCGACGCGCACGTCGATGCCTTCCTCCTTGAGGAAAGCGGCAATGGCTTGTGAGACGTCGTCGTCTTCCCGCGAGATCAAGCGCGCTCCGAATTCAATCACGGTCACTTCGCTGCCGAAACGGCGATAGGTCTGGGCGAATTCAAGGCCGATGTAGCTGCCGCCCAGGATCAACAAATGCGACGGGAGGAAATCGATATCCATCATCGAACTGTTGGTCAGGTACGGAACTTGGTCGAGACCGGGTATCGGCGGAATCGTGGCCCGCGCGCCCACATTGATGAAGATCTGATCGGCGGCGAGCTCAGAACCGTTCACCGCGACCGTCTTCTCCGCAACAAACCGACCATGGCCTTCGTACACCGTGCAGCCTTGCAAGGTCTTCAGCGATTGCTCGACGCCGTCACGGAACATGGCCACGACGGTGTCCTTGCGCGCCTTGACCGCTTTCATGTCGACATTGATCGACCCTTCAATTCTGACGCCGTAATCGGCTGCGCGCCGCGCCATATGCGCGACGTAGGCGCTCGCGGCCAGCGTCTTTGTCGGAGTGCAGCCTGTGTTCACGCATGTGCCGCCGAACAACTTGCGTTCGATGATCGCGACCTTGCGGCCCGCGGCCACCAATCGCCGCGCCAAGGCCGGGCCGGACTGTCCGGCGCCAATGATAATCGCGTCGTAGTTCGGCATGAACGCACTCCGGATTTCGTCCGTCACATGAAGTCGCGAGGAATGGTGCGATCCCAGTCGCGGCGACACACTTCATTCGTGCCCTCGAACGCGCGCAAGCTTCCCTGCAGCCGGAAGCTATCGCCCGTGGCTGACAGCCGCATCTGTGTCTCGACCCGGATTTGCCATGCGTCTCGCGATATAGTCTGGATGTTGTGCAGTTCGGCAACGGCGCTGAGCGGATCGTTCTCCTCGATATGATATTGCGGATTCCATTGTGTGCCCAATTCCAGACCGATCCGGTCGATACGTTCGATCCGCACACCATCGCGATGCAGGATGGTTGGTTTCTCGGGCTGCGCCGTCTCCGGTTCGAGAAAAGGCGACAGCGCGGCGTCGGCGGCGTTGGGCGCGCGTTGCGGCAGGTCGAGCGCGCCGGCAAATATCTGCAGCGTCGCGGTCTCCGGACTGGGCCAGATCATCGGCCAGTACGCCGTGGATATTGCGAGCCTCACTTTGTGGCCGGCTGGAAATACCGAGCCGGCGTCGTTGAGCTGGAGGCGCACGCGGGTGCGCTCACCCGGCGCCAGCAAAGCGGGCTGTTCGTGGCTATCGCGATGCGTGAGGTTGAGCACGCCATAGCTGACGCGCAGCGATTCACCGGTCGGATGCACATCGCATAAGCGAACCACCAGGTTCGCAAGCGGCCGGTCGGAGGCGACATCGAGCGTTACGATCGGAGCGCCAAGGATCTCGATCGGCGCATCGAGCGGCGGCGTTTCGAAAACCACGGAGCGCGCGTCGTCGTCTTGCTGGTCGCCAGCCTGATCGCGTCCACGACCGAAGGGAACCCATTCCCCCGATTGCTTGCCAACCGTCTGCGCCGAGCATACGGCGCGAGCCGTCAACGGCGCGCTCGCTTCACGCAGTCCCTCATCGGTCAAGAACAGCCGCTGCGATTTTATTCCCGGCGGCGGCCATGACGGTTCGGCGACCCATCGGCCCGGCAACGTGTCGTGGTGGGTCGTCGGCTTCACACTGTCTGTCATCCACGCCCGCAGCATCGGTTCATCCATCACGCCGGTGTCGATGCCCTTGAGCCAATGATCCCACCAGCGCAGGATTTCCTGGAGGAATCCGATCTGGGGCCCGGGAAACGCGAAATGTGGATAGGCGTGTGCCCACGGACCGATGAGTCCCTTGCGAGGGACCTTTAGTCCCTCGAGAAGACGCGGGATCGCATTCTTATAACCGTCGGTCCAACCACCGACGGCATAGACCGGGCATTGGATGGCCGCGTAGTCCTCGCATACCGAGCCGTGCTTCCAATACGCATCGCGCCGTTGGTGCTGAAACCAGTTTTCCTGGAACAGCGGTATGTTCGCCAGGCGATCCAGCCACATCGCCCGCCAGTTCTCGCCGACCAGAGCCGGATCGGGCGGCAGGCACATCAAGCTGAAAAAGAAAAAGGCCCATTCAAGTCCGGCCTTGGTCAGAAAGGTGCCGCCCATGTAATGCGCGTCGTCGGCGTAGCGATCGTCGGTCGAACAAATCGTCACGATAGCTTTGAGTGCCGGAGGACGGCGCGCCGCAATCTGAAGCCCGTTGAACCCACCCCAGGAAATTCCCATCATCCCAATCGACGCCATTGCACCATGGCTGGGCCGCCAGCCAAGCAATCACCTCCACGCCATCGTCTTGTTCCTGCTTGGCGTATTCGTCGAACAACAAACCCGTCGATTCACCGCTGCCGCGAAGGTCGACGCGGACGCCGGCATAGCCGTGACCGGCGAGATAGGGATGAGTCAGCGCGTCTCGCTCGTACGTGCCGTCGCGCTTGCGATAGGGGAGATACTCCAGGATCGCAGGAACCGGATTCTGTTCGGCATCCTCCGGCAGCCAGATGCGAGCCGCCAGCGTCGTGCCGTCTTTCAACGGTATCAAGGTGTGCTCGATAACCCGAACAGCTCTGGGGAAGGTCGTGACAATCACGGCGGAACACTCATGAAGGCGGCAGCTTGCCGGCGTACTGCAGCAGCGGAACAAGATAACCGGCGAGGACGAAGGTCACGCGACGTGTTTATTCATCAGACTTAGGATCAGGGCGTCCAGGCTGTAAGGCCCGGCGCCGGCCGAGACGATGATGATCAACATGAAGGCATAAAGCGTCTCCGGCAGATAGAGCCAATCGTCGATGCGATCTCCCCGGTCGATCGGCTTGTAAAGTTTGATCCGCTGTCGCCCCGAAGTGGCAATGGCGACGAGAATGATGACAAGCAGGCCAAGCGCGGCGAGCGGCGCCAAGAGCCCGATAAGGACGGCGACGCCCGCGGAGAACTCGACCGACGGCACCCACCATTGATTGAAGCCCAAGGCAGGAACGCCGAGCGACTTTAGTTCATCGACGAATGTACGGTGGCGCTCTGCGTTGAACAGCTTGTGATATCCCGAATGCATAAAGAATGCCCCGACCGCGATGCGGTTGAGGGTGAATGCGATGTCGGTCCATCCGGCACCATGGAACAGGATATCTATCATTGTTGCTGTTCTTTCCGCGGCGCCAAGACGAAGTCACGAGACCTCCGGAACTATACCCGAACCCAAAGTCATCTCGTGGACACGTTGTGGCGAGTGAACATTTCAGCGCATCCGCTCGACCCATTGAGCGCGCGAGGGCCCCGGCTCGAAGGGATCGCCGAAGTACTGGGTCTCACGGGCGACCTTCTCGTCCCTGAACTCCATAATACTCACTGTGTAAGTCGGCGCGCCGTCATAGCTGAGGACGAGTTCGGTGACCCAAAGGTCCGCAGCACCGAGTATACGCTGCACGGTAAAGCGCTTCTTGTTCGGCTGCGCAGAACGAGACGCTTGAATATTGCGCCGGCCGCGGATCCGCTCGCCGGACTGCGGGTATTCCAGCACCGCATCGTCGCGATAGATGGAATGCTCCGCTTCAAAATCGTTGGCGTCGGACGCCGCCCAATGCCGATCCAGCGCCGCGCGTATCTCTTGATCACTCATATCGCCCTCATGCGCCATCGATGGACGATATCCCACTGTAATCGCTTCTTGGCGGCCCGCTAGTGGCTCAGATCCACTCCTCCTGTTCCTCGATCCGCGTCGGGAACATGCTGATGTATTGAACGAGCCGCGGTCTGGCGCCGCGGTTGGGGCTGGCGCCGTGCGGCAGCGCCTGATGCCAGACGATCAGATCGCCGGCGCGTCCGCCGATCGGCTTGGGACCCAATGCATAGAGATTCTGTTGGCGTAGATGAGCGCCGGGCGGCAATGCTTTGAGCCAGGCTTCGCCCCAGCGCTGGAAGCCTGGCACCAGCGTAAAGGCGCCCTGCTCGGGCGGCGTATCGGCCAGATAAAGAATGCCGGCGGTGCCGAACGGGATCGGCGTTTTCACGCTGACATCCCAATGCAGATGCGGCCCCGGAAACATAAAACCGTCACGCTCGGGTGGATTGAAGCCGACGCGGTCGGTGGTCGCCCACAGATCGGCGGTGCCCCATAATTGCGCGAAAGCTTTGTGAATGCGCGGCGAGCGGCGAATGGCCGTAAACGCCGGGTGCTGGAAATACTGCACCATGATGCCGTGGTCGGTGCGGCGATACCACGTCTCGGGATCGTCCGGATTGGCGCCCAGATGCTGCCACAGCGCCTGCGCCGCCGCCTCGCGCGTGTCGCGCGGAACGGCGTCGTGCAGCACGACGTAACCGTACTCCTCCCAGAACGCGAGATCGGCAGCGCTCAGCATGGGCTCGCCTGCCTCGATGGCTGCGAGCGCGCTCCGGCTCTCCGGCGGTGTGTCGGCGCCGATGACTGCAGCGTTGATGCGCGCCACGCGGTTCGGGTCGATACCGCCGGTGGTGGCGACGATCCAGCGCTCGAACGCCTCGAAACTCGGTGCGGCTTGGCCGAGATAGGCGGCGGTCTGCTCCAAGCCTAAGCCAACGGCATGCACGACGAGATTGTCGAGGTGCCGGTCATGCAGAGTCGTCGGCGGAAAACGGCCTTGCCGCCCCGCCATCGTCCGCGACCATAGGCGCTTGAGCTGGTAGACGCCGAGCGCCCCGGTCTCGGTCGCCGGCGCCAAGGGCGATGCAACGGCGGGGGAGGGGAGCGTATCGGTGAAGGACACGGTCAGCCTCTATCTCTGCGTGCAGCGCGACGAAGAAGACGAATGAGCCCGTATACGTCAATGGCGAATCCGGGCTCGCGCCGATCGATCGGGCAGCAGCTTGCGGTGCGGCACGCCGGGATGATTGAGGGCACGGTCGACGACCCGGGCCGCGACATGTAAAACCCATTTACATGAGCTGGTCGAAGGACGAGAAAGACGGTCCGCGCGGCTACCACCACGGCAATCTGAAAGAAGCGCTGCTGCGCGCGGCGCTGGAACTGATCGCCGAAAAGGGGCCTGCCGGATTCACTTTTGCCGAAGCGGCGCGCTGGGCGGGCGTCAGCCCAGCAGCGCCCTATCGGCATTTCCGCGACCGGGACGAACTGATGGCCAATGTCGCTTTGCGCGGCTTCGAGCAATTCGAGGCCGCATTGCGACGCGCCTGGAATAGCGGGCGGCCCGATGTGTTCGCGGCGCTCGACCGTTTCGGCAAGGCCTATCTTGGCTTCGCGCGGGCCGAACCGGCCTATTACTCGGCCATGTTCGAAGCGGGAATCCCGGTGTCCGCAAGCGCCGAACTGCGCGACGCGGGCGAACGCGCGTTCGCCGTGCTGCGCGAAGCTGCCGAGGCACTTTGCGCGCAAATACCGCCGAAGGATCGGCCGCCGGCGCTCATGGTCGCGCTGCATCTGTGGGCCATGGCGCACGGCGTTGCGTCGTTGTTCGGACGCGGCGACGCGGCGCGCCGGTCGCTGCCGATGTCGGCCGAGGAATTGCTGGAGGCCGACACGCTGATCTATCTGCGGGGCCTCGGCGCGCCGGCGCAGAGCTAGGCCATTGGCCGAGAGACGGATAGGCATTCACGAAGTTGCGAGCCGTGTTGACATGGCGCCCCCGGGCTATGTAAATGTTATTTACATTCACACGTGAGGTTCGCCATGCCCTTCGTCGCGCTTGCCTTGCTCAGCCCTCCTGCCTGGATCCTTCTCATGATCTTCGGTTTTTGGCTGTGGTGGCCGTTGGGGCTTGTGACCCTCGCCTTGATCATCGGGAGCGCAAGAATGGGCTGCTGGAACCATCACAGCTCGGGCTGCTGGAGCAATCACGGCCAAAATCGCTGGGAAAGCAAGATGGCCCGCATGCAGGACAAGATGGATCGTTTCCGCGCCCGGATGGACGGGCTGCGCAGCGGCGACTGGCGCGGCCCATCGTCGAGCGGCAACCGGGCTTTCGACGAATACCGCTCCGAGACGCTCAAGCGCCTCGAAGAGGAGCAACGCGAATTCCGCGAATTCCTTGAGCGGCTGCGCTTTGCCAAGGACAAGACCGAGTTCGATCAATTCATGGCCGACCGGCGTAATCGCCAGCCGGACTCCGAACAGCAGCCGCAAGGTTGATCGATCGGGCATTGTCATGTGGGCCGTCCCGGCGTGCCGGGGCGGCTCACGTCGCTTTGCCGCAGCGTCGTTTTGCTTTGTGACAGTGCGCACCGCGGCAGGCTTGGTGGGCCTTAACGTCGCATTAAGCATAGTCGGGCTTCGTAAGCGCGAACGACCGGAGTAGCGCCCTAGTTTGGACAATATTCGCGAATGATTTCGCGTCGCCGGTGACGGGTCCGGCTTGGGTCATCGCGAAATTGCGGGTCTTGGTCGGCGCGCGCCAAGCGGCGGCCTGAGATGACTCATCGATCCGGATGCCAGTGCGCCACGACGGTCATGGCCAATATCTAGCCCCGGGTCCTGGTTCGGGATCTGGTGCCAGTCATCTGGCGGCCTCGAATTTGGCCGTTGCTGCCAGACCGCCGAAGGGGACGTTTTCCATGAATTCGAGCCGACATTTCCTCGTCGGTCGCTCCGCTGACGTCCTCCAATCTGTCGCTGTTTCACCTGTTCTGGCACGCCCACTGGATCGTGGAGTTGGTGATCGTCGGTCTATTGGTGTGCTCGGTCTGGGTCTGGGCCATCGCGATCGACAAAACCCTGTTATTCTCGCGGCTTCGCCGCGACGGCGACCAGTTCGAGGAAGCCTTCTGGTCGGGCCAGTCGCTCGAGGAGCTGTATAAGTCGCTGGCCGTGCAGCCTGGGCATTCCACCGGAGTCTTGTTCGTCGCGGCCATGCGCGAGTGGAAGCGCAGCCTCGAGGGTCACGCCCGCTCCTTTGCCGGACTGCAAATGCGCATCGAGAAGGTCATGAATGTCGCCATCGCCCGCGAGGTTGAGAATATGGAGCGGCGCCTCTTGGTTCTGGCGACAGTGGGTTCGGCGGGGCCGTTTATCGGGTTGTTCGGCACGGTGGCGGGGATTATGACAAGCTTCCAGTCAATCGCGGAGTCGCAGAACACCTCGCTGGCGGTGGTCGCCCCGGGCATCGCCGAGTTGCTGTTCGCGACCGCAATCGGCCTCGTTGCCGCCATCCCGGCGACGATTTTCTATAATAAGTTCTCCACCGAGGTGAACCGGCAGGCGCAGCGGCTCGAGGGCTTTGCCGACGAGTTTACCGCCATCCTGTCGCGGCAGATCGACGAGCGGGGCTGAGGGCTTTCGGCTATGGCGGCAGGCACCCTGAGCACGGGTTCGGCTCGCGGCGGCAACCGCCGGCGGCGGCGGCCGGTCATGAGCGAAATCAACGTGACGCCGTTCGTCGACGTCATGCTGGTGTTGCTGATCGTCTTCATGGTTTCGGCGCCGCTGCTCACGGTCGGCGTGCCGATCGATTTGCCGCAGAGCGAAGCCAAGGCGCTGCAGCAGGACAACGAGCCGCTGACCGTTTCAGTCAATGTCGATGGGCAGGTCTATCTGCAGGACAAGCAGATCGAGCTCGACGATCTGGTGCCCAAGCTCAAGGCGATCATCGACGCCCGCCACGGCGACCCCAACGAGCAGATCTATGTGCGCGGTGACCGCAAGGTCGATTACGGAACCATGATGAAGGTCATGGGCCGGATTTCGGGGGCCGGCTACCATAAGGTTGCGCTTGTCACCAATGTCGAGCAGGACGGCAAATGAAGACCGGCGTGACCATATCGTGCATCGGTCATGCGCTGGCGATCGGCTGCGCGCTGGTGGCGATATCGGCGCAGCCGATGGAGGTGCCGCCGGTGGACTCGTTGCCGGTGCAATTCATCTCCGAAAAAGACTTCACGAAGCTCACCCAGGGCGTCAAAAACGCCCCGCAGCTGAAAATCGAAATGCCGAAGCCGCTCGCTGACAAAGTCGATGCGCCGAAGGCGGTCGATCAGCTCGCGCCCAAGGTCGTGGACAAGCCGGAAATCAAGACCGACTCGAGCAAAGCGAGTCCGGAGCCGAAGCTCGACATCAAGCCTGATCCGAAGCAGGCGAAGAAGCCCGACGTCAAACCAGATCCGAAGCCCGACCCCCAGCAGGCGCAGAAGCCCGATAAGCCGAAGACGCCGCAATACAAGCCGGACCAGATCGCCGATCTGTTGAAGAAAGACGCCGCCAAGCCTCCGGCGAAGCCCGACGATCAGTCGACGCCGCAAAAAGCCGATGCGCCGAAGTTCGACGCCAATCAGGTCGCCGAATTGCTCGACAAGCGCGACCCGCAGCGGCAACTGGCGTCCAACGCTACGCTCAACGACGTCGCCAATCTCGGTGCCGCATCCGGCGCGCCGGACGCGCAGATGTCGCAGAGCGAGATCGATGCGTTGCGCGCCCGTATTTCCAGTTGCTGGAGTCCGCCGCCCGGCATCGACGCCAATTCCAAGGTCTATGTTGTGCTGCGCGTTCTGTTCAAGCCGGACGGCACACTCAGTCACGAACCGGTTCTCGTCGAGGCCACCGCATCGTCGCTGGGGCCGGCGCTTGCCGACAGCGCCAAGCGCGCGCTGCTGTTGTGTCAACCTTTCACCATGCTCAGACCGGACCACTACGATCAGTGGAAGGACCTCGAGCTCAAATTCGATCCCCATGAATTACTTGGCGGCTGACCGCACGGATTCAGGCACATGACGCTTCGACGTGGCTCCAATCTCGTTTTAACGCGCCGTCGCGCGTTGGCGCTCGGCGCGCTCGCCGGCGGCTTGACGCTGGCGCCGCGCTACGCCGCCGCGGTGGTTCGTCTCGACATCACGCAAGGCAATTTTCAGCCGATGCCGATCGCGATCACCAAATTCATCGCCGGCGGCGACGGCGACGACGATACCGCCGGCGGCGTGACGCAAATCATCACCGCCAACCTGCAGCGCAGCGGCCTGTTCGCGCCGATCGATCCGGCCGCTTTCATCGAGACCATCGCCAGCGTCGACACGGTGCCGCGGTTTGCCGATTGGCGCACCGTCAACGCGCAGGCGCTGGTGACCGGCGCAGTGACGCGGCAGTCCGACGGGCGGCTCAAGGCCGAGTTCCGGCTGTGGGACGTGCTCGCCGGCCAGCAGCTCGCCGGCCAGCAATATTTCACCACGCCGGACAACTGGCGCCGTATCGGCCACATCATCTCGGACGCGATCTACGAGCAGCTCACAGGCAATGGCGGCTATTTCGACAGCCGCATTGTGTTCGTCGACGAGACCGGTCCGGGCACCGCGCGCGTCAAACGGCTCGCGATCATGGATCAGGACGGCGCCAATGTGCGCTACCTCACCCGCGGCGACGAACTGGTGCTCACCCCGCGGTTCTCGCCGTCGACGCAGGAGGTCACCTATATGGCCTATGGCCAGGGCGATCCCCGCGTCTACCTCTACAATATCGACACTGGGCAACGCGAAGTGGTGGGCAATTTTCCGGGCATGAGTTTCTCGCCGCGGTTCTCGCCGGACGGCCAGAGCGTCGTCATGAGTTTGCAGGAAGGCGCGAACTCCAACATTTTCGTCATGGATTTGCGCTCGAAGGCGACGACGCGACTGACCAACACGCCGGCCATCGACACGTCGCCGTCCTATTCGCCCGACGGTTCGCATATCTGCTTCGAATCCGATCGCGGCGGCCAGCCGCAGATCTACGTCATGGCGGCAAGCGGCGGCCCGGCGCAGCGCATCAGCTTCGGCGACGGCGAGTACAATACGCCGGTATGGTCGCCGCGCGGCGACTACATCGCCTTTACCAAGATCGCCAGCAGCACCTTTGCCATCGGCGTGATGAAGCCGGACGGCAGCGGTGAGCGCATTCTCACCGAAAGCTTCCACAACGAAGGCCCGACTTTCGCGCCGAACGGGCAGGTGATCATGTTCTTCCGCGATCCGGGTGGAACGTCCGGGCCGTCGCTGTTCACAGTGGGCATTTCCGGCCGCAACGAGCAGCGGGTGCCGACGCCGAACTATGCCTCCGACCCGGCCTGGTCGCCGCTGCTGTCATAAATCGATGATATTGCCGGTGGCGGTTCCATAGAGTTGCCGTATTGACGCCGCATTAACCATTGCAAAAGCTTTCCGGGGAATCCGCAAGGTCGCGACATCTTTGCAAGGCGGCATCAAGGTTGACGGAACGTTCGCTTAACGATGGCGCTGCTAGACCCGCTGACGACCAACCATGTCCGGTCGAATGTAAACATGGAGGCACCGGAATGAACATCGCGAATGCGATCCGTGGCGCCAAGTTCGTCGCCGTCATCATGGCCGTGCTCGCAATTGCGGCGTGCGCCAAGAAGGACGATCAATCTGCCATGGGCGGTGCGTCCGCCGCGCCCGGCAGCCAGCAGGACTTCGTCGTCAATGTCGGCGATCGCGTGTTCTTTGACACCGATTTGTCGGAACTTTCCGATCAGGCGCGCGCCACGCTCGACAAGCAGGCGCAGTGGCTGAACAACTACAACAGATATTCCTTCACCATCGAGGGTCATGCCGACGAGCGCGGCACGCGCGAATATAATATCGCGCTTGGCGCCCGCCGCGCCGAGACCGTGCGCGAATATCTGATCTCGCGCGGCATTGCGCAAACGCGCATGCGCACCATCTCCTACGGCAAGGAGCGGCCGGTGGCGCTGTGCAACGATATTTCCTGCTGGTCGCAGAACCGGCGCGCCGTGACGGTGCTCGATCAGAGCTCCTAGAACCGGATCCGCAGACAGCTCGCTAACCGATCGGCGCCGCAGCGGCGCCGATCGCATTTTGCCGCCGGGTCGGCCGCGGGCATGTTTGGCCTTGCCAAGACGCGGGGAGTTTGGCCTTGCAGACCAGGCCGAAGTCGGATCGTAGCGCCGCCGCAGGGATTGGGGCAGCCCCCGCCGTCGGCGCGGTGTTTCGTTGTCGCAAATCTATATTGAAAAGGGTTCGGCAATGACCCGCGATCGCTTTGCCCGCATAACCCTGGTGCTTGCGGTTTGCGCCGGCGCCGCAGCCTGCGGCAAGAACAATGAATACGCCGCACCGCCGCCGCCGAAGGTCACGGTTGCCGCGCCGGTCGAGCAGGACGTCACGCGCTATTTCGAGGCGACCGGCAATACGGCGGCCATCAATTCGATCGATCTGGTCGCGCGCGTGCAAGGTTTTGTGCAGGCGATCAGCTACAAGGACGGCGACTACGTCAAGAAAGGCACGTCGCTGTTCACCATCGAACCGGAGCCGTACAAGCTCAAAGTGGAATCCGCCAAGGCCGCGGTGGTCAGCGCGCAAGCGACGCTGACCCAGACACAAGCCGAATATGACCGGCAGGCCGCACTGGTCGCCAAGCAGGTCTCGACCCAGGCCAATTACGACAAGGCGCTGGCGCAACGCGATTCGGCGCAGGCCGATCTGCAATCCGCGCAAGCCAATGAGCAGCAAGCGGAAATCAATCTGAGTTACACCGACGTGACCGCGCCGTTCGACGGCGTGGTGACCGCGCGGCAGGTGTCGATCGGGCAGTTGGTCGGCGCCAACTCGCCGACCACGCTGGCGACCATCGTGCAGCTCGATCCGATCTGGGTGAATTTCACCGCGAGCGAGCGCGACGTGTTGCAGGTCCGCGCCACGCTGGCGAGCCGCGGCGAAACCACCGCGGCGCTGTTAGGGCTGCCAATCGAGGTCGGCTTGCAAATCGAAAGTGGCTATCCGCACCATGGCAAGCTCGATTATGTGGCGCCGAACGTCGATCCCTCGACTGGAACGCTGGCGGCGCGCGGCAGTCTGGACAACGGCGACCACTCGCTGTTGCCGGGCTACTTCGTGCGCGTGCGGATTCCCGCCAAGCCGCAGCCGGCATTGCTGGTGCCCGACGTTGCGCTGGGGAGCGACCAGGCCGGCCGCTATGTTCTGGTGGTCAACAAGGACAATGTGGTCGAGCAGCGCAAGGTCGAGCCGGGCCAGTTGGTCGGTGAGTTGCGGGTCATCGACAAAGGCCTGGCCAAGGACGACCGCGTGGTGGTCGGCGGCATCATGCGTGCCATTCCCGGCCAGAAGGTCGATGCCGAAGAGCCTTCCGCGGCGGCCGCTAAATAGCGCGAGACAATCCGGCGATGATCTCGAAATTCTTCATCGAGCGTCCGGTTCTGGCGAACGTTCTCGCCATCCTGATGATTTTGATCGGCGCGGTCGCGCTCTACGGGCTGCCGATCGCGCAATATCCCGACGTCGTGCCACCGACCGTGCAGGTGACGACGCGCTATCCCGGCGCCAGTGCGCGCACGGTGATGGATACGGTGGCGCTGCCGATCGAGCAGCAGGTCAACGGCGTCGAGAACATGATCTACATGCAATCGACCAGCACCAGCGACGGCTCGTACACGCTGACGGTGACCTTCAAGATCGGCACCGATCTCGATGCCGCGCAGGTCCTGGTGCAGAACCGTGTCGCGAGCGCGCTGTCGGCGTTGCCGCAGGCGGTGCAGGCGCAGGGCGTCACGGTGCAGAAGCGCTCGACGGCGATCCTGCTGTTCGTCACTTTGACGTCACCCAATGACAGCTACGACAGCCTCTACCTCGCCAATTATGCCACCATCAATCTTCGGGACGAGCTGTCGCGGCTGCCCGGCGTCGGCAACGTCAACGTGTTTGGCGACGGCCAATATTCGATGCGGGTCTGGCTCGATCCGGAGAAGCTCAAAGCGCGCAGCCTGAACGCGCAAGACGTCGTCACCGCGTTGCAACAGCAGAGCCAGGACGTGACGGCCGGCCAGGTCGGCATGCCGCCGACACCACCCGGCGTCAACTTCCAATACACCATCGAGCTGCAGGGCCGCCTCAGTGACGTTGAGCAATACGAGAATGTCATCGTCAAGACCGGGAATAACGGCGAGATTACGCGGCTACGCGACGTCGGCCATGTCGAGCTCGGCGCGCAGACCTACAGCCAATATTTCAGTCTCGACGGTAAGCAGGCGGCCGGCATCGGCATTTATCAGTCGCCCGGCGCCAATGCGCTCGAGGTCGAGCACCGGGTCAAAGCCAAAATGGCGGAGCTGGCGAAGGCTTTCCCGCAGGGCCTCGTCTACACCATCCCGTTCGACACCACCGTGTTCGTCAATGCCTCGATCCACGAAGTCTACAAGACGCTGATCGAGGCGGCGGTGTTGGTGTTGATCGTGATCCTCGTCTTCCTGCAGGATTGGCGCGCCATGCTGGTGCCGGCGACGACGGTGCCGGTCACCATTATCGGCGCCTTCGCCATGATGTGGGCGATGGGCTTTACGGTGAATTTCTCGACGCTGTTCGCGATCGTGCTCTCCATCGGCATCGTGGTCGATGACGCCATCGTGGTGGTGGAGGGCGCCGCGCACAATGTCGAACAAGGCATGAGCGGGCACGACGCGGCGATCAAGGCGATGAACGATCTGCTCGGCCCGATCATCGGCATCACGCTGGTTCTGATGTCGGTGTTTCTGCCGGCGGCGTTCCTGCCCGGTCTGACCGGGCGGATGTATGCGCAGTTTGCGCTGGTGATCGCGGCGACCGCGCTCCTTTCCGCCGTCAACGCGGTGACGCTCAAGCCGACACAGGCGGCAATGTGGCTACGGCGGCCGGTTCCGCCCGAACGTCGCAACGCGTTCTACCGCGGCTTCAACGCCGTCTATGGCCGGCTGGAGCGCCACTATGCCGGCCTGATCCATCACATGGTCGAGCATTCCGGAATCATGACGATCGTCGCCTTTGCGATCATCGGGCTTGCCGTCTGGGGTTTGTCGCGGGTGCCTACCGGATTCCTGCCGATCGAGGATCAAGGCTATCTCTTGGTCAGCGTGCAGCTTCCCGACGGCGCTTCGCTGACCCGCACCCAGCAGGCGATGCATCAGGTCGCTGCGATCGCGCACAAGGATGCGAGCGTCGATCAAGTGATCTCGATCGCCGGCATCTCGGTGCTCGACAACAGCGCAACGCTGGCCAATGCGGGCGTCGCTTACGTGGTGCTCAAGGATTGGAGCCAGCGCGACAATTTGCAGGCGCTGTTTCCCCGGCTGTCGCGCGCGCTCGACGCGGTCGATGCCCGCGTCGTGGTGCTGCCGCCGCCGCCGATCCAGGGCATCGGCAATGCCGGCGGCTTCACCATGCAAGTGGAGCTGCGCGACGGCTCGACCGATTTTGCCAAGCTGCAAAGCATCACCAATACCATCGTTGGCAATGCGCAAGCGCAGAGCGCGCTGCAACGCGTCGCGACGTCGTTCCGCGCCATCGCGCCGCAAATTCTGGTCGATGTCGATCGCGTCAAGGCGGAGACTTTGCACGTTCCGGTCGACCAGGTGTTTTCGACGCTGGCGACCTATTTCGGCTCGACCTATGTGTCGCAGTTCAACAAATTCGGCCGGGTGTTTCAGGTCTACGCGCAGGCCGATTCGAAATTCCGGCTGCGGCCGCGCGACATCGATAATCTCTCGGTGCGTAATGCGCAGGGCGACATGATTCCGCTGGGCACCATGGTCAAGATCGAGCCGATCGTCGGGCCGCCTTTGATCAGCCTGTACAATCTCTACCCGTCGTCGAGCGTCATCGGGCTGCCGGCGGCCGGCTTCTCTTCCGGCGAAGCGATCCGCCTGATGGAGCAGAATGCGGCGTCGACGCTGCCGCCCGGCACCGGCACCGAATGGACCGCGATGTCGTACCAGGAGAAGATCGTCGGCAATCAGATGTATTTCGTCTTCGTGATGGCGATGCTGCTGGTTTATCTGGTGCTCGCCGGCCAATACGAGAGCTGGTACGCGCCGCTCGCGGTCATTCTCTCGGTGCCGCTGGCGCTGACCGGGCCGGTGCTGGTTCTGCAAATGCTGCGCATCGACAACAATCTCTACACCCAGATCGGCATCATTCTGCTCATCGCGCTCTCCGCCAAGAACGCCATTCTGATCGTCGAAGTGGCGCGCGAGCACCGCGTCAACGACGGCAAGCCGATCTTCGAAGCGGCGGTCGATGCCGCGCGCGCGCGCTTTCGCCCGATCCTGATGACGTCGTTCTCCTTTATTCTCGGCGTCGCGCCACTCGTCATCGCCAGCGGCGCCGGCGCCAGCGCCCGCAAATCGATCGGCATCACCGTGTTCTCGGGCATGATCGCCTCGACGTGCCTCGCCGTGCTGTTTGTTCCATCGCTGTTTGTGGTGATTCAGCGGTTCGAAGAATGGCGTGCTTCGCGTAAGGCGCCGCGTATCCAGCCCGCGGAATAGGCGCGTTTTTACGCATGATATTGCGGAAAATCAGCTTCCACTTTTCCGGATCATGCGTTAGCTGCGGCGCAGCGTCACGACGCCGCCGCCATTGAGCCACAGTCACAATTTGGACGCAGGACGCGCTATGGTAGGGCAGGGGAAACCACCGACAATGCTTCAGCCGATCAGCCGCTCCACGCCTGCATTCGTGCTGCTCTTTGCGTGCCTGATGTCAGCGCAGACCGCACACGCGCAAGAACTCGCCGAGCGACGTCGTAACGCGCCTCGACCAGATCGAGGAGACGGTTCGGGACCTCACCGGCCAGATACAGGAGCTGCAGTACCGCAATCAACAGCTCGAGCAGCAGGTGCAGCGCCTGCAGGGTGGCGGCGCCGCGCCGCCGATCGCAGCAGGGCCACCTGCTTCGGCGGCGCCGTCTCCTCCAGGAGGGCCGTTGCCGCGAGCGTCGGTGTCCACGTCGTTGCCGCCGCCGACAGCGACGCCCTATTCAACGCCGCCGCAATATTCGCAAGGCCCGCCGCCGGCCCAATATGGGCAGCCGCCGCAGTACGGCGCGCCGCCACAATACGCGCCGCCACCGGCTCCGGTCATCGCCGCCGCGCCGTCAGGCGGCCATGACGCGTTCAACCCGGCACTCGATCCGAACGCGCCGGGGGTGCCGCATCCGCTCGGCACCAGCACCACCGCGACCGAACCGCCGCCGCCCGCTCCCGATATGGGTGGCGGACAACCCGGCGCGCCGCTTAATCTGTCGGTTCCGCAGGGCGGTGCCCTGCCGCCGCCGCCATTGGTCAATCCGAGCGCGACCGGCGCCATGCAAGGCGACACGCAGGAGGCGTCGCTGCCACCCAACGCCACGCCGAAGGACGAATACGATCTCGCTTACGGCTACGTGGTGCAAAAGAACTATGGAGCGGCGGCGGCGACGTTCCGCGATTTCCTGCACAAATATCCCGGTGACCGCCTGACGCCTGACGCGCAATATTGGCTCGGCGAAAGCCTGTTTGACGATCAGAAATACCACGATGCGGCCGAAGCCTTCCTTGCGGTGTCGACCAAATACGGCACCGCCGCCAAGGCGCCGGACGCGCTCTTGCGGCTCGGCCAATCGCTCGCCGCCCTGGGCGAGAAGGAGGCGGCCTGCGCTTCGCTCGGCGAGGTCTTGCGCAAATATCCGCACGCCTCGATCAGCGTAAAGCAAAGCGTTGACCGGGAGCAGAAGCGTGTCCACTGCTGAACAACCCATTCGCGATCACGAAGCGAATGCGCTGTTCTCCGGTCTTGAAAATCTGCATGGATTGATTCTCGCGGTGTCCGGTGGTCCGGACTCCACTGCGCTGCTCATATTGGCAGCGCGCTGGGCGAAGTCGCGCAAGCGCGCGCCGAAACTCCTCGCCGTCACCGTCGATCACGGCCTGCGCACGGCGGCGGCCGGCGAAGCCGCAGCCGTCAAGCGGTTGGCCAATCAGCTCGGCGTGGCCCACCGCACGCTGCGCTGGCGCGGCAGGAAGCCGAAATCCGGTCTGCAGGAAGCCGCCCGCGAGGCGCGTTATCGCCTGCTCGCGCAAGCCGCCGCGCAGGCCGGTTACGAGCATATCCTGACCGCGCACACGCTCGACGATCAGGCGGAAACCGTGCTGTTCCGGCTCGCCCGCGGCAGCGGGCTTGGCGGGCTTGCCGGCATGGCGCGTGCTGCGCCGTTGCCGGCGGCGCGCGGAGCGGGCCGGTTTTTTCTCCTCCGTCCGCTGCTGGCCCTGCCCAAGGTGCGGCTGATCGCGACGCTTGAGGCGGCCGGCATTTCCTATAACGACGATCCCACCAATCGCGATCCGCGCTTTACGCGCGCGCGGTTGCGCGACTTCATGCCGGCGCTGGCCAAAGAAGGACTCGATGCGCGCGGTCTCGCGCGCTTGGCCGCCCGCGTACGCCGCGCCGACGCGGCGATCGAATTCGCCGTTGCCGCCGCGCGCGCCGCGCTCGCTCCCGGTCCGTGGCCGGTACGCGGTCCTGTCGCATTCGCGACCGCGCAATTTGCGACCCTGCCCGCCGAAGTAGCGTTGCGGCTCCTGGGTCGCGCCATCGCCAATACCGGTGACGAGGGCCCGGTCGAGCTTGCCAAGCTCGAAAGCCTTTATGACAGCCTGCGCGAGACTCAGTCTCGGCTGCGCCGGACCCTTGCCGGGGCGCTGATCAGCCTCGACGGCGAGCGGCTCGTGGTCGAGCGCGCCCCGGCGCGCCGCAAGGCTGTTTTTCGCCCGGATCGCAACAGGAGCTTTACGAAATAGCCGTAAAATTGGCTGGTCGCGCGTGGGGTTCCCTTGGCAGGGGGCGGGCTGGCGCCTACATTGCCTGATAGCGGGGACGTGAAGCCGCCACGATTGGCGGGCAGGCAATAACCCCGGACTCCGCTCGGCCGGGGCAAGGACTTAAGATGAACGCCAATCTGCGCAATTTTGCCCTCTGGGTCATCATTGTCCTGCTGTTGCTCGCGCTGTTTACGCTATTTCAGAATCCCGGCCAGCACACCACCGCGCAGGACATCTCGTTCTCGCAACTGCTCAATGAGGTCGATCAGGGCCGCGTCCGCGACGTCCTGATCCAAGGCCCCGAAATCCACGGCGATTTCACCGACGGCCGCGCCTTCCAGACCTATGCGCCGAGCGACCCGACCCTGGTGAAGCGCCTGTATGACAAGGGCGTGTCGATCACCGCGCGGCCGCTGAGCGACAACGTGCCGTGGTTCGTGTCGCTGTTGATCTCATGGCTGCCTTTCGTCGCGCTGATCGGCGTGTGGATTTTCTTGTCGCGCCAGATGCAAGGCGCCGGCGGCAAGGCGCTCGGCTTCGGCAAGAGCCGCGCCAAGCTCCTCACCGAGGCGCATGGCCGCGTCACCTTCGAGGACGTTGCCGGCGTCGACGAAGCCAAGCTCGATCTGCAGGAGATCGTCGAATTTTTGCGCGATCCGGCAAAATTCCAGCGGCTCGGCGGGCGCATTCCGCGCGGCGTGCTGCTGGTCGGTCCGCCCGGCACCGGCAAGACGCTGCTTGCGCGCGCCATCGCCGGCGAGGCCAACGTGCCGTTCTTCACCATTTCCGGTTCCGACTTCGTCGAAATGTTCGTCGGCGTCGGCGCCAGCCGCGTCCGCGACATGTTTGAACAGGCCAAGAAAAACGCGCCCTGCATCATCTTCATCGACGAGATCGACGCCGTAGGCCGCCACCGGGGCGCGGGCCTCGGCGGCGGCAATGACGAACGCGAGCAGACGCTGAACCAACTGCTCGTCGAGATGGATGGCTTCGAGGCCAATGAAGGCATCATTTTGATCGCCGCGACCAACCGCCCCGACGTGCTCGACCCGGCCTTGCTGCGGCCGGGCCGCTTCGATCGTCAGGTCGTGGTGCCGAACCCCGACGTGGTCGGCCGCGAGCAGATCTTGAAGGTGCACGTGCGCAAGGTGCCGCTGGCGCCCGACGTGAACCTGAAAACCATCGCACGCGGCACACCCGGCTTCTCCGGCGCCGATCTGATGAACCTCGTCAACGAGGCTGCCTTGATGGCGGCGCGGCGCAACAAGCGCATGGTGACGCAGGTCGAGTTCGAGGATGCCAAGGACAAAGTGATGATGGGCGCCGAGCGCAAGTCGCTGGTGATGACGGAAGAGGAGAAGCTCCTGACCGCCTATCACGAAGGCGGCCACGCCATCGTCGCGCTCAACGTCAAGGCGACCGACCCGGTGCACAAGGCGACTATCATCCCGCGCGGCCGTGCGCTCGGCATGGTCATGCAATTGCCCGAGCGCGACAAGCTGTCGATGTCGCTCGAGCAGATGACCTCGCGGCTTGCCATCATGATGGGCGGCCGCGTCGCCGAGGAACTGGTGTTCGGCAGGGAAAAGGTGACGTCCGGCGCGGCGTCCGACATCGAGCAGGCGACCAAGCTTGCCCGCCTGATGGTGACGCGCTGGGGCCTCTCCGACGCGCTCGGCACAGTCGCCTATGGCGAAAACCAGGAGGAAGTGTTCCTCGGCTATTCGGTGGCCCGCCAGCAGAACATTTCGGAAGAGACCGTCAAGAAGATCGACGCCGAGATCAGGCGCTTGGTCGAGGCCGGCTATGCCGAGGCGCAGCAGATCCTGACCGATAAGCGTGCCGACCTGGAAACGCTGGCCAAGGGCTTGCTGGAATTCGAGACGCTGACCGGCGACGAGATCAAGGATTTGCTGCTCGGCAAGAAGCCGAACCGCGAATTGGTGATCGAGCCGACCACGCCGCGCAATTCGACCGTGCCGACCGCCGGCGCCGGCCGCAACCGGCCACGCCCCGAGGCCGGCCCGCTGGAGCCGCAGCCGCAGGGTTGAGGGCGAAATTCCGGGCATGAACCGGAAGCTTGGACCGCGCGACGGACGGGGGAGGCGGCTTCATGCGGACCATTTCAATTGCCGGACTAGCCTTGCTGTTCGCGGCGGTTCCGGCGCTGGCGCAATCCGTCAAGCCGCCGACTGCGCATCCTGCAGCCAGTAAAGCTCCTCACGCCACGGCGCCGGCTTCTACCCCGGAAATGCGCTCGGCCGCCGCGCTGGCGCTGTCGTCGGACCCGGTGTTCGACGAAGGCACCTATCTGCGCATCAAGGAAACGCTGCTCAGCTATTCGGATATCCAGGTGCGCGGCGGCTGGCCTATGTTGCCGGCCGACGCCAAGCTCGCGCCGGGAGCGAGCGGTCCTGACGTCGCGCTGCTGCGCCGCCATCTCGTCATCGGCGGTGACCTGCCGGCTGACCAGGAAGTGGGCGACGTCTATGACGGAGCCGTCGTCGAAGGCGTCAAGCGCTTCCAATTGCGTCATGGGCTTGACGCGACCGGGACTGTCGGCGCGCAGACCCTGAAGGCGCTCAACGTTCCGGTCGGCGACCGCATCAAGCAGCTCGAAGCCTCGCTGGAGCGGCTCCTCGGCATGGATTTCATCTTTGCCCAGCGCTACGTCGTAGTGAACATTCCGGCGGCGTTCGTCGAGGCGGTGGCCAACGGCAAGGTCGAGCGGCGCTATCGCGTCATCGTCGGCAAGATCGACAAGCCGTCGCCGACGCTGTCAGTCTATATCACCGCGATCGATCTCAATCCGACCTGGACCGTACCGCTCTCGATCACCAAGACCGAGATCGCGAACCACATGCGCCGGGACCCGAGCTATCTGAGCCGCATGCATATGCGGCTCCTCGGCGCTCACGACGAAGAGATCGATCCGTCGGGCGTCGATTGGTCGATGGCGCGCTCACCGAACTTCACGGTCAGGCAAGACGCGGGCAACTGGAACGCGCTCGGCAATCTGAAAATCGATATGCCGAATCCGTATTCGGTTTATATGCACGACACCGACACGCGGAAGCTTTTCAGCGCCGACTACCGCTTCGATTCGCACGGCTGCACGCGGGTCGACAATGTGCGCGATCTTGCCGCCTGGATCCTGCAGGACGGACCGCCGGGCTGGGATCGCGCCGCCATCGACGCCGGCATCGCTGCCGGCCAGACTAAGGTGATCAACCTGCCGCACAAGATCCCGGTGGCTTGGGTCTATCTCACCGGCTGGGTGACGCACGACGGCACCGTCGAATTCCGCGACGACGTCTATAAGCACGACGAACAGCTCGACCGGAACGGCCTCGCCGAGGCGGCCGCCGGCGGCTTCGTCGCGCCCGTGCCGGCGACGAACCTCAAGCAGGTTTCGATCGACAATCAGTGAGCGCCGTCATTGCGAGCGTAGCGAAGCAAATAGCCGCCATTGCCGCGCGAGCCTTTGCGTCGTTTCAGGCGGTCGTTGCTATTGGCGCGCCGGGCGTACCACGATCGTTTCGGTATTCCTCGATCGCACGCATGATCAGCTTTTTGACATTCTCGATGGTAACGTCATCGCGTCGCTGGATACCGATCTCTTCGCTTACGTTTTTGGCTTGTTTCGGCTGGCCCGTCACGTCGAAACCGTCGCCGCAGCTGACCGTGACCGCCCCGCCGCGCGGAACGATTAAATAGACGCGGCTTTGGTGGCCCATTCCGGAGCCCGGCTGATCTTGCTGATCGTTCTGATCGGCTATACGGAAAGCAACGGACGCGGGCCGTAAGGTCTTTCCGGTGCGGCCGTACTGCCGGATTTCCACTTTGCCGCCGAGCGGGTGCAATTTCTGACCGGCAGCCTGCAATTGGGGCAGCACCACATCGCTTAACACGGCGATGTCTGCATCGGCTTCCCCTTGCAAACGCCTAGCCTCTGTGGGGGCGTTCAGTTGCTCGTCGTGCTCATGCTTCGCTTTCTTGAACGCGTCGCCATAGTCGTCATCACCGCCCGCCATGTTGAAGCCTTTCCTCGTTGCTCACGTCTGCAACAGGCCGCCTGACGCGCATCCCCGCCGTCCGGCGGCTTTTAATCCCGGAAGGCCGCCGGCGTCGCAGGGAATGGCGTCAAGATTCTCAGACTTCGATCGGGACCAATCCACGATCCAATCCCGCAGTGGGGCGCGCGGGACACCCCACACGCAGTTCACTTCACCTTGAGGTTTTCCGCCGAGGTCTTGCCCTTGTTTGCAACCTCTTCGTACTCGACCTGCTGACCCTCGTTGAGGGATGACAGGCCCGCCCTCTCTACCGCCGAGATATGGACGAAAACGTCTTTGCCGCCGCCATGCGGCTGAATAAACCCATAACCTTTGGTCGGATTGAACCACTTCACGATACCGGTCGCCATCGCACGCTGTCTCCATTTTGGGATTTGGATCATAGCGCCCCATCACACCGAATCCAAGACGTTACTCGCCGAGCAAAGCCGGATCGCCTTCCGGCGATTACAGGGAAATTCGATCAATTAAAGTTGGATCATCGTCACGCGTTCCCTTGCCATGCAGCATAGGGAGCGCCGGCTCATTGACCTGGATGCCGATCTACCGCCTCGCCCAGCCTTCCGGCGTGGCGTGTTGGCCGCGGACAAAGACGCTAACCCACGAAGGGAGGCGGAAATGCTGCATTATGGCTTAACGTAAATGCTCGAATACATTCCCGTATAGGCCTCTTTCCAACCTCTCTTGCCCACGAGAAACCGCCTTAACTCTTCATGGGCCCTTATCCATAGCACCGTATCGATGTGGTATTTCTCAAGCACAGTGTCCCAAGCGGCCTCATTAACCTCCGCTTGGCCCAGCTTGAAATAGTCGCGGAGCAACGTGTCGGGATAGGCGGTGGATGCTCGGCCATCCACGAAAACAGGTATGGCGCCTCGATCGCGAAAGATCAAAATTCCACCGAAGTTCCAGTGGTTCAGAAGCCGTGCATGCGGAAAGTGCGTTTCAAGATAAAGAACATCCTGCTCCGAAAGCATTTGCGGAAGTCCAAGAGCCGGATCGATTTGCATATAAACCAACGGCAGAGCGCATGCCGTAACGATCCCGGCGATCAATAATGATCTTTGGACTGTAAAATTATCCGGCCGTTTCGGTAGCAGCCGATCAAGGTGAAGAGCCAATGGGACTGTTGAGAATATAAAGAAGAAGGACATATATCGGAATTGATATAGTCCTAGAAACAAAAAGAGCCACGAAAGCAGCCGTGGCTCTACGGGCTCGAAATCCCGGTAGCGCAGTTCAAGCGCGACAAATATCAAGATGTATGCGATGCCGGGAATGCTTCCCGGCATTTTTATATTCCGATAATAAGGCCACCACTCGGTGATGTAGGCTTGCACAAAGCTGCCTAACGTGCTCGTCAAGCCTTCATAGATGTGCCAGCCGAGGGGATTAACAAACGTTGCGATAAAGCAGCCGGCTCCCACCAAACTATAGATTCTAAAATTGGCCCAATCCCGTCTGAGCAATGCCACGGCGCCAAAAATACCGATAATAAAAAGACCCAGCAAAAAGCCGCCATGCAGATTGGCCCACAGCAGCATAATTGCAGGCAGCAAAAAGACCCGCCGCGTTCGTTTCAGGCATTCGCCGTAAAATATGACGCAAAACAACATTGTGGACATGTTGGGCGAAGCGGCGAGATAAATATTCGGGAAGGCCACGAAAGCGGGGTAAAGCAAACACGCGGATAAAACGGAAATACAAACGGCAATCGGTGAGGCCCCGCTGCTGAGGCAGATGGACGTAAGATAGCCGACGATAACTGCGCCGCAGGCAACCGCAAATAACATGAGGCCGGTAAAATTCGTATATTGAAATAGTGCGCTGGCAAATACGTCCCAAAGCCAGGAAAGATTAAACCACTGCTTGCCCCCGGAAGTGAACGACCATGGATCGTGGAAAGGAATGCTGCCGCGTTCTCTGATCAGGTCGCCGGCGGCCAGGTGCCATCCCAAATCGTAATGGCCGACCAGAAGCGGCGCGTTGAGCAAGTAATACGCGCATGCGGATGAAATAAGGAAGACATAAATTCCCGACTTCTGAAAGTAAGAGTAAGGGCCGATCGCGTTTAGCCCGCTATCGAACTTGGCTTCTGGACGTTCCAGCACAGCAGTGCGCTCGCAAGTTCTAAGGAGGTTCGGGCTGCGAGCTTAGGCTGTGGCTGGTTAAATAGACCTTGCCAGGTCCGGGTTGGACGCTGTCTTTGGCGTCCTTGTTGGGCGCATCGCATCATTTCGTTGCGCCGGAATGACTTGAGGCGGCGCCGGGGCCTCACTTCGCCGTCTTCGGCGCCAGCATCGACCGTATGCCGACACTGTCGGCCTTATCGAAATCCGCCGTCGCGCGCGCCAAGTCGCCCTTGTCCTGATACAAGGCGCCGCGCAGGCGATAGGCGTCGGCGTATTGCGGATCGATCTCGATGGCCTTGTCGTAGTCGGCGAGCGCGCCAGCGAAGTCGCCCTTCGCCTTATAGGCGGCGGCGCGATAGGTATAAGCCTCGGTATCGGTCGGGATGATTTCGATGGCCTTGCCGAAATCGGCAATTGCCAGGTCGAACTTGCCGTAGCCTTCATAGATGCTGGCGCGGTTGGAATAGGCGCCGGCATCTGTCGGATCGATCTCGATGGCTCTCGCGAAATCGGCCAGCGCGCGATCGAATTCGGCTTTGGCCTTATAGACGATGCCACGGCCGTCATAAGGCAGCGAACTGTCGGGGTTGATCCCGATCGATGCGTTGTAATCGGCAAGTGCCTGGTCGAGCTCGCCCTTCTCCCGATAGATGTCGCCGCGGGCGTCGTAGGCGATCCAATCTTTGGGATTGATGGCGATCGCCTTGTTGTAGTCGGCGAGCGCACGGTCGCGATCGCCTTTCCGAAAATAAGCATAGCCGCGGGCGGTATAGGGATGGGAATCGCCGGCGTTGAGCCCGATGGCCGTGGTGTAGTCGGCAAGAGCAAGGTCGAGATCGCCCTGGAAAGAGTATTGCGCGGCGCGCGCGTCATAGGCGGCGATATCCTTGGGATCGATCCTGATCGCGGCCGTATAGTCGACGATCGCACGATCGGGGTTCTTTTCGGCAGCGTAAACATTCCCGCGGTTGACGTAAGCGAGCGCATAATCGGGCTTTAATCGAATCGCCTCGTCATAGTCGGCGATGGCGCGGTCGAAATTCCGATGATAGGCGTAGAGAAGGCCGCGGCTGTTGAAGGTGAGAACGTAGTTTGGCGCGAGCCGGATCGCCTGGTTGAGGTCGGCAAGCGCGTGGTCGAAATCGTTCTTGGCCATGTAAGCGACGCCGCGGCCGTTAAGGGGCGCCGCAGCATTCGGAGCAAGGCTGATCGCGCGGTCGTAGTCGGCGATGGCGCGGTCAAAATCGCGGGTGTTGAGATAAGCAACGCCGCGGTTATTGAGGAGCTTGGCGAGGCCGGTCCCGCTAAAACGTCCCGACCCGATCGCCTGGGTGCATCCGGCGATCTGCTCGGCCCAGGGGACATCCGGATTGCCGGTGCATTTCAAATCGCGCAAGGACTGGGCCGGCGCCGGCATCGTCACCGCAACCAGCGCCAAAGCGGCAAGCGCCGCCACGCGCCATTGTCGGGACAGGGCCAAGGCCATCGGAAATTCTCGTCATAATCGCGACGATCGAACTTTACTGTGTCGTCCGGCGTAAGCGCCGGGTTCACATCCATGACGGATCAGAGCAGCGGTGTCGGATTGGTGGTCGGGGGCTTGATGCCGACTGCCGACGCCCGGCGGCACGTCGCTGCCGGGAATTTTTCCGGTTGACCTTTTAGGCCACGACAGTCGTCGTCGGTTCGGGCTGGAACGGCGTCAGTGTGCCGGCGCCCAGCAGCGCCTGACGGCGTTGGACCTCCAGCGCCATGAGCTGAACCTGCAGGCCGATCTTTTGCGCTTCCGCCTGCTCACGCTCGAGCTTGATCAGGTCGGCCTGTTCGAGCTGCGGATCCCGGGCACAGCAGTGCGCCAGCTCGGGATCGTAGACCACGCCGTCGGTCGGTACGGCCAACTGCGTTGGCTGTTGGACCACCGTGCCGACCGTAGGCAAAGTCTTAAGGATCGCTTCCACAGCCGATATGTACTGGCTCTCGACCTGCTTGATCTGCGCCGGCGTCAAGACCGGCGACAGATAGTTTCCGACTCTCACCTGGAACGTTACCGCGGTGACCTTGGTGGTCATCACATAAACGTCGAGCACCTTGCGCACGAAATAGGTCACCGCGTAGCAGAGGTTGTTGTTGACCAGCGTCCGCTGCGTCGTGGAAACCGTCTGGGTGTCCTCGTAGCTGCTGACCGTGATCGAGCGCTGCAGGTCGGTATATTGGGCGGCCTGCTGCGCCAGCGACAGGAACTGATCGGCGCTCGCCTGCGTCGAAAGATCGACCGCGGAACCGGAGCTCGATGAGCCGCTGCTGCTCGAGCCGCCGCCGAAGCCGCCGATGCCGAGGTTAAAGCCTCCGCCGCTCGACGAGCTGGAGCTCTGCGTTTTGTTGTTTCAGAACATCGATGAGCAAACTGGAGTCATTAGCGTTCTGCTGTTGGTAAAGCGCCGACACGAACTGGGCGAACGTCGTTTGCACCGAGTATCGCTCGGTCTCGGTCGTGGTGCGGCGATAGCGGTCGCTGTGATAGAGCGTCATCTTCTCACCGGGCAACAGCGTGAGCGTGTAGGCCAATCCGCCGTGCTGCTTGCCGACGAGACAGAATGTGTGCGTGTAGGTCACGTTGACGATCACGAAGCCGCGAGCGGCGTCGCTTGTCGCCGATTTACCGTCGAGGTCGACAACGGAAGTTTTGTTCTCGGTGAAGGTGACGCACGCCGGCTTGGTGATCCACGCCGGATCACAGGGGGCCTGACAGCATGGGTCCTGGGTTGGCAAGGTAATCGGTGTGGTGCCGTCCGTCGGATCGAAAGCCTGTAGCGTGACGGCGGAAGCCTGACTCTGCGTACTGGACATGGCTTGCTCCTTGTCGCCGAAAGGCGCTGTTGACCGCACCGAAATGGTTGCGGTCTGTGGCTAGACGCAACCACAAATAGCGCAAAAGGCCGATCGAACACTGTGCCTCGCGTCACATCGAAATTCGAAGCAGAGCAGCGTTTCGTTAGCCCGACGTCAGCCCGCCAGCGGCGTCGGATTGGGGGCCGGCGGCTCGATGCCGAAGGTGCCGGCGGTCATGCAGGTCATGGAAAAACTGCCGATCGAAGCAACCAGCGCCACCAGGCTTTCCAGCCCCATGGTCTTTTCCGCGGCGGCATAGGTTGCATCGCTCAGGCTCTTGTTCGCCAGCAATTCATGCGACACCACGAAGCAAGTCTTCTCGCGGGCATCGGTCAGGTTCGGCGTCTTGTGCGCGTTGATCGCGTCGACCACGCTCTGGTCGATGCCGACGGATAGCGAGCGTCGCACTTGCGCGAACCACGGATAGCGCGCGTTCCAATGCCGGGCGACGACGAGGTTGACGATCTGCTGCTCGCGCGGTGACAGCGGTCCGCCGGACAGCGATTCGCGCAAATTTTGCGCGGCTTCGAACAATTTCGGCAGCCGGATATAAGCATAATAGGGCCCGCCGACGATGCCGCTTGACTGCTTGGCGGCGTCATAGACGCGCGCCTGTTCGGCATTCATGTCGACGCGCTCGATAAGGGGGATGCGTGGCATGCGTTTCCTCGTTTGCTTTTCGTTGCGGGGGTAAGGCTAGCATCGGCGGGCGGATTGTGCGACTGGCCCGCAAGGACACAGGAACGGCCGATGCCGCTGCAAAATCGCGTAACCCCTTTCGGCGACCTTGTTGTCGTGCCCGCGCGCGGCCTGTTCTTGGGCAATCGCGGCGGGCGTTTTCATACCGATGCCAAGACGTTGACTTTGCGGCGTTGGGCGTCGCGGCAATGGATTTGCTGCGTGCTCGACTTCAAGGGCCGCCATCGCGACGTCTGGGGCCGCTCCTACACCGAGCTGTTTTTTCTCGATGAACCGACCGCATTTGCGGCCGGGCATCGGCCCTGTTTCGAATGCCGGCGCCAAGATGCGTTGGCCTTTGCCGAGAGCTGGCAAGCCGCGAAAAACCTTCGCTCGCGACCGACAGCTGGCGAGATGGATGAAGCGCTGCACCGCGAACGCCTTGACGGGCGGGCCAGGCGGTTACATCGGCGCAACATCGACGCATTGCCCGACGGCGCCTTCGTCGCGCTGGAGGAGGGCGCTTTCGCCGTCCGCGGCGACGCGTTGTTGCACTGGACGCCGGAGGGCTACCACGGGCGCAAGCGGCCACGCGCCGGTCATGTCGACGTACTGACCCCGCCGGCAATCCTCGCCGTTCTGTCGGCCGGGTATCGGCCGCGCTGGCATCCGTCAGAGCAGGAAACGGGTGGGCGGCCCGCCACGATCTAGATACACGACCTATTGGGCCAGCCGATGTCGAACAGCATCACCAACAAGACTTATGGGACCGTCGGCGCCGACCGGCAGAAGGACATGACCGGCTTGGAGTTTGTCCAAGGTCTCGTCGATGGCACGCTGCCGCTCAATACGATGGCCCAGACCCTGGGTTACGACGTCGCTGAAGCGGTCAGCGGGCGCGTCGTCGTCACCGCGGAACCGAGTGGCTCGCTCCTCAATCCGGCCGGCACCGTGCACGGCGGGTTCACGGCCACTTTGCTCGACACCTGCATGGGTCTTGCCGTGCAGAGCACTCTGGAAAAAGGCATCGGTCAGACGACGCTGGAGTTCAAAATCTCATTGGTGCGGCCGATCACGCCGGAGACAGGATTGATCAAGGCCGAGGGCGTCGTGTTGAGCCGCGGCCGCCGCGTCGGAACCGCCGAGGGCCGCATCACCGACAAGCAGGAGAGGTTGCTCGCCCACGGCACGACGACGTGTCTGATTTTCGAGCGCTGAGTCGCCCATCTATCCCCGAAACGCCGCCTTGATGTCCTCGACCGTGACGCCGGGCTTGCGCGCGGCGGCGATGATGCGGGCTTCTTGCTTGATCAGGCCGTCGAGTGCGGCTTGGAGCGCGTCGACCTTGTCGGCCGGCACAACCACCGCGCCGTGACGGTCGGCGTGAATGAGGTCGCCGCTTTTGACCTCCATGCCGTGAATGCGCACCGGCACGCCGAAGTCCTCGACATGGACAAAGGCATGTGACGGCGCGATCGAGCCGGCGAGCATCTGGAATCCCTCGGCCACCTGCGCGATGTCGCGGATCGAGCCGTTGGTCACAGTGCCGAGACAGCCGAGCGCTTTGTGCACGTTGGTCTGTACCTCGCCCCAGAACGCGCCGTAGCCCGGCGGGTCGTCCTGGTCTTCGATCACCACCACGCTCGGCCGCGGCGCGGCGGCGACGTAATCGAGATAATCCATGCGCTTGGCCATGTAACTCGGCCCGCTCACCGCGTCCTTGGCGCGGATGACGACGGTTTTGGCGAAGCCGACCATCGGCGGCAGATCGGGAAACGGGCAGTGCAGGTGCACGGCGGTGTAGCCGGCGCCGCGCCGCTCCGGCGTCACGATCTCGATCAGGTTGCACACCGTCGGCGTATCGATCGAGCGCAAAAATGCGAATTGGCTTTCTGACAACACAGGTCTTCTCCTCCGGATTATTCTCGTTTTATCGAACTAATCCCACGACGCGACAACGATGATCGCCATGATGACCTGCATGACGACGATCACAGCGACGCAGCCGCTCCAGCCGGCCGTGGTCCAGGCGATGCCGGTAAGGAACGCGCCGGCGCTGCCGCCGATATAGAAGGTCGAGGCGTAAAGCCCGACCGCCGACGAGCGCCCCTCCTTGGCGGTGAGCGTGACATATCCGGTCGAGATTGTCTGGCACAGCATGCCGCAGACCGCGCACAGCGTCAGCCCGGAAATGATGATCCAAACCGGCGGCGCCAAGAGCAGCAGCGCGCCGACAATCCACACCGCGATGGTGCCGAGCACGAAGCGGCGGCGGCCGAACAGCGCGACGGCACGGCCGGTCCACGGCAGAAGCGGACTCGACACGAGATAAGTGAAGAACAGCGCGCCGAGGAGCGTGGGCGAGAAAAAGTAGGGCGGTCCGGCAAGATGGAAGCTCACATAGGTGAAGGCTGCGATGAAATTGAACAGCACGCCGAAGCCGATGGCGAAGGTCGCGACCAGGCGCCGGTCGCGGAAATGGCGGAACATTTGCGACAGCGACAGCAGGAGGTCGCCGGAGCGCACGAATTGCCGCTCGCGCGGCAGCATCAGTGTCACAACAACCGCCGCGACGAGCGTGATCAGCGCCACGACCTGGATGGCGGAACGCCAGCCGATTACGTCGGTCAGGATGCCGGGAATAAAGCGGCCGGAAAATCCGCCGATGCTGGCACCGGTGACGTAGAGGCCTGCGACGCGGGCGACATCGCGCGGCGGCCATTCGTCGCCGACATAGGCGACTGTGACGGTGAAGATCGGCGGCACCAGGAGGCCCTGGATGAAGCGCCATAGTATGAGCTGCGGGACAGTCACCGCGAAAGTCATGATCACGGTCGGCACCGTGATGGCGAACATGGCGGCGACGATCAGCCGCTTCCTGCCCAATACGTCGGCCAACGCGCCGGTGAACGGCGCGGACAAGGCGATCGCCGCGGTGCTCGCGGTCATCAGCGACGAGATTTCGCCCGGGCCGACGTGAAACTCGCCCGCAAGCTCAGGCAGCAGCGCTTGCGGCGAATAGAGATTGACGAAGGCGGAAAAGCCGGCCGTGGCCACCGCCAGCGCGCGAAAATCGAAAGCCATAAGGCATTATGGGCGACGCGCGGTGCGAAAGCACGCGGTGGCGGCAGGTGACTCAGAGCTGGCGGATCGAATCGAAATTCCAGGCCTGCGCGCTCGGATCATTCTCGCCGACGCGTAGCGTCGTGGCGTTGACGAAGCGGTAGGGCGGCACCGGCAGATTGTAGGGCGCCGGCACCCCGGAGAAGACGCGGCCGGCCGGATCGTATTTCGAGCCGTGGCAGGGGCAGAAATAGCCGCCCGGCCAGTTGGTGACCGGCGTCGTGGCGCTCGGCGTCGGATAGAACAAGGGGATGCAGCCGAGATGGGTGCAGATGCCGACCAGGATGCCGTATTCCGGCTTGAGCGAGCGGTGCCAGTTGGCGGCGTAAGGCGGCTGCTGTGGCTGCGCCGAATCCGGATCTGACAGGATCGAGACCATCTGCTGGCTCTGCATCGAATCGAGCGTCTGCTTCGAACGATGAAACACGAAGATCGGCCGCTCCCGCCAACGGATCATGACCTGCGAATTTTCCTCGATCTTGCTGACGTCGAGATCGACCGGCCCGCCGGCCGCGAGCGTGGAGGCGTCGGGATTCATCTGGTCGATCAGCGGCACCAAGGTGGCCGCGGCGCCGACAGCGCCGACCGTCGCAGTGGCGATGAAGAGGAAATCGCGACGCGTCGCTTCCGGTCCGTGGCCACCGGTTGACGCGGGTGTCGCAGTGCTCGCCATGGTCGGTCCTTCTGGGTGATTTGCCGTGTCGTGCTGCAGCTTATGTCGCCAAGGGCGGGGTCTAGTCAATCAGGGGCAGCGCGCGCCTTTCCCTTTTGCCCCGCAAGTTTCGGGCACGTGTATTTTGCGCTATGGAACGGGCAATCTTATGCACGTCCCGTACCAATTCCGGGCCGGATGGGGCAGGGCAAACGCGGATTGCGGCCCCGGATGGGGGCGACCAGGGAGAGTGAAATGCGCGCCAAGGACAATCTGCGCAGTGCCGCCGAAGTTCTGGTGGACCAATTGCGCATCCACGGCGTGCAGCATGTCTTCTGCGTGCCCGGCGAGAGCTATCTCGCGGTGCTGGACGCATTCCATGACAGCGATATTGCCGTCACGGTGTGCCGGCAGGAGGCCGGCGCCTCGATGATGGCGGAGGCCATCGGCAAGGTGACTGGCCGACCCGGCGTCTGCTTCGTCACCCGCGGCCCAGGCGCCACCAATGCCTCACACGGCATTCACATCGCACAGCAGGATTCGAGCCCGCTCGTCATGTTCGTCGGCCAAGTTGCCCGCGATATGCGCGAGCGCGAGGCCTTCCAGGAGGTAGACTATCGGGCCGTATTCGGCGCCATGACCAAATGGACGACCGAGATCGACGATCCGGCGCGGGTGCCGGAGATCGTGTCGCGGGCCTTCTACACGGCCGCCAACGGCCGGCCCGGGCCGGTCGTCGTCGCCATCCCCGAGGACATGCTGGTCGAGCGCATTGCTGTCGCCGACGCGCCGCCCTACGCGCCGGTCGAGACTTCGCCGGGACCGGGCGAAATGGCCAAGTTTGCGGAGCTCCTCGGCGCTGCGAAAGCACCGATCATGCTTCTCGGCGGCAGCCGCTGGTCGGAGGCCGCTTCCGCGTGCGTCGGCCGCTTCGCCGAGAGGTACGCGCTACCGGTTGCCACCACATTCCGCCGCGGCTCGCTCTTCGATCAGACGCATCCATGCTACGCCGGCGACCTCGGCATCGGACCCAATCCGAAACTGCTTGAACGCATCAAAGCCTCCGACCTTGTGGTCATGATCGGCGGGCGGCTCGGCGAATTGCCGTCGCAGGGCTATACGCTGTTCGACATTCCGCGGCCGCAGCTCCCGTTCGTGCATGTCCATCCGGGCGCCGAAGAGCTCGGCCGGGTCTACAGCCCGCAGCTCGCGATCCACGCGACGCCGACCGCCTTTGCCGCGGCGCTCGAGGATTTGAAATTCGCCCACGCGCCTTCCGGCGACGCCAAGGTGGCGCATGCCGATTATCTGCAATGGACTGACAAGGCGACCGAACAGCCGGGCGGCGTCAATTTCGGCGCCGTTATGGTGTGGCTGCGGGAGAATCTGCCGGCCGACGCCATCCTGTGCAATGGCGCCGGCAATTATGCCGCGTGGATTTACCGCTTCTTCCGTTTCCGCCGCTTCGCGCATCACGTCGCGCCGGCCTCAGGCTCGATGGGCTATGGCGTGCCGGCGGCGGTGGCGATGAAGCGGCTTTATCCGCAGCGGCAGGTCGTGTGCCTCGCCGGCGACGGCGATTTTCTGATGAACGGCCAGGAATTCGCTACCGCCGTACAATACGATCTGCCGTTCGTCATCGTCATCGTCGACAACGGCATGTACGGCACCATCCGCATGCATCAGGAGCGCGAATATCCCGGCCGCATTTCGGCGACGGAATTGCGCAATCCGGATTTTGCCGCTTACGCGCGAGCCTTTGGCGGCTTCGGCGTATCGGTCGCGCGCACCGAGGATTTTCCCGCGGCGTTTGCGGCGGCGCAAGCATCGGGCAAACCCGCCATCGTGCGACTCGCCATCGATGGCGAAGCGATCACGCCGACGACGACGCTGTCGAAAATCCGCGCCAAATCGCTGGCGGAGAAAACCGGCTGAGGGGCCTACCGTCACCATTGGCAGGCCGGCCGGGGAACAAAAACCGGGTGCCGCGGATTGTGCTGTGACAAGCAGAGGCTCGATTCATATGAAAGCAATTCTCGGTACCGCGGCTCTGGCACTGGCGATCGCCATGGCGACCGTTCCCGCCAACGCCAAAGGCTGCATCAAGGGCGCCATCGTCGGCGGTGCGGCCGGTCACGTCGCCGGTCACCACGGCCTCCTGGGCGCGGCGGCGGGCTGCGCGATAGGCCACCACGAAGCCAACAAGAAAGACAAGGACGCGCAGTCGCAGCAATAGATCCGGGCTATTGCGGCTTGATGCCGGCGGCCTTGATGATCGGGTACCACTTTTCGATCTCGGCCTTTTGGAAGGCGTGCAATGCCTGCGGCGTTTCTTGATCCGGCGGATAAATCGTCTGCGCCAGATCGGTCAGGCGCTTGCGGACCGCTGGATCGGCAAGTGACGCCATCACGGCGTCGCTGACCTTTTTGATGATCGCCGGCGGGGTGCCTTTGGGCGCCCACATTGCATGCCAGAACGAGAAGTAAAAACCCGGCAATCCGGCTTCGTCGGCGGTGGGAATATTGGGCGCGACCGCGATGCGCTCTTTCGCCGTGACCGCGTAGGCCTTCAGCGCGCCGCTTTGGATATGCGGCAGCGAAACCGCGGGCGTATCGAGCTGGAGATCGGTGGTGCCGGCTAGGAGATCGTTGGTGGCAAGTCCGGCGCTGCGATAGGGGATCATCTGCCACTTCACGCCGACCAATTGTTCCATCAAGACGCCGGCGATGTGGCTCGGCGAGCCGACGCCGGACGTGCCCATGGTGGCCTTGTCGGCGTTGGCCTTCAGCCAGGCGACCAGCTCCTTCAGATTGTTGGCCGGCATGGTCGGGCGGGCGTCGATAAAAAACGGCTGCGTGGCGACGAGCGCGATCGGTTCGAAATCGTTCAATAGATCGAAACCAAGATCGTAAATGGCGCCGTTCGCCATGTTGGTGCCCCACATGCCCCACAGGAGCGTGTAGCCGTCCGGCTTCGAGCGTTCGGCGCGCGTAACGCCGATCGTTCCGGCAGCGCCGGCGACGTTCTCGACCACCACGGGCTGGCCAAGCCGCACGCTGATCGCCTGCGCCATGATCCGGCCCAGCACGTCGGTCGATCCGCCCGGAGCGAGCGGCACAATAAAGTCGATTGGGCGCGACGGGTAATCGTCGGCACTGGCCGGTGTTGCAAGGCCAAGAATGAGTCCGGCGGCAGCCGCCGCGAAAGCCGACTTCCCGATCATGGTCGTTCCCCCCAATAAACTTTGCCACTCCTATGCCAGAGGCGATGACCCCGCCAAAGGGCAAAACTGTTGCTGCGACGGAATGGCTACGCGTTGCTGGATTTGTTGAATCGTGGTTCAGTTATTGCGCAACGCGATTCCCGCCGCCCCGATGCCCTACAGACGCACCGCCAATGTCGAGCGCAGGCTTGCCGCCCGCCACGCCGCCATCATCGCCGCGGCGCGGCAAGCGGCGAGCGAAGGCGGCATGGCGGCGGTGCAGATCGCGGCCGTGGCGCAGCGCGCCGGCATCGCGGCGGGAACGGTGTATCGCTATTTCCCCGGCAAGGCCGATCTGATCGCGGCGCTGCTGAAAGAAATCTCCGACCGCGAACTCGCCGCGCTGCGCCGCGCCGCCGAAGTTGCACCCGGTCCGCTCTCGGCGCTCTCAGCCGCGATCATGACCTTTGCGACGCGCGCTCTGCGCAATCGTCGTCTGGCCTTTGCGGTGACGGGTGAGCCGGTCGACGCGGAACTCGATGCGATGCGGGTTACTTTTCGCAAGGCGCTGGCCGCCGACTTTGCCGCGCGCATCGGTGCGGCGGCCGCCGGCGGGCATCTGCCGGAACAGGATGCGGCGCTGGCGAGCGCCGCCTTGGTTGGCCTTCTCATCGAGGCATTGATCGGGCCGCTCGCGCAAGACGCTACCGGCCGCGAGCACATGCTGGTGCAATCGCTGACGCTCATCGCCTTGCGCGCGCTCGGCGTTGCCGATGCACGCGCCCGCGGTCTTGTGGTGCAGACCGCGGTACGGCCGGACGCCGCGCGTTAGGCCGACAGTGCCTGGCGCAGATGCGGAAAGCGCTCGGTCAGTAGCGAGCCCGGATAATAGGTCGGCGCGAAGGCCGGATGGGCGCGAATGTTCTCGTACCAGCGCATCACCCGCGGCAGATCCTGCCAATCGGTATCGCGGCCAAGATCGGCCATGCGCACAATCGCCGGCATCAGCGAGATGTCCGCAAGCGAGATATCGCGGCCGAGGAGCCACGGACCGCCACTCTTTTCAATCTCGGCGTCCATGCGCTCATAGGTGCGGCGCAGCCGCCCCAGCGCCTCGTCCATATCCTTCTGCGGAAAGCCTTTGCGGCCCATCGCCAGCATGAATTCGCGCCGCAGCGGCTTGGATTCGGCAAAGGCCAAGAATTCCTCCTCGCTCATTTTGGCAAAGCGCGGCTGGAAAGCGAGATTGAAGGTCGGCACCCGCACCGCGGCGGCCGGCATTTCGTCGATGAAATGCAGGAGCGTGCGCATTTTCGCACGCTTGACCGGATCGTGGGGCGTGAAGTCCACGGGTGAGGGTGCAATCTCGTCGAGATATTCCATGATCACCGAGGAATTGATGACGATCGCGCCGTCATGATCGAGTGTCGGCACCACGCCGTTCGGATTGAGCGCGATATAGTCCGGCTTGAGCTGATCGCCGGCGAGCAGATCGAGCTTGACCTCGGAGAAAGGAAGATTCTTGGCGTTAAGGGTGAAACGAACGCGCTGGCTGCAGGTCGATTGCGGCGCGTTGTAAAGTTTGAATGCCATGTTACCTCGATTGCGCCGACAGGTCCGCCGGATTTTCTAGTGCGACATCAGCGCCGGTATTGTCAGCGACCGAAACATCGAGTGGGTGACGCCGCCGAGCACGAATTCGCGCAGCCGCGAATGGCCGTAGCCGCCCATCACCATGAAATCGGCCCCGGAGTCAGCGGCATGCGACAGCAGCGCATCGGCGACATCGATATTGCCGCCGGCGATGCGGTGAACGTCGATCTTAAGGCCATGGCGGGCGAGATGCTGGCCCATATCGGCGCCTTCGATTTCGTCCTGCTTGCCCCGCTCATTGGTGATGATCACGATCTCGACACGGCCGGCCTTGGTCAGAAGCGGCATGGCATCGGCGATGGCGCGCGCGGCCTGCCGGCTGCCGTCCCAGCACGCCATGACATTGTCGAGCTTGAGCGGCGCCTTCTGGATGTAAGGCACCATGATCATCGGGCCGCCGGATTCGAACAGCGTGGTCTCGGCGACGATCTCGTCCACGGTCGTCGTCTCGGGCTCGGCTTGGCCGACGATGGCAAGATCGAAGCGCCGTGCGATGCGGCCGAACTGATCGCCGGCGCCGGCAAAGCTGGCGGTGAGCGTCAGCGGCTCCGCCGACAATCCGGCGCGATCGGTCGCCGCGGCGAAGCGGTCGATCGCCGCTTTCGCCGCGGCTTCGTTGTCGGCCTGCTGGCTCTCGATCACTTCGGCGGGGATGTAACCGGTCCCCGAGATCGGAACGATCGGGTCGTAGACGAAGGCGATGCCGGTTATGTGTGCGCCAAAGGCGCTGGCGACGGAGATCGCATAGTCGCCGGCGGGACCGCCCTTTTCGCCGACGCTAAGATTGACGACAATGTCCTTGATCATGGCGATACTTCCCCGGCTGCTGCTGCGTGACACTTTATCCCATTTTCGGCGCCGGCGCGCCTTGCGCCAGATCAAGCCGCGTTGCGCTTATTTCTTGATATTGCCGGTGGCGTCAAACTGACTGATATAGGCCCAGAGGTCGTCGACCCTTTGCTGGTCTTTGATGCCGGCGAAGGGCATTTTGGTACCCGGGATCATGGCGCTCGGGCTCTTGATGTACTGCTTGAAGCTCGCCTCGTTCCAGACGACCCCCGAATTCTTATTGGCATCCGAATAGTCGAAATTCGGCACGGTTCCGGAATGCCGGCCGTCGAGCCCGTTCAGCTCGGGGCCGATCTTGTTCGCCGCGCCCGGCCCGATGGAGTGGCAGGGTGAGCACATATTGAAAACTTGCTTGCCTTTGTCGGCGTCCTGAGCCCGGGCTGGGCCCACCGCGGCCTGCGTCGTGACTGCGCCCACAGCCGCAGCGATCATTGCCGCCGCCATCTTTGTCTTGGTCATTGCGTTTCCTCATTCGGCATTGTCGCCGTAAAGCCCCCGCGTCGTTCAAGCGAGCCCGGTGCGGCGTGTCAACTGCCGCCGGCGCACGGCCGGCGCTGTATCCGCGATCGATTTGACGCGCGCATGTCCCGCGCTTTCTCCGCTATAATGACTGACAAAGCTTAGCCGAGGTTTCAATGCCGCTTTTGATGCCCTTGTTCGACGATGCAGTGCTCAAGCGCCGTGCCGAGATCGTGGCGGCGCTCCGGCGCATCGTGCCGGGCGAGGGCGTCATCGCCTCAGAAGAGGCCATGCGGCCTTACGAGAGCGATGGGCTGACCGCGTATCGCCAGCTGCCCATGGTTGTGGTGCTACCGGAGACCACCGCACAGGTCGCGGCCGTGCTCGGCTATTGCCACGGCGAAGGAATCAAAGTGGTGCCGCGCGGCGCCGGCACCTCGCTGTCCGGCGGCGCGCTGCCGCTCGGTGATGGCGTGCTCCTCGGGCTCGCCAAGTTCAACCGCATCCGCGAGATCGACTACGACAACCGCGTCGCCGTGGTCGAGCCCGGCGTCACCAATCTTGCGGTCTCGCAGGCGGTCGCCGAGGCCGGCTTCTATTACGCGCCCGATCCGTCGTCGCAGATCGCCTGCACCATCGGCGGTAATGTCGCGGAAAATTCCGGCGGCGTGCATTGCCTCAAATACGGCATGACCACCAACAACGTGCTCGGCTGCGAGCTCGTGCTGATGACCGGCGAAATTTTGCGACTCGGCGGCAAGCATTTGGATGCCGGCGGCTACGATCTCCTCGGTATCATCGCCGGCTCGGAGGGACTCCTTGGCGTCGTCACCGAAGTGACGGTACGCATCTTGAAGAAACCGCAGACCGCGCGCGCGGCGCTGATCGGTTTTGCGGCTTCCGAAGACGGCGGCGAATGCGTCGCCAGGATCATCGGCGCGGGCATTATTCCGGGCGGCATGGAAATGATGGACCGTCCCGCGATCGCCGCCACCGAGGAGTTCGTTCACGCCGGCTATCCGCTCGACGTCGAGGCTTTGCTGATCGTGGAGCTCGACGGTCCGCAAGATGAGGTCGATCATCTGCTCGAGCGGGTACAGAATATCGCCAAGAGCTGTGGCGCAGTAACCTGCCGCGTGTCCAATTCCGAGGACGAGCGGCTGTTGTTCTGGGCCGGCCGCAAGGCGGCGTTTCCGGCGGTCGGCCGCATCTCGCCGGATTATTACTGCATGGACGGCACCATTCCGCGCGCGCAATTGCCGCTGGTGCTCAACCGCATGAAGGAGATGTCGGCGAAATACGGCTTGCGCGTCGCCAATGTGTTTCATGCCGGCGACGGTAATCTGCATCCGCTGATCCTCTACGACGCCAACAAGCCGGGCGAGCTTGATCGCGCCGAGCAATTCGGCGCCGATATTTTGCGGCTGTGCGTCGAGGTCGGCGGCGTGCTCACCGGCGAGCACGGTGTCGGCGTCGAGAAACGCGATCTGATGCCGGTGATGTTCTCGGAAGCAGATCTCAACCAGCAGCAGCGGCTCAAATGCGCCTTCGACGGCAAGAGCCTGCTCAATCCCGGCAAGGTGTTTCCGACGCTCCACCGCTGTGCCGAATTGGGCCGCGTGCATGTTCATGCAGGGCAGGTGGCGTTTCCCGATATTCCACGGTTTTAACCGTCACCGGTTTGACGAGTGACATTCGCGCATCGCCATGCCGAGGACGTCAAGTCGCGGTATGGCCGGAACCGGGGATTTGCGGATGGTCGCAGTCCTGCCTGCAAACGCGCATGCCACCTTGAGTGTGCCAGCCGGCGTTCGGATCTTTCGCACCGCGATCATAGGCGACCTCGTGGTTGGAGGGCCGCGGCGCCCATTGGTTACCCCGAAGGTCGCGCTCGTTCGCATTATTGCGTAAGTTTAATCCGGCCCGACCTCAAGGCGGGTCAACCGGGACATCCAAATGCAATTTGGTATCTTCAGTTCCGCGCAAGCCAACACCGGCGATCTCGGTCCGGAAACCGGGCAGGGCTTTCGCGACTATCTCGATTTCAATGTTGAGGCCGAGGCGCTCGGCTTTACGTCGAGTTTTCTGGTCGAGCATCACTTCACCGGCTGGAACCAGGTGTCGGCGACGCTGATGCTGTTGATGGCGCTCGCCATGCGAACGAAGACGCTCCGCCTCGGCTCGGCGGTAATGGTGCTGCCCTGGCACAATCCTGTGCTGCTCGCCGAGCAGGCGGCCACCCTCGATCTGGTGTCCGGCGGCCGTTTCGACTTCGGCATCGGCAAGGGCTATCGGCACAGCGAGTTCAAGGGCTTTCAGATCGCGCCGGAGGAGGCCGAAGCGCGCTTCGACGAAGCCGTCGAGATCATGACGCGCGCCTTTACCCAGCGCACACGCTTTTCGCACCACGGCCGCTTCTGGCATTTCGAGGACATCGTCGTGGAACCGCCGCCGGCGCAACGGCCGCACCCGCCGTTCTGGGTTGCCGCCGGCAGCGAGAATTCTATCCGCCGCGCCGCCGCGCGCGGCTTCAATCTGATCCTCGATCAATATGCCAGCGCGATGCAAATCGCGGAGCGCATTGGGATCTACAAAGCCGAACGCCAGGCGCGCGGTTTGCCCTTTGACCCGACGCAAATCGCGGTGGCGCGCCAGCTTTACGTCGCCAAGGATGACGCCGATAAGGAAGCCGCGCTCGTCCGTCAGGCGGCCTATACAAAGCGCACCGTCGATGTGTCGCGTAAGCCGGACGGCAAGAGCGGCTCGCACGTGCTGGCTTATGCCGACAAGGCCGGCGGCACCGAGGAGAACGCGCTGTTCGGCACGCCGGATGAGATTTGCGCGATGCTGGAAGCGGTGCGCGGCGCGGGCGCCGCTTATGTCCTGCTCACGGTCTCCGGCGGCCGCGAGCAGTTGCGTACTTTTGCACGCGAAATCATGCCGGCCTTTGCACGTTCGACGCCCGCGGCTGACGCCGCGGAATGACGGCGCGCACGATGGCCGACAATCTGAAACCGCGCGATGCCAAAGAGGTCGAGCAGGCGGTCCAATGGGCGCTCGGCAATGGCAAGACATTCGAAGTCGTCGGCCATGGCAGCAAGCGCGCCATCGGCCGCGCCGCGCAATGGGACGCGACGCTCGATCTTTCAGGACTTTCCGGCATCACGCTCTACGAGCCGGAGGAACTCGTGCTGTCGGCCAGGGCCGGAACGCCGATTGCCGAAATCGAAGCGCTGGTGGCGTCGCACAACCAGCAACTCGCGTTCGAGCCGATGGACTATGCGGTGCTGCTGGGCGGCGCGGCCGGCGCCGGCACGATCGGGGGGACCATCGCGGCAAACCTTTCCGGGCCGCGCCGCATCAAGTCCGGCGCGGCGCGCGATCATTTTCTTGGCTTTAGCGCGGTGTCAGGCCGCGGCGAGACATTCAAATCCGGCGGCCGCGTGGTCAAGAACGTCACCGGCTACGATCTGTGCAAACTCCTTGCCGGCTCCTGGGGCACGCTCGCCGCCATGACCGACATCACCAACAAGACCTTGCCCAAAGCTGAGACCGAAGCGACGGTCCTCGTTCTCAATCTGCGTGATGCAACCGCAAACAAGGTCATCGCAGCGGCAATGGCTTCGTTCGCCGACGTATCGGGTGCCGCGCATTTGCCGGCCTCTGTCGCGGCGCGAATCGCCGAAATCGCATCATCGCAAACTTCGGTGACGGCGTTTCGCCTTGAAGGCGTGGCGCCTTCGGTGGCGCAGCGCAAAACTGTGCTTGAGAACCTGCTGGCGCCGTTCGGAATGCTGGCTACGCTCGGCGAAGCGGCCTCGCGCGCGCTGTGGCAGGCGATCCGCGACGTGATGCCGTTTGCCGCGAACGGCGCCGCCGGCAAACGCGACGTTTGGCGCATTTCGACAGCGCCAACGCAAGGCGCCGTTGTCGGGGAGGCACTCTCCGCTGCGACGGATACGGAGCTGCTCTACGATTGGGCGGGCGGGCTCGTCTGGGCGGCGATGCCGCCTTCGGACAACGCCAACGCGCCGCTCGTGCATTCGACCGTCGCCGCCAATGGCGGGCATGCGACGCTGATTCGCGCTCCGATCGCGGTGCGCGCCGCGGTCGATGTCTTTACGCCGGAGGCGCCGGTGCTCGCGGCGTTGAGCAAGCGCGTGCGAGGGGGCTTCGATCCGCAAGGCGTCCTCAATGCCGGCCGCATGTGGGCGGGGGTGTGAGCGATGCAGACGAATTTCACCCTGACTCAGCTTGCCGATCCGAACACCGCCGAGGCGAACAAGATTTTGCGCGCCTGCGTGCATTGCGGCTTCTGCACCGCGACTTGTCCGACTTACCTGCTCGATGGCAACGAGCTCGATTCGCCGCGCGGGCGCATCTACCTGATCAAGGATATGCTGGAGCGGGAAAGGCCGGCGACGGCAGAGGTAACGCGGCATATCGACCGCTGCCTGTCGTGCCTTTCCTGCATGACGACCTGCCCGTCCGGCGTCAACTATATGCACCTCGTCGATCACGCCCGCGTCCATATCGAGGACACCTATCGCCGGCCGCTCGCTGACCGCCTGCTGCGTGCACTCCTGGCCTGGTTGATGCCTTATCCAGGACGCTTCCGGTTCGCGCTGCAGGCCGCGCGACTGGCAAAGCCCTTTGCGCCTGTCGCCGCGGCGATCGGATTTAAGCGGCTTGCCGCCATGCTGCGGCTGTCGCCGTGGCGGCCACCGCACCGCCCGCTTGCCGCACAAACCTTTGTCGCCACGGGCGCGCGCAAGGGCCGCGTTGCGCTCCTTGCCGGCTGCGTCAACGACCTCTTGATGCCCGAGATCAACGCGGCGACCATCAGCGTCCTGACGCGGCACGGTATCGAGGTGGTCCTGCCAGAAGGCGCCGGTTGTTGCGGCTCGCTGGTCCATCACATGGGGCGAGAGACCGAGGCGCTGGCGCAGGCGCGGGCCAATATCGACGCCTGGAGCGCGGTCGAGAGCCTCGACGCGATCCTGATCAACACGTCGGGCTGCGGCACGACGGTCAAGGATTACGGCTTCATGTTGCGGCTCGACCCGCTCTACGCCGCTCGCGCCGACCGCATATCGAGATTGACCAAGGATATTTCCGAATATCTCGCCGGTCTGCCGCTGCAGGCCGGCCACACGGCGCCGCCGCTTGTTGTTGCCTATCACTCGCGCCTGCTCGCTGCAGCACGGCCAGCGCATCACCCGACAGCCTAAGGAGCTTTTGACCAAGCTCGGCTTCGTGGTGAAGGAGGTACCGGACGGTCACCTGTGCTGTGGCTCGGCGGGGACCTACAACATTCTACAGCCCGACATTGCAAGACGGTTGCGCGAACGTAAAGTCGGTACTATCGAGAGATTGCGACCAGACGTGATTGCAGCAGGCAATATCGGCTGCATCACGCAAATCGCGGCGGGCACCAATCTTCCAGCCGTCCATACGGTCGAGTTGATCGATTGGGCCACCGGGGGGACTTGTCCGGCAAGCCTGCGGAGCATCGGCCACGTGCGATGATGCACCACGTCGGTTCCGCGGGCCGAGGGGCCCGATCGGCGGGGTCCACACCGGCGGTCTCCAGATGGGGCCGCGACATTGAGATTCGATAGCGAGATCGGGAGGTCGATCATGGCGAAGAAATCGAAGGCGAAGAAGAAATCCGGGAAAAAGAAGAAGGCTGCTCCGGCCAGCAAGAAGAAAAAGACGCTTAAATCCAAAGCGAAGAAGGTCACCAAGAAAGCATCCGCGAAAAAGGCCGCGCCGAAGCGCAAGGCAGCGCCGCGGAAGCCGAAGCCAGCTCCGATGGCCGCGCCGGCTCCGGAACCGGCCCCCGCGCCGGCGCCATCTTGGCCCCCGCCGATGGGGTCCGGCGTTAGCGGCAGTTAGGGCTTTACGTTCGACTGCGCCGTTTGGCGCTTGGCCCCGCATTGCCTCGGCTTTGCGGGGCCAATAGCATTACAATGATTTGTCTGGGTCGGCCGCATATGGCCGCCGATCCGTGGCCGACCAGATCGGCCGTTTCGCTCTATCGAGGAGGTGCATTATGCCGGCGACCTATAACATCCTGCTGTTGGGCGCGTCCTATGGATCGCTGCTCGCCTCGAAGCTCTTGTTCGGCGGACATTCCATCCACTTGGTCTGTCTCCCGGCTGAAGCCGATTTGATCAATGCCGAAGGCTTTAAGGTTCGTCTGCCGGTGCGCGGCCGCAAGGAGCCGGTCCTGCTCGAATCGCGCAAGCTTCCGGGCAAAGTGACGGCTGGGCCGGCCGCGGGGGTTGATCCGAAGCAATACGATCTCGTCGGCCTGTGCATGCAGGAACCGCAATATCGCTCGCCCGGTGTGCGCGAACTGCTCGACGCGGTCGGAAAATCGCGCGTGCCGTGCATGTCGATCATGAACATGCCGCCGCTGCCCTATATTAAGCGCATCCCCGGCCTGGATTATAAGGCGCTGGAAGCGGCCTATACGGACCCGCGCGTTTGGGATTCGGTCGACCCGCACAAGATCACGCTGAACAGCCCCGATCCGCAGGCGATTCGTCCGCCCGACGGCAAGGCGAACGAGCTTCTGGTCACGCTGCCGACGAATTTCAAATGCGCGCGCTTCGAGGACGACAAGGATACGGCGATCCTCCGCCAGCTCGAGCGCGACGTTGACGCGGCGCGATTCGACACCCCGGAAGGCAAGATCGAATTGCCGGTCAAGCTGAAGGTCTACGAATTCGATCTTCGTGCCGCTCGCCAAATGGGCGATGCTGTGTGCCGGCAATTATCGCTGCGTCACCAAGGACGGCATGCGCACCGCGCAAGAAGCCGTGCACAGCGACATCGAGACGTCGCGTTCGGTGTACAACTTCGTCAACGATCTCTGCGTCAAGCTCGGCGCCAAGCCGGATGACCTGGTGCCGTTCGAGAAATATGCCGCTGCGGCGCAGTCGCTGACGCGTCCCGCTTCGGCCGCCCGCGCGCTGCAGAACGGCGCGCCCAATATCGAACGCGCCGACAAGCTCGTTCAGCTCATCGCTAAGCAAAAGGCCCTGAGCAATCCCGTCCTCGACGCCACGGTGGCGCTGGTCGATACCCGGCTCGAGGCCAATCGCAAGAAACAGGCGGCGTAACTATCCGACCTCGACGTCCTGCCAAAAGCCGAATCGGCCGCCGACCTGGCTCATTTCCGGGCGTGGCGCTTCGTAGGACCACGCCGCGCGCGGGTGCCGCGTTCCTTCGACGACGACGTCGTAGAATTGCACGCCATGCGGACAGGCCCGGTCGTCGGGGGTTTTATCGGTCTTTTCGAGCCAGTCCATGCGCACGGCGGTGCGGGGAAAATACCGATATCCCTTGCATTCGATGACATCGTTGCTCTGGGCAACGATCTGGCCGTCGACAGTCGCCTTCATGATTCCGCTCTCCGGTCGAACCCTCATCCCCATTCATAGGGGAAATCTCATATAGCCGAGCAGGATATGCGTCGGCAAAGCGACCCAAGTGTATCCTGCCTGCAACACCCAGTAAGAAACGGTGAAGTTATCCCGCAAAAGCATAAAAAGGCGGCATTTGCTGTCGTTTTAATCTTGGCTCCGGCGTATGAAAATTGAAGAATTCGTGAAGGTTAACGCGGCGCAAGTTTGTTGGACGAGTAGCGCGGCAGGGAATCGGCGCTGTACCGGATGCGAACGTTGGGGTCGCACGAGTGCAGGCAGGGACAAAAGAAGGGGCTAGTTATGAAAAGAGTTGCTCTATCCTTGGTTTTGGCGGCCGGTCTGGCCAGTTCTGCAATGGCTGCCGATATGGCAACCAAAGCCCCGCCGGCAGCGCCCGCGCCGCCGCCTTCGCCGTGGGATGTCGCCATCTCCGCGGCGTTGATGACGGACTATAACTTCCGCGGCATCACCCAGTCGGCTCACAATCCATCGAGCCAGGCTGGCTTCGAGCTGCGCTACAATCAGACTGCGAGCATGCAATGGTATGCCGGTCTGTCCGGCGAGAGCATCGACTTCGCGAACAATGCGGCGGCGGAAATCGACGCCTATGCTGGTTTCCGTCCGACTTTCGACAAACTCGCCCTCGACTTTGGCTACTGGTACTACTGGTACCCCGGCGGCAATTGTTACGGCACCACGGCCCCCATCAACGGGAATAGTGCTTGCAGCAATCCGGCCGGTCCCTTTGTCGCCAACAAGAATACGATCCAGCCTGCCGCATTTGGCAACGAAGCCGTGGCCAATGCGAGCTTCTGGGAAGTCTACGGTAAGGCCACTTACACATTTAACGACCAGTGGGCCGCTGGCGTGCAGGAATATTATTCGCCTAACGTGTCCGGCACCGGCGCATGGGGTTGGTACTCGACCGGTAACCTCACCTACACCGCGCCGAGCTCCTGGTTCCCAGCCAACAGTGGCATCGGCGGTTATATATCTGCCGACCTTGGCTACTGGGATCTCGGAACCAGCAACTCATTCTACGGAAACTCGGCAACGGGGTTCGCCGCAAACCCCTTCGGTCTTCCAGTTGCCCTTTTGCCGGGCGGTGTGAAATACACGAGCTACACCACGTGGGACGCTGGCTTCGGCTGGACTTACAAGGCCTTCACGTTGGATCTGCGCTACTACGACACGAATCTGACGCATGCCGAGTGCAACGCTTTCACCAGCGCCTCGAACTCGTCATTCTCGCCAAGCAACGTGACGTCGCAAAACGCAAATGGCCTGGGTTCCAATTGGTGCGGCGCGGCCTATATCGCCAAGCTCTCCTTCGCGGCGAACCTCAGCGGTCTGAAGTAAGCATTTTCTAAGAAGACGGCCGGCGGCAGAAATGCCCCGGCCGTTCTCTTTTGGCTTTGTCAGTGTACGGGCTTCGTCTGTGCGCCGGTTGAGCCATTGCGAGTGGTGGCATCGCCTCTGGACTGACTTCGCTGCCTGCTTTGCATTCCGCGCGCTAGAGGGTGGCTCCGCTTATACGGCGCGCGAAGCCCAGCCTTTCGCAATGACGTTCGCTCACTCCGCCGCGGAAACCAGCGGGACGTCGCGGACCTCAGAGGCGCCGTCGCCACAGACCACTTCGATTCGCCGGCGGTGGAAAGCGCCGAGCGTCGAGCGGTGGCCGATGGAAATGACCGTCGTCCCTTTGAGCCGATCCTGCAGCAGCCGGTACAACGCGGCCTCCGCGGGCTCGTCAAGCGAAGCGGTGGCTTCGTCGAGGAAGAGATAGTCGGGTTCCTGCAAGAGCGCGCGGGCGATGGCGAGGCGTTGCTGTTCGCCTTGCGACAGCATCCGGTTCCAATGCGCTTCCACGTCGAGTTTTCCGCTCCATTCGGGAAGCCCGACCGCCGCGACCACCTCGGCGATTCGCGCGTCGGCGAACGTACCGGCACGGGCCGGATAGCTGACCGCGGCGGCAAGCGAAGCCACCGGGAAATACGGCCGCTGCGGCAATAGCATCACCTTGGCGTCTTGCGGCACCATCACGCGGCCCGAACCAAACGGCCAAATTCCAGCGATGGCGCGGAACAACGTCGACTTGCCGGCACCCGACGGCCCGGTGACCAATACGCGCTCGCCGGGCGAGAACACGATGTTCTCGGCATTGACCAGCGGCTCGCCGTTGGGCAAGCGCACACGCAACTGATCGAGGGAAATCACGTTCGGCGTTTCGCGCCGCAGCACCTCGACCGCCGGCGGGGTCAGCGCGACGTCGCGGCCGGCGACGATGGCTTCCTCGAACCCCGACAACCGCGTCACCACCGCGCGGTATTGCGCGATCGACTGGTAAGCCGTGACGAAGTAGGACAGCGCCGTCTGCACGCTGTTGAACGCGGATGCGGTCTGCATCAGGCCGCCGAGCTGCATGGCGCCGGAAAAATAAGCCGGGCTCACCATCAGATAAGGAAAGATCACCGAAGCCTGCGAATAACTTTGCGTGAAGAATGTCAGCTGCTTCTGCCGCTGCATGATGGCAATCCAGTTCGACACCACGAGACCGAAACGGCCGAGGTGACGCTCGCGCTCGGCGGCTTCGCCGTGCAGCGCCGCGATCTGTTCGGAATTCTCGCGGGTGCGCACGAGATTGAAGCGAAAGTCGGCCTCGTAGCGCTGTTGCAGGAAATTGAGCGGAATAAGCGGCCAGCCGATCAGATGCGTGAGCGAAGTGCCGATCACCGCGTAGAGCAGGGCAGCCCAGACCAGATAACCCGGAATCGCCAACGGTACGCCGAACAGATGCAGCGGCGCCGCTTCCGACAGCTTCCACAGGATGACGACGAACGAGCACAGCGTCACGCAGGAGCTCAAAAGCCCGAGTCCGATCGACAGCGTGCTTTGCACAAACATTTGCAGATCGTCGGCGATGCGCTGGTCGGGATTGTCGGCGGCGTCGCCGAGCAGTTGCATGCGGTAATGGTTCGCCGTGTTCAGCCATTGCCGCAGATAGGTCTGCGTCATCCAGCGCCGCCAGCGAATCTGAAGCCAGAGATTGAGATAGTTCTGATAGACCGCCAGCACGGTATAGACCGCAGCAAGCCCGCAGAAGACCAGGATGTACCAGATGAAGCCGTTCCAGTCGCGGTTCTGCAGCGTGTTGTAAAATCCGTTGTACCAGTAGTTCAGGATCACGTTGATGGCGACGATCGACAGTTCGATTGCGACCACCGCGCCAAGCAAGAGCCGCCCTGGCCAGCGATCTTCCGAGCGGAAATAGGGAATGGCCAAGCGCCACATGGTGGCGAGCGTGGCGGCAAGACGTTTCACGGAAGACCTCCGAAGTTTGGGGCTGCAGGGCGCAATGCAAAGCGCCTTTGATCGTGCGGCATCAGGCTAACACCTCAACGCGCACGGACCGGGGTAAGCCAAGGGAGTTGAACCGAAAAGTACTGTTGATGCATCGCCCTATCACGAAGCTGTCCACAGTACAGTGCGGCTTTTGGTGCGATACGGCGATAATTGGTAGCCGGGGGCAACGAATTCGCCTAAATTTACGGCAAGTCGCCGAAAAAATCGTCTCCATTGCGGCTCAAGTGCGTGGCATTGCCGCATGCTCCCGAGGCCGCCAACGACAGAAGCCGAACATTGCGGCGTTTAGTGGGGAGACGGAAGCATCCGCCCTTTTACGGCTCCGTCACCGGCCTATGAAACGCCGATTGGATCACGTTTTGGGGAGTTAGCTGTTCAAACCCTGGTCGCCACCGGCTCATTCGACAAGCTGCGGCGCTGGCTCGTGCAACAGGGAACCCGGGATGTGCGGGTGCAGACCATCCTGTTCGCCTGGGCGTTCGGCGCGCTGCTCTGAAGGCCTGGTCGGCTTCGGTTATCCGTGGGCTTTCGTCGCTCCCATTCTGATCGCGATCGGCATTCCCGACCTTCACGCTATTCGCGTCGCCGCGATTGCCAAAAACGCGCCGGTGTCTGACGGCGCGCTCGGCGCTCCGATCATCGCGCTTGCCACCATGACCGCCGGCACGCTCGGCATGAGCATCGTCGAATTTGCCGCCGATCTATTCGGCCTCGGTCGGAAAGAGTCTCCGGCAGCATAGGCATGTGGTCGGCCTGGCCGCTCGCCTCTGTCGGTTCGCTTGGCTACGTCGCCGGGCAGTTGCCGAGGGTGGTCGCGTGCGCCCAAATTAGATCGGCGAGATTTTCGCCAAGACAGGGCCTGCTACCGGTTTCTTCCCCAACATCGCGGTGTTGCCCGGACACTGATCACGGATGCTATGCGCGACGTCTGCATGGGACCGCCACGTGGCGGCCCCATTGTTTTGGTTTTAGGGCCGCAGCGGGATTGCGATCGCACCCGTGAGTAAATCGACTTGACGCCGGCCATCGGCGTGCGGATTAAATCGGTTGGCTCGGCCGTCCGGTCGCGCGGATCCCGCAAATCAATTCGGAGACGACGATGCTCTGCCTGTGCCGGCGCTTTGCCTGCTGGCTCGCCATGATCCTGATATCGGCCGCGCTGTGGCCCGCGGCCGCCGGCGAAAGCTTTCCCTTCGGCAGCGAGCTGATGCTCGATGCCGCGCCGATGCACGGCTCCAAACGAATCCCGATGCTCGAGATCGAAGACGATGGCACCGCCTCGATCGACCTGTGGTGTACCAGCCTCCACGCTCAAGCCACGATCACCGACGATTCCATTACGATCGTGCCGGGGCAGCCGGCGAGCCTCATTCCCGGACAGCCCGCAGCCAGCGATGCGCAAACCGAATGCGATCCAGACCGGCAAGCCAGCGACGCCACGCTTCTTTCGGAGCTTGGCCAAGTCACCAAGTGGCGGCGCAATGGCGACCTCGTCGAACTGTCGGGCGGCGCCACGCTGCGCTTCCGGCTAATGACGAATTGATAGATGCCGCACCGCGGAGCGAAAAAAGCCATCCCGCGCCAACGCCCGTCACTTTTTTTAGAAACAAGCGACGCGGATCAAGCGGCAGCGTTGCAGACGCCTCGCCCCAACCCTCACGAGCGGGAGGGAGCGCGCAATGCGATGGAGGAAAATCGTTCAGCGCATCCAGCACCGCGGCGCTCACCGGCTCGGCCGGAGCAATTCGTAAGTCGTCGGATTGTCGGGACAGGCGCCATAGCCGCATTCCGCAACTGCGGAAATCACGTTCAACGCGGTTAACCCGATGATCAGCCACACTGCGGCGCGCACAAAAACTTCGACTGGTCGCGCCGCGGTATCATCGTGAAATTGGCCGTCGAACAGCAAGACGATTGCAATCAGGACGATGGCAGCGGCGAATCCGATGAATGCCCACGTATAAAAATGGTATCCCAAAAAGGCGCTGCCGTATCCCGGATCGCCGGGCATGATGTGCAGCAGGATCTGGCGCGCCGCAACCGTGGCGCCGGCACAAGCCGTGAGCAACGCCAAGGCGTAGTGGCTAGGATGCGGGCCGTAGCGGATATTCAAGAAAGGCCCGGTCGCCAGCAGTGCAAACAGACAGCGCTGCAGGAGGCATAGCGGACAAGGCAGCTCGTTGAGCAGAAGCTGCGCCGCGAAGGCGCCGGCGAGGACCAGCGCAATGGCGTAGAGTCCGAGTGCATTGAGGGTGATAGCGAGCGAGAGTCATGCCCTGCCTCTAGAAGGATAGCTTCAAGACGTCCGTTGCGTGGTGGAGATAGGTGGCCACCGATCCGATGAGCGCCACTGTAAAGAGCGCCAGCGCCCATTGACGCGAGCCCCGCCATGTCGCCGCTAGGACTACGAGAATGCTCAGGAATAAGGCGGCGAATTCCATCTTTGCGCCCTCGGTTGTCAGCGATGCCATGTGAATGTGAAAGCGTGCCGGCGATCATCGCCGGCACGCGCGCTTCACTCGTGGGCTCGGTCTCTCAGCGACTGCTGAGCCCGATCATCTTATCGCCGCAAGACTTGCACCAAGGTTGCCGATGTCGATACGATTGTCGTCAATCAGCCGGGCTAAGCTCCTGCGCAGAACGCTACAAAAACAAAAAGGGCGCGAATTGCTCCGCGCCCTTTGTCGTCGATCTGTAAAGCGGGATCAGAAGCCCATGCCGCCCATTCCGCCCATGCCGCCGCCGCCACCGGGCATGGCCGGCATCGCGGGAGTGTCTTTCGGCAGCTCGGCGATCATGGCTTCGGTCGTGACCAAGAGGCCGGAGATGGAAGCCGCGTCCTGCAACGCCGCGCGCACCACTTTGGCCGGATCGACGATGCCCTTGTCGAGCATGTCGACATACTCCTCGGTCTGCGCATCGAAGCCGTAAGTCTCCGACTTGTTCTCGAGGATCTTGTTGACGACGATCGAGCCTTCGACGCCGGCATTCTCGGCGATCTGGCGCAGCGGCGCTTCGATGGCCTTGAGCACGATGTTGATGCCGGTCTGCACGTCGGCATTGCTGTTGGTCAGCTTGCCGACCGCCTTCTTGGCGCGCAACAGCGCGACGCCGCCGCCCGGCACGATACCTTCCTCGACCGCGGCACGGGTGGCGTTGAGCGCGTCCTCGACGCGGTCCTTCTTCTCCTTGACCTCGATTTCGGTGGCGCCGCCGACGCGGATCACCGCGACGCCGCCGGCGAGCTTCGCCAGCCGCTCCTGCAGCTTCTCGCGGTCGTAGTCGGAGGTGGTCTCCTCGATCTGCGCCTTGATCTGGCCAACCCGAGCCTCGATCTCTTTCTTCTTGCCGGCGCCGTCGATGATCGTGGTCTTTTCCTTCTCGATCACGACCTTCTTGGCGCGGCCGAGCATGGCGAGCGTCACGCTTTCGAGCTTGACGCCGAGCTCTTCGCTGATGAGCTGGCCGCCGGTGAGGATGGCGATGTCTTCAAGCATGGCCTTCCTGCGGTCGCCGAAGCCGGGCGCCTTCACGGCGGCGACTTTCAGTCCGCCGCGCAGCTTGTTGACGACCAGCGTCGCCAGCGCCTCGCCCTCGAGGTCCTCGGCGATGATCAGGAGCGGCTTGCCCGACTGCACTACGGCTTCGAGCACCGGCAGCATGGCTTGCAGCTGCGACAGCTTTTTCTCGTGGAGCAGCACATAGGCATCCTCGAGCTCGGCCACCATCTTCTCGGCATTGGTGATGAAGTAGGGCGAGAGATAGCCGCGGTCGAACTGCATGCCCTCGACGATCTCGACTTCGGTGTCGAGCGCCTTGGCCTCTTCGACGGTGATGACGCCCTCGTTGCCGACCTTCTGCATGGCGTCGGCGATCATCTTGCCGATCGTCGCATCGCCGTTCGATGAGATGGTTCCGACTTGCGCCACTTCGGCCGACGAGCCCACCTTCTTGGCGCGCTTCTTGATGTCTTCCACGACGGCGGTCACGGCCAGATCGATGCCGCGCTTGAGGTCCATCGGGTTCATGCCGGCGGCCACCGACTTGACGCCTTCCTTGACGATGGCAGCCGCGAGCACGGTCGCGGTCGTGGTGCCGTCGCCGGCAGTGTCGTTGGTCTTCTGCGCCACTTCGCGCACCATCTGCGCGCCCATGTTCTCGAACTTGTCTTCGAGCTCGATCTCCTTGGCGACGGTGACGCCGTCCTTGGTGATGCGGGGAGCGCCGTAGGATTTATCGAGGATGACGTTGCGGCCCTTGGGGCCGAGCGTCACTTTTACCGCATTGGCGAGAATATCGACGCCACGCAGCAGGCGGTCGCGGGCGTCGGTAGAGAATTTTACGTCTTTCGCGGACATTTCCGTTGTCTCCTTGGGTGTTGAGTCTGGCCGTCATCCTGAGGTGCGAGCGAAGCGAGCCTCGAAGGATGACAGCCCGGGCCGTGCATCCTTCGAGGGCCGCTGCGGCCGCCTCAGGATGACGGGACGTAAGTTTTGTTCAAGCGATCACGCCCATGATGTCGGACTCCTTCATGATCAGGAGGTCCTCACCGTCGAGCTTGACCTCGGTGCCCGACCACTTGCCAAACAGCACGTGGTCGCCGGACTTCAGCTCGATCGGAATAATCTTGCCGGCCTCGTCGCGGCCGCCGGGGCCAACGGCGACCACCTCGCCTTCGGACGGCTTTTCCTTGACGGTATCGGGAATGATGATGCCGCCCTTGGACTTGGCCTCGGCGTCGATACGCTTGACGACAACCCGGTCATGCAGCGGTCGGAACTTGGTCTTTGCCATGATCACCTCGGTGCCGCGCAACCTCGTCGACGATCTGGGAAGGCTGTGCCGGCGTTCGTTGTTGAAAATATCGTTGTTTTGCAGAGCCTTGGCACTCAGAACAATTGAGTGCCAGATAGGCTTTGCGGGACATAAGGCGCGGCCTGTGCGCTGTCAAGGCGCAGGCGCCGAAATGGCAAATGCCACCGCTCGCTATTCGCGGCGCGCCATTCGCTGCTAATCTCGCGCCGCCCATCTCGCCTCCGGGCGGCCAAGGAAGGAATTGCGAATGCGTGCGCTGACGCTCGACGAGGCCAATACCATCATTGCGGCGACTTTTGCCGCGGCCAAGAAGCACAAATGTCGGCCGATGAGCGCGATCGTTCTCGACGCCGGCGGCCGGGTCAAGGCGTTCCAGAAACAGGATCATGCGTCGATGCTGCGCTTCGAGGTCTGCTACGGCAAAGCGTATGGCGCACTGGCGCTGGGACGGCCGTCGAAGCTCGTGCTGCAGAAGGCCAACGAGAAGCCACTGTTCATGCAGTCGATCGAAAACCTTGCCGATTATCCGCTGTTCCTCGAAGGCGGCGGCCAGCTCATACGTGACAAGTCCGGCGAAGTGGTCGCCGCCATCGGCGTCACCGGAGACGCCAATGAGATGGACGACATCTGCGCCATTGCCGGCATTCACGCCGCGGGCTATCGCGCTGACAGCGACTTCTTCGACGATCCGGATCAGCTTCGCACGCTCAGCATCCATAAATCGGCGCCGCTGGTCGATCCGCGGCCCAAAGCGGCCGGCAAGGGAAAGCCGGCCGGCGAGGGCGGCAACGGCGGCCGCGCCACCCGGAACAGTTCCGCGCGGCGGGTTACGGCCTGACCGCCCAACCCGGGCCGTAATCGTCACCGACTGCTTTCGATGGTTAATTCCGAGGGTGCAATTTGAAACAAAGTCGAAAGGTCGGGGCGATAAAACGGCCGCGGTGTCATTTGGTACCCGGGCTCGGGAGGATATGCCCATGAGGGCTTCGTATCGGAGTGTGTCGTATCGGCGATTGGCTTTCGCCATCGCGGCGGCCTGTGCGCTGGCGCTTTCCGCCTGCACCTCGAACACGCCATCGCCGCAGGAAGCGGCGGCGCCGCCGGTTCCGGAACAGCCGGCGATCCCGTCCAAATACCGACCGGAGGATATCGTCGGCCGCTGGGGCTACGGCGCCTTTCACCGCGACGAGGATCTCGGGCGCACCGCCGCCGCGGCACGCCAGCAATGCGGCCAGCCGGTGGAGATCACGCGCGGGCCGAACGGCGGCGTGATGATGTATCTTGCCGACTCCGCGCAATTGCAGGAACTGCAGCTCAAGGGCTCGCAGAGCGGCGCCAATTATATCGGTCCGCCCGGTCCGGCGGGCGGCATGCAGGATCGCGAGATCGTCTCGTTCGACGGCCGCACCATGGTGCTCAAGTGGATGGATCCCGAAGTCGCCGGCCGCTACGGCACCGGCGTCTATGTGCGTTGCGCGCCGGAAGGCACCGCACGCGCCGCAGGACGGCCGCCGATGAAGCCGGTGGGACAGTAAGGCTTCGCGTCGTCATTCCGGGGCCGAGCGCAGCGAGGAGCCCGGAATCCATATACGCTGACCTGTGATTATGGATTCCGGACTTGCCGCTTCGCGCCAATCCGGAATGACGGATTGAGAAATGCCCAACCCCCGCGAATTCATCTTCGGCCCTTGGCGCGCGGTGAGCGTGCTCGGCGTCACCGAGATTTTGTCCTGGGGTGCCCTGTTCTATCCGCCGGTGCTCACGGTGCCGTTGATTGCGGCCGATCATGGCTGGTCGCGCTCGTTCACGATGGGCGGCTTTTCCTTGGGCCTGCTCGTCGGCGGCCTGTGTTCGCGCTATGTCGGCGGCGCCATCGATCGCTTTGGCGGCCATGTGGTGATGCTGGTTGGCTCGCTTACCGCCGCCGCGGGCCTCGCCGCGCTGGTGCACGTGCAGAGCGCGCCCGCTTATTTCGCGGTGTGGATGCTGCTCGGCGCCGCCATGGCGGCCTCGCTCTACGATCCGGCCTTCGCCACGCTCGGCCGCATTTTCGGCGCCGATGCGCGCGGGCCGATCACGGCGTTGACGCTCGCCGGTGGCTTTGCGTCCACCGTGAGCTGGCCGGCAACGCAATTCCTCATCGACAAAGTGGGCTGGCGCGGCACCTATCTGGTCTATGCCGCGTTGCTCGCGCTTGTCGCCGCGCCGCTGCACGCTTTCGCGCTGCCGCGCCGGCGCGCCGAGATTTTGGCGCGGCCGGCACCGACGCTTGCGCCGGCGCAAAAACCCGCGGCGTTCATTCCGCCGCACGGGCTGACTTTTATTCTGATCGTCGCCGGTTTTGCCTCCTATGCCTTCGTACCGTCGGCGCTGTCGGCGCAGCTTCTCGCCATCTTCAAGAGATTTGGGTTGACGCCCGACGTCGTTGTTGGCATCGGCATGCTGTTCGGTCCGGCGCAGGTGCTGGCGCGCATCTGCGAACTCGGCTTTGGCCGCCACATGCATCCGTTGTGGATCGCACGCGGCGCCGTCGGGCTACTGGTCGCCGCCTTCGTGCTGCTGGCGCTTCTTCCGTTCTCCGCCGCCGTGGCCGCCACCTTTGCCGTGATGTTCGGCATGGCGAATGGCCTTTTGACCATCGCGCGCGGCACCGTGCCGCTTGCTTTGTTTGGTCCTAGCGGCTACGGGCGGCTAGTCGGACGGATCGGCGGGCCGTTTCTGGCGGTGCAGGCACTGGCGCCGGTGATAGTGACCTACGTCGCCGATCGCGCCTCCGATGCCGCGGGTCTGAAGCTGGTGGCGGTGTTCGCGGTCGCCGCGTTTATTTGTTTCCTGATGATCCGGGCGCCGGAATAGTTCTCGTCAGTCCGCGAACATCGCGTCGATTTCGCTCTGCGAGAGATGGCCCTTGTCGCTGTCGAGCCGCGGGCCGTGCAAATCCGGGCCTGCATCGGCGGCCGGCGCTGCGTCATTCTGTGTGAGCGTCTTCATGACCTTGGCGACGCGCTGGCTGATCAGATCCTGAAAATTGCACGCTTCGAAAATGCGCAGCACGCTGTCGGCGATGTCCTGCGCCAATTCCTGTTCGAGCCTGCCCTTGAGCGCGGCCGAGAGGTTGTCGGCAAGCTGATCGATTTCTTCGGCCGCGGCGAGAATCTTCTGCGTCGCCTGCGCCGTGCCGGCGGTGACCGCATCAAGCTCGTCGGCGATGCGCGTCATGTCATCGGCTTGCGGTGCTGTGTCATGGCCGCGACGGTCGGATTGCCGGGGCGTGGTTGTTGCCGGCAAAGCTGGCGCTGCCGCCATCAACGCCCGCAACGCGTCGAGCGCATGCATGATCTCGCCGTCGTGCGGCGCGTGCGCCGCGCCCGGGGCGGGGCGCGCCCGTCGCGCGGCGGCGGTCTGTTCGATCCGGAAAACCCTGCGCGGTTCGGGCATGCGACTACCGACTGACTTCACTCAACCGTAGTGGGTCGCCGCTTAATACCGCGTTCACGTCCGCGCGCCGTTAATGCCAAGGTCTTGTTAACCAAGATGACCGGCCATTGACACAAAATCAACTCTAACTTGATGAACAATGTACCAATAACGTGCCGCGCCAATTTGTTTACCAAACAGTCGAGGTTTGCGGGCGTACTCGTCGTAGGAGCGCGGAACCGCGCTTGGCGTGAAACCAGCGTAACGAGTACAGCAATGCGACGTATCTGCACCACCGCCCTCCTTCTGGGCGCGCTTTCCGCTCCGGCCTTTGCGCAGTCGGCGCTCTATCCGTCCGGCCAGCCGGTTTATGCGGCGCAACAGCCGCCGCAGCAGCAATATTATTATGCGCAGCGGCCGCGCGACGTGAATGCGAATTATCAGCAAGGCTACGCGAACGCCGCTCCACAGGGCTATGCGGCGCCACCGCCGCACACTTATGCAGCGGCGGCTCCGCAAGGCTACGCGGCCGCGCCGGCGCCCGCACCGTCAGGTCCGGGGGGCGGTGGATTCCTCGAAGCGATTTTCGGCGGCCCGACCATCAATGTGCCGGTGTCGCATATGTATCCTGGCTATCAAGCGCCGCAGCCGGAGCCACAACCCGCTCCGGTCGCTCCGCCGCAGCAGCAAGCGTACAACCCGGCCAATGCGCCGGACGAAGCGAATTACCCGATCGATCCCCAATTCATGCGCCAGGTCGTCGCCTATAACGGCGACGAGAAGCCGGGCACCATCATTGTCGATACGCCGGACAAATTTCTGTTTCTGGTCGAGGACGGCGGCAGGGCGCTGCGCTACGGCATCGGCGTCGGCCGCCCCGGTTTTACCTGGTCGGGCGTGAAGACTATCACCGCGAAGAAAGAGTGGCCGGATTGGACGCCGCCGCCGGAGATGATCGCGCGGCAACCCGGCATTCCGCATTTCATGGCCGGCGGCATCGGCAATCCGCTCGGCGCGCGCGCGATGTATCTCGGCTCGACGCTCTACCGCATTCACGGCTCCAACGAGCCCTGGACCATCGGCCAGAATGTGTCCTCCGGCTGCATCCGCATGCGCAACGAAGACGTCGAGGACCTCTACAACCGCGTCAAGATCGGCACCAAGGTCGTCATTATCTAACGCCCCAGCCTTGCGATCGCCTGGGCCGACGCGCGGGCCGCCGGAGGGCTTGCGATCCACCACCCGGTCAAGACGCAATGCCTGCCGGGGTGCTGCGGAGATCGAATCCATGGCCGATAACAGCGCGCAGAAGAATTCACCGTCGTTCCGTCTTGCCGCGCTCGACCCCGATTTTCTGCTCGGCGACTCGATGCGCGGGGTTCGCTTGCAGATCGAATATGAGAAGGCCGAGGAACGGCTGCGCGCGTGGACCGTGCGCTCGACCATCGTAGTGTTCGGCAGCGCGCGGATGCGGCCGGGCGGTGCGGGGGCGCGATGGTACGAAGAAGCGCGGTTATTCGGAAAGATCGCCTCCGAACGCGGTGGCGCGCTTGATTCGCACCATGGCGTCCGCGACAATGTGATCGCGACCGGCGGTGGACCGGGCATCATGGAGGCGGCCAATCGCGGCGCGGCAGACGCCGGCGCGCCATCGATCGGATATAACATCGGCTTGCCGCACGAGCAGGAGCCGAACGCCTATTCGACGCCGGATCTGACCTTTCAATTCCACTACTTCGCAATACGCAAGCTGCACTTTGCCATGCGCGCCAATGCACTGGTGGTATTTCCGGGCGGTTTCGGCACGTTCGACGAATTGTTCGAGATTCTCACCCTCATTCAGACCGGAAAAATGCCGGCCGTTCCGGTTCTTCTCATTGACGCCTCCTATTGGCGAAGCGCGATGAATTTCGAGAAGCTGGCCGAGGAGGGGACGATCGCCGGTGCCGATCTCGATCTCTTCTGCTATGCCGAAGACGCCGAAAGCGGCTGGCAGGAACTCGTTAAGCACGGACTGCGAACTGGGCCGCGGCCGCCCGGCTATCCGTCGAAGCCGTGTTACTGACAGCAATCTTCCGCAGAAAGCGATAATCCAAAATGGCTATGGCAACAGCGTCCGCTGCCGGCGGCGACATCGAAATGACGTTTCTCCAGCAGATCGGTGACGATCCCTTCTCGGCGACGCCCGACCGCGCCACCCAAATTGCCGCCGTGGCGAAACTCGCTGCCGATTTCGTTGCCGGTGCGCGCGAAAGCCTCGACATCGCTATCTACGATTTCCGGCTGGACGGTGACGCGGCGACGATCGTGAGCGCGGCATTACGCGAACGCGCGCGCAGCAATGTCGCTATACGCATCATCTACGACGCCACCACCGAGCCGCAAGCGAACGGCGCCCCGATCGTTGCGCCGGTGCATCTCGAAGTCGATTTCAAGGCGCCGGGCACCGAGACATTTGTGAACGCCTTTGCCGATATCGCGCATATCAAACCTGTCACCGGCTACCGCGCGCTGATGCATTGCAAATACCTCGTCCGCGACCGCGACAGCGACGATGCCGCGGTGTTCTTCGGCTCGGCAAATTACACCGACGATTCATGGGGATTGCAGGAGAGTAATCTCCTGCACATCCGCTCCCGGCCGCTGGCGTCTTATTTCACCAACAATTTTGCCGAACTGTTCGCTACTGGCCGGATTCCATCTCATCCGACCGACCGTGAGCTCGATGTAGTCAATGTTTCCGGCGTTCCGGTGAAGATTGGTTTTGCACCGGAACAAAGCCCGGCGATCGTCAAGGAGATTGTCGGTGCGATCGCCTGCGCACGTGAGCGGCTCTTCGTAGCGTCCGGCGTGGTATCATCGGGACCGATTTTGGCGGCGCTGTCCGAAGCGATCGATCGCGGCATGCGGATAGGCGGACTTTACGATGGACCGCAGATGGATCTGGTGCGGCGGCAATGGCAGTCCGCGCATGTCGGCGCCGACAAGATCAATACCTGGGACAAGGTCGCCGACCATCTCGTGCGCAAGAACTCGCTGGCCTACGAACAAAACAAGCCGCACCGGCCGCATAATTTCATGCACAATAAGCTCGTCGTCGCCGACGACGTTGTGGTGACGGGCAGCTTCAATCTGTCGAACCACGCCATGAGCAACGCCGAGGACGTGCTGTTCATTCATGACGCCGGCGTCGCTTCGGCTTACGCGGCCTATATCGAAGAGCTCGAGGTGAGATACAGCCACACGGTGCATCCGCGTCGGCGGTGACGCCGATCACGCCAGCGTGTAGCCGCGTTTTTTCAAGAGCCGCGAAAAATCGTCGCCGAGAAAATAGTCGTATTCGCGCTGGCGTAGATCGGTGAGCGGATCGAGGCGGCGCAGTTCGTCGTCGACCTTGCCGGGGTGGCACATGACGACGCCGCCATCCGGCAACCCGTCGAGAAATCCCGGAAATAAGGCCGCGTAATCCGCCCCCGGTGCAAAGGAATAGGTGCCGGCGAAAGCGGGATTGGTGCGCACGCCAGCATGGGTGGCAAGGAGGGCCAGATGGGCACTCAGCGCATCCAGTATAAAGCCCTTCGGATCGGAGAGGCTCTTGGGCGCAGCGGCGGATCGTCCACATTGGCGCAGCCAGGCCTGCGGCGCGACGTCCTTGATGACGCGCAGCAACGCTTCGCGGATTTGTGGAAAGACATGGATGTGCTGATGGCCGTCGACGTAATCCGGCGTGCGGCCGAAGGCGGCCCGGAAGGCCGCAAACTGCCGCGCGATCTCGACCTCCAAATCCTCGGGCCGAAGCCAACGCGCCAGCGCGCGGCCGGCCATCGCCGCAAGCGGCAGGAAGGCGCCGTCGCGGGTCGGGGCAAATCCCGAGCTCAGCGGATGGAACGGCGCTGTTAAGGTCACGTGCAAGCCGATCGCGCCGTGCCCGGCAGTGGCCTCGTCGAGCGCTGACGCCTCGCTCGGCGAAAAGCTCGGCGCCGGCATCATTGCGGAGGTGGCGTTGATACGGCGCCGCGCTAAAAGATCGCGGATCGCGGCGCTGACCCCGGGCGACAGGCCGTAATCGTCGGCGCAAAGCCAGATATGGCGGAGCTCGGCTTCGCTCATTCGGCCGCAGTGCGGGTGTCGTGTGCGATCTGTTTGGCGTCTTCTTGGTTTTCTTGGGCGAGCTTCACGTTATGTTCGGCGACGAAGTAGACCGGCCGGCCTTTGATCTCTTCCAAAATCTTGCCGATATATTCGCCGACCACGCCGATCATGATGAGCTGGACGCCGCCGAGCACCATGACGCCGACAAACAGCGACGGATAACCGGGAACGTCGGTGCCGTAGACCAGGGTCTCGTAGACGATCTGCAGTCCGTACATGAAAGCGATCACCGCGAGTACGGTACCCATCACAGTCGCGAGCCGCAGCGGCGCCACGGAAAAAGCGGTCACGCCGTCGATCGAGAGTCCGATCAAGCGGCGCAGGTTCCAGGTGCTGTTGCCGTCGACACGGGGTGCCGGCTCGTAGTCGATGCGCATCTGGCGGAAGCCGATCCAGCTCGACAGGCCCTTGAAGAAGCGGTTGCGTTCGGGGAGCTGGCGCAGAGCGTTCGCCGCGCGCGGCGACAGCAGGCGAAAATCGCCGGCGTCCTCGGGAATCTTCGGCCGGGCGCCCCAGTTGAGGAGGATGTAGAATGTTTTGACCGAAAGCCGGCGCAGGATCAACTCATTAGTGCGGTGCGCCTTTGCCGTATAGACCACGTCGCAGTCGTCATCCAGCCAATGGCCGACCAGCCGCTCGATCAGATCCGGCGGATGCTGGCCGTCGCCGTCGATGAACAGCACGGCGCCGCGCCGCGCGTGGTCGAGGCCGGCAAGGAGCGCCGCCTCCTTGCCGAAATTGCGCGACAGCGAAATCACCTGGACGTCGACGCCGGCCGCCGGCAAGTCGCGGGCGATGGCGAGCGTGCCGTCGCGGCTGCCGTCATCGATATAGACGATCTCGCAGGACAGCGAGCGGGCCGCGGCGAGGCGCTTCGCGATGTCGACCAGCCGGCCGTGCATGCGGGCGAGCCCTGCCGCCTCATTATAGACGGGCACGACGATGGAAAGGCCCTGAGCGCGCGAATCCGGCAACGCCCGTTCGCGTACCATTGGCGTTAATCTGGGGTCGGCAGTCGTCGCCATTCCACGTCCCTTTTCCGCCCGTTCTATAGCGTACTTGGTCAAGGCTGTCGCGACCGGGGAGGCGATGTGAAATGGTTAATGGCGGGGCCGTCAGCGACCTGCTGCCGGCCGTCTGCGAACGTGATATGCGGGGCGCAATGGCCCCGCTTCCTCCCTCCGATTCGTCCAGCGCCAAATCCATCCGGGCCAAGCTTGGCGACGCTTGGCGCGCGCGGACGCTCAGTCTCAAGGCCGTGTCATTCGCGCTGATCGGCGTGGTCAATACCGCAATCGATTACAGCGTCTTTCTTCTGGCACGGGAGGCGTTCCAACGCTCGCCCGCGATGCTTGCGGCATTTGCCACGCTGGCGACGTCTTGCCGCTGCGGCACGGCACCGACCGTACTTCTGATCGCCGCCAATGTGACGTCCTGGACTGTCGCGGTGAGCGGCTCCTACATCATGAATTCCTCGATCACCTTTGCCGCGGAATCCGGACACCGATTGCGCTGGAGCCATTATCTGGCGTTTATCGTCGCCGGCATTGTCGGGCTCATTGCCAACACCGCGACGCTGGTTGTTGCCGCACAGGTCTGGCTGCTGCCGGTCTATGTGGCGAAAGCTTTGGCCATCATGGCGAGCTTCGTCGTCAATTTTTCGCTGTCGCACTTCGTCGTGTTTCGCGCGCGCGACGCGTCTTAAGGCAAGCGAGCCGCGCACGGCGCGCATAGCAGTCGACGGCGGGCTTCATACCCGAACGCGCGCGGTATTGATCTAGGTCAATAACTTTCACTCCGGCCGACGTAACCCTTGGCAGCAGAAGGAAAACGCCAAAGGAGAACGGCCATGTCGGTCCTCGGAATTGTCTGCTTAAGCGCAATCATCGTCGCCTTCGTGCTGTTTGCCGTGGTGCTGGCGTGGGGCGATTACCAGACGCGCGATATCACCCATCCCGCCAAAGAGCGGCAGCGGCAGGCGACGCAGACCGGTGTCGACGCGCTCAGGGACGCCGCTGCGGAGGCGCGCGAACCCATTCACGCCGCATAGCCGGCGGGCGCAAATCGGTAAAGCGGTAGCGGAGAGGAAGCGGGCGGTGAAACAGGATATCCCCGGTACGACTTTATTCGACGGCGACCAGGCGCAGAAAGGACTTGCGCTTAATTGCATGTGCTTTTCGTTCAACAGCGCCGGTAACCGCGCGGCCTTTCTTGCGGATGAGGAGGGCTATTGCCGCAAATTCGGGCTGACCGAAGAGCAGCGCGCCGCCGTGAAGAGCCGCAGCGTGCTGGCCATGATCGCGGTGGGCGGCAACGTCTATTACCTCGCCAAGCTTGCCGGCATTTTTGGGCTGAACGTCCAGGATATTGGCGCGCAGCAGACCGGCACCACGGTCGATCAATTCAAGGAAAAACTCGCCGCGGCGGGCAGGTAAGGAAACACATCATGGCCAAGATCATCGGCGGCGTCGCCACCACCCATGTGCCCTCCATCGGCAAGGCTATTGCCGAAAAAAAACAGAACGATCCGTATTGGAAGCCGTTCTTCAAAGGCTTCGATTACGTGCATTACTGGCTGGCGCGGGAAAAGCCGGACATCGCCGTGGTGTTCTACAACGACCACGGGCTGAACTTCTTCCTCGACAAGCTGCCGACCTTCGCCGTCGGCGCCGCGAGCGAGTACCGCAACGAGGACGAAGGCTGGGGCATTCCGGTGTCGCGCTCGATCGCCGGCGATCCAGCCTTGTCGTGGCACATCATCAATCATCTGGTCGCCGACGAGTTCGACATCACGATGTGCCAGGACATGCTGGTCGACCATTCGGTCACCATTCCGATGGCGCTGATGTGGCCCGGCGAAAAATGGACGGTGAAGATCGTGCCGATCTCGATCAACACCGTGCAGCATCCGCTGCCCTCGCTCAAGCGTTGCCTCAATCTCGGCCGCTCGGTCGGCCGCGCCATTAGCTCCTATCCGCAAGACCTGCGCGTCATGATCGTCGGCACCGGCGGCCTCTCGCACCAGCTCGACGGCAAGCGCGCCGGCTTCATCAACAAGGAATTCGACCAGCTCTGCATGGACAAGCTTGTCGGCGAGCCGGAATTGCTGACGCGCTATTCGATTCACGACTTCGTCGAAGAATCCGGCGCGCAGGGCGTCGAGTTCCTCAACTGGATGGCGATGCGCGGCGCACTGACGGGCCAAGTGCGCGAAGTGCACCGCAACTACCACATCCCGATTTCCAATACTGCGGCGGCGACTGTGGTGTTGGAAAACCGCGACGAGGCGGCGCGCCAAGCCGCCTAATCGCTTTCGATCAAAATCCACTGTCCGTACCGCGCTTGATTGACGCCGATAGTCGCGTCCGGGCCGTTGTCACATCGTCGGAACTTGCTGGCGCCACGACTGGTTTCCCGGATATGCTGACTTCCGCGGGAGCGGAGCGTCGTCGTGCCTGATAATGCCAACGACAATACAACCGGTACGGCGACGCGCGACGCGGGCGAACCGGTTATCGTCGCCATCGGCGCTTCCGCCGGCGGCGTGTCGGCGCTGCAGAGTTTTTTCTCCGCTCTTCCGGAGCACCCCGGCGCGGCCCTCGTCGTGGTGGTGCATCTCGATCCGCAGCACCACAGCGAATTGCCAAGCATCCTAGCGACCAAAACGCGAATGCCGGTCGTTCAGGTCACCGCGCGCGAGCGGGTGCAGGCGGACCACGTTTACGTCATTTCACCGGATCGCCGTTTGCAGCTGGTCGACCACGAGATTTCGGCCTTTGCCTTCGACCAGCCGCGCGGCCACCGGGCGCCAATCGACTTGTTCTTTCGCTCGCTTGCCGATCAATTGGGTGAGGGGTTTGCCGTCATTTTGAGCGGGGCGGGATCGGACGGCGCGCTCGGCGCGCGCGCAGTGAAAGAATCGGGCGGCATCATCCTGGTGCAGGATCCGAACGAAGCCGAATATGACTCGATGCCGCGCAGCGCCATCGCCACCGGCGTCGCCGATTTCGTCATGCCGGTGCGCGATCTGGCGAAACAGCTGTTCGATCTCATTCACGGCAAAGCGAGCATATCCTCCGCTGACATCGGCAATTTCGATGAGGACCTGTTGCGCAGCGTTCTCGCCAATCTTCGCGCGCGCACCGGGCACGACTTCTCCAAATACAAACGCTCGACTGTGCTGCGGCGGATCGCACGGCGCATGCAGGTGACGCGAAGCGCCGGCCTTAAGGAATACGACCAGGCGCTGCGCGACAACGCGGATGAGGCGCAAGCGCTGCTAGGCGACCTGCTCATTTCGGTAACGACGTTCTTTCGTGACGGCGATGCCTTTGTAGCGCTAGCCAAGACTGTGCTGCCGGAACTGTTCAAGGCCAGGGCACCGGAAGAGACAATCCGCGTCTGGGTCTCGGGATGCGCCACCGGCGAGGAGGCTTATACGTTCGCCATGCTGCTCTTGGAAGCGGCGGCGCAGCACCCGAATCATCCGTCGATGCAGGTGTTCGGCTCCGACCTCGATGCGCGGGCGCTGGCATTGGGGCGCGAAGGCCGCTATCCGCTCGCCATCGAAGCCGACGTCAGCGAGGAGCGGCTGCGCCGTTTTTTCACGCGCGAGGGTGACCATTATCGGGTGCGCCAGGAGCTGCGCGATATGGTGCTGTTTGCCGTGCACGATCTCCTCAAAGACCCGCCATTCTCCCACGTTGACCTGATCTCCTGCCGCAATCTTTTGATCTATCTCGACCGCGACTTGCAGGAGCAGGTGTGCAGCACATTCCACTATGCGCTTAATCCGGGCGGTTATGTTTTTCTCGGCTCTTCGGAATCGCTGGATATTCCGCTGGGGCTGTTTCGCTGCGTTGAACGTACCGCTCGCATCTATCAGTCCACCGCGGCGGCTGGCGATAAACCGCGACTGCTGCCGCGGCTCCTTGGCCCGGTGCGCATCCGCGAACCGGTCGTTGCTCTGCCCCGCGCGGTGAGTCCGACGGTCGCGTTGGGCGAGGCGGCGATGCACCGGCGCGCCATCGAGCAGATCGCGCCGCCCAGCATCCTGGTCGATGAATCGCATCGCTTGATACACCTGTCCGAGCATGCCGGCCGTTTCCTGCTACCCTCCGGCGGGCCGCTTTCCGGCGATGCCGTCGACCTGGCGCGGCCGGAGCTGCGCTTCGAGCTGCGCTCGGCGCTCAATCGCGCGTTCGAGCTGCACGAAAGCACGCTGAGCCTGCCGATCCTGGTGCGTTTCAACGGCGCGCCGCACCGCGTTCACCTCCTGGTCAAGCCGGTACAGGACGAGGTGGGCGCCGATAGCCACAATGCGATCGTCATTTTCATCGAAGGTGAAGCCGTCGATGAAAGTCTGCTCAAGGTCGACGGCCAGGCCAGTGCCGAGACGGTGCGCCGGCTGACCCAGGAGCTCGAGCTGATGCAGGCGCGGCTGCGCACCGTGCGCGAGGAATCGGATACCGCCAATCAGGAACTGCGCGCCGCCAACGAAGAGCTGCAATCGATCAACGAGGAGTACCGCTCCACATCTGAGGAGCTGGAAACCTCCAAGGAGGAATTGCAATCGATCAACGAGGAGCTGCAGACCGTCAACGCCGAGCTGAAGCTCAAGCTCGACGCGATCTCGCGCGCGCATAGCGACTTGCAGAACCTCATCGCGGCGACCGACATCGGCACGCTGTTTCTGGACTCTTCGCTGCGCATCAAGCGCTTCACCGAGCGGGTCACCGATCTGTTCAGCATCACGCAAAACGACGAAGGGCGGCCGATCACCGATTTCGCCCACCGGCTGGACTACGACAACCTGATCAAGGATGCGCGCGCCGTGCTGGCCGATCTCACGCCACTGCGGCGCGAAATTCGCAGCCGCGACGGCCGCTGGTACGACGTGCGGCTGCGCCCCTATCGCACCGCCGACGACAAGATCGACGGCGTCGTCATCACATTCGTCGACATTTCCGAGCGCCATGTGGCCGAGGCGGCGGTGCTCGCCGGCGAAAACCGCCACCGCCTCTTGCTGGGCGAATTGACGCATCGCGTCCGCAATAGCTTGGCGGTGATCCAGGCCATCGCCCGCCACACCTTGCGTGGCAACCGGCCAAAGGAAGAAGAGCTCAAGCGGTTTGAAGGTCGGCTGGCGGCACTCGCCGGCGCTTATACTCTGCTGGTGGAATTGGACTGGAAGGGCGCCGACCTCGCCGAACTGGCCCATCAACAGCTCGATGCCTACGGCGGAAAAAATCCGGACCGCTTGCGCATCGCGGGGGAAGGGGTTTTGCTGCCGGCGGATCTGGCGACGCCGTTCGGTCTCGTGCTGCACGAACTGGCGACCAATGCCGCCAAATATGGCGCTTTGTCGATTCCGGCCGGCAGATTGGCGGTGACTTGGACTCTGAGCCGCGGCAACAAGGGGCGCCTCATCAGGGTTGAGTGGCAGGAGACAGGCGGTCCTCCAGTGCAGAACAAACCTGCAGGCGGGGGCTCCGGAACCGCCCTCATCGAAAGCGCTATTCCAGGCGCGACGATCAAGCGCGAGTTCCGCGCCGGCGGCTTGACTTGCACGATCGAATTGGAGCTGCCGGAGGCGGCCGAAAATAGAGAAGCGGGCAAGTCGTAACAATGGGCCGGGCGCAGTGCTTGATGTCAGGGTAATTACTTATCTTGCAGTGTCTTGTCGTGTCTTGTTGTGGCACGGTCCAGTTGAGGTCTAGTATCAGCAGGCCGGTTTCAAACGAGGAAGTTTGCGGCGATGCCCAACTACACCTTCGAACTGAGAGACGGTAGTGGCGGAATCGACGATGAGACGGGCGTCGCGTTGGCCGATAGCGCGGATGCCTTGCACTATGCGCAAACCATCGTTCACGAGCTCATGCGCAGCCGCGAAGCGCAGACGCGAACGTGGCGGCTTGATGTTTACGACGAGGCGGGTGCGTGCGTGATCGAGCTTCCGTTCGCCAGCGTCGACCCGACTCTCGATCATTTGCGCCCGGAGTTGCGGGCTATGGTGGAAAAATTCTGCGATCGCCGCCGCTCCGTCGACGAGCTGGTTTACATCGCCCGCAACACCGTAAGCGAGTCGCGGGCGTTGGTAGCGAAGTCGCGCGGAAAATTGTATGTCGCGGCCCGGTCCGGCGAGAAAACCATACGGGATCGATAATCTGGACGCCGCCATGCCCGAATCCCGGCAGTTCGACGTTCATATGTGGGCTACGCGACGAATGGCCTATTTAACGCCATTCTCCTTACGATGCGTTAGAGCGAAAATCGGCTGTCGAAAAACCTTCCGCCAACCGCTCGGTGCGATCATGGAATGCTCGCGTGGATCGCCGGTTTTTCTTTCGTCTGAGGGACGAGGCTGCAATGCCGCCAAATTCAGTTGCGGATATCCAGCATCGGCTGCGCGCGATCCCATGGGACGAGCCCATTCGCGTGCCTTTCGCTTGCGACGACCAGCCTCTTTTCGGCTGCCGCTTGTGCATTCTCATGTTCGGGCTCCGACGCGGCGATCACGCACGGCTGTTTGCCGACGAAGCCGAAGCGTGTGCGCATACGGCGCGGCATGCCTGGGCGCTGTTGGCGCTACCCGGTTCGCCGCCAATTCACTGACTAAGGGCATGATCGGCCGAGCCTATTCGGCTAAGTCGGTCATGATACGGGCCGATGGAACTTATTTCTGACCGAGGCGTTCCGCTCACGCTAGGGGTGTAGTAATGACTGAGCCATTAGTAGCGGGCAGGTTTTTCCCCCTGCCGGACCAGCCTGCAGCCGTGCGGCAATTGGGCAACCGGCTCCTTGCCGCGCTTCCCAGCGACGTTTTCATGGTGCTGGAGCCGGACTTAAAGCAGGTCCTGCTGCCGCAGGGCGTCGTCTGTTTCGATCCCGGCGATCCCATCAATCAGGTCTATTTTCCCCATAACGGCATGATCTCTTGCCTGGTCACCACTGGCGATGGGGAAATGGTCGAAACCTCGTCGGTCGGGAGCGAGGGGGCGGTGGGACTGCAGTGCGGGTTGGGTCAGCGCGTGTCGTTCACCCGCGCCATGGTGCAGATTGGCGGCAAATTCTCGGTGATTTCGGCAAGCCGGTTCGAAGTTGCGACCGCACGCAGTGCGGCGTTGCGGGATCTCATCATCCGCCACACCGAAATGCTGTGGGCGGAAGCCCAGCAAAACGCCGCTTGTAACGCTATCCATGACGGCTCGTCGCGGCTCTGCCGTTGGCTGTTGCAATGCGCGGACCGTATCGGCAGCGATCAGCTGGCGCTGACCCAGGAATTCCTTTCCGGCATGCTTGGAGTGCGGCGCACGACAGTGACGCTATTGGCGCAGGAGCTCCAGAAGCGAGGAATCGTGCGCTATAGCCGCGGCCGGATCACCATTATCGATCGTTCCGCGCTGGAGGCGGCGGCTTGCGAGTGTTATGGCGCGGTCAAGCACGATCATCTGTCGCACAAGACCGGCGCCAAGATTTGAGGGCTAAGCTGCTGGCTCCGGTCCTGGCACTCACCCAGTCCGGTCGCTGATCGGAATCAGCTAAGCGCGCTCTGCGCTCAGCCGGTGTGCTGCTTAAACGTGTGTTCGAGATTTTCGGCTTTAGCCCGCACGTTGGTCTGCAGATTTTGCCAATCGTCGCTGACTATGTTCCAGTTCACCATCGGCGCTTGGCCGCCGGCGGAACTCGCCGACAATCCATTGGCGGCGCGGCCCGTCGTGGAGTCGTATTCGTAAGCGCCGGCGATGGTCACCAACACGCCGAGAATAAATCCGAGCAATACCGGCACGGTTGCCTCCCGTTTAAGTTAAATTGCGGACAATGAAACGCGGCAGCGCTGCAATAAGTTCCACGCTTTTAGATGGTGGCGCCGTGATGGCCGAACAGCACGACTAAGACGACGATCATCACCAAAAGCCAGATCAGCCCGTGGCCGCCGCCGCCATAATAGCCGCGACTGTAACCCCAATAGCCGCCGCCGCCGCCGAACAAAATGACCAGAACGATGATGAGAAGAATAAGTCCCATGATCCAACCCCGGATGAGAGTTTTGCGACTTTTCGAAACATTACGGAAAGAAAAGTCGCGGGCGAAAACGAAAGTTCCGGACTGCCGCAAATAAAAGTTCCCGAGCGCGGCAAATGAAGGCCTCTTCGCGATCGCAACGTGGCTGGTGAACTTTTAGCGGCATTGGGGCGTTAACGCGCTACGGATTCCCGCCACACCCGCCGAGGACAGTCATGCCACAGACCCGTGCCGCCAGCCCCGATTTCAACCGCGCTTTTGGCGATGCCAAGAAACAAGCCAGCGGCGTCGCCGACGACGTGTCGGACGCGGCCCAAGAACTCTACGGCCACGCGCGCGACAGTGCCGCCGACATCGCCGACAGCGCCAATCGCGCGGCGCGCAAGACCGCCGGCTCGTTCGAACGGGCGCTGCGCAATACCATCGAAACGCAGCCTTACACCGCCGTCGCCATCGCGCTAGGTTTAGGCTGGCTGTTCGGGCGCATGCACCGCCCACTGTGAGGAGCCGAATGTCAGAGAAACTTCGCGAAGCAACGCCGGAAGAAGAGCGCGAGACCGAAGATCAGATGGCGCGGCGCAAGCTTGGCCCGCGCGGGGTGCCGGGGGCTGCCGACCCCGCCAAGATGACGCCGCAGCAGGAAAAGGAATTGCCCCAAGAGGGCGACTTCGATGGTCACACCGCGTAATTGATCGGGCACTATATTAAAGTAATATCGCAACGGCAGCCGAGCCTGTAATACGGCGCTGGCGCTCGCTCCTAAGCTTGAGCAAGGGGCGTTGGATCAGTAGATCTATTTGATCGACAGCCCGAGCGCCGTGACCATGTCGCCCCACTTCTTGACCTCGGCAGCGAACATGGAATCGGCCTGAGGTTGTGACCCGGTGATTGGGTCGAAGCCCATATCGCTGAGCTTTTTTTCCACGTCGGGACTCTTGACGATGTCGTTGATCGCGGCGTTGAGCGTCTGCAGGATCTGCGGATCGGTCTTGGCCGGCGCGAAGAAGCCGACCCAGGATGCAGCGGCGAACGCCGGATAACCTTGTTCGGCATAGGTCGGTATGTTCGGCGACACCGCGGCGCGCTTGTCGGCGGCGATGCCGAGGCCTTTGAGCTTGCCGCCCGCGATCTGCGCCGCCGCGCCGCCGCCGAGCGTGGTCGCCATCAGATCGACCTGGCCGGCCACGGTGGCGTTGATCGCCGGCGCGCCCCCTTGGTACGGAATCGGCTGCACCGGCACCTTGGCGAGCTCCTTGAAGAAATATTCCGCCTCGATATCCGACCCGGTGCCGACGCCGGGGATAGCGAGATTGATGGTGCGGCCATTCATCGCCTTGATGAACTCTTTTAGATTATTCGCGGGATTGTTCGGGCTCGTCACCAGCGCTTCGGGACTGGACTCGGCGATGGCAACAGTCTTGAAATCGCTCGCCGAGAATTGCTTATTGACGAACAGCGTCTCGTTGATGGCGAGCGCGGTCGTGGTGGCAAGCAGCGTGTAACCGTCCGGACTGGCGCGTGCGACGAGTTCGGCGGCGATATTGCCGCCGGCGCCGCCGCGGTTCTCGACCACCACACTTTGATGCAAGCGCTCGCTCAAGCCTTGGCCGATCAGCCGCGCCAGCGTGTCGGCGACGCCGCCCGGCGCAAAGGCGACAATGACCGTGATCTTTTGCGTAGGGTAAGTTGCCGCTTCGGCGCCGCCGCAACCGAAAGCCAGCGCCGCCAGCGCCAGCGCGGTCAGCGCGTTACGAAGTATCGGTAGAACTGTCATGAGAATATCCTGGTCTGGTATGCGAAGGGGTGGCGCGATGCGGTATGCGAATTGCATCGTCGTAGGCGAATTGCGGAACGATGGGCGGCGCGTGAGCGTCGCCTGAGCCGCGCGGAGTGCATCATGAAGCTTTTACGCCGTCAATTCCTGCAACTGGCCTTGAGCGCGGCCGCCGCGCCGGCGTTGGCGCCCGGCGCCAGGGCGCAAACCGATTATCCGGCGCGGCCCGTATCCATTATCGTCGGCTACGCCGCCGGCGGCGTCAGCGACATTCTGGCGCGGCTGATCGCTCAGCAGCTGTCGACGCGGCTGGGTCAGCCTTTCATCATCGAAAATCGGCCGGGCGCCGGCGGCAACCTGGCTGCCGACCAGGTCGTGCATGCCACGCCGGATGGCTACACGCTGTTGCTCGCCGGCATGGCGAATGCCATCAACGTGTCGCTTTATCCCGACCTCGATTTCAACTTCGCTCGCGACATGGCGCCGGTCGCGGTGTTCGCTCGCAGCCCGATGGTCATGGAGGTGAACCCGTCGTTTCCGGCGAAGACAGTTCCCGAATTCATCGCCTACGCCAAGGCGCATCCGGGCACGATCGCCATGGGCTCGGCCGGCACCGGCGGTTCGACCCATGTCGCCGGCGAGCTGTTTCAGATGCTGACCGACACCAAATTTATCCACGTGCCCTATCACGGCTCGGCGCCCGCGCTGGACGATCTTCTCGGTGGCCGGCTTCAGGTCATGTTCGATAATTTGACGTCGTCGCTCGCGTTCATCCGCTCCGGCAAGCTGCGCGCGCTTGCCGTGAGCTCTCGTACCGACGCGCTGCCCGGCGTGCCGTTGATCAGAGATTTCGTCCCAGGTTACGAGGCCTATTCCTGGAACGGCGTCACCGCGCCAAAGGATTGCCCGCCGGCGATCGTCGACAAGCTCAATGCGGCGGTCAATGCGAGCGTCGCCGATCCCGCCTTCAAGGCGCAGCTTGCCCAAGTCGGCAATACCCCCATTTCAGATACACCGGCTGGCTTCGGCACGCTGATCGCTACGGACAGCGCGCGATGGGCCAAGGTCATCAGCTTCGCCGCCATCAAAGCGTAGCGATGGCGCTACGCGCGCTTATCGAGCTCCGCCGCGAGCTTGGCATAGAGCGGATTGTCCCGCGTATAGACATAATCCAACGCCGCGACGGAAACCGCTTCGGCGCCATGCTCGCGCAGGAAACTCGCGAGCGCATGGACGTTCGCCGGCGGGCAATGCAGCGTGAGCATGCCCGACGACGTCGGGCCGCCGAACGGGGAGGCGACACCGAATTTTTCCCGGGCGATGCCGAGAAGCTTGTCGTTCATGCCGGCAAAGCGGGTGCGCACTTCCGCAAAGGCTTCGGCGCGTTTTTGCGCGGCAATGCGGTCGAGCAGCAAGCGCGCCGTCTCGCGCTGTTCGCCGGTCCAGGCCGCGGCGCGTGCGGCGACGAGATTGGCTTGCGAGCGCAGGATAACGCCGTCCTCGATCACTTTCAGTCCGTTGGCGGCAAGCGTGGCGCCCGTCGTGGTGATATCGACGATCATTTCGGCGGTGCCGGCCGCCGGCGCGCCCTCGGTGGCGCCGGAGCTTTCGACGATGCGATAGTCGACCACGCCGTGCGCGGCGAAGAAGTCGCGCGTCAAATTGGCGTATTTGGTGGCGAGCCGCATCTTGCGCTCGTGTTTGAGACGGAACGCCGTGGCGACGTCGTCGAGATCGGCCATGTTGCGGACGTCGATCCAGGCCTGCGGCACCGCGACGACGACATTGGCAAAGCCGAATCCCAGTCCCGCGATCAGCACGACGCGTTCATTCGACTGCGGGATCATCTCGCGCACCAGATCCTCGCCGGTGATGCCGAGATGTGCGGCGCCTTGCGCGAGCTGGGCGGTGGTCTCGGCGGCCGACAAATAGGCGATCTCGATGCCGTCGAGGCCGGCAACGGTGCCGCGGTAATCGCGCGCGCCGCGGGGCTTGACCAGTTCGAGCCCGGCGCGGGCGAAAAAGCTTTCGGCATTTTCTTGCAGCCGGCCCTTGGACGGCACGGCGAGAATGAGCGGCGCATTCATGACACGCCTCCGCCGGCAAGATCGTCGATCGAAGCGGCAAAGCCGACCGCGGGGATCGGCGCCTTGGCGCCAAGGCGTGCGAGCAAGCCGTCATAGCGGCCGCCGGCGACCAGCGGACGCTGGCTGCGCTCATCCTGCAGTTCGAAGACGAAGCCGGTGTAGTAGTCGAAACCGCGGCCGAAATCGGTGGCGAATTTGATGGCGCGCACGTCGACACCGCGCGCCGCCAGAAAGCCGGTGCGCGTTTCGAGGAGATCCAGCGCCGGGCCGAGCGCGATTTTGGCGTCGGCCGCGAGCGCACGCAGCTCGCCGGCCGCATCGTCGGGATCGCCGGCGATCGACAGGAAGCGCTCGATCAGCGCGCGGGTCTCGCGCGGCAGCCGCGTCGGTGCATTGAGCGCCGACTGTTCGAGGAAACGGTCGGCGATCTCGGCGACCGAGCGGCCCCCGACCGTGGCGATGCCGGCGATCGAGAGGAGATCGGTGACCAGATGATGCGCCGCCTTCGGATCGGAGCCGGCGAGCGCGGCGAGCACGCCCTGATATTCCTTCGAGCCGTTGGCAGGCGCGAGCGTCATCTGCTCGAGATCGTGCTTGAGCGAGGATTTGCGGTTGAAATCCTTGATCAGGCGGCGCTTCCACACCGGCGCCAGATCGAGCGCGGCGACAAAAGCCGCGAACAGCCCGACGTCGCCGATGCGAATCTCGGGCGCGCCGATCTCGTATTGGGTTGTTGCTTCGAGACCAAGCGCCAGCATTTCGGCGTCGGCTGCCGCTTTGTCGGCGCGGCCGAAGCTCTCGATGCCGGCCTGAAGGAATTCGGACGCCGCGCCGTGGCGATGGCGGAACACCGCGCCGAGATAGCAGAACCCGGCGGGCTTTCCGGCTTGCGGCGAAGCCAGATAATCGCGCGACACCGGAATGGTCAGATCGGGCCGCAGGCACAGTTCGCGGCCGTCCGGATCGGTGGTCAGAAACATGCGGCGGCGGATGTCCTCGCCGGACAGGTCGAGGAACGGCTCGGCCGGTTGCAGCACAGCCGGCGCGATGCGCGCGTAGCCGGCGCGCGCATAGGACGCCACGAGCGCCTGCGCCCGCGAGTCCGGATCGGTCGGTGTGTCGCTCGACATATCTCTTACCCGTGGCCGGCTGTTCGCCGGCCATTAACGATCCCGCAATTGCTAGGACAGTGCGGCCCCTTTAGCACGATAACCGTCGCTATTCGATGAAGATCGGCGCCGGCCGTTAACGGCCGGGCATTATGGGGCGCCCGGCACCCGGCAGAGGCCGGTTTTATCGTAAACAATCAATAATCTTAAACGTCGCGCCGGGAGCCGGCGCGGCGGCGATGGTTGCGGGCAGGCGCATGACTGTGCGTCGCGCGATGCCCGCTCTTTGGACCGTGATCGTGCAGGCCGTCGGCCGGCAAGAACACGACATGGCCATGCCGCACGCCGCGTTCGGCGATGATATGGTCGGCAAATTCCTGCACGTCGGAGCCACGGCCTTTGAGCACGGTCACTTCCATGCAGCTGTCGTGATCGAGATGCATGTGCAGCGTCGCTTGCGCGAGGTCGTGGCGGTGATGAAAGTCGCGGGTGAGGCGCTTGGGCAGATCGCGCGCCTCGTGGTCGTAGATGTAAATGAGCGCGGCGACGCATGGCCGCGGGCCGCCGACCTCGCTCGCCGCCTGCTGCAGCCCGGAGCGGGCGAGGTCGCGGATCGCCTCGGAGCGGTTGGCATAGCCGCGCGCGGTCATAAAACGCGCCAGCTCGGCGTCAAGCTCGTCGTCGATGGTGATGGTCACGCGCTGCATCGCTGTCTCCAAAGGGCGGCGACGCAGTCTAGCACCGCCAAAGCTTATTTGGCCGGCGATTGCGCCGGCGGCAAGGGCTCGACGGTGAACAGGTTGGGCGCGTTCATGACCGCATTGAAGCGGGCGAGCGCGTCAGGGTTTTTGTTGATGGCGTCGAGCTTCGGCAGCCACGACGCCGGGATCGTGTATTTCAATCCGGCGCTATGACAGAGATTTACGTCGCTGGCGAACGACTGGCGGCGACGATTTGACGTGGTCCGATCGCCCTATGGTTGACCCGACGGTTCCCCCGCTTGGGGATCAAAAGGGAACGCAGTGCGGGCGAGAGACCGCCCAATACTGCGGCTGCCCCCGCAACTGTAAGCGGCGAATCTTCCGTCATATGTCCACTGGGATTCGGGTCCCGGGAAGGCGACGGAAGGTGGCGACCCGCGAGCCAGGAGACCTGCCGTCAGCCGTGGTCATACGCGAGCGCTGCCGGTCGGGGTGTACTGGCGGTAGGCGAACCAATCATCCTCATCGGATGTGCGGGGACACTGAGTTCGCGGTGACGTGCCACAGGGCGTGTTACCCGAGGTGTCTCCGTGTCTGCGGTCATCATCTGTGCGCTCGCCGGCGCACGATATGCACTTTTATTGACAACATCATACTGGCGCTTCATTCTGCATGCCGTCGGGCCGCGGTGGGAAGCGCCGCGCATCCGCGCTGTCGTGCGGCGTCCGGCGTGTAGGCGGCGATGGCATCGCGTCGGTTGGCGTCGGTGACGTTTCTCGTCTCCGCGCTCTGCGCAAGTGCCTGGGCGCAGACGCCGCCGACACCTCAGCCGCCGCCAGACGGCGCGCCGCCAGCGCGGCCAATCCGCCGCCGCCGCCCAAGGCGGCGGCACCACGCTCCCGACCATCCAGGTGACCGCCCCGCACGCCAAGCCGCGCGTGACGCGGACCAAACCGGTCGCAAGCCGCGGCGCCAAGCGCGGCGACGACGGCCGCGCCGGCGTCGCCTTACCAGACCGGCGCGCCCAACATTGCAGGCGGCGCGCCGGTGGTGCCGCAATTGGCGAGCCAGATGATCTTTTCCGGCGCCGATCTCAACGCCCGCCCGGTCGCGCGGCCGGGCGAAATTCTCGAAGCGGCTCCCGGCCTGGCGGTGGTCGATCACGCCGACGGCGGCAAGGCCAATCAGTATTACTTGCGCGGCTACAATCTCGATCACGGCACCGACATGGCCACCTATGTCGACGACGTGCCGATCAATCTGCCGAGCCATGCGCACGGCCAGGGTTACACCGACCTCAACTGGCTCATTCCGGAAACGGTCAGCGGGCTGGAAGTCCGCAAGGGACCGTATTTCGCCGACGTCGGCGACTTCGCCAGCGCCGGCGACTTGCATGTGTCGCTGCGCGACAGCGTTCCGCAGAACATCGAGTTCGATGACCGTCGGCAGCTTCGGCTACGACAGATTTCTCACTTTGGGCTCGACCAAGGCCGGCGGCGGCTCGCTGCTCTACGCCGGCGAATTCGACGCCTATAACGGTCCGTGGACGACGCCTAACGACGTGCGCAAGTTCAGCGGACTGCTTCGTTACAGCCAGGGCACCGCGACCGACGGCTTCTCCGCGACGGCGATGGCCTACTCCAACACCTGGAATTCCACCGATCAGGCGGCGCTGCGGGCGCTGACGACGGGGCAGATCGGTCTTTACGGCGCGCTCGATCCGACCGACGGCGGCGACAGCAGCCGTTTTTCGTTGTCGGCCCGCATGGCGCAGACGGTCGACGACGGCTCGTGGAAGGCCAATGCCTACTTGGTCAAACAGGAGCTGGATCTGTTCAACAATTACACCTATCACCTCGACGACGCGACGAACGGCGACAACGGCGACCAGTTTCATCAGCACGACGATCGCGTTTACGGCGGCGCCGGCGCCTCGCGCACCATCGACGGCTCGCTGTTCGGCAGGCCCACCGAAACGGTGTTCGGCGTGCAAAGCCGCTACGACGACATCACCACCGGACTGAGCAATACCGTTCAGCGCCAATTGCTGTCGAATGTGCTGCTCGATCATATCGGTGAAGGCAATGTCGGCATCTATGCCGAAAACACGGTGCATTGGACCGATTGGCTGCGGACCACGACCGGCTGGCGCGGCGATTATTTCGGCGCCTCGGTGAATTCGACGCTGCAGCCGGCGAATTCCGGAAACACCCAAGGCGCCATCGGCAGCCCGAAATTCACCGTGACCTTCGGTCCGTTCGCCAAGACCGAATTGTTCATCGGCGCCGGCATGGGCTATCACAGCAATGACGTGCGCAGCACGACGGTGACCGAGGTCCCCGGCGATCCGACGACGCCAGAGGGCGCCTCGCCACTGCTGGTGCGTTCGCGCGGCGCCGAGGTCGGCGTGCGAACCAAAGCCATTCCGAACCTCGACAGCTCGATCAGCGTGTTCTACCTGCATCAGGATTTCGGAATTGTTCTTCGACGGCGATAGCGGCGACACCACCGCGGGCCTGCCCAGCCAGCGCACCGGCATCGAGATCACCAACGATTACCGTCTGCAATCCTGGCTCCACGTCGACGGCGACATCGCGCTGTCGCGGGCGCGGTTTCTCGGTTTCGATGGCACGCAGGCGGCGCTCTACCAATCGCTCGCCGGCTATCCGCAGGCCCAGATCGGCAATGAGCCGGGCAATTACGTCTACAACGCGCCGTGGATGGTGGCCTCCGCCGGCATTACGCTCGGCGAAAACACCGGCTGGTTCGGCGCGCTGCGCTGGCGCTACATCAGTTCGCGGCCGCTCACCGAGGACGGCGTCTTTCAATCGCCGCCGTCCAACTTGTTCAACGGCGCCGTAGGCTACCGCTTCGACAACGGCTGGAGCGTTCGGCTCGATGCGATCAATCTCCTGAACTCGACGACCGACAACGCCACCTATGCCTATGGATCGCTACTGACGACCGACGCTCTCTATACGATGTGCAAATCCGGAACTCCGCCGCCGGCGGCGGTCTGCGCCAATGGCGTCATGGACTACATCTACCATCCGATCGAGCCGCTGAGCTTTCGGCTTACGCTTTCCGGCCCTTTGGAATCGATCGGCACAATCGATTTTTCGGCGATGGCCGCGGAGCTTCGCCGGTCGATTGCGGTCAAGCCCGTCCACCCGGACAACTACGATTGGACCGGCTTCTACATCGGCGCTCACGTCGACAGCGCCTGGTCCAAGATCAGCAGCAGCACCGTCAACGCCGTGACTGGCGCCCTCGCGGCCGCAGACAGCACTATGACGCAGTGGCACGGCGGCCTGCAGCTCGGCTACGACGCAATGTTGCCGACACGTATTGTGGTCGGCATTGCGGCCGACGTGTCGTCCGGAAACACCATGACGACAACGGCCGCCGATGCCTCCGGCACCAGTGCGGAGCGAACCACGGTGTTCGACAGCGAAACCGTGCGCGGGCGGCTTGGCTACGCCTTCGATAATCTCCTGCTCTACGGAACCGGTGGCTGGGCGTGGTCGAGCGATCAGTTCATCCGGACACAGCTCTCCGGCACGCTCAATCTCGCCACCGCCGGCACCGAGGAAGCCGTGAACAAATATCTTGGCGGCTGGACAGTTGGCGGCGGCGCGGCTTACGCCTTCGCGCAGAATTGGAATGTGTTCGCCGAGTACCGCCGTACCAGCTTTCGATCATCCACTGTGGTGTTGCCGTTCTCGCAGCTTTCCGCGACTTCGACTGCAAGCGTGAATACGGTCACGTTGGGGGTGAACTATAAATTCGACTGGAGTGCACCGGCAGGAATGCTGTGAGGCGTCGTTGTCGAGCGCCATTGGTGTGCCAATTGTGGCGGCAACGCCGTGCCCTCTTGCCAAATGTAACAATATAACACTAGCATGCCGGCATGGGATGGGTGCACGGCCATAAACGGCGCGGCGCATATATCGCGCTCGCGGCGCTGCTGCTGCAGATTGCGGTGTCGTTCGGCCATGTCGACCTCGACGGCATCGTCGGGGCGGACCATCTCACGCTGACCGGGCTGCATAAGACGGTTCTCGCCAAGTCGTCGAAACAAGGGCCCGCGCAGACACCCGGCGGACGATGACGGCTACTGCCCGATCTGCGCCTCCATCTTCATGGTCTCGACCTCGTTCGTCTCCGAGCCGCCGCAATTGCCGGTGCCGGACGGTTTCCAACGGGTCAGACATTCCGTCAGCGTCGGCCGCGGCATCATTACGCCGCTCCGCGTCGTCTTCCGCTCACGCGCTCCGCCGGCAGCGTAAATCAGCGGTCGGTGCCGAGCTTCGGCATTGCTGCGCGGTTTCCGCGTCGGCAATGGCCGCAAGATCGAGTGCGGCATTTCACTTTCTGTGCGATGTTTCATAATGTGCCGCGACTGCACGACCGCCACTAAGCCGGGTCGTTACCACACACCATTGCTTGGCGGAGTATCATGTCGGTTCATGCCTATCGCGCTCGTCGAGTTGAGTTTGCTTGGCAGTTCAGCGCTGGCGGCGCTGCTTGCTCTTGGCTCGATGGCAAGCGCACAAGAACAACCAGCACAAAATCAGCCGGCACAAGATCAACCCGCGCAATCTCAGCCGCGCACAGCCGAGCCTCCTCAAATTCAGCCGGTGCAAGCGCCCCCGCTACAGCCGTCGTCTGCGCCCGCTACGCCTGCGGCTGCAACACCGGCAATACCATTGCCCGGCGGTTCGCGGCGGCAGCACCATGCTGCCGCAAATCACCGTGCGGGCGCCGCCATCAAGCGACCTGCAGCCCGCGGTCGTCCGCACATCGCCGCCGCTTCGCCGACGGTGCCGCCGGTTACGCCCGCCGAACAGCTCACGGAAAAGCAAAACGAGCTTCGATGCGGCGCGCAGCAATCTCTATACGACGATCGGCACCACGTCCGACACGATCAGCAGCGACACCATCGAGGCGCTGCCGCAAGGCAGCAACGCGCCGGTCGAGAGCGTTATGCTTGCAGGCGCCTGGCGTGTCGCAGGATTCCGCCGCCAGCGGGCTCGTTCCATGTCCGCAACGACCACGCCAATGTGCAATTCCGCATCAACGGCGTGATGCTGCCCGACGGCGTCACCGGCTTCGGCAGCGTTCTTGATACCGACCTGATCGGCAGCATCTCGCTCATTACCGGCGCGCTGCCGGCCGAATACGGGATGCGCACCGTCGGCGCTGCTCGACATCACCACCCGCACCGACATTTTCAATAATTCGGGCAGCATCAGCTATTACGGCGGCAGCCGCGGCACCTTCGAGCCGAGCTTCGAATATGGCGGCCGGTCAGCGCATACTGTCCCTCGACCGCGGCAGCGTCCGGGAGTGCCGTCAGCCGCCAGCGCGGCTTGTTTCGGTGGCGTGCAATATTTCGTCACCGGCAGCTATCTGCAAACCACCGAGGGCATCGAAAATCCGCTGCCGACGCTCAACGCGATCCACGATTTCTCGCAGCAGGAAAAAGGCTTCGCCTACGCCTCGACGTTTCTCGATCCTTACACGCGCTTGACCTGATGGCCGGAACGTCCACCAGCAATTTTCAGATTCCCAACGTGCCCAATGCGCCGATTTCTTGCGGCATTGGCGTGCGCCGCGTTTGGCGCAACAGCCTTCAATTCGTCGAGCTCAACGAAAACCAGATATGAGGATACGCAATTCGGCGTGCTGGCGCTGCAGCGCTCGGTGAACGGTTTCGACGGGCAACTGTCCTATTTCACCCGCTATGACGCTCTGCACTTCATGCCGGACCCTGACCGGCGACCTGTTGTTGAACGGCATTGCTTCCGACATCAGCCGGCAGTCCTATACCAACGGCATCCAGGGCGACGCCTCGTACCTGATCAACCCGGCGCATACCTTGCGCGTGGGCTTCACCGTCAGCGGCGAGCAAACTTGGGTCGACAATACGTCGTGGGTCGAGCCGACACCCGGCGGAGTGGCGACACCGCCGCCGATATCGATCACCGACGACACCGCCAAGCTCGGCTGGCTCGCCGGCGTCTATGCCCAGGACGAATGGAAGATCACCGACCAGCTGACGATGAATGCCGGGCTGCGCTTCGACCAGATGTGGCAATACACCGACGCCAATCAGCTAAGCCCGCGCGTCAGCTTCACCTACAAGCCGTTCACGAACACGACGCTGCACGCCGGCTATGCGCGCTATTTCACGCCGCCGGTGCTGGTCGAGGCGGCGCCGGCCGATATCGCGTTGTTCGCCGGCACGACGGCGCGCCGGCAAGGGCGGCAACTAGCCCGGTGCTGCCGGAGCGCTCGCATTATTTCGACGCCGGCGTCGATCAGAAAATCCCGTTCGGCTGCTATACCGCCGATCAAAAAGACTGCACCACGCTCGATCTCGGCCTCGACGCCTATTACAAGATCGCGACAGACCTGCTCGATAACGGCAATTTCGGCCAGGCTTTGGTGCTCAGCGCATTCAATTACGCCAAGGGCATCATCGCAAGGCGTCGAGTTTTCCGCCAAGTACCACAGCGGCAATTTCCAGGCCTATGGCAATCTCGCCGTGGGTCAGGAGAAGGCCACCCAGGTGGTGTCGAACCAATATCTGTTCGACAACGTCACGATGCAGCCCGCGCTCGGCGGCCTGACCGAGCTGCAATATATCAGACAGCCACTGGATCTACACCGATCACAATCAGTTCGTCACCGGCTCGGCGGGCCTGTCCTATCTGTGGAACGGCACCACGTTTTCGACCGACATGATCTACGGCTCCGGATTGCGGACCGATGTCGCCAATATCGGGGTCGAGGCGCCGTACGCGCAGTTCAATGTCGGCCTGTCGCACGATTTTGCCATGCCCGACGGCAAGCCGCTCACCGTGCGTTTCGACGTCGTCAACGTGTTCGATACGATTTATCAGATCAGGAGCGGCACCGGCATCGGCGTGTTCGCGCCGCAATACGGTCCGCGCCGCGGCTACTTCATCGGCATAAAAAAGAAGATCTGAGCCGCGGGCGCCGGCAGGCTTCAACCCGCCGACTGGTCATGCCCAAATTGGGCCGATCAATCGCATCTCAGTGCCGCATCGCCAGAGTCCACCACGGCATCAGCGCATAGATCACGTAGGGAATCGCCAGGATCGGGAAGATCCAGACTAAGGCGAGCGGGATTTTGCTGGTGACGCGCTCGGGAAGCAGCATGGCGACGATGCCGAGCGCGGCCGCGATCAGGACGGTCGTCACCGTCCAGCCGTACCAAAGCATGTTCGGACTTTCGCCCTTGGTCATCCCCTCATAACCCCAGACCAGGCGGTTGGTCGCCGGCCAATAGGTGACGAGCGGCCAGTTGAAAAACTCGACAACGCAATAGGCGACGGGACCGGAGATGGAGAACGTCGTGGCGAAGGCCTTGAATTTCCTCGAATGCGCCAGCGACGATGACCATGGCGCAATACCGCGCGTTGTCGTTTTGCTCAGGCTCATGATCCAAATCCCCGGGTGTTGTTGAGCACGTGACCAACGATGAAGAGGAACCAGCACATCACGGCGAGCACCACGGTCACGCCCTTGCGCGCATTGTCGTATTCCGGGTTCTCGACGTTCTTCCAGAAGTACCAATAGGCCGGCAGCAAGACGAGACCGAGCGTTGCGACGTTTTCCTTGAAGTCGAAAAAGCCGCCGGTCTTGTAATAATGTCCCTCCTCGAGGGGAATGCGGATGTAGGTCCGGTATTTGGTATAGATGAACGATCCGACCAGGAAGGTAAGGACCCAAAGCACGCAGACCGTCGTGGCATAGCCGGCAGCGGATACCGAACGAAAGCGCGTCACGATTCCCCCCGACGGCTGACGGGCCGGCAGCGCCACGGCCATCGCCTGGTGCGTCAAGGCGCCGAGTAGTCCGACGGCGAGGATGAGATGGACGAACAGCCATATCGTCCAAAAGGCGTAGACGGATACAAAGCCACTCATGGTTCCTCCCTTTTTTTGATTTTTAGTGGCGGGAGTTTAGCCCACTAGAGGCCATTGTCGACTGGTTCCGGTGCAGGCCTTTGCCGCGGGTGATCATCGGTTGCGGAGGCACACCGCCGCGACCGGTGGCTGGCGATTTAGTGGTGCTGCACTTCGACGGTGACGTGCGACAGCGCGCGGAACCGGGTGAGTTGCGACTGATAGTAAGCAGGATTGCGCTGCGGCTGTTGCGTGGCGACGCAGAGGATCGCGCCGAGGTGGCCCGGGCCGAGCCGCCACAGATGAAAGTCGATCAAGCGATCGCCGTCGGTCTCGATAATGGCGCGCATGCGGTCGGTCATCTGCCGATCTGGATTCATATCGAGCAGAATGGCGCCGGTGTCGCGGATCAGGGTATAGGCCCAGGCGGCGATGACGACAGCGCCGACCAAGCCGACGACCGGGTCCATCCAGCTCCAGCCGAGCAGCAGCGCCAGCGTTAGACCGGCGATCACCAGCACCGAGACCGCGGCATCGGCGAATACATGGACGATAGCCGCGCGCATATTGTTGTCGCGGTGCGCAGTATGGTGCGCGTGCTCGTGGTCGCTGGCTTGGTGGTTGTGATGATGGGCGTCGTGATCGTGCTCATGGCCCTGGTTATGGCCGTGCTCATGGCCGTGCTCGTGGCCGTGTTGATGGTCATGATGATGGTTGCCGCCGCCTAACAGCAGCACGCTGGCCACATTGACGATCAGGCCCAGGGCGGCGATCGGAATCGCCTCGCCGAAGTGGATCGGCACCGGCCAGAACAGGCGGTTGACGGCCTCGTAGCCGATCAACAGCGCGATCATGGCCAGCACGATGGCGCTGGTAAAGCCGGCGAGATCGCCGAGCTTGCCGGTGCCGAAGGAAAAGCGCTCGTCGTCGACATGGTGGCGCGCGTAGCGGTAAGCCAGCGCGGTCAGCAGCAGCGCGCTGGCATGGGTCGACATGTGCAGGCCGTCGGCAACCAGCGCGATCGAACCGAACAGCAGGCCGCCGGCGATCTCGGCGACCATCATGAAACTGCATAGCGCGATCACCATCCAGGTGCGGCGCTCGTTCTGCTCGTGGCCTTCGCCGAGAAATATGTGATTGTGAATGTCCGGCAGCGTGTCTGCCATCGTCGCTTCCTCACTCGCGTTCCATGCGCCCTACTTCAGGTAAGCCTGCACCGCCTCGATCAGCTCGTCGGCGCCGCGGCTGCGTTCGGCGTCCTTGGTCGGATCGACGACGTGGAGGCGGATGTGGTCTTCGATCACCTCGGTCATCAGGCTCGACATAGCGCCGCGTGCCGTGACGATCTGATGCAATATTGTGGCGCAGCTCTGTTCGTCCTCGAGCGCGCGCTCGATTGCCTCGACCTGACCGCGGACGCGGCGGACCCGATTGAGCAGCTTCGTTTTCTCGCGTTTGGTGTGGGACACGGTTGACCGTCTTCCTTCAATAGGGTAGGGGGTATGCTATATAGGATAGGGGGTATAGTATAGCGACAGGCCCGAAATGTCGAGGGACGCCGCTGCACTTTAACTCCCCGACAAGAACTACCAGTCTTGGCGAAACGGCGGCTGCAGGCGAAATGCCGTCGCCGAGATATAACACCGTCGATTGCAGCCAGAGTGACTGCGTCAGGATAAGCGATCGCGTCTTGTGGATCGCTTACCCTCACGCTCACCCCCGCCGCGATCGCGGAACAGGAGGTGAGCGATGTTCGCAAAACTCGCACGATTCCAAATGTTCAACCGCATCGTGGGGCGCCGTTTTGGCGCAGTCGCGTGCAACGACAATCAGCCGATCCGCCGCTCCATCGCGCCGCCGCGGGTCCTATTCTGCTTTGTCATTGGCACAAGGCAGCGTCCGGCGCGCTCGAATGCGGCTGGCTTACGGAGACGACTACCGCGTCCAAAGTCGAAGAACCGGACATAAGTCGGCTGCTCACCCAGCCAAATGTTGCGCATCGCCATCGCCTCAGCGCTCCTTTTGTTACTTTAGAACATATTGCGGCATTATGTAGTCCGGGCTATAGAGTGTAGCCAGACTACAACGGCCCGATAGCCGAGTTCGGGGGCAGCGTGCCAGGTCGAGGGCGGGGAACTTCGGACACGGCCGTTGTCACGCTATTGTCGTGAGCGCGATGGCAGCAAGGGCTGAGTCGGTTGCCGAACGGGTTCGGGGCTGGGGCAGGGCGGAATGGAAGGGCCTGTTGCGGGGTTCGGAGCAGTGAGGCTTGGCGCATTGCGGTTTGGCGCAGGAGCCGGCGTTGGATTGATTGCGCTCATCGGCAACGCGTCCGCCGCCGACCTGTCGGCGGTGCTGCCGACCAAAGCGCCGCCGCCTTCGGTTCCGGCCGCCTATGACTGGAGCGGCTTTTATCTCGGCGGCCATGTCGGCTATGGGCTCGGCGGCTCGAATTGGTCGGCGACGCAGGCCGGCAGTTCGGCGCCCAGCCTGAGCGGCGCACTCGGTTTCTCCAACTCGCTATAACTTCCCAGCGGCACCGGCAGCTATCTGCTCGGCTTCCAGGCCGGCTACGACCGCATGGCCGCCTCGCGCTGGCTCGTCGGCGTCGCGGCCGACGTTTCGTTTCCGAGTTTTCTCGGCGGCACCGCGACCCTCATCGACGCCGCTGATCGGCACGGCGAATTATCTCGACCGGGTCGAGTTTTCCGGCACGTCTGCGCGGCCGCGTCGGTTATGCGCCAATTTGGCACGGCAACTGGCTGTTCTATGCGACCGGCGGCTTGGCGTTCAGCTACGATCAATTTACCCGCACGCAACTCGCCGGCGTCCCGGTCGGCGGCACCGCGGTGCCGGGAACGATGGAGAACCTGTTTCTGGTGCCGCGCGTCGGCGGCGTGGTCGGCGCCGGGGTCGAAGTTGCGCTGGCGGCGCACTGGACCGCGCAGTTCGAATATCTGTTCACCGATTATGGCAGTCGCAGCGTCACATTCCCGGCCGGCGCGCAGCGCTTCAATTCCGATCTGACTCTGCAGCGAATTGCGCGCCGGGCTGAACTACCGCTTCAACGACGATATGTCGACGTCCGCCGACAAGGCGTTACGCCGCCGGCGCTGCAAACCGACAATTTCGCCGTCCACGGCCAGACCACCTTCCTCGAGCAATACGATCCGCCGTTCCATTCGCCCTACACCGGGACCAACAGCCTTGATTCCAAACGAGGGCCGCGAAACCTTCGACGCCACCGCCTTTCTCGGCTGGCGGCTGTGGGACGGCGCCGAGCTGTGGGTCAATCCGGAAATCGATCAGGGTTTTGGCCTGAGCGATACGGTCGGCGTCGCCGGCTTTCCGAGCGGCGAAGCCTATAAAGTCGGTGATTCGGTTCCCTATGCGCGGGTGCCGCGCGCGTTTCATCCGGCAGACGATCAATCTCGGCGGCGACGAGCAGAAAGTGGACGCCGCGGCCAATCAGTTCGGCGGCACGCAGACCGCGAACCGGCTCGTGTTCACCATCGGCAAATTCGGCGTCACCGACATATTCGACAACAACAAATACGCGCACGATCCGCGCGGCGATTTCATGAACTGGTCGATCATCGACACCGGAACCTTCGACTACGCCGCCGATGCCTGGGGCTTCACCTATGGCGCCGCCGCCGAATGGTACCAGGGCGACTGGACGGTGCGCGGCGGCCTTTTCGACCAATCGACGGTGCCCAACAGTGCCGATCTCGACACGAGTTTCCAGCAATTCCAGTGGGTCGGCGAGGTCGAGCGCCGCTACGAGCTATGGGGCCAGCCGGGCAAAATCGCGATCACCGGATTTCTGACCCGCGCCCGGATGGGCAGTTTCGCCGACGCCATCGCCTTGGCGCAAGCAACCGGCGGCCCGCCGATATCACCGCCGTACGCGCAATATCGCAGCCGCGGCGGCGTCAGCCTCAATCTCGAGCAGCAGATCACCGGAGATCTCGGCGTGTTCGCGCGCGCCGGCTGGGCCGATGGCGATGTCGAGCCCTACGATTTTGCCGACATCGATCGCACCGCCGCGGCGGGCCTGTCGCTCACCGGCAAGCAATGGGGCCGGCCCGACGACACCTTCCGCATTGCCGGCGTCGTCAACGGCATCACCAAAATCCACGAGCAATTTCTCAATGACGGCGGGCTCGGCATCCTGGTCGGCGACGGCATGCTGCCGCATCCCGGTCCCGAACAGATCATCGAGACCAATTACACACTGCCGGTTTCGTACTTCAAGCTGACGCTCGATTACCAGTTCATCGTCAATCCGGGCTACAACCAGATCGCGGCCCGGCCTCGGTCATCGGCGCGCGGCTGCACAGCGATTTTTAGCTGCGCCGGGCGAGGCGCCGCACAATCAAGGGATGGCTGACGACCCGCCGTGCGGATCGGTGAGGACGCTGCTTTGACCGGTGCCGACGTCGAGAATTTGCTCGACCGGCGGCGCGGCCCGGTTCCACCAGCCGCCGCCGAGCGCGGCGAACAGCGCCGCGGTATCGGCGAGCCGCGCGGCGCGCGCCTGCACCACCTGGATATTGGCTTGCAGATAACCTTGCTGCGCATTGAGCATTAACAGCACATTGGCATTGCCGCTCTGCATTTGCTGGTTGGCGAGATCGAAGCTCGTCTTGGCGGCGCGTTCGAAATCGAGCGCGGCGCGCATCGCCGTCGGCGTCGTTTTGCAGCGCCCGCAGCGTATCGGCGACGTTTTGCACGGCGCCGATCACCGTGCCTTGATAGGTCCACGCCGCGGCCTGATAGGTGTCCTTGGCGCCTTGCAGCTGATGCAGCAATGCGTGCCGGCGTCGAACACCGTCTGCGTGGCATTGCCGGCCAAATCCCAGAAAGATTCTGCGGCGCGAGCAAATGGGCGAGCGCCGTATTCATGAATCCGGCATCGGCGTTGATCGTGAAGGTCGGCAGCATATTGGCGGTGGCGATGCCGATCTGGGCGCTGGCCGAATGCAATTGCTCTTCCGCCGCGCGCACGTCGGGGCGCTGCTCGATCAGCTGCGACGGCAGGCTGACCGGCAGGACGGCCGGCAAATGCAGGTCCGCGAGCCTGAATATCTGATGCGGCCTTCGCTCGGGATAGCCGCCGGCCAGCGCCGCCAGCAGATCGCGCTGTTGCGCCAGCGCTTTGCGCAGCGGCGGCAACGTCGCTTTGGCCTGCGCCAATGCGGCTTCCTGCGCCGCGACATCGCTGCGGTCGGTGTAGCCGGCATTTAATTGGCGCCGCAGCGTGTCGAGCATTTTGCTATTCGTCGCGATGAGCCGATCGGTGGCGTCGATCTGGCCGCGCAGCGACGCCTCGGTGATGGCGGCGACCACGATGTTCGACGTGAGCGCGAGATAGGCCGCTTCGACCTGAAAGCGCTGCACGTCGGCGAGCGCTTCGAGCGATTTAACGGTGCGCCGGTTCAGGCCCCAGACGTCGAAGGTGTAGGACACCGTCAATTGCGCGGTATCGAGATCGAAGATGCTGGCGCCGGAAGCCGGGACCGGGCGCCAGGATGGCGGAGGTGTGCTGGCGGGTTGGATTGAAATTGGCCTGAACGAACGGGAAGATACTTGGCCTCCTGCGCGTGCCACGGCCTGCCTTGCAGCGCGCAACGTGGCCAGAGCGGCTTGCAAGTTGGGGTTATTCTGCAGTGACCGCTCGATCAGGGCATCGAGCGCCGGCGACTTGAAACAGCGCCCACCATTGCTCCGGGATTTCGCGGCCCACGGCGAAACGCTGTGCTGCCGTGGCGCCGGCCATGTGCGTCGCAAGCGGCTCGCGGCTGTAGCGGGTGACCTCTGGGGCTGCCGGGTGGCGAAAGTCAGGGCCGACCGCGCAGCTTGCCAAAAGTACCGCGGCCGCGAAAGCGGTGGTACTTGCAAAAAACCACCTGATCGCCACACCGGACATTGGCAATTGAACTATGGCAACTGAGATTAGATCGCGGAGCCCGCGAGAGCTATTATTTCCGATTTCGCCGATGATGGCTGTGCTTGTCTAGCCACACTGCACATTATTCATCGCGTGACCCGTCCATCATCGGAGAAGGAGAATAGCTTGCAAGATGAGGGAAACGCCCGTGCCGTGATAGACTGTCATGAGTTGTTCAGAATACTGCGATTAATCGCAGTTGATGTGATTAATGACAGTAGACCGCGGCGGCACCCGATGGCCATGTCGCCGCGATTCCCAAAAGACGCCGGAAGCAGCTGATCGATGGCTCCCCGCACGATAAATAGTCGCCTGAGCGCGGCGATCGCCGCTGCGTTATTTGCTGTCGTCGCCATCGTCTACTGGACATGGCATTCCGGCGAGGGGAAGCCGGGGCAGGGCGGCGGCGCCTATGCCGGTACGCCGAACGCAGCGCCGCAAAGTCCGGATAGCGTGGACCTGTCGGATTCGCAGCTCGATGCGGTCAAGGTGGCCCCGGTCGAAGCGCGTGACTTTCCGGTCGAGAAGAATGCGATCGGCAGCATCGACTTCGATGAGGAGATGGCGGTCCAGGTTTTCGCGCCCTATGAGGGGCGGATCATCGCGCTGTTCGGCTCTGTCGGCGACGATGTGAAGAAGGGTCAGACGCTGTTCACCATCGACAGCCCCGATCTGTTGCAGGCGGAATTCGACCTTGATTTCCGCCGCCGGGGTTCTGGATCTCGACACCAAAAACCTCCAACGCCTGCGCGACCTCTATACGACGCGCGCGGTTTCCGCAGCACGATGTCGAGCAGGCGACCTCCGACCAGCAGACCGCCGAAGGCAATCTGCGCGCGGCGCGCGATGCGGTGCGTCTGTTCGGCAAGACCGACGCCGAGATCGACCGCATCATCGCCAATCGCAGCGCCGACCCGACGCTCGTCGTGCCGAGCCCGATCACCGGCCGGATCACGGCGCGCAATGCGGCGCCGGGGTTGTTCGTGCAACCCGGCAATGCGCCGGCGCCGTATACGGTGGCCGACATCGACACCATGTGGATGCTGGCGAATGTCGCCGAGGATGACAGCCCGGCCTTTCGCGTCGGTCAGCAGGTGCAGGTCACGCTCGACGCCTTTCCCGGCCAGGTGTTCGACGGCAAGGTCGACGACCATCGGCGCCAGCGTCGATCCCAATACGCGCCGCGTCCTGGTGCGGTCCGAGTTCAAGGATCCGCAGCACCAGTTGCGCTCCGGCATGTTTGCCAATTTCGTCATCAGCGTCGGCGCGCCGATGCGTTCGCCGGCGATCCCGATCGATGGCGTCGTGCGCGAAGGCGACGGCACCATGACGATCTGGGTCACGGCCGATCGCCGCCGGTTCACCCGGCGCACGGTCAAGATCGGCGAGGCAGCACGACGGCTATCGGCAAATCCTCGAGGGCGTGCAAGCCGGCGAACTGGTCGCCACCGAAGGCGCGCTGTTCCTGAGCAATGCGCTCGGTACGGCGTCGCGCTGAGACTTTCGTTAAGGGCGGTCACACTGCCTGACAGCGGACTGAGGATCTGACGTGCTCGAAGGCGTGCTGCAATTCGGGCTTGACGCGGCGCCCGCTGGTCCTGCTGGGCTTGTTGGTGTTCGTCGGCGTCGGCCTGTTCGCCTTCTCGAGGCTCAACATCGAGGCCTATCCCGAATCCGGCGCCGGTCATCCTCGAAATCACGGCCCAGGCGGCCGGGCCTGTCGGCCGAGGAGATGGAGCGCTACTACACCATCCCGATCGAGGTCGGGCTTGCGGTGACGCCCGGCGTCGATGTCATCCGCTCGACCTCGTTCTACGGCCTGTCGTTCGTGCGCGTGACGTTCAATTACGGCATCGACTATTATTTCGCCTTACCCAGACCGCCATCAATCTGCAGCAGAATGTCAGCCTGCCGCAACAGCGTGACGCCGCAAATCCAGGCCATCGAGCCTGGTCGGCGAAATCTATCGCTATCAGGTGGTCGGTCCGCCGCATTTCGGTTTGACCAATCTGCGCACGGTGCAGGACTGGATCGTGCAGCGGCGCCTGTTCACGGTGCCGGGCGTCGTGCAGGTCAATACCTGGGGCGGCACCACCAAGGAATACGACGTCGACGTCGATCTGCACAAACTCGAAGCCTACAATGTCACGCTGCCGCAGGTGATCACCGCGCTCGGCAACGCCAATATCAATGTCGGCGGCCGCACCATCAACTTCGGCCAGCAGTCGGTGAATATCCGCGGCGTCGGTTTGATGGATTGCGGCGGCGCCGACGATTTGACGCAAGGCTACCAGGTCGCCGACATCGAGAACGTCGTGCTGTCGCAGAGCGAACGGCGTTCCCGTCTACGTCAAGGATGTCGCCAATGTCTCGGTCGGCTACGTGCCGCGGCTCGGCAAAGCCGGCCGCGACAACGATGACGATATCGTCGATGCGATCGTCGTCATGAATCGCACCATGCACACCAACGATGTGGTGCCGCGCGTGCCGAGCGAGATTCAGAAGATCAATACCGACGGCAGCCTGCCGCCCGGCGTGAAGCTCGTCCCGTTTTACGATCGCACGCACGCTGGTCGACGTCACCACCGCAACGGTCCTGCATAACCTCGTCTTCGGCTGTGTGCTGATCTTTATCATTCAGTGGATATTCCTCGGCGATCTGCGCAGCGCCATCATCGTCGGCGCCAATATTCCGTTCGCGCTGTTCTTCAGCATCATCATTCTGGTGCTGCGCGGCGAGGAGGCCAATCTGCTCTCGGTCGGCGCCGCTCGATTTCGGCATCATTGTCGATGCAGCCGTTATCCTCGTCGAGAATATTTTCCGGAATTTTCAAGCGAGCCGCCGGACGAGAAACGCTCTCTGTTGCAGCAGCTCGCCGAGGGAACCTGGGGACGCGACCCAACGCGCTTGAGCGATTTTTCCGACGCGCCGGGCTGGACCGACCGGCTGCGGCTCATTCTGGTCAGCGCCTTGCAGGTCGATAAGGCGATGTTTTTTTCCACCGTGATCATCGTCGCGGCCTTCGTGCCGCTGTTCACCATGCAGGGCGTCGAAGGGCCAGATTTTCGGCCCGATGGCGCGGACTTATGCCTACGCGCTGGTCGGCGCGTTGATTGCGACCTTTACCGTCACGCCGTGTCTGGCATCGCTCTTGCTCGCCCGATCACGTCAGCGAGACGGAGACCGTCGTCGTGCGCGCGCTTGCGTTCGATCTATACGCCGGTACTGCGTTGGTCGCTGCGCAACATCGCAGGATCACCATCGCGATCGGCTTTGCCTTTTCTCGTCGTCTCCGGCTTCCTGGGATCGCGGCTCGGCAGCGAGTTCCTGCCGACGCTCGAGGAGGGCAATCTATGGATTCGCGCGTCCATGCCGCCGACGATATCGCTCGAGGCCGGCATGCCGATCGTCAATGAAATGCGCGAGATCCTGCTCCGCCATCCCGAAGTCATTACCGTTGTGTCTCAGCACGGCCGTCCCGACGACGGCAGCGACGCCGCCGGATTCTACAATGCGGAGTTTTTCGTGCCGCTAAAGCCATTCGACGAGTGGCCGGTCGGCTTGACCAAGGACAAGCTGATCAACGAGCTGCAGGACGAGTTCAACAAGAAATTCGTCGGCATCGACTTCAACTTCTCACAATACATCCAGGACAATGTCGAGGAAGGGCTATCCGGCGTCAAAGGTGCCAATTCCGTTAAAATCATCGGTCCGGATCTCGCCACTTTGGAGAAGCTCGCCAGGGCGGCCATGGCGCAGATGGCGCAGGTCCAGGGCATTACCGACCTCGGCGTATTCTGGGTGCTCGGCCAGCCCAATCTGAATATCCGCGTCGATCGTACCAAGGCGGCGCGGTATGGCTTAAATGTCAACGACGTCAACAGCGTCGTCCAGGCCGCGCTTGGCGGCACCACGGCAACCACCCTGTTGGAATCAGACCGTCAGTTTGACGTCGTAGTGCGGCTCGCCCCCAAATATCGCAAGGACATCGAGGATGTCCGCAACCTCAAAATCGGCGTGCAGACGCCGTCGGGCAATGCCTACATTCCGCTGAGCGAGCTTGCTTCCATCTCGCTCGATACCGGCGCGTCTTATATCTTCCGCGAGCGCAACCAACGCTTCGTGCCGATCAAATTCAGCGTGCGCGGCCGCGATCTCGCCGGCGCCGTCGAGGAGGCGCAGCAGCGGATCGCCGCGAACGTCAAGCTGCCGGTCGGGTATCGCCTCGAGTGGTCCGGCGAATTCGAATGGCTGCAGCAGGCCAAACAGCGGCTTGCCGTCATCCTGCCGATTACGCTCGTCTTCATTATGATTCTGCTCTACACGCTGTTTAATTCGCTGCGCGACACTTTTCTGGCGCTGCTAGGGCTGCCGTTTGCGATCAGCGGCGGCATCCTGGCGCTGTACGTCACCGGACTGGATTTTAGCGTTTCGGCGGCAATCGGATTTATTTCGCTCCTGGGCGTCTCGGTCATGAGCGGCATCCTGATCATTTCGAGCTATTACCGGGTCATCGCCACAGGCGGCATGGCACCGATCGAAGCTATGTTCATGGCTGTCGACCCAACAGATGCGGCCGGTGTTGATGATGACCCTGTCGGCCTGTATCGGGCTGTTTCCGGCGGCGATTTCCACCGGGATCGGCAGCCAGGTGCAACGGCCGCTCGCTACCGTCATCGTCGGCGGCATGCTGATCGGACCGATCATGTTGCTGGTGGTGGTGCCGGCGTTGCAGACGCTGTTCCTGAAGGACGCGCGCCAGTCCGGGGAAGGAAACGGGTCTAATACTGTTTAGAACTATTCTTGAGTATTTAACTTGTCGCGCGGACGCGCTATGGTGAACCGCCGGTTTTAACATAGGCACGCGACACGTGAGCCTTCATCAGACAGAATTGCCGGCGGCAGCTATCCCGACCTGGCAGCGTATCGCCGGCTTGACGCTCCGGTCGGTATTCATCCTGGCACTGGTAGCTTTGACGCTGATCGTCAGCCTGCCGCAAAACGAGACCATCGCGACAGCCTACGACACGCCGAACGACCTCATCCGGCTGGCTTTGGGAGTTGCGGTTTCTATTTGGCTTGCCGTGCAGCTTTTCCGGCCGCCCCACGACGCCGCCGGCTATCGCACCTGGCTCTATCTCGGATTGTTCGCCGTGCCGTTCGCGCTGATCTGCTTGTTCGCGCTGTGGTGAGCGGCGCTACGGCTCGATCAACCGCCCGGTCGCGGCTTTGATAGCGGCCTCGGTGCGCGTCGCGGCGCCGAGCTTGGCCCGTGCATTGTCGGTGTGAAAATCGACTGTGCGCTTGGTCAGGCCGAGGATTTGCGCGATTTCGGCCGAGGTCTTGCCGCGCGCCACCCAGGTCAGGACCTCGACCTCGCGATCGTTCAGGTCGACTGTCTTCGGCCATAGCCGGGTACGGGCGACGCCGCTGAGGCGCGCCGTGATGATGGTGTCGAGGACCTCGAAATCGATCGGCTTGGTGACATAGTCGTCGGCGCCCAGCTGCCGGCCCTTGAGCTCACTGTCGCGATCGGTCAGCGCCGTCAAAAACACGAAAGGCATCCGCGAGAAGCGCGGCGCCAGCGCGATCAAGCGCTCCAGGAGTTCAAAGCCCGAGAGCGCCGGCATGCTGATGTCGGACAGCACCAAGTCGGGCATGATTTTCAGGATGGCGGCAAGCCCTTCGCTGCCGTCATGGGCCACACTGACTGCATAGCCGCGGTCGATAAGCTCCTCGGCGAGCAGCGCTGCGGTCTCGCGGTCGTCCTCGATGCAGAGAATCTTTTTCTGGGCTTCGGGCATGGGCGCCACCGATGGTCCAAGAGCCTGCTCATTTTAGCCGAGACGGGAGCCGTTGGCACCCGCCACGGCAATTTACCTCAATCCGATTTCCCGTGATCGCAATGCCGCGATATGGTTATTGTCGCCGACTTATTGGTCGACCCGACGGACCCCATCATGCGGCAACCGCAATCGATCCGCTCGCACCTCGCCGCGGTTTTCCTGCTGTTTTTTGCACTGATCGTCATCCTTGGCGCGTTCAGCGTCTGGCGGCTATCGAATTTCGACGCGTTGTCCGCCGACGTCGCCGAGGTCTGGCTGCCGACGACGCGCGCGCTTGGGGATCTCAACAATTATACCTCGGACTTCCGCGCCTTCGAGGGCAGCGAGTTGCTGTCATCCGACCCGGCCGAGGCCGCCGCCAACGAGCAGCAAATGGCGGAACTCGACCGCACCATCGCTGCATCCGAGCGCGAGTTCGAAGACATCCGTCACGACGCGGCGGAGAACCGGCTCTACGCGCAGTTCACGACGCATTGGACCGGGTATCGGGCCATCGTCAACCAAATGCTAGTGCTGGTGCGCGGCGATCGCAGGGCCGAGGCGCTGGCCATTTACGGCTCATCGTCCCGTGCCGCCTATAACGCGGCCAGCGACACGCTCGGCCAGCTGACCGACCAGGCGGTTGCCAGCGCCCAGACGGCAAGCGACCGCCTCGCGGTCGCCTATCGCCATGCGCTCTGGCTCATCCTCCTCGCCATCGCAATCGCTGCCGTGCTGGTGGTCGCGGCGCTTATACATATCAGCCGGTCGATTTCCGCGCCGCTCCTCGACCTCGCCGATCGCATGCGCCGCTTGGCCGCCAACGATACCGCGAGCGAGATACCTGGGACCGATCGCCGGGATGAGATCGGCGCCATGGCGCAGGCGACCGTGGTGTTCCGCAACAACGCGATCGCGCTGATGCGCAGCCAGGGAGTGCTCGCCCGCCAGGCGGCGCTGCTCGAGGAGCAATTGGCGAACGAGCAACGGCTGGCGTTGCTGCAGCGCAATTTCGTATCGATGGCGTCGCACGAGTTTCGCACGCCGCTGACGGTCATCGATGGCCATGCCCGTCGCCTCGCCAAGATCAGAGACGCGGTCAAACCGGACGAAATTGGCGAGCGCACCGGCAAGATCCGCAGCGCCGTGCTGCGCATGACGCACCTGATTGACAATCTACTCAACTCCTCGCGCTTGATCGACGGCGGGACCGCGCTCTATTTCCATCCCGCGGAGATGGACATGACCGCTTTGCTGCAGGAGGTCTGCCAACTGCACCGCGAGATGGTGCCAGCCGCGCAGATCGCCGAGCGATTTCCCGCCGCGCCGCTGCCGCTGGTCGGTGACGCCAAGCTTTTGTTTCAGGTCGTCTCCAATCTTTTGTCCAATGCCGTCAAATATTCACCTGGCGGCGGCGCGATCGAGGTCGAGGCGCACAGCACCGCGGACGAGGTGATCGTTGCCATCGCCGATCGCGGTATCGGTGTTCCCCCTGACGATCTCGATCGCTTGTTCGAGCGCTATCACCGCGGCAGCAATGTCTCCGGTATCGTCGGCACCGGGGTCGGCCTTTACCTCGTCAAGATGGCGGTCGAGCTGCACCATGGCCGCGTCGAGGTGGAGAGCAAGGAGGGCGAGGGCGCGTGCTTTACCATTCGCCTGCCGCGAGGGTCGGCCGCATCGGTGATGAATTGGTCGGAAACTGAATTCGATAGCGATGACGGAAACATGACGAAGGCGGTTGTCTTGGCGCTGCTGGTTTACTTTGTTGCTGCGCCGGCCGGCACCGCGGCGGCGTTCGAGATTCGGCCAGCGCCGGATGCCGCCATTCTCGTGGATTGGCAGTATCCGGAATCGTTGCCGCCGCGATTTCGCAATCATTGCAGCACCGAATATTTTACCGGCCGGCCCTATTGCTGCGGACCACTGCGGCAGCGATTATCAATTCTTCTATTGCTCGGAAGCATCGTTCGGCTGCTGCCATCTCGGCCGCGGCTATTGCGATTTTCACGGCTTGCTGCGCTGTAGCCCGTGACGGCGGCGCTGACCGAGCACCACGGCGCTTATTTCCGGCATTGCCGATTTGTCGCATCGGGCCCCTCGCATCTGTGCTATTCTTCGATTTATGCGAGGCCTGCGACGATTTATGCGCACGCGATCGTGCGGCGGCCTGGTGGCCGTTTGCGTCGCCTATTCGCTTGCCATCCAGGCCCTGATGATGAGCGTCGGCCTTGGCATGTCGGCGGCCGCCGCTCCCGGCGACGCCGGCTTTTTCATCTGCGGTCTTGCCGCCGGTCCGAGCGCGCATGCGCCGGCGCCACGCGGCGACCGGCAAAACCCGGCCCCTCGACCGGAGTGTCCGTTCTGCTTCGTCGCGGCGCAAAGCGCCGGCCATATCGCCACGACGGACGACGGCCCGGCGGTTCCCGGCTATGTCGGAATTCCGATTCCGGCCGGGCTATTGGATCATTTCGCAGCCGGGCTGTTCGTTCCCCAGTTTCGCCGCATGGTCGGCGATCCGCGCGCTCCGCCGTCTGTCTCCGTCTGACGCTGGAACCTGCCCCGCCGCTGCGGGGGCCTTTATTCATGCGCTTACGGAGAACACCATGCGCGCTTTTTCGAGATTCGCTTTCGCCGTCATACTGATCGCCATCGCCGCTCCGGCTTTCGCTCAAGGAACCGCAACAGCCCCCATTGCCGTCCAACAACCTTGGGCACGGGCAACGCCTTCCGGAGCCAAGACCGGCGCCGTCTATATGACCCTCGATAACAAGTCGGCCAACGCCGACCGCCTAACCGGCGCCTCGTCGGACGTGGCCGACAAGGTGCAAATTCATGAGATGTCGGTCGTCAACGGGGTGATGCAGATGCGTCAACTCGCGGACGGCCTGCCCGTCCCAGCCGGCGGATCGGTCGTGCTCAAGCCCGGCAGCTACCACGTCATGCTGATCGGCTTGAAAAAGCCGCTCACTGCGGGCGAAACCTTCCCGCTTACGCTGACATTCGCCAAAGCCGGGAATATTTCCGTCACGGTTGCGGTCCAGGCGATAGGCGCCATGCAGGACGATAAGGGTGGCATGAGCGGAATGAGCGGCATGGGAAATAACAAGTCCGGCGGCGGCATGGGCAACATGGAGATGAAGTAATGCGCGCCCGGGATTGGATCTTAATCGGCGCCGCCGGAGTTGCCGGTTTTGCCGTGGTGGCGCTCTGCATCGTCTACGCCATGTCGTTCCGCGGGGCGGGCGGCATTGCGGCCGTGGCGCCGATCGGCGGACCGTTCACGCTCACTGACGACACCGGCGCGACGGTGACGGAGAAGACGCTCGCCGGCAAACCGTATGCGATGTATTTCGGTTACACCTACTGCCCGGATGTCTGTCCGACGACGCTGTTCGACCTGTCGCGCTGGATTCAAAAGCTCGGGCCCGACGCCGATAAGCTCAACTACGTGTTCGTGACAGTCGACCCGGAGCGGGACACACCGAAGCTGATGCACGACTACCTGTCGTCGTTCGACAAGCACATCCGCGGCTTTACCGGCACCCCGCCACAGATCGCGACCATCGCCAAGGAGTATCGCGTCTATTACAAAAAGGTTCCGACCAATGACGGCAGCTACACCATGGATCATTCCGCCATCATCTATCTGATGGGAGCGGACGATCGATTTGTGACCGTCATCCCGTACCAGGAAGACGATGCGGCGGCGCTCGCCAAGCTCAAGAGTCTTGCCGGCCTGACGCCGACCTCCTGACGCGGGTCGGCGTCATCGGCGCCAAAGGCAGGCGTGCACGCTATTTGGCATCGATGACAATCGGGGCGGCAAGCGTGAGACGCTTGCCGGGACCGAGCAGCGCATCGATCGTGACCATCCAATTGCCCGGCTGCGAAAGCGCGATGCCATCGACATGCCATTGCCCATCGGCCTCCTGCAAAGCGGGCCGCGTGATCGGCTTGCCGCCTGCTGCCGGCGGGGTGAGGGTCAATGTCAGCTGCCGGGCATCAAGCTCGTTTTCTTCCCCGTCCCATAGCCGGATGGTGACGCCGGCGACGCCGACATGGCCCGGTTCGATCGTCACGTCCGCCATGCCATCTTCGGTGTGGATGTGTTGGAACGAGGCGTCAGCCGGAATGGCGCCGGACGCCTCGTGATGGGCGTGGCTTGCCGGCGGCAACGTGCCTAGAACGGCTACAATGGCGATGATGACCGCGCCCATCGCGGCTTCGATCGCGGCGTTGCGGCGCAATTGGCGCCGCGCGCGCTGCGCGCCGGTGACGTCTGCGTTCTGCACGAGCCTCGGCGTCAGCCGCGACCAATTCACCGCCGCGATGCCCACCATAGCGGCGAACAGCGCCAGCTTGCACAGCAGCAGTTGCCCGTAACCGGTTCCGGTGAGCGCCGAAACGCTGCCCACCAGATACCAGCTATTGACCACGCCGGTGAGAAGGAGAGTGGCAACGCAGACGATGCCCAGCGTCGAAAAGCGCAGCGTCGCGGTGCGCGCGATCGCGAGCGAGCCGGCATCCTCTCCAGTTATCGTCAGCACCAGCGCCAGGGGAACGAGCGCTCCAACCCAGGCCGCCGCGGCAATAAGATGCAACACGTCCGCGGCCGGATGAACAACGCCCTCGATTCCTTCGCCGCCGATCGCGTGGCCGGCAAAGGCCAAGGTGCCGACGAACGCGCCGGCCAAGAGCACCGTGATCGTCTTTAGCCAGAGCGAGGTTACGCCTTTGGCCGAGAGGAAATGGACGAACACGCCGCCGAGCAGGCACGCCACCACAAACCGCAACAGCCAATCATTGCCGAAGTCGGTCTGCGACAGCACGGTCCACAGCACGCCGTGCGAAAGCGCGCCGAGCGGCTCGCCGCTCATCGATTCCGCGGTGAGCGCGAGCCACGGCACGCCCGACAGCAACGCTAGAACGAGACTGATCCACGCCATCCAGGCGAGACGGCTGCGAACGGCAAAGGCGGCGCGCGTGTCATCCGTCGCGCCGCGCAAGGCCGGCTCGCTGATGCCAACGATAAAGAACACCACGCCCGCCACCGAGAGGGTGGCGGCGTTTTTTTTTTACAAAGGCGGCGCGCATGTCATCCGTCGCATCGCGCAACGCAGCCTCGCTGATGCCAACGATAAAAACACCACGCCCGCCACCCAGTGGCGGCGAAGTGCAGTGCGCGCACATAAAATAACGGGTCGTCCACGTCGTGGTCCGCTCGCCGGATTATTGGCCGACGTGGAAGGTGAAGCTGCCTTGCGTGGTGTGGGTGTCGACCGACAGCGCGTGCCAATGCACGTGGTAGGCGCCGGGGCCCGAGGCCTTAAGCCCGATGCGCATAGTGTTGCCGCTGATCTGTGGCTTGCCCTGATCGACGCGGGCGCCGTTCGGTCCGGTCACTTCGACGGTGCTGAACGATGGCTCGAGATTTTGCGTGAAGGACAATGAAAGTTCGTGCGGCGCCGCCGCGACTGTTGAGCCCGCCGCCGGGGTGGCTTGATCGAGAAAGGCGTGAGCTCGCGCCGCAGGCGTAGCCAGCGCCACGACGAAAATGGAGACAACGAAGTAGATGAGCGTTCGCATCAGAGGCTCCTGCGTCGCCGGAACAATCAATCCCGGCACGATGCGTAATCGGTCAATGCCGAAAGGTCGGCGACCGTCGCGTTCAGCCGCCCATCTATCATAATAATTGCAGGACCGTGACTTGGAATATCTGCCCCAGCTTGGTGTTCACTAATTCGCCGCTGAAACGGCAGCCAAATCCATAGGGGGAAGCCAATGCGAAAATTGCTTATAGCTATCGTTGCCTCGATATCAGCGATTGCGACCGTGGCCTTGGTGACTGCGGCCTTGGCGCAGATGGCGCCGACCAAGACGGGCGATAGCGCCAAAGGCAAAGTGCTGACCAATGCGAGTGGCATGACGCTCTACGTTTTCAACAAGGACTCTGCCGGAAAGTCGGCGTGCAACGGCCCTTGTGCAGGTAACTGGCCGCCATTGATGGCGGCAGCCGGTGCGATGCCGATGAGCGATTATAGCGTCATTACGCGTGCCGATGGGATGAAGCAGTGGGCCTACAAAGGCCGACCGCTCTACACTTGGAAGAACGACAAGAAGCCCGGTGACATCACCGGCGACGGTTTTCTCAACGGTGCTTGGCACATCGCCCAACCCTAGTACCGATGCAAATCGGTCACACCGGTCCTAATAACGCGCAGGGAAGTTGCTTTGGACTAGGCGTGCGCCTAGCCTACCAACGAACGGGGATGGGCTCGTCCAGTCATGGCGAGGATTTCACATAGGGCGTGGCGGCGCGTGATCGCCGGCGTGCTTGCCTATGCGCTCGCGGCACAAGGCTTTGTCTTTGCGTTTGATATCGGCGGGGCGGCCAACGCCGCCGAAACCGGCACAGCGTGGGCCGGTTTCGAGTTGTGCTCACATAGCGGCACGACAAGCGTGCCAGGGATTCCCGCCCAGGCTCCGGACGGCAACGTTCACTGCGTCTTCTGTGTCGCCGGAGCGGTCTTTTTGAATTGTGCGCCGCCCGGCGTGATTCAAAGCAGCAAGATCGTTCTCAGCGAGGCCGTCTGGCCGCTTACGGTCTCGCAGTTGATCGCGATTCCCATCATTGAGAGCGCTTGGCCGCGCGGTCCACCGGCCGCGGCGTGACCGGCCGGCGGCGGCTTTGAGCCGCCGCACCCCGCGGGCCCAGGCTTTGGCCCTGCCACTCCGCCGACAAGCCAAGCCCCGAGCGCCATCGCGCGCGAGGGAGCGGCGGCGCGCGCAAGCGCAGACATTCACTCTCGCAATTGGGGAAGATCATGTCCCATCCAAAAGTGCGGTCGCCGGGCCATTGCCTGGTGCTGGCCGCTTTCCTACTCGCAGCGACATTGCCGCTCGCTTGCGCATCAACCACCGCCGTGGCGGCCGATATGGCGGCCAAGGCGCCGGCAACCCCGGTCTATCAATGGGGAGGATGCTATGCCGGTATTAACGCTGGTGGCGGCGCCAGCGCCTCGAATTTCACCGCGACGGTCGATCCGGGAACTTATCTGGGCGCAGCCGATGCCGCGGAAGTCAACAACGATGGTACCGGATCGGCCAACATCTCGGCTTTTGTCGGCGGTGGTCAAGTCGGCTGCAATTGGCAAAGCGGAACGGTCGTCGCAGGACTGGAAGGCGATTTCGACTACTTCCACAGTACTTCGGCATTCTTCAACAATACCAACATGCTTCCCGTCTTGGCCGTTCCCTTCACCGTCGGGCAATCGCTCACCACCAACTATTTGGCCACCGTGCGTCCGCGCATCGGCATAGCCGCCGATCGCAATTTTGCTTACGTCACCGGCGGCGTGGCATTCACGACGGCGAATTACACCGAGAGCTACAGCGACGGGAGCGCCCCGCCGGGAGTCGGCATTGCCAGCGCTTCGAAATTTCTCACCGGTTGGACCGCGGGCGCCGGCTGGGAATATGCGCTGACCGATCATTGGCTGATCCGGTTCGAATATCTGTTCGCGGCGTTCCCGAAAACGAACGCGTTCGGCGCGATTACCGAGCCCGGTGTCGGAACCAATACGCTGCAGGGTTCTGGCGACCTCGTCATGCAGGTCGCCCGCGCCGGCATGAACTACAAGTTCTGAGCGCCGGGAGCCCGTCATGTGCGAACCCGGCTTCATCTTCACCATCATCGCCCGCCTGTGCGCGCGCCGTCACCCGGCTGCGTCAGGGCGCGCAAACCCAATCGGAGACACCATGTCCAGTCATATTGCGACCTCGCCATCCCCGGCGCGCCCCCGTCCGCGCGGACGGGTCGCCGCCGCGCTGATCGCGTTCGTTGTCCCGACCGTGCTGGCCGTCGTGCCGCTGGTTGGCGCCGGTACTGCCGCGGCGCTTGCCTGCGCCTGCGGCTGCAGCGTGTTCGACGTCGGCGGCCTCGACAGTCCGCAGGAGCAGGATCACGGCGGCCGCATCTTTTTCGAATTTTGGAGCGGCGATCAGACCGAGAATTACATCGGCAGTTCAAAAGCCTCCAACGCTGCCAATACCGACAAGGAAATCAATACGCAGTGGTACAATGTCGGCTTTGAATTACAACTTCAACCGGCGATGGGGCGTGATGGTGCGGGTGCCGACGACTAACCGCACGCTCACCACCGAAACCGACGTCGGCTTTTCCCGGGCCAGATTCAATCGTTCAACACGACGTGACATTCGGCGATATTGAGGTCATGGGGATATACACCGGCTTCTTCTCTGATATGTCGACCGGTATCATCTTGGCCTAAAACTACCAACCGGCACTTATAATGCGCCCGGGCTGGACCGCGATAAGCAGATTGGGACGGGCAGCACCGATCTGATGCTCGGCGGCTTTCATCGAGGTATGCTGACCGGCGACAACGCCTGGCAATATTTCTGCCCAAGTCATGTGGCGTCAGCCGTTTCTGTATCAGGACGCCGCGGACCCGCAGGGCTTCTTCGATGGCAATCCGGGCGTCGTGCAGAGCTATCATCCCGGCATGCAGGTCGATGGCGCCGCCGGCATCGTCTACAACAACTGGTACAACGTGCTCGGCTTCGACAAGATCACCCCGCTCGGCCAGGTCATCGTCTCGCACCGCAATGCGGATTCAGCGGCACCGGCGCCGATCCGTTCAATTCGGGCTTTGACCGGGTGATGCTGTCGCCGGGCATCGAGTTCACCAAAGTGCTCGACGAGGCCAATAACCGGGTGCTCAAGACCTATTTCGACATCGAGGTTCCGGTCTATTACCGGGGCAATGCCGCCAACAATGCCGGCACCGAAGGCCAGCTTGTCGCGCCGTACTTGATCAGGGTGGTGACGAGCTACAATTTCTGAACGGTCAGGGTCCGGCGCGCCGGTCGGAGCGCGCCGGGCCCTCAAAATCTTGCGAAGGCTTTGTAAATGTCAATAATCGCGAGCGAAGCCACGGTGCCATCGGCTATTCTTGCGAGCGGGCTTGATGCGGTTGATCAGCTTGGCCGGATAGTAATCCGGCATGTCGGTGAAACTGATGCCCGGCATCGGCTCGGCGCCGCCACCGCCATGGGCGCTCGCCGCACCGGCATAAATCGATGTCGCGAGCAGCGCGGCAGCGAATATTTTCGACAAGTTATCCTCCCGGGTGTCCCAGCCGCAAACCGGTTGAGCGCCACAATCTTGACCGGACTGGAATCTAGTTCCAATCGCCACGCGATCAATAGGCCGACGCGTCGGCCACCGAAGGTGCAGTGATGCCAATCGCTTCCGCAAAATTCAGAGCGTCTGCGCTTTCGTGCATCACGGCCGCAACCGCCGCGATGCTTTGCTTTGCGTTTGCATCGGGGTCGGCGCGCGCGCGCGCCCGATATTGGCAAGGCCGCGCCGGAACTTGTCGTCAACGAGCTTGACGGCCAGACTTTCGACCTTGCCAAGCTCAAGGGCAAGGTCGTCCTGGTGAGTTATTGGGCGACCTGGTGCGCACCGTGCCGTAAAGACATGCCGAAGCTCGATGCGTTTTATCGCCGTTACCATGACCGGAATTTGGCGATGATCGGCATCAGCGTCGATCGTCCGAGCGATCTGCAAAAAGTCCGCAAAGTCATGGCGTCGCTCGCTTACCCGGTTGCGGTATTGAAGGACGTGACCGTCGACGGTTTCGGCCAGCCGGAAGGCGTGCCGATCACCTGGATCATCGATAGCGACGGCAAAGTGCGCGACCGGATGATCGACGTGCGCGATGAATTGCTCAACGATCTGGTCGTGCCGCTGTTGCCGCACTGAACGATGATTGGAGCCGGCAGTGACGCAAAGGTCAGCAGCAACGCTATTCGGGCGAAAATTCCGGCGCGGCTTTGGTCCGGCCGTCCTGGCGGCGGCTTCTCTGCTGGCGGCTTCTGGCGCCCATGCAGGCGAATGGATTACCGACGCCGATACCGGGTGCTAGTCTGGACCCCAATCCACAATTGGACGAGACAGTTTCTTGGTCGGGCCGGTGCAGCAATGGGTTTGCCGACGGCTCGGGTAAGGTGCAATGGCTAAAAGATAATAAACCTATCGAGACTGACGAAGGCCAGTGGCGCGATGGCCGGCAGATCGGCAGGGGCGTTCAAAACTGGCCAATCGGCCGCTACGAAGGGGAGCTAGCCGACGGACTGCCCAACGGCAAAGGTGTCTTGACGTTCGCGAAGTTTCGTTATGAAGGTCAATTCCGCGACGGCAAGCCCAACGGCGCCGGCAGCCTGATCGAAGGCAATGAAACCGTGCAAGGCAACTGGAAAGACGGGCTGTCTGCAGGGTCAACGCAAGGCCTCAATCGGCATTCCATTGTCGCGGTGCCACTGACGGTGCGCGCTTATTGCGGGCGTGAGAAAGACAAGGGCGGCTCTATCGAAGGAGAAGGCGATGCGTGGATTATCTTTGGTTCTTTGCGGCGTGATTGTTGCCCTGACAGCGATCTCGTTTGCCCAGGAAGTCAGCGCGCAAGAGCCTAAGGGCAAGGATTGCCGCATGGAGCAGCAGTGCCACTGGAAAGATTTTAAGAAAATCTGCGTTTGGGTGAAAGTCTGCCGCTAGATTTCAATCGGCGCGCGCGTGTCGCCGATTGTCACATCTTCATGTGTCCCATCGGCGCGCCCGGAGTATCGTTCGCCGTGACGGTAAAGGTCGCTTTGTGATCATTGACGCTGATGGCGACTTGGTATCGTCCGGGAGGCATCGTAACATTGTTTCCATAGTGCGTGGACGGTGGACCTTTGCCGACCGCTTGCATGACGACGACCGGAACCTCAGCCGGCGTGCCGACAGGAGCGCCTTTGGCGTCGAGCGAAACGAAGCTCATTGTCACCGTCGCGTCAGAAACCACTTTGCCGGTCTTGGTGTCGAAGACGTGCACGCTGAAGTGATGATTAGGGTGTGAGCCGTCGTCTCGGCGGAACCGGCGCGGCACCGCCTTCGATCTCCATACCCTCCATCACGTGCTTTTCAGACACTTCCTGTTTGGTAAAAAACGGCTCAGCCGGCAGTACATGGAGTTCGACCCGGTAAATCCCAGCCGTTTTCGTCTGCGTGACGTCAGCAGCATCGGCCCGGACGTCGGCAAGGATCACGGAAGCAGCCGCCAGCGCGATGATGCGCCGTTGCCAAGACTGCCTGCGAGAACGCTTGTGCACTGCCGATCCCCAATACGCACGCCAATCGACTAACACTGTAGCCGCAAATAAATTCCGCAACCAGCTCAAGGACAGGGCGATTTTCGGAACCGCCCAAGGGGCAAGTGCGTTGACCTGCAAGGACAAAAAGCCTGCCGGGAGGATGGCGTGTTTCCGTATTATTTCGATATTCAAGGCTATCGTGAAGAGCACGACGACCGCGGCGGCACGCTGATGCCGAACGACGAGGCGGCGCTTGCCTATGCCTGCCGTATCATCCGCGGGTTGATGGAAGCCGGAGGTTACCGCGATCCGGCGCTAACGATGATCGTGCGCAACTCCGCGGGCAAGACGGTCTATTCGATTCCGTTCCTGCAGCACTAAATTTAGGCTAGCCGAGACATACGCGGCAGCACCTAGGCAACGACGACCCAGCGTTAGGACCCAGCGTTCAAGGTTCGCGGCGGGCGAGAGAGTCGCGCCGCGCGCGGTGACGCTATGAAGTTTAGTTGCGCGATGCTAGAAGGCTGCCCATGGCCGAAGCCAACGCGATGCGTCCATCGGTGCCGACGGCAATCTGTCGTGGCGCGCTCGGGCGATGTCCGCGCTGCGGGCAAGGCCGGCTGCTGCACCATTACCTCAAGATGGTCGATCGTTGCTCGGTATGCGGCGAACCATTCGGCCATTATCGCACCGATGATGCCGCGCCTTGGCTGACGATCATTGTCGTCGGCCACATTACGGTGCCGATCATCCTCATCTGCGAGATGAATTTCCAGCTGCCATTGGCGGTGGCGTTCGCGATCTATTTGCCGCTGATCCTCGGCCTGACGTTATTTCTGTTGCCGCGATGCAAGGGAATTATGGCGGCGATATTGTGGGCGATGAAGGCTGAGGGCTCCGAGAAGATTTGAGAGGGCTTATCGCGGCGCGAGCCCGTGCCGCGCCAGCACGTCGCGCACCGCTTCGACCAGCTTGTCTTCCGGCACGGCGCGCTGCGCCTGCGCCTGTTTTTGCAAATGCTCCTCGCGGCCCTTCTCCATCTTGGCGAGCTCGGCGCCGACGATCAGATCCTTGATCGTGACTTCGCCTTTGGCTTTTTCGTCGGAGCCCTGGATGACGACGCAGGGGCTGTTGCGGCGGTCGGCATATTTCATCTGCGGACCGAATTTGCCGGAGCCGAGATAAAGCTCGGCGCGGATGCCGGCATTGCGCAGCGCCGCCACCATGGCCTGATAATCGGCGATACGGTCACGATCAAACACGGTGACGACGACCGGGCCGCGTTCGGTTTTCAGGTCGACTTTGCCGAGATAGTCGAGCGCGGCAAGAAGGCGCGATACGCCGATGGAAAAACCGGTCGCCGGCACCGGCTCGCCGCGAAAGCGCGAGACGAGGCCATCGTAACGCCCACCGCCGCCGACCGAACCGAAGCGCGGCGAGCCGTCCTTGCCGTCGGTCGCGAAGGTCAAATCCACTTCGAAGACCGGGCCGGTATAATATTCGAGGCCGCGGACGACGCTCGAACTCAAAGCCGATGCGCTCGGGTCCGTAGCCTGCGGCGCGAACCAAGGCACCGATCTGCGTCAGCTCTTGAATGCCGGCCTTTCCGGTCGAGCTTAATCCGATTGAACGATCCCAATCTTCCAGCACGCTTTCTAGATCGCCGCTTCGTTCGTCCAGTTGAAATTCGATGTAATTGAGGACAGTCTCGGTCTGCTTCGCGTTCAAGGCGGCGCCCCGGGTGAAATCGCCGCTGTCGTCCTTGCGGCCCTCGCCGAGCAGCGCTGCGACACCAGCGCGTCCCAGCCGATCGTATTTGTCGACCGCACGCAGCACGGTCATTCGCTTTCCGGCATTGGCTTCGCCACTGAGCCCGATCGATTCAAGCGCGCCATCCAGCACTTTGCGATTATTTACTTTCACTAGATAGCTGCCGCGCGGAATGCCGAGCGCTTCCATCGTATCGGCGGCCATCATCAACAGCTCGGCATCGGCGGCGGGCGAGGAGGAGCCAACCGTGTCGGCGTCGAACTGCATAAACTGGCGGAAACGACCGGGACCCGGCTTCTCGTTGCGGAACACGTTGCCGACACGGTAGCTGCGGTACGGCTTGGGCAGCGTGTCGAAATTTTCCGCGACATAGCGGGCGAGCGGCGCGGTCAGATCGTAGCGCAGCGACAGCCATTGCTCGTCGTCGTCGAGAAACGAGAACACGCCCTCGTTCGGTCGGTCCTGGTCGGGCAGGAACTTGCCGAGCGCGTCGGTATATTCAATGGCCGGCGTCTCCACCGCCTCGAAACCGTAGAGCTCATAGACGGTGCGGATTTTGTCGATCATCTGCCGCGTCGCGGCGATCTCGCCGGGCGTGTGATCGGCGAGCCCGCGCGGCAGCCGCGCCTTGAGCTTGTTGGATTTTTCGGATTTGTCGGCCATGCGCGGTGCTTATCGCAGCGGGGTATCGGCGGCAAGTTTCCCGGTTTCCGTCATGGCCGGGCTTGTCCCGGGCATCCACGTCTTACATCTTGCATAGTAAAGACGTGGATGCCCGACATAAAGCCGGGGATGACGGCGGAGAGCGACATGCCTACAGCACGCGCTGCGGCAGCCACGGTTCCCAACGATCTCGAAGCCTATTGGCTGCCGTTCACGCCGAACCGCGCGTTCAAGCAGGCGCCGCGGCTGATCGCGCGCGCCAAGGACATGCATTATTTCACGCCCGAGGGCCGCGCCGTTCTCGACGGCACCGCAGGCCTATGGTGCAGCAATGCCGGGCATTGTCGCGATCCGATCGTCGCGGCGATTCAGCGTCAGGCGGCGGAGCTCGATTATTCGCCGGCTTTTCAGTTCGCCCATGCGAAAGCGTTCGAGCTGGCGAGCCGGATCGCGGCGTTGGCGCCGGCCGATCTCAATCGGGTGTTTTTCTGCAATTCCGGCTCGGAAGCCGTCGACACCGCGCTCAAGATCGCGCTGGCCTATCATAACGTGCGCGGCGAAGGCGCACGGACCCGGCTGATTGGGCGCGAGCGCGGTTATCACGGCACCGGCTTCGGCGGCATTTCGGTCGGCGGCATTGTCACCAACCGCAGAATGTTCGGCACCCTCTTGACCGGCGTCGACCATTTGCCGTCGACCTATAGCCGCGAGCACCAGGCTTTCACCAAGGGCGAGCCGGATTGGGGCGCGCATCTTGCCGATGAGCTCGAGCGCATCGTCGCGCTGCACGACGCTTCCACCATCGCCGCCGTAATCGTCGAGCCGATGGCTGGCTCGACCGGCGTGCTGCCGCCGCCCAAAGGTTATCTGCAAAAGCTGCGTACGATCTGCGATCGTCACGGCATTTTGCTGATCTTCGACGAAGTCATCACCGGCTTCGGCCGGCTCGGCTATGCCTTTGCCGCCGAGCGTTATGGCGTGACGCCGGACATGATCGTGTTCGCCAAGGGCGTCACTTCGGGCGCGGTGCCGATGGCCGGCGTGATCGCGCGCGACCGCGTCTACACGGCCTTCATGCGCGGGCCGGAACACGTCATCGAGCTGTTCCACGGCTACACCTATTCGGCGCATCCGCTGGCCTGCGCCGCAGGCCTCGCCGCACTCGATCTCTATCGCGACGAGAGGCTGTTTGAACGCGCCAAGGCGCTAGAGCCGAAATGGGCGGACGCCGCCATGGCGCTCCAAGGCCTGCCGGGCGTGCTCGATATCCGCACCGTAGGGTTGACGGCCGGGATTGATCTCGCCGCGCGGGCCGGCGCACCGGGCTTGCGCGCCTATGAAGGGATGCAGCACGCCTTTGCCGAGGAAGGTCTGATGATCCGCGTTACCGGCGACACCATCGCATTGTCGCCGCCGCTGATCGTGAGCGAGGCGCAGATCGGCGAAATTTTCGACAAGGTGGCGCGGGTCATCAGGGCGGTCGATTAGCAGACGATCCGCCATCGCCCGCATACCGCCGGATGCGTCGCGGTTCCGTGGCTGAATTTGATGCAGATCCGCCGGCAACCGATCGAGCCGGAGTGGTGAATGGAGAGGGTTCCAGGATAACCCGGATTGCTTGGCGGTACCGGAACGATCGGCTTTACCGCGCTGGGGGCTGGTACATTGACCCGCGATTGCGCGGCCGTGCCGGCAACGGCGGTAACGACGATAAGGCCCGCTACAGCCGTGAAAAGCGGGAAAACGGCAGCCGATGGTCCGCGCATGGCGGCCTCCGGGTTAGTGCGGCTGCGGCGGCAAAATTGCCCAGCCGACGTGGACCGTGCCATCGCCGCGGCGCATCGGCAGGTCAAATGGCGTGCCTATTGTGGCATTCGGCGCGATGGCAGCCAACGGCGCCGGCAGCACTTTGGGATCGCTTTGCGTCCACACCACGACGGCGCCCTTTTTTCGCAAATCGTCAAGATTAATCCACGGCGCGCGGGCCGGCTCGCCGTCGATCAGCACGTGCGGCTGGTCCGGCGAGTAATGCGCGAGATTGCCGCCGTCCCACATCGAGCCGATGACGTAGCACAAGGGCTCGCCGGTCGCGGCGCGAAAGCGTTGCGTCAACGCCGTGCCGAGCGCGTCGCCCGGATAGAACTCGGCGCGGTAACGGTGGTCGATCAGCGGCAGCGCGGTGTAGTTGATGACGAAGGCGAGGACCAAAATCGCGGCCACCGCCGCCCATGCGGCGATAACGCGTCCGATGCGATCGCGGTCGAGCAGGGGGCGAACCGTTATCACGATCCACAGCCCGACAAACAACCATAGCGGATAGCCCCACATGGCGATGGTGCCGCGGCCACTCGCGGCGGCGAGCGCGATCGTCGCGGCCCCGGGACCGAAGGCTAGCAGCGCCACGATGCGGCGGTCGAAGGCGTCGGCGGCAATCTCGCCGCGCGTTTTCTGCCGCGGCCAGAGCAGCGCGGCGGCGATAAACAGCGACGGCAGCAGAAAGAAAATTTGGCTGGCGGTAAAGATCGCCGGATGGAGAATGTGGTCGAACCAGCCGCGCACCGGCGCGGCACGGTGCTCGGCATAGGCAAACGGCAGGAAGTCGGTGTGAAACAGCCAGATCACATGCGGCAGCGCGATCAGCAGCGCGATGATCAGCGCGAGCCACGGTCCGGGCGTCATCAAGGTGCGCCGCGCCTGCCGGTCCAACAGCAGGAACAAGGCATAGGGTGCTGCCAGCACCACGACGAAATATTTCGCCCACAGCGCGCCGCCAAAGGCGACGCCGAGCAGCGCCCAATGGCCAAGGCGCCCGCGCTTGAGCGCGGCGTGGAAGGCGTAGCCGGCCAGCGCCCAAAACGGCAGCTGGACGACGTCATGATTGAATTTCACCGCCGTGTACTGGAAGTAGTGCATGCCGTCGATGATCAGCACGGCAACGAGCGCGCCGGTCGCGCCCACCAGTGGCCGCGCGGTGGCAAAGACCAGCGCGAAGGCGATGACGACGGCGGCCTGCGCCAAAGCGTAATAGGCCGCGTCGACGCCAAAGGTGCGGTACATGATTTCGACGAGCCACCACGGCAGTGGCGGCAACTTGTCGGAGCCGAGCGGCCATTCCCGGCCGTAGGTCACGGCCTCGATGAGATCGAGCGGTAGATTGGCGTAGAGGAGACTTGGCAGCGTGGTCCAGATCGCGAAATGGAGCGCCAGAAACCAGCCGAATGCGGCATGCGGCCGACGCTCGATCCAGTCGATCAATCCGGGCTTGGACGCGGCGGCGGACGCCGAAAGCGGCGCTGCAGCGGGGACAGATTGTGGCATCTCACCGGGGCTCATCGCTTTTGGCGTTATAAAACCGGCGCAAAGGCTTAGCTATGGCCCGCGGCGGACTTGCGGCGGTCCCGGGCTTGTGGACACTGCTAGGTTCGGCGTGCGAATTGTCGCCTGAGGAGTAGCGCGCATGGTGCGTATCAGCGCCATCTTCATTGCGGCCTGCATGGTGCTCATCGCCGGTTCGATCGGCGTCGTGGTTTTTTTGCGCTTCGGCTTTACCGGGGCCGAATTGGCGCTGGTGGCGCTCGGTGCGCTCACCGCGCTGGCGGTCTATAACGCCATCGCGGCACGCAAGCACGATCGGCTGGAAGCCAGCAACCAACTCGCCAATTTAGCGCGCGGCTCCGGCGATCTTGCTCGGCAATTGGCCGAGTTCGGCCGCCGGCTCAGCGCCATGGAGGGCAAGGTCGATACCGTGATCGACCGCGCGCTCGCCACCGCCCAGCCGCTCGCCGCGGAAATCGAGGAATTGTCCTCGCTGGTCAAGCAATTGGCCGAACTCGGTGGCGGCGCATGAGGTCGCCCTCGCCACCGAGCGTCAGCCCACCGCGGCAACCCCGGTCGAGCCGTCCGCCGTAAATGGTGCGGTGACGACCGCTGCGGCGACGCAATCCGCCATTGCCTTGCCGGCGACTACTGCCCCCCCAGTCGCGATGTCGCCGCCAGAGGTGCCGGTGACGCCGGCCGCGCCGGACGAACCCAAAATCGCGGCGTTTGCCGGACTTGACCGCGACGGTATCATTGCCGCGATCGCAAAAGCCATCGATGCCAGCAAGATCGATCTCTATCTGCAGCCTGTGGTGACGCTGCCGCAGCGCAAGGTGCGCTATTATGAGGCGTTCTCGCGGCTCCGCGCCGACGGCGACCTGGTCGCAGCCGCCGATTTCCTGCCCTATGCCGAAGCCGGCGCGCTGATGCCGAAGCTCGATCATCTTTCGGCGCTGCGCTGCGTTCAGGTGGTGCGGCGGCTTCTCCTGAAGAACCGCGATATCGGTCTGTTCTGCAACGTGTCCGGCGCGACGCTCACCGATGTTGGGTTTCCAAAATTTCTCGAGTTCATGGAAGCCAATCGCGCCATCGGACCGTCGCTGGTGTTCGAATTCACGCAAAGCGCGGTGCGTGCCATGGGGCCGATCGAGCATGAGAGCCTCGCTGCTTTGGCCGAGCGGGGCTTCCGCTTCTCGATCGACAACCTCACCGATCTGCGCGTCGACGCGCGAGAATTGAACGAACGCGGCTTCCGCTTCGTCAAGGCACCGGCAGCGCTGTTGTTCAACCGGGTGGGTGTTGCCTCGACCGACATCCATCCCGCCGACTTTTCCGACCTGCTGGGCCGGTACGGCATCGATCTGATTGCCGAGCGCATCGAGAGTGAGAATACGGTGGTCGATTTGCTCGACTATGATGTTCGCTTCGGCCAAGGCAACTTGTTTTCGCCACCGCGTCCGGTGCGCGCCGAAGCGCTGCAAGGCGGCGCCGGCGAGCCGAGAGACACCCCGGCGGGGACGCAGGCCGTCAGCGACACCGCCGGGTCCGGCGGCAACCTCGCCCGGCTGGCGCGCGCCGGGATCGGGCGCGGCTGAGCCTCACAGCACCCGAGCTTCGGCATTGGCCCCTTTCATCGAACGATTTGAGCCTTTGGCACGCGACTATGACGTGCTGTTCTGCGACGTCTGGGGCGTCATCCATAACGGCGTTGCCGCGTTTCCGGCCGCCTGCGACGCGCTGCTGCGGTTTCGCGCGCATGGCGGGACCGCGATCCTCATCACCAACGCGCCGCGTCCGGGCGAGGCGGTGGCGCGCATTCTCGACCGGCTCGGCGTGGCGCGCGACGCCTATGACGCGATAACGAGTTCCGGTGACGTCACCCGCGGCATTGTCGCTTCGCGGCTCAACGAGGCCGTTTTTCATCTTGGCCCCGAGCGCGATCTGTCGATTTTCGCCGGGCTCGACGTGAAATTCGCCGGCCTTGAGCACGCCGACTACGTGGTTTGCTCCGGCTTATTCGACGACACGACCGAGACGCCGGAAAGCTATCGCGACATGCTGGCGGCGATGCGTGCACGCTCGCTGTTCATGGTTTGCGCCAATCCTGACATCGTCGTCGAGCGCGGCGATGCCTTGGTCTATTGCGCCGGAGCCTTGGCTGACGCCTATGCGGCGCAAGGCGGCGACGTACTTTATTGCGGCAAACCGCATGCGCCCATCTACGACGCCGCGCTGGCCAAGGCCGCGATATTGCGCGGTGGTACGCTGCCGTCGCGCAGCCGCGTGCTCGCCATCGGCGATTCGGTGCGGACCGATCTCAAAGGCGCCGCTGCCGTCGGGCTCGATTATATGTTCGTGACCTCTGGCATCCATGCCGAAGAGTACGGCTCACGCGACGCGCCTAATCTCGCCGCACTCAACGCAATATTCAAAACCGCCGGCGTCGCGCCGAAGGCGGTGATGCGGGCACTTGTCTGGTGATTACGGGTCGCGGCTTGGCGCCGCATTAGGCGTTGCGCAGCGACCGGGAGCCGACGAAGGTCGCGGCGTTCGTTTGCTCGACGGTTGCGGTGAATTCGGGCTTTTCGGCGAATACCGCTTCGATCTTGGCTTTGAGCGTTTGCGCGTTGAACGGCTTGACGATGTAATTGTTCACGCCGGCCTTCCTCGCCGCGATGACGTTCTCGGTCTTGGATTCCGCCGTCACCATGATGAACGGGGTAGTCTCGATCTGCGGATTGGCGCGGACCCGGCATAGCAGGTCGTAGCCCGTCATCGGCTCCATGTTCCAGTCCGAGATGACGAGGCCGTAGCGCTTGGCGGTCATCTTTTCGAGCGCAGCGCCGCCGTCGCCGGCGTCGTCGATGTCCTCGAAGCCGAGCTGACGCAAAAGATTGCGGATGATGCGCACCATTGTGCTGTAGTCGTCGACCACGAGCACCGGCATTTTCGGATCGAGCGCCATGGCCCCGCTCCCAAGCCTACGACCGGCGACCGACCGTGTCTGCTGATCAGGGCGTCGGGGCCACTCTTGCCCCGACCATCCCCTCTATAATGGACAAAATTACATCGCGTGTTTGAACGGCGAGTTAACCGCTGCGGGGGACAGAGCCCACCAAAGCCCTTCCGGCGGTCCCTTGACTTTGCGGCCCATGCGACGGCACCACTTCGGGATCGTCCCGTAAACCGGTCCTTAACCATCGCAGCCCCCGATGCCGATGAAGAATTTCCGCGTCGTGTGCGATTCCGCGTCCGCCGGCACGCCGGGTGAGGCGCTTGCCGGCGCGGTCGTCGCCATCGGCAATTTTGACGGCGTGCACCGCGGCCATAAGGCGGTGATCGCGGCGGCGCAGCAGCGGGCCGCAGTGCTTGGGCGGCCGGCCGCGGCGCTCACCTTCGAGCCGCACCCGCGGTCCTTTTTCCATCCCGGCGAGCCGCTGTTTCGCCTGACCGACGCGACGACCAAATTGCGCCTGCTCGCCGCCACCGGGCTCGATGGTGCCATCGTGCTCACTTTCGACGAGGCGCTGGCAAACCTGTCCGCGGAGGATTTCGTCAAGCGCATCCTGGTCGAGCGTTTCGCCGTGGCCGGAGCGGCAATCGGCTTTAACTTCCATTTCGGCGCGCACCGGGCCGGCTCGCCGGACTTTCTTGTCGCCGAAGGCAGACGGCACGGCTTTGCCGTCGACATTGTGCCGCCGCTACGGGATCGCGGCCGCCCGGTTTCCTCGCAGCCGATCCGCGAGGCGCTGGCTTCCGGCCGGCTCGACGCAGCCGCTGAATTACTCGGCTATCCCTGGTTTCTCTCCGGCACGGTGATCCACGGCGACAAGCGCGGCCGCGAACTTGGCTTCCCTACGGCTAACCTGAAGCCTGATCCGTCTTGCGGGCTTCGCCGCGGCATCTACGCCGTGCGCGCCGCGGTCGGCGGTCGCCGCTATGACGGCGTGGCAAGCTTCGGCCGCCGTCCGATGTTCGATGCCGGCACGGTGCTTCTGGAAATCTTCCTGTTCGACTTTTCCGGCGACCTGTATGGCGCAACCATGGATGTCGCCTTTATCGGCTTCCTTCGCGATGAGGCGAATTTCGCCTCGGCTGAGGAACTGATCCGGCAGATGCAGGAAGACGCGCGGCTCGCGCGGGAAGTCTTGGGCCGTGCGCCCGATGCGTTTCCGCCGATTTAAGATTGCGGCCGGTCGCGATCGCGATAATCACGCGTCCATTGCGCCGCCACGATGCCAAGCAGCGCGAGCGGCACCAATCGTTGCCAGCCGATAGTGCGGCCGGCCTCCACGGCGACGCCGAGGATTTTCGGGTCAAGCAGCCAGGACGGCGAATGCGCCTTCGCGGCGCGGGCGAGGATGGCGCGCTCACGGACACGGCGGCGGATCAGCGCACTGATCAATGCGGCGACGAGGCCGATCACGAGGAATATGCCGGTCATGATCAGGCCGGAAAAAACGCTGCCGAACTTGACGGCGAACCAGTCGTAGCCGGCCACGCAGAGAAAAACGAAGGCGGCGATTAACGCCAACGCCATAATGGCAAGCCAGACCATGACGGCAACGCTTGCGCCATTCTTGGCTTGGATCGACAGCGTGATCTCACGCGTAAAAGCTTTAAACATCGCATGCCCCGCCCAACGCAGGTCTGTCAGGTCGGTTCTCTGCGCCAGCCTCTATCTGCGCCACGTCGCACCGAACAGGAAGCCGAGGCCGGCCACGATCGCGAGCGTGGCATAGGGACGGTTCTTGATCGACTCGTCGATCGCTTCGACGAAATTGTCGGAGACGTCGCGCATGGCGTCGGCGGCCTCGCGCCCGCGCTCCTGGGCGTCGGAAACGACATCATCGACGCTCGATCTGGCGCGCTGCCAGGCCGCGTTACCCTTGTTGGTCAGGATGCCGCTGACCTGTTCCGCAAGCCGGGCGAAATCGTCACGCAACGCCTGCAAATCCTTCTGGATGTCGGGCGAAGCGTCGGCGGCGGCTTTGCCGATTTCGCGCACGCCTTCGCCAGCGTCACTGACGCTCTCGCGCAAGTTCGAAGAAACCGTCGAGGCGCTGCTCATCCCGTTGCTCCATAAAATAAGGATGTCGGATTGCCCGGATAATCACCCAGCTTCGCGATAAGTTCCATTGATAAATATCAAAGGCGAAAAAGCCCAATTCAGTCAGGAAGTTTGACCTCCTCGGCCGGCACCAGATGATTAAAAACGACGAGCCCGACGATCGAGAACGGCACCGCAAGCACCGCGCCGAACGGCCCCCACATCCAGGTCCAAAATGCCAAGGCCAAGAACACCAGAAGCGGATTAAGCGTGAGCCGGCGGCCGATGATGGTCGGGGTGACGAAATGCCCTTCCGTGGTGGTGACGGCAATCAGCCCGAGCGGCGCGATAAAGGCGTGGCTCAGCGAGGGGAACGTCACCAAGCCGACGCCGAACAGGGCGACCACCATGACGGCCGGGCCGATATAGGGAACGTAATTCAACAAAGCCGCCAATAGTCCGAAGATCGCCGGGCTGGGCAACCCGACGAGCCAAGCGCCGATGGCGACAATGACGCCGACCGCGACATTGATGATCGTCACCACCGTGAGATAGCCGGCGAGATTGCGCTCGATGTCGTGCATGATTTTCAAAAACCGCAGCTTGGAATCGCGGTTGGCGAACATCGCAACGGCGTGATTGCGCAGATCGATCTGGCCGACAAGGAAGAAAAAAAGCGTGACGAAGAACAGCAACAGCTCGCCCGCGGCAGGCGTGAGAAAGGCGACGACGGGCAGCACCACATTGGGGGCACTGACGCCCAGGCCGGTACTATTGCTGCCGAACAGCGATCCCTCGAGCTCGTGGAGCGCCGCCAGCGGCTGATCCAGCACCGAGAGCTTTTGCTGGATGGAGGCGCCGATCTCCGGTGCGCGGCCGATCCATTGGCTGACCGGGCCGGCCAGCGCCGTCGCCAACAGACTGAGCGCGCCGAGGCCGAACACGAGAATTACCAGCGCCGTCAGCCAAGGCGAAATGCCGACCCGTTTGGCCGCCTTGACCAGGGGCGCCAGCGTGAGTGCGATCACCGCGGCGGCCAGCACCGGCAACAGGATGGCGCGGCCGATATAGAGGAAAGCCCCGAACAACAGGAGGAATATACCGATGTTCGCGGCCATGCCGGCTGACGCCCAAACGTTCTTAACGCTGTCGACCGGTTGCGGATCGCTGATCACCAGCGCATGGCGGACTTCGCGTTTGGCCCGGATATACTCCACATAACCCTCCGTCGGCCCGAGGCCATCAAGCCGCTTCCGCGCCCATATCCATGGCAACGCCGGGTCGGAGCGGTCGTTCCCCAGCCCCCCGGGAATGCGGGGCTGGAGACCCTTTCCGCAGCGCAACCGGCTTGTTAGAAGGCGCAGCCCAACCCGGACCCCCAAGTGACCGACAGTAAAGCGCGCGATTACTCGGAAACGCTGTTTCTGCCCAAGACCGACTTCCCGATGCGCGCCGGCTTGCCGCAGAAGGAGCCGCAGATCCTGGCGCGCTGGGCGAAGCTCGACCTTTACGGGGCGTTGCGCGCCGCGGCCAAGGGCCGGCCACGCTTCGTCCTGCACGACGGCCCACCTTACGCCAACGGCAACATCCATATCGGCCACGCGCTCAACAAGATCCTCAAGGACGTGGTGACGCGCAGCCAGCAGATGCTCGACTACGATTCGAATTACGTGCCGGGCTGGGACTGTCACGGGCTGCCGATCGAGTGGAAGATCGAGGAGGAGAATTACCGCGCCAAGGGCAAGCCGAAGCCGGATTTTTCCAATGCCGCGGCCTTAGTCGAATTCCGCCGCGAATGCCGAGCCTTCGCCGCGCACTGGATCGAGGTGCAGCGCGCCGAATTCATCCGGCTCGGCGTCACCGGCGATTGGGCGCATCCCTATACCACGATGGATTATTACGCCGAGGCGCAGATCGCCCGTGAGCTGATGAAGTTCGCCGCCAACGGCACCCTTTATCGCGGCAGTAAGCCGGTGATGTGGTCGGTGGTGGAGAAGACCGCGCTCGCCGAGGCGGAGGTCGAATACGAGGATTACGTCAGCGATACGGTGTGGGTGAAGTTTCCGGTTGTGGGAAGTGACACCAGTGCGAAGATGGTCCCTGTCGGTTCCAAGATCAGCGTGAATGAAGAAACAGGTGAAACGATATTCGACGATTCAGCTCTTGCCGATTGGGCTGGGCAACACGCAAGGAGTCTTGACGCTATCGATGATCTTGTTCGCCGGAACGCTCATATCGTCATCTGGACGACTACACCTTGGACCATTCCCGGCAACCGTGCCATCAGCTATTCGCCACGCATTGAATACGGTCTCTATCAAGTCACCGACGCGCCGTCCGACAACTGGGCGAAGAACGGAGACTTGCTCGTTCTCGCCGACAAGCTCGCGCTCGACGTGCTACGTCAAGCGCGGGTGACGGCCTATAAGCGGCTGCGGAAAATCGAAGCGGACGACTTGGCGAAGATCGTCTGTGCGCATCCGCTGCACAAATTCAACCAAGGCTACGGCTTCAAGGTGCCGGTCCTTGCCGGCGACCACGTCACTGACGATACCGGCACTGGCTTTGTCCATACCGCGCCCGGACACGGACGCGAGGATTTCGACGTCTGGACCGCGAATTCGCCAAAGCTGGCCGCGCAAGGCATCAACACGAACATCCCCTACACCGTCGACGCCGACGGCCGCTTCACCGATCAGGCGCCGGGATTCACCGGCAAGCGGGTGATCACCGAGAAGGGCGAGAAGGGCGACGCCAACGAGGCGGTGATCAAGGCTTTGATCGACGCCGGCATGCTGCTCGCGCGCGCCCGCCTCAAGCATCAATACCCGCATTCGTGGCGCTCCAAGAAGCCGGTCATATTCCGCAATACGCCGCAATGGTTCATTGCGATGGATAAGGATATTGACCGGCGCCACGACACGCTGCGGCATCGCGCGCTGGCCGCGATCAAGACGACGCGCTGGGTGCCGGCGGCCGGCGAGAACCGCATCACCGGCATGATCGAGAGCCGGCCCGATTGGGTGATCTCGCGCCAGCGCGCCTGGGGGGTGCCAATCGCGCTGTTCATCAGGGAGAAGCCGGACGGTTCGGTCGACATCTTGCAGGATCCCGAGGTCAATGTTCGCATCGTCGAGGCCTTCGAGGAGGAGGGCGCCGACGCCTGGTACGCGCCGGGTGCGCGCGAACGGTTCCTCGGCAAGCTCGCCAATGAGGGCTGGCAGAAAGTCGACGATATTCTCGATGTCTGGTTCGATTCCGGCTCGACGCATGCCTTCGTGCTGGAAGACCCGCGCGCCTTTCCGGCTCTCGCCCACATCAAACGCAAGGCCGACGGCGGCGACGAGGTGGTGATGTATCTCGAAGGCTCCGATCAGCATCGCGGCTGGTTTCAGTCTTCGCTGCTGGAAAGCTGCGGCACGCGCGGCCGCGCGCCGTTCGATATCGTGCTCACCCATGGTTTCGTGCTCGACGAGGACGGGCGCAAAATGTCGAAATCGCTCGGCAACGTCACCGCGCCGCAGGACGTGATCAAACAGGCGGGCGCCGACATTCTCCGCATGTGGGTGTGCGCGGCCGATTACGCCGACGATCTGCGTATCGGACCGGAGATCCTCAAAACCACCGTCGATACCTATCGCAAGCTGCGCAACACGCTGCGCTGGATGCTCGGCAATCTGGCGCATTACGAAGCCGCCGACCGCGTCGCGGTCGAGAAAATGCCGGAACTCGAGCGGCTGATGCTACATCGCCTTGCCGAGCTCGATCCATTCGTTCGTCAGGCGTATGCGGATTTCGACTACAAGCGCATCTTCGCCGCGCTCAGCGCCTTTATGACGGTCGATCTTTCCGCGTTCTACTTCGATATCCGCAAGGACGCGCTCTACTGCGATCCGTATTCCTCGAAGACCCGCAGGGCCTGCCTCACCGTGCTCGACCATTTGTTCCGCACCACGGTGTGCTGGCTCGCCCCGATGCTTTGCTTCACCGCCGAGGAAGCGTGGCTCGCCCGCGAGCCGGATGCGCAGTCGGTTCATCTCGAGCCGTTTCCGCAGGTGCCGCCATCCTGGCGAAACGAGGCGCTTGTGGAGAAATGGCGCAAGTTGCGTAACGTGCGCCGCGTCGTCACCGGCGCGCTGGAGCTCGAACGCGCCGCCAAGCGCATCGGCTCATCGCTCGAAGCGCATCCGCTCGTCTACATCGCCGACCCCGATCTGTTCGCGGCGGTGGTCGACGCCGATCTCGCCGAACTGTGCATTACCTCGGGCGCAGCGCTGGTCGAGGGCGAGGGGCCTCCGGAGGCGTTCCGCCTGCCGGACGTGCCTGGCGTCGCCGTCGTTCCGGAGTTGGCGCAGGGGAAGAAATGCGCGCGGTCGTGGAAGATCTCTCCCTCCGTCGGCCTCGATCCGCAGTTTCCCGATGTGACGCCGCGCGACGCGCAGGCGCTGCGCGAATGGGAAGCAATGCGGACGGCAGCCGAGTAGGGGCGGCAAGGAATGACAGACGCGACGCAAAGTCGGCCGGCGAGGTCCTATGTGTGGGGCCGGCTCAGCGCCTTCGGCCTTGCGATCGCGGCGATCACCGCGATCGCCGACCAGGCCTTGAAGTTTTGGCTGTTATACGACTTCGAGCTCGCCAATCACGGCTCGGTCGCGGTGATGCCTTATGTCGATCTGGTGCTGACCTGGAATACCGGGATCAGTTACGGTCTGTTTCAGCAACAGGGTCCGGTCGGCACCTGGGCGCTGTTCGCCTTCAAAGTGGCGGCGATCGTCTTCCTGTGGGTTTGGCTGACGCGCTCACCGACGCGCCTGACTGCCGTGGCGCTCGGCCTGATTATCGGCGGCGCGATAGGCAATGCGGTCGACCGGTTGCATTGGCCCGGCGTCATGGATTTCGTGCTGTTCCACATCGAGACACCCGGTTTTACGTTCCGCTGGTACGTCTTTAACCTCGCCGATGCGGCCATTGTTGCGGGGGTGGTGGGACTGTTGTATGAATCCTTGCTGGGTGGGGGCGCCGCAAAAGCGCCCTGATCGCGTCGTTAAACCTGCCGCCGGGTATGGTTTTCTTTGCTGATGCGGGACATCGGCAAATGGGATGCTGGTTAACGCCGGGCACGTCGGGTGAGGGCATGCCGCAAAATCGAACCGCCGGCCACGCCATTGATGGCCGCAATATTCGCCGGGCGAAATTCCTGACCATTGCGCTGTCTGGCGCCGTGGCGTTTGCCGTTTGCGGCGCCTGTTCGGTGGCGCGCGCGGGCGACGATGATGTCTCCTCGAAAGAGTCCTTCACCGACAAGTTTATGAATACGCTCGGCTTGCACGATCCGTTCGCGCCGCAATACGGCATCAATTACAGCGAGCGTTCGCCGCTGGTGGTGCCGCCGACCCGCGATCTGCCGCCGCCGCAATCGTCCAACGGGCCGCCGGCTCCGAACTGGCCCGTCGACCCGGAAATTAGGGCTCGCGCTGCAGCGAAAAGCGACGACACCGTGCGGCCCGCCCCTGACTACGTCACCGATTCCTCCCGGCCGCTGCGCCCGAATGAACTCAACGCAGTCAATCCGCCGGGTACCAACGATCAGAGTTCGCCGTCTGAGCTTGGCGCCAAGAAGCCCGGCGTTTTCAGCTTCGATTGGCTCAAGCAGGAAGACTACGGCACATTCACGGGCGAACCGCCGCGGGTGAGCCTGACCGATCCGCCGCCCGGCTATCAGACGCCGTCCCCGGATCAGCCTTATGGCATCGTGCCGGAGAAAAAGATCTACAAGCCGCCGACGCTCGGCGAGCGTATGGAGCCGACGCGGTAGGATTGAACGTAGCGAGCACGGCTGTCGGGGCCGGTTTGCACGTGGCGCGGTGCTGAAAACCCTGTGGACCTGACTGGACGGCAGGATCCAGATCTAACGCGTAAACGTCGAATTGTGCTCGGGCGCGCTTTCAGCTCGCGGAGGTGATGTGTTGTCCAAAACACTGCTGATCGTTCTCGCGCTTGCCTGCGCCGCCTTAGGTCCTGCGAGCGGCGCGCGGGCCGCCACCGGGCCGGAGGTCACGAGCTTCACCTTGTCGAACGGGCTGCAGGTTGTCGTGGTTCCCGATCATCGCGCGCCGGTCGTCACTCATATGATCTGGTACAAGGTCGGCGCCGCTGACGAGACACCGGGGAAATCCGGCCTCGCTCACTTTCTCGAGCATCTGATGTTCAAGGGCACCGCGAAGAATCCCGGCGCCACATTCTCGCAGGACGTTGCCGAGATCGGCGGCCAGGAAAACGCTTTTACCGGCAGCGACTATACCGGCTTCTTTCAACGGGTGCCGCGCGCGCATCTCAAGGAGATGATGGCGTTCGAAGCCGACCGCATGACCGGTCTGGTGCTCAGTGACGACGTGGTGGAGCCCGAGCTGAAGGTGGTGCTCGAAGAGCAGAATATGCGGGTGGCCAATAATCCCGGCGCGCGCTTGAGCGAGCAAATGGACGCCGCGCTCTACCTCAACCATCCCTATGGCCGTCCGGTGATCGGCTGGCGGCACGAAATTGAGAAGCTCGACCGTGACGATGCGCTGGCGTTTTATCGGCGTTTCTACACGCCGAATAATGCCGTCGTCGTCGTCGCCGGCGACGTCACGCCCGACGAGGTCAAGGCTGACGCCGAGGAAACCTACGGCAAGGTCGCCGACCGCGCACCGACCAATCTGCGGCAGCGGCCGATGGAGCCACAGCAAGAGGCGCCACGCACGGTCACGCTCGCCGATCCGCGCGTCGAGCAGCCGAGCCTCAGCCGCGACTATCTGGTGCCCTCGGAAACCACCGCCAAGCCCGGCGAGAGCGAGGCGCTCGATGTGCTCGCCCACGTGCTCGGCAGCGGCGAGGATTGCCGGCTGTACCGGACTCTGGTCGTCGATAAGGGCATCGCGCTCAACGCCGGCGCCTATTACTCCGGCACTGCGCTCGACTATGCCGAGTTCGGCGTCTACGGCGCGCCGAAACCCGGCGTCTCGCTGCGGGATGTAGAGACGGGTATCGACGGCGTGCTCAACGACGTGATCGATCACGGTATCTCCGCCGACGAGCTTGATCGCGCCAAGACCCGGCTGATCGCCGACGCCGTCTATGCGCAGGACAATCAGGTCACTTTAGCGCGCTGGTACGGCTCGGCGCTGGCGACCGGGCAGACCGTCGACACGGTCCGCACCTGGCCCGACCGCATCCGCGCGGTGACTGCGGATGACGTGCAACAAGCCGCGCGAGCCTGGCTCGACCGTCGCCGGTCGGTGACCGGCTATCTCGTGCGGAGTCTGCAGCCTCAGGAGAGCCACTCGTGAATGCTTTCGCGCGCGCTTTGACCGGGTCACTCGGACGTCTGGTCGCGTCCCGACAGACAGCGGCAGCGGTGCTGGCACTGACGGTGACTGCGCTCCCGGCCCACGCCACCACCATCCAGCGTGTCGTCAGTCCCGGCGGCATCGAGGCTTGGCTGGTGCAGGAGCCGGCGGTCCCGCTGATCGCGGTGAATTTTGCTTTCGTCGGCGGCTCGGTCCAGGACCCGCCTGGCAAAGGGGGTACCGCCAATCTGGTCGCGTCGCTCCTTGACGAGGGCGCGGGCGATCTCGATTCAAAAGCTTTCGCCGACGCGCTCGAGCGCCGGGCCATCGAGATGGATTTTTCCGCCGGCCGCGACAATCTCGGCGGCTCGCTGCGCACGCTCACGGATAACCGCGACCAAGCCTTCGACCTGTTGCGGTTGGCATTGACTGCGCCGCGCTTCGATGCCGCCGACGTCGAGCTTAACAGGGCGCAGATCCTGTCGATGCTGCGCCGCGCGACGACGAGTCCCGGCGACATCGCCAGCCGGCGCTGGTGGGAAACCGCCTTCGCGGGCCATCCCTACGGCAGGCCGGTCAGCGGCACCCCGGAAACGCTGCGCGCCATCACCATCGACGATCTGAAGGCCTATACGCATCGCGTGCTGGCGCGGCAAAACCTGAAAGTCGCCGTGGTCGGCGACATCGATCCGGAAACCTTGAAGCCGTTGCTCGATCGCGTGTTCGGTGCGCTGCCGGCAAAGCCCGACCTGATGCCGGTCGCCAACGTCGTGCCGGCCGGCCTCGGCCGTCAGATCAACGTCAGCCTCGACGTGCCGCAGACTGTGGTCGATTTCGGTGGTCCCGGCCTTGCGCGCAAAGATCCGGATTTCATGGCCGCATATCTCATCAATCACATTCTCGGCGGCGGTTCGTCGGATTCCCGGCTCTATCAGGAAGTGCGCGAGAAGCGCGGCCTTGCTTATTCGGTCTCCAATAGCCTGGTGTGGCTCGACCATTCCGCGGTATTTCTCGGCGGCACCGCCACCCGCGCCGACCGTGCCGGGGAGACGGTCGATCTCATCCAGAAGGAAATCCATCGCTTTGCGGAAGATGGTCCGACCGCTGCGGAGCTCGCCGAGGCCAAAAACTACGTCACCAGCTCGTTTGCGCTCAACCTCGATACCTCGACCAAGATTGCTTCGCTTTTGGTGCAATTGCAGCTCGACAATCTCGGTATCGATTATTTCCAGCGCCGCACTGCGATGATCGACGCGGTCACGCTCGATGACGCCAAGCGCGTCGCCAAACGGCTCCTCGACAACGGCATGCTGGTTACGGTCGTGGGCAGGCCCGAGGGCGTCGCCTCAGCCGCCGCGCCAGACGCTACGGCAGGCTTAGGTGCCCGGCTTACGCCCATGGCGCGCTCGCCGATGTCAGCGGCAAATTCCGAATTACGCTGAGCAGGAATTAGGGCTACGGTGACGCGCCATGCTTCGCGTCACCGGCCATATCGAGATCGACGAGCGCGAGATCGACGAGCAGTTCGTGCGCGCCTCGGGCCCGGGCGGCCAGAATGTCAATAAGCTTTCAACTGCGGTGCAGCTTCGTTTCGACGTGCGGCATTCGCCGTCGCTGCCGGGCGACGTGCGTGCGCGGCTGGAGCGACTTGCCGGCTCGCGGCTCACCCGCGACGGCGTTCTGGTTATCATTGCGCAACGTCACCGCACGCAACTGCGTAACCGAGAGGACGCGCTCGATCGCCTTCTCGACCTGATCCGCCGTGCCGCGGTCGCGCCGATCCGGCGCCGGCCGACGAGGCCGACCAAGGCCTCGCGCGAGCGCCGCATCGAAGGCAAGAAGCGCCGCGGCGGCGTCAAGCACCTGCGCCGGGTCCGCCCGTCGTTCGATTGATAGGATGGCTGCTCGTCATTACAGCATGGCGCGATGAAAATCATCTTTGTCACCGGAAGCGACGCCGCGTTTTTCAACTCCACGCTGGTCGGCCTGCAATCCTTCGCCGAGTGCATGCCCGGTCAGCGCCTGCTGGTATGCGACTTCGGCTTTGACGGCGCACAGGCGGGGTTTCTGCGCGGCCTCGGCATGCTGTTGGAGCGTCCGCCGATGCTGGAATCAGAGGGCGCCTTTCACTGCAAGGCCGCGCTGCTCGCGTACCTTCGGCATAACGGTCAACAGATCGGCCCGGACGATGTCGTCGTCTGGCTGGATGCGGATCTCACTTTGATGGACGTGGGCGTCGCCGATTTTGCGGCGGTGCTTACTACGATGGTCTCGGCAGGAGTCGCTATCGCCGTCTGTCCCGAGCCGATCGGGCGTTCATTTGGACAAGTGCTATCTGGCACCAACGCGTCCGCCATGGCGCCTTCGGTCCGTATCGCGGCGGAAGCCAGGATGGATTCTGCGTTGCCTTACGTGTCGAGCGGCCTGTTTTTCTGCCGGTCCGCGGCGCTCCTGACGCGCTGGCGGGAACTGATGCAAGGCAAAGCCTATCACCCGCTGTTCGAGCAAAACATGTTCAATGTGGCTTTGCATGAAAAACGCAGCGCGTTTGTCGCCTTGGACTGTGAGGAGTGGCAGGCGCAAGGACTATCGCTCGACCGGATCAAGCTCATTCCAGCCGAAAATGGCGGCCGGCTCGCCGCCTTCATCGGCGATAAAAACATCAAGACGCTGCATACAACGTCCGGTGCGCCCGGGCATTTGCTGATCGGCAACTGCCGCATGACCGTGCGCGATATCGATCTTGCCGGGCCGTTCAAGCTGTTCCTGGCCGAAGCGCTGCGCCTGCATCAGTTGCAGCTTTTGGCGCGCTTCCTCGCCGATCACGGCGAGGCCCTGCTGCGGTTCGGCATTTGCAGCCGCGCCGCGCGGCCGGCCGATGGCTTTGAATTCGTCACGCTGTAATCAGTGGAACAGCGAGTAGACGCCGCCGGTGACGGTAAATAGGCCGAGCGTGACCATCGCCAGCGCATAGAGCACGAGTTGCCGCGAGGCGGTGTTCTGGATCGGATCGAGCACCGACTCGGCGGGGTTTTTCGGATCGTAAAAGACCCGCACATTGCTGCCGGCCGGATAGGTTTCAACCACGGACGCCATGTGTTTCTCACGGCCTTCATTGCCGCCCCAGAATATGCGGTTCGCCTGGTAGTTCTTGCCACCGACGCGATAGCTGTATTGCAGCGCTGCACGGTAGCGCCATCGGTGCCCCGGCGATTTTTCAACGACCGAGGCGATCACGGTGCCCGACGCCCGCGGCCATTTCTTGCTGGCGTCGGCACGCAGCCCCTGGCGGAATTGGACGATATAGAGCACGGCCCCGATCGCAATCGCGATCACGCCGAAACCGATAAGCACCACATTGACCATTGCCCACTCCGCCACGCTCTCGCGACGGGTTTTGCCCTGGATTTCGTCGCGACTCAATCCGGGTTACGGTGACCGCCGAGTCGTCAACTCACGCCTGCAGCCCACTCAGCCATGCCAATCCGCCAGCTTTCGGAAAGCCTCGTCAACCGCATTGCTGCGGGCGAGGTGGTCGAACGGCCGGCGAGCGTCGTCAAGGAATTGATCGAAAACGCGCTCGATGCCGGGGCAAGCCGTATCGACGTTTTCACCGATGGCGGGGGCCGCCGCCTTATTCGCGTGGCCGACGACGGCGAGGGCATGCCGCGAGCCGATCTAGCGCTTGCCGTCGACCGCCATGCCACGTCAAAGCTCGCCGATGAGGATCTCGTTTCGATCCGCACGCTGGGGTTCCGCGGCGAGGCCTTGCCGTCGATCGGCGCCGTAGCGCGGCTTGCGATCACAACGCGCCATGCCCGCGAGCCGCATGCCTGGGCCATCGAAGTCGATGCCGGGGTCAAATCCGAAGTAAAGCCAGCGGCGCTGGGGCAGGGTACCCGTGTCGAAGTGCGCGACCTGTTCTATGCCACCCCGGCGCGGCTCAAATTCCTCAAACTCGACCGCACCGAAGCCGAAGCGGTGCGCGAGGTGGTGCGGCGGCTCGCGATGAGCCGCCCGGACGTCGCTTTCACGCTCGCCGGCGAGGAGCGCGCGCCGGTGAGCTTTCCCGCGACGCTGCCCGGCGCGACCGGGAGGCTGGCGCGGCTCGGCGATGTGCTTGGCGCCGACTTTCGCGCCAACGCCGTGGAGATTAGCGCCGAGCGCGACGGCGTCATCATCGAAGGCTTCGCCGCGCTGCCGACGCTCACGCGCGCCAATGCGCTCGGCCAATATCTGTTCGTCAACGGCCGGCCGGTGCGCGACAAGCTTCTCATCGGCGCGGTCCGCGGGGCTTACGCCGACTACTTGCCGCGCGATCGTCACCCGCTGGCGGTGCTGTTCGTCACGCTCGACGCGCGCGAGGTCGACGTCAACGTTCATCCGGCCAAGGCCGAAGTACGCTTTCGCAATGCCGGACTGGTCCGCGCGCTGATCGTGCATGCGCTCAAGACCGCACTCCATCGCGAAGGGACGCGGGCGGCGACGACCGGCGGCTCCGCCACCATTGCAGCCTTCCGCTCGGCGGCGGCTGCGCCGCAGCGTAGTTGGGATTGGCGGCGTTCGCCGGCGCGGCCATACGATGTGCGTCGCGCCGTCGCGCAGCTGCAAGGCGGCTTCGCCGAGGCGGCACAGGCCGCTTTCGACACTGGCGGTCCGGTTGCTGACATGCGCGGCGATTTGCCCGACGGCTTCGCGCAAGGAACTGGGCTCGCAGAGCCGGACGCGGATCAGCTCGAACATCCGCTCGGCGCCGCGCGAGCACAAATTCACGACACTTACATCGTCACGCAGACGCGCGATGGGCTTGTTATCGTCGATCAGCACGCCGCACATGAGCGCATCGTCTATGAGCGGCTCAAGGCTGCCATCGAACAAACCGGCGTGGCGCGGCAGCTTCTGTTGATCCCCGACATCGTCGAGCTCGACGAGGCCGACGTCGAGCGGCTGGTGGCGCGCGCCGCCGAACTCGCGCGCTACGGGCTGGTGCTCGAAGCCTTCGGCCCCGGCGCAGTGGCGTTGCGCGAGACCCCGGCGCTGCTCGGCGAGATCGACGGCGGCGGGCTCGTGCGCGATCTTGCCGAGCATCTCTCCGAATGGGATGAGACCTTGCCGCTCGAGCGTCGCCTGATGGCTGTGGCGTCCTCGATGGCCTGTCACGGCTCGGTGCGGGCGGGGCGGCGGCTCAAGCCAGAGGAAATGAATGCGCTCTTGCGCGAAATGGAAGCGACGCCGAATTCCGGCCAGTGCAATCATGGCCGGCCGACTTACGTGGAGCTGAAGCTCACCGACATCGAGCGGCTGTTCGGCCGTCGCTGACAAGAATTCGGGAGGACGTGATGAATTGGAAGCGTTGGCTTTGCGTTGCCGCAATGACTATAGCGACGGTCGGGCCTGGCCGCGCGCAAAACTGGCCCGACCGCACGATCACGATGGTGGTGCCGTTCGCGCCGGGCGGCGTCTATGACACTTTGGGACGCGTCTATGCCGCGGCGCTATCCGATATTCTTGGCCACCAGGTCATTGTCGAAAATGTTCCCGGCGCCGGCAGCATGACCGGCGCCACGCGCGTCGCCCGGGCCGATCCCGACGGCTATCAGATTTTGTTCGGCGGGGAATCGCCCAACGGGCAGGCGCAGCTTTTGCACAAGACCCCTCCCTATGATGCGGCGGCCGATTTCGCACCGGTCGCGCTGGTGGCGCAGCAGCCCTTAATCCTCACGGCGCGCGCCGGCATTCCCGCCGCCAATTTGTCGGAGTTCGTCGCCTACGTGAAAGCGAACCAAGCCAAGATGCAATATGGCTCGCCGGGGACGGGCACCGGCTCACATTTGGCGTGCGCCTTGTTCGACGTCGCCATCGGTGTCCAGGTCACCCACGTCCCCTATCGCGGGCTTGGCCCGGCGATGCAGGATCTCTTGGCCGGGCGGATCGACTACATGTGCCCGACAGTGACGACCGCCAAGGCGCAGATCGAAAGTCATCAGATTCAGGCGCCCGCTGTGCTCGGCCGCGAGCGCTCGCCGGCGCTGCCTGATATCGCCACCGCGCAGGAGCAGGGGCTCAATGGTGTCGTGGCCTATGGCTGGAATGCGATCTTCCTGCCGAAGGCGACGCCGGCTCCGATCGTCAACAAGCTCAATGCGGCGGTTCTGGCTGCGATGGATAAGCCCGCGGTACAACAGCGTGTGAGCGAGCTCGGCGCTGCGCTGCCGCCGCCGGATCATCGCACGCCGCAATATTTGCAGACATTCGTCGAGAGTGAGATCAAGATCTGGAGCGGCGCCGTGAAGGCGGCGGGGATCACCGCAGAGTAGCGATGGTCGCACGTGGATGAAGGCATAAAGGACTACCAATGACAGGAAACAGAGTCTTTGCTTGTGCGCTGATTGCGCTCCTCTCGTTGTCGGCCGTGGCTTTTGCCGAAGACTGGCCGTCCCGCCCCGTCACCCTCGTCGTGCCGTTCGCCGCCGGCGGCGGCGTCGATGTCAGCGCCCGCATCCAGGCCCAGGGCATGAGCGAACACCTCGGTCAACCGATCGTCGTCGACAATATGGGCGGCGCGGCCGGCATGACCGGCGCCGAGCACGTCGCCAGATCCGAGCCTGATGGCTACACCATGCTGATCGGCAACAGCGGGACCCAGGCCTTCAGCCAGTCGCTGTACAAGGCGCCCCTGTATAATTCCGTCGCCGATTTCACGCCGGTGGGATTGGCGACGGAATCCCCGCGGATTCTGATCGCACGCAAGGATCTGCCGGTTGCAAATCTCCAGCAGTTTATCGCTTATGTGAAAGCCAATCAGGCCAAGATGCAATTCGGCTCGGCCGGCGTCGGCTCGGGCACCCATCTACCCTGCGTTCTGCTCAATACGGCGATGGGCGTCACCGTCACCCACGTGCCCTATCGCGGCGAGGGGCCGGCGCAGCAGGATTTGATCGCCGGGCGCCTGGATTACATGTGCTCCACCATCCAGACCGGCGCGGCACTGGCCAAGCAGGGCGAGGTCAAAGGCATCGCCGTGATGTCGCCGCGGCGGGTGAAAATCATTCCCGACCTGGCCACCACCGGCGAGCAGGGCCTGCCCGGCGTTGAAGCCAGCGTCTGGAATGCTTTTTTCCTGCCGAAGGGCGCGCCGTCCGCTGTCGTGGTAAAACTCAACAAGGCGATCAGCGATAGCCTCGACGATCCGGTGGTCAGCAAACGGCTGGAAGACCTCGGCCTCGAGATCGTTCCGCCGGAGCAGCGCACGCCGGACTATCTCGCCAAATTCCAGGCCGACGAAGTGGCACGCTGGGCCAAGGTGGTCCACGACGCCGGTATTACGCCGAACTGAATTGCAAAAACACAAACTCAGTGTCGTCGTAGGCACGTCGTTCGAGTTCGCTAAAACCCTCAGGCGCGGCGAAGCGGGCCTTGGTCGCCTCTTCGACCACGATCAAAGCCTCCGGCGACAACCAGCCGCCCTGGCGCGCGGAAGCGAGCGCCTTTTCGGCGAGATTTTGGCCGTAGGGCGGGTCGAGAAAAACAAGTGAAAATGGCTCGACCGGGTGCGCCGGGCCGAGCTTGGTGGCGTCACGGCGGAACAGGCGGGTGCTGCCGCCGAGGCCGAGCGCGGCGACGTTCTCGCGGATGAGCGCGCGCGCTTCGGCGCCATCCTCGACGAACAGCACGAAAGCCGCGCCCTGCGAGGCCGCTTCGATGCCGAGCGCGCCGGTGCCGGCAAACAGGTCCAGCACGCGCGCGCCGCTGACCGGATCGCCGTTAGCGTGGCGAAGAATGTTGAACAATGACTCGCGCAAACGATCCGCGGTCGGACGGATCGATTTCGATTTCGGCCCGGCCAGCGGGCGTCCACCCAGCCGTCCGCCGACGACGCGCATTATTTTCTGCCGCGGGGCTGGCGCGGCCGCGGGCCGGACGCGCGATCGGGCGACCGATTGCGGCCATGCGCGCGTTGATATTTGCTCGGACGCTTCTCGCCGGGCTCTTCGCGCCGTTCTTGACGCGCTCCTTGACGTGGCACCTGACGTGCTTGCGGCGCCGGAGGCTGGCCGTAGCGCTCGACCGCGACGGGACGGCCTTTGCGATCCTGCAATAAACCAGAGCGTAATTCGCCGGCCGGGCGTTGGCGCTTTTCGGTGCCGCGCTGGTCGCCGTGAAATTTGCGGCGCAGTTTTTTGGTCGTAAGATCCGCCTCGTGGGCGCGCCAGGCATGGTCTGGGGACTTTCGCTCTTTCGCCTTGCTACCGGTTGCTTCCAGCGGGGCGACACCCTTTCGAGGTTCGCGGAGATTTCGCGGCTCGCGAAAATTTCGGGGTTCGCGAACGGTTCGAGGCTCTCGCAGTGCCGGCGGCGTTGCCGCTATGGGTGCGGAAAAATCCGCCGCCGCCAGCGCGCCGAGCTTGTCGCCGAGTTGCTCGCGTAGCACACGCGTCGGCACTTCCTCGACCGCGCCCGGTTCGAGCTCGGCGAGCTGGAACGGGCCGAACGAGACGCGAATGAGCCGCGTCACCGTCAGCCCGAGATGACCGAGCACATTGCGCACTTCGCGGTTCTTGCCCTCGCGGATGGCAAAGCCGAGCCACAAGTTCGAGTTCTGCACGCGCTCAAGGTCAGCCTCGATCGTGCCGTAGCGAATGCCGCTAATGGTGACGCCTTTGCGCAATTGGTCGAGTTGCGCCTGGTTGACCGCGCCATGCGCGCGCACGCGATAGCGCCGCAACCAGCCGGTGGCAGGCAGCTCCAGGACCCGCGCCAGCGCACCGTCATTGGTGAGGAGAAGAAGCCCTTCGGTGTTGAAGTCGAGCCGGCCGACGCTGATCAGCCGCGGGAGGTTTGGCGGCAGTTTCTCGAATATGGTCGGCCGTCCGCGCGGGTCGACCCGGGTGGTCAAAAGCCCGCGCGGTTTATGATAAAGGAAAAGCCGCGTGCGCTCGCGGACGGGCAGCGCAGTACCATCGACGCTGATCTTGTCGGTTGCGGTGACGTTGAGCGCGGGCGAATCGATCACGGCACCGTTGACGGCGATGCGGCCGGCGGCGATCCATTCCTCGGCCTCGCGGCGCGACGCGAGGCCCGCGCGCGCGATCACCTTGGCGATGCGTTCGCCGGGTTTGTGCTCAGGGTCAGGGGTCATTTGCCTTCTGTACTGTTATGCCCGGCCACCCGGGTCCGGCCTCCGGCCGGCCCAAGTGCAAGCTTGTGCCGGGCATCCAAGTCCTTATACACCGCAACGGACAAAGACGTGGATGGCCGGGTCATTGCTCGGTCATGACGAAAATGCCCTCTTTCATGGATATGGCCCTGGCAGAAGCCCGCGCCGCCGGTGACTGCGGCGAGGTGCCTGTCGGTTGCGTCATTGTGCGTAACGGCGAGGTCATCGTGCGTGCCGGCAATCGCACGCTCGCCGAGCGGGATCCGACCGCCCATGCCGAAATGATCGCCATCCGTGAGGCGTCGCACCGGCTGAACTCCGAACGCCTCGACGATTGCGACCTCTATGTCACGCTCGAGCCCTGCGCCATGTGCGCCGGCGCGGTCGCATTCGCCCGTATCCGCCGGCTCTATTACGGCGCCCCCGATGCCAAAGGCGGCGCGGTCGACAACGGTGTGAAGTTTTTCGCGTCGCCGACCTGCCATCACCGGCCCGAAGTCTATGGCGGACTGGCAGAAGCGGAGGCCGCAAGCCTGTTGCAAGAATTTTTCCGCGAACGCAGGTGAATTACGCCGCCAGCAACGCGCCAAGCTTTTCCTTCATCTCGGCCTTCGCCGCTTCGCCGGCGCGGATGATCGAACTGGCCTGGGAAAAGTCCATGCCGCGAAACAGGCCCACATTCGGCCGGATAACAAGGTCGGGCCGGGCATGGCGCAATTTGGCGGCGAGAATGGCGCTGCCCATGACCAGTACTGTGATGTAAAGGCTTTCCCAGATGCTTGGCATGTCGGTACGTTCCGCCATCGGCGTGCCGAATACGTCGACCGCGACGATGACATCGGCGCGCCCTGCGAGCTTGTCGTAGGGCAGTGGGTTAGTGGTCCCGCCGTCGATCAGAACGCGTCCATCCAGCAAGACCGGCTGGAAAATTCCCGGAATGGCTATCGAGGCGGCGAGCGCGGGGCGCAGCGGTCCGGCCGACAGGAGCGCTTCCTCGCGGCGGTGCAGGTCGGTCGCCATGACTGTCAGTGGGATTTTGAGCATCGAAAAATCCGGTGGCACCGCTTCCGGCAGGAATTGGTTGCAGGCTTTTTCGGCGTCCATTTGCGTTGCCCGGCTGATTGCGCCGGCAAACAAATCGCTCAGAGTGCCGGCGCGCGCCTTCATGAAACGCCGCCGCAATTCGCCGCGACCATGCGCGATCGCCAGCACATGGTGGCGGAGGTCCTTGCCGCTCATTCCCGTGGCGTAGGCGGCGCCGATCAGCGCGCCGATCGAGGTGCCCGCCACGGCCACGGGTTTCACGCCCATCTCATCGAGCGCCTCGATGACCGCGATATGCGCCAGCCCGCGTGCGCCGCCGGAGCCGAGCGCGAGGGCAAAGGTCTTCATGGGGGGGCCTGCCGGGCGAATTCCCAGCCCTTGGCCGCGAGCGGGCGCACGAGGTCGGCCTTGGCGGCCGCATAGGCGCTCGTTGCGGTGCCGTCGCGCACCCGTCCAGCGATGCCCTGCATGATCGCGGCGAGGCGGAAGAAATTGTAGGCGAAATAAACCGGCAGAAAGGGCCGCGGGTCGAGACCGGTCCGCGCCACGTAGGCGTCGACATAATCGGCAAGCGTCGGGATGCCGAGCGCGGCAAGATCGAAGCCAAGGAGCGAGCCGGTACCGGCCTGCGAATGCGGCATGTGCCATGCCATCAAATGGTAGGAGAAATCGGCGAGCGGATCGCCGAGCGTCGAGAGTTCCCAATCGAGCACGGCAGAGATTGTCGCTGCATCGGGCGCGATAATCATGTTGTCGAGCCGGTAGTCGCCGTGCACGAGGCGCGGCGCCTCGCTCGGTGGCAAATGCGCCGGCAGCCAGGCGATCAGCCGCTCCATATCCTCGATGCGCGCGGTTTCCGACGCACGATATTGTTTCGACCAGCGCTCCACCTGCCGCGCCACGTAATTTTCGCCGCGGCCGTAGTCGCCAAGTCCGACTTTGGCCGGATCGAAGCTGTGCAGCCGCGCCAGCGTTGCGTTCATGGCGTCATAGATGTGCGCGCGTTCGGCGATAGTGGACGCCGGCATCTGCGGTTCCCAGAAGACGCGGCCCTCGACATAGGCCATGACGAAGAACGCCGTGCCGATAACGGTCTCTTCGGCGCAATAGGCGAGGGGCTCGGCCACCGGAAATCCTTGCCGAAAGAGCGCGCTGATGACGCGGTATTCGCGGTCGACGGCATGCGCCGAAGGCAACAGCTTTCCCGGCGGCTTGCGCCGCAGCGCGTAGCGCCGCAGCGGAGTTTCAACGAGATAGGTCGGATTGGATTGGCCGCCCTTGAACTGGCTGACCGCGACCGGCCCGGCAAAGTCCGCGATCTGATCGTGCAGATAGGCTTCGAGCCGCCGGGCGTCGAAGCGCAAGCGCTCGGCGACGTTGCGGGTACCGGAAAAGGCGGTCTGGCGGTCGAGCTCGGTCATGGCGCGGTGAGTTTATCCCGCGCCGAAGAACTCCAGCAACGCCTGCGCCGTTGCCGCCGCATTCTCTTCCGCCAGATAATGGCCGCTGTCGATGGCCGAGCCGCGCAGATCCGGTGCCCAGTCGTGCCAACAAGCCAGCACGTCGAGGCCGGCATTGGCCGGGAGCCCGCTCGATCCCCACAGCGTCAGTACTGGACAGCCGATGGTCTTCCCGGCCGTGCGGTCGGCCTCATCGTGAGCCAAATCGGTGGTACGGCCAGCGCGATAATCCTCGCACATGGCGTGGATGCGGAGCGGGTCATCATAGGCGGCGTGGTAATGGGCCAGTGCACTCGGATCGAAGATCGAAACCTCCTTGCCCTTGGCGCCGGCCGCGGCGCGATAATCGAAGAAGAATTTTGGATCGTGACCGATCAGCGTCTCGGGAAACGGCTCCGCTAGCGACAGGAACAGCCAATGCCAGGCGCGTGCCGCTAGCCGCGCATCCATGCGCCGCCACATGTCGGAGGTGGTCACGATGTCGAGCACTGCGAGCTGGTCGAGCCGGCCGGGATGATCGAGCGCAAGCCGATAGCCGACGCGAGCGCCGCGATCGTGACCGGCGAGCCTGAAGCGTTCGAAGCCAAGCGTTTCCATGGCCTGGATCATGGCAACCGCCATGGCGCGCTTGGTGTAGGGGGTGTGATCGGGCTGCGCCAGCGGCACCGCGGACCAGCCGTAGCCGGGCAGGTCGGCGATCACGAGGGTAAAATGCGACGCCAGCAACGGCGCCACGCGGTGCCACATGACGTTGGACTGGGGATGGCCGTGCAGCAGCAGGAGCGGCGGGCCACCGCCGTCGCCGACGCGGGCAAAAATCTCACCGATCGATGTGCCGATCCAGCGCGAGGCGTAGCCGGGGTAAAAATCCGCGAGATCGGGCATTATTTCGCCTCGCGTTCCACCGCGCGCCGGCCGATGTCGTGGCGGCAGAAGCCCTCGGGCCAGCGGATGCGGGATACCGCTTCGTAGGCGCGGCTTCGCGCCTCGCTCACGGTCTTGCCGATCGCCGAGACATCGAGCACGCGGCCGCCATTGGCGAGGATTTTACCGCCTTCGGCCCTGGTACCGGCATGGAAGATTTCTACGCCTTCGACGGCGGCCGCGTCGTCGAGGCCTTCGATTACCGTGCCGCGCTCATAGGGTCCCGGATAACCCTTGGCCGCCATCACCACGGTAAGCGCCGGCTCAGCGTACCAGCGCAGGTCGAAGTTCTTGAGCATGCCGTCGCGGCTTGCGAGCAGCGCCGGCACCAGATCCGACATCAGCCGCAGCATCAGCACCTGGGTTTCCGGATCGCCGAAGCGCGCATTGTATTCGATGAGCTTCGGGCCATCGCCGGTCATCATCAGCCCAGCGTAAAGCATGCCCTTGTACGGCGCACCCATTGCCTTCATCGCCTGCAGCGTCGGCGCGATGATCTCGGCCATGATGCGCGCGCTCATCGCGGCATCGATATTCGGCGCCGGCGAATAGGCGCCCATGCCGCCGGTGTTCGGTCCGGTGTCGCCGTCATAGGCGCGCTTGTGATCCTGCGCCGTCGTCAGCGCGATGGCGGTTTCGCCGTCGCAGAGCGCGAAGAAGGACGCTTCCTCGCCGTCGAGGAATTCCTCGATCACGACCTCGACGCCGGCTTCGCCAAGCCCGCCGCCGAACATCATGTCGACTGCGGCTTCGGCCTCGGCAAGGCTCTGCGCCACGACCACGCCTTTGCCGGCGGCGAGTCCATCGGCTTTGACCACGATCGGCGTGCCGCGTGCGCGGATATAGGCTTTTGCGGGAGCGGCGGCGCGGAAGCGTTCGTAAGCCGCCGTAGGGATACCGTTCGCCCGGCACAAATCCTTGGTGAATCCCTTGGACCCTTCGAGCCGCGCCGCGGCCTTGCTCGGGCCGAAGGCTTTGATGCCCGCAGCTTCCAGATCGTCAACAATGCCGGCGCACAGCGGCGCCTCCGGCCCGACCACGACGAAATCGATGCCGGCGCTGCGGCAAAACGCGATGACGGCCGCATGATCGGCGGGGTCGAGCGCGACGCATTCGGCCTCGCGGGCGATGCCGGCATTGCCCGGCGCGCAGTAAAGTTTACCCGCAAGCGGGCTCGCCGCTATCTTCCAGGCCAAAGCGTGCTCACGTCCGCCGGAGCCCAAGAGCAGGATATTCATCTGGCGAGGTGCATTTTTTGCGGTTCCTAGCGGGCTTGCGGGCGGTCCGAACTATGTAGCAAAACATATAAAGTGGGCCGACTCGTCAATCTTGCTCCTGTGCAGAACGCCATGAACGAACCGCGCCTTAATCTGCCGGAACTGACCGTCTCCGAACTGTCGATGGCGCTAAAGCGCACCATCGAGGATTCCTATGGTTACGTGCGGGTGCGCGGCGAGCTGGGCAAAGTCAGCTACCACAATAATGGCCACGTCTATTTCGACCTCAAGGACGACCGTTCCTGCATCGCCGGCGTGATCTGGCGCTCGACGGCGCCGCGCATCAAACTGAAGCTCGAGGCCGGGCTCGAAGTCCTGATCACCGGCCAACTCACCACCTATCCCGGGCGCTCGCAATATCAGATCATCGTCGAGACGCTGGAGCCCGCCGGGATCGGCGCGCTGATGGCGCTTCTCGAAGAGCGCAAGCAGAAGCTTGCCGCCGAGGGATTGTTCGACGAGGCGCGCAAGCAGCTGTTGCCGTTCCTGCCGGCGGTAATCGGCGTCATCACCTCGCCGACCGGCGCGGTGATCCGAGACATTTTGCATCGGCTTGCCGACCGCTTCCCGCGCCGTGTGTTGGTGTGGCCGGTCAAGGTGCAGGGCGAAGGTTCGGCGGCCGAGGTCGCCGCAGCGATCGCGGGCTTCAACGCGCTGGCCGAACTCGCGGCTTGGCCTTTGCCGCCGCGGCCGGATCTCATCATCGTCGCGCGCGGCGGCGGCTCGCTGGAGGATTTGTGGTCATTTAACGAAGAGATCGTCGTGCGGGCGGCGGCGGCGAGCTTCATTCCATTGATTTCCGCGGTCGGCCACGAAACCGACGTGACGCTGATCGATTTCGCCGCCGACCGGCGCGCGCCGACACCGACTGCGGCCGCCGAGATAGCGGTGCCGGTGCGCGCCGACCTCATGGTCGCCGTCGATTCGCTGGCGCGGCGGGCGCTCACGGCTTGGCTGCGCAATCAGGAGGCGCGGCGGGCCGAGTTGCGTTCGGCGGCACGGGCGCTGCCGGATGCCGACGAGGTGTTGGCCTTGCCGCGACAGCGGCTCGACCATGCTGCGGCGGGACTGCCGCGCGCGCTGCGCGCCAACGCCCACAGCCATCATGTCACGTTCTCGCGGATCGGCGTGCGGTTGAACAAGCAATTGATGCGCAGCACTGTCGAGCGCCGGCGCGAGCGCTACGGCGCAATCGCCTTGCGGCTGCGCGCAGGAGTCGCGGCGAATATCGGCGTCCATCGAACGCGGCTCACCCGCGACGGTGAGCGGGCGAATGCCTTTGCCGAGCGCGCGCGGCGCGCGATGCGCCAGTTCCTCACCGTGCGGCAGGCGCGCGTTGAACGGGGCGGCCAATTGCTGGCCGCATTTTCCTATCGCGGCGTATTGGCGCGCGGCTTTGCGCTGGTGCGCGATGCGGCGGGCCGGCCGCTACGTAGTGCGGCTGCGGTCACTGCCGGCGAGCCGATTGAAATCGAGTTTGCCGACGGGCGCGTTGGCGCCCACGTCGATGATGCGACATCAACGAGCAAGCCAAGCGGCGAGGCCGTAAAACCTCGGCCGCGTCGCCCCGGCGGCTCGAACCAGGGCAATCTGTTTTAGAAACAAAAGGCGTCGCCATGCAGGGCAAGATCGCAGTCGAAGAACACTTCGCCGTCGGTGCAACGGCATCAAAATCGGTGCGCTTTCCGCAACATCCTTATTGGTCGGGAATCGAAGGTAAGCTCATCGATCTGTTCGATCGGCGTCTTGCAGAAATGGATGCGGCCGGGATCGGCTGCGCGGTGCTGTCGCTGAACGCCAACGGCATTCAGGAAATTCCCGAGGCTGCCAAGGCGGTGGAACTGGCCCGAGAAGCTAACGATGCTCTGGCGGCGGTTGTCGCCAAGCGGCCAGACCGCTTTGCCGCACTCGCGGCGCTGCCGATGCAGGATCCGCAAGCCGCGGCCGCCGAACTAGAGCGGTGCGTGAGCGATCTCAAATTCAAGGGCGCGTTGGTCAACGGTTTTTCCCAGGTCGGCACCGCTGACTCCGCCGTTTATTACGATCTGCCGCAATACCGGCCCTTCTGGGCCGAGGTCGAGCGGCTCGGCGCGCCGTTTTACCTGCACCCGCGCTATTCGCTGCCGAGCCATCGGCAACGTTACGAAGGCCATCCCTGGCTGGTCGGCTCACCGTGGGATTTTGCCGAGGAGACCGCGATCCATTCGCTGCGGCTGATGGGCTGCGGGCTGTTCGACGACCATCCGAAGCTCAAGATCGTGATCGGTCATCTCGGCGAGCGCATTCCGTTCGATCTGTGGCGGCTCGATCACCGCCTGAGCAAACTGCCCGGCCGTCCGGCCAAGCGAACCATGGCCGAATATTTCCGTAACAATTTCTACATCACCACCAGCGGCAATTTTTGCACGCAGTCGCTGATCCACACCATTCTCACAGTCGGTGCCGACCGCGTGCTGTTCGCGGTGGATTATCCTTTTGAGGATCATGCGCAGGCAGCGGAGTGGTTCGATGCCGCCGAAATTGCAGAGCACGATCGGATCAAGATCGGCCGCGACAACGCCAAGGCTTTGTTCGGACTCGATTGAGTTTCAGTTCCTGACTGTTTGTTCATTTCGCGGCGCATTCATGGCCGCGGAACTGCCATCATGTTGCGGTGTTATGGAATCGCGCAGGTTCGCGCCTCAAGGAGAACTAGAATGATACGGACAGTTTTTGCGATGGCGGTTGCCGCACTGGTCTTGGCGGCCGTTTCCGGGACTTCGCAAGCCGCGCCGATTGCGCCGCTTCCGGCCGGCGTCGCCGCCGCCGACCACGGGGCGGTGACGCATGTTTGGTGGCATCGCCACCGGCATTGCTGGCGGGGCCGTTGGGGCCATCTGCACTGCGGTTGGTAAGCTAGCGTTTATCGTGATTTGCGCCGCGCCGTTGTCAACGGTGCGGCGCTCTCATTTTGGCGGGCCAAAGTGGCATCTTCCGTCGCGGCCACGGAGCGACTATGTTTCCGCTCGCCGATGGACAGCTTGCTCCGCTTTGGCCCGTAAATATCGAGCAGCAGTTCTGAGGAGTCGGAGGTCGTTTTGCTCAATCGTACCGATCGTCCCGCGCCGATGCCGGGCGAAGCCGAGGTTAGATATCTCGACGGCGATTTTCGCGTCATGCGGCCTGGCGCCTTCGTGCGTTGCGCTGTGACCGGCGCGCCGATCCCGCTTGAGGAGCTGCGCTACTGGAGCGTCGACCTGCAGGAGGCCTATGCGACGCCCGACGCGGTGTTGCAGCGCATGGGTTCGGGCTATTTGCACAAGGCGTGAGGTTACTTCCGCTTCACTGCTTGCAGCAGCATCTGCCGGAATAAATCCACTTCCTCGATGACGAGCCGCACCGGCAAGGCGCTGGCGCGCGCCGCCAGCGCGTCGAGTTGCAATTCACCGGTCATGCGCATGACGTCCTTTTCGGTGGTAACGAGCATCAGGCCTTTGGCCTGCGCCCGGGCGATCAAATCGGCCGCTTCCGTCGCAGTGTAACGGTGATGATCGGGGAAGCCGGCTCGTTCGGCGACATCGATGCCGGCTGCAGCGAGCGTCGCAAAGAGCTTTTCCGGATCGCCGATCCCGGCAAAGGCCAACGTCTTGCGGCGGCCGATCGCCGCGATCACGCTGCGATCGGGCTCGAGGCGGCCGTGGAAGATCGTGAGCCCGTGGCGGCGGACGCGTTCGATCGCTGCGGCTGCGCCGTCGGGCGGACCGACGACGATCACCGCCTGTGCGCGATCAAGCTGCAAGCCGAGCGGCGCCCGCAGCGGACCAGCCGGGATGATGTGGCCGTTGCCGATGCCGCGGCGGCCGTCGACGACAATAATGCTGAGGTCCTTGGCAAGCGAGGCGTTTTGCAAGCCGTCGTCCATCACCACGACGCTCGCGCCGGCGAATTGCGCGAATTTCGCGCCGGCGACGCGGTCGCGCGCCACGATGGTGGGCGCGAGCCGTGTCAGCAGCAGCGGCTCATCGCCGACGTCGCGGGCGCGGTGCAGCGCCGCATTGACGCGGACCGGACCGGCAAGTTGCCCGCCATAGCCGCGGCTGAGAAAGAAGGGCCGTTGATGGGCGGCGTGCAGAAGTTGAGCGACCGCAATGGCGGCCGGCGTCTTGCCGGCGCCGCCGACGGTGAGATTGCCGAGACAGATGACCGGGAGGCCGGCCTTTTGCCCGCTTGCTTGCAGGCGCATCGCCGCCACCGCGCCATAGATCGCGGCGAGGGGCATCAAGAAGCTCCCTTTGCCGGGTCGCCACCAGAAGTCCGGCTCGCGCATGTCAGCATGATCCCGCAAAGTCGGTGCCGGATTTTGGCCGGATCATGCTCCCACGAAAATGCGCATGATCGCAATAAAAGTTATAACGCTGCCCGCTGTTCCAACCGAAGTTGCATCAAATAAGGGTCGAGCGCGGCCAGCGTGCGCTTGAGCGCGCCGCCGAGCCGGCCGACCGTGGCGGCGCCGGCGGCGGCGACCGTCTTGTGCGCCGCCGCATCGGCGAGCCAATCGCCGAGGCGTGCGGTAAGCGTCGCTTCGTCCATGACGAGTTCGGCGCCATGCGCGGCGTCGAGCGTTGCGTAGATCTCCGCGAAGTTCCACACATGCGGGCCATGCAGCACGGCCGCGCCGAGCCGCACCGCCTCGATCGGATTCTGGCCGCCGTGGCTCGCCAGCGAGCCGCCCATGAACACGATCGGCGCCACTCGATAGATCAAGCCGAGCTCGCCTAGTGTGTCGGCGATATAGATCGCGACATCCGGCATCGGCTGGGCGCGCTGCGAGCGCAGCGCGACGATCAGCCCCGCGGCCTTGGCGATTTCGGCGATGCCTTCGCCGCGCGCCGGATGGCGCGGAACGATCACCGTCAACAGCGTGGGGAATTTGTCGCGAAGCAGGCCATGCGCGGCGACAATCGAGGCTTCTTCGCCGGGATGGGTCGACGCCGCGGCGACAACCGGGCGCGTGCCGATAATTTCCTTGAGCCGTTTGAGCGCTGCCTGGTCGACCGGCGGTGCCGGCACGTCGAGCTTAAGATTGCCGGTCATCATCACCCGCGGCGCGCCGAGCTGCGCGTAACGCTCCGCGTCGGCGGCCGACTGCGCCAGACACATATCAAAACGTCCGAGCAGAGCCGCAATCGTTCCCGGGAACAGCCGCCAGCGGCTGAACGAGCGCTCCGACAGCCGGCCGTTGACCAGGATCATCGGAATTTTGCGCTCCGCGCATGACAGAATGAGATTGGGCCACAAATCGGATTCGACGAACAGCGCGAGGCCGGGCTGCCAATGGTCGAGGAAACGCCGCACGAAACGCGGCGCGTCGAGCGGAATGAACTGGTGCAGGGTGCCGTCCGGCAATCGCTGTTCCGCCAGCGCCGCGGAGGTGACGGTGCCCGATGTCACCAGTACGGCGAAATCCTGCGCCCGCAGCCGCTCGATCAGCGGCACCACCGCGAGCATTTCGCCGACGCTGGCGCCGTGCACCCAAATCAGCGGACCGTTGGGCCGCGTTATGGTCGCCTCGCCGCGCCGCTCGGAGAGCCGCTCCGGATGCTCCTTGCCGCGATCGAGCCGCCGTGCCAGCACTTGCTGCGCCAGCGGCGATCCGGCGGCGGACGCCAGCTGATAGACGCGTAACGCCCACGGCACCCGGCCAGCCACACTCAAACTCCGCGCCGCGGCTGATCGACGAGCTCATAGGCCCGTCGAGTCGCCGCATTGAGCCGATCCTCCAGGAGACGGCGCGCCGCTTCAAGTCCTGCGTCGTCGGCGTCGGCCGGCACGCTAATCGGCTCGGCGGCGACGCCGGCGCCGCGGCCGAACGGCAGATTGATCGTGGTGCGGTCCCAATTGTCGACCACGTAGCGACGGCTGGTGGCGATTGCGCTCGGATAGATCGGCCGGCCGGAGGCTTGCGCCAGCTTGATGATGCCGAGCCCGGCAACGCGCGCCACTTTGGGCACGTCCGCCGACAGCGCGATCGAGGCGCCGCCGGCAAGCGAATCAAGCATCGCCTGGAACGCGGCGACGCCTGCCTTATGCACGAAGCCGCCGCCGTGATTGCCCGAGCCGCGAATGGTGCCGACGCCGAGCCGCTGCGCGGCCACCGCATTGATCTCGCCGTCGCGATGCCGCGACACCAGCATGTTGACCTTGTGCTCGATTTTGCGGGCCACCGGCGCCAACAGATGCTGGCCGTGCCAGAACGCCAAAATGATCGGCATATCGGCTTCGCCGCGCGCATAGATGTCCGCCGGCTCCAGCGTGAAGCGGGTCGTGCTGCCGACAAAGCGCAAATATTCGGCGGCGACGATCCCGATCGTCACCTTGGCCCAACGTTGTTGTCCGATCTGACGCCACAGCCGCATGCGTGCCTTTAGCGTTGCGGCGCCTGGCCGTCCGGGTCGAGCAGGCGATGCAAGTGAACGATGAAATAGCGCATCTGGGCGTTGTCGACGCTGCCTTGGGCCTTTGCCCGCCACGCCGTGTAGGCGCTGGCGTAATTCGGATAGACGCCGACGACGTCGAGCTTGTCGAGATCCTTGAACTCGGTCGTCGACACGCTGTCGAGCTCGCCGCCAAAGACGAGATGCAGCAGTTGCTTGGGCTTGGGAGTGTCAGACATGGTGTTCAATCCGCGCGTTCAATACGCGATTTATGAAAACGCCAGGCGTCCATCCCCGAGGAGCTCGATGAGCGCCGCGTGCCGGTCCCGGCCGGCCGCGACGAGCATCCCGTGCCGCGGCACGGGACGATTATAGGTCACAGTTCCGCCCGTAATGGACGTCAATGCGCCGCCCGCTTCGTGCACCAAAAGATCAGCCGCTGCAAGGTCCCAGTCGTGGCTGTTGCCGCCGGCAAGGGCGACGTCGCAGGCGCCGTGCGCCACCTGGGCGAGGCGCAGCGCCAGCGAGCGCACCCGCGGCATCGCGGTGAATGGCGGCGCCACCGCGACCAGCCGTTCAAGGAGCCCGCGCGGGCCGGCGATCCGCGCGCCGGCAAGATCAGCCCCTTGGGTCGCCGCGATCGCGATGCCGTTGCAGGTGGCGCCGCCATTGGCGCGGGCGGCGAAGAATTGCTCGGTGACCGGCGCGTAAAGGCAGGCCACGACCGGCCGTCCGTCCGCAACCAAGGCCGCCGACACGGCCCAATCCGGGAAGCCGGCGATATAGGCGCGGGTGCCGTCGATCGGATCGACGATCCAGACGTAGCGGGCGGCAAGCCGAACCGGATCGTCGACGCTTTCTTCCGACAGCCAGGCGATGTCGCCGTTGCCGGCGGTGAGCCGCGTGCGCAATAGATCGTCGACGGCGATGTCGGCTTCGGAGACCGGCGATTCGGTCGGACCCTTGGTCCAGTTTTTCAACGACGCGCCGGCCATGCCGCGCGCCAGGACGCCCGCCTCGCGGACCGCGGCTTCGAGCTGCGCCGAAATCTGCGAAAGTTCGTCGACCCTAGTGTCCCGATTCTGAAGTTCGCTCACGTTTGCGGCACCTCTGATGCGAACTTCAGAATCAAAGGGACACTAGCAGAGATATATCTCTAGTGTGGATTTTTGGATTTGAAGTTCCCATGCGAGTTCGCGGCTGGTTCATGGGAACTTCAAATCCACCACACTAGTGGCCGGCAACAGTCAAACCCTCCACGCGCACGGTCGGCGCATTGGTGCCGAAGCGGAATTCGAGGTCATTCCCCGGCGTGAGCTTGGCGAACATCTCGGTCAGGTGTCCGGCGATGGTGACCTCGCTCACCGGATAAGTGCGTTTGCCCTTCTCGATCCAAAACCCCGCCGCGCCGCGGCTATAGTCGCCGGTCACCATGTTGGCGCCCGAGCCGATCAGATCGGTAACGTAAAAACCGTCGTCGATGTCGGCGATGAGCGCGTCGGGGCTTTTCGTTCCGGGCGCCAGATAAAGATTGCTCGGCCCGGGCGACGGCACCGAGGACACGCCGCGCTGCGCATGGCCGGTGGTGTGCAGGCCGAGCTCGCGGGCGGTGGCGCAATCGAGCAGCCAAGTCTTGAGCACGCCGTCCTCGACCAGCTTGAGGAGCCGCGTCGTGACGCCCTCGGCGTCGAACGAGCGCGAGCGCTGCCCGCGCTTGCGCAACGGGTCGTCGACGATGTCGATGCCTGGCGCGAAAATCTTTTGCCCGAGCTTTTCGCGCAAAAAGCTCGTCTTGCGCGCCACACTGGCGCCGTTGGCGGCGCTGGCGAGGTGATTGACCAGCGAGCCGGAAATGCGCGCATCGAACACCACCGGCACGCGGCGCGTCGCCACTTTGCGCGGATTGAGCCGCTCGACCGCGCGTTCGCCGGCGGTGCGGCCGACTTTGTCGGCGGCTTCGAGATCGCCGGCGTGCAGCGTCGAGGAGAAATCGTAGTCTTGCTCCATGCCGGTGCCCGCCCCGGCGATCGCCGCCATCGACACGGAATGCCGCGAGCCGAGCGTCGCGCCGCGAAAGCCGTGGCTCGTCACCAGCACCATGCCGCCGATGCCGGCCGACGCCGAGGCGCCGCCGGATTTGCTGACGCCGCGCACGCCGAGCGCGGCTTCCTCGGCCTGGCGGGCGTGCCGTTCCAGGAGGTCGACGCCCGGCATGTCGGGATCGAGCAGATCGAGATCGGGAAACTCGCGGGCAAGCAGCGCCGGATCGGCGAGCCCGGCGAATTTGTCCTCCGGCGCGACGCGGGCCATGGCGATGGCGCGCTCCGCCAGCGCATCGACGCCGTCGCCTTTGATGTCGTTGGTCGAGATCGATGCCTGGCGGCGGCCGACCAGAACGCGCAAGCCCACATCGTCACTTTCGGAACGCTGCAATTCCTCGACCGCGCCGTCGCGCACGTCGACCGACAGCGAGACCGAGCGCACCGCGACGGCGTCGGCCTGGTCGGCGCCGGCGCGCTGCGCCGCGGCGACGAGGCGGGAGGCGAGATCGGTGAGGGCGGATTGATCGAGGAGGGAAGACATTTGTGTTCAGCAATCCGTTTATGTGGATGGAGGCCCCAAGACAAGCTGGAAGGGGTCAAGCGGAAGATGTGCCCGTCAGGCGCATGTTTCAACCGGCAACCTTTCGAATTGGCCTGCGCTCGGCAACCACTCGTCAATCATGCGGGCGCGCTACGCCGCCTTAACCAGTCTCCTTAAGCCGATTGCGAGGTGGCCGTGGCATGGTCGCCATAGACCGGGCGGCAACAGCCCGGCGGGAGCCGAAGTTTTTCGGGGCGTCAAAATGGAAGCCGGCAGGATCGCTGCCGGGTCGGGCCGCGCGTGGGCAATCCCACAGCGGCTCGACCCCTTCTCTCTGCCCGTGCGTTTCGAGGCCGCCGACGAGGCGGCCGACGGACGCCGCCGCATCGTCGATCTGCATCGCGAACGCGTGGTGCTGCGGCGCTCGGTGCGCGGCATGCGCATGGCGCTCAATATGCCGGTCGCGGCGTTTCGCGGCGTGGCGATCCGGCTGCACCGCGACGCCGGTGTGTCTTCTGAAAATTCCGCGCCGACATCGATCGCCGTCGTGCTCGAGCACGCCGATCCGGCTTTGTCGCTGCCGTTGTTTGCTTCGGCCGAGGCCGACGACATCGTCGCCGAATGGCAGTCCTGGGGCCGCGTGCTCGGGCTGCCGTTGTTGGTCGCCGAAGGCGACGGCAAGTTGCGCGAACCGTTCGCGCGATTGGGCGCGCTGCGCATCGAAGCTCCCACCTGGCGGCGCCGACGCCGCACGGCAATCGCGCGGCGCCGGCCGTCGCGGTTCCTGCGCCGTCGGCCCGGCAAATTGCCGCAAACGCCGCTGGTCCATCGCGGCGAGCGCGAGATCATCGCAAGAAATTAAATTCAAGTCGTTCCTCCTTTCCCTACGATTTGTCCGTCATCTTGAGGTGCGCGCCATAGTAGGCGCAACCCGCGTACACTTGGCTGCGATGGCGCGCCTCGAAGGAGACGGCCTCGGCGCCTCGGCCGTCGCCCTTCGAGGGCCGCTTCGCGGCCACCTCAGGGTGACGGGAAACAGACACGCTTACTCATTCCCGCACGCGCCTATGCCTGCGGGGCACCCGATCTCAGTCACGTGAAGCGCGAAGCGGAAGCGAAAAGAACGCCGTGGAGTGGTTGGCCTCGTTGTCTCTCTCTTCGCTTTTCCCGTTTCGCCGGCGTCATTGCGAGCGTTAGCGAAGCAATCCAGTCTCAATTCCTCAGTCTCTGGATCGCTTCGTCTCTTCGTTCCTCGCGATGACAATAAAGGATATGGAACGCCGGAAAGGACGCTGTGCCGTAACCTCCGCACCTTGGGGTGCGGCGCCGCCCCCTGAACGGGAGGGGGCAGCTCGCCTTCCGGCGTTCCACCACGGCTCTTCCCAAGGGGTGTGTGGTCCCTTGGTGCGATCCGGGCCAGGCTTCGGTGGGTGCTTTACCAACGCGGCGGATATGACCGCCGGCGCCGCACCCACTTCCCGCGACGCACCTCGCACGCCGGTCGTAATGCCGGCGGGCATGATGCCCGGACCGCCCGGGAACAGGTTGCAAGCCTGCCCGCGGGCTCCGCCTCTCACCCCACCGCCGCAGCTTGCCTCCGCGGCGGCGTCCTTTACGGGCGAGATGATTTGCACCGGATGTAACGTAAACAGGGACAGATGTCAAGGGGCAGTCGCAACATCGGAGACGTCCTCTCCTCAAGCCGTCATGGCCGGACTTGGTCCGGCCATCCACGTCTTTTGGCTCGTTCGGTCCTTAAGACGTGGATGCCCGGCGATCTATTGCCTCTGCGGTTTTACCAAGGAGCCACTGCACTAGGCGCGTCTTACTAGCTCAACCGCTCCATCGGGACAGACAGTTCCACCGCGAGACCCGTCGGATGCCATGTGTGGGACAGCGTCCCGCCGAACTGCTCACGGACGCTGTGATTGGAAATGACGGTGCCAAAACCTTCAGATGTAGGCGGGCCGGGAAGAGCCGGTCCGCCACTTTCCTCCCACTTCAATTTCAGCACGTTGTCCGCGCACTGCCACGTGACGCGCAGACTCCCGTCCGTGACCGACAACGCGCCGTATTTGGCGGCGTTGGTCGCCAGTTCATGGAGGATGAGAGCGAAGGTTGCCACGGCCCGCGCACCCAGCGGCACAGGTGGCCCATCGAGCAAAAGGCGCGCACCGGAAGTATCGGACGGCGCCTCGATATAGGGCGATAAAATCTTGCGCAGCAATATCTCCAAACTCGTCGGGTCGGCGAGGGGGCCGGCCTCGCCGCCGAAGCTCGGCAATATCAAATCGTGCGCAACGGCCAGCGCATTCAGTCTGCCGCGGATGTTGCTCGCGTATTCCAGGGGCGTGGCCGCGGAGCGGGCGCTTAGCGCGATCATTCCGTCAGTGATCGCGAACAGGTTCTTGATCCGGTGATTGAGCTCCCGAACCAACAGACCCTGCTGCTCGTGGGCGAGTTTCCGCTCCGTAATATCCTGTGCGACGCCGATCAATTGCTGCCGGGTGCCATCCGCGCTTCGCATCAGCGAGACGTTGACGCTGACCCAGACCTCCGAGCCGTCGGGGCGCAAATAGCGCTTCTCGACGAAGAAGGGAACGCCGTCGGCAACAAGGCGCTGCCGCAGCGCGGCGTCGGATTGCCGGTCATCGGGATGGGTTATGTCGGGGACGCGCAGCGTCGAAAGTTCGTCCGGCGTGCGGCCGACGATCTCGCAAAACCGCCTGTTGACCAGGAGGAACCGGCCGTCCAACTCGCATTGAATGACGCCGACGGCGGTCTGCTCGAAGATGCGGGCGAAACGCTCCTCGCTGGCGCGAAGCGCTTCCTCGGTGCGAACCCGGCCCGTGGTCTCGACGACTGTAACGAGCACGCCGCCGACGCCGGTAGGAGCTTTTTCTTCCGGAACCGGGCTGTAGCTGACGGTAAAGCGGCCATCCTCCCAATGCGACGTGCCGTGCCGCTGGACCTTGATGAGAAGGTCCTCGGCGAAGAACGCGCCGCTCGTTCCGTTCAGGATTGCCTCATGCAAAGGCCTGAGCTGAGCTTGCACTTCCGGCCATGCTTCATGAAAGGGCAGGCCGAAAGCCGCCGGATGCTTGTCGCCGAGGATCGAGCGGTAGCCGTCGTTATAAACCATCACGAATTGCGGGCCCCAACGGACGCACATTGGGAAGCCGGAAGCGAGCATGACTTTTACGATCAACGTCAGACTGGGCGGCCAATGTTCGGCCGCACCGAGCACGGTGTTGGACCAATCCTTGGACCGGACCCGATCGGCCATTTCCGGCGGGTCGGGAATGCCAGCCGCCAAATGGCGAGACGTTGTCGTCTTCAAAAAAGCCCTCTCGTGCAACGCGCCAGGCACGGCCAACGTGCAAATCGTATCATTTCAGAGCCGCGAGCACAAAACTGACGGCCCGATGTGTCAAAAGAGGTAAATGCCGCCCGTGCGGGCCATAATGTCCGTTATTGTATTGGCCAGAAGCTGGCGTCCAAAGGCCGGGATCGGTGTCGGTCATTGGGATGTAAAGCAGACCTGAAGCGGACATCGAGCCATGTCCGTTGATGACCCTGGCTGTGTAAAAACGCGCGGTGTGTGATTCACTCTGCAGTGTGATTCTGCTGCTGTGGAGGGCTAGAATGAGGCGCTTTGTTGAGGGGATCGATCGCGGCCAAGCGGCTCTGTTTCCGGAGTGCCTGGCGGACTGGGTGAACGAGGACAATCCGGTTCGGGTGATTGATGCCTTTGTCGACAAACTCGACTTATCGAGGTTGGGATTTGAAGGAGTGGTCGCCGAGGCGACGGGCCGGCCGTCTTATCATCCCTCCGTCCTGCTGAAGCTCTATATCTACGGTTATCTCAATCGGGTTCAGTCGAGCCGGCGGCTTGAGCGTGAGGCTGGGCGCAATGTCGAGGTGATGTGGCTGACTGGCCGGCTCACTCCTGACCACAAGACGATAGCCGACTTCCGCAAGGACAGTGGGGGAGCGATCAAGCAGGTCTGCGTGCGATTTATCGAACTGTGCCGTCGGATGGGTCTGCTGACGACGGCGAGTGTTGCGATTGATGGCAGCAAGTTCAAGGCGGTGAACACCCGCGACAAGAACTTCACGCGTAACAAAGTGGAGCGGCGCCGCGCGCAGTTGGAGGAGAGCGTGGCGCGCTATCTTGCGCAGCTCGACACCGCTGACCGGCAGGAGCCATCCGAAGAACTGGCGTCAAAGACGGCCCATCTGCAGGAGAAACTGGTCAGGCTGGAAAGCGAGATGGAGCGCCTGGCGGTGATGGAGAAGCTGATGCTGGCATCGCCCGATCAGCAGATCTCGCTCACTGATCCGGACAGTCGCTCGATGGCGACGAGCGGACGCGGCTCTGGCGTGGTCGGCTATAATGTGCAGGTCGCTGTCGATACTGAAACATCACCTGATCGTCGCACATGAGGTAACGAACGATGGCTCGGATCGAGCGCAACTGGCAAAAATCGCTTACCAAGCGAAACAAGTCCTCGGCGTCGATAAGCTCGAAGCCGTTGCTGATCGCGGCTACTACAGCGGCGAGGAAATCCTTCCATGCGACAAGGCCGACATTGCGGTGACGCTTCCCAAACCGATGACCTCTGGCATTGAGGCAAGGGGTCGCTTCGGCAAGCAGGACTTTGTCTATCTTAGCGACGAGGACGTGTACCGCTGTCCGGCCGGCGAAAAGCTGAAGTACCATTACACAAACGAGGAGCGCGACCAGCAGCTGCGGCGCTATTGGACAAATGCATGCCGTGACTGTGCGCTTAAGCCTCGCTGCACGACCGGAAAGGAGCGGCGTATCACGCGCTGGGAGCATGAGCACGTGTTGGAGGCCGTACAAAAGCGCCTCGACAAGAACCCGCAGGCTATGCGGGTACGTCGCGAGACGGTCGAGCATCCCTTTGGCACGCTGAAAATGAGAATGGGGGCGACGCACTTCCTGATGAAGCGCCTGCCGAAGGTCGCCACCGAAATGGCACTGCATGTGTTGGCCTACAACGTTACCCGCGTGATGAACATCGTGGGCATCCAGCCGCTCATTGCAGCGATCCGGGCATAGCCGGACCTGCAGAATAGGTGCGCCGTTCGTCGCCAAGTCCTGCGTCTCTCCAAGCGTTTTGACACGACCAAGACCCAACGTGGACACCCGGGCGGCTGGTTTTCAGCCTGCTTTGATCGCCCGGACCTCTGCGGCGCGCTCATCGACCGGGATCGTTGGAAGTTCGCCGGCATTCTTGACCGGCAGAGCGCGGAGGTGATCCATGATCGCCTGCCATTCTTTGATTTCCCGCAACGGCGCCCTTCTCCGTCACGGAGTCGACGCTGGCTCGATCAACCGTCGTGCCCGCGGGGGCAGCAGGTCGGGCGTCTCGCTTCGAGGGTCGTTGAGTGCCTCTGCCTTCGACTTGAGGGTCTGACCTTGCTTATTCTTAGGCACAAGCGCCAGTTTGCCCTTGGTGTATTTTGGTATGGCCACGAGGATCATGCCGACCATCAGAGGGCACGTGAGGCTATACAAACGCTCGTCCTTGCCGCTGATGTCGATCGCACGATAGCCGCGATCGAGGTCTCCCGTCTCGATGGCCGTTACAACGTCGAATTTCGGGCGTGACGGGTCATAACGGAACCTCATGCCCGAAGTGCGGGGGAAATACTCGCCGGGATGGGCCGGGTTATCCACGAGAAAAAATTCAAGAAGATTTTTCAGATCCTGGCCGGTGAAATAGCCCGTCACGAGCGTGCTGCCGGCGGTGGGATCCACCACACCGGCACCGAGAGGTGCCACAGCGAACACGTCGTAAACCGTTTGCACGCCTGACTTCCCGCGAGTGAAACCGGACGCGCATCATTCCGTTGGCCGTAAAACCGATGTCCGCTTTCGTGGCGTTTCGGAAGGCGTCGGTGCAGAAGTTGGCGAGGACAGTGCTGGCCGCGATGTCGGTGTACGTGTTGGGAATGTCCCGAGGCGCCACCGCCAGCGGCTGATCGATGCTGGTAACCGCGGGACGCGAACACGACTTCGGTGACCGTCTTCTTGAACTTGTCGATCTCGTCGGCGATGGCCCGGTCGCCGACGATGGTGTCGTCGATAGGATAGAGCTTGTAGGACTCGACCGTCAGCTTGCTGCCGTCCAGGGTGATCACCAGCTCGCCGAGGTTTTCGCCGTATTTTCCGGTCTGGACCACGGGCGTGCGGCCATTGACGATGACGGGCTCGTGCAATTCGGTGTGGCTGTGGGCGCCGATCACTACGTCGATGCCGGGTACAGCCTTGGCTATGCGCACGTCCTCGCCGTCGGTGAAGCGTCCGTCCTTTCCTTTCTCCATACCGCCGTGGCTGAGCGCGATGATCACATCCGCCTTCTGCGTTTTGCGGAGCAGCGTCACCATCTTTTGGGCGGTTTCGACGGGGTCGCCGAACACAACAGCGCCCGCGCCGTCGGTATAGAGTTGCGCCTCTTTGCCGAGTAACCCGAAGATGCCGAAGCGAATACCGCCGCGCTCGATGACGACGTAGCGGCGAACCAATCCATCCTTGGCCAAGCGCTGCAGACCAACCAATTTTGTATCATCCGCACTGAAGTCGGTATTCGATGCGACCAACACAGGAACATGCCCGGCTTTGGCAGCCGCCGCGATTGCACCGGCTGTGCCGTCAGGCCCCAGATCAAAATCATGATTGCCGAAGGTAGTGGCGTCGAACCCGATCAGAGACAGAAGTTGCAGCTCGGCACCAGTCTCGCGGGTGGCTCCCGCGAACGCCGTCCCCATACTGTAGTCGCCTGCGTCAAGCACCAACACAGGGCCCTGACCCGCGCGTGTCTGTTTCCTCTTCGCGATCAACGTGGCTAGACGCGCGAATCCGCCTCGTGTTGCATCATCGTTCAGGCTGAACGGCGTGTAGTCGGAGGCCGGGCCCATCCCGATCAAGTTCGAGTGGAGGTCGTTGGTGTGCAGGATAGTGAAAGTCTTCTTCCCGTCCGCTGCCGCAGCGGGTTCGCCACGTAAGGCGACCACTGCACCGGCTGCCACCGAGCCGGCCAACAACTCGCGACGCGAAAGTGTCTTGCGGGAGCTGACGGTAAAGGTTTTCTTCCCGTCTCCCATCGCCAGTGGTTCTCTACGCGAGACTTTCATTTTCAATCCTGTTCGCGCGATTGCGCGATCGGGGGCGTTGCTGCGGCCGACCGCAGAACGCCACCGGCCGCAGAGGATTAGCGCACTCTCTGAAAGGCTTAGTCCGGCTCTCCCATATCCGTCTCCTTCAGTTTCGACAGGACTTCATCCAAGTTGAAACCGGCCGCCTTCTGCCGCTGCGGATAATCTTTAAACGTCAGCAGAAACTTTCCGACGTAATCCTGCGCCGGGACAAGAAGGAAGGCATGGTCAAGAAGCCAATCGTAATAGGTGTTCGACGTGATATCGGCACGCTCGTATGGATCAGTGCGCAAGTTGAATATCTTCGGAACCCGCAAATTCGTGAATGGGTTCGCCCAAACGAGCATTGTTCCCGGGGCCCGCTGCTCCATGAATACGAGCTTCCAATTGTCGTACCGCAGACCGACCAGTTGCTGATCGTCGTTGATGTAGAAGAATGACTCCCGCGGGCTCTTTGGAGTCTGTCCGGTCAGGTACGGCACAAGGTTATCGCCGTCGAGATGAACCTTGTAGGTCATGTCGCCGAGCTTATAGCCAGTGAGTAATTTGTCCTTTACCTGCGTGTCGCCGGCAATGGCCAGGACCGTTGGCAGCATGTCGAGATGGGCGACAATCTCGTTGGAAACCTGTCCCGGCTTTATCTTGCCCGGCCAGCGGAACATGGCCGGAATTCTGTAGGCGCCTTCCCAGTTTGAATTCTTCTCGCTGCGGAACGGCGTCATCGCCCCATCCGGCCAGCTGTTCATGTGCGGGCCGTTGTCGGTCGAGTACATGACGAAGGTGTTGTCGGTGATGCCCAGATCGTCCAGAGCTTTAAGGATCGTGCCGACGTTCTTATCGTGGTCGATCATGGTGTCGTGATACGGGCTTTGCCAACGGCCCGACTGACCGATGCTTTCCGGCTTGGTGTGGGTGCGAAAGTGCATGTGGGTGGTATTGACCCACAGGAAGAACGGCGTACCCGCCTTCTGCTGCCGTTGCATGAAATCGACGGCCCGATTGGTGATGTCGTCGTCAATCGTCACCATCCGCTCCCTGGTCAACGGGCCGGTGTCCTTTATCACTTGCTTGCCGACCTTGCCGAAGCGCGGATCGACCGTTAGGTCGTCGATTGCAGAGGCCTTGCAATCCATCACGCCGCGCGGTCCGAATTTTGCGAAGAACGCAGGGTCTTTCGGATAGTCGGGTAATTCCGGCTCTTCCTCGGCGTTGAGGTGGTACAGGTTGCCGTAGAACTCGTCGAAGCCGTGCACGGTCGGCAGAAACTCGTTGCGGTCGCCGAGATGGTTCTTGCCGAACTGCCCGGTTGCATAGCCAAGCGGCTTAAGGAGCTCGGCAATCGTCGGATCTTCCTTCTGCAGCCCAAGCGTGGCGCCTGGCAGGCCGACCTTGGTCAAGCCGGTGCGCAAGCCGGACTGGCCGGTGATGAACGAAGCACGGCCGGCGGTGCAGCTCTGTTCGCCGTAGTAATCGGTGAACAGCACTCCTTCCTGGGCGATACGGTCGATGTTGGGGGTACGGAAACCCATCAGCCCTTGCGAATAAGCACTGACATCGGTCAGGCCGATATCGTCGCCCCAGATAATGACGATATTTGGCCGCTTCCCGGACGGCGACGTCCGTACTGGTTGCTGCGCCTGCGCCCGGGTCGCAAAACCTCCGCCCACCAGTGCCGATGCGGCTACCAAAGAACTTCCGCTTAACAGCAGATCACGCCGTTTCAGACCTTCGCTGCCTTGCCTAACACTGTCCTTGGATTTTCCATCTGTTTTGTCCCCACTCATGACGCGCTCGCTTTCTGTTGATTTCTGGTGACGCACCGAAAGCCGACGTGGCTTGTTGAAGTGTCGACCGGCTCGCCATGGCGCGCGGCCGGACGATAACGGCGGCAATAATTCGGGGCGCACAGATGCGAGCCGCCTTTAAGCACCTTGCGCGGGATCTTGATGTTGGGGAGACGGGGGTCGTAGCTTGCGGTCTCTGGTCCGCCGCGCGGATTTTCCGGAATGCAGCAGGCCTTCGGCGCATCGGCGTCGTGCTTTGACGAATACCAGTCCGTGGTCCATTCCCAGACATTGCCGATCATGTCGTAGAGGCCGTAGCCGTTCGGCGGGTATGCGCCGACCGGCGAGGTGCGGGCGAAGCCGTCCTCGCAAAGATTCTGCTGCGGAAATTCGCCTTGCCAGGTATTGGCCATGTGTTTGCCGCCGGGCGTGAGCTCATCGCCCCACGCAAACTCGGCTCCGTCGAGCGCGCCGCGCGCGGCAAACTCCCATTCGGCTTCGGTCGGCAGATCCTTGCCGGCCCATTTGGCGTAAGCTTCGGCATCCCGGTAGGCGACGTGCACGACCGGATGACCGTCGAGCCCATCGATCGTGCTGTCTGGTCCGTAGGGGTGACGCCAGTCCGCGCCCTTGAGAAATGTCCACCATTGGCTCCAGTCGCGCAGATCGATCCGATGCGACGGCGGCGAGAAAACGAGCGAGCCGGCGTAGAGCATGTGCGGCAACGCGCCCGGATAGTCCTTTGGGTCGGGAGGAATTTCCGCGAAGGTGACGTGGCCGCTTGCCTTGACGAATTCCGCGAACTGCCGGTTTGTCACTGGCGTGCGGTCAATCCAAAATGCGTCTACCGTGACGCGGTGGACCGGCGCCTCTTCCGCATAATGCTTGTCCGAGCCCATACGGAAGGTACCGCCGCGAATGCGCGCCATGTCCGCGGAGGTCGGACGCCCACTCTCTAAATCACCTTGGGAATTCTCATCCGCATCAAAGAAGTCGAGCGACATCGCTGTCTCTTGAACGATCAAAGCTATGTCTGCTTCGCACGGCGGAGCCGCGAAGACATTGATGGAGATCAAAAGGGGCAGCCCAAAACAGACCGGGCCAACGGCAAAGTCTGTCGGACCTAGTGAGCCAAGTCTGAGCAAAATTGCACTAAGCCGACGTCAATCCTGGGGACATCTGCCAAAAGCGATTGACTGTCTGGCGGCGCGTTCTCTGCCTTATGACCGCTTGGCCCATCACGCCACTTTGAGAAGCGCGGTGCCTCTTTCAATTCCGGAAAAAGCGGACATTGAGCGGGCATCGGAAATCGGTCGTCCTTGACCCACCGCGGACATCCGCAGCCTCAGTGAGATCATGCCGCCATGGGTAGTTCTACGGATGCCTGCGCGCTCCAATCTTACTAGATAACGAGGTTGATGACGTGCCCTATTCCGGGCGAAGGTCGTTGAATCATGCAAATCGGCATACGTATTCGCCGGCTGTACCGGTGGATCGCCGCACCGACGCGCGGCGTCGCTGCGATCGAATTCGCAATGATCATGCCGGTCCTGGTAATCCTGTTTCTGGCTACATTCGATGGCGCCAGAGCGCTGGCCGTTTACATGAAAGTGCGTGCGGCGACCTATTCGCTCGCAGCAATCACCAATCAGTATCAGACGATCGCATCGTCGGACATGACGTCAATAACCGGGGCATCATCGACGATCCTCGCGCCATATTCGCAAACGCCGGCCGTCCTGACGATTTCACAAATAGCGATCAGTAATAAGGGCAAAGCCACGGTTGCCTGGAGCTACTCTCAGGGCGGCACTGCGCTCGTGCAGGGATCTTCCGTCACCGTTCCATCGGCCCTTATCACCAATAGCAGTTATCTGATATTTGCCCAGGTGAGCTACAAGTTTTCGCCGATATTCGGTCTTTTTACGGCGGGCACCATCAATCTCAATGACAACCTGTACATGACTCCGAGAAGCAGCCTCTGCGTTGTGTACACTCCGCAACAGACCGCCATCGCATGTACCTGAATTTCGAGCGGCGGACCGGCGCCATGCCTCAAGCCGGCGATAAATAAGTTCCGAGCTAAATTGCGAAGCGCGCGCAGTGAATGCGGGGCGGCAGGGGCTATCGCCAAGCTTTAGCGGGCATGGCGCGGTTGCCCGACGAAAATTCCGGGTTTGATCGCCGGCGGGAACGTTCGTGCTCCATGGACGAAGCGCGAGCGACAGCCATGGCGGCTTCTGGCCCATCGCGCCATTTCGCCGTCGCCCGGCAATTCGATCGCTGCCGGACTGAAGCGACATGGGCCGGATTTTATGAGTACGCTATAACGATGGCCGCCCCGCCATCGGGGGCGCCTCGTGGACCCAAACGAGGCGCGCTGCGTTTCCTCTCCGGTGATCCATGCACGACCTCGTTTTTCTGTTCGACGTCGACAACACGCTGCTCGACAACGATGCGGTCCAGGACGACCTGAAGGCGCATTTGGCGGAAAACTATGGCGCCGCGGCGCGCGACCGCTATTGGCAGATCCTTGAAGAGCTGCGCTCCGCGCTCGGCTATGTGGACTACCTCGGCGCGCTGGAGCGCTATCGGGTCGAAGCGCTGCATCGGCCGGAGATCCTCCGCATGTCGAGCTGGCTGGTCGACTATCCGTTTGTCGAGCGGCTTTATCCGGGCGCGCTTGCAGCCTTGAGCCAGGCGCGGCGGTGGGGACCGACCGTCATTCTCTCCGACGGCGACGCAGTGTTTCAGCCGCGCAAGGTCGAACGCGCCGGGCTGTGGCGCGCGGTCGAGGACCGGGTGCTGATCTATATCCACAAGGAGAGCGAGCTTGCCGACGTCGAGCGCTTCTATCCGGCGCGGCATTATGTGCTGATCGACGACAAGCTGCGCATTCTCGCCGCGGTGAAGAGCATTTGGAACGCGCGCGTCACCACGGTGTTCGTGCGGCAGGGCCACTACGCCCGCGACGCGGAGGCGCTGGCGCGCTACCCATCGGCCGATGTCACGCTGGAGCGGATCGGCGATTTCATGTCGATCGATCGCGGGGCATTCGGCTAGGCGCGGCAAGGCCAGCGATGAGCGGATTGCGCAAAGGACGGGCTTGTCGGCAACGTAAGGTCAAGCGTGGATCAAGCCAATTCGTGTTTTGCGGTCTTGTTGTTGTCTGCTTCGATTGATGTGTCGCGCCTCGGCGCCAAGCCTGCCAACGCTTGCGCAATCATATGTACGTAGAGATACGGATCCCCGTTCTTCGTTCGCCGTATGTAATCGTCATTCGGAAATCCACCTCGATGTCGGCAAGTCCATTTTTAGTTTACGCGGGAAACGCGACGTTAGGTACAGAACGATACGGCCCTGGACCTGGAATCTTTAGAGGCGCAGCATTCGATTCAATTGAGCGCCATTGCGCCGCGCTTGAGACGGTCAACTGTTTTGCTGCGATGTCAGACGTTATCTGTTGGTCCGGCGCGAAAGGCTCTCGTCATGTCGTTTCAACGTCTTGCCTTTGACAGCTGTCCGAGGTGCTACAAGCCCGTAAAGCTCGCCACGATCGAGCCAAGTCCGGCTCGCAACAACCTCGTACTCCACAATTTCACATGCGCGGACTGCGGCAATGTCAAAACCAAAGTCATCTCGCTCAAGCCGGGTGAGCCATTGCCGCAACCGACAGCTTACGGCGCTCGCGGCGCACGCCGGTTGACCTGCCCGAGAGGCCAATCCGCGGTTCGCCCATTATTTGCAAAAGACGATACGCCGACGATTATTCTCTTGGTCGAGGACAGTCCCGGCGATATCCGGCTCACACTTGAGGCGTTCGGCGAAGCCAGCCGGTCCGTCCGCTTGTACGTAACGGAAGACGGCGCGGAAGCCATGGCCTTTCTGCGGCGCGAAGGAGACAATGCCGATGCTCCCCGCCCCGAGCTTATCCTGCTGGATCTAAACATGCCAAAAATGGACGGCCGCAAAGTATTGGCCCTCATCGAAAGCGATGAAAACCTGAAACAGATACCAACCGTCATACTGACCACATCCGCAGCGGAAGCGGATTTTGTGGAGTGCTACGAGCTTCAGGCGAACTGTTACCTCAAGAAGCCAGTCGAATTGGACATGTTCGAGAACCTGGTGAAGGGTCTCAATGATTTCTGGGCGGCAAATGCCCGCTTGCCTCAGCTGGCCTTTGTCGCCTAGCCGTTGCCGGTCTCCCGGCGCCGGACTGAAAACGCGCGTCCGGCTGGGGCGCGGGCCGAGAGAACGGCGCCGAAGCCCGCGGATGCCCATAAGGGCCGCGGCAGCGGCCCCTTTCCACCCCGGCCGGATCCTTTTTGAAATTAGGCGTGGCCGCTCTGAACTAATTTGGCCCCTGCGGCATTGCCACCGGCATTTGGCCGATGGAGGCGGTATGAAGTTCAACATCGAGATCGTGCGCGCAGATGGTGGAGTTGTGTATCGCGTATCCGTGGACGAGATGAGCCCGTCCCGCGCCAAAACAAAAGCCGCCGCTCTGCTGAATCTCTACGGTGGCCGGGGTGCTACCGGCGCTCGAGTTTCAAACGATAAGGGCGAGGAGCTTTATAAGCTATAGACTGTATTGGGGCCGTCATCATTTCTAGGGCATTGTCCTGATTTGCAGGGAACGGTGCTCCAGTTTACGATGCCTATTCGGGGGCGGCCGTTTGGGGCCGCACATGCGGATTGTGAGCGCTTGTCAGGATCGCGCCCTGGTGCTTTTGCAAGTAGCACGGGAAAATCCTCAATTTG
>CAWARC010000004.1:0-153257 GCA_963784325.1 uncultured Alphaproteobacteria bacterium | reverse complement strand
TCTTCGGACAGGCGCATTCGCCGGCGCCGCGGGCGGCCTGGCCGAGATCGCATGGGTCACGCTTTATGCCGCGTGACCGGCGGCGATCCGGCCGCTCTGGCGCGCGGCGTCGCCACCCCGCCGGGCTAGCGCGCTGCTTGCCGGCATCGCCGGTGATCTTGTCGGTGTCGCCGTGCACATGACGCTGGCGGTGACGCTTGGTATCGCGGTCGGGCTTTCGTCTGGTTCGGCATCGCGCGAGCGCCAGCCCAGCCTGACCAACCCGTATCCCTTTATGCTGGCGGCCCTGAGCGGTGTCTGGGCCATCAACTTCTTTGTCGTGCTGCCGATCGTCAGCCCGGCTTTGTCGACTTGGTTCCCTGATGCGGTGAGCGACCTCCAAGCTTTTGTTCGGCGTGGCAGCGGCGGCAGTGTTGCAGCGGCAGGCGGTTGTTGAGCTGCTGCCGTCTTCTATCCGGGGAGGGTGATATGGACGCAGAAAGCGGCAGGTTGTTTTATCTGGTCGCGACAAGTCTTGCCGGCTTCGTCGTAGCCTTGGCAGCGCTGTCGTATTTCCTCGACGCGCCCCAGGGGGTGCCAATCGTCTCAATCGCCGCACTCGCCCTTGCCGCGGTGATCTGGCTGAGCGGCTGGGCCGGCCGGCATCTGATCGCGCGCCGGTGAAGATAGCCCTGCGTCCTTCGGGGGCGCAGGGTTCACTCCACGATCCATTTGAGTGCCTTGTCCTGGTCGCGAAGATCGTACGCCCTCACTTCGGGATGGACGAATGTTCGAATCTTGGCGACGATCCAATGCTGCCACTCTTGCCCGACAATGACGGCGATGCGCTCCACTTTCTGCTGTGATTTTCACAAATCCAATGTGGTCTCGAAGGCGGTAATATTCTCCCAGCCGCCAAACTCGCGCGCGTCGATCAATAATCTGATTTTGCCCTGCTGCTTGATGAGCGAATCGTTTTGTGGAGGGGATCTCCCGAAAATCGTCGGCCTTCAGCTTTTCGGGCACTGTGATCCTCAAGGCGCGGGGTGAGATGAGTTCGGTCTTAATCATGGCAGTCCTCCTGACGTAGTGCGCCGCCAGAGCGGGTGTGAACGCTGGAAGCGATAGCCGCACGCGGCGGAAGCGGTCGATCCGTTCGTCTATCGATGGATTCTTTCAGATAATTAATGTTTTGGACGACCCCTCGTAACGTAACGTGATTATAGTCCGTTTATTGCTTAGCGATGAAATCGGATAGCGCATTGCTGGAGGGACCATCATGTCACTATCGATAGAAACAGATCACGGTGATTCCGCGGTCCGCGACGCCGCCGCTGTTGCCGATACTTTGTTGATTGTCGAGGACGACGGACCGCTGCGCCAGCGCCTTGCGCAGGCGATGCAAGAGCGAGGCTTCAAGGTGACGATGGCGGACTCCGTCGCCGAAGGCTTGGCCAGAATTCAGGTCGAGGCGCCGGGTTTTGCGGTCGTCGACATGCGGCTTCGCGACGGCTGCGGTCTCGACGTTATTTCGGCGCTCAAGCGCGAACGGCCGGACGCGCGCGTTGTCGTTCAGACCGGCTACGGCAATCTCGCCACCGCGGTGAGCGCGGCCAAGCTCGGCGCCGTCGACTACCTTACCAAGCCGGTCGATGCCGATGACGTTGTCGCAACTCTGCGCGCGCCGGCCGGCCGCAAGGCCGCGCCGCCGGCCCATCCCCTGACAGCGGATCGTGTGCGCTGGGAGCACATTCAGAACATCTACGAACTGTGCGGACGCAACGTGTCGGACACCGCGCGCCGGCTTCACATGCACCGGCGGACATTGCAGCGGATACTGGCCAAACGCGCGCCGCGGTAAGCGCGGGGGCCGCGGTGCCTCGGTTTAAGTGACCTTCAGCTTCAACAGGGCATCGGCATTGGCGTGGGTAAGCTTGGCCATGTCGGCGGGCGCCAAAGCGACATTGTTGAGGAATTTGCGGCCGGCGGCATTGGGTGCAAACGGATAGTCGACCGAAAACAAGATCCGGTCGATGCCGAAGGTCTGCAGCGCGGCGATGAACGGCGGCTGGTCGAATATGCCGCTGGTGGTGAGCCAGACCTGATCGTGAATGGCGCGGGTGATCGGCCGCTGCAAATGTCCGACGTCGTGTTGAAACACCTGATCGATACGCGCCATCATCATTGGCAGCATTTCACCCATATGGCCGACGATGAGCTTTAGGCGGGGATGCTTGTCGAGCGTGCCGGCGACCACCATGCGCAGCAGGTGCACGGCAGTCTCCGAGTGCCAGCCCCAGCCTGCGGTTTCCAGCACGCGGGCGGCGCCCTGGGCAGCGCGGAGAAATAGGCTGCGCGCACCGGCTCTGGCGGAATGTGCGGATGGATATAGATCGGCACGTCAAGCTCGACGGCTGCGGCCAACAGGCTGTCGTAGTGCGGATCGTCGAGGAAGCGGCCTTCGGTGGTGCCATTGACCATGGCGCCGACAAAGCCAAGCTCCTTCACCGCGCGGTTCAATTCGCCGGCAATGGCGTCCGGATTTTGCATCGGCAGGTTGGCAAAGCCGGCGAAGCGGTCGGGATGACTGGCGATCGCCTTGGCGAGATGATCGTTGGTCTCGCGGGCCAGGGCCACGCCGTCAGCCCCGGGGACGAGATCGGCGCCCGGGCCGGCGACCGACAGCACCTGCACGGTGATGCCGGCGTCATCCATCGATTTCAGCCGCCGCTCGCCGATTTCGGGGAGGAGCTCCGCGGGATTGACCGCACCGGGCGTAAGATTTCGCGGCCGGAAGCCGCGGGCGCTGATGACTTTCGGGTCGATGCGTTTGGCCAATGCCGGGACTGAAAAGTGCTCCTCGAGCGCGACGGTACGCATAAGCGATGTCCTCCCCTTCATTTCGGATGAGGGTTGTTGCATTGCCGTTGCCGTCCCGCAAGCGCGGCAATCCGCAAACCAGCGGGCCCGTGTTATGCTCGCTTCATGACAGGTAACTCCCGTGGGCGCCGCCCATGATCCGTGCCGCAATCGTCGGGCTTGGCCGCTGGGGCCGCTCGCTGGTCAACGCCATCGCCGGAAAAAGCGACGACATTCGTTTCGTGTGCGCCGCGACCCGCACGCGCGCGAGCGCCGAAGACTTCTGCCGCGAGCGGCAGATCACCCTGGTCGGCAGCTACGATGAAATCTTACGCGCTCCGGACATCGACGCCGCGGTGCTCGCCACGCCGCACAGCCAGCACCGGGCGCAGGCGCTGGCCGCCATTGCGGCCGGCAAGCACGTGTTCGTCGAGAAGCCGCTAACCCTCGATCTCGACAGCGCGGTCGCCGTCGCCGCCGCGGCGCGCGACGCGGGTTTGGTGCTCGCCGTCGGCCTGGCGCGGCGATTCCATCCGAGCATCGCCGAACTGCGCGCCTGCGCGCGCGATGGCCGGCTCGGCGACGTCGTCGCCATGGTGGCCCAGCACACCACCTCGACCGTGCAATTCATCGCGCCGGACAATTGGCGCGCATCGGCCGAAGAAGCGCCGGGCGGAGCCTTCACCGCGGTCGGCGTGCATTCGCTCGACACTATGATCGAAATCGCCGGCCGCGTGCGCGACATACGCTGTGTCACCGCGCGCAATTATCCCGGGCCGTCCGACGATACCACCACCGTCATGCTGCGGTTCGACAGCGGGGCGACCGGGCTCCTGTTTTGCTCGGTCGCAACCGCCACCAATTTCGAGCTCACGACCTACGGCACCAAGGGCCTGGTCGAAATTTCCCGCCCCGACCTGTCGCGCTTTCGTTTCGCGCCCACCGCTACGGCCGCGCCCACCGGACCGGTGCCGGCGCCGCCGGACGAGGTTCTGCAATTCTCCGGCTTCGATATGCTGCATGCCGAGATGGCGGCGTTCGCGCGCGCGATCCGCGACGGCGCTTCTTATCCGGTGCCGATCGCCGACGTGCTGCACGGCATGGCGGTGTTCGATGCCGTGGTCGAATCGGCGCGGCGCGGTGAAATCGTTGCCGTCCGCAACTGATTACCGTTGGCGCGCTGATGTCAGCGACACAACTTATAAATTCATTAAGCCTGTCGGCTGGCCGTCACAAACGGCCCGGCACGGTCTTGCGAAATTTTAGCGTTGCCGCTAAATAACTCGGATCGAGCTTTCGGCCGAATGATTTGGCCTAGCAGCGACTGATAAGCGCGCCTGACTGACGATCTTTCACCAAAATCTCGAGCTAACCGAGCCGGGCACAATCGCGCGGCTCACTTTGACATGTCTATGAGGAGAGACCCGTGAACAACGGTACCGTGAAGTGGTTCAACGCACAGAAGGGATATGGATTCATTCAACCCGAAGGCGGCGGCAAGGACGTGTTCGTCCATATCAGCGCCGTCGAGCGCGCCGGTCTTCGTGAGCTGAGGGAAGGCCAACGCGTTTCCTTCGAAGTCGTGGTGGACCGCAAGACCGGCAAGTCGGCCGCTGAAAATCTGAAGACGATGTAAGTCGCCGCGGCGCGGTCGCACGCGCTGCTATCAAGCTATCCCCGGACTGCACGCGCGCAGTCCGGGTTCACCGGATACGCGACGCCCGGATTTCGCAGGCACAATCCGGGCGGCATGGGAGTTTGCGCAACCGCAGGCCGCGCAATCAAGCTCTGCGATCACGACAAAGTCTGCACAATCAAAACGATATTGAGACCGAGCACCGTGGCCGTGGCAATGACGGCTGCGATGCGCGTTAGCGCGGTGTTGGCGAACGCGCCCATGATATCGGTCCTGCTGGTGAAGATGATAAGCGCGATCATCGGCAGCGGCAGCGCCAGGCTCAAGATTACCTGACTGATGACCAGCGCATTGGTCGCGTTGGCGCCGAGCGCGACGACGACGAAGGCCGGCACCATGGTGACAAGCCGGCGCACCCAGATCGGAATGCGGAAACCGACGAAGCCCTGCATGATCATTTGGCCGGCCATGGTGCCGACCGTCGACGCCGAGACGCCTGAGGCTATGAGCGAAACCAGAAAAACTCCCGCTGCCGCGGCGCCGAGCAGCGGCGTCAGAGTGTGATAGGCGGTTTCGATTTCCGCCACGTCGGGATGGCCAGCATGGAACGCGCCCGATGCCATCATCACCATGGCAATATTGACCAGGCCGGCGACCGACAAAGCAATAACGACTTCCCGATTGGAAAATCTCAAGACCATGCGCCGGTCCTGGTCGTTGTGAACCGGCACCCGTGCCTGGGTCAGGCCGGAATGCAGATAGATGGCATGCGGCATCACCGTGGCGCCGATGATGCCGACGGCAAGCAACAGCGCTTCGGAGTCAACGAGCTGCGGCGTGACCATATGGAAGAGCGCGGACGGCCAATCGACCGGCACGATGAATATTTCGATGACATAGCAAAGGCAAATGACGCCGACGATCGAGCCGATGATGAGTTCGAGCGGCCGGAAGCCGAACCGCTCGCACATCAACAGGCCGTAGGTGACGATCGCGGTGATGATCATCCCGGCCAAGAGCGGCAGATGCAGCAGCAGCGCCAAGCCGATGGCGCCGCCGAGAAACTCGGCAAGATCGGTCGCCATGGCGGCGATCTCGCTGACCACCCACATCGGCCACACGACGCAGCGTGGGAAGTGGTCGCGGCACAGTTCGGCGAGGTTCCTGCCGGTCACGATGCCGAGCTTCGCCGAAAGCCCCTGGAACAGCATGGCGATGACGTTGGCGAGCAGCACCACCCACAAGAGCCCGTAGCCGTATTTCGCGCCGGCCTGGATGTTGGTGGCAAAATTTCCCGGATCCATGTAGGCGATCGAGGCGATGATGGCCGGGCCGGCGAACGCCAGCGCCGTGCGCAGCCCCGCCGGCCGGCCGGCCAACACTTCGCGCGCCGTGGCGACGGTTTGCTCGCTCAACGATGCCGCGCGCTCAATTGTTTCAGTCATCGCGGGATTGGGCACCGTCGGCGACGCCTATAGCAATTACACCAAAATGTAGCATCTGGTACAATAATAAGCAGTTGCGTCTAATAGTCAATGGCTATAATATGTAGTATTGGCTACATTTTGACACCAAAAGTAAAATGTGGTCTGCGCTCACCGGATCGACAGGGACGTACCGCCGGGATCGAGGTCGGGACTGGGTCGCATATGGGCAAGCTCCCCGCTGAAGGAACCCAAGCACGGCGTTTCGGCAAGACGCGGTCGGCGCAATCGACCGCGCTCTTGGAGGATTATGCCGAGCTGATCGCCGATCTGCTGGAAGGCGAAGGCGAGGCGCGCCCCACCGACATCGCCCGCCGGCTTGGCGTGTCGCATGCCACCGCGATCAAGACCATTTCCCGCCTCAAGCGCGCCGGCTTGGCGACGGCGCGGCCCTATCGGGGTGTCTTCCTGACCGAGAAAGGCCATGCCTTGGCCGACCGCGTGCGGGTGCGCCACCGCCTGGTGGTGGATTTGCTACGTGCGCTCGGCGTGCCGACCGAGTCGGCGGAGGCCGACGCCGAGGGCATCGAGCATTACGTCTCGGAGAACACGCTCAAGGCGTTCGCACAGTTTTTGAAGACGCGGGGGTGACCGGTCATTCCGGCGCGCTCCAGAGGCGCGAACCCGAAATCCATAGTCCCTATTTCCAGCGAGATATTCTCGGGACAGAGCGCTTACGCTATGTCCCGATAGCGACCAAATTCTTCAGCGCCGCGAAACGACGCGAAGGGCCATAAGCAGACATCGTCGAATATCAAAAGCGATGTCTGTAGCCGCCGACTGAGAGACCAGAACCTGCCACCTATGGAGCGCCGTGAGAACGTAAGAACAAAAACGCCGAGTTTGCGATCACCAAAATCATGAAAGCCCACCAATAAAGCGGCAACTTAACTCGAACCCATGCTGGCAGGCCGGCGCGTTCGCGCGCGCGTGCGCTACTAAATCTTAAATAGCCGTATCCTGCGACCAAAGTCGACCGGCGGCTATGCGGCGACGGCGATCTGTTTTCGTGCAATGGCAGCCTCTCGACAGTGTCGCTCGGAGACGGCAGCCAGCGCAGCGTCTCCTACACCGGCGCGGTAAACGTCCTAACGCGGCCACGGCGGGCGTCCGCCACCGCGGCCGGTTGGGGCCAATATCAGAAATGACGACGCTGGACGGTCACCAACAAGCCACAGATCTCCGGCTCGGGTACGCTGCATCAACAGCGCTTGCCGATGACTCAGCGTGCCGGAGCCAGACGCCACGGGGGGTGGTGCTGTCTCGCGTAACCTGGCGGAGCTCCAACCCTCGTCGCAGCGTCGTGTCGGCTAATGGAATGGTCCGGCCGTGCTCCTGCCCGGCCAGCGATGGAAGCTGGGAGGGGGCACTAAAGACAAGGAGCACACCATGTCTCAGATACTCAACGCCGCAATTGCCGTAGTCGGCATCGATATCGGCAAGAACTCATTCCACGTTGTTGGCCTTGATCCACGCGGCGCGATCGTGCTGCGGCAGAAGTGGTCGCGCGGCCAGGTGGAGGCACGATTTGCCAATATGCCGCCGTGCCTGATCGGCATGGAAGCTTGCGTTGGCGCGCATCATCTTAGTCGCAAGCTCAAGGCGCTTGGTCACGATGCTCGGCTGATGCCGGCGAGATACGTGCGGCCCTACTCGAAGGGACAGAAGAACGACTTCCGTGATGCGGAGGCGATCGCCGAAGCGGTGCAGCGGCCGACGATGAAGTTCGTGGCGACGAAGACCGCCGATCAGCTCGACCTGCAGGCCTTGCACCGGGTGCGGGAGCGGTTGGTCAGCCAGCGTACCGGCATCATCAATCAAATCCGTGCCTTCCTGTTGGAGCGCGGCGTTGCGGTGCGGCAGGGGTTGCGGTTTTTACGTGCCGAGTTGCCGCGCATATTAGCTACGCCGCCCGATGTCCTGTCGTCCCGCATGGTGCGGGTCATCGAGGACCTGGCTGGCGACTGGCGCCGGCTCGACGAGCGGATCGAGAGTTCTATCAAGTGAGATCGAGGCTGTTGCGCGCCAGGATGCCGGCTGCGAGCGGCTGATGAGCGTGCCCGGCATCGGCCCGATCATCTCCAGCGCGATGGTGGCCGCGATCGGCACGGGAGATGTGTTTACCAAGGGTCGCGACTTTGCCGCCTGGCTCGGGCTCGTTCCAAAGCAGATCTCGACCGGAGACCGCACCATCCTCGGCAAGATATCGAAGCGCGGCAATCGCTATCTGCGCGTCCTGTTCGTGCAAGCGGCATGGGTCGTGCTGATCAAACCCAAGAGCTGGGAGCGCCACGGGCTCAAGCCCTGGATCGAGGCCGCCAAGAAGCGACTGCACCGCAACGTGCTGGCAATTGCGCTCGCCAACAAGTTGGCGCGCATCGCCTGGAGCGTTCTAGCTCATGGCCGGAACTTCGAGGCGAGAAAGATCGACGAGACCGTCGCCCAATCTGCCTGATCCCATTCCGCGTCGACGATCACAGGGCCTGCGCAAAACGTGGAGCCCGCGATGACGTAGTCAGATCGACACGATTTACCCGCCGAGGTCTGCGAGAGGATGAGAAGAGATGGAGATTCGGTCTTCCCGGCGCATGCGAACACTGGTGACCCAAATGGCCCGGTCGAGGCCTGTCCGCTAATGAGATCGCACGCGCGCTGATATCCATGATGGCCCGGAGCACGACACGCTCCAATCAGAGGCCGGATACATTGATGCAAGACCGCTTACCGCTATCTCGACGAAGACTCTTGCAACGCACGGCCGGACCATACATATGGGTCATTCTCAACCGGCCCGGAGCCTGTAGCAAGCCCCGCCATGTCGGCCCTGAAAGCGGAAGTAAATTTCTAATTTCGGGCTCGCCGCTGCGCGGCCCCCGAAATGACGCAAGGAAATCTATACCGCGTGTGCGGTGAGCGCATCGACGATGCCGTCGACGACCTCCTCGACCATGATCTTGTCGTCGCCCTCGCCCATGATGCGGATGACCGGTTCGGTGCCGGATGGCCGCACCACCAACCGGCCGTGGCCGTTGAGGCGGGTTTCCGCATCCGCGATCGCCGATCGCACTTTGTCATGTTCGAGCGGCTTGCCGCTGCGGTAGCGCACGTTGCGTAAGATCTGCGGCAGCGGCTCGAACCGGTGGCAGACCTGCGACACCGGCTTGTTCTTTTTCTTCACCACCGCAAGCAACTGCAGCGCGGCGATGAAGCCGTCGCCGGTCGTGGTGTAGTTCGACAGGATAATGTGGCCGGACTGCTCGCCGCCGACATTGTAGCCGTGCTCGCGCATCTGTTCGAGCACGTAGCGGTCGCCGACCGGCGTGCGGATGAGCGACAGGTTGATCGACTGCAGATAGCGCTCGAGACCGAGATTGGACATCACCGTGGCGACGATGCCTGGCTTGGTCAGTAGATGATCCTCCGCCCAGCTCTCGGCGATCACCGCAAGGAGCTGGTCGCCGTCGACGAGGTGGCCGTACTCGTCGGCGATAACGACGCGGTCGGCGTCGCCGTCAAGCGCGATGCCGATATCGGCGCGCATCTCGCGGACCTTGCGGGTGAGCGCATCGGGCGCCGTCGAGCCACATTCGCGGTTGATGTTAAAACCATCCGGCTCGACGCCGATCGAGATGACGTCGGCGCCAAGCTCCCACAGCGCGTCGGGGGCCACGCGATAGGCCGCGCCGTTGGCGCAATCGATGACGACGCGCAAACCGTCGAGCGAAAGATTGCGCGGCATCGTGCGCTTGGCGAATTCGATGTAGCGGTCATGCACGCCGTCGATGCGCTTGGCGCGGCCAAGCTCGGCGCTCTTGGCCAGCCGCTTGGTCATGTCGGCATCGATCAGCGCTTCGATCTTATGCTCGACCTCGTCGGACAGCTTATAACCGTCCGGCCCGAACAGTTTGATGCCATTGTCGTCGAACGGATTATGCGAGGCCGAAATCATGACGCCGAGGTCGGCGCGCATCGAGCGGGTCAGCATAGCGACGGCCGGGGTCGGCATCGGACCGAGCAGCAGGACGTCCATGCCCACCGAGGTGAAGCCGGCGACCAAGGCGGTCTCAATCATGTAGCCGGACAGCCGGGTATCCTTGCCGATGACCACGCGATGGCGGTGCTCGCCGCGGCGGAAGACCAGCCCGGTCGACTGGCCCACTTTCAGCGCCAATTCCGGCGTGATCACGCCATTGGCCCGGCCGCGAATGCCGTCGGTACCGAAATACTTTCGAACCATAATAGGGGGCCCCACCGCATACCTCTCCGGGCGGCGATATTAACCCCTTATGGGTCGCGATCGCTTCAAAATATATTGGGTAATCTTACCATCCGGGGCAACCCCCTGTTCACCATAAGGATGAGCCGAATCAAGGAGATATCCGCCAATACGGCCGCCGGACGGAACCCTCTAGCGCCTCTTGGCCTCGTTCTTGTCATAGGGGCTGGAGGGAGGCTGAATGACGGAAACCGGGTCCGAACCCGGAAAGCTGTCCTCCAGGCCTTGCTCAAGCGCATCATCGAGCCGCTCGCGCTGCTCCTCCTCGTTCCGCTTGGGGTTGCGCCCCTTGCTGTCGCGCTCGAAGCCACCGGCATCTGGCCGCAGCGACCGATTCTTGTTCCATTCGTCCATGACGATCGCCTTTTCCGGTTGTTGTCATGCCGGCGGGGGCATTTCCGCCGCTTGAAAACAACGGTTTGGACCGGCTGCCGTTCCTTGTGCATGAGGGCCGGATAAGCTTTTGGTTTGTGCTATCAAATAGCGGACCTAAGAGCCGGGAAGCTCACATGAAAACCATGACCTGCATCGAGGACCTGCGGCAGGCCGCCCACCGCAAGGTGCCGCGCGCGTTCATCGATTACGCCGAATCCGGCTCCTATGCCGAGCAGACGTTGCGCGCCAATCGTGACGATCTCGAACGCATCAAGCTGCGCCAGCGCATCCTGTTCGACGTCAGCAAGCGCAGCACCGCGACGACGATCCTCGGCGAACCGGCGGCGCTGCCGCTTGCGCTGGCGCCGATCGGGCTATGCGGCATGCAGCACGGCGACGGCGAGATTTTGGCCTGCCGCGCCGCGCAAGCCGCCGGAATTCCGTTCACACTGTCGACCATGTCGATCTGCTCGATCGAAGACGTCGCGGCTGCCGTCGACAAGCCGTTCTGGTTTCAGCTCTATGTCATGAAAGACCGCGGTTATATCCGCTCGCTGATCGAGCGCGCCGCCGCCGCCAAATGCAGCGCCCTGGTTCTCACGGTCGATCTTCAGGTGATCGGCCAGCGCCATAACGACATCAAGAACGGGCTGTCGGTGCCGCCGCAGATTCGTCTCAAGAACCTGATCGATATCGCCACCAAGCCGGCCTGGGCGCTCAGCGTCTTGCAGGGCAAGCGCAAAACCTTCGGCAATATCGCCGGGCACTATCCCGGCATGAACAACGTCACCGTGCTGTCGAAGTGGATTGCCGAGCAGTTCGATCCGACGCTGAGCTGGAAAGACGTTGAGTGGATCAAAAGCCTGTGGCCGGGCAAGCTCATCCTCAAAGGCATTCTCGACCTCGAAGATGCGCGCATCGCGGCCAAGACCGGCGCGGCGGCCCTGGTCGTGTCCAATCACGGCGGCCGTCAGCTCGATGGCGCGCCATCATCGATTTCCGTGCTGCCGGCGATTGCCGATGCGCTCGGCTCGGAGATCGAGCTGATGTTCGATGGCGGCATCCGCTCCGGCCAGGATATTCTGCGCGCGGTTGCACTCGGCGCGCGCTCCTGCATGAGCGGCCGCGCTTACATCTATGGCCTGGGCGCCGCCGGGCAGGCCGGGGTGGCGTGGGCCATCGAGATCATGCGCAACGAACTCGACATCAGCATGGCGCTGACCGGCGTCAACAGCATTGCCGAGATCGACCGCCGCGCGATTGCCCAAATGTAGGTTTCTCATGCCACCGGACGCCATTTACCGGTCGTCAACTCTGTTTGCTCACCGGGCGTCAACCTTATGAACCTATGAAAGCGCTCGGATCGAACCAACTGACGAGCAGTGCGTTCTAAGCGGGTGGGGCGGGGGAGTTCTTACACACAATCCTCGCCGCGATGCGACCGAAAATCGAGTCGTCTGGAGGAGGATTCATGCGTAAGATTCTTATGGCAGCGGCAATCGTTTCAATGACAGCAACATTGGCGGCGCCGAGCGCCCGCGCCGACATGGTCGGCGCAGCAGCCGGTGCGGGCACGGGCCTGCTGGTGGCCGGTCCGCCCGGCGCCGTTGTCGGCGGTGTGATCGGCGCGGTCTGGGGCAAGCCGTTCTGGGGTCCCTCGATCAGCAGGGGCCATTGCTGGACCGACAACAGTTTCCACCGCCACTGCAATCGGCATTGGTGAGCGCCGTCATCGCGAGCGAGGCGAAGCAATCCAGTAGAGAGTACAAAGACCGGATTGCTTCGTCGCTGAGCCTGTCATCGGGCCGGCCACTTCGGGCCGGACCCGTTGCTCCTCGCAATGACTATTCTTCCTTATACCCGTAAGCCTGCGCGTTGCCGGTGGCGCCGTAATATTTGTACGGCAGGAATTTGCCCGACATCGCGATTTTGACCCGGTCGCCTTTGGGATCGGGCTGGCGCTCGATACCCAGGTCGAAATCGATTGCAGACATGATGCCGTCGCCAAATTCTTCCTCGATCAGTACTTTCAGTGCCGGACCGTTGACCATCACCAGTTCGTAGAAGCGATAGATCAGCGGATCGGTCGGCGGCATCGGCGAGCCGCGGTACGGCACCTCGTTGAGCAGCGCCTGTTCGCCCTTGCTCAAGGCGAATAATTCGGCGGCCTTCGCCGCCTGCGGCTTGGTCAGCTTCATCTGCCCGAGGATGGCGCCGGTGATCAGCACCGGCGACATGCCGCCGATCTCGCCGCAGATGTATTTCCAGGTCCAGCCTTTTTCGCGCTTGATGTCGAGAAGCTTCTCGGTGAGTTCGGCGCGCGACTTTATCGATGTCATGGACGACCTCCTTCAGGCAGCAGTTGCTTAGAAAACGAGCAATTGTCGTGCCAAGGCGGTCGTCCAGACCCGTCGGCTCACATCGGCGGGGTGATGCCGTTGAGCCCGACATTGACCCTGGGCGCCAGCACGGTGCCGTCGGCTTGTTTGGCCCCGGCCACTACGAAGATCTTTGCGCCCGGCGTGAGGGCGGCTGCGCTACTGGGGACGAAGGTCACGACGGCAGCGTCCGCCGGGACGATGAAGGTCTTTTCGCCGTCCTTGTACTTCAGCACCAGCTTTTGGCCGTCGCTGATGGCGACCTCGCTGTCGACGGTTGCATTGGTCATGGTGCTGTTGGGCATCAAATCCCAGGGGCGGTGACCTTCGCCGGTGCCGCGCATCGCCTCAGGAAATATGTGGATCTCGACGGCTTTCTGTGTGCCGTCGGGCTGCGGCATCGCGGTGATGCCGACAAAACCACCTTGCTTTACGTCGGACAGCGACGCCTTGGCGACGCCGACCACCGTTGCATTATCCGCGAGCTTTACGGTCACCTTCGCGCCATCGCGCGCCGTCACGTTCAGCGTCGAACCGTTGACGCTGTCTATAGTGCCGCGAACGCGGACCGGAGCCTGCGCAAGCGCAGACGTCACCGCAAGCGCCGCAAAGGCGGACGCCAGCGCCAAGTTTAAGCTTCGCATGTCATCCTCCCAAAAGCTTTGAAGATTTCAGCGCCAAACGCCGTAATCGCCAAATGCGACATTCGGCGCTTCCAGCGTGCCATCCGGAAGCTTCTTCGCGCCCGGAATAAAGATTTTCTGGCCGGGCTTCAGATCGGCGGCCGATTTCTTGGCAAAGGTGGTGATCTCGGTCGTCGGCGTAACAACGATCTTCTGTTCGCCGTCCTTGTACTTCACGGTCAAGGTCTGACCGTTGACGCCGGTCACTTCGTTGTCGACCGTCGCATTGGTCATGGTGCTGTTGGACTCATAATCCCACGGCCGATGACCTTCGCCGACACCGCGCATTGCCTCCGGAAAGATTACGACAGCGACGGCCTTTTGGCTGCCGTCGGGCTGCGGCATGCCGGTGACGGCAACGAACGAATTCGGCTTGATATCGGACAGCGACGCCTTGACGACCTCGTTGACCGGGGCGTTGTCGGCAAGCTTGATTTTCATCGTCGCGCCGTCGCGCGCTTTCGCCGTCAGCATCGCGCCGTCGACGCTCTCGATGGTGGCGCGCACACGCACCATTTGCGGCGCCTGCGCTGTGGCAATGGAAGCGCCGAGCAGCAACGCCAAGGCGCTAACGACCGCCGTCTTGAATAGAGTCATCGTCACTCCTCCCAACTCGCCTCGGATCGAGGGCATTGCGTTATAACCCCCCGAACGCAAGCTTATTCCGATGGGATCGTCGGCGGAAGCGACAGATCGGCCTCAAGCAGCGCGCGCAATTCCGCGGTCACTTCGGGCTTCTTGCCAAACCACAGGGCAAAGCCGCCGACGGCCTGATGCATCAGCATGCCAAGCCCGTCGGCCGTGCGTAGTTCCCGTGCCCGTGCCGCGAGGAGGAGCGGCGTCACGAGGGGCCAGTAGACCAGGTCGGCGACAATGGCGTGACCGGGCAGCCGCCCAATGTCGAGCGCAAGCTCCGGCTGGCCGGGCATGCCGAGCGTTGTCGTATTGACGACGAGCGCCGCATCGGCGAGCGCGGCATTGCGATCGTCCCAGCCGGCGGCGTGAACGTGCGCGCCGAAGCGCTCTCGCAGGGCTTCGGCGCGGCCCTCGGTCCGGTTGGCGACCACGACATTTGCGATGCCGCGTTCGAGGAGCGCATAAATCACCGCGCGCGCCGCGCCGCCGCCGCCGAGCACCAGGGTTTTTCCCAGGCCGCGATCCCAGCCGGGCGCACAAGCGTCGAGATTGTTCAAAAATCCTTCGACGTCGGTGTTGGTCGAACGCAGCGCACCGCCGTCGAGCCACAGCGTATTGGCGGCGCCGACCGCGCGCGCGCGGTCGTCGGGCTGCGAGGCGTAAAGCGCCGCTTCCTTGTGCGGCACGGTGACATTGGCGCCGACATAGCCGTGCGCGGCGAGCGATTGCACGAAGGCGCGGAATTGATCGGGCGGCACCGCCTCGCGCCGGTATTCGCCCGCAATGCCGTAGCGCTTGAGCCAGTAATTATGAATAAGCGGCGAGCGCGAATGTCCGATCGGCCAGCCGATGACGCAGGCCGCTGGCAGCTGCGCCGTCACGCCTCATCCGCGACGGTATTGCTTAAGACGCCGATCTCGGGGCACTCGACCTCGATAGTGTCGCCCGGCTTGAGCCAGATCGGCGGATCGGCTTTGGTCTTCTTGACCGGCGTACCGGTGCAGATGACGTCGCCAGCCTTGAGCGTCATGAAGCTCGTCGTATAGGCGATGATATCGGCGAATGAGAAGATCATGCTCGCCGTGGTGTCGTCCTGTGTTACCTCGCCGTTCTTGCGCACGGTAAGGTGCAGCGGCTTGGTCAGATCGAACTGGGTCTGGATCCACGGCCCGATGCCGCCCGAGGCATCGAAATTCTTGCCCTGGGTGACGTTGAACTGGCCGTGACGCGTCCAGTCGCGGATGGTGCCCTCGTTGGCGAGCGTAATGCCGCCGATCACTTCGAGCGCGCGGTCCTTGGCGACGTGCTTGCAGTCGCGGCCGATGACGATGGCGATTTCGCCCTCGTAGTCGAGCTGCTCCGAGATTTTCGGCCGGATCAGGTTTTGTCCCGAACCGACCAGCGAATTCGGCGCGCGGTAGAACATGCTCGGATATTTCGGATTATTGGTGACATTATAGTCCGCGCCGCGGTTGGCGTAATTGATGCCGATGCAGAGGATTTTTTCCGGCGTCGGCAGCGGCGCCAACAGCTCGACCTCGCTGAGCGTCACGTCGGGACGCACGCCGGCCGCGGCCGCCTTGGCCTGATCGAGCGCCTGGGCGCGGAACACCTCGCTCAGCGACTGGAAGCGGTGCAGCCGGGGCCGCAGATCGACGATGCCGTCGCCGACCACCGCGCCGAAACTCGGCCGGCCGCGCAATGCATAGGTCGCCAAACGCATGTCAAATCCCCGCCTTTTGCTTGGGCCAGATCTTGTCCGAACGCCGGTAACCGCACTCGGATCACGTCCGAGGGCAAGCTTTTCGAGATCGTGCCGCGGCCGATGTGTTAAAAGTCGCCGCCCCAACCGTCAACGGGTCGGAAGAGGAAAGGAGAGGGCATGAGGGCGCTTTTCCTCGACTGCAACGACCAATTGGCGCCGGTCTGGCAGCGGGTGTTGCGCCCCGACGATCCCCCCATCGACGTCAACCGCAAGCCGTTCGAGCGGGAGGAGCTGCCGCTCCTCCTCGACGGCTACGACATCTGCATCGACGATCATTCCTATATGCCGACGCCGCTGGTCGAGCATTGCGCCGCGCTCAAGCACATCGTCTTTCTCGGCACCGGCCCGGCAAGTTATATGAGCCTCGCCGACATGGCGGCGCGCGGCATCAAAGTTCACATTATCAGGAACTATGGCGACACCGCCGTCGCCGAGCACACCATCGCGCTGCTGTTTGCAGCCTGCCGCGACATCGCGCGCATGGATCGCGAGGTGCGCGCCGGCACCTGGACTCCGCACGAGGGCGTGCAGCTTCTCGGCAAGACGCTGGGCGTCATCGGGCTCGGCGGCATTGGTCGCGAAGTTTTGCGCATCGGCCGCGGGCTCGGCATGGAGGTCATCGCCTGGAACCGCACGCCGCGGGCTGGTGCTCCTCTCGTTTCACTCGAGGAGCTATTGGAGCGGGCAGACGCGATCTCGATGAATCTGACGCTCAACGATGACACCCGCGGCTTTCTCGGGCCGGCGCAATTTGCAGCGATGAAACCCGGCGTGATTTTCGTCAACACCGCGCGCGCCGGTCTGGTCGACGAAGCAGCCTTCATCGAAGCGCTGCGCTCGGGCCGCATCCGCCATGCCGGGCTTGATGTGTTTCATGCCGAGCCGCTCAAGCCCGACAATCCGCTGGCGCAGATGAATAACGTCACGCTCACGGCGCATGCCGCCTTCCGCACGCTCGAAGCTTCGATGACCTTGCTTCGTCGCGCCATCGACATCGTGCGGGATATTGTGGACGGGAAGGCCTAGTTTCCGTCATTGCGAGGAGCGAAGCGACGAAGCAATCCAGCTCTTTTTGCTGAACTGGATTGCTTCGCGGAGCTTGTCATCGGGCCGGCCACTTCGGGCCGGACCCGTTGGCGCGCAATGACGAATGAATAGCCCTGTGTTAGCATTCAGCCATGGCCGAGCGCTATCTCGACATCAACATGCGCGTCAACGGCGAGGACGTGCGCGAGCGCGTCGAGGCGAGAAAGACGCTGGTCGATTTCCTGCGCGACGACCTGGGACTGACCGGCAGCCATATCGGCTGCGAGCAGGGCGTCTGCGGCGCCTGCTCGGTGCTGGTCGACGGCGAGGTGGTGCGCGGCTGCCTGGTGCTCGCCGTGCAATGCGACGGCAGCGAGGTCAAAACCATCGAAGGCCTGTCGGATTCCGGCGTTATCACCGATCTTCAGGCGGCATTTCAGCGGCGCAATGCGCTGCAATGCGGGTTTTGCACCCCCGGCATGCTGATCGGGGCGCAGGCGCTTCTGGCGCGCGCCGGGGTGCCGAGTCGTGATATCATCCGCGAACACATGTCAGGCAATTACTGCCGCTGTACCGGCTACCAGGCCATCGTCGACGCTATCGAGTCCATCGCCCAACAACGGGCGGAAAAGGCAGGCTCCCCATGAACGAACACGCCAACCCCAACCTTGCGATGTCAACGTCGCTGTCGCAAGCCGCCGACGCACTCGAAGAACAGATGATGCATGAGCTCGGCGAGCGCATCGCCACCAAGTCGGTGCTGTTCGGCATGGCCGACGGCAAGGTGGCAATGGAAAGCGGCCCGAAGCTCAAAGCCGCCAACCCGGACGAATATTTTCTGATGGGCGCCGATCCGCGGCTGCCGAAAATGCCGGAGAAGCCGACGCTGATCGATTTCTTCAACAACCGCTTTGCCTCGCTTAATCATCTGCTGCAAAGCGCGACGCACGCGCTCAAGGCCGGCCACAGCGAGAAGGTCGTGCTGGCGTGCCTCCTGCACGACATCGGCGTGGCGAGCTTCATCCGCTGCGACCACGGCTACTGGGGCGCGCAGATGATCGAGCCTTATGTCGACGAGGAGGTGAGCTGGGCGGTGCGCACGCATCAGGCGCTGCGCTTCTTTGCCGATCCGTCGGTCGGCTACGAATATCCGCAGATGTACATCGATTATTTCGGCGCCGATTATAAGCCGGAGCCGTACATCGTCGCCGAATATGAGCGGGCCAAGAACCACAAATACTACATGACGTCGCGCATGATCACGGTGAACGACATCTATTCGTTCGATCCCAACGCCAAGGTCGACCTCAACGATTTTGCCGACATCATCGGCCGCAATTTCAAGCAGCCCAAGGAAGGCCTCGGTTTTGACAATTCGCCGTCTGCCCACATGTGGCGCACGCTGATGTGGCCGACGCGGTTTTTGTGAGCGTCATTCCGGGGCGCGGGCACTAGCCCGCGAGCCCGGAATCCATAACCACAGGCCAGCGAATATGGATTCCGGGCTCCTCGCTTCGCTCGGCCCCGGAATGACAAAGAGAAAAAATGAAAATCGCCGACGACCAGCCGTCCGGCCTGTCCGCGCTCGATCGGCCGAATTCCTATATCGGCCGCTCGGTGCCGCGGCCCAATCTGGCGCGGCTCACGCAAGGCCGCGGCCAATATGTTACCGACGTCGTTTTGCCGCGCATGGTGCATGTCGCGTTTGTGCGCTCGCCGCACGCCCATGCGCGCATCAAAAATATCGAAGCGGCGAAAGCGAAGAAAGCACTCGGAGTTGTCGCCGTCGTTACCGGCACCGAGCTTGCCAAGGTGATCACGCCCTGGGTTGGCGTGCTCACGCATCTCAAGGGCATCAAATCGGCGCCGCAGCACGCCATCGCCGTCGATCGCGCCTGCTGGCAGGGCGAGGCGGTGTGCGCCGTTGTGGCCCGCAGCCGCGCCGAAGCCGAAGACGCCTGTGCGCTGGTTGAAGTCGACTACGAACCGCTGCCAAGCGTGACCGACCCGGAAATGGCGCTCGACGCCAAGACGCCGGTCATCCATCCCGAGCTTGGCGACAATCTGACTTTCGAGCGCACGCTCAATGCCGGCGAGCCGGACAAGGGCTTCGCCGAAGCCGACGCGGTGGTCGAGACGACATTTATGTTCGGCCGCCACACCGGCGTCACCAACGAGCCGCGCGCCATCGTCGCCGACTGGAACCCGGCCGAACTGCGGCTGACGGTCTATCAGGGCACGCAGGCGCCGCACATGACGCAGAACCTATTCGCCAAGCATCTCGGTCTCGAAGAGAGCCAGGTGCGCGTCCTCACCAAGGACGTCGGCGGCTCGTTCGGCATCAAGGTGCATATCTATGCCGACGAGATGGCGACCGCGGCGCTGGCGAAGCTGCTCAAGCGGCCGGTCAAATTCGTCGCCGACCGTCTCGAAAGCTTCGTGACCGACATCCACGCGCGGGATCATCGCGTCAAAGCGAAAATCGGCGTCAAGCGCGGCGGCACTATCACTGCCTTCGAGATCGACGATCTGACCGGCATCGGGCCCTATTCGGTCTATCCGCGGACCAGCGGCATCGAGGCTAACCAGGTCGTCAATCTCGTCGGCGGCCCCTACACCTGTCCGAATTACCGCGCCCGCGCCCGCGTCGTGTTCCAGAATAAGAATGTCATGTGCCAATACCGTGCCGTCGGCCATCCGATCGCGACCGCGGTGACCGAAGGCTTGGTCGAGCTGGCGGCCGCGAAAATCGGCATGGACCCGGCCGAGCTGCGGCGGCGCAATCTGTTCCCGGATAACAAATATCCCGCGACCAGCGCCGCCGGGCTGAAATTCGAAGGCTTGTCGCATCACGCTTCGCTCGACAAGATCCTCAAGATGATGGACTACGAAAGCTTGCGCGCCGAGCAGGCGCGCCTGCGCGAGCGCGGCGTGCATCGCGGCATCGGATTTGCCTCCTTCATCGAAGTGACCAATCCGTCGGCCGCGTTCTACGGCGTCGGCGGCGCGCGCATCTCATCGCAGGACGGCGCCACGGTACGGCTCGACGCCAGCGGCGCGGTGTTCTGCCATTCCGGCGTCACCGAGCAGGGGCAGGGTACCGAATCCGTTCTCGCCCAATGCGTTGCCACCGCGTTCGGCGTGCCGATCGAGCGCGTGCGCGTCATCACCGGCGATACCGACAACACGCCCTATGGCGGCGGCACCTGGGCGTCGCGCGCCGCCGGCATCGGCGGCGAGGCGGCCTGGCAGGCCGGCAAGGCGCTGCGCGACAACGTGCTCGCTGCGGCCGCCTCGATCCTGCAGGCCGACCCCAAGGCGCTCGATATCCGCGCCGGCATCGTGGTCGACGCCGACACCGGGCGCGAGCGCATGAGCCTCGATGAAGTGGCGCGCGTCGTCTATTTCCGCCCCGATACTCTGCCGCCCGGATTCCAAGCCGAATTCGCGGTGACGCGCCATTACGTGCCGCGCGCCTGGCCGTTCGCCTTCACCAACGGCGTGCAGGCGTCCTACCTCGAGGTCGACACGCGCACCGGCGAGATAAAGCTGCTCAGGCACTGGTGCGTGGAGGACTGCGGCACGGTGATCAATCCGCAACTGGTCGACGAACAGATCCGCGGCGGCATCGTGCAGGGCATCGGCGCGGTGCTGTTCGAGCACTGCCTTTACGATGAAGCCGGGCAGCTCCTGAACGGCAATCTGATGGACTATCTGGTGCCGATGGCCGGCGAAATGCCGGACATCGACATCGGCCACGTGGTGACGCCGACCGCCGATTCCGAGCTTGGCGCCAAGGGCGCGGGCGAAGCCGGCACCGCCGGCGCGCCGGCCTGCATCATGAACGCGGTCAACGACGCGCTGCGCCCGCTCGGCGCCGCGCCGATCACGGCCATGCCGATCACGCCGGAGCGCGTGCTGCAAGCGTTGCGGCGCGGGTAATCCACCCTTACCGACTGTTCATGCGCGGGGGCTGCGGCGGGTGCTATATGGTCCGCCGCAACCCCCGAGTCGCCCGCGCCCGATGTCTCCCGAGTGGAAACCGAAAACCGTCGCCATGATCGTCGGCTCGGCGATCATCATGCAGCAGATCGATTCCACCGTAATCACCACGGCGCTGCCGCAGATGGCGATTTCGCTGCACGCTGACCCGGTGCGGTTGAGCGTAGCGATCACGGCCTATCTGCTCAGCCTCGCCGTGTTCGTTCCGATTAGCGGCTGGGCGGCGGAGCGGTTTGGCGGCCGCACCGTGTTCCGCGCGGCAATCGCATTGTTCACGCTCGGCTCCATGCTCTGCGGCCTTGCCAACAATGTCGCCGAACTCACCGCGGCGCGGGTGCTGCAGGGTTTCGGCGGCGCCATGATGGTGCCGGTCGGCCGGCTCGTCTTGTTCCGCAGCATCGACAAGGCGGCGTTGATCGGCATCATGGCCTATCTGCAGGTGCCGGCGCAGCTCGGCCCCGTGCTTGGCCCGCCGATCGGCGGCTTCATCACCACTTATTTTTCCTGGCGCTGGATCTTTCTGGTCAACGTTCCGCTCGGCGTTCTCGGCATCGTGCTGGTGACGCTGTTCTTCGATAATCCAAAGGAGGACACACCGCGGCCGCTGGATTGGGCGGGCTTCCTGCTCACCGGCGTCGCGCTATCCTGCATCATGTACGGCGTCGAGGCGTTCGGCCGCGGCCACGGCGAGGTGCCGGTCGCGGCCGGACTGCTGGTATTCGGCTTCGCCGTCGGCGCGCTGGCGGTGCGGCACCTGCACCGCACGGAACATCCGGTGCTCGACCTGTCGGTGTTTCGTGTCCAGACCTTTCGCGCCGGTATCTACGGCGGTTCGGCCTTTCGCGCCGGCGCCGGAACGCTGGTGTTCCTGCTGCCGCTCCTGCTTCAACTGGTGTTCGGCCTGTCGGCGGCGGCGTCCGGCAGCATTACTTTCGCGACCGCGGCCGGTTCGCTGTCGATGAAGATCGCGGGACCGCGCGTCATTGCGCGCTTCGGCTTCCGCCACGTCATCCTTATCAACGGCGTCATCAGCGCCGCGACCATCGCCATGTGCGCCTTCTTTGTGCCGGGCACGCCGCTCGCCGTCGTCTTCCTGCTGCTGCTGGTGGCGGGTTTCTTCCAATCGCTGCAATTCACCGCGACCCAGGCGTTGGGCTATGCCGATGTGAGCCAGCGGCAGATGTCGACGGCGACCAGCATCGCCAGCATGGCGCAACAGTTGAGCCGGGGTTTCGGCATTTCGATCGTCGCCCTGCTGCTGCACCTGTCGCTCACCTGGCGCGGCGCGGCCACGCTCGATCATTCCGATTTCATCGTCGCGTTTTCCGGCGCGACGCTGATGGCGCTCTCCTGCCTCGCCTTTTCCTGGTCGTTGCCGCACGACGCCGCCATCGAAGTCAGCGGCCACCAGCCGAAGATGCGCGCATAGCGGCGCATGCGCTCGCGGCACTTGCCGCCAACCGGTCCGCTTCTACAATGTCAGCCGGAGGAAACGCGCATGACCAATTGGAGGGACGAATCCGTCCTCATCGTCGGCGGCGGCATCGGCGGGCTGACGGCGGCATTGGCGCTGGAGCGCCACGGTATCCCGTCTCAGGTCATCGAGCAGGCGGCTGAGTTTAAGGAGATCGGCGCCGGCATTCAGCTCGGCCCCAACGTGTTCTGGATGCTCGATCGTCTCGGCCTGATCGCGCCAGTGAGCGCGCTCGCGGTGTTTCCCAATAATCTCATCATGCGCGACTCGATCACCGGCGAGGAAGTCACGCGCATTCCGCTCGGCGAGGCGTTTCGCAACAAATTCCATCATCCTTACGCGCTTATTCATCGCGCCGATCTGCATAGAGTTCTGCTTGAAGCGTGCCGCAAATCCAATCGCATCCGCCTCGATGCCTCGCAGAAAGTGGTCGAGGTCGATGAGACGGACGGCGGCGTCGCGGTCACGACCGAGAGCGGCAAGATTTATCGCGGCCCGGCCTTGATCGGCGCCGACGGGCTGTGGTCGACCATCCGGCAGATGATCGTCGGCGACGGCAAGCCGAAGCCGGCCGGCCATATTACCTACCGCGCCGTGCTGCCGACCGCGGCGGTGCCGGAGCAATATCGCTGGCAGGACATGGCGTTCTGGGCCGGCGAAAAAGTGCACCTGGTGCTCTATCCGCTGCGCACCGGAGAGCTGTTCAATCTCGTCGCGGTGTTTCATTCCAACCGCTACGAGGAAGGCTGGGACAGTTTCGGCGATCCAGCCGAATTGCACGAGCGCTTCGCCCAGACCTGCGAGCCGGTGCGCACGCTGCTGTCCAAGATCGAAAGCTGGCGCATGTGGGTGTTGTGCGACCGGCCGCCGATCAAGGACTGGAGCCGCGGCCGCGTCACGCTCCTCGGCGACGCCGCGCACCCAATGCTGCAATATCTGGCGCAAGGCGCCGGCATGTCGATCGAGGACGCGGTGTGTCTCGCCGACAAGGTCGTGGCGGTGGACGGCGATTACGCGGCGGCGTTCCGCGCCTATCAGCAAGCGCGCTATCTGCGCACCGGCCGCGTCCAGATCATGGCGCGCGTCTATGGCGAGTTCTATCACGCCTCCGGCGTGGCAAAGGAGCTGCGCAACATGATGCTGTCGTCGCGCTCGGCGGACGACGCCATGGCCGGGATGGAATGGCTCTACGGCGAGCAGAAGGAGTTGACGCGGGCCGCGTGATCCGCGGCGTCGCCTACTACTTCTGATGTAAAATTCCGGCGACGATCAAGGCGCTGATGAAGGCCGCAAAGAAGATGTGCGAGGTCCAACTATCGAGCATCACGCGCGATGGATTTTTCGGGTCGTAGATGATGTCGACCTCGTCGCCGGCCGCATAGGCCGGTTTGGCGTTGACGCGTTGCCAGTAATTGATTGAGGAGCTAAAGCGTTGTCCGGACGCATGGTACTCAATGATCGGCGTCCAGACCCAGCCGGTCGCTGCGCCCGGATTGGTGTTTATGGCTCCGTCGAGGCGGACGATTGTACCGCGTCCGTGGATCCAATAGCGATCCATGTAGAAACGCCGCAACAGCGGCGACGCCGCCACCAGCACGACCGCGCAAAGACCAAAGACGTAGTCCGCAGACATTTCGGCCGCGAGCCGGCGGCCTAGTGCGCGCCCGGTGACGGTTGCGCGGCGACCGCGTCGCGGCCGCGGTGGAATTCCGGCGTCGGCGGCGGGCCCCAGTTGCTGGTCTTGCCGGCTTCCCAGGTCTTCGGCCGCTGCGGCGTGTCCTGGTGCCAGGGCCGCGGTTCGAAATAGCCGAGCTCCTCGTCCACCATCTTGTCGAGCTCGCAGAAGAACTCGATTACCTGATCGTCCGGATTGCGGTGATAGGTGGCGAGGTTGTGACCCGGCCCGTGCCGCAATGGTCCCCAGATGATCGGAATCTTCCTCTGTCCGAACAGGTCGCAGGAATTTTGCAGATGGATGAAGTCCTTCAGCTCGAAGGCCATGTGGTGCATTTTCGAGGTCGTGCCGCGGATGAAATTCACGGTGTGATGATCCGAATTGCAGCGCATGAAGACGAAGAAGTCGGAGATCCAATCCGAGATGCGGAAGCCCAGCACCTTGCTGTAAAACTCCGCCGTCTTCGCCGGGTTCTCCACCACCCAGGCAATGTGGCCGAGCTTGAGCGGGCCGACGCCGTGGTGCTGCAGATGCTTGCCGAGATAGCTCCATTCCTTGAAAAGCGCGATCGTCGTGCCCTTGTTGTCCTTGAAAGTGAGAACCGGCCCGATGCTCGGCACCGAGTCGTTGCGCAGCTCGCTTCTGACGCCGTCCTTTTCCAGCTCGCGGGCAAGCGCGCCGAAGTCGGATTCCGGCGCCACTTCGAATGACAGCGTGGTGCAGCGTTCGGCGTCGCCCTTGTTGATCTGGATAGCAAGCTGACCGACCTTGGTGGTGAGGAATGCCCGGTCCTTGTCCTTTTCAGCGAGAACGAGCCCCATCACCTCGGTGTAATAGTCGACGAGTCGCGGCAGGTCTGGCGTCTCGAAGGTGGCGTGTCCGATGCGTCGTGGCTTGATCATTCTCAACTCCTGCCGCGGTTCCCGTTTCTAGCCCGGAATCAATCACCGCGCGTGCACTAACTCAAGAGCGTCAGCCCGGCTATTCGCGCCGGGGGGCATTGCATGGCAGACCTAGCATGGAGGACTTGGCATGGCAGACTTGCCAAGCGTGCGGGATCGCGGTTTGGTCGCTGCCGGATTTGCAAGAACGGAATCTCAAGGGAGAAGACGCAAATGGCTTCGGTAAAACCCGCCGGTTACAAGCTCGCCACCTATAAATCGGCCGAGGGACCGCGCGCGGGACTGATCGTCGGGGAGGACGTGTTCGATGTTGCCAAGCTCACCGGCAAGCCGGCCTATGCCACCGTCCTCGGCATTCTCGCCGACTGGAAAGCGGCCGAGGGTGCGCTACGGAAGGCCGTAGCCGCCGCGGCCAAAAGCCGGGGTAAGCGGCTGCCGCTGAAAAAGGCCAAGTTGCTGGCACCGATCCAGGGGAGCGTGGCGATCTATTGCGCCGGCGCCAATTACGCCGATCACGCTGCGGCCATGGCGGCACGGGAGGGCAGCCCACCGCCGCCCGATCCGCATAGCCAAGGACTAAAGCCATTTCACTTCCTCAAGGCGCCGGGCACCATCGTGGCCTCGGGCACGCCGATCAAGATTTCCCATTACGCCAAGGCCATGGATTGGGAAATCGAGCTTGCCGCCGTCATCGGCCGGCCGGCCAAGGACGTGCCGAAGGAGAAAGCGCTCAGTTATGTCGCCGGCTATATGGTCTCCAACGACCTCTCGGCGCGCGACCGCGGCCGTCGCGACGCGGTCGCGCCGACCTCGCCGTTCAAGATGGACTGGCTCAAGCATAAGACGTTCGAGGGGTCATGCCCGATCGGACCGTGGATCGTGCCGGCAAGCGATATCGCCGATCCGCAAAATCTCGGGTTGAAACTGTGGGTTAACAGTGAACTCAAGCAGGATTCCAACACTTCCAAGATGCTGTTCACGCTCGCCGAGCAGATCGAGCAATTGTCGGTCAACATGACGCTGCATCCCGGCGACCTTATCCTGACCGGCACGCCGTCGGGGACCGGCGCCGAGAGCGGCACCTTCCTCAAGGGCGGCGATGTCGTGAAGGTTTGGATCGAAAAGATCGGCGAGATCGAGAACCGGATGGCCTAGCGGTCCCTCGGACGGGCATAGCTGGGCATCGAGTTATGCCCGTCGCGCGGGGCTTTGGTCTGTGATAAGAGCGTAACTGAATGGCGGCCTTGAGTTTGGGGCGCCCAATCGCCCCGGCGAGGGCGAGCCAAGACAATGAACCAAGAAAAGGGTAAAACGCGAGGGCGTGTAGGATGGCCGAGAAATTCGTCGCAAAACTCTCCGAAATGAATGACGGCGATCGTCGCATTATTTTTGTTGGCGACAACGAGATCGGCGTGTTCCGCCATGAAGGCGAGTTCTACGCCTACAGCAATTTCTGCCTGCATCAGGGCGGCCCGGCCTGCGAAGGCCTGACCATCGCCAAGGTCGAGGAGCGGCTGCGGCCGGACAAGACCTCGATGGGCCTCTATTTCTCCGAGGACGAGATGCACTTCGTCTGCCCTTGGCACGGCATGGAATACGACATGAAGACCGGCGAGTGCGTGTCGGATCGCAAGATGAAGCTGAAGAAGTACAAGACGGTGCAAAAGGGAGACGAACTTTATGTCGTCGCCTAAGCGCGCAGCAAAGACTGTTGCGAGCAAAGCTGTCGCGAAATCCGCCGCGAAGCCGCGCCGGGCTCCGCTCCGCGCGGTAAAGCCGGCCGTCGTGGCCGATTCTGGCGCATCGGCGGAGGCTAAGCAGCTCGCGGCGACGCTCGAGCGCAGCATCGTCGACGACAAGCTCGACACGGTCTCGGCCGAAGCGCTGCAAAAGCTGATCGCGGCGGCCTGCCGGCTCTATACCGCGCGCGCCCAAGCCGGCGAGCACTTCACGCCGGTGCCGAAAAATTCGATTACCGCCACCGACGTGATGATCACGGCGAGCGGGTTGTTACGGTCGGCCGATCTCGCGGTGTTCGAGCTCGGCATGTGGCAGAACTGGACGGGTCGCTAGGTTAACGTCATTGCGAGGAGCAAAGCGACGAAGCAATCTAGGTTTGATGCAAGTTCGCTGAGACGAAGGCTGGATTGCTTCGCTTCGCTCGCAATGATGCGGAAAATGAGACTGGGAACAGAACTAACGGAGAAAACGTCATGGATCTCATCGCTGATCGCGGTCGCCGCGTAACGATCGAGGAGCTCAATACCACGCGCTTGCTGTCGCACGCGCGCAAGCAGGCGCACCAGCGCAATCTCGACGACATGGTCATCGTCGACGTCGACGCCCACCACTACGAGAACGAGAGCTACGACGAGTTCTTGCCGTATATGGAAAACGACGTTTTGCGCCAGCTCAGCATGGCGAGCCGCACCAAAAACAATCGCGCCGGAATTACCGCGAGCCAGGTCGGCTATCAGGACATGGGCGGCCGCGTCACGCGCTACCCGATGCGCTCTTCGGAAAAGACCGAAGGTCTCAAAGGCGCGCAACGCGACATCCAGCTCGGCCATCGCTGGATGGACGCGATGAGCGTCGATTATTCCTGCCTGTTCCCGACCGGCATGCTCAATATCGGGCTCCATCCGCAGAAGGAAATGGAGGTCGAGCTGTGCTGGGCCTATAACCGCTGGCTCACCGAGAAGGTGTTGCCCGAGGGCGACAACCGCTTCTTCTCGATGCTGTGCCTGCCGTTCAACAGTCCCGAAGCGGCGCTGCGCCACGTCGAGGTGTTCGGCGACCGGCCGAATGTCGGCGGCTTCATGGTCACCACCGTGCGCTCGGACATGGCGGTCTATGACAACGCCTATATGAAGCTCTACCGGGCGCTGGAGGAACGCGGTCTCGTGCTGTCGTTCCATTCCGGCCCGAACTGGGGCGAGCCGATCTACAAAAGCTGCAACCGCTTCCTGGCGGCGCATGCGCTCGGGTTCACCTGGTACAACGTCGTGCACTGCACCAACTGGGTGATCAACGGCATGGGCGAGCGCTTCCCCAAGCTGCCGGTGATCTGGATCGAATCCGGCATCGCCTGGGTGCCGTTCCTGATGCAGCGGCTCGATCACGAGTTCATGCTGCGGCCGTCGGAAGCCCCGCTCCTGAAAAAGAAGCCGTCGGATTATATGCGCGACATGTTCTACTCGTCGCAGCCGATGGAGATTCAGGATTACGGCGCCATGGAATGCACCTTCCGCATGATGAATGCGGAGACGCAGCTCCTGTACTCCTCGGACTATCCGCACTGGGACTTCGACCTACCCTCGACAATCTACGATCTGCCGTTCCTGTCGGAGAAGGCCAAGCACAATATCCTCGGTGGCACCGCGGCGCGGTTGTTCAAACTGCCGCCGCGCAACGACAAGCAAAAAGAGAATCTCAAGCGTTTCGGCAATCTCACCGCTGCCGCCGCTGCAGCCTAAAGACCGGGGCCGCGCCAGCGCGGATATCCGGTCGGATCTTCGGAAATGCCCGGCTTTGCCGGGCATTTTCTTTGCGGGCCCGCACTCTCGCATCGCGCGGATTCGTGCCCGTGAGCGGTTCAATTGCGGCGCAAGCTGGACATGGAACCGGACGCCGTTTCAAACGTTAGGAATTAAGCTTATTTATCAATTGCTTGCTGGTGCTGTGCAACGCACAAAATCCTAGCTTTTCTGTCATCAAAGCATTAAGTAACGGGCTACCCCGGAAAAATGAGGGACGAGCGAGGATGAAGCTGGTTCTAGCCGTAGGTTTTGTTGTGGGCCTTCTCGGCCTTTCCGCCACTGCCGCGAACGCGATCGATCTCGCCGAGCTGGCGCCATGCCGGCCGGCCGCAGCCAAGCTGTGCGACCGTGAAGGCGGCATGAGTTGGAATAACCTTTTGCGCTGCGGCGCGACGCTTGCCGCCCATAGCTGGCGCGTCGGCGACCAATGCCGCGCGGTGCTGCATAAGTATGGGCAGCTGTGATTGCGTTGCCCGACATTTTGTAGCGTAGTTGCGTAGTGCAAAACCCCGGCGCCAAGGCGCCGGGGTTTTTGTTTCTGAAAGCCTGATCTTGCCGGGACGCAAAAATCAGCCGAATGAATGCGCCCCACGGACGCGAGGTGGTCGCTGCGACCACCCTTGCCGCGCCAGCGGCTTCGTTAATCGGTCCTGGACTTCGCTTTGATCTGTCTTATCTGCGCCTCGCTCAGTCCGCGGATGAAATCCGGCAGCGGAATGAAACCGACGGGCTTGAGATAGGTCGCGGCGTTACCCCCGGTTTCCGAGATGCTCCAGCGCAAGAAGGAGCGCAACGCATCGGCCGTTTCGGCGTTGGCCTGCGATTTCGCAACCACAGCATATTCGTAGTTGATCAGCGGGTAGCTGTTGTCGCCGGGAGCATAGACGAGGCTGATGCGCTCATAGGGCGGCGTGCGCGGATCGAGCTGGGCGGCGGCATCGGCGATTGACTCCGGCGTGGGGAGCAAGAACTTGCCGGCTTGGTTTTCGACCATCGCGGTGCCGAGACCGGCTTTGGCGATGTCTGCGCCGTAGCTGATGCCGACGTAGCCGATCGAGTAGGGGTTGGCGGCAAGCGCCGAAACGAGGCCGTCATTGCCGGTCGCGGTCTTTTCCGCGGCAACATTGGGCCAAGAGACGGTGCTGCCGTAGCCTGGATTGTTTTCCCATTTGTCGGCGGAAAAATCCAGAAACTGTGTGAAGATGAAGGTGTCGCCGGAGCCCTCGGCGCGGCGGACCGGAATGATGGTCCGGTGCGGGAGCGCCACGCCCGGGTTCATCGCCTTGATCGCCGGATCGTCCCACTGCGTGACGGCGCCGGAATAGATCGCGGCCAGCGTCGCGCCGTCGATCTTGATATTGGCGCCGTTAAGACCCGGCAGGTTGTAATTGATCGTCTGCGCCGAGATGGCGAGCGGAATGTCGAGCAGATCCGGATTATGCGCGGCGATCGCGTCGGAGAGATAGGCATCGGAGGCGCCGATGCTGGCGGTGCCCGCGAGTGCGGCTTTCTCGCCGGCACCGGAGCCGGTAGCCGCTGCGCTCAGATCGACATTGGGGGCGACGCTTTTGTAGCCGGCGATCCAGGACTGGACCAGCGGGTAGAGCAAGGTCGAGCCGGTTTCCGTCAGTGTAATGTTGTCGGCCGCATACGCCATAGGGATCGCGAGGACTAAGGCGATGGCGCCGCCACCAAGCATAGGGCGAAGTCTGTTTTTCATGACTGCGTTTCCTGTCTCTTTGTTCTTTTCCGCTCAGCGGCCGATGCGATCGAGGTTCACGCCGGTGGTTTCGATGCGGTACATCCAGGTCACAATCGCGCCCAACACGGAGCTGACGACGAGGGCGTAAAGCAGCGAGCGCGTCCCGATGGTGACGAGCAGGATCGGGAAGCCGTAGGTGGTGGCGACCGCGCCGACCTTGCCGATCATCGCCGCGAAGCCGGCGCCCATGCCGCGGACTTCAGTCGGGAACACCTCGCCTGCGAGCAGGTAGGTTTGCGCGTTGGGGCCGATATTGGTCATGAAGTTGAACAGCATCACGCCGGCCATGATGAGGTACAGCCTGGTCGAGCCGTCCGCGTCGAGGGACAAGGACGCAATGCCCAGCCCGACCGCGCAGCCGAGGAAACCGAAGATCTGCAACTTTATGCGTCCCAAGCTATCCGACAGCGCGATAGCAAAGATGATGCCGACGATGAGCAGCGACGTTGTGAGCGCCGCGGCCTCGGCCGAATGGATACCGCTCGCAATCAGGTCGGCGGGGCTGCGGATCTTGTCCGGTCCGCTGCCCAGCGCGGCGGCGATCAGGGTCGGTGTGAAGACGCCGATGCCGTAAGTGCCGAGATCCTGGAACAGCCACGGCGCCGAAGAGAAGATGGTGGCGCGGAGATTTTTCGCATTGAACAGCGCAAAGAAGCTCTGTTTCGACGCGCTCTCTTCATCGACGACATGGCGAATCAGCTCCACTTTCTGCGGGTAGGTCGGCTTGCGGTGGAGCAGGCGTGTCACGGCTTTTTCGGCGTGTTCATGCGCACCGCGCACGATCAGCCAGTTGGCGCTTTCCGGGATGAAGAAACGACCGATGGTGATGACCACTGCCGGCGCCAGCGCGGTCGCGTACATCCACCGCCAGGCATCGATGCTCGGGTCGAGCACCAGCACGAGGGCGCCGACCGCGATGCCGCTCATGGCGCCCACCGCCTGGAAGGCGAAGGCGCCGAGCACCAGGCGCCCGCGCGACGCGCTGGGGATGCTCTCGGAAATAATCATGTGCGCGGTCGGGTAGTCACAGCCGAGCGCCATGCCGATGCCGAACAGGCAGATCACCAGCGACAGAAACCCGCCCACCATGATCAGCAGCGCCAGGAACAGGCAGAAGATAATCATCTCGGCGATGAACATGAGCTTGCGGCCGAAATAGTCCGACAGGCCGCCGAGCAGAATGGTGCCGACCAGAATGCCCGCGAGGCTTGCCGAAGTGACGAGGCCCGCTTCGCCGGCGCTGAGCGCAAATTCCCGGGTGATCAGCGGCACCGTCACGCCGCCCATGAATACGACGAAGCCCTCGAAGAACTTGCCGGACGCGGCGAGCGCCCAGATGCGCCACTGCATGCCGGTCATGGGCGTGGATTTCAGCGTGGTACCGTCGGACCACACCGGCAATTCATCGATATATTCCTGCACGGTCTTGGCGGGCACTGGCTCGACGTCGGCGCGGGCGCGGAGATTGGTGGAAACGTTCATCGCCAAATATTCCTTATTCTGACGCCAAAGCGCTGGGGGGGCCACATTGGCTGGTGCAGGGTCGGCGCGAGACGCGGCCGAAGAGGTGCCGCCGCTACGGGAACTCTGCTGCGGTCATATGAAGGGCGCATGACAATGGCGGTCGCACGCGGGGGTAACATTGACCGGGACTGTCGACCGGTTGGCGCCGCGGATGCGGCCAGGCGATAGCCAGGCCCATTTCATCGCAGCGCAGCCTCGCTTAGTCTTGGCGCCATCGGGGGGAAAACATGGCCGAGGATATTCACGAAGTTTACGCCATCCGTTACGGCCATCATGCGCGCCGTTCGCCGGCGAACTTCATCGACGGCGATCCGCACGACATATTGCAGCCGCTCGATTTCTTTGTCTGGGCCATCGTCGGGCCATCCGGCACCATCGTGCTCGATACCGGCTTCGACGAGGCGATGGGCAGGAAGCGCCAGCGCGAGATGATCAAGCCAGTGCGCGACGGGCTTGCCGCGCTCGGCATCGCGGCGGAGAGCGTCAAGGACGTCATCATCAGCCATCTGCACTACGATCATTGCGGCAACTACGACCTGTTTCCGCAGGCGCGTTATCATTTGCAGGATCGCGAGATGGCCTATGCCACCGGCCGCTGCATGTGCCATCGCGCGCTGCGGGTGCCGTTCGAGGTCGAGGACGTGGTCGCCATGGTGCGCAAGGTGTTCGCCGGCCGCTGCGCCTTTCACGATGGCGAGGACCAGATCGTACCGGGCGTGACCGTGCATCACATCGGCGGTCACTCCAAGGGCCTGCAGAGTGTGCGGGTGAAAACCCGTATCGGCTACGTGGCGCTCGCCGCCGACGCCTCGCATCTTTATGCGCATATCGACGGCGGCCGGGTCTTTCCGCTCGTATATAACGTTGGCGAGGTGGTGGAAGGCTATGAAACCCTGAAAAAACTGGCGTCGGCGCCGCGCCATGTCGTGCCCGGGCATGATCCGCTGGTCCTGTCGCGCTATCCGGCGGCCAAGCCCGGTCTTGAGGGCTGGATCGCCCGCCTCGATGCCGAGCCCAAGCAGGGATAGCGATTTAAGCGCGATTACCTGGGAATACCGCGCGGGCAAGCGCGTGTGCACTGCAGCAAGGGCGGCGCCGTCACCTGGGTTAATCAAACTGACAACTATTGTTTCTACATTCGTTCGGGCACGAGCGGTCGGGGGATTCCGCCTGCGCCTTTGCTATGCCGGGGGGAATTCCGATGCACACGTTGCTGTTGCCGCTGCAGCCGCGCTTTATCATTTACACTTTGGTCGTCCTGATCGCCGCGGCGCTCGGGCTTGAGTTTTTTCTCGGCTTGCGTTCGCTCCTGATCGATATACCGCTCGTTGTTTTCATCTCTCTGGCGGTCATCGGCACCGTCGACGTTTTACAGAAGCGCCACGCGGTGCTGCGCAACTATCCGCTATCGGCGCATATCCGGTTCATCCTCGAAGAGATCCGTCCCGAGATCCGGCAATATTTTCTGGAAAGCGAAAAGGACGGCACGCCGTTCTCGCGCGACAAGCGCGCGCTCGTCTATCAGCGCGCCAAGCAGGCTTTGGACAAAAGGCCGTTCGGCACGCAGAACGACGTCTATGCCAGCGGTTTCGAGTGGCTCGATCACTCGATCGCGCCGAAGCCGGTCGTCAAGGAGCCGTTTCGCATCCTCGTCGGCGGGCCGGATTGTGCCAAGCCCTATTCGGCCTCGATCTTCAATATTTCGGCGATGAGCTTTGGCGCGCTCAGCCGCAATGCCATCCTCGCGCTCAACGGCGGCGCCAAGAAAGGCAATTTCGCCCACGATACCGGCGAAGGCGGCTATAGCCCGTACCATCGCGAAAACGGCGGCGACATCATCTGGGAGATCGGCTCCGGCTATTTTTCCTGTCGCAACGGCGACGGCACGTTCTGCGCCGACAAGTTTGCCGCCGCCGCGGCGCAAGATCAGGTCAAGATGGTCGAGCTCAAGCTCAGCCAGGGCGCCAAGCCCGGCCATGGCGGCGTGCTGCCCGGCGCCAAGGTCAGTCCCGAAATCGCCGTCACCCGCGGCGTGCCGGTCGGCGTCGACTGCATCTCGCCGTCGCGCCATTCGGCGTTTTCGAACCCGATCGAGATGATGCAATTCATCGCCACGATGCGCCGGCTGTCCGGCGGCAAGCCAGCGGGCTTCAAGCTCTGCATCGGCCATCCGTGGGAATTCCTCGCCATCTGCAAGGCGATGCTGGAGACGAAGATCTATCCCGACTTCATCGTCGTCGACGGCAAGGAAGGCGGGACCGGCGCGGCGCCGCTGGAATTCGCCGACCATCTCGGCATGCCGCTGCGCGAAGGCTTGACCTTCGTGCACAATGCGCTCGTCGGCATCAACGCGCGCGGCCGCATCAAGCTCGGCGCCAGCGGCAAGATCATCTCAGCCTTCGACATCGCCCGCGTGTTGGCGCTCGGTGCCGACTGGTGCAATTCGGCGCGCGGCTTCATGTTCGCGCTGGGCTGCATCCAGTCGCAGTCCTGCCACACCGACCGCTGCCCGACCGGCGTGTCGACGCAGGATCCGTCGCGCCAGCGCGCGCTGGTGGTGCCCGACAAGGCCGAACGCGTCTACAATTTCCATCGCGCCACGATCGAGTCGCTTGCCGAGCTGGTCGCGGCTGCTGGGCTCGATCATCCGACGCAATTCGCGCCGGCGCATTTTTCGCGGCGCGTGTCGCAACACGAAGTGAAATGCTTCGCCGAGCTTTATCCGCCGCTTTCGCCCGGTGAATTGCTCACCGGCAGCGCAGACAAGCGCTACCAGATGGCCTGGGACATGGCGAGCGCGGAGGAATTCCGGGCGCTGCCGCGGGCGGCCTGAGCCGCAACCTACTTGCCGCATCCCGGCTAAAGCGCAACAATTGGCGACGGGCGCCAAGACCCGAACCTAACAGATAACTACAGCCGGGAGGATTCCATGCGCTTTCAGCTCATGACGCTGAAGCTCGTCACCATGCTCGGTGTCGTGCTCGGCGTTACCGTCGCGCGCGCGGCGCCGTTCATGATCGTCGGCGACGACGAAAAGGCGGGATTTGCCGACGGCAAGGCCGTCGTGTCGCCGCCGGGAAAAGACGCGGTCTTGATCGTCGATGTGGCGGACCCGCTCGATCCGAAAATCGTCGCCAATCTGCCGCTGAAGAATTCGGTCGTCGGGCCGCCGGTTAATCTGGCGATCGATCCTACAAATTCGGTGGCGATCGTCGCCGACTCGATGAATGCCGTGCAGGACGGCGGCGCTTGGAAGCAAGTACCCGACAACAAGATCTACGTCATCGATCTCAAGGCGAAGCCGGCCAAGCTCATCAACACCATCGAGGGCGATAAGCAGCCGTCGGGTCTGTCGATCAACCCGGCCGGCACCCTGGCGCTGGTCGCCAATCGCGCCGGCAAATCCATTTCGGTGCTGTCGATCCACGGCACCGACGTAAAACTCACCGGCAGCGTCGACATGGGCGACGAGGTCTCCGCCGTCGTCTTTACGCCGGACGGCAAGCACGCACTGGCCTCGAAGGCCTCCGCCAACAAGGTCGCGCTGCTCGACGTTGACGGCGACACGGTGACTTACAACAAGAAGGATATCCTGACCGGGCTGTTTCCTTACAATGTCGTCGTGGCGCCAAGCGGCGCCATCGCGCTCACGGCGGACAACGGCAACAACGGCACCTCGGACGGCAACGTCGATACCGTCAGCGTCATCGATCTGACGGCGCCGGTGCACGTCATCGACCACATCACGGTGCCCGACAGTCCGGAGGGGCTGGCGTTCAGCCCGAAGGGCAACATCGCGGTCGCGGTCGAAGCCACCGGCTCCAACCATCCCAAGACGGATTGGTATTACCACCCGCACGGCATGGTGACCGTGTTTGCGGTCGACGGCAAAAAAGTAACGCGGCTCAACGACGTCGAAGTCGGCGCATTGCCGGAAGCCGTCGCCTTCACGCCGGACGGCCGCACCATCTATGTCGGCAACTATATGGACCGCGACTTCTCCATACTGCGCGTCGACGGCAACAAGGTCACGGACACCGGCAAACGCTTCAAAGTGCCAGGCCAGCCGGGCTCCGCGCGGATGAGCCCGCACTGACCGTCTGGTTTTGACGGTCGCAGGACAACGCCCGCGGCGGCCGCCGCCGCGGGCTGTTTCGTTGGGCCTGGGCAGCAAGGAATACAAGGACCTATTGAAGACACCCAAGGTGATTGCCGAATGGAACCCGATGCTGGCTTCGAACGCCGTGCATCTGGCACGCCTGCTCAAGCAGAAGAATTATCCGGGCGTATAAGCGCGGCGCCGGAGGCCGGCGGAACCCTGATGGCTCCCCATGGTTGTCGCAAAAGGTCGACCCAATCCAGACGTGGAGAACGACGATGAAGACACAGCGTTTTCACGCTTTCGGCGGCCCCGGGGTCCTGAAAATGGAGGACCTGCCGCGGCCCGATCTCGGCGAAGAGGAGTTGCTGGTCAAAGTCTTGGCGGCCGGGGTAAATCCGGTCGACTACAAGATCCGCGAGGGCAAATATCCCGCGGTCAAGGCCGACGACCTGCCCTATGTGCCCGGGCGCGAAATTGCCGGCGTCGTCGAGGCCTGCGGCGGTCTCGTCGACGAATGGAAAGAAGGCGACGCGATTTTCGCCATGCTGGGCATCGACCGCGGCGGCTACGCCGAATATGCCATCGTCAAAGACAGCGAGGCGGCGCCAAAGCCGCACTCACTCGATTTCGTCGCCGCGGCTTCGGTGCCGCTCGCCGGTCTGACGGCCTGGCAAGGCCTGTTCCGATATGGCGAGTTGAAGGCCGGGCAGCGTGTGCTGATTCACGGCGGCTCGGGCGGCGTCGGCCATTTCGCCATTCAATTCGCCAAAGTGATAGGCGCCTATGTCATCACCACGGTGTCCGCGCAGCACATCGACTTCGTGCGCAGCCTGGGCGCCGATGAAGTGATCGACTACAATGCGCAACGCTTCGAGGATGTCGTCAAGGACGTCGATCTTGTCTACGACCTGATCGCCGGCGAGACGCAGGAGCGGTCATGGGGCGTGCTTAAGCGCGGCGGCATCATGGTATCGACGCTCGCCGAGCCGTCGCAGGAGAGGGCCCGCGCCGAAGGCGTGCGCGCCATGCGCTACACCGTCAAGGAAAACGGCGGCGAGCTGGAAGAGATCGGCCGCTTGATCGACGAGGGCAAGGTCACGCCCAAGATCGCCAGAACCTACGGCCTGGCGGAGGCGGCGAGCGCCCAAGATTATGTCGAGCAAGGCCATACCGAAGGAAAGGTCGTTCTGGAAATTGCGGCGTGACGAAAAGGCGCCGTCGTCAAGCATTCGGCGAGAGAAAGGCAACCTCTTGGAGACAAGTGGTTATCGGTACATTATCCCGCGCGCGGTGTAAGACTGGCGCGAACGGCCGCAAATGCGAGCCGATTAATTAGTGGTAAGAGCGGACAATCATTGGAGACAAGACATGGCCAAGAAGAAGAAACGCAAATACTCGCCGAGCGTCGGTGACGACGTGGCAAGAGAAATGCGCCGCTTCGAGCGCGGCACCGCCAGAAGCGGCAAGGGGGGTAAAGGCGGCAAGGTCAAGAGCCGCAAGCAGGCGATTGCGATCGCTCTCTCCGAGGCACGCAAGGAAGGCAAGCGGGTTCCGAAAAAGAAGTGACCCGCAGCCGATCGGCTCGCGATCCGCTGAGTTCGCAATGCTCGATACCAAATCGGCTCCGTTCGGACCCAAATAGTCGCAGGGTCCGCTCGCGAAACGCGGCGCTTCACTCTTTTCATCGGCAACGGCGGAAGGTACGGTCTGCGCACCAAGCGGGAGCAGGCGCCGGAGACCCGCCCAATGAGAATTCATCGTCGGGAGTTTTTGTCTCTGACCGCGGCAGCGTCGGCTGCCGCCGCCGTCGCGCGGCCGGCATCGGCGCTTGATTATCCGGCTAGGCCGGTGCGCATCATCGATGGCTTCGGCGGCGGCAGCACGCCCGATCTGGTGTCGCGGCTGATCGGGCAATGGTTGTCGGAGCGGCTGCACCAGCCCTTCGTCGTCGACAACCGGGTCGGCGCCGGCGGCAATATCGCGGCCGAGGCTGTCGCCCATTCCGCGCCGGACGGCTACACGCTGCTCACTTGCGTGACCGCCGACGCAATCAACGCTACGCTTTATTCCAAATTGGATTTTGATTTTCCCGGCGATTTCGCGCCAATCGCCGGCGTGATCCAACTGCCGATGGTGCTCCTGGTCAATCCATCGTTCCCGGCCAAAACGCTTCCCGAATTCATTGTTTATGCCAAAGCCAACCCCGGGAAGATCAATTTTGCCTCGCCCGGCATCGGCACGCCGATGCATGTGGCGATCGAGCTTCTCAAGATGCAGGCCGGCATCGACGTCGTGCACGTGCCCTATCGCGGCCCGGCGCCGGCTTTCACCGATCTCTTGGCCGGACAGGTTCAAGCCTTCATTATCACGCTGTCGACGGCGATCGGTTTCATCAGGGACGGTAGATTGCGCGGCTTGGCGGTGACCGGCGAAAAGCGAGCGGAAATCTTGCCGGATGTTGCCGCGGTGAGCGAAGTGCTGCCCGGCTTCGACGCCACGGCCTGGGACGGATTCTGCGCGCCAAAGGGTACGCCGCCCGCTGTCGTCGACGCGCTCAGCAGCGCTGTCACCGCCGGGCTTGCCGACCCGCAGATGGTGGCCAAGTTCAAGGATCTGGGCGGCGAGACAACACCGATGGATGCCGCAGCATTCGGCAAATTCCTGGCCGCCGAAACCGCAAAATGGGCCAAGGTGGTCAAGTTCGCTAATATCCACGCGAGCTGATCTGAATTGCTCTCGGAGATGATGATGACATTGCCGCGCCGACGCTTTTTGCATCTGGGTGCGGCCGCGGCTACGCTGCCGGCACTGTCGCGCCGCGCGCGCGCGGACGACTATCCGACGCGGCCGGTTCGTCTCGTTGTCACGGTGCCGGCCGGAGGTTCGCCCGACATTATCGGGCGGCTGATTGCACAAGCGCTGTCGGAAAAACTCGGCCAGCCGTTCGTCGTCGAAAACAAGCCCGGCGCCAGCACCAATATCGGCACCGAGCTTGTTCTGAAATCGGCGCCGGACGGCAACACGCTCTTGCTGGCGATGTCGTCGAATGCGATCAACCCGGCGCTCTATCAGCATCTGAATTTCGATTTTCTCCGTGACGCCGAGCCGGTGGCGAGCATCGCGACGATCCCGCTGGTGATGGACGTCAATCCGGCGGTGCCGGCGAAAACCGTTCCCGAATTCATCGCTTACGCCAAGGCCAATCCGGGCAAGATCAATCTTGCCTCGGGCGGCAGCGGCACGCCGCTCTATGTCGCCGGCGCGCTGTTTCGCATGATGGCGGGTGTCAACCTGATCGACGTCATCTATCAGGGCGAAGCCGCGGCGATGCCCGATCTCATCGGCGGCCAGGTGCAAGCGATGTTCGGCGTCATGCCGGCGTCGATCGGCTACATCACATCCGGCAAACTGCGCGCGCTCGCGGTCACAAGCCCCAAGCGCCAAGCGCTGTTGCCGGACGTCCCGGCCATGGCGGAATTTCTGCCCGGCTATGAGGCGAACGGCTGGTACGGCCTCGTCGCGCCCAAAGGCACGCCGCCGGACGTCGTCGCCACACTCAATAAACAGGTCAACGCGGCGCTCGCCGATCCCGCCATGCGCAAGCGCTTTACCGATCTCGGCTGCGAAATCCTCACCGGCACGCCCGCCGACTTCGCAAAATTCATCGCCGACGAGACCGGCAAATGGGCTAAAGTCATCAAGTTCGCAAATATGAAAGCGGACTGACGGCGGCGAACGCCGCCGAACGAGTGGGGAAACGCCATGGGTTCGTCGCGTCGCCAATTTCTGGGTGGGACCGCAGGCATTGTCGCGGTCGCGGCGGCGCCGCGGCTTGCGGCCGCCGATCCGTTCCCGTCGCGGCCGATCCGCCTCGTTTTGCCGTTTCCGCCCGGCGGCGTGTTCGACATTGTCGGCCGGCCGTGGGCCGACAAAGTAAGCCGGACGCTCGGCACCGTGATCGTTGAAAACGAACCGGGCGCCGGCGGCTCGGTGGCGATGACGGCGGTGGCCCATTCCGCTCCCGACGGCTACACGATCTTCCTCGGCAGCACGGCGATCCATATGGCGGATATGATCCTGCGGGCGCATCCGCTGATCAATCCGATGAAGGACCTGCAGCCGATTTCGATGCTGGGAATTTCGACCTTCGCGATTGTCGTGCATCCGTCGGTGCCGGCGCACAGTTTGCTTGAGCTGGTCGCTTATGTGAAAGCCAATCCGGGCAAGTTGTCATACGGCACGCCTGGCGCCGGGACGATGAACCATCTCAGCGGCGAAATGTTCAAATCGCTGACCGGCATCAAGGATCTGCCGCATGTGCCTTATCGCGGCGCTGGGCCGGCGATGGCGGATTTGATCGCCGGGCAGATCCCGATCGTCGTGCCGGCGATGACCAATCAAGTGCTGGAATTCCACCGGACCGGAAGGCTGCGCCTGCTGGCGATCACCAACGCCGCACGTCTGACCATGGCGCCCGATATTCCAACCGCGGTCGAGGCCGGCGTGCCGGGTCTCGTCTCGCAGCAGGTGCTCGGCCTGTTCGCCCCCGCCGCGACGCCTGCAGATATCGTCGGCAAGATCGCGGCAGCCAATGCCGCGGCGATGGCGGACAAGGCCTATACGCAATCGCTCGTCGACGCCGCTCTCGTTCCGGTGACCGGGTGGACACCGCAGAAATTCGATAGCTTCATGGATGAAGAAGTGGCGCGCTGGTCGCCGCTGGTGAAGTCGATCGGCGTCCAGATCGACTAGCCGGCCGCGAGCTATCCCCCTCGCGGACGATTCAAGTTTCAAGGAGACCCAATGTCGATCGGCCGCCGTCGCTTTCTGCATCTCGTCGCTGCAAGCGCCATAACGGTTCCCGCACTGACGCGCCTCGCCAGCGCGGCGGATTACCCGACACGGCCGGTGCGCATCGTCGTGCCTTATCCCCCCGGCATCGCTCCCGACGTCGCCACGCGGTTTCTGGCGGATGCGCTGTCGCAGCATTTCGGCCAGCAATTCATCGTCGATAACCGGCCCGGCGGCGCCAGCAATATCGGCACCGAGCTCGTCGTCCATGCGCCGGCCGACGGCTACACGCTGTTGACGCTGACGATGACCAACACCATCAACGTGTCGCTCTACGACAACCTGTCCTTCGACGTGATGCGCGACATCGCGCCGGTCGCCGGCCTCGTCAAATTGCCTCTGGTGCTGGTGACCAATCCCGCGGTGCCCGCGCAGACGCTGCCGGAGTTCATCGCTTACGCCAAGGCCAATCCGGGCAAGATCAACTATGCCTCGGTCGGCAGCGGCGCCGCGACCAACGTGGCCGGCGAATTGTTCAACGAGCTGGCAGGCATCAAGCTTGTCAATGTGCCGTATCGCACCAGCTATATTCCCGATCTGCTGAGCGGGCAGGTGCAGGCCGGCTTCACGCCGGTCCTGCAAACGCTCAGCCTCATCAAATCCGGCAAGCTCCGCGCGCTTGCGGTGACTGGCGTCGCGCATTCGGACGTGCTGCCGGATGTGCCCAACGCCGCGCAATTCGTTCCCGGCTACGACGTTGCAGTCTGGGATGCGGTCGGCGCGCCGGCGAACACGCCGCCCGCGATCATCGAGGTGCTCAACAAAGCGATCAACGCCGCGCTGTCCGAACCCAAGATGCGCGCGCGGTTCACCGATCTCGGTGCCGAGCCCATGATCATGACGCCCGTGGAGCTCAGGGACTATATGAACGCGGAAATAAAAAAATGGGGCAAGGTGGTCAAAACCGCCGGCATCAAAGCGGAGTGAGCGGCTTCGGGAGGCTGGCTTTTGACGGGGGGAGGAGCCATGACGGAATTTCCACGCCGCATTTTTCTTAAGGGTGCGGCGGGTGCTGCCGCCGCGCCGCTGTTGCCGAACTTAGCCGCGGCGCTCGATTATCCGACCCGTCCGGTGCGCTGGATCAACGGCTTTGCGCCGGGCGGCGCGCCCGACGTCATCGCGCGACTCCTCGGCCAATGGCTGGCGGCCCGGCTCGGCCAGAATTTCATCGTCGAGAACCGCCCGGGCGCCGGTACCAACATCGCCACGGAGACGGTCGCCCGCGCGTCGGCCGACGGCTACACGCTTCTCCTCGTCGCCTCGCCGAACCTGATCAACGCGTCGCTCTATGCGCATCTGCCGTTCGATTTCGTCCATGACATCGCGCCGGTTGGCACCATCGGGCGCAATCCGTTCGTCATGGTGAGCAATGCCGCGTTTCCGGCCAAGACCGTCGCCGAATTCATCGCCTATGCCAAAGCCAATCCCGGCAAGATCAACATGACCTCGACCGGCACCGGCAACCTGACCAATTTCGCCGGCGAGCTGTTCAAGATGATGGCCGGCGTCGACATGGTCAGCGTGCCGGCCTCGAGCGAGATGCAGGCGCAGAGCGATCTGTTGACCGGGCGGGTCCAGGTCATGTTCGATCCCATCGTCTCGTCGATGGGCTACATCAAGTCAGGCCAGTTCCGCGCGCTGGGCGTGACCAGCGCCGAGCGGTTGCCGTCGCTGCCCGAGGTGCCGGTGATCGGCGAGGCCGTGCCGGGCTATGCGGTCGACGGCTGGCTCGGCCTCGGCGCGCCCAAGGGCACGCCAGACGCGATCATCGAAACGTTAAACGCCGCGCTCGGCGCCGGCATTGCCGATCCGCAGATCAAAGAGCGGCTGATCAATCTCGGCTTCGTGCCGACGGCCATGACGCCCGGCCAGTTCGGCACGTTCATCGCCGACGAAACCGCCAAATGGGCCAAGGTGGTCAAGTTCGCCGGCGTCAAGCTCGACTGATCGCCGCGGCGCGATTGCCGTTCAACCGCGCTTCTCCAACATCGCCTTGATCCGCTGCGGCGTCACCGGCAGCTCGCGCACCACGCCGGGAATGCCGATGGCGTCCTCGATCGCCGAGGCAATAGCGGCGCCGACGCCGGTGATGCCGCTCTCCCCGGCGCCTTTGATGCCAAGCGGATTGAGCGGGGTGGTGTAATCCTCGCGCAGCAGCACTTCCGGCGCCGGCGTTTCGTGCATCGCCGGGAGTAGATAATCGGCGAAGGTGACGGCGAGCGGATCGCCGTGCTCATTGTAGGTGAACTCCTCGAGCAGCGCGCCGCCGAGGCCTTGCGCATAGCCGCCGACGATCTGGCCGTACACCAGCGCCGGATTGATGGCGCGGCCGATGTCGTAGGCGATGCAATAGCGCTCGACCGTGACGCCGCCGGTGTCGCGATCGATGCGCACCACGGCGACGTGGCTGCCGTAGGGATAGACCTGGTGCTCGGTCTTGAACCAGCCTTCGGCGGACAGCCCCGGATCGCGATCGCCGCGCGTCTTTGATGTGGGTTCGAGATTTTTCGCGATAGCGCCGAGGCTGATCGAGGGGCCGGGCCTGCCGTCCTTGCGCACCACGTCGCCGCCGACTATGTCGAGCGCGTCGGGCGGCGTCTGCAGCAGTTCGGCCGCCATATCGAGCGCTTTCTTGCGCACGTTGAGCGCGGCGATATGCGTCGCCGATGCGGTCATCACCGTGGCGCGCGAGGCATGCGCGCCGATGCCAAACGCGATGCGGTCGGTCTGGCCGTGGATGACGCGGCAATTTTTGTAGTCGACGCCGAGCGCATCGGCGGCGACCTGCGCCATCACCGTCTCAAAACCCTGGCCGATCGAGGCGCCGCCGGTGACGACCTCAACCATGCCCGAGGTATCGATGGAAATATTCACGCCGTCGGTCGGACCGAGTCCGCTTTTCTCGACGAACATCGCAACGCCGATGCCGACCAGCTCGCCGGCGGCCTTGCGCTTCTTCACCGCGGCATTGAGCGCGTCCCAGCCGATCTTTGCGAATAGTTTATCCAGCAGCCCGATATAGTCGCCGGTGTCGTAATGGATTTCCTCGCCCAAGGCTTCGAGCGGGCGCGGATAGGGCATCTCGGCGGCGGTAATCGTATTGCGCCGCCGGATTTCGATGCGGTCGATGTTGAGCTGGTGCGCGATGGCGTCAACCAGCCGCTCGCGCACGAACGTGGTCTCGTAGCGGCCGGGCGCGCGATAGGTTGCGGCCGGCGTCTTGTTGGTCAGCCGGAAGTGTCCGATGGCGCGATAGGCCGGCACCCGGTACGGCCCCGGCAGGATGCCCGCGGTCATGTGCACGACCCGGGCCGCGTGGGTGCGCACGTAAGCGCCCTGGTCGTGGAAATAGCGGTCGTCGATGGCAAGGATGACGCCGTTATCGTCGACCGCGGCGCGGATGCGATGCAGCTGCTGGCGCGAATGATTGGCCGCGATCAGATGCTCGCGGCGGTCCTCGATCCATTTCATCGCGCGATTGAATTTTTTGGCGGCGACACAGACCAGCACGTCTTCGGGATAAAGCTCACCGCGCACACCAAAACCGCCGCCGACATGGGATTCGTGGACGTGTATGCCGCTCGGCGGCAGGCCCAGCATGCGGGAGAGCAATTCCTGGATGCGGTGCGGCACCTTGGCGGCGCCGTACAATTCGAGAATGCCGCGCGAAGCGTCATAGCGGCCGATGGCGCCGCGGGTTTCCAGCGGCACGCCGGAATGCCGGCCGACGGAAAGCTCGACTTCGACAATATGCGGCGCGTCGCGGAACACTGCGTCGACGTCGCCATAGCCCTGGCGGATGATCGCGGCTTCGCTCGAATGCCCCGGCGAAAACTCGGCCGGCGCGGCTTCCGCGTCGAGCAGCGGCGGCAATTCCTCGATCTCCGCCGTGACCAGATCGGCGGCGTCCTCGGCGATATAAGGATCGGCGGCAAACACCGCGGCGATCGGATCGCCGACATAGCGCACGCGGTCCGTCGCCAGCACCGGCTGGCGATACGGATCGAGCGCCGGGATCGAGCCTTCGCGGAAATCGATCGGCGGCACGTCGGCGATGTCGGCTGCGGTCCATACCGCATAGACACCAGGCAGCGCGCGCGCCGCCGCGGTATTGATACCGACGATGCGGCCATGCGCATGCGCCGAGCGCACGATGCGCATATGAAGCTGGTGCGGGAAATTGATGTCGCCGGCAAACGCGCCGCGCCCGGCGATCAGCGGCGGATCCTCCAGCCTCGTGACTGATTGGCCGATCCACGGTTTTTTGGTTCCGGTGTTCATTGTCAGCCGTCATTCCGGGGCCGAGCGAAGCGAGGAGCCCGGAATCCATAATCACCGCCACAGTAGAATCGGCTCACGTCTTCGAGAACCTCCCAACTCGTGATTATGGATTCCGGGCCCGCTGGCTCCGCCCGCGTCCCGGAATGACGGGTAGGACCCCTCACGACTGCGCCGCCCGCTCCAGCGCGCGGCGCGTCACCGCGAGGACGAGATCGCGGCGGAATTCGGCGGTGGTGACGTTGTCCTCCATCGGATCGATCGCCGCGGTGGCGGCTTGCGCCGCCGCGCGGAATGCGGCGTCGCCGGGCGCCGCGCCGGTGAGCGCGCGTTCGGCCTCCGCAATGCGCCGCGGATTGACCTCGGCGCCGCCGACCGCGAGCCGCGGCTCGATCATTTTGCCGCCATCGAGGCGATAAACGCCAAGCGCCGCGGCCATGGCGAAGTCGCCGGCGCGGCGGTTGAATTCGTTAAAGCCGCAATGCGCGTCGGCGGGCAGCAGCGGCAGGCGCGCCTCCACCAACAATTCGTCGTCGGCGAGCGCCGTGGTCATGATGCCCTTGAAGAAATCGCGCGCCGCGATGACGCGCTCGCCGCGCGCGCTCTTGGCCAGCACCTCGCCGTCGAGCGCCACGAGAACGAGGCACCATTCCGACGCCGGATCGGCATGCGCCAGCGAGCCGCAAAAGGTGCCGCGGTTGCGGATCGGATAATGCGCGATGTGTCGCACCACGTCGGTCAACAATGCGCCAAGCGGCCCGTCGCAGACCGGCCGGTGAAACGCGGAATGCCGCACGCCCGCGCCGATGATTAGCTTGCCGTCGGCAACCACGAGCCGATTGAGCGCGGCGACGCCGTTGATGTCGACGAGATGCGCCGGCTTCGCCAGCCGAAACGCCATGGTCGGAACCAGACTTTGCCCGCCGGCCAGCACGCGGCCGTCCTCGCCGGCCACTTGCGCGAGAATGGCGACCGCCTCGTCGACGGTTTTCGGCGCGTGGTAGCGGAACGCCGCAGGCTTCATCGCGCTGGTCCCGTGCGCTGGTCCCAAGTTCGGGACTGGTTTATGTTTTTGAATTGGTGCACAGATTTTGGCACAGAGTCAAAGCGCGGTAGGGTCGAATTCCGGCATGAAGCCTCCTGCATTCTCATATCACGATCCGCGCAGCGTGGCCGACGCCGTCGCGCTGTTGGCGCGCCTCGACAATGCCAAATTGCTGGCCGGCGGCCAGTCGCTGATGCCGATGCTCAATATGCGCTACGTGCTGCCCGATCACGTGATCGATCTCAACCGCGTCGACGGCTTGAGCTATATCCGCGAGCAGGATGGCGCGCTGGAGATCGGGGCGATGACGCGCCAGCGCGACATCGAATTCTCCGAACTGGTGTGCCGCCGCTGCCCGCTGATGCACGAGGCCATCGCCCAGGTCGGGCACCGCCAGACCCGCAACCGCGGCACGCTCGGCGGCTCGCTGTGCCATCTCGATCCGGCGGCAGAGCTGGTTACGGTCGCCGCTGCGCTCGACGCCAAAGTCACGGTCGCCGGCAAGAGCGGCACGCGCGCCATCGATTTTGCCGCGTTCCCGGTCGCCTATATGACCCCGGCGCTCGGGCCCGACGAGCTTCTCACTGGCGCGGTCTTTCCCTCCTGGTCGGCGCGGCACGGTGCCGCCTTCGTCGAATTTTCCCGCCGCCACGGCGATTTCGCCATCGTCTCCGCCGCGGCGCTGCTTGAGGAAGACGCCGCCGGCAAAGTCACCCGCGCGTCGCTCACCCTCGGCGGCATGGGCCCGGCGCCGCTGCGCGCCAGCGACGTCGAGCGCGCACTGATCGGCGAAAAAATCGACGACAAGCGGCTGCGCGAACTGTGCGAGCCGCTGCGGAAGCTTGATGCGATCGACGACATCCACGCGCCGGCGTCCTACCGCCAACACCTGGCGACCGTACTGTCGCGCCGCGCGCTCGCCAAAGCGCACGAACGCGTTGCTGGAGCAAATGCGCATGCACATTGACGTTATGAGTCCGATCGATCGCCGAGAGGTCCGAACCCCCTCACCCCATCCCTCTCCCCTCCGGGGCGAGGGAGGAGGAAGCCGCGCGTTGGTCATTCTGCCCGACCGGAGAAACGACATTCTTCTCCCTCTCCCCAGAGGGGAGAGGGTCGGGGTGAGGGGGCTACGATGGAGAGGTTCGATCTCCGAAGTCATAGCACAGACATGAGCGAGCAAAGAAACATCGCCGTCACCGTCAACGGCAAGCGCCACGAAGCGACCGTGCCGGTCCGGCTGACGCTGGCCGATTTCCTGCGCCAAAAACTTAGACTCACCGGCACCCATCTCGGCTGCGAGCACGGCGTCTGCGGCGCCTGCACGATCCTGTTCGACGGCCATTCGGCGCGCTCCTGCCTGATGCTGGCGGTGCAGGCCGACGGCCACGACATCCTCACCGTCGAAGGCATCGCGCCGGATGGGAAAACGCTGCATCCGCTGCAGCAGGCGTTTCACGAGCTTCACGGCCTGCAATGCGGCTTCTGCACGCCGGGCATTCTGACCACGCTGATCGAGTTGCTGCGCGATAATCCGAACCCGACCGAAGACGACATCCGCGTCGGCATTTCCGGCAATCTCTGCCGCTGCACCGGCTACCACAACATCGTCGCCGCCGCGCTCGACGCGGCGAGGCGGCTGAAAGATTCACCTCTCCCCGCGCGCGGGGAGAGGTCGACTGAGCGAAGCGAAGGAGGGTGAGGGGGCCTCTCCGCGATTCTGAGCTTCGCAATATGAGTCGAGCGGAACCGCCCCCTCACCATAGCCGATGCTTCGCATCGGCGTTCTTTGTGGAAAAAACGGCGGCCAACGGCCGCCAGTGCCCTCTCCCCGCACGCGGGGAGAGGGAGGAGCAAGCGACAATGCCCCTGCGCTTCGACGACATCGGCAACCGGCTCAAGGCCTTTCGCCTCGGCTCCGGCCTCGCGGCGGAGGAGATCGCGCAGCAGCTCGGCATTTCGCGCACCGCGCTCTACCGTTTCGAGAAGGGCGAGGTGGCCAAGATCGAGACGCTGGAAAAGCTCGCCGAGCTGCTCAAAGTCTCGGTGCCGACGCTGCTCGGCGTCGGCGTCGAATACATCGCCTCGGCGGTGAGCTATTTCGAGCGCATGCGCCAGATCGAGGAGACCGCCGAGCACATCATCGTGCTGGCCGGCCCGATCTCCTACGTGCTGGCGTCGGACGGTTTTGACGGCGCGCTCGGCGACATCTTGCGCGAGTCGGTGCCCGACGGCATCGCCAAGCGCGACCGCGCGCTGGCCCAGATCGATGAGCTGATGGCCGTGCTGCAGAGCCGCAAGGACAGCTACCGCCGCCGCCGTCCGGCCATCGTCAATCTGATCGCCGCCGCCGAGATGGAGCGGTTTTTGCGCAACGGTCTGGTCGGCCGGCTCGATCTTCCCGACAAAACCCGCCGCGGGCGCCGCGCGCTGGCGCGCGCCGAGGCCGAGCACTTCACCGCGCTGATGGAGAACGAGCCGATCGGCGTGCAGATCGGCATCGTGCGCGATACGCTGCCGCACACGAGCTTCCAGATCTTCCGCCAGCCCGACCGCAAGATTTTGGCGCTAAGCCCGTTCCGCCTTGGCGAAGAACCCAATATCCGCACCGGCGTCGCCATGATCACCTCGGCGCCCGAAGCGCTCGCTTTGCACGAAACAATGGCGCGCGAGCTATGGGCGAGCGCGCTCAAAGGCCCGGCCGCGGTGCGCTTCATGCGCGGCATGATGGAGAAATTATCCTCCACCGCGAAAGCGGGGGAGGGGGACCATCCGTAGCTCGCATTGCGAGCGAAGGATGGTGGAGGGGGCGCGGGCGGTGAAGAAACTAAAGCGTCGCCGAGAGACCTGAGATCAGCGGCAAATTACCACCTGCGTTCCCGCATTCCGCGTGCGATGAAATTGTAGAATCCAATCACCAATAAACCCGCAGCAGGCCGGACGCTCCGTTGCCGCCGCGGCCGCCGAGACCGCCGCCGCCACCGCCGCCCGCACCCGAGGCCGTGGCCGATTGGCCGACGCCGCCGCTTCGTCCCGATCCGCCCGCTGCTCCCGCGCCGATCAGCGATGCGCCGCCGCCACCGCCGCCACACGTGACACTGACCGCGGCGCCGCCTGCGCCGCCCGGGTTTGCCAGATACGAGGCGCCCGCCGCTCCCGGAAGGCCGGGAAAACCGCCGCCGTCTCCGCCTGAGCTGCAATTGGATCCGGTCCCGCCAGGTCCCGGTCTTGGATACAAATCGCCAAAGCCATGACCGCCGCCCGCTCCGCCCGGAAAGACGACCAAGTTGCCGAAGGCCGTCGCGCCACCCCTGCCGCCCGATACTCCAGCCCCACCGCCGCCGCCACCGGCGCCGATGACGATGTCATAGGAGCTGCCGGGCACGACCGGCGTCGGCGCATAGGTCAAGGCGCCGCTGGCTCCCCCGCCCCCGCCGGAGACCGCGCCGCCGAGGCCCGTGTCGCCACCACCGCCGCCACCGCCGCCGCCCTGACCCTGAACGAAAACGGCGCCCACGGATTGCGGGCAAACCCACACCCCGTTGGCGGTAAATTCCTGCGACTGCATGGCTGTCTCCTTGTCCAAGATGGAGTTGAAAAGATTTAGGTCGAAATCGGATCGCCTAGTTTCGTGGTACGGCCCGCGTTTGCCGGCGTTCCGCTTCCCTTCTTTCTTGCCGGAAGCGAGCCGCAAAGAGTTGCTCCGCAACAGCTCGAAGTGGCCGGCTCTGGATTGGAAGGCTCGCCGATCTCCGCAAACGGGGGGAGGCAAACAAAATACGCTGTTTGACATCGCTCGCGGGTGGCGTGCGCGCGCGAGAACGGGATCGTGTTTCTTCACACCCTCCCCTGCAGGGGGAGGGTCGCGCCCAAAGGGCGCGGGGTGGGGTGTGCGGCCTCACGGAGTGCGCGGCGCACGTTGCACACTTACCCCCACCCACATCGCTGCGCTCGCGACCTCCCCCCTGCAGGGGGAGGTGAAGGGGAGGTTACGCCCTGGCGTATTTGCCGCGGTTGAAGAAGCGGTCTTTCTGGTCGTCGTTGGCGGTCTCGCGGTTGGATTTGATGACGGCGACCTTGGCGAGCGCGGCTTTGACCGCCGGCCGTTCGTCGATCGCCTTGAACCAGCGCGCGAGATTCGGATTGTCTTCCCACTTGACGCCCTGGATGTCGTGATTGCGCGTCCACGGGAAGGTGGCGATGTCGGCGATCGAATATTCGTCGCCGCCGAGATAGGGCGAGTGCCCGAGGCGCTTTTCCAGCACGTCATAGAGCCGCTTCACTTCGGTCTGATGGCGCGTCATCGAATAGGAGTGATCCTTGTCCTTCGGCGCGAACATCTTGAAATGGGTGAACTGGCCGAAATTCGGACCGACATTGGAGGTCTGGAACAACAACCACTGCAGCACGTCGTATTTCTTCGCCATGTCGGTGGGCAGGAATTTGCCGGTTTTCTCGGCGAGGTACATCAGGATCGCGCCGGACTCGATCAGGGTATACGGCTTGCCGCCGGGGCCGTCGGAATCGACGATCGCCGGGATCTTCGAATTTGGATTGATCTTGACGAAATCCGGATTGTACTGCTCGCCCTTCCACACGTCGATGAAGTGCTCCTTGTAGGGGAGCTTGGTCTCTTCGAGCATGATGTAGATTTTCTGCACGTTCGGGCTGGTCAAGGCATAAAGATCGATCATGGCAATGTCCTCGGTTTCCTCTTTGGATTTTGGCTCGGATATCGGCGGAAGGCGGTGAACCTATCGGCCGTATCGGGGGCCGGCAAGGCGGCCAAAGCCCATCGCGCCGGGCCGGCGCATCACTTGTGCGACATCGCCGATGCCGCGTAGGTTGCCGACGGGGCGAATAAAAACACGATCGCTAGGGAGAACCAACATGCAGCGCATCATCCGGCGGTTTGCCGCAATGGTTTTATTGGGCGCGGCGACGGCCGGCGTCGCAGGCGCGGCAAATGCGCAGGACAGCTATCCGAACCACGCAGTGCGCTGGCTGGTCGGCTATCCGCCCGGCGGCTCGACCGACATCTGCGCCCGGCTGATCGGCAATTATCTGTCGCAGGTTTTGCACCAGCAATTCCTGGTCGAGAACCGGCCGGGCGCCGGCAACAATCTTGCCGCCGAGATGGCCGCCCATTCGCCGCCGGATGGCTATACGGTGTTCCTGGTCAATCCGGCCAACGCCATCAACGCCACGCTCTACAAGAACCTGCCATTCGACTTCCTGCGCGACATGGCGCCGGTCGCCGGCTTCATCCGCGTGCCGAACGTGATGGAGGTCAACCCGAACGTGCCGGCGGATACGGTGAAGGAGTTCATCGATTACGCCAAGGCCAATCCCGGCAAGGTCAACATGGCGTCAGCCGGCATCGGCACCTCGACCCATCTGTCGGGCGCGCTGTTCATGTTGATGACCGGCGTCAATCTGGTGCACGTGCCGTATCGCGGCGCGGGCCCGGCGCTGGTCGATATGCTGGGCGGCCAGGTGCAGGTGTTCTTCGACAACCTGCCGTCGTCGATCGGCTACATCCGCGCCGGCAAGCTGCGCGCGCTGGCGGTGACCACGGCGGAGCGTTCGAAAGCGCTGCCGGACGTGCCAACGGTTGCCGCGACCGTGCCGGGCTACGAAGCCAGCGCCTGGTTCGGCATGGCGGTGCCGGCCGGCACGCCGCGCGAGATCGTCGAGACGCTCAATCGCGCGATCAACGACGCGCTCGCCGATCCGGGCATCCAGGCCAAGCTCGCCGAGCTTGGCGGCACCTTGATCCCCGGCACGCCGGAGGATTTCGGCAATCTCATCGCCGAGGAAACCGACAAATGGGCCAAGGTGGTCAAGGCTACCGGCGCGACGGCGGAGTAGGGGAATGACGACGGACTTTGACCGCTCATTCCTGCGTCAGCGGGAATCCAGACGGGGCCCTCGCTTTCGCGGGGGCGAGCGGTATTTGTTTGCCGCTCTCGGTTTTCTTTTTGCGCTCGCCGCCTGCACGCCGGCTTGGGCGCAAAATTACCCGACGCGGCCGATCCATGCGCTCACCGCCGTCAGCGCCGGCGGCACCAGCGACATTTTCATGCGTGCCATGGCCCAGGAACTCGGCAAGCGCTGGAACCAAACCATCGTTGTGGAGGATCGACCCGGCGGCTCGATGAATATCGGCGGCGAGGCCTGCGCCCAGGCGCCGAACGACGGCTATACCATCTGCATCCTGCCGCCGGAGACGCTCGCTTATAACAAGCTGCTGTTCAAAGCGCTGCGCTACGATCCGCAGCGGGATTTCGTACCGATCACCAACCCGTTCTTCACGACCCAGGTGCTGGTGGTGAGCGCCAAGCTCGGCGTGCATTCACTGACCGAACTGGCCGCGCTGTCGAAGACGAAGCCCAAGACATTGAGCTACACGGCGCCGTCGATTCCGCTGGTCGCGTCCATGGAGCAATGGATCAAGTCGAACGGAGCGGACATCGTCAAAGTGCCGTTCCGCGGCGGCGGTGAAGCGGTCAACGACATGCTCAGCGGCTCGACGCCGGTCGCATTTTTCGGCGCCTCCAACTGGCTGTCGTTCATCAAGAACGGCACCGTTATTCCACTTGCCGTGGACAGCCCGACACGCTCGCCGCTTCTGCCCGACGTGCCGACGCTCGCCGAGCTCGGCTATCATGGCGACCTCACCCGGCTCTATTTCGGCATCGTCGCGCCGGCCGGCGCGCCGCAGCCGATCGTCGACAAGCTTTACGAGGAGTTCGCCACGGTCGGTAAAGACCCGGAATTCCGCCAGCAGCACATGATCGACGTCGGCCTCGAGCCGGTGTTCAGCACGCCGGAGGAATTCGCAAGCTTCCTCAAAGAGGACCGCGCCGCGTCCGCGCGCATCGTCAAGGAATCCGGCATGGAGCCGCAATGATCATCGAATGGCACACCCACGTTTATCCGCCGGAAGAAGCCGCCGCCGATGCGCTGGCCTGGGACGGCAAGAGCGGCCCGACCTGGGCCGGCCGCTGCCCGATGACGCTGGAGAACGTGCTCGATGCGCATCATCGCTGCGGCATCGGCGTGACGGTCTTCAGCAATGCGGCGCATTACATGCGCGGCAAGCCGGAAGCCGACGAGCTCAAGGCGATCCAGCGCTGGTCCGATTACGCCGCCGAGATCCAGGCCGCGCACAAAGGCATGCTTTATGGCTTCGCCACGATGCTGCCCTGCGGCGGGCCCGCTTTTATCAAAGAGACCGAGCGCGCCATTCGCCAGCTCGGGCTCAAAGGCATCCTCATCCACTCGAACCACAAGGGCCATTATCCGGACGACGACGAGGCGCGGCCGTTCTGGGAGCTGGTGCAAGACCTCGATGTGCCGGTCTTCATCCATCCGCCGCATGTCGGCTTTGGTGAGGAGCGGGTGAAGGACTATCGGCTGGCGTCGAGCGTCGGCCGGCCGGCGGATCTTTGCCTTGCGCTGTCGCGGCTGATCGTGCGCGGCCTATTGGAGGATTTTCCGCGCGTCACGATCGTAGCTTCGCACGGCGGCGGCGGATTGTGGGAAGTGATCGGCCGGCTCAACTACGCCTACGAGCTGCAGGAGGAGTGCTATTTCCTCGGGCCCTACACGCCGATCAAGATCAAGCACGAGCCCGGCTATTACGCCAAGCGGATGTATTTCGACACCGTGACCTATCATCCGCCGGCGGCGCAGATGGTCGTCGACAGCGCCGGCGCCGATCATGTGCTCTACGGCAGCGACGCACCGCCGCTGACCTCGCTCAAGCCGCGGGCGATCAAGCTGGTCGAGGGCCTGCGCGTCACGGACGACGAGCGCGAGAAGATTTTCTGGCGCAACGCGGCAAGGCTGTTGAAGCTCGACTTAGCCGCTGCCCTGGCGGGCGCCGCGGAATAGCGATCTTGGTATTTTTTAAGAATTCCCAGTGGCTTACCGGAGGTGCCAGGGCACTGTGACCGCGGCGACACGTTACCCAATATTCCGCTGTGAATTCGCTCTAAGCACATAGATCGCGATGGACTACCCGGGGTCGGCAGGCGTTAGATTTCAGGCGGAAGAGCGGGACTCACATGGGGGCCATGATGCGTCGCTCACTCATCACACCAGTACTCGCAGCCAGTTTACTCGTCGGCTTAGGCGCGACAGCTTTTGCGAAGCCGCATCATCCGCCGCCGCCACCGCCGCCACCACCGGCCTGGAGCTGGGCGGGATACTACGCCGGCGTCAATCTTGGCTACGGCTGGGGAAGCTCGAACACGACGGTGTCATTTTTTGATCCCACGGGCACTCTCATCAGCAGTCAGAGCCGGTTCTCAGTCGACGGCGTGCTGGGCGGCGCGCAGATCGGCTACAACTGGCAGGTTGCCAATTGGGTTTGGGGTCTGGAGACCGACTTCCAGGGCACCGGGCAGCGCGGCACGGGAAATTATGTCTGCCCGACTACCGCCTGCGGCGCCGGTCCTTTTACCGACAGCTTAACCCAACGGCTTGACTGGTTCGGCACGACGCGCGTTCGGGTCGGTCTGGTGCCGGTGCCGGATTCGCTCTGGTACGTCACCGGCGGTGTCGCTTACGGCGATATTCGGACCAACGAAACTATCTCGGGGGGTACTCCCGCCCAGCCGCCATCCTCTCTGGGGTTCAACACTGAAAAGGTGGGCTGGACTGCCGGCGCCGGCTACGAAGGTCATCTCGGCGGCAACTGGACTTGGAAAATCGAATATCTGTTCATTGACTTTGGTAATGTCACCGGCAACGGGGTTACACCCAATATTTCCTCCGGCACCGGATTCTGCGATACCCACGTCTGTAATCTCGGGACGTCGTTCAACTCTACATTCACCGACAATATTCTGCGCGTCGGTCTGAACTACAAATGGCAGTAAGGCGCTCCTGATCGTTACTGCGCAGCGATCGAACAAGCCCCGGCGCGGCACACCCCGCCTGGGCTTTTCTTTTCTGACGGATTGAGCGCACACTTGGCGGCAAAGAATGCCCCCAAGGTGAGCGAGCCGCAGCATGACAGCCCAAAAGAAGAAATCGCCCGAAAGCTTGCGCAGCTATCGCTGGCTCGGCAAGAACGATCTGCGCTCGTTCGGCCATCGCTCGCGGCTGCGCCAGTTCGGCTACGACGGCGCCGACTGGGTCGGCAAGCCGGTGATCGGCATCATCAATACCTGGAGCGAGATCAACGCCTGCCACGGGCACTTGCGCGACCGCGCCGAGGACGTCAAACGCGGCGTCTATCAGGCCGGCGGTTTTCCGATCGAGCTGCCGGCGATGTCGCTTGCCGAACCCTTCGTCAAACCCTCGACCATGCTCTACCGCAACTTTCTCGCCATGGAATGCGAGGAATTGCTGCGCAGCCATCCGATCGACGGCGCGATCTTGATGGGCGGCTGCGATAAGACCACGCCCGGCCTGATCATGGGTGCGATCTCAATGGGCATTCCGGCGATTTATGTACCGGCAGGTCCCATGCTGCGCGGCAACTGGCGCGGTCACACTTTGGGTTCGGGCTCGGACGCCTGGAAATACTGGGACGAGAAACGTGCCGGCCGCATTGGCGACGAGGAGTGGAACGAAATCGAAGGCGGCATTTCGCGCTCGTTCGGCACCTGCATGGTGATGGGCACCGCGGCAACCATGATGGCGATCGCCGAGGCGCTCGGGCTTACGCTGCCCGGTGCGTCGTCGATCCCGGCGCCCGACGCCAATCATCCGCGCATGTGCGCCGCCGCCGGCCGCCGCATCGTCGACATGGTGTGGGAGGATCAGACGCCGGAAAAAATCCTCACCCCGGCCGCTTTCGACAACGCCATCCGCGTGCACATGGCGCTCGGCGGCTCGACCAACGCCATCATCCACGTTATCGCCATGGCGCGCCGCGTCGGCGTGCCGCTCGACATGGCGCGGTTCGACGCGATTTCGCGGCAAGTGCCGGTGATCGCCAATATCACGCCGTCGGGCAAATATCTGATGGAGGACTTTTTCTACGCTGGCGGCCTGCGCGCGCTGATGGGGCAGATGCAGGATCTGCTCGATCTGTCCGCCGTCACCGTCAACGGCCGCACCGTCGGCGAGAATATCGCAGGCGTGCAGGTCTATCTGCCGGACGTCATCCATTCGCTGAAAGAACCGCTGTATGCCGAGGGCGCGACCGCCGTGCTTACCGGCAATCTGGCGCCGCGCGGCTGCGTCATGAAACCGGCCGCCGCCGACAAGCGGCTGCTGGCGCATCGCGGCAAAGCGCTCACCTTTGAGAATTACGACGCGATGGCGGCCGCGGTCGACCGCGACGATCTCGACGTCACGCCCGACCATGTGCTGGTGCTCAAAAACGGCGGGCCGAAAGGCGGCCCGGGCATGCCGGAATGGGGTCAATTGCCGATCCCGAAAAAACTCCTCAAAGCCGGCGTTAAAGACATGCTGCGCATCTCCGACGCGCGCATGAGCGGCACCAGTTACGGCGCCTGTATCCTGCACGTCGCGCCGGAAAGCTTTGTCGGCGGCCCGCTGGCCTTCGTGCAGACCGGCGACGAGATCGAAGTCGACGTCGCCGCGCGCAAAATCCATCTGCACGTCGGCGACGAAGAACTGGCGCGGCGGCGCGCCGCCTGGAGGCCGCCGGCACCCCATTATCCGCGCGGCTACGGCGCGATGTATTCGCAGCACATCGGTCAGGCCGACGAAGGCTGCGATTTCGATTTCCTGGAGGGTCAGGCGGCGATCGCCGAGCCGGAGATTCATTGATCGCGGATTATCCCGCCGGCAGCACCACGGCGCGGCATTCGCCGAAGCCGATGCGGGCATGGCCCGGATTCTCGCAATAGCCGCGGAAGATGATCTCGTCGCCGTCCTCGATGAAGCCGCGCTTCTCACCGCCTGGCAGTACTAACGGCTCGCTGCCGCGCGCGGTGAGTTCGAGGAGCGAGCCCCAGCTCGACTTCTCCGGTCCCGAGACGGTGCCCGAGCCGATGAGGTCGCCGATGCAGATATTGCAGCCGTTGCTGGTGTGATGGGCGATCATCTGCGCCACCGTCCAATACAGGAGCGCGCAGGAGGTCCGCGTCAGCCGTTGCGGCGCCGTTCCGTTCCGCCGCATGGTTTCGGTCGCGATATAGGCCTCAAGCGTAATGTCGAGGCCGCCGTGCGCCCGGTCTTCCGTATCGTCGAGATGCGGCAGCGGCGCCGGATCGTCGGCCGGCCGCGCGAAGGCCTTGGTGCGGAACGGCGCCAGAGCCTCCGCCGTCACCACCCAAGGCGAAACCGTAGTGGCGAAATTCTTGCCGAGGAACGGGCCGAGCGGCTGGTATTCCCAAGCCTGGATGTCGCGCGCCGACCAGTCGTTGAGCAGGCAGAACCCGAAAACATGGTCCGCCGCCCGGCCGATCGGAACCGGTTCGCCAAGCTCGCTCGGCGTGCCGATGTAAATTCCAAGCTCAAGCTCAAAATCGAGATTGCGCGAGGGACCGTAGCTTGGCGCCGCATCATTCGGGCCCTTGCGCTGGCCGCGCGGCCGCTTGAACGGCCTGCCGCTGACGAGGACCGAAGAAGCGCGGCTGTGATAGGCGACCGGCACGTATTTGTAGTTCGGCATCAGCGGATTGTCGGGACGGAACATTCGCCCGGCATTGCTGGCGTGAAAGATGGAAGCAAAGAAGTCGGTGAAGTCGCCGATTGCTACCGGCAACCGAATCTCCGCCTGCGCCATCGGGGTCAAGTGCCGGCGCAGCCTCTCGTCACCATGCTCGGTGCTGAGCCCGCGCGACAGCGCAAGGCGCAGCGCCGACCATGCGTGCGGCCCAAGCGATATCAGATGATTGAGCGCCGGAACCGGGCAGGCCCGGGCCGCTTCTGCCGCTTCGCCCTCGAAATACGCACCGGCCGCTGAGACGTCGAGAATCTGGTCGCCGACGGCGACACCGACGCGTGTTGGCGAGCCCGATGTCGGCCGATACACCCCGAATGGCAGATTTTGGATCGGGAAGTCGCAGCCGGGCGCGTTGGCGCTTTCGACGAAGCTTTTGCGCGCCGGATCGTGGGTTTCGTTGAGCGGAATCGACATGGCTGGAATCTCGCGTGGCGCGCGTCAATGGATGGGTTGCTTTTCCGCGTCGGCGCGGATGGTGTCGTAACGTTCGAGAAAGTCGGCATACATGCGTTGCAATCCTTCGCGCAGCGGTATGGTGGCGCGCCAGCCCAGCGCATTGATGTGCGAAACATCGAGAAGTTTGCGCGGGGCGCCGTCCGGCCGCGACGGATCGAAAGTGATGTTGCCGCGATAGCCGACCACGTCGGCGACGACGCGCGCGAATTCGGCGACGGTCAGGTCTTCTCCGGCCCCGATGTTGAGGAACGGCAGGTCGGAGTAGTGCGTCATGACGAACACGCAAGCATCGGCCAAATCGTCGGCGGCCAGGAATTCGCGCCGCGGCGATCCGGTGCCCCATACGGCCGCGCTCGGCGCGTTATTGATCTTGGCCTCATGAAAGCGTCGCATCAGAGCCGCCGGCACATGGCTCTCGTCGGGACGATAATTGTCGCCGGGTCCGTAAAGATTCGTCGGCATCACCGAGACGAAATCGGCACCATGTTGCAGCCGATAGGCCTCGCACAATTTGATGCCGGCGATCTTGGCGATGGCGTACCATTGATTGCTCGGCTCCAGCGGGCCAGTAAGCAGCATGTCGGGCGACATCGGCTGCGGCGCCAGCCGCGGATAGATGCAGGACGAGCCGAGATAGACGAGCTTCTTGACGGCGCAGCGATGCGCGGCGCGAATGGTATTGAGCGCGATCGCGGTATTGTCGGCGAGGAAGTCGGCGGGGTAGGCCGCATTGGCGCGGATGCCACCGACCTTGCCGGCAGCGACGAAGACGGCATCGGGCTTGGCCTGCGCCATGAAGCGCTCGACTGCATCCGCCTGCCGCAGATCGAGGTCTTGGCGCGCGGCGAAAATGATGTCGCAGTCTTCGCGTTCAAGCCGGCGCATGATCGCGGAACCGGCCATGCCGGCATGCCCGGCGACGAAGATTCGCTTGCCGCGTAAATCGAAAATGACGGGCGCGCCGCTCATGCGATATCGCCGCTCTAATCGAGGACCTGGCGCACCGCGCCTTCGCGACGCATTTCTTTCAGATCGGCATCGACCATTTCCCGCACCAGTTCATCGAATGTGACCTTGTGATGCCAGCCGAGCCGTTGTCGCGCCTTCGACGGATCACCGCGCAGCGCATCGACCTCCGTCGGCCTGAAGTAACGTTCGTCGATTTCGATCAGCACGCTGCCGTCGCGTGCATCGACGCCCTGCTCGGCAAGCCCGGAGCCGCGCCATTCGATGGTCCGGCCGATGCAAGCGAATGCCTTTTCGACGAATTCGCGAACCGAATGCTCTTCGCCGGTGGCCAGGACGTAGTCGTCGGGCTCCGGCTGCTGCAGGATAAGCCACATACCTTCGACATAATCGCGGGCATGGCCCCAATCGCGCCGCGCGGTCAAATTGCCAAGATACAATTTTTTTTGGAGGCCAAGCTCGACGGCCGCGACGGCGCGGGTGATCTTTCGGGTCACGAAAGTTTCGCCGCGCGTCGGACCTTCGTGATTGAACAAAATGCCGTTTGACGCGTGCATGCGATAGGCTTCGCGGTAATTGACCGTGATCCAATAGGCGTAAAGCTTTGCCGCGGCGTAAGGCGAACGCGGATAAAACGGTGTCGTTTCCCGCTGCGGCACTTCCTGGACAAGGCCGTAAAGCTCCGACGTCGAGGCTTGATAAAATCGTACTTTCTCCTCGAGGTGAAGGATACGGATCGCCTCAAGCAGCCGCAGCGTACCGAGCGCGTCGGCATTGGCGGTATATTCCGGCGTCTCGAACGAGACGCGCACGTGGCTCTGCGCGGCGAGATTATAGATTTCGGTCGGCTGCACTTCCTGGACGATGCGGATGAGATTGGTCGCATCGGTCATATCGCCGTAGTGCAGGAAAAAGCGCACGCCCGAGCCGTGCGGGTCGCGATACAAATGATCGACCCGGGCGGTGTTGAAAGACGACGACCGCCGCTTGATGCCGTGCACCACGTACCCTTTGCCGAGCAACAGCTCGGCCAGATAGGCGCCGTCCTGTCCAGTCGCTCCGGTAATCAATGCAATGCGATCAGCCATGGGGTAGGTTCTAGAGGCTCCAGTTCGTCGAGTCTCGCGGTTCTTCTTGCTTATTCACCCCGGCGCCCCGCCGCCGGCGCGCTGGCGCTCCCGTAGCTGCTGGTTCTCGCTCATGCGCCGCTGCGCTTCGGCGTCGATCGCGCGTTTGAGATCGGGATGGTTCGCGGTGAGCGTACGGAAGTCGGCAAGGTCGAGAATAAGGAGCGTCGACGGCATGGTCGTGGTGACGTTGGCGCTGCGCACCGAATCGCCGAGCAAGGCGAGCTCGCCGAAAAAAGCTCCGGTGCCGAGCCGCACCGGCACGGGTTTTATATCGACCTGCACTTCGCCTCCGGCAATAAAGTACATGCAGTCGCCGACCTTGCCGCGGCGGATGATGGCGACGCGCTCGGGCACTTCGAGGCGCCGCAGCATGTGGGTGATTTCCGTAATCGACGACGGCTCAAGCGACTGGAAGAACGGCACTTTGCTGACGAGATCCCAAGTCTGGATGAAATTGCGCCGCCGGGTTTCGGCGGCGAAGCCGGTGGCGAGAATGCCGGTCGACAGGCCGAAGCTGACGATGCCGAAGATCATAACTACGCCGCCGAGCAGATGTCCGAGCTGCGTGATCGGCACCTTGTCGCCGTAACCGGTCGTCGTCAGCGTCACCACCGCCCACCACAGCGCTTCCGGGAGCGAATTGAAGGCTCCGGGCTGCACGCGGCGCTCGATCACGTACATGGCGGCCGAGGACAGAAACAGCACGATCAGGAACAGCGCGAACACGCTCGCCAAAGGCTTGGCCTCGAGCACGAAGACGCGGCTGAGCTGGGCGAAGCCGGGCGAGTTCTGGGCAAGCTTGAGCACCCAGAATGACGCGAACAGCCATGCGTTGGGACCGCTCGCCCCGTCAAGCAGCGCAACCGGAACGGCAATCACGCTGATGATGTCGACGAAAAACGAAAAGGAGAGGAAATGCTCTCTCGCCAGACTGGCGCGGATGGCGGTACGCACGCGAACCGCGGCCTCGACCGCAAAATAGGCGAGGCAGCACCACAGGCACGCGACAAGCCAGCCACCGGCCGCGCTTTGCAACGCCGGCACGGTGTACGCCGTCATCGCCGATAAGCCGACGGCAAGGACGACCACGCCCGCGAGAGACGAGGCGCTGAAGCGGCGCAACGGCGCCGTCAATTGCGCGACGATCCCTATCGCGTCCTTGAATATCACGCGAACCCCGAAAGACCTGATTGCGGCAAAGCCGGAGCTAAATTACGCCGTCGCGGCCGGATGGGCCAGCCGAAATTGCACTGGGAAAGCGGCCGAGGAGGCGAAAACTTATTGATGGAAAAGGTAAATTCGTCCGCCGCCGGGCGTTCCTCGCGCTTAAATTCGCCCCCCGATGCCGGTACACTGCCACGACTCAAGATCTTCCTTTCGTACCCGAGCCGGGGCAATTCATGACACGACGGCCGATCACACGCTTGGAGCTTGCCGGCTATCTGCTGTCGCCGTCGCTGTTCGTGATGGTGGTGCTGATGGTGGTCGAGGCCATGCTGGCCGCGGCGACGACTTGGCTCGTCATCAATGCCGGGCGCCGGGTCGCGGTCGGCGAATTCCTGGTCACCGATCTGGTCTGGATCCTCACCGCGCAATCGACGTCCTATGTCGTCGGCGTGATCAGCTGGATCTTTGCCGAACGGGCTGGCTATCGCGGCTTCGGCAAATTCATGCTGCGCTTCGCGCGCGAGAACCGCGACAAGGTCACGCTGCTTGGCGAGAAGCCGGCGCGCGAGCAGGTCGAGCCGTTCCTCACCGGCGAGACGTTCCAGTGCTTCTTCAATGTCATGTACGAACTGGAATTCGCGCTGAAGCTTTTTTTGGGTCTCGTCTTCAACGCCCTGGTGCTCGGCGCCGAGATCGATCCCAGCCTGCCGTTCGCCTATGTCGGCGCCTTCGGCACGCTGTTGCTGATGCAGTGGGTGCTGCAGAAGCCGATCGCGAGCGCTTATCTCGAAAACCAGCGCATGAACAACCGCATCACCGCGCAGGGCTACACGGCCTGGGACAATGTTTTTGCCGGCAACGGCTACAATTTGAGGCTTTGGCTGTTCGGTTTTAAGACCAAATTGCGCGAAGGGCTGGTGGCGCAGATCCGCGCCATCGTTGCGCGTGAGGGTATGAGCGCGATGAGCGGCATCGTCAGCTTGGCAATCGTCTTCGCCACCATCACCATGGTCGCATTGCGCCATGTCGGCGATACCGTATTGCTGGTCGGTCTGGCGACAACGCTGCCGCGGCAGATCGAGATGACCTATGAGCTGCATCTGCTCGCCAGCGGCTGGAACGATTTCATCGCGATCTGGACGCGGTTCGGCGGCGTCGCCGCCAATATGTCGCCGCAGCCGGATGCGGATTTCGACCAGCGCATCAAATACGACCGCCTTGTGCTGCGTGAAGGCGATCACGCCAATGTGGTGTCATCGTTGGGTGACGCCTTGCGTGTGGCGTTGGCGCAGCCGACCGGCCGCATCAATGTGCGCGGCGGCAATGGCACCGGCAAATCGTCACTGCTGGCGAGCCTGAAGACCGAGTTGAAAAAGCGGGCTTATTATTGGCCGACGACGGATCGTCTGGCGTTCCACTTCGTCGGCGGCGTGGTGCCGGTCGACGTCGAGGAGGACGAGGAAGGCGAGCCGATCGTGGTCGCCGAGACGATGGACAAGAAGCTCGGCTTCTCCTCGGGAGAGCGGCAGCTCAAATCTCTCGAGGAGATCGTCAACGCGACCGACGCGCAAGTGTATCTGCTCGACGAATGGGACGCCAACCTCGATGCCGCAAACAAGGCCAAAGCCGATGCTTTGGTCGACGCGTTGGCAGCGCGCGCCCGCGTGGTCGAAATCTCGCACCGGGACCAGGCGGTGTAAGCGCTCGAGAACGCGACGAATTATGGCGTTTGGCGCCCCTTTCTGGGGTGTGACGCTCGGCACAATTGTCTGCTGGAAATGTGGTACCCTGCTAGCAAGCCTGAAAGTGAGGGGACGCATGAAGCGGCGTGAATTTATCGCCCTTGCCGGCGGCGCGGCTGCCCTCGGCCGCTCGCCGCTCGCGCGCAGCCGGCCGGTCAAGTGCGCCGGATCGGCGTGCTCATGAATCTTGCCGATGGCGATCCTGAAGTTAAGCGACGCCTCGACGCGTTCCTGAAGTCGATGAGTGCGCTGGGCTGGAATGACGGAAACAATATTCACGTCGATTATCGCTACGGCGTCGATCCGCAAATCGTCAAGAAGAACGCCGCGGAATTGGTTGCGCTTGCTCCGGCCGTCATCTTGGCAAATGCGCCCCCGAGCGTGCTGGCGGTGCAGCAGGCAACGCGTACCATTCCGGTGGTGTTCGCCGGGGTCACCGATCCGGTCGCGCTCGGCCTCGTGCAAAGCTTGGCGCGGCCGGGCGGCAACGTCACCGGCTTTTCGCCCGCCGAGCTGGGCTTAAGCGCCAAGTGGCTAGAGCTCCTCAGGGAGATTGCTCCGGCCTTGAAGCGGGTGGCTGTATTCCGAGCGGCAAGCAATCCCGGATCGGATCCGCAAGTGGCGGCGATCGAGACGGCGGCGCGCCCCTTGGGAGTGCAAATAATCATGATTGACGTCAGTGACACGGCCGCGATGGAACGTGGCGTCGCTGCGTTTGCCGGCTTGCCGGACGGTGGCCTGATCGCAATCAGGACGTCGGAGGACATCGCGGTTCGCGGCGAGATCATCGCGCTTGCGGAGCGTTACCGGCTGCCGGCGGTCTATCCGTTGCGCTTCTTCGCAACCGGCGGCGGCCTCATTGCTTACGGTCCCGACATCGTCGAGGAGTACCGGGAAGCCGCAGGCTATGTCGATCGCATCCTTAAGGGCGCGAAGCCGGCGGATTTGCCGGTGCAGTCGGCAAGCAAGTTCGAGCTGGTGATCAATCTCAAGACCGTCAAGCAGCTCGGTCTGGTAATTCCGCCGACGCTGCTGGCGACTGCCGACGAAGTGATCGAATAAATTTGTTCGTCAGAGGAGTGCACCATGAGACGCCGCGATGTTCTGCAAGCGCTTGCCGGTGCAGTGCTAGCCGTGCCCGCCGCCGCCGGAGCCCAAACTTCGGCCAAGGTCTACCGCGTCGGTACGCTGACGGTAGGCCCTCCAATCCCGCCGACTGGGGGGACCGGCGCGATGCTGATCGACGGATTGGCGCAACGCGGCTTCAAGCTCGGGCAAAACCTTGCCTATGAGGCGCGCGGCGCTGCCGGCAAGGTGAGCCAGACCGCGAATTTGATGCAGGAGTTGAAAGCCGCCAATGTCGACGTGGTCGTTACCGTCAGTTATCCGGCGGCGGCCGCCGCCAAGGCATCGGGCGTGTCGACCGTCATTGCATCCGGTTCGGGCGACCCGGTTAAGACCGGGCTGGTCGCGAGCTTGGCGCGGCCCGGCGGCAACGTCACCGGGATAGCCGACGACGCGGCGGCGCTGTCGACCAAGCGCCTCGGTTACCTCAAGGCAGTATCTCCCCAGCTTCGCAAGGTAGCCATGCTGTGGAATAAGGACGATCTCGGCATGTCCCAGCGTTACGACGCTTCGGCGCAGGCCGCGCGGGAGCTCGGCGTCACGGTGCTGCCGCTTGGCGTGCGCGAGCCCGACGACTTCAACGAGGCCTTCACGGCCATGGATCGCGATCCGCCGGACGGCATAATGATGGTCTCCGACTCGCTGACGCTACTCAATCGCAAGCGCGTCTTCGATTACGCGCTCGCGCACCACCTGCCGGCAATCTACGAGCAGGACTTTATCGCTCAGGACGGCGGTTTGATGTCATACGGCGCGGATCCGAAAGAATCCTTCGACCGCGCGGCGGCGCTGACCGCCCGGATCTTCCAGGGCGCAAAACCCGCCGACCTGCCGTTCGAGCAGCCAACGCGATACCTGTTCGTGTTCAACATGAAAACCGCGAAAGCGATGAATCTAGATGTCCCCCCACCGTGCTCGCGCTGGCCGACCAAGTGATCGAGTGAGGCGACGTCAAATGGGTCCTTATTCCCAGCAGAGCCGGAATGTCTGCTAAGATGACCGCATGAAAGCGGACGTGGGCCATAAGGCCGGTGTTTCTGGGAACGGCGTGGCCGATCGGCTCGCCGGTGGCGCACCGGCGTCCGGCCCCTCGATCGTGCGCAGCCGGCTTTTCATCAAATACGTGGCGCTCTTTGTGAGCGTAGTGGTGTTGGCGCTGGTCGCCAATGGCGCCTTCGAGGTGTGGTTTTCGTTCCAGGAGCAAAAATCATCGCTGATCAATATCCAGCATCAGCAAGCCGAAGCCGCCGCCGACAAGATCGAGGAATTCGTCACTCAGATCCAAAGCCAGCTCGGCTGGACCACGCAATTGCCGTGGACCAACGGCACGCTGGACCAACGCCGGTTCGACGCGCTGCGGCTCCTCCGCCAGGTCCCCGCCATTACCGAGCTGGCGCAGATCGATGCCTCCGGTCACGAACAGCTCAAAGTCTCGCGGCTTACCATGGACGTGGTCGGCAGCGGCATCGACTATTCGAACAAGCCGGAATTCACCCAAGCGATGAAGAACAAGGTCTATTACGGTCCGGTCTATTTCCGCCGCGAAGTCCGAACCGTATATGACGATCTCGCTGGCGGGCGCGCGGTCCGAAAACGGCGTGAGCATAGCGCAAGTCAATCTCAAGCTCATCTGGGACGTGATTTCCGGCATCAAGGTCGGCGAGAAAGGCCAAGCTTACGTAGTTGACGGCGACGGCCGCCTGGTCGCGCATCCCGACATCAGCCTGGTGCTGCGCAATACCGACATGTCGAAACTCGCCCAGGTTCAGGCCGCCCGCGCCGGCGGCAACGGCGAGGACGTGCAGGAGGCGGACGACATAACCGGCCACAAAGTGCTTACCGCCTACGCACCGGTGCATCCGCTCGGCTGGTTCGTGTTTGTCGAGACGCCGATCGAGGAAGCCTATGCGCCGCTATACCGGTCGATCCAGCGCACCGGTTATGTTCTGTTCGGCGCGCTGGCGCTGGCATTTGTCGCCGGTACGTTTCTCGCCCGCCGCATGGTGGTGCCGATCCAGGTGCTGCGCGCCGGCACCGCACGCATCGGCGCCGGCGACCTCGCCCAGCGCATCGACATCAAGACCGGCGACGAGGTCGAGTCGCTCGCCGATCAGTTCAATGACATGGCGGGCCGACTGCAGGAATCTTATGCGAACTTGGAGAAGAAGGTCGACGACCGCACCCGCGAATTGAGCGACTCATTGGAACAACAGACGGCGACTTCAGAGGTGCTCAAAGTCATCAGTTCGTCGCCGGGCGAACTGGAGCCCGTGTTCCACGCCATGCTGGCGAACGCAGTCCGGATTTGCGACTCGCAATTCGGCACTCTGTTTCGACACGAAGACGGAAGCTTCGAGGCGGTTGCTTTGTTCGGCACGCCTCCGGCGCTTACCGAATTTCATCAAAAGCGCGGTCGATTTCGGCCGGCTGCGGGGGCCGGTCTTGAGCGCCTAGCGCGGACGAAAGACGTGATCCGCATCGCCGATGAAGCGGCCGAGCCTACCCCCAGCGTCTCAGCACGGCTTGCCGGCGCACGATCGGTTCTCGTCGTGCCGATGCTGAAGGAGAGCGAATTGATCGGTGCTATCAGCATCTACCGGGGGGAAGTGCGGCCCTTCGCCGATAAGCAGCTTACACTGGTGAAGAACTTCGCTGCCCAAGCCGTGATCGCCATCGAGAATGCGCGGCTGCTGAACGAGCTGCGCGAGTCATTAGCGCAGCAGACCGCGACTTCGGAGGTCTTGAGCTCGATTGCCGGTTCGCGGGGCGAGCTGAAACCGGTTTTCGACATTATCTTGGCCAGCGCCAATCGGCTCTGCGAGGCAAACTACGGTACAATGTATCTGCGCGAAGGCGACGGCTACCGAGCAACCGCGCGGCAGGGCCATCTGCCCGCGACCGCCGAGCAGAAATGGTGGAAAGGCGAGCTGTTCCAGCCGCGGCCTGACGTCCCGTTCGGACGCGCCGTCGCCACCGGCCGTCCCGTCCTGGTCGACGATCTGGCAAACGAGCCGGCCTATGGCGACCGCGACCCGTGGATGATCGCCGGCGTCGACGAGGCCGGCATCCGGTCGATGTGCGCCGTGCCGATGATGAAGGATGCGGAGCTGGTCGGAGTAATGGCGTTTTACCGCCGGGATGTGCGACCGTTTACGGAAAAGCAGATTGCATTGGTGGAGAATTTCGCCGCGCAGGCCGTCATCGCCATCGAGAACGCGAGGCTGCTTAACGAATTGCGCGAATCCTTGGAGCAGCAGACCGCAACGTCGGACGTGCTCCGTGTCATCAGCTCCTCGCCGGGCGATTTGGAGCCGGTATTCCACACCATGTTGGAGAACGCCACGCGCATCTGCGAGGCGAAGTTCGGCGTATTGTCGCTTAAAGAAGGCGACCGCCTTCGTGTGGTCGCCATGCACAATCCGCCGCCGGCCTATGCCGAGTTGCGGCGTCGCGAGCCGACCTGGACGCCGACCGGACAGATGGGCCGTATCGCGGCGCAGGCTGCTACCAGTAAACAGGCGATTCAGGTGCCGGACCTTGCCGCATATGGCGACGACGATCCACTGATCCGCGACTTTGCCACTACGACCGGCGCACGCAGCCTGGTCCTGGTTCCACTCTTGAAGGAAGGTGAAGTTATCGGTACCTCGGCAATCTATCGCCAGGAAGTTCGGCCGTTCACCGACAAGCAGGTGGCGCTGCTAACGAACTTCGCCGCCCAGGCGGTCATTGCCATCGAGAACGCACGTCTGCTCAGCGAACTGCGCCAGCGCACGGACGATTTGACGCAATCGCTGAACGAATTGCGTACCGCGCAGGATCGCCTGGTGCAGACCGAGAAACTCGCTTCGCTCGGTCAATTGACCGCCGGCATCGCCCATGAGATCAAAAATCCGCTTAATTTCGTCAACAATTTCTCCTCGCTGTCGGTCGAGCTGATCGACGAGTTGCAGGAAGAATTGGCGAAAGTGAAAATCGACGATGTCGCGCGCGCCGGGATCACCGAATTGTCGAATATTCTGAAGGGCAACCTCGACAAGATCGCGCAGCACGGCAAGCGTGCCGATTCGATCGTCAAGAACATGCTGTTGCATTCGCGCGAGGGCTCGGGCGAGCACCGTCCGGTCGACATCAATGCTCTGGTCGAGGAGAGTCTCAATCTCGCCTATCACGGCGCCCGGGCTGAGAGGCAGGGCTTCAATATCGCGCTGGAACGTGCGTTCGATCCGGCCGCAGGAGAGGTCGATCTTTATCCGCAGGAAGTCACCCGTGTCCTGCTCAATCTCATCTCAAACGGTTTCTATGCCGCGACCAAGCGCAAAGCGCAGGCCGGCGGCGATCGTTTCGAGCCGACGCTCGCGGCATCGACCAAAAACCTCGGCGATCGCGTCGAAATCCGCATTCGCGACAACGGCACCGGCATACCGCCCGAAGTGAAGGAAAAGATGTTCAACCCGTTCTTCACCACCAAGCCGGCGGGAGAGGGCACCGGGCTCGGGCTTTCCATCAGCCATGACATCATCGTGAAACAACACTCTGGAACGATCGCGGTCGACACCGATCCCGGCAAATTCACCGAATTCACCATCGTTCTTCCGCGCAAGGCGGCGGCACTGGAAAAGACAACAGGAGGACGCGCGTGAGTCTTCTCATTCTCGTGGTCGATGACGAGCCCGATGTTGAAATACTGTTTCGCCAGCAATTTCGGCGCGAGCTGCGCGCCGAGCGTTTTACCATGCAATTTGCCCAATCGGCGGCGGCCGCGCTGCAGGCCATCAGTGACGCCGCGAGCGTATCGCTCATTCTCATCCTCTCCGACATCAATATGCCGGGCATGAGCGGGTTGGAAATGTTGCCCAAGGCCAAGGCCGCACGGCCCGACGTTCCGGTCATCATGATCACCGCCTATGGCGATCCGGAAACCAAGCGCAAGGCGCTGGAGCACGGCGCAGATGCGCTGCTCACCAAGCCGATCGATTTCCTGGCGCTACGCGAGGAGATCGAAACGCGGGTCGGAAAGGCCGCATGAACATCCTGTTTGTCGATGACGAGCCCGATCTTGAGGCTCTCATTACTCAGAAATTTCGCCGCCAGATCCGCGACGGAACGGCGAAGTTTCTGTTCGCCCGCGACGGCATCGAAGCGCTCGAAACGCTGAAAGCGAACAGCGACATCGATCTCGTCGTCAGCGACATCAATATGCCGCGCATGGACGGGCTGACGCTGCTGCAGAAACTGCAGGACGGCGAGGGCGGGGTGTCGACCATCATCGTGTCGGCCTATGGCGACATGGCCAATATCCGCACCGCGATGAATCGCGGCGCCTTCGATTTCGTCACCAAACCGATCGATTTCGCCGATCTGGAAACCACCATCGCCAAGACGCTGCGCCACATCGAATCGTTGCGCGAGGCGCGCCGCCGCCAGGCCGAAGCCGAGCGCGCGCATGCGTCGCTGTCGCGTTACTTCTCGCCGAATTTGGCGCTCCGCCTCGCTGGCGAGGGGGGCGCAGGCGAGCTCGAAGGGCGGCGCCGCGAGATCGCGACGCTGTTCACCGACATCACCAGCTTCACCGCGCTGGTTGAAGCGCTGGAGCCGAGCGTGCTCGGGCCGCTGCTCAACGACTACCTGACCGGCATGACCGATATCGTCTTCGCCCACGAGGGCACCGTCGCAAAGATCATCGGCGACGCCATCCATGTGCTGTTCGGCGCGCCGGGCGAGCAAGCGGATCATGCGTCTCGCGCCGTGGTCTGCGCGCTGGCGCTCGACGATTATGCGCAGGCGACCTGCGAACGCTACCGGGCGAAAGGACTTCGCGCTCGGCCTGACGCGGATCGGCGCGCATGCCGGGCCGGCGATCGTCGGCGCCTTCGGCGGCGGCCATTTTTTCGATTACACCGCCTATGGCGACACCATCAATGTCGCGGCGCGCCTCGAAGGCGCCAACAAGCCTCTTGGCACGCGCATCTGCGTCAGTGCGGCGCTCGCCGGCAAAGTCGGGGATTTCACAGGCCGCCCGGTCGGCGATCTGGTGCTCCGCGGCAAAGCCGAGGCGCTACGCGCCTTCGAGCCGTTGCGGCCCGAGCAATACGACAGTCCAGCGACCAAGAGCTACCTGGACGCATTCGCCAAGCTCGAAGCCAACGATCCTAGCGCGGTCGCCGCCTTTGCCGCCCATCTCGGCAAGGAGCCGGCGGACCAGCTCGCCAGCTTTCATCTCAAGCGGCTCTTGAACGGTGCGACCGGCACCCGGATTGCGATGGAGTAAAGCATTGGCGAGCGGTAAGGCAGCAAACCTCCGGCGACGCAAAGTCGCGCGCCGAAAGCGCCCCGTTGTCGCTAAACGCGAGGCCGTGAGCCGAAAGCGCTCCGTTGTCGCTAAACGCAGGGTGGGCGGTGGCGCCCTGCAGGAACAGCTCGAGCAAAAAACGCGCGAACTGAACGAAGCGCTGGAGCAGCAGGCCGCGACCGCGGAAGTCCTGGGCGTGATCAACGCGTCCCGTGGCGACCTCCAGCCTGTGTTCGAGGCGATGGTGGAAAAGGCGCGGCGCTTGTGTGAGGCGGATGCGGGACATCTCGCACTTCCGGTTGGCGACGATTATCGAAGCGTTGCGGTCGCCGCGATGTCGCGCGAGATGGAGGCGCTGATCCGGTCGGTGTCATATGGGCCCGGCCGCGGGACCGCCATCGGCAGGGCCCTGGCGGAACGCCATCCGGTGCAGATATCGGACATTGGCACCGACAATGAACACGTCGCCCGGCAAGCCGCACATAAGGGCTTTATAAGGACGATCCTGGGAGTGCCACTGCTACGGGAGGGCGAGGCAATCGGCGCGTTCGGACTTTCGCGACAGCGCATTGAGCCGTTCAGCGAGCGCCAGATCGAACTGGTGCGAACCTTCGCCGCCCAGGCCGTCATCGCCATCGAGAACACGCGATTGCTCAGCGAATTGCGGCAATCGCTGGAGCGACAGACCGCAACCGCGGACGTACTGCGCGTGATCAGTTCGTCGCCGGGCGAGCTGGAACCGGTATTTAACGCTCTGCTGGAGAATGCCACGCGCATCTGCGAGGCGAAGTTCGGCACGCTATACCGCTTTGAGGACGGCAAGTTTCACTTGGCGGCGCAATTCGGCTCGACACCGGAACTGCTTGAGGCGCAAAGACAACGCGGGTCGTTCACACCGACGCCCGGCACGCTCCTTGATCGCCTCGTGCAGACAAAAAAATTGAGCCATTCGGCCGACGCCACGACTGAGCCGGGCCGGAGCCTGCCATCGAGATTAGGCGGCGCGAGATCCACCGTGGCCGTGCCGATGATTAAGGACGGCGAACTGGTCGGCGCTTTTGCGATTTACCGGCAAGAAGTACGGCCCTTTACCGACAAACAGATCGAATTGCTAAGCAACTTTGCGGCGCAGGCGGTTATCGCCATCGAGAACACGCGGCTCCTCAACGAATTGCGGGAATTGCTGGAGCAGCAGACGGCGACGGCGGATGTGCTGCGAGTAATCAGCAGCTCACCTGGAGACCTCGAACCGGTATTTCAATCGATGCTGGCAAACGCCGTGCGCATCTGCGAAGCCACGGCAGGAAACATCTATCGCTGGGACGGCGAAGAGCTGCGTCTGGCGGTTGCGCATAATACCCCGCCAGCCTTTGTCGAACTCATCAAGCGCACTCCCCAGCGCGTCTCAACTGAGAACATAGTCGGCCACATGCTGGCGGCCAAATCGATGATTCACATTGCCGATGCTTCCGCACAACAGTCGTATCTGCAACGAAGTGAACCGTTGACCGTCGCGGCTGTCGAACTGGGCGGCGTTCGCACGCTTCTGGTTATGCCGATGTTCAAGGACGACGAATTGATCGGCGCTATCACCTTATTCCGCGATGAAGTCCGGCCATTCACCGACAAGCAGATCGATCTCGTCAAGAACTTCGCCGCGCAAGCCGTGATCGCCATCGAAAACACGCGACTGCTCAGCGAATTGCGGGAATTGCTCGATCAGCAAACCGCGACGGCCGACGTGCTGCGCGTCATCAGCTCGTCGCCCAGCGCGTTGGAGCCGGTCTTCCTCTCCATCTTGGACAACGCAACACGGATTTGCCAGGCCAACTTCGCCACCTTGTTCCTGCGCGAGGGCGACGCGTTGCGCGTGGCCGCGCATCACGGTTCCTTGACCAAAGCATGGGACGAGCAGTGGCGCGTCGGGATGCTGCTGCAGCCGGATCGTGACTTGCAGGCTTTCCAGACTCTCTCCGGCCGGCAGCCGCTCCAGGTCGTGGACCTGAGCAAGGCGCCCTCGTATCTCGCCCGCAATCCGAAGGCCGTGAACTCCGTCGAGATCGGCGGTATTCGCACGATGGTCACCGTGCCGATGCTCAAGGACGGCGAGGCGATCGGGGTTATCACCATCTTTCGCACCGAGGTGCGAGAATTCACGGAAAAGCAGATTGCGCTCGTGACGAACTTCGCCGCCCAAGCCGTGATCGCCATCGAGAACGCGCGGCTGCTGAGCGAATTGCGGCAATCGCTGGAGCAGCAGACGGCCACGGCCGACGTGCTGCGCGTCATCAGCTCGTCGCCGGGCGACCTGGAGCCGGTGTTTCGGGCGATGCTGGAGAACGCCACCCGGATTTGCGAGGCGAAGTTCGGCACGCTGGCGCTGTGCGAGGGCGATGCGCTCCGCGCGGTCGCTCTGCATGGGGGGCGAGATGACTATGCCGATGAGCGGCGGCGCAATCCTGTGTTCCGGCCGGCACCGAACGTTCCGGTCATGCGGGCCGTAAGAATGAAACAAGTGCAGCATGTCGCCAACATGCTGACCGAACAGGCCTATATCGATCGCGATGCAGCGATTGTAACCATGGTAGAAACCGGAGGCGCGCGGACCTTTCTCGCCGTGCCGATGCTTAAGGACGACGAGGCCGTTGGCGTCATTATCGTTTATCGCCAGGAGGTGCGGCCCTTCACCGACAAGCAGATCGCGCTGGTGCAGAACTTCGCCGCGCAGGCCGTGATCGCCATCGAGAACACGCGGCTGCTCAACGAGTTGCGGCAGCGCACGAACGATTTGAGCGACTTGCTTGCGCGGCAGACCGCGACTTCGGAAGTTCTTGGCGTTATCAGCCGATCCAAATTTGAACTACAGCCGATCTTGCAAAGTGTTGTGGACACCGCAGCGCGGCTCTGTCGCGCTGAAAGAGCGGTCATTTTTCGACTGGAAGACGGGACTTACCGCTTTGCGGCTGGCCACAGTCTCGATCCGGCATATCTGGAAATTGAGCGGCAATCATCTATTTCACCGGGCCAAGGATCAGTCGTCGGCCGCGCCGCAATGACTCGGCAAGTCGCACGGATCGACGATGCCTGGACTGATCCGCTTTACGACGCCAAGGACGACGCGAAAATCGGCGGGGTCCGCTCGATGATTGGCGTGCCGCTTATGCGTGAGGGAGAGTCAATTGGCGTCATCGCCTTGGCCCGCATCGGTGTTGATCCGTTTAGAGAGCGCGAAATCGAGTTGGTGACGACATTCGCCGACCAGGCGGTGATTGCAATCGAAAACGTGCGCCTTTTCGACGACGTTCAGAAGCGGACCCAGGAACTGAGCAAGTCACTAGAGGACCTGCGCACTGCTCAGGACCGCCTGGTGCAAACCGAAAAGCTTGCCTCGCTCGGCCAGCTCACCGCCGGCATCGCCCACGAAATCAAGAATCCGCTCAACTTCGTCAATAATTTTTCTTCCCTCTCCGTCGAGTTGATCGACGAATTGCAGGAGGAATTGGCGAAAGTGAAAGCGGACGATGCCACGCGGGATGCGATCAACGATGTGGCGGAAACGCTCAAAGGCAACCTGGAAAAGATCGCGCAGCACGGCAAGCGCGCTGATGCGATCGTCAAGAACATGCTGCTGCATTCGCGTGAGGGATCGGGCGAGCACCGCCCGGTTGACGTCAACGCATTGGTCGAGGAAAGCCTTAATCTAGCTTATCACGGGGCGCGGGCGGAGAAACAGGGCTTCAACATCGCGCTGGAGCGGTCGTTCGACGCGGCAGCGGGCGAAGTCGATCTCTATCCGCAAGAAGTGACGCGAGTCCTCCTCAATATCATCGCTAATGGCTTCTATGCTGCGCATAAGCGCAAGTCGCAGGCCGGCGGCGCCGGTTTCGAGCCGATGTTGATCGCGTCGACGAAGGATCGCGGCGATCGCGTCGAGATCCGCATCCGCGACAATGGCACTGGTATTCCGCCCGAGGTGAAAGAAAAAATGTTCAACCCCTTCTTCACCACCAAGCCGGCGGGTGAGGGCACCGGGCTCGGGCTTTCCATTAGCCACGACATCATTGTCAAGCAGCACGCCGGCGCCATCGCGGTCGATACGGAGCCCGGTCAATTCACCGAGTTCACCATCGTGCTGCCGCGCAACGCCGCGACGGCCAAGCCGGCAAAAACGGCCTGATCCTGATCGGCGGGCGAATGCAACCTGCCGTCGAAACGACCGCCAGCAAGAAGCCGCGACTCGGTGGGCTCGATCTCACGGACTGCATCGTCCAGCGCGGACCTTCAACGCTCCCGACCTTATGGTGTAAAAGGACGCGGCCCGCCAAGAACCAGCCATAACAGGGGGAAATTGTGCCCGACAATAAGATGACCAATCTGATCGAGGAATTGGCGCTCGCCAACCGTATCCTCGCGCATGAGGGCGTGCTCGACGCTTTCGGCCATGTCAGCCTGCGCCACCCGGCCGACCCGGGCCGCTATTTGCTGTCGCGCTCGCGGTCGCCGCTCCTCATCGAGCCGGACGACATTCTCGAATACACGCTCGATTCCCAACCAGTGCGGCCGCCCAAGGTGCAGCTCTACGCCGAGCGTGTCATCCATGGCTGCATCTATCAGGCGCGCCCCGATGTGATGGCGGTGTGCCATCATCATGCGCCGGCGGTGATGCCGTTTGCGATTGCCGGCAAGCAGATCGTGCCGGTTTTCCATCTCGGCGCTGCGGGTGGCGCGGATATGCCGTTCTGGGATCAGCATCGCGAGTTCGGCGACACCAATCTTTTAGTGGTGAAGCAGGAGGAGGGTCATTCGCTGGCGCGGGCCCTGGGGCAGCACCCGGCGGTTCTGATGAATCGCCATGGTGCGACCGTGGTCGGGGCCGGCTTGCGCGAATTGGTGTCGCGCTCGATCTTCATGTGTCAGAATGCCGATTATCAGTTGCGCGCGCTCGCGCTCGGCACGCCGGAGCCGTTGCATCCCGGCGAGGTCAAGCTCGCGAGCACGCTCAACGCCCTGCCCAACGTGGTCAACCGGACCTGGGAATATTGGAGCATGCGGCTGGAAGCTGCCGGCGGTATGCCGCCGCGGCGCTCGAGCGCCAAAGCGGCGCGCCGCCCAGTGCCGAAATCCTCACGCGTCACGCCGCGCGAACGGCGCAAGGGCAGGCGGCGCTGACGCGCCGCCCGCTGTCCAATCTGGAATGTTTCGCTACGCGGACGCCGAGACTAATGGTCGGCCTAGCAAGCGCCCTTGTGAATAATCTTGATGCCCTGGATTTTCGCCAGGCACGTGTTGGTCCACGCCGTATGCTTGAAGCCGTTTTTCTCGGCGACGCAATATTGCGCCAGAACATACGGGCAGGCCTTGGCGGAAGCGATAGTTGAGGTCATCGCCATCGCCACGGCGGCGATGCCGACAAGCAAGCCAAGCGCGGAAGTCAATCGTAAGGCGGCCTTCATTTCGTCCCCCCTGTTGTGCGGGATTGCCTTTAGGCATCCCGGCGGAAACCTAGCACAACTTTCCGGGGGCAAGTCAAAGTCGGGAAATGGCGAGCCGGGCCGGATTAATGCCGGTCGTGGGCCGCGGCGCTGATGGCGCGCAGCATGGCGACGCGATCTTCCTTGAGCACGGCGCGGACCGGTTGCTGCGTGCCGATCTGGCCCATTTCGCGCTGACGCTTGACCGTCGCCGTTGTCATCAGCGGCTCGACGCCGAGCTCGCGCAGCGTGTCAGCGACCTCTTCCATCTCGGCAGCGCGCCGCTCGCCGTGACTTGCCATGCGCTCGAGATTGTAAGGCACGATCTTGGCCCAATCGAGCCCCGGATAGTTGTTCTTCATCGAGGTGGCGACTTCGTCGATCACACCGGCGCGCGCCGCGGCCAAGAAACACTCCAGCGTCAGCGCCTCGATGCCCTTGATCATGACGCTGCGCACCATCTTGATCGCCGCCGCGGCGCCGATCTCGGCGCCGGCGATGCTGGCGCGCATGCCGAGCGCAGCCAGCGTCGGCGCAAGCGCCTCCGCATCGGCGCCGGCGAGCAACATCGGCGTCTTATGCCGCGCCGGGTAAATCGGCGCCAGCACGGCGGCGTCGACATAGCGGGCACTGTCGCCGAGAAGCTTCGCGGTCTGTTGCTTGCGGCCGGGCGAGACCGAGTTGATGTCGAGCACATAGGGCTTTTCGGCGAGGTGGCCCGTGATCGACCGTGCCGCCTCAACGCTCGACGCCGCGGTGACGGCGGAGATGACAATTTCCACCTCGCGTACCGCGTCCGCGGCCGAGATCGCGCAGCGCACGCCGATCGAGGCTGCGGCTTGGCGCAGCCTTTCCCCGGCGCTTTGCGGAAACAGAATGTCCCAAGCGGAAAGCCGATCCACCCCCTCGTCACGAAGTCCAGCGGCAATCGCCTGGCCGGCTTCGCCGAAGCCGATGAAGGCAATGTGCGGCCGTGCGTTTGGCATGGTGAAATTCCCTTGCTCGCGTCTTTGCTCGGCCAATGATATGGCAGTTTTGCCGCCCGGTCCGCAACGGCGGCCCGCCCGCCCATTCACCCTCGTTACCGGATAGCTGGAATGCCCAATCACTCCTGCCGCGACCGCCTCGAACAGGCGCTGATCCGCATCGCCGACCCGACCGGAGAGGGCGGGCGGACGTGTCTTACGGTCTATGCGGATCAAGCCCGCGCCGCAGCAGATGCCGCCGATGCACGGGCTGCGCGCGGCACGCCGCTCGGTCCGCTCGATGGCGTCATCGTGACCGTCAAGGATTTGTTCGACGTCGCCGGTGAAGTGACCCGCGCCGGCTCAAAAATTCTTGCCGAAGAAGGCAAACCGGCGGCCGCCGACGCGCCGGTGGTCCAGCGGCTTCGCGCCGCGGGCGCGGTGATCGTCGCCAAGACCAACATGACCGAGTTCGCCTTTTCCGGTATCGGCGCCAATCCGCATTTCGGCACGCCGGGCAATCCGCGCGACCGGACTCGCGTGCCCGGCGGCTCGTCGTCGGGAGCCGCCGTCGCGGTCGGCGATGGCCTATGCGACATTGCCATCGGCACCGACACCGGCGGCTCGGTGCGCGTTCCGGCGGCCTTGTGCGGACTGGTCGGCTTCAAGCCGAGCCGGCAACGTGTTCCTACGGCCGGCGCGTTTCCCTTAAGCACAACGCTGGACTCGGTGGGGCCGATCGCCAACCGCGTCGAGGACTGCGCGAAGGCCGATGCCGTCATGGCCGGAGAGACGTTTACGCCGATCGAGCCGGTCGCGCTCGGCGGGCTGTCATTCGGCGTCGCCGAGGGTATGCCGCTCGACCGCCTAGACGACACTGTCGCCGCGGCGTTCGTTTCCGCCGTCGCACGGTTTGAACGCGCCGGTGTGCGGGTCTCCCACGAAGCCATGCCGTTGTTCGACGACATGGCCGGCATCAACGCCAAAGGCGGTATCTCGCCGCCTGAAGCCTGCGCCATTCATCGCGATCGCATGGCGCGCCGCGCCGCCGATATCGACCCCAATGTGCGCGCGCGGATCGAGCGCGGCTGCGCCGTGAGCGAAGCCGATTATGCCGACATGATGCGCGAACGCACCCGGCTCGTGCACGCCATGGACGCGAGGCTCCGCGCGCTTGACGTGCTGTTGATGCCGACGACATCGATTGTGGCGCCGACGATCGCGGAAATCGCGGATACAAAAATCTTCGCGGCGCGCAATGCGGCGCTGCTGCGCAATACCTCGATCATCAATTTCTTCGATCTATGCGCCATTTCGCTGCCGCTGCCGCCAGCGCTCGGAGCGTTGCCGGTCGGCCTCATGCTGATTGCGCGCAACGGCCAGGATCAAAGGTTGTTGCGCATCGCTGCATCGGCAGAGAAACTGTTCTTACACTGAAGGCGATTTCAGAACTCGCGCAACATGCCGAGCAGCAAAGCATGGCGTTCGCTGCCGAGCTTTTCCTTCAATCTTTGTTCGTGCCGCGACGCCAGAGTTCTTGGCGCGCGCGAGCAGCGCGCGCCCTTGCGATGTGAGCTTAAGCGCATGGCGGCGGCCGTCAGCAGCGGATGGCAGGCGCTCGATGAGGCCGCGTCCCTGCAATCGGTGTAAGAGCCGCGCCAATCGCGCCCGCTCGATGCCGAGCCTCGCCGCGAGTTCCGACTGGGACAAGCCGCTATTCGCGTTGATCACCACCAGCACCGAGAACTGCGCCGGGCTGATATCGATGCGTTCCAGCGTGCGGATGAAATCCTGAAAAACCCAAACTTGCAAGCGTCGCACAAAATAGCCGAGGTGAGCGTCGAGCACGTCGAGTGTAATCTTCGGCCGCTGCGGTCTCTGCACCGGCGCCGCGTTGCGCAGCGGTGGCGCCCGGCGCCTGGGGTTTCTCTTACCGCTCATTTACCCGTCGTCTCAATGGATGGTTCTGACCGGCCGGGCGCCGATAATGGTTATTGACGGCAATTGTTGTCCAGGTCAACAATACCGCCAAATCGTGGCGGGACGGATCAACCGCTCAATCCGCGGCTTTTTCGCGCTTGTGAATACTCCAAAAATTCCGGCATCATGGCCCGGAAAACCGAGCTATGGGAGGATGCCATGAACCGTAAATTCCAATCGCGGTCCCCGCGCTTTGTCCCCGCGTCACACGCCGGCAATTCGCTGTCGGGGTTGGCGCTGCGACCACAGCCGTTCTGGCCGCGCCGGCTATCGGTCGCGCGCAAAACGGCCCGCTGAAGGTGGGCGTGCTGCTGCCACGGTCGGGCTTTGAGGCCGGCATCGGCCAGGATTGCCAACGCGGCGTCGCCATTGCGCCTGCGATCCTCAAGTCCATCGGTCTGCCCGAGTTGCAGATCATGGACGGCGACACCGAATCGAGTGTCGAGACGGCGCGCGCGCGCGCCGCGAAAATGATCAGCGACGGGGCCCAATGCCTGGTCGGCGCCTTCGATTCCGGCCAGACGCTGGCGATTGCCCAAGTCGCCGAGCAGAACGGCGTTCCGCTCATCGTCAACATTGCCGCCGCGCCGCAGCTCACCGAGCAGGGCTACAAATTCGTCTTCCGTAACTTCCCCACCGCAGGAATGATCTTGAGCGACGCCTTCACCGATCAGAAGGAAGTGTTCGCCGCCGTCGGCCACGCGCCAAAGACCGTCGTCTTCATGCATGTCAACGATACGTTCGGCACCGCGATGTCCAAAGGCATCAACTTCCTGATGCCGAAATTCGACATGCCTTACACCATCGCCCAGGAGATCGCCTACGATCCGGCGGCGCACGATCTGTCCGTCGAAGTCGCCAAGGCCAAAGCCAGCAATCCCGACGCGCTGCTCGTCGTCAGCCGGCTCAACGATGCCATGCTGATCACGCGCGAGCTGGTCAAGCAGCGTTGGACGCCGCAGGCCATATTGAGCATGGGACCGGGCTGGTACGAGGACGAATATTTCAAGACGCTGGGCAAGCTGTCAGACGGCCCCTTGAGCTTCGTGCCGTGGTTCGATCCAAATAAGAAGCTGGCGCAGACGCTGGAAGCGGCGCTGGCCAAGGCCTATCCGGGCGTCAATATGAACACCAATCACGTGTTCACGTTCGAAGCGCTCCTGGTGGCAGCCGACGCCTATAAGCGCGCCGGCACGGTGGATCCCAAGGCATTGGTCGACGCGATCCGCTCGACCAACATTGCCGACAATGTCAGCATTGGGGGCGGCATCGCGTTCGACGCCAAAGGCCAGAACACCAAGGTCAAGGATGGTGCGATCCAGAATCGTGGCGGCAAGCTCGCGGTGGTGGCGCCGAAGGAAGCTTCCAATGCCAAGCCGGAATGGCCCCTGAAGCCGTATCAGGATCGCGGCTGAGTCTGCCACGGTGCCGTTTGACGTCTATCTTAACGTTGCCGTTGGCGGAGTTCTGACCGGCCTGGTCTATGGCCTGATGGCGCTCGGGCTTTCGGTCATTTTCGGCGTGGTGCGCGTTGTCAATTTCGCCCATGGCGAGATGATGTCGATCGCGATGTTTCTCGCGGTCGTGCTGTTTTCCGCCTTTCACCTCGATCCGCTGATCATGATGGTGCCGATCGCCGCGGTGCTGTTCGTGTTCGGCTACGCGTTGCAATCGGGACTGATCAATCCCTTCATCACCCGGCCGGAGCACAGCCAGTTCCTGCTGCTGGTGGCGCTGGCGATCATCATCGTCAACGTGCTGCTGATCATCTTCGGTCCCGACGCGCGCACCGTCCAGACCGCCTATGCCTTCGACAGCTTTCAGCTCGGTCCGCTGCTGGTCGACGCCACCAAAGTCTATGCCGGCGCCGCGGCGATCGTGTTCGCGGTGCTGCTGTTCGCGTTCTTTCGCTTCACGCTGATCGGCACGGCGATCCGCGCCTGCGCCGACAATTACACCGGGGCGCTGGTCGTCGGGCTCAATGTCAATCGGCTCTATGCGCTCACTTTCGGCATCGGCGCGGCTTGCGTCGGCGCCGCCGGCGCCATGATGACGCTGATTGTCGACGTTACGCCGATGATCGGGCCGACCTACACGCTGTTGGCTTTCGTGATCGTGATAACAGGCGGGCTGGGTTCGATGCCCGGCGCGCTTCTGGGCGGCATCTTGATCGGGCTGACCGAGGCGCTGGCCGGATTGCTGTTCACGCCATCGGCCAAGAGCATGTTCGCCTTCGGCATCCTGGTGCTGGTCCTGCTATTCCGGCCGCAGGGTCTCCTCGGCAAGAGGCCGGCGTGATGTCAGCCTTGGCCGCGCGCCTCACCGGCGGCATATCGCGCCGGACTATGATTTGGCTCGCCGCGCTGTTTGCGGCGCTCATCGTCGCGCCGTGGCTGGTGAACGATTATCTCGTTACCGTCCTCATTCTCATTCTCTATCTCGCTTATACCGGCCAAGCCTGGAATATCATGATGGGGTTCACCGGCCAGCTTTCGCTCGGCCATGCCATCTACGTCGGGCTGGGCGGCTATGTCGCGGCCGTGCTGTTCACGCGCTACGGCGTCGTCCCATGGTTCGGCTTGCTCGCCGCCATGCCGGTCGCCGCCGCCTGTGGCGCGGTCATCGGCTTCCTCGCTTTTCGTTTCGGCGTAACGGGCGTCTATTTCGCCATCCTGACCATCGCCTTTGCCGAATTCGCCCGCATCGGCTTCGATCATCTCGACCTCGTCAATGCCGCAGCCGGCTTGTTCCTGCCGGTCGCCCAATATGCCCATAACGATCTGTGGCGGCTGCGCGGCAGCCCGACGATGTTCTATTACGTGATCCTCGCCGCCACGATCGCCGCCTTCATTCTGTGCCGCGTGTTGATCACGAGCCGCATCGGTTATTTCTGGCTAGCCATTCGCGAGGACGAGGAAGCTGCCCGCGCCGCCGGCATCGATACGTTCCGTTACAAGATGTACGCGGTGACGATCTCGGCGGCGGTGACCTCGTTCGCCGGGGTGTTCTATGCGTTTTTCTACAACAATCTTTTCCCCGAGCAGGTGTTCAACATTTCGCAGTCGATCCAGATGATCCTCGGGCCCATCATCGGCGGTGTCGGCACGCTGTTCGGTCCGATCCTCGGCGCCTTCGTGCTCACCGGTCTCGCCGAATTGCTCAATTCAACTTTGTCCGCGATGGGGTTCGATCTGCCCGGCGCGGAGCAGGTTTTCTACGGCGTGTGCCTTCTTGTCGTGGTAGCGGCGCTGCCCGGGGGCATTTGGCCGTGGCTTGCGCAATGCCTTGGCATCAAGGATGCGTCGTCGTGACCGCGCTCCTGTCGCTCACTGCGGTCAGCAAGCGGTTTCGCGGCTTAGTCGCCGTCGACCGGGTTAGCTTCGATGTCGCCGAAGGCGCGCTGTTCGCCGTGATAGGGCCGAACGGCGCCGGCAAGACCACGCTGTTCAACATGATCGCCGGCGCGACGAGGCCGGACGACGGCGCCATCGTCTTTGCCGGCGAGCCGATTGGCGGCCTGCCGGCCGACGCGGTATGCCGGCGCGGCGTCGCCCGTACGTTCCAGCTGGTGCGGCCGTTTCCGGCGCTGAGTGTAGAGGACAATGTCGTCATCGGCGCGCTGTTGCACCGGCGCAGTGTCGGCGCGGCGCGTGATCACGCCCTGGCGGTGCTGCGCCGGCTCGACCTCTTCGACAAGCGGCGCCAGCGCGCCGCCACCTTGACCCTGCCGGACCGCAAACGGCTCGAAGTCGCTCGCGCGCTTGCGACCGATCCGCGGCTGTTGCTGCTCGACGAAGTCATGGCGGGGCTGCGGCCGACGGAGACTGACCGCATGGTCGCAACCTTGCGCGAGCTCAGCAGCGAGACCGGTGTGACCATTCTTCTTATCGAGCATGTCATGCGCGCGGTGATGGCGCTCGCCTCGCGCGTTCTGGTGCTCGATCACGGCGTGGCGATTGCGGAAGGCGCGCCTGAACAGGTCGTGCGTGATCCCGCTGTGGTTCAGTCCTATCTTGGCGCGGAGACGGTGTGATGCTCGCCGTCGAAAACCTCGACGTGTTCTACGGCGACGTGCAAGCGCTTGACGGGGTGTCGCTTGAAATAGAGGAGGGAGCCATTGTCGCTATCATCGGCGCCAATGGCGCCGGCAAGACGACGCTCATTCGCGCGCTCGCCGGCATGCAGACCAAGTTGCGCGGCCGGATTACCTTTCGCGGCACCGATATATCCGGTTGGCCGAGCCATCGCGTCTGCAATCTCGGTATCGGCCAGGTGGCGGAGGGACGTCAGGTGTTTCCGACGCTGTCCGTCGAGGAGAATCTCGACGTCGGCGCCATGCTGCCGCGCGCGCGCTCCGCTCGGGCAAAGAATCGCGACCGCGCCTTTGCTCTGTTTCCCAGATTGGCCGAGCGGGCGCGCCAGCCGGCCGGCACGCTGTCCGGCGGCGAACAGCAAATGCTCGCCATTGCCCGCTGCCTGATGGGCGCGCCGCAGCTCATCATGTTCGACGAGCCGTCGCTTGGCCTGGCGCCGGCGATCGCCCGCAGCGTGCTCGATACCATCGGTGTCCTCAACCGCGAAGGCATCACTTGTGTCGTGGTCGAGCAGAACGTGGCGCTGTCGCTGAAGCTCGCGAGCCGCGCTTATGTTTTGGAAAACGGCCGCGTCACGCTAACCGGAACCGGCGCCGAATTGTTGGCCGACGACCGCGTGCGGAGCGCTTATCTTGGTTTGTGAAACTTGGATTATGAAAGCCGATTAATGCGCCGGGCGGCGGAGGCGATCCATCAGCGCCGACAATGCGGCCACCCGCGCGCTCAACGGCGCCATCGGAAAGGCCTGGCGCAGGCGATTATACACGTCAGCTGCGGTCGGTGCTTCGATATCGGCAAGGGCTGCCGCCATGGCGCGCGCCATGTCGGCTTCGGGCCGTCCGCTCAAGGGTGCCGGCACCAGCGCAACGTCGCCGAACGGCATCGGTGGTTGAATGCGTAAGGTGATACGGCGGGCGCCCATGACAAGCTCCAATGAGTGTATCGCGCCATTCTAACGCGCCAAATTTATGCAAGTTCCACCGAATCAAGGCCTGACGGCGCTGGGCTTTATGGGCGCTGTATTGTGACGCCGCGTTGACGCGGCGCATTCGGATACGACAAAACCCGCCCGGATCGAATAATCCGAACTCCGGACGGGCAGGGTCGGATGATAATGTGCGAAAGCCGGGCTGCGGCTAGCTGAGCGGCTGTCCGATCGTCACATTGAGCTTGCCGACGCCTTCGACCTCGCACTCGATTTTGTCGCCGGCGACGGTGGCCGCGACGCCCGACGGTGTGCCAGTCATGATGATGTCGCCCGGCGCCAGCTCGACCATCTCGGACAATTTCGAGATGATCTCCGGCACGTTCCAGATCATCTGATTGAGATCGCCGTCCTGGCGCACTTTGCCGTTGACCTTGAGCGTAATGCGGCCCTTCGACGGATGACCGGTCTCGGCGGCCGGCTTGATCGGTCCGCAGGGCGCCGAATGGTCGAACGCCTTGCCGACTTCCCACGGACGCTTGATGTCGCGGGAAGCGATCTGCAGGTCGCGGCGCGTGAGATCGATGCCGACGCCATAGCCGTAGATGCAATCGTTCGCCTTATCCGGCTTGATGTTGCGGCCGCCGCTTTTCAACGCGACGACAAGCTCGACCTCGTGGTGCATGTCCTTGGTCAGCGACGGATAGGGCGCCGTGCCGCCGTCCGGCACGATGGCGTCGGCCGGCTTGGCGAAGAAGAACGGCGGTTCGCGCACGTCGTTGCCCATCTCCTTGATGTGCTCTACGTAATTGCGGCCGACGCACCACAGCCGGCGTACCGGAAAAAATTTGTCGGTGCCGGCGACCGGGATCGCCGCCTGCGGCGGCTGCGGGATGACGTAGGTTTTAGCGTCGGTGCTCATGATTGTGGCTGCTATTGGAGGGAAGAACGCGCGGGCTTATCGCTTACGCGCCATCGCGTCAATCTGACATTCCACTGACGATACTTAAGCCGATGAAGCGATCGCGGCGACCGGCTGGATGATCGCATCCTGCGGCGGCGACGACTGCTCGCGCAGCTGCAGCCGGTAGAACGAAGCGTAACGGCCGCCCTTGCGCAGCAATTCATCGTGCCGGCCGGATTCGACGACGAGCCCGTTCTCGACCACGAGAATGCAGTCGGCATGCATGATCGTCGACAGGCGGTGGGCGATGACCAGCGTCGTGCGCCCCTTGCAGAGCTCGGCGATCGCGTCCTGCACGTTACGTTCGGATTCCGAATTGAGCGACGCCGTCGCCTCGTCGAGCAGAATGATCGGGGAATCCTTGATCAGCGCACGGGCGATGGCGATGCGCTGGCGCTGGCCGCCGGACAGCTGCATGCCGTGTTCGCCGACCTGCGTATCGTAGCCGGCCGGAAAGCTCATGATGAAATCGTGCGCATGCGCGGCCTTGGCCGCGGCGATGATGGCGGCGTCGCCGGCATCGAGCTTGCCGAGCGCGATGTTCTCGCGGATCGTGCCGCGAAACAGATTAACGATCTGGCCGACATGGGCGATCTGCTGCCGCAGCGAGCCGCGCGACACCGCCGCAATATCCTGGCCGTCGACCAGTACCCGGCCGGAACCGACGCCGTAGAAACGCAGCAGGAGATTGAGTACCGTCGACTTGCCTCCGCCCGACGGGCCGACCAGCGCCGTGAACTTGCCCGGCTGGGCGACGAAACTCATGCCACGCAGCACCGGGGTATCGCCGCGATAGGCGAAATTCACATCGTCGAATTCGATACGCGCGGTCGTCAACTGCAGCGGCGGCAGGTGATCGTCGTTCGGTTCGCCCGGCGGGCTGTCGATCACCTCGTAGAGAATGCGCACGCCGACGAGACTATTGTTGAGGTCGATGTTGAGCCGAGCGAGCCGTTTGGCTGGCTCATAGGCGAGCAGGAACGCCGCCATGAAGGAGACGAACTCGCCCGGCGTCGCGCCGGTTTCGATGACGCGATAGCCGCCATAAATGGTCGCCAGCGCCACGGTGAAGCCGCCGAGCATTTCCATTACCGGGCTGGCGCGGTTGGCGACGCGGGCCATCTTGTTGGATTCGTGCTGCACCTCGGCGACGCTTTTATCCAGCCGCCGCCGCATCTCGCCTTCCAGCGCAAAGGCCTTGACCATGCGCATGCCTTGCAGCGCTTCCTGCATGGTCTCGATGATGCGGGTGCCGCCGGTGAATTGCATGCGCGCGATGCCGCGCACCCGCCGGATCAGTTTGCGCAGGAAAAAAAACGCCGGCGGCGCCATGATGAAGCCGCCCAGCGCCATGATCGGATCCTGGATCACCATCACGATCGTCAGGCCGATCAGCGACATCAAATCGCGGCCAATGGCGGTGATCAGGAGATTGATGACCTGGCTGACCGCGGCGGCGCCGGTGGTCAGCCGCGCGATGAACTCGGACGAATGGCGGTCGGCGAAAAAGCCGATGTCCTCGTGCAACAGCTTGTCGAACAGTCGCCGCTGATTATTGGCGATGATGCTGTTGCCGATCGACGACAGCAGGACCGCGGAACCGTAAGTGGCAAAGCCCTTGGCCGCGAAGATCACCATGGCGATCAGGCCGATGACGACGATGCCATGAAAATTGTGACTGACATAGGCCTCGTTGGTCATGGAGCCGAGCAGATAGGCGGTCAGCGCCGTGGCGGCGGCGGCAATGCCCATCAGCACAAAGGCAATGACGTATTGCGGCCAGTGCTCGAGCGCCTCGTCGAGCAGCAGACGGCGGACTAGCGTGACGGTCTTATAATCGTCCGAGGGATCGGCCGTGACGGCTTTCATGCTGCCCCGTTCTGCCCGCTTACGCCGTTTAGAGCAATGCCCCCCAAGGGCGGGGCCTGCGCCGCGCTATCGGAGCCGGTTTGACGAAGAACAGCGGGGACCGTTCGGGTCGGAACCATTGCACTCTTCATCCGGCCGTTCCATCGTAGCGAAACCCTCGGAGATCGAATGTCCACCGCCCCTGTCGCTTATTTCGATGCCAGTTTTCCCGGCGCCACTCAAGTCGTTCGCGTCACCAACCTGCACGAGGCCAAGATATTCGCGCGCAGGTGGGTGATCAGGGATAAAGATCCCGCCTTAAAGATGCTGCTTCGGCACATCGAGAAGGTCAACAGCTCGGCGACAGCGGACAGCGCCATTCGCCAGCTGAAGCAAGCGCTGGCCTGCCGGGGCATGCTGGTTACGGCAAGTCCATCGCATGAGGGCACTTCGCGCGATGAATAAAAAAACCGCCCCCAAGGGGGCGGTTTCGATCGGTCGCTTTGTCGGCGAACAATCAATTCAGACTTTAGGTCGCCTGGATATTGCCGACGGCGATCTTGCCGGTGCGGCGGTCTTCCTGGGTGTCGAACGCCACCTTCTGGCCTTCGACCAGCCCGCGCATGCCGGCGCGCTCGAGCGCAGTTGCGTGGACGAAAACGTCCTTGCCGCCGTCGTCCGGCTGAATGAAACCGAAGCCTTTTTGGTCGTTGTAGAACTTCACGGTGCCCGTATTCATCAAGATATCCTTTCGCTGAGTTAGGTGCACTTGAACGGCGGACGCGCGATTGCGCGTCTTGAAGCTCGTTCCTTCGATGTTTGGAGGGTCTGAACGTGCGCCTGGCAGTCAGCGAAGGCGAAACGGCCCGATTGTCCGGCCAAAAGTCGATTACATTAGTTAGAGGATAGGCGGCGCCTTTACAAGGCGGGGTCAGGCCGCGAGGAGTGCCTCCGCACTGCGCTGGCGGCGCAATTCGCGAAACGTGATGAGCCGCCGCGCGGTTTCATCCCACAGCACGAGGCGTACGCATGCCAGACTCTGCCCCAGCGTGAGCCGGCCGACATTGGCGAGATCGGGGTGCTGACGCAGCACCAGCGGCAGCCGGTAGAACGGAATTCGGCTGCACAAGTGATGGATATGATGCACGCCGATATTGGCCGTGAACCAGCGCAATACCGCCGGAAGATCGTAATGGGAGCTGCCGTGAAGCGCCGCGACCGGCAGGCTCCAATTCCCGTTATCCGACCAGACGGTATGCTCGAATTGGTGCTGCACGTAGAACAGCCACACGCCGATCGCTCCGGCGATCAGCGCGATCGGCAGATGCAACAGCAGGAACGGCCACACGCCGATCCACCACATCATGCCGCCGACGATGAGCGCGATCGCGCCATTGGTCGCCATGGTGCTGATCCACGGCGTCCAACCTTCCCGCATCAGGCCCAAGGGCAGGCGGTGGCGCAGGATGAACAGATAGATCGGGCCAACACCGAACATGACGATGGGATTGCGGTAGAGCCGATAAGCGAGCCGGCGCCAGCGCGGCAGCGCCAGATATTCGCGCACGGTGAGCGTGTCGACGTCGCCGATACCGCGGCGGTCCAGATTGCCCGACGTGGCATGATGGATGCCGTGGGTGTGTCGCCAGAAATCATAGGGCGTCAGCGTCAGCACGCCGATCGCGCGACCCACCCAGTCGTTCGCCGATCGATGACGAAAAAACGAGCCGTGGCCGCAATCGTGCTGGATCATGAACAGGCGGACGAGAAAACCCGCGGTAGGAATCGCCAGCAGCAAATAAAGCCCGTAGCCGAGATGATACGCCAACCACATCGACAGCCACAGCAGAACGAACGGCACGATCGTGATCAGAATCTCGATGATGCTGCGCGCGTTATTCGGTTCGCGAAAGCGCGACAGACTACGGGTCAAGGCGCGCAGATCGGTCGCCGCAGCGCCGGCATCGGGTTTGGGTTCGTCGTCCAAAAAACTCTCTCCATGCTGATGGAAACCGGCCGGTGACGCCGGTGACACAGACGGCCGCCGGCCGCTGTTTTGCCGGAACTTATTTCACAGGAAGGCGTCTTTTTTGTGCCGGACGCCAAACACAGCAATCGGCGGAGCCATCCTCGCCTAAGACAATGCAAACTATATAACACGGAATCGCGGCCGGTGTCGTTCGATTTTCGGGCAATGACCGGCTAGCGGGGTGGTAATATGCAGCTTTGTACTTATATTCCCCGCATCGTTTCGGAGGATGTTTCGGTCTTTTAGAGGGGCCGCGTGATGGTCGAATTTGATTATGGTGCCGCGGCCGAGTTGTTTTCGACGCGAAAGCGGATGGCCAGGCGGCAAGCCTTTGGCTACAAACGATTTGAGCAGGCCTCGGACGCTATCCGTTTCGCGATGGAGGACTTGCCCCCGGAATCTCTGCTCGGCGCGTACCTCGAAGTTGACGAGCAAAGGTATGGCGTCGACGATATCCGCCGTTTGTATGAAAGCGCCGAATTTCCTCTGGCGCGTGGTGCAAGGTCTTGACCGACAGGACGATCGATCTCGACCGGCGTCGTGGGATGGCCGCACAGAAGGCCACCGAACTTCGCCGTCTTTTGGCGGACGTGGAGGCGAACGAAAGCACGTTGCGCCTCCGGCAAGACGAATTGGAAGCCCACTTGCTGGCCGCGCCAGCGGCCAACTGGCACGAAGCCGCCGAGAAGGCGCGCTATCTTCTCAAGCTGTTTGCGGCCACGTTAGCCGCCCAGGACCCGCGGCGTCAGACTCTGATTGCGGCGGTCCTTGACGACTTCAAGCGTCTAGCAAACGACGACTAGCGCGTGCTCATGCGGCGCTGGCGATCCAGCATTTCCGCAAGCCTTCGGCATCCCGAGCCCACCAATAATTTGCTTCCGCATTGTGACCGGAGACGTGAAAGCGTTTGAGATGCCTTTTAACCGCCGCCAAGGCTTCCTCGCGCGTGGTGTAGCCGTGACCGACTTCGGTCGCCGCTGCCGAGACCGTGCTTTTTAGCTCAAGAACCTTGAACATTGTCGGCTTCCTCGATGCAGCCGTTGTAATAGCAATCGAATCTCAGTTTTCCGGAAGCACCAAATCACTTTCCGAAACCACACGCTCGTGCGCTTCGCTCTTGCTTTTGATCCGGTACCGCATGCTGCCGTCCTCGGCTGCCCGCAGGCTGACGATTTCATAGGACCCGTTTGCCGCGGAGCGAAAACTTGAAGGAACCAGATCGACCGTTTGCCCGACCTTGAACTTATGGCTGTCGTCTGTCATCGCAAATTCTCCCGGGACGTCCCCCGCGCCTGTCCATTGCACGTCGCAACGCACAGACGGTCAGAGCCATTGCCAAGCTGCCGGTGCCCATTCGCAACCGGGCGGCGCGCCGAGACAAGCAGCGCATAGTCGGCTGATGATTTGGCCGTGGCAGGCTCTATTCACAGCCTGTTGTGCGCGCATTGGCCCATAAGGGCAATGCCCGGCGCAGCAGCTTGGAGCCGCTCGACAGGGTATTTTCTGGTCAAGACGGCGAATTGCTATTGATACAACAGGACTTTCCGCTCCCTCATCGGGATGAGCGCTATGCGCGGCGGTCGGCGACCCGCGCCGTTTCCGGCGCGCCGCCATATTCGCTCGCCAATTGCAACTGGCTGATCGAGCGGCGCGTTATGAGCTCGCGTTCCCAGTCGAGCGCGTGCGCGACGATCACGGAAAGATCGTCCAAACGCGGTTGCCAGCCCAGCGCGCTACGAATGCGCTCGCTGCCGGCGACGATACGCGCCGGGTCGCCCTCACGGCGCGGCGCGTATTCCACCTTGAAGTCGACGCCGGAGATCCGTTTCACCGTATCGATCACTTCAAGAACCGAGAAACCGTGACCGTAGCCGCAGTTGAGCGTCAGCGAGGCGCCGCCGGAACGTAGGTGGCGCAGCGCGTCCGCATGCGCGCGGGTCAGATCGCTGACATGAATGTAATCGCGAATGCAGGTGCCATCGGGGGTCGGGTAATCGGTGCCAAAGACATCGAGCTTTCCTCGCAGTCCCAGCGCCGCTTCGGCCGCAACCTTGATCAGGTGCGTGGCCTTGGGGCTTGATTGGCCGGTGCGGCCGCGCGGATCGGCGCCGGCGACGTTGAAATAGCGCAAGACGACATGGGCAAGATCATGGGCATGGCTGGTGTCGCGGAGCATGATTTCGGTCATCAGCTTCGACCAGCCATAAGGCGAAATCGGCAGCGTCGGCGCATCCTCCGAAACGGGAATGGCGGCCGGATTGCCGTAAACCGCCGCCGTCGAGGAAAAGATGAAATGGTGCACACGGCCGGCGACCGCGCATTCGATCAGCGCACGGGAATTCGCAGTGTTGTTCCGGTAATAGCCGAGCGGATCGCGCACCGAATCCGGCACCACGATCGACGCGGCGAAGTGAATGATGGCGTCGACGCCATGCTCGCGTAAAAGCCGCGTCACCAGCGCCTGATCGCCGGTCTCGCCGACGATGAGCGGTACCCCGTCGGGAACAGCCCAGCGGTGCCCGGTCGAAAGATTGTCGAGGACAACGGCGCGTTCGCCGGCGTCGACCAGGTCATGCACCATCTGGCTGCCGATATAGCCCGCGCCGCCAGTGACCAGGACCGCCATTTTCCCGACTTGTTCGCTCGTTTTCCTTTCTTGGCCCTACGCCGATTTCACGAATGTTCTGTTAAGCGGCCGGGGTCGGTTGCACGGCAGCTAGGGCGCGGTGGGTCGCTGCCATGACTTGGTCGGGAGGGATGTCGCGCATACAGCGGTGATGGACGAGACGGCAAACTGGCTTATGGCAGGGCCGGCAGGAGAGTTCGGTCGTCGTCTCGATAATCCCGGCCAACGGGTTGAGCGGCGCCCAGTGCCACGGGCTGGTCGGGCCGAATATCCCGACTGACGGCGTGCCGAGCGCCGCGGCGACGTGGAGGAGGCCGGAATCGTTCGAGACCGCCACACTGGCGGCGGCAAGCGCCAGGATGGCATCGCGCAGATCGTGGCCGGTCAGATCACGTGCCGCGGTATCGCCGACGATCTCGGCGGCGAGGGGCTTTTCGTCGGGTCCGCCCAGTACCCAGACCGCAAAGCCTTCGGCCAGGAGGCGATGGGACAGCGCCGCATAGGCCGCGCTTGGCCAGCGTTTCGCAGGTCCAACCGCACCGGGCGCCAGCGCCACAATCGGCCGATTATCGCTATTCGACCCCCGTTTTTGGCGCCATGTCTCGATCTCTGGGCGGGACACTTTGAGCTCCGGTAACGGCCAATCCGGCGGCAGTTTCGCTCCTGCCGGCAGTGCCAATGCCGCGCAGCGATCGACCATGCGCGGCAAAGCGCGCTCGCCGAAGCGAACGTCGTTGAGCAGGATAAAGCGCGCTTCGCCGGCGAAACCGGTCCGTTCGGGGATGCCGGCAACAAACGGGGCCAGCACCGATTTCCACGTCCGCGGCATCACCAGCGCCGAACCGTAGCCCTCGGGTCTGAGGCGCTTTGCCAAGGCGAACTGTTCTTTCAGTGCCAGACGGCTGCGCGGCAGATCGGCGATGATGGCCTGTCGCAGGCCGGGCATGTAGTCCGCAAGCGGTGCGCATAGCGTCGTCGCCAGCATATCGACCGGACGCTGCGGATAGCGCGCGTTGAGAAGCTTCACCACCGAATGGCAGCGTACGAAATCGCCGATCCACATATAGGGGACAATGAGGATCGGGCTGCGGTCTAAGCCATTATTTGAATTACTATTCATTACTATGCCGATACGCGCTTTCACGGTTTCTCTTCGCGCCGCAGTGGCTCGGCCGGCGGCGGCGACCAGTCCTGCGCTTGTTCATAGCGCTTGGCGTAGCGGTAAAACGTGCCCTCGAAATTGCCAAAGGCAATGAGAAAGCCGGCCCAGCCGTCGATAAATCCGCGCTTGAAAATGTAGTGCTTCAGGAACGCCCAGCAGCCGTGACCCAGCGCGCTCGCCATCGATACTCGCTTGCCGGCCAGCTTGAGGGCTCCGAGCGATGAATAGCGGTTGGCTTTACGCAAGACCTCCTCGAGATCGCGAAAGGGAAACTGCCAGATCGCGTTGCGCAAAGTGCCAAGAGGCTTGCCGGTGAGGAGTTCATAGCCTTCATGCACCGGCTCCAGCGTGTAACGCATGCTGCCTTTGCGGAAGAGCTGCGGCTGACGGAAGTTCGGATACCAGCCCGAACCCTTGATCCATCGGCCCATCATGTAACTGCGGCGGGGCACTCGATAAACGTCGAGCGCCGGCACGCCGGCCAGCAGACCCAAAATCTCGTCGCGTACGGCTGCGGTGCAGCGCTCGTCGGCATCCAGGCTGAAGATCCAGTCACAGCGGCAGGCTTCGATGGCGCGATTGCGGAGATCGCCAAATCCGTTGAAGGGCACCTGCACCACGCGCCCGCCCAGCGCGGCGGCGATCTCGGCCGTGCCGTCGGTGCTGCCGGAGTTGACGACGACGATTTCGTCCGCCCAAAGCACGCTTTCAATGGCGGCTTTGACCTTCTCGGCTTCGTTATAAGCGAGGATATAGGCGGAGATCGTTTGCATGATCGGATGGCCAGTATATCCGCCGTCAGCGCCGCTTTGCGAATTGTCCGAATTGTCCCGATTTGTGTTTATAATGAATAAAGATTCATTTATTAAACGCATCTGACGTCAAGTGTTGCCGAGCGCGCGATAGTGGGGCAAAGCTTCGGCGGGCTCGGCACGAGCCGATCCTCTCTTCAACTGGTCTTTGCGGTCGATGTTATTGGTCACCGGCGGGGCCGGTTTTATCGGGTCGAATGTCGTCGCAAGCCTCAATGAGGCCGGCCGCGCCGACATTGCGGTCAACGACGTGCTCGGCAGCGACGGTAAGTGGCGCAATCTTGCCGGCCGTCAGATCGCCGACTTCGTCCCGCCGGCTGAATTTGAGCGTTGGCTCAACGGCCGCAAGCTCGACGCAGTCATCCATCTCGGCGCCATATCCGCCACCACCGCGACCGACGGCGATGCCATCATGGAGAATAACTTCCGGCTGTCGCTCCGGCTGCTCGACTGGTGCACCACGGCGCGCACGCCGTTTATCTACGCCTCATCGGCCGCGACCTACGGTGACGGCGAGCAAGGTTATTCCGATGACTGGTCCAACGGCGCGCTCAAACGGCTCAAGCCGATGAACCTTTATGGCTGGAGCAAGCATCTGTTCGACCTCGCTGTGGCCGAGCGCGTTCGCCGCAAAGACCCGCTGCCGCCGCAATGGGTCGGATTGAAATTCTTCAATGTCTTTGGCCCCAACGAATATCACAAAGGCGAGATGATGAGCCTCGTCGCCAAGCGTATCGGCGAGGCCAAGGCGGGCAAGCCGATCCGCCTGTTCAAGTCGCATCGTCCCGGCGTGGAAGACGGCGAGCAAAAGCGCGACTTCATCTATGTCGACGATGCGATCGCGGTGGTGCGCTGGCTGATCGAGACCCCTACCGTCTCCGGCATTTACAATGTCGGCACCGGCCAGGCGCGCAGCTTCCGCGATCTCATGACGGCGATGTTCGCCGCGCTCGGCCGTCCACCCGCGATCGAATATATCGACATGCCGGTCGCGCTCCGCGACAGCTATCAATATTTCACCCAAGCCGAGACCGGCAATTTGCGGCGGGCCGGGTATAATGCCGACTTCACGCCGCTCGAGACGGCGGTGAAGAGCTACGTTACTTGCTATCTCGAGCGTGCCGACCGCTATCGCTAAGCACGGTCGTCGGGTCACCACGGGTAAAGCACGATTACAACCATGTTCGATTTCGAAGAAGCCCTCAAGCTCGTCGCCAAGCAGACCGTGCTCTGCGTTGGCGATCTCATGCTCGACGATTTCGTCTATGGCGAAGTCACGCGCATCTCGCCGGAGGCGCCGACTCCGGTGCTGGCTGTGGCGCGCAGCGAAATCGAGATCGGCGGCGCCGGCAACGTCGCGCGCAATATCGCGGCGCTTGGCGCACGGTGCATTTTCGTCGGGCTGACCGGCAAGGACGAGGCGTCGCGGACCTTGGCCGATGCCTTCGTCAAGCTCAAAGGCGCGGTCGCTCCCCATCTCGTCGTCGAGCCGGGACGGCACACCACCCGCAAGGTGCGGTTCGTCTCCGAACATCATTCGGCGCATCTGATGCGGGCGGACTGGGAAACGGCCCACCCGGCGAACGCCGCAAGCGAGACTGCGGTCATCGCGCATGCCGAGGCGGCGCTGCCGCACTGCGGCGCAGTGGTGCTGTCGGATTACGCCAAGGGTGTGCTGACGCCGCGCGTCATCCGCGCCGTCATCGACCGCGCACGCCAGCTCGGCAAACCGGTGGTGGTCGATCCGAAAGGTCACGATTACAGCATCTATCGCGGCGCGACGCTGATCACGCCGAACCGCGCCGAGTTGGGCGCCGCCGTGCACCGCCCGGTGGCGAGCGAGGCCGAGATCGGCAAGGCCGCGGCCGAGCTTGCGCGCATCGTCGAGAGCGAAGCCGTGCTGGTCACGCGCAGCGAGGAGGGGATGACGCTTCACGTCGATGGCCATGCGCCGCTGCACATTCCTGCTTATCCGGTGAAGGTGCGCGACGTGTCCGGCGCCGGCGATACCGTTGCCGCCGTCATGGCGGTGCTGTTGGCGATGGCGGCGCCGTTCGACTCCGCCATGCGCGCCGCCAACGCCGCCGCCGCCGTCGTCGTCGGCAAGCGCGGCACGTCGACGGTTACGCTCACGGAATTGCGCCACCGCATCCTGCCGGCCGCCTCGCTCGCGCCAGGCGACAAGATCGTGTTCGACTGGTCGATGCTCGACGAGCGGCTATCCGATTGGCGCCGCCACGGCCTGCGCGTCGGCTTCACCAATGGCTGCTTCGATCTCCTGCATAGCGGTCACGTCAAATTGCTGGCCGAGGCCCGCGCCGCCTGCGATCGGTTGGTGGTCGGCCTCAACAGCGACGGCTCGACGACGCGGCTCAAGGGCAAGGGCCGCCCGATCAATCCGGCCGAGGGCCGCGCCGAGGTGCTCGCCGCACTCGAAGCCGTCGATCTCGTCGTGGTGTTCGAAGAAGACACGCCGATCGAACTGATTAAACGGGTGCGCCCGGCCGTGCTGGTCAAAGGCGCCGACTACCGGCGCGAGGACGTCGTCGGTCACGATGTCGTCGAAAAGGCGGGCGGCACCGTGATGCTGGTCGAGCTCGTGCCCGGCCACTCGACGACGGCTATGGTCAAGCGGGCGCAGCCGGCGAAGGAACCGGCTGGGGAGTGAGCCATCGTGCGCGACACTGCGCTCATCTCCGTCATCGTCACCACCTATAGCCGCGAGGATGCGCTCGACGCGGCGTTGCGCGCGCTCGCGCATCAGTCGGACCGCAACTTTGAAGTCATCGTTGCCGAAGACGGATCGCGGCCGGACACCGCGCACGTTGTCGAAAGCTGGAAGGCCCGGCTGCCGCTGCCGCTCAAGCATGTGTGGCACGAGCATATGGGCTTCCGCGGCGGCGAGATCCGCAATCGCGGCATTCGCGCCAGCGCCGGCGAAATCTGCATCTTCCTCGACGGCGATTGCCTGGCGCCGGCCGATTTCATCGCCGCGCACCGCCGGCTCGCCGAGCTGGGCTGGTTCGTCACCGGCAACCGCATTCTGCTGTCGCCCGAACTGACCGCCGCGGTGCTCGCCGGCGGTGTCGAGGCGGAGCGATGGAATCTGGCCACGCTATTGCAGCAGCGGCTGCGCGGCGGCATCAATCGGCTCATCCCGACGCTGCGGCTGCCGCTCGGGCCTTTGCGCAAGCTGAACAACGAAAGCTGGGAGGGCGCGCAAACCTGCAATCTTGCGGTGGCGCGAGCCGATCTCGATCGCATCGACGGGTTTGATTGTGCTTACACCGGCTGGGGCCTAGAGGATTCCGATCTCGTGGTGCGTCTCCTGCGTGCCGGCGTGCGGCGCAAGGACGGCCGGTTCGCGACCGGCGTGTTGCATCTGTGGCATCCGCCAAACGACCGCTCGCGGTTCTCTGCGAACCAGGCAAGGCTCGACGAGGTCATTGGCGGCAGCCGCACGCACGCCTTGCATGGGCTGTCCACGCTGAGCGAGGCCACGCCTCCCGTGCGCGGCAATGCATCGGTGGTGCGACAATGAAGCCGCTGCGTTTGCCGGAAAATCCGCGCGTGCTCGTCGTGGCGCTGCGGCGGCTCGGCGACGTACTGTTGACCACGCCGCTTATTCGCAGCGTGAAGCGGGCGTTTCCGCAAGCTTCGATCGACGCACTGGTCTTTGCCGGAACCGAAGGAATTCTGACCGGCAATCCCGATCTTGCGAAAGTCCTCACGCTGCGGCAGCGTCCGCACGCGGGCGACACGCTCGCGTTGATGGCGCGGTTGTGCAAACGCTACGACCTCGCGCTGTCGACGCAGACCGGCGACCGGCCGACATTCCTCGCCGTCGTTGCAGGTCGGCAAAGCGCCGGCCTGGTCGAGGGCGACGGCGTCGCGGCGGCCATCAAGCGTTTCGCGCTCAGCCGTTCCGTAATGAGCGATCGCGCCCGGCATCGCGCGCTCGATATTCTGCGCCTTGCCGAGCTCATCGGCATTCCGGCGCAAGCCGAAATCGTTTGCCCCAGCGGTGGCGTGCGCTCGGCGCTGGCGCCGGCGCAGCCCTATGCCGTGATCCATGCGGCGCCGATGTTCACCTATAAGCGGTGGACCGGCGCCGGCTGGCGGGCGCTCGCCGCGGCGCTCGACGAGCGCGGCCTCGCCACCGCCGTCACCGGCGCCGTAAGCGATCGCACCTATCTCGACGACGTCTGGCGCGACAGCAAAGTGGCGCGTCTCGACGGCAGACTCGACTGGCCAGAACTGACCGCCTTGATCGCGGGCGCGCGCGTCTATATCGGGCCGGACACCGCCATCACCCACCTTGCCGCGGCGACCGGCATTCCGACGGTCGCGCTTTATGGCCCGACCGATCCGCGGCTGTGGGGACCGTGGCCGACGGGCGGTCTCGACCGCCCCTGGGCCGCCGCCGGCACCATCCAGCATCGCGGCAATATCTGGCTGGTGCAGAATCCGCTGCCATGCCTGCCCTGCCAGCTGGAAGGTTGTGAGAGAAGGCTCGACAGCTTCAGCCAATGTCTCGATGAGTTGTCGGCCGGTCAGGTCGTGTCGGCAGTGGATGAAGCACTGACGATGCGGCGGGCGGCGTAGCGGCTAATACAGCGGAGACTGCACCGGGGCGGTCGGCCGTCCGAGCTCGCCGGTGACCAGATCGAATGGCGTGTAGGTCTGCGTCTCGCAGCGATCGGTCTCGACGGCAAAGCGCGCATCGACGACGGCATTGTCCTGGATGAAAAGCGCGTAGCTGCGAAGATGCCCGCGGTCCTGAAAATGCACGCAAGCAAGCCAGGCCCATCCCTTCATGGAATTGACCCAGCGCGGCGCCGATATCTCGAAGTCGGCATAGGGCGTACGGTCCTTCAATGTCGACAGCAGATAATTGGCGGCCAGCGACACATAGGCCGGCGGCGCCGGCGGCGCCGCGGCTTCGCTCGGCTGTGCCAGCTCGCTGCATCCCGGCAAGATGACGAGCGCCGCCGCCAAGGCGATGGGCCCAACCGCGTGCCCCAAAGCGGCCCGTGCGCCGCGGCCTCCACGCTTACACCACAGTCCCGCCATGAAACCCGTCCAACTGGAGATGCGTCCGATTGGCGGAAAATATAAACTTTCGTGTCTTAAATACGCACGCCCCACGCGAGCTCCCGTACGGCGAAGCTTTGGCATGACGGTACCGCTAATGACCGGCTTTGCGATCTACCAGAATGACGAGGGGCCGGCGCTGCAAAGCCTCAGGCCGGCGGCTGCGCGCGGCATCGTCAAGCGATCGATCGCCGCCGCTGTTATGCTCGGCATCGGCGCGATGCTCGGTTCGTGCGCCGGCGCCACTTCGGAGGACGGCTTCTCCGCTTATGTTGCCGATCATTGGCCGCATTGGGCTGGCGGCTTGCCGAGCGGCGTGCCGCCGCGGCCCGGCTCTCCGGGCTACAACCAATTCATCGCCCACGGGCAAGCCGATCAGGATGCGCCGCCGCCGGCAAGCACCGCCACTGCAACCGCCGTTCCCGTAACGCCGGTTTTCCAGACCGCGCCGTCGGCACCCGCCGCGGCTGCCGAACAGGTCAGGCCGGCGGCGCCCAGCGCACAGGCACCACCGCAAGCGGCGACGGAGGATTCGAATGTGGTGCGGGGCGGGCTGTACTAGAGCATGATCCCGAAAAGTGGCCTCCAGTTTTCGGAAAAGATCATGCTCAAACAAAGCACGCATCACGCCACGCCGGCGCGCAACAGATCGTGGAAATGCACGATGCCGACCGGGCGCTCTGCTTCCACGACGATGAGCGCCGTAATTTTCGATGAATTGAGAATCTGCAAGGCTTCGCTTGCCAATTGATCGGGCCGCACCGTCTTTGGGGCCGCCGTCATGACGGCATCGACCGACGCCTGAAGAAAATCCGCGCGCATGTGGCGGCGCAAATCGCCGTCGGTGATGACGCCGGCAAGCTTGCCGTTCTCCTCGATAACGGCCACGCAACCGAAACCCTTGGCCGACATTTCGACGATCGCGTCCGACATCGGCGCGCCGCGCTTGATCAGCGGCACTGCCGCGCCGGGATGCATCACCTCGCCGACGAATTTCAACGCCGCGCCAAGCTTGCCGCGCGGATGAAACACGCCGAAATCGATTGCGGTGAAGCCGCGGCTTTCCAACAGCGCGATCGCCAGCGCGTCGCCGAGCGCCAGCTGCATCAGCGACGAGGTGGTCGGCGCCAGATTGTGCGGACAGGCTTCGCGCGCCGCCGGCAGCGCCAGTACGATGTCGGCGGCCTTGCCGAGCGTACTGTCGACGTTCACCGTGATCGCGATCAGCACGATACGGAAGCGGCGCGAGTAGTTGATCAGATCTTTGAGCTCTTCGGTCTCGCCCGACCAGGAGAGTGCCAGCATCACGTCGTCCGAGGTGATCATGCCGAGATCGCCGTGACTGGCGTCGGCAGCGTGGACGAAGAAGGCCGGCGTGCCGGTGGAAGCGAGCGTGGCGGCGACCTTCCGCGCCACGTGACCGGACTTGCCCATGCCGGTGACGATGACCCGGCCGCGCGCCGCCCGTATCGTCTCAACCGCGGCAACGAACGGCGCGCCCAATCCATCGGACATTGCCGCGGCCAGCGCCGCGACGCCATCGGCCTCGGTATCGAGCGTGCGGAGCGCGGAGGCGATATGCGAATTGGCCGCCGGCTCCGGCGTTTTTGCGTCGGACGAACTCATCTTTGCGCGGGTCCTCACTCTGTACTCCTTACCGCGTAATGTTGCCGCAACGGTGCACCGCGATGCCAACCGGACGGAAGTCTATTTCGCCCACGCGGCGAATGCATCCGCGAAAGCCCGATCGCCGGGCGGGCCTTTTTCCATGGCCAGGATGGCGCGGCCGCCATTGTTATAGACGATCGGGATATCGAACCACGGCTTATCCTTGAGCAGCTGGATATTGCGTTGCACGTCGGCATCGACCGCGGACAGGCCGATCAGGAAGAAGCCATTGGTGACCTTGACCGCGAGTCCGGCGAGCGGCACGCCGCGGGCCTGCTCGGAATCCTTCATCAGAACGCCGGGCACATTGGCAATGCCGCCGCCGGGAAAATCCGGCGGCAGGTTGAACATGATCTCGATGGTGTGGCTTGCCGGCAGGGCCTGATCGGTGTTGCGGCGGAGCGTCCAGGTCACGGTCATGTTCCGCTCCGGGATCGTGATGTCGGCGCGGACTTCCAGCTCGGGCGCAAGTCCGCTGCCGGGCGAGACCGTTTCGGTGCGCCAGACGGCGGAGCCGACAAATTGACGGCCTGCCGGATTGTTCGGGTCTTCCTCGTAGAGCACCACGCGCTGGGCGACTTGCGGTGCAGCCTGCCCGGCTGGTGCGCCAGGAGCGGGGGCGGGTGCTTGTGCTTGTTGTTGCTGCTGCCCGGGCAGTTGCTGCTCCTGCGGCACGCGGCCGGAAAATTTGGGCTCGGCGGCCGGGGCCTGTGCGGTCTGGGTCGGTTTCGACCGCATATGCGACACGAAGTTGTAGAGGCCCATGATGTTGGACCACTGCCACGAGATCGTGGCCGTGATGCCGAGCAGCAGGATCACGACCACCGCGAGCTTGGCGAGGCCGCGATAGGACCGCGGCGGACGCGGCTCTGCGTAATGGTCTTCCGGCTCCCGCGCGCGCGGCGGCTGCGGCCGCGTGAAATTCGGCGGCGGCGCCTCGTCATCCACGAAATCGTCGACGCGGTCGTGCGGGCGCGGGTACAGCGCGTCGTCACCGAGCAGTTCCGCGTCGCCGCGGTCGAAGCGCGACTCCAGCCGGTCCCGCATCGGCTCGAGTTCTTCCTCGTCGTCGGCAAATTGCCGCGCTGGAGCGGCGCCATAAGACTCGCGCGTATCGCGCGCCGATTGCGCCGATCTCGCCGAGGCGGCACCGAGATCGTCCACTTCATTGACGACGTCGCGAAAGCCTCTGAGCCCCTCCCGCGAAACCGGCGAGGTGCGCGCATTCAACAGCCGGGCGCGGGCGCTGCCTGCAGCCGCAGGGCTTGCTTCGTCGGGAACGGTCTCGCTTTGCATCCGAAACGGCGGCGGCTCGGGACGTGGCGGCGCCGGCGATGCAGTTTCAGGACGCGGCACGGACGGCATACTGCTCAAGCCCAGACGCTCTCGGCGCGGCGCCAGCGGCGCAGCGGGGGCAACCGGCGGCTTGAGCGGCGCCGGACGCGGCGGCGGCGCCGGGCGCTCCGCCCGCGCCTTGCGGACGCTCTCAGCCTCAACCTTGCGGATGGCGTCTTCCAGCGCCAGGCGCTCGCGCGTGATATCGGCCTCGGAGAGCGGCGGTTCGATCGATCGCAACTGGGAAACCAGGGCCGCGCGCGCCCGCTCATACAGGCCCCGGCGGGCCTCGCCGGTGCTGTTTTCGAGGCCCTCTACGGCGCGGGCGATGAGCGGATGATAATCTGCCATTTGTCGAGTTTACGCTTCGCGCGCGAAAATTTCACCTTAAGCTTCAAAGGGATTTTGCATGAGGATGGTATCCTCCCGTTCCGGGCTGGTCGACAGGATGGCGACGGAACAGCCGATCAGCTCCTCGAGCCGGCGCACATATTTGATCGCCTGTGCCGGAAGGTCGGCCCAGGACCGGGCATGCGCGGTCTTTTCCCGCCAGCCGCCGATGGTTTCGTAGATCGGCTCGACCCGCGCCTGGGCATGCTCGCTGGCGGGAAGATAATCGATCTCGCGCCCATCCAGCCGGTATTTGACGCAGACCTTGATCTCGTCGAAGCCGTCGAGAATGTCGAGCTTGGTCAGCGCCAGGCCGTTGATGCCGCTGGTGCGGACGGTTTGCCGCACCAGCACGGCGTCGAACCAGCCGCAGCGCCGCGGCCGGCCCGTGACCACGCCGAACTCTTTGCCGCGCTCGCCGAGCGTTTTGCCGACCTCGTTGAGCTGCTCGGTGGGAAACGGTCCGGCGCCGACCCGCGTCGTGTAGGCCTTGCAGATGCCGAGCACGTAGCCGATGGCGCTCGGACCCAGTCCCGAGCCGGTCGCCGCCTGCGCCGCCACCGTGTTCGACGACGTGACGTAGGGATAAGTACCGTGGTCGATGTCGAGCAGTGCGCCTTGCGCGCCTTCGAACAAGATGCGTTTGCCCTCGCGGCGGCGTTCGTCGAGCAGCGACCACACGGAATCCATGAATGGCAGCACCTGCGGCGCTACGGCGGCCAGCTCGTCGTAGAGCGCGTCCGGCACGATCTCGCTCATGCCGAGCCCACGGCGGAGCGCATTATGATGCGCCAAAAGACGCTCGATCTTGCCGTTGAGCATTTTCAGGTCGGCCAGATCCATCAAGCGGATGGCGCGGCGACCGACCTTGTCCTCATAGGCCGGGCCGATGCCGCGGCCGGTGGTCCCGATGGCGCCCTTGCCGGAGGCCCGCTCGCGCGCGACGTCGAGCTCCTGGTGCAGCGACAGGATCAGCGGCGTATTCTCCGCAATCCGCAGGTTTTCCGGCGTGACGGTGACGCCTTGCTTCTTGAGGTGGGCGATCTCGGCCAACAGCGCACGCGGATCGAGCACCACGCCGTTGCCGATGACCGAGAGCTTGCCCGGCCGCACCACGCCCGATGGCAATAGCGACAGCTTATAGGTGGTGCCGTTGATCACCAGCGTGTGCCCGGCATTATGGCCGCCCTGGAAGCGGACGACGATGTCGGCCTGCTCGGACAGCCAATCGACGATCTTGCCTTTGCCCTCGTCCCCCCACTGGGAGCCGACCACGACAACATTTGCCATGAGGAATTTCCCCAAGAGGCCCAATGAATACTGAATGACTGCTCGGATGGAGCGGCTGCCGGCCGTAGCCGACCGCCCCGGATAATGGATGCCGGTGCCGGACGCAAGGAAAAGCGCCTCCCGCAAGCCCCTGTGAGTTCCGACAATTCATTGGTTTCACAACAAATTCGCCATTAGCCTTGTTGCCGGGATTGTGGATTTGTTTCGGCCGCCGCAGGCGGCAATGCGGCATGCAGGACAGGCGGATTGTCGCAGTCTTGCATCGCGGCTGGGGTCGTGCGGCGGATTGCAGTCCTGGGCGCCAGCCAGTCATGCCGGGACGGCACTGGTCTAGCGGCGCAGGGCGGGCTAGCCCACGCGGCATATTGTTGGCGACGAAGGATACGCATGTCGGGGACACAAGTGCGACGCCTGAGCCAAAGCCCCGCGCAGAGTTCGCGCCTGACTGGCGTCTGGTTCTTCGATCAGCCCTATCTGCTGCTGTCGCTGACGTCGCTATTTTGGGCCGGCAATACCGTGCTCGGGCGATTTGTTGCCGGGCACGTGCCGCCAATCACGCTCGCCTTCATCCGCTGGAGCGGAGCAACCGCGATCCTGTTGCCGTTCGCCGCGCGGCACATCCTGCGCGACTGGCCGATAATCCGTAAGAACGCCGGTGTCCTGATCCTGATCGCCTTCGTCGGTTTCTCCGTCTACAACACGATGGCCTATTACGGCCTGCAATATACGACGGCGATCAACGGACTGCTGCTGCAATCGGTCGGGCCGCTGTTCGTCGCGATGTGGACCTTCGCGCTGTTCGGCGAACGCCTGACGCTGCGCCAGGCTTGCGGCATCGCCGTGTCGCTGACCGGCGTTCTCGTCATCATCTGTCACGGCAGCCTCACCGTCCTGCTCACGATCAAATTCAATCGCGGCGACGTCTGCTTTGTCTTGGCGCTCGTTACCTATGGTTTCTATGCGGCTTACTTGCGCAAGCGGCCGGCCATCCATCCGCTGTCGTTTCTCGCCGTCGGCATGGGGCTCGGCGCGGCGATGCTTATTCCGGGTGTGGCCTGGGAGATCGCCAGCGGGCGCACCGTCGTGTTCGACGCCGAAAGCCTGGCGAGCTTTGCTTTCGTCTGTGTTTTTCCGTCGCTGCTCGGCTATCTGTTCCTCAACCGCGGCATCGAACTGATCGGCGCCAACCGCGCGGCGCCGTTCATTCATCTCGTCCCCGTGTTCGGCTCGGTGCTGGCGATCGTGCTGTTAGGCGAGCGCTTCGAGCTGTTCCACGCCGTCGGCTATGCGCTGGTATTCGCGGGGATTACGATTGCGACGAGGAAGTAGTTCGCCGCTTTAGTCACGCCGCTGCGCGCAATGAAACACGCCGAGTATCGTGACACCTCGTTCGCCGGCGTCGATCTCGTACACCAGAATATAAGGCAGCCCTCTTACGACCATTCTCTTGTCCCGAGCACGCGCCCCGGGCGACCCGAATACGGAAAATAGCGCAAGACTTCCGCTGCCTCGCGGATGCTGGCGCCGACACGCGCCGCGGCCGCGGGGTTTCTTTGATCGATATATTCGTGGATCGCAAGAAGCTGTGATCGCGCGCGAGCGCTGAATTGCAGCCCTATCGGTCGAATCGTCGCCACACTTCGTCCATTTCGGCGGCGCTTGCAATCTTGCCTTCGCGGACTTCGCGCTTTGCTACTTCGACTTCCACGACTTGTTGATCGCTCAACTGGTAGCGGTGCGCGTCTGGATTGGCGAAACTCAGGAGAAATTCGGCGGCAATCTCCTGATCGTGTTCAGGGAGCCGCTTCACCGTGTCGATGGCTTCTTCCAGGAGTTTTATCATCATTCTATCCTAGCACAGGATTGGGCCTGACGGAATTCCTCAAAACATCAGCGGCTTGACCTGCTGCACGTTCGTGATCTGCTGCACCTTGCCGAGTACCTCGGGCGGCACCGCGCCGTCGACCTCGACCAGCGCGATGGCGTTGCCGCCGGCGGATTCGCGGCCGAGATGGAAGGTGGCGATGTTGATGCCGGCGTCGGCCAAGAGCGTGGCGAAGCGGCCGACAAAGCCCGGCTTGTCCTGATTGGTCACGTAAAGCATCGACGGGCCAAATTCGGCGTCGATGCGGATGCCCTTGATGTCGATGATGCGCGGCCGGCCGTCGGCATAGACGGTGCCGGACACCGAGCGGGTCTGCCGGTCGGTGACCACGGTGACGGTGATCAGGCTGTCGTAATCGCCCGCGGCGTCGCGGCGGGTCTCTTCGACGACGATGCCGCGATCCTTGGCGACGATCGGCGCCGAAACGACGTTGACGTCTTGCAGCATCGGGCGAAGCAGCCCGGCGACCGCGGCCGAAGTCAGCGCCTTGGTGTTCATCGCCGCGACCTCGCCTTCGTAAGCGATCTGCACCTTCTTGATGCCGGTATCGGTGAGCTGGCCGGCGAACGAGCCGAGTTTCTCGGCAAGATCGACGAAGGGTTTCAGCTTCGGCGCTTCCTCGGCGCTGATCGAGGGAAAATTGACCGCGTTGCTGATGGCCCCGCGCAGCAAATAGTCCGACATCTGCTCGGCGACCTGCAGCGCCACGTTCTCCTGCGCCTCCATGGTCGACGCGCCGAGATGCGGCGTGCAGATGACGTTGGGCAGCGCGAACAGCGGGCTTTGCGTGGCCGGCTCCTCGCGGAACACGTCGATCGCCGCGCCGGCGACATGGCCGGATTTGAGCGCCTCGACCAGGGCCTGCTCGTCGATCAATTCGCCCCGGGCGCAATTGATCAGGCGTACGCCTTTTTTGGTCGCGGCGAGCGATTCGGCATTGATGATGTTGCGGGTCTTTTCGGTCGAGGGCGTGTGCAATGTGATGAAATCGGCGCGGCGAAGGAGATCGTCGAGTTCGACCTTCTCGACACCGAGATGCACCGCGCGCTCGGCGGAGAGGTAAGGATCGTAGGCGATCACCTTCATCTTCAGCCCGATAGCGCGGTCGGCGACGATCGAGCCGATATTGCCGCAGCCGATGACGCCGAGGGTCTTGGAGAAAATCTCGACGCCGAGGAATTTGTTCTTCTCCCATTTTCCAGCGCGCGTCGATGCGTCGGCCTCGGGGATTTGCCGCGCCAGCGACAGCATCAGCGTGATGGCATGCTCGGCGGTGGTGATCGAATTGCCGAACGGCGTGTTCATGACGATGATGCCGCGCGCGGTGGCGGCGGGGATATCGACATTGTCGACGCCGATGCCGGCGCGGCCGATCACTTTCAGCCCGTTGGCCTTTTCCAGAAGCTTGGCGGTGACCTTGGTCGCCGAGCGGATGGCAAGGCCGTCAAAGCCGTCGATCGCCGCGGCGAGCTTGTCCTTGTCCTTGCCGAGGTTCGGCTGGAAGTCGACGGTGACGCCGCGGTCCTTGAATATCTGGACGGCGGCCGGAGAGAGCGCATCGGAGATCAGAACACGGGGGCTCATGGGACGATCCTTTAAGGTCAGCGCATCCAGCGCAGCATGTGGGGAAATGGTGGCAGGCCTTTTTCGGCGGCCCGGTGCGGCTCGCAGCTCATGCCGTAGGCTTGCAGGAGCGGCACGCCGATGTAGTGCCCGGCGGTGAAGTTCTCGATGATGGAAGCGCCGCCGCCTTTGAAGGCGCCGTGGAAGACGATGGCCGGATCGAGATGAAGGTGGCGCAACGCGGCGTAGGACCAGGCAATCGTGGTGAGCTCGTCGCCTGGGCTCGGCGACAGGATTGGCGCATGGCGTTCGGCGGGATCGGCGACGGCGATATGGCCGGCCTCATGGAGCATGTCGCCGGGATAAGTCAGGCGTGCCTCGTCAACCAGGATCGCGCCATGACGAATCTCGAGTCCGGGCAAGAAGGTCGGCTCGCTGAGCGTCGCGGCGCGCACGTCGATACCAATGCCACGCACGAAGCCGGCCAGCCGCTCCGTGAGCGGATTGGCAAATGGAGGAGCCGCAGCCATGGAGGTCATGGCGGTCACGCGGCTTTGGCCAGGGCATCCTTGGCTTTGGCGTAGGCCCAATCGAGCCACAGCGTCAGCGCTTCGACGTCGCTCCGCTCGGCCGTCGAGCCGCACCAGATGCGAAGCCCGGCGGGCGCGTCGCGATAGGCGTCGATGTCGTAGGCGACGCCTTCTTTCTCGAGCGCTGCGGCGATGCCTTTGACGAAGGCCGCTTGGGCGTCTGGCGAAAGCCGCGTTACGGTGGGGTCGACGACCTTCAGGCAGACCGAGGTGTTGGAGCGCAGCGCCGGATCGCGCGCCAAAAAATCGATCCACGGCGTCTTTGCCACCCAATCGGCGATGGTTTTGGCATTGCCGTCGGCGCGCGCTTGCAGCGCCTTCAATCCGCCGACAGATTTCGCCCAGTCGAGCGCGTCGAGATAGTCCTCCACGCACAGCATGGACGGCGTGTTGATGGTCTCGCCCTGGAAGATGCCTTCATTGAGCTTGCCGCCTTTGGTCATGCGGAAGATTTTCGGCAACGGCCACGGCGGCGAATAGCTTTCGAGCCGCGCCACGGCGCGCGGCGAGAGAATGAGCATGCCGTGCGCGGCCTCGCCGCCCAGCGCTTTCTGCCAGGAGAACGTCGCGACATCGAGCTTGCCCCAATCGAGCGCCTGCGCGAAAGCGGCCGACGTCGCATCGCAGATCGTCAGTCCGGTGCGATCGGCGGCGATCCAGTCGGCATTGGGCACGCGCACACCCGAGGTGGTGCCGTTCCAGGTGAAGACGATGTCGCTGGCCGGATCGATGCCGTTAAGGTCGGGCAGTTCGCCATAGGCAGCCCGGCGCACGGTGACGTTCTTGAGCTTGAGCTCCTTGGCGATATCGCCGACCCAGCCCTCGCCGAACGATTCCCAGGCCAGCATGGTCACCGGATGCGGCCCGAGCAGCGACCAGAACGCCATCTCGATGGCGCCGGTGTCGGAGGCCGGCACGATGCCGATTCGATAGTCCGCCGGGACCTGCAATATTTCGCGCGTCAGATCGATGGCGCGCTTGAGCTTGGCCTTGCCTGCTTTGGAGCGGTGCGAGCGGCCAAGAACGGCGTCTTTGAGGTTTTGGGAATTCCAGCCGGGGCGCTTGGCGCAAGGGCCGGACGAAAAATGCGGCACAGCCGGCCGCACGGGAGGCGTCGTAAGTGTCATGATCTATCCTTCCAGATAGTCGCCCCTCGGTGGGGAGGGGTGGCCCGGGGTTGCAATTAGGGAGCAATCGCCGCGTCGTCAAGCGGCATGTTCGCGGTCGCCGGCGGCGCGGTCGCTCGTTCGTCTTAAAATTTGACGTCTTAGAATTTGAGGCCGGCGCCGATCCGCGCGCTGGAGATTGTCGCCGTAATGCTCGCGAAGGGCGCGAACTGGATATATTCATATTCGGCGCGCAGAAATAAGTTGGGAGAGAGCGCTACGTCGACGCCGCCGCCCACCGAGTAGCCATACAGCAGCGTGTTCGTTTTGCTGATGCTGTTGCTATACGAGTAATCGACGCAGACCGTCGGATTGGCCGGGTCGCACGGAATGACCGGCGGCGTTGCAGAGCTCTGCTGTCCAAACACCAATGAGGTAACGCTGTAGCTGCCCCGCCCGACCGCGATGCCGGCAAAGCCGTAGGGAAGAAAATTGCTGAACGCCCACCCGGCGCGGGCACGCAGTGAGCCGTAGTCGGTCACTTGCAAGGAGCCGCTGCCTTGGACGGTGACGGAATATAGGTCCGATCCGGCCGTCACCACGCGGGAGATCGGCGAACTGGTCGCGGTGACGGTAAAAGGCGAGTGCGTGTAATTGGCTTCCAGCCCAAGGATGAGATCTTGCCATTGCGTGCTGTAGCCGACAAAACCGCCGAACCCCGTGCTGCTGGATGTGCCATTCCCCAGTACCGTCCAAGAGGACGGCATGATCGTCTTCTTCCAGCGCCAGCTCGCGCAGACTGGAGGCGAGCAGCGGCTGGGTCGCATTGTTGAAACTGGCGCTGCCGTCGCTGTAATTGACCTGGCCGCCGAAATAGAAACCGCTCCAGCGCGGAAACGTCGCCGCGCCGACGCTCTCGGTGCCGCGCAGGATGTCGAGGTCGTCCGCGAACGCGCGAGGCGTTAGCGCGAGCAGAACCACAGCACAGATGAACCAACGCACTGCCGCGTCCTCTCGGTCCGATCGGCGCGCATGGCGCGGCCGAACAGGCGCGATCATCGGGCATTAACCTTAATGGAGGGTTAGCTTGGCCGGCGCCGCCGCGCCGCTGCGGTGCGTACGCGATCGGTCCTCCTCGTGAGGCTCCCAAAAGCAAAACGGCGCGGTTGCCCGCGCCGTCTTAAGACTCGATGGATGCGCGCTTAGCCGCGCGTCGACAGTGGATACTGCGGTTGCGGCGGCGGGTAGGCCGGGGGCGGCGGGTTATAGACCGGCGCCGGCTGGTAGACTGGTGCGGGCTGATAGACCGGCGCCGGCTGGGTGTAGACCGGCGCGGGCTGCTGCACCACGACCGAGCGCCGGCTGCGCCTGCACGAAGGTCGTGCCGGTGTCGATCGGGAACCGCCAGCGCATGCCGAGCATGAAGTCGTTCGAGCTCAGATTTTGGAGCTTGTATGAATCGGGGTTGCAGCCGGCGGTGCAGTTGATGGCATCGGTGACCGAGCCGTAATTGAGGTAGCGGTAGGCAAGCTCGACCGTGAAATTCTGGGTCACTTTGTAGGCAAGGCCGGCATGCAGTGCCCAGGCGAAACTTACATTGCTGCTGTCGCGGCCGATGCCGCTTCCCGCCGTGGGAACGCCGATGTCGGTCAGGTCGGCAAACTTGTTCCAGGCCCCGCCGATGCCGACGCCGACGAAGGGCGTGAGGCAGTCCCAGGTGCCGAGATCGACATAAGCATTGGCCGAGGAAGATCGCCGACTGCAGGAAACCTTGGTACGAATCGATAGCCGTGGCGCCAGCCGTTCGTGTAGGTGCCGAAGAAATTGACCGGAACCTTGCTCCGGTACTCGCCGGTCACATCGAAGCGCAGCCAGTTGTTCCACTCATAGCCGATGCCGCCCATGAAGAACGTGGTGTCGCCCATCGACGAGTGGCTGATGGAAAAGTTGCTGCTGTTGAGCGGATTTTGCAGATACTCCACGCTGGCTTCGGCTCATGATGCCGACGCCGATATCGCCGCGCAGATACCAGGCGCCCTCGGGCTGCGCCATGACCATGAGCTGCGGCTGATAGGGCTGGGGTGGCAGCGGTTGCGGCATATCCGCGGCGAAAGCCGCGGTGCTGACCATGACCGCCGCAGTGGTGCTGATGAGGAATTTGACGCTGACCATCGCTTCGACCTTTCCTCGATGCGACCGCGCGCCGGCGAGCGGCGCACAGATCGTTGAGCAAGGCGAAGTTAGGAGGAAATGTTTAAACGGCCCTTAACCTTAACGCTTAACCATAGTCGTCCGCCAACTTAACTTCCGGCAATTCTGCCAAGCGGCGACGGTTGCGCCATCGGTGGCCGCAGGGGGCACACGCCGGTAAGTTTTTGTTGACGATTGTGACGGCGTCCGGCTCGACAAACCGCCGAACAAACCGCGACGGCGGTCAGTCCGCCTCGTCCTCGAGTTCGCCGATGTGATGCTGGGCGTAAAGCTCGAGCCCGAGCTTGGCGACGAGGTCGAGCTGGGTTTCGAGGAAGTCGATGTGCTCTTCCTCGTCGTGCATCAGCTTTTCGAACAGGTCGCGCGACACGTAATCGCGCACCGAATGGCAATGGGTGGCGGCTTCCTGGTAGAGCGTGCGCGCCGAGATTTCGGCGGCGAGATCGCAGTCGAGCACTTCCTTGACGTTCTGGCCGATATGCAGCGGGTCGAGCACCTGCATGTTGGGAAAGCCGTCGAGGAAGATGATGCGCTCGATCAGCTTGTCGGCGTGCTGCATCTCCTCGATCAATTCCTTGCGCCATTGCTTGGCCAGCGCCTTGTAGCCCCAATTGTCCAACAGCCGGTAGTGCAGCCAATATTGATTGACCGCGGTCATTTCGTGCCGGAGGCTCTTGTTGAGGTAATCGATGACTCCGGGCTCGCCTCTCATGATCGTGCTCCTGCGCTTGTGCCGTTGTTTCCGCACCGAATAAGGCGGGCAGTCCGATTATAACCGCTGCGGCGAATGCCGAAAGCCGCGCGGCGAGCGCAGGCGCCGGTCATTCCTGCGGCGGTGGAAAAATCAGGCCGGATCGGCGGCGTCGGTGTGGGCTTTTTGGCAGCAGCCGGGTTCGGCGCCAGCCAATGCCTCATTCATGATGCGCCGGATCGTGCGGGCGCAGCGCCCGCATTGCGGGCTGCAGCCGAGGCAATTGTAGACCTGGCCGGTGGTGCGCGGCGCCGCTTCGCTCGCCGACAGGGTCGCGCGCACGTCATGGTCGGTGAGCACGTTACAGGAGCAGACGATCATTGCAGGAAGGGTCCGGCGGCGAATTGGTGCAATCTGAAACCATGCCTAGAGCGGGAATTCTAACTTTGCAAAGGAAATCAACACTTTATAGGGATTCTAAAGTTTCAGCGGTTGGTCAAATAATTCCTGAATTCCCGAAAAAGCTCCAATTTCCTCTTCGCCGACAATGAGCTGCGCCCGCCGGCCGCGCCCTGATCTGGATCAAATCGAGCCGGGCGGCGGCATATTTTGCAACGCCGTGTGGATAAGCCGCGATCACGCCGCGGCGGGTTCGTCGGCTTCCTCGCCGTCGTCCTCGTCGTGGCGGCGGCGCCAGCGCGAGCGCAGCCGGCACAGCCCCCTCGGCACCCGGCAAATATCCTCGACCAGGCCGACCAGCCGCTGGCCGCGTCCCAGGGCGCGGTCGAGCGCCGCCATGGTGCGCGCCAGCCCGGGATCGTCGTCATTGACCCAGGCGCGCAGCACCGCAGTGAACAGCACGGCGAGGCCTTGCGCGCGCATCAAGCCGCGCGGGCCGGAGGCCTTGATGCCGGCGCCGGTGAGCATCCATTGCTGCGACCGCACCGCGAGCCCGTTGAGCGCCAGCGTGAGCGGCGGATTGCGCCGCGCCGAGCGCAGCAGCGAGCGCACCGCCTCGCGCTGCGGCGCCATGACTTCGAGCCGGCGCATCAGCACGTCGAACAACCGCTCGCGCGGCGGCTCTTCCGCCATGTCGGCCATGTCCTCGGCCAGCACGGCGCGGTCGACGGATTTGAGATAGGCCGCAAGAATCGCAAGCGCCGACGGAAACTCGCCGCGCATTTGCGACAGCGACACGCCGGCGGCCTCGGCGATGTCGGCCAATCCGATCTGCTCGATGCGTTGCTCGGCGAGCAGCGCGAGGAAGGCGGCGATGATCTTGTCGCGATCGCCGGCCGGTGCCGCCGCGTCGGCGGCGGCGGAATTTCGCGCCGGCTTCGACGCCGATTTACGGGCGGGTCTGCGGGCCGGATGACGAGCCATGACGAACTCCATAACTGAACGCGGCCCTGCAAGCGTCTCGATTGAGCGGCGGGGCGAATGCTTCAAAGGCGCGGCTGAGAATCAATGTAGGCCGGCAAGGCGGTGCTTCCAAGGCGGGACGGGCGCTGCTGCGGCTCAGTCGGCCAGTTCGCGCGACCGTGCGGTCGCCGCAGCGATTGCGCGCGTCATCAGCGCGGCAATGCCGTTTTCGCCCATCAGCACCGCCAAGGCCGCGGCGGTGGTGCCGCCGGGCGAGGTGACGTTCTGGCGCAACACCGCGGCATCGAGCGGCGAGCGATGCAGCAATTCGCCGGAGCCGGCCACCGTTTCCCGCGCCAGCTTTGCCGCCAGCGGCGCCGGCAAGCCGGCCGCCACGCCGGCCTGCGCCAGCGCCTCGGCGAGTAAAAAGACGTATGCCGGCCCGGAGCCCGACACCGCGGTCACCGCATCCATCAGCGCTTCATCGTCGACCCACTCCACCGCGCCGGTCGCGGACAGCAGCCGGTCGGCAAGCTCACGATGCGCAGCCGTTGCGTTCTGCGCCACCGCGACGGTGATGCCGCGCCCGATCGCGGCCGGCGTGTTCGGCATGGCGCGGATGAGCGCGCAGGGACGATCCAGCGCGCCGGCGAGAAAGTGCAGCGTCCGCCCCGCCATGATCGACAGCACGACGGTCGACGGCGAAACCAGCGGGGCGAGCGCCGGCACCGCCTGTGCCGCCACTTGCGGCTTGACCGCAATGACCACGGCGGCGACGCCGGCGAGCGTCTTGGGGTCCGGGTTGAGCTTGAGCCCGCGTTGCACGAGCGTGGAAAGTTCCGGCGCCGGTTGCGGTTCCAGCACCGCGACATTTTTAGGATCAAGCCCGAGCCGCAGCCAGCCTTCGAGCAGTGCACCGCCCATTTTGCCGGCGCCGACCAGAACCAAGAGGCCGGAAAAGGATCGCAGATCCGCGCTTGGAGCGCCGTCGGTCACGCCTCACCCGAAGTTTCGAACATCGCGGAATCCATCGCCTCGCGCGCCGATTTGCCCGCCCAGATGACGAACTGGAACGCCGGAAAATAGCGCTCGCAGGAATCCAGCGCCGTGCCGAGCACCGCCTCGCATTGCCGTCCCGACGCGGCGACGCCGCCGGCCAGCACCAGCGCGTGGCGGAACATCACCACGCCGTTTTGCGTCCAGACGTCGAAATGTCCGATCCAGAGCTGTTCGTTGATCAGCGCGATGAGCTGCTGCACGCTGATCAATCGCGGATCGGGCACCTTCATGTCGAAGGCGCAGGCCAGATGCAGCGCTTCGATGTCGTGCATCCAGGTGAAAGACACCTGGTAATTGGTCCAGCGCCCGGTGACGACGATGCCGATCTCGTCTTCGCCGGCGCGTTCGAACGGCCAGTTATTGCCGGACGCCATGCGCTCGACGACGTCGAGCGGATTGTTGCTGCGATGGTCGCGTGTCGTCTCGATAAGGGCCAAGCCTGCCTCCCCCACAGTGCCGCATGGAAGTGGAACTGCGCACGCGACAGCACCCATCCGAATACCGGCTGCAATTTGACGCAGGGACGACTTTTACAGGCCGATTGACCGGCGGCCGCGAATCAGCCGCCGCGCCGACTATAATCGGCCTGATTCCAACCGCCAAAGGTTGTAAAAGCGCCTCTGCCACCGCCGCTGCCGGCAGTCATGAAGTGATTTGCCGCCGTCGCACAATCCACGAAATGAGTCCGTCCACAGCGCCGACTGCGACAGGTTGACTCAGGGGGTGTAGTCGCCCGGCCGATGACGACAGGCCGGTGACGCGACGACGACAGGCTGCATGCGGCCCGATGACGACGCGCCGCTCGGGTGAGCCGGCGAACCTTGTCGCGGGCGTTTCTTAATGTCCGTCGAACGGCGGCGGGTTTGCGCGTAGCGCGACGCGCGGCCCGGCGCCGAGCGAGCGGCCGAGCTGCGAAGCGACACGCCGGCCGGAGCGCCGCTCGGCCGGGAGCTGCGCGCGGGTGTTTGCCGCAGCGCTCTCCGGCATCCGCGCGTCGCCGCGGCGGTCGCGCGCGGCGGCGGTTTGCGCCCGCGCCGTGGCGGCCGGGGCGCTGCCGTTTTCCGCCGTGAACGCGGCGTCGTAGCTCCGCCCTATCGCGGCGCGCCGCAGATGCACGCGCTCGACGCCGGAATCGGCGACGCCGATCCACGCCGTCACGATGATGGCGAGCATGCCGGTGACCCAGAGAAAATACGCTAGGAGAATCCCCATCGCCGCGTCAGCCCGGGGTCGCGCCGGCTGCCGCCGGCGCAGCGCCGCCGCCGGATTGCAGCGCGTGCCGCTCCGAGGCAGGCCCGTGCGCCGCGTGGGAACCGCCGGCGAAATGGCCGAAAGCGCCGGCGAAAAAAACGAAACCCACCAGCAGGCAGGCGCCGATCAGCGCCGCCGCCGGCTCGCCGGTCGGCATCATCAGCTCGCGCGCCAATGCGTTCGAATCGTAAAAGTCGTTCGAACTGTAAACGTCGGGTGAAAAGGAAGCGGGAGATTCGTCGGGAGCGCTCATCGCCGTGACAAGCATCCGGCCGCCGTGTCGTTCCGTGAGCTGCGACGTTATTGGCCGCAATTTTTATCGAGCGCGGCGGAACAGGCTTCATCCGCCACCGCGATAGCGGGGGAGGGGGACCGCCCGGAGCTTGCGCAGCAAGCGCAGGGTGGTGGAGGGGGCCTCTGACGTGAAGCTTCGTTGTCGCTGCAGAAGGAGTCCGGACGTCACCATGCAACAACGAATCTTGCGTAACGTCGCCGCCGGGCGCCCCTTCCACCATCCTGCTGCGCAGGATGGTCCCCCTTCCCCCGTTTTCGCGGGGGAGGATGAAGAACCGCGCTCAGTCGTCGTGCTTCTTGATGATGACTTTCTTGTCGCCGTCGTCATCGTTGTATTTCTTGACCACGGTCTTGTCGCCGTCGTCGTGCTTGATGACGGTCGTGGAATCCTCGGCGCGGACGGCGGTGATCCCGGCCATGGTGCCGGTGAAGATGAAAGCGGCCGTCATGGCCAGCATGATGGAGCGCATGGAAAGTTCCCTTTCTCTGGAAGGTAACGGACCTTCCGGTAATGCGGAGACCCGCCTGCAGTTCCGGGGCATTCACGTTCGTCATTGCCGGGCTTGACCCGGCAATCCATGCGGCGCGGCACTTCAGCATGGACCGCCGGATCAGGTCCGGCGGTGACGAGGCGGCGGCCCAACGCGCTGGTGCGCTGGCACCGCACCGGCAAGTGGCTCACCGACGGCGAGCGCTTATTGGTCTGGGAATATCCGCGCGCGGCGCCCGATGGCGATCAGGTCGATCTCATCGAAGCGATGGAAATCGCCGACGGGCTGATCCAGCACCACCGCATCTATTGGGGCTGGTTCGGCACCGCGCTGTTGACGCGCAGCGCGGGGGAGAAGGCGAGGGGATAAGTAGCACTTTATCCTTTCGGTACCGTCCGCTGGGGTTCTCCGCTGCTTGGCGGCAATAGCGCCAGCGTGGCACGAACGCGTATCAACTCCTAGGACTTAACCCGCAGATATTTTCGACGAGCGAGTTCGGCATGGAGGCCCTGGCACCATTTAAGTGATAAAAGAATTGCGGTGGGTGGAAGTCGCCAACTAACTCACGAATTCGGTTTAGCGATAAAACTCGCTTCATCTCCATAACATTCGCGAGGACCAGCGCGTGAGCCGCTTTGGAAGAGCGAAAGTATTGGTCAAACTCACTCTTAGAAACTCCAGTCTTTCCGCCAAACGTTTTCCAAATGAGTGCCGGCGTTGCAGTTTCAATCTGTGCCACAGTAGCATATCCCCTAATTGCCGAGACTGGAGTGGTCACGTAAATCCAAACGACAGTTCCAATCTCGACTTTTGGGCGCCTTTTGCGCAGCTCAACCGTCTTCTCTCCCGCGAATATTTCCGCAGCGTATCTCGGTTTCAGCGATATCAAGATTTCGTCGCGGTCATTCATCGGCCCAGCCTGCGTCCACGATAGCTTTCAAGTGGGGTATTGAAACGGGGGTCGCTGAAACGAAGTTGCTTCCGGGCACGCAACCTATCGCTCGAAGCTCATCTAGGGTTACTGGGCGTCTCAAAGCAATAAGATTATCGAATGTCGTTGCCAGGATACGCTTCGACTTTGTCAGAGCTTCTGGTTTTTCAACGACGCCACGGCGTCGCAGAACCTCCGGCATGCTTTCCAACGGAATAGAAGTCGCGTCTACACCGCGTCCCAAGGCAACGATCGCACTGCGACCATGTCCGCGGGACGACTGCCGGCTCAACCGGTCGACGCAACACAGGCATTAAATCTCTCTGCTGGCGTTTCAAATTGCAAGGTCTCACGTGGTCGTTCGTTTAGCTGACGAGCCACTTTGTTTAGATGGGCTTGCGAATGCACCGACAAGTCGGTGCCTTTTGGAAAGTACTGTCTCAGCAGGCCATTGGTATTCTCGTTCGACCCGCGCTGCCACGGGCTTTGCGGGTCGCAAAAATAGACATCGATGTTGGTCGCCATCGTAAAGCGCCGATGATCCGTCAGTTCCTTGCCCCGGTCCCAGGTCAGCGACTTATACAGTTCTTTTGGTAGCTTCTTCGCCTGCTGGATGAGCGCGTTGACTACAGTCTGGGTGTCCTTGCCTGCCACCTTGGCCAACATCACGTAACGCGTTTGACGCTCGACTAAGGTCGCGATGTAGGTGTTGTTCGGTCCGGACAGCAGATCGCCCTCCCAATGGCCAGGCACCGCCCTATCTTCAACCGCCGCCGGTCGCTGACGGATTGAGACGGCATCCTTCATATGTCCCCGTCTATCGCCATTCGGATCAACCGGTCTGGAGCGACGCATCGAGCGCTTCGATCGAAGATGGCAAAGCAGCTCTTTCTTGAGCACGCCGCGCGCTTGGACAAACAGGCTGCGATAGATGGTCTCGTGTGACACCCGATTATACTCGTCTTCAGGATGCGTTCTCTTCAGCCAACCGCCTATCTGCTCGGGTGACCAATCCAATCTGAGTTTCCCTGCCACGGCCTGCCGAAGCCGCGAATTGATCGCCAATTTACAACATTTTGGACGACGCGATCGTGCCCAGGCATTCTCGTCCGCAACTGTCGCCCGGTAGCGATCACAGCCGCCATTGCGGCTCATTTCCCGGCTCACCGTCGAGGGCGAGCGGCCAAGCTGTTTGGCGATGGAACGGGCCGATCGACGTGCCGTAACGCCTCTGGAAATCACCTCGCGTTCCGCAAGCGTCAATGCCAACCTGGAGCGACGCCGCTCCGCAGGACGAAACCCTCCATGCGGGGCAACCAGAAAATAGATCGACGATGACTGCTTACCAAAAGCTCGTCCGATCGCCTTCAGTGACTCCCCCCGCTTCCAACGGTCCCATAATTCCGTCTTTTCTGCCGCGGTAAAACCTCTATGAAATCTCCGTTCCATCCCACACTCCATCTTTTCCCTCTAAGATAAAGTGTTGCGTCGATCGGTTGAGACCGCCAACTCATAAAATACAATGATTTTCCCCCGCGTCATCGCGTGTGCACTCCGCGGACTGTTAAAATTGGCCTGCACCCGGTTTGGTTGACACCCGGCTAAGCGAATCCCGCCTGCATTTCGAACTCCACGGGACTTATACCAATCCTCAAATTGACTGACCGACGACAGCCCAATCGCGGCGTGCGATGGACATGATTTTCCAGGGCTGATCGATGAGGGTGTTCCAGGCGTAGCAGCAGTGATCGACGATGTCGTCGAAGGATTTGAAGATTCGGTTCGACAGCCAGTTCTGTCGCATGAACTGCCAGATGTTTTCTTGCGGATTGAGCTCTGGTGCACGCGGCGGCAGCGGCAGGAGCGAAAGGTTTCTAGGAATCTTGAGGTCCTTGGCGCCGTGCCAGCCCGCCTGGTCGAGGATCAGGATCGCGTGGGCGCCGGCGGTTACCCTTGCGCTGATCTCATCGAGATGAAGCTGCATGGCTTCGGTGTTGCAGAACGGCAGAACGAGGGCCGCGCCGGTTCCATGTTCGGGGCATACCGCGCCGAACAGATAGGTCGACTGGGTGCGCTGATCATGCGCGGCTCGGGGCCGCGAGCCCTTCCTGGCCCAGCGATAAGTGAGCTTGTTCTTCTGACCGACCCGCATCTCGTCCTGGAACCAGATCTCTACCGGTGTACCTGGCGCGAGCTTGGCACGGACTTCCGCCACGCGGTCGGCAAAGTTTTTTTGAACGCCTCCATGGCGTCAGGATCCTGCTTGTAGGCTTTCGGCCGCGCGCTCACATGCGAGAAGCCCAAGTCCTTCAAGACGCGGTAGATGGTGTCGTCCGAAACCGAGAGCCTAAACTCCTCGTACAACCGCATGATCAGATCGCACGCCCGCCAGCGCACCACGCCGTGCACCGCCGGGATCGGACCCTCCTCCACGAGCCGGGCCAGAAACGCTCGGTGCTTCTTGCCCAGCTTGGGTGGCACGCCCGGTGAAGGGATGTTGATCAGACCGTTCGGTCCTTGATCGTTGAACCGGATCACCCAGTCCCGCAATGTCTGCCGGTCCATCCCGCCAATCTTGGCCGCACCTTCCCGCGAAGCGCCATCGAGCACTGCCGCGATCGCCAGCAGCCGGCGCGCCTGTGCCGCATCCTTCGCCCGCTTGGCAAGCCGGCGGACCTCGACCGCCGTAAAATCCGCCCGCACCGCAATCGCCTGACCCATGGCAAACGACCCTCCGTTTGCCACCTTAAATCATTCCCCAGGTGATTTGGGAATCCCCCGCGAGAGTCAGACACTCCGCGGCTTGGTATTAGATATCCGATCGTCGAGTGTCGGCGTTTCGGATTATAGAAGCACTCAATGTAGTCGAACACATCGGCCTTGGCTTCGTCGCGCGTCCGATAGGTTTTGCGCGCTGTGCGTTCGGTCTTCAGCGAGGAGAAGAAGCTCTCCATTGCCGCATTGTCCCAGACGTTGCCTGAGCGGCTCATCGAGCAGACGACACCGTGATCTGCCATCAGCTTCTGGAACTGCTCGCTGGTGTATTGGCTGCCGCGATCCGAGTGATGCAGCAGCGCGTCGGGCTTGCCCCGCCGCCAGATCGCCATCACCAGGGCGTCGGTCACGAGTTGCGCCGTCATCGCGGCACTCATCGACCAGCCAACAGCGCGCCGCGAGAACAGATCGATGACGGCAGCCACATAGAGCCAGCCCTCTGCCGTCCACACATACGTGAAGTCGGCAATCCATTTACGGTTGGGAGCAGGCGCCTCGAAGCTGCGGTTGAGCACGTTGGCAGCGACGGCGGCGACCTGCCGCTCCCCCAGATCGGGCGGCAGTCGACGCCGTCGCGGACGGGCTTTGAGAGCCTGTAGCCGCATCAATCGTTCGATCCGATGCAGACCGCACGACACACCCTCAGCCAGCATGTCGTGCCACACCCGCCTGGCGCCGTAGGTTCGGTCGCTGGCAAGGAAGCTTGAGCGAACCTTGGCGCCGAGCTCTTCATCACGACGGCTGCGCCGGCTGCGCGGCCGCCTCAGCCAGGCATAGAAGCCACCTCGCGAGACACCGAGCGCCCCGCACAACCACTCCGCCGGCCAGATCCCCCGGTGCTTCGCAACGAATCCGAACTTCACGTCGATTCCTTCGCGAAGTAGGCCGCGGCTTTTTTTAGGATGTCGCGCTCCGCCTTCAGCCTGATCACCTCGCGCTTGAGCTGCGCAATCTCCAGCTGCTCGGGCTTCATCTGGCCTTGGCCGGGGAACGCATGCCGCGGATCGTCCGCCAGCGCCTTCACCCAACTCCGCAACTGTGACTGATGCACACTGAGATCGTGCGAGGCCTGGGCATACGATACGCCCCGCTCTTTGATCAGCCGCACCGCTTCAAGCTTGAACTCTCGTGTAAACTTCCGCCTCTCCATGACCCACCTCCGGTTCCATTAAAACACCTAACTCGGTGTCTTCGGAACCGGGTGCAGGCCAAATACGTTCGCCGAAACAAAAACTGCGCTTCGGGCTTTTCCAAGAGCGAATATTGTAAATCGGTCCCTAGTAAATCTGCAGCGAATGTGCGCGTAATCGGGACTATCACGGCGTCACGGCCGGGTAAGATAAATATCGTTGGTGATAGCAGTGTCTCTAATTCAAAAAGCCCTACTTCTTTAATCTCTCCGTCAGGGGCCGTGAGACTAACAATGGGCGTACGATAATTCGGGCACTTCGATTGCAGGCCCAGACCGGAGAGCCGTTCGATAGATAATCTAATTTTACCCCATGTTCTGTCTGTGACCGGCAATCCGAGTGCAATCTTGATCAGAGCAGGCGGGTTGTTTTTGTGTTGTTCGAACCCCTGTCCGACGGCGATTCTGCGAGTTATCGGATGCCAAGGTACGTCTAACATCTCTATGCATGCGGGGCTCTGAGCCGTGCAAAATTGAATTTGTTGTGAAATTAGAAAATCCGCAACTGTTGACGATAGCGGGTGCTCCTGACGAACGCATATGATGGCCCGGGCCGGTCGATTAAACCCTCGCGCCAACGTGAGAAGGCTGGCGCCAATCGCTCCATCTTCGTCACTCTGACCTGCCACTGAACATTCATCCAGCGGCGATTAGAGTCTCGGCGGTTGATACGCCTTTCGGCGCGGTGTGAGCAACCGGACAGCGCGCGGAGCCGTCATGTAGCGCAGCGCGATGGCCGGTTGCAGTGAGATGATCGGCATAAGCCGCCGGCGTCCTGTAACCGAGCGAGGAATGCGGCCTCGTCGTGTTGTAGTCGGCGACCCAGGCAGCAATGATTTGGCGGGTCTGGTCGAGATCAAGGAACAGGCTCTCGTTGAGAAGTTCGTCCCGCATGCGGCCGTTGAAGGATTCGATGTAGCCGTTCTGCATGGGCTTGCCCGGTGCGATGTAGTGCCATTCCACCCGATGATCCTTTGCCCAGCCTAGCATCGCATTCGAGGTGAACTCGGTGCCGTTGTCAGAGACGATCATCCGCGGCTTGGCGCGCCCTTCGATAAGTACGGTGAGCTCGCGGGCAACCCGTCGGCCTGAGATCGAAGTGTCGGGGATTGCCGCCAGGCACTCCCGGGTCACGTCATCGACGATGTTGAGGATGCGGAAGCGCCGGCCGCAGGCGAACTGGTCGTGGACAAAGTCGAGCGACCAACGGGCATTTGGCTTGGCCTCGACGAGGATGGGCACGCGGGTTCCTACCGCCTTGCGGCGACTTCTGCGTTTGCGCACGGCCAGTCCCTCCTCCCGATAGAGTCGATAGATGCGGTTGACGCCGGACGGCTCGCCCTGGTCTCGCAACAGGATGAACAGGCGGCGATAGCCGAACCGGCGCCGTTGATTGGCAAGCTCGCGCAAACGGGCACGCAGCTCCGTGTCGGGCGCCCGACGTGATCGATAGCGGATCATCTTGCGATCGGCGGCAATGAGGCTGCAGGCCCGCCGCTCGCTCATCTGATGCACGCCACGCAAATGAGCGACAGCCTCTCGCTTGGCAGCGGGCCCTACCATTTTTTTGACAGCAGCTCCTTCAGGGCGGAGTTGTCGAGCATCGACTCCGCCAGCAGCTTCTTCAGCTTGCGGTTCTCGTCCTCCAGTGTCCGCAGCCGCTTGGCCTCGGACACCTCCAGGCCACCGTATTTGGCCTTCCAGTTGTACAGGGTTGCTTCCGAGATCCCGTGCTTGCGCGCCAGATCGGCCGTCTTCGCACCAGCCTCGTGCTCGCGCAGAACCGCAATGATCTGCTCTTCCGTGAACCTAATCCGCTTCATCGTCCGTCCCCTTATGGAGGCCGGACTCTAACTCCGCGTGGAGGAAAAACTCAGTGGCAGGTCACATTTGCCACGATGCTCAAATAGCCTTCTTTCTCTCCTTGGGCGATCAGAGCGCGGAGTAGTGTAGTTGCGTGTCCCTGCCGTCGGCATTTCTTTGCAATCGAAATTTGCCGAACACGCAAAATAGGAAAGATGCCCCCGAACAGCAAATGACCGACGTAAGATTCGGTGCCTCCGTCCTCCGAAAGCCTCAGAATAACCTTCCGCTGGCGTGCTGCTTCTGCATATGCCGGTTCGGGAAGAAACCCCAATGCATTCCGTTCGTCGTCAGCGTGAGTTCTTATCGCGCCGAGCCAAGGGCCGACGTGCTGAAAATCGCGTCTAATATGGTAACGGCCAGACATTCCTCTACCTAGCGTTGAAGTTAATTTATCTGATGGTTTTAGATGCACGGCAAGTTCCGACCGTTGTCCTCGCCGGAGAGACTGACTCTTGACAATCGTCCCCGATCTGGTTACATTGCCCCCGAATCAAGAATCCCGCTCGACGAAGGACGCCTTCGCGAGGGTACTCCTAGGCGGAGCGGGGGCGGTTCCCGGAAGCGCGGCGATACACCGTGCGTCCGGGCGGTTCTGGGCATCGACCGTCCGGCGCGTGACCGGACTGCCAGGTGCTGGCTGCACTGGTGCCGGAGAGGGTCCTCCCGTTTGGATCCGGTGATTCCAGGAAGCGCGGCCCGGAGCCGAGTCGAGGTAAGGCCCTCGGCGTAGTGCCGCGGTGGGGCGCCGAAAGGCGAGCGCGCCGCCCCTTGAATCCCGCGCCAATGCGGGGCAGGGGGCGAACATAGCGCGCGCCGCATACGCTGGCAGGCTTATCTTTCTGCGGCGGGGCGGAAACCAGTGGTGCGCCTGTCGGCGCTCCGCCTCCCTTCTTTCAAGGGAGGCACGAAGGGCTTTCTTAAAGCGTGAAGCAAAACTCGGATGCCAAGGCGCATCGCGAGAACGGGGAAGAATTGTTTTCACCCTCCCCTGCAGGGGGAGGGTCGCGCCCGAAGGGCGCGGGGTGGGGTGAGCGGCATCACGGAGAGCACGGCGGAGACAGCGCACTTCCCCCCACCCGCATCGCTGCGCTCGCGACCTCCCCCCTGCAGGGGGAGGTGAAGAGATGCCCATCGCGAAGACTCGTAAGAGAGGAGAGGACGAAGTCATGCACCGCGACAAACGACACTTGGGCAAGCGCAGCTTTCCCGGCCGGCTGACGCTGGAGGAGTGGTTTGCGATGCCGTGGCGGTCGCGCATCAAATTGATCTGGCGCGCGCAGGCCGACCTGTTGGGCTCGTTCCGCTACTGCGCCGACAAGCGCTGCCGCCGCCACCGCCTTTGCGTCAGCGACGATCCGGAGGCGTGCTGGAAAAGGATTCAGCGCATCAGAAGGGGTTCGCGCATCAGGATGGTGATGCCGAAGACGATGCACCGGGAATGGGACCGGCTCAACCGGCTGAACCACCTGTGATGCGAGGGACCGCCGCATGGCGAAAAGCGGGAGAGAATTGTTTCCGCCCCCGCGGCAGTGGGGGAGGGGGACCACCCGAAGGGTGGTGGAGGGGGCTTCTGAGATGGAGATTCGTTGCCGGTGCAGAAAGTTCCGAGGTCAACATGCAACAACGAAATTTTGCTTTGCGTCGAGGCCCGCGCCCCTTCCACCATCCTGCTGCGCAGGATGGTCCCCCTTCCCCACTTGCGTGGGGCAGGAAAGTATCAATCAAACAAACTCGACACCGATTCTTCGGCGGCGGTGCGGTTGATGGCTTCGCCGATCAGGCCCGCGATCGACAGCACGCGGATGTTTTTCGACGCGTTGATCGCCTTGGTGGGCTGGATCGAGTCCGTGATCACCAGCTCCTTGAGCTGGGATTTTTCGACGCGCGGGATGGCGCCGCCGGACAGCACGCCGTGCGTGATGTAGCCATAGACCTCTTTGGCGCCTTTCTCGAGCAGCGCGTCGGCGGCGTTCACCAGCGTGCCGCCGGAATCCACGATGTCGTCGACCAGGATGCAGACGCCGCCAGCCACCTCGCCGATGACGTTCGCAACTTCGGACTCGCCCGGCTGCTCGCGCCGTTTGTCGATGATGGCGAGCGGCGCGTCGATGCGTTTGGCGAGCCCGCGCGCGCGCACCACGCCGCCGACGTCGGGAGAGACCACGATCACCTTGGAGAGATCGAAGCGCTCCTTGATGTCGCGCATGATCACCGGCGCGGCGAACAGATTGTCGGTCGGGATATCGAAGAAGCCCTGGATCTGGCCGGCATGCAAATCCAGCGTGAGCACGCGATCGACGCCGGCGCGGGTGATCAGGTTGGCGACGAGCTTGGCCGAGATCGGTGTGCGGGGTCCGACTTTGCGGTCCTGCCGCGCATAGCCGTAATAGGGGATCACCGCGGTGATGCGCCGCGCCGAGGCGCGCCGCAGCGCGTCGATGATGATCAGCAATTCCATCAAATGGTCGTTGGCGGGGTACGACGTCGACTGGATGACGAACACGTCGGCGCCGCGCACGTTCTCTTGGATCTCGACGAAGACTTCCATGTCGGCGAAGCGGCGCACCACCGCCTTGGTCAGCGGCGTGCCGAGATAGCCGCCGATGGCTTCGGCCAGCGCAGGGTTGGAATTGCCGGCGACGAGCTTGATCGCACCGTTATTGCCCGCCATCCCACTCTCCAGCCCGGGAGCCTGATCCTCAATACGCCGACCCCGGACTCGGTGCCGAGGGCGGGGCTATCAGAGAAGATCACGCTCCGACCAAAACAAGAACCTGATACAAGCCGCTTGCGGGGCTGGCAACATGAATCAAGGCCTTGTCCCCGCTGGATTTTCTGCCGTTGGCCCAATAGTTTCGAAAGCCTCAAAGGCGGTCGCGCAAACGGCAAAAGACCCAGGCGGGCGGGTTTACCCTGTCCGCGCCTCCTCATCAGCCACGAGCGCAATCGCATTGATATGGCGGCCGTAATCGGGCTCGGCGCGATGGGTGGCGCGGCGATAGCTGAAAAAGCGGTCCGGATCGGCATAAGTGCAAAGCCCAAGGTCCTCGATCTGCCCGACGCCGGCGCGCTCGAGCCGCGCCGCGACATAGCCGGGAAGATCGAACAGCGCATGGCCCTCGCGGGCGGCCGGCGCAAAGAACCGGTTGCTGGCGCCGTCCTCGGCGGCAAAGCGCGCAACGAGATCGGGGCCGACCTCGTAATTGGCGTGCCGGATCATCGGCCCGATGGCGGCGCGCATTTGGCGACGGTGGGCGCCGAGTTCTTCCATCGCCGCGACGGTCGCCTCGATCACGCCGGTGAGTGCGCCGCGCCAACCGGCATGCGCGGCGCCGATGACGTGGGCGTTGGGATCGGCGAGCAGGATCGGGCCGCAATCCGCCGTGGTCACGCCGATCGCGAGCGCCCGCAGGCGCGTCACAATGGCGTCGGCGCGTGGCCGGGTTTCATTGCTCCACGGCGCCTCGGCGACGACGACGGTCGGCGAGTGGATTTGATAGGCGGTGAGCAGACGGTCCGGCCCGACGCCGAGCGCCGTTGCCATGCGGGCCCGGTTCTGCGCGACATTCGCCGTGTCGTCACGCGACCCGGTGCCGCCGTTGAGGCTCTGGTAAAGGCCGCCGGACACGCCGCCGGCGCGCGTGAAAAAGGCATGGCGGATGCCGGTCAGTGTCAGCGAGGCGGCTTCGACCTTCATGACGGGGTCTCGAATCCGGGAAGCGGACCAAGCGCGGGCGCGGCAATGGCGATGGCCTTGAACAATTCGCCCATGCCGCGCGCGCCCTCCGCGATCAGCCGGGAGAACGCGACTTCGATATCGGCGGCTTTCAATGGCGCGCTCGCCTTGAGCGCGGCCGCGCGTTTTTCGATGCCCAGGTGCAGAAAAAAATCGCGCTGGCGGATCGGACCATGAATCCGCGCGCCCATGCTTTCGGCGCATTGCGCCAGCGCTTCGAAATCGACGTGAGCAGTCAGATCGGCTTTGCCCGGCGCGCGCAGCGGATCGGTGAAGGAATGTCCGGCGACCGCCTGCAGCGTGTCGCCCAGCCCGTAATGGTCGTGACCGTAATCGATGATCAAGGCCGCGCCTTGGTTGCGCATACGCCGTCCCAGTTCGAGCGCGAAATCGTCCGCGCGCCATTCGTAGATCGCGCCGAGGGGCGCCTGGCGCAAGCCGCGCGGCATCGAGGTTTCGAAATGCGGCAGCGGATCGCGCGCTGCGGTCATGACGAGGTGGCCGTCGGGCCCGATGGCCACGGCCCGCTCGTGCCAGCCGTCGTCCTGTTTGACCGCCTGGTGCACCGGCAGCGCATCGACGAATTCGTTGGCGATCACGATGCTGGCGCCGGCCGGCACCTCGTCGAGCTTGGCGTGCCACAGCACCGGCACGTCGAGGTCGACCAATCGCCGCTCCTGGATTTGCTGCAGCGCCGGGCTGATCTCAACGAGATGCACGACGATCGCGCTGCGGAAGCCGTCCACGACTTTCGCCGCCCGCAGCGCGTCGTGCATCAAGGTGCCGCGTCCGGGGCCGAGCTCGATAATCCTGATGTCTTCAGGGCCGCCCATTTGCCGCCAGACCGCCGCCATCCACAGCCCGATCAATTCGCCGAACATCTGGCTGATCTCCGGCGAGGTGACGAAATCGCCGCCGGCACCCAACGGATCGCGATTGATGTAATAGCCGTGCTGCGGATGCGTCAGGCACAGCCGCATATATTGCGCGATCGGCATCGGGCCGGCGATGCCGATCAGCCGGCGGATTTCCCGTTCCAGCGGCGAGAATTCGTCAGCCATGGCCGGTCAGCGCTGTTTTGCCGTCGTTTCGCGGCGCAAGGCAAAAGCGAGAATGGCAAGCCCGATCAGGATCAGCGGAATGCACAGCAGCATGCCCATGGTCAGCCATTGCGAGCCCCAAAGGAAACCGAGCTGCACGTCCGGCTCGCGGAAGAATTCGCAGGTGGTGCGGGCGATGCCGTAGCCGACCAAGAATGCGCCGGTGACGATGCCCGGTCGCTTCAGTGCGCCGGAGCGCATCAAGATGGCGAGCACGATGAACAGCACGACGCCTTCCAGCGTCGCTTCATAAAGCTGGCTCGGGTGGCGCGGGATCGGCCCGCCATTGGGAAACACCATGGCCCAGGGCACATCGGTCGGCCGGCCCCACAATTCGCCGTTGACGAAATTGGCGAGCCGCCCGAGGAACAGGCCGATCGGCGCGACGCCGGCGGTGACGTCGGCAAGCGACAGCACCGGAATGCGCCGCCGCCACGCGAACAGCACGATCGCGACCGCGCAGCCGATGACGCCGCCGTGAAACGACATGCCGCCGGTCCACAATTCGAATATCTGGACCGGATGCGCGGCGAACAGCGGCAGATTGTAGAACAGCACATAGCCGGTGCGGCCGCCGAGAATGATGCCGAGCGTGATCCAGATGACGAAATCGTCGAAGTCGAGCACGGTGAACGGCGCGGGCCCGCCCCACAGCCGCTCCGAGGCGACGAGCGCGCGTGCGTAGAACCACCCGGCAATGATGCCGACGATATAAGCCAGTGCATACCACCGCACCGCGAACGGTCCGATGGAAATCAGGATCGGATTGATCGCGGGATAGGGAATGATCGGCAGGACGACGTACATCAGTGGGCTTTCCTTCGGGCGTGCCAGACGCCATCGTCATCAATCACTAGCGCCATGGCGCCGCGACGCCGCCGCGGCAGATGCAGCCGAAGCCCCCTTGCGGCTGCGCCGCACCATCGCCATTGTCAAAGCGCATAGCAAGCGGGCTCGCCCAAGAGATTCACAGAGGCGCGGAGGCGGTCATGGTGCAGACGACGAACCGGTTTTTCGACGAGGTCGCCCGGCTGATGAACGACGCCGCCGGTGTGGCCCAAGGCGTGCGGCGCGAATTCGAGACGCTGTTCAAGACGCAAGCCGAGCGCTGGCTGCGCGATCTCGATCTGGTCAAGCGCGACGACTTCGAGGCAGTGAAAGATATGGCCCGCATCGCGCGCGAGGAAAACGAAGCCTTGAAAGTTCGCGTGGCGGCGCTCGAAGCGGTTCTTGCCGGGAAGAATGGGTCCGGCGCTGCGCGGTCCGATGCTTCGCCGGGCGTGACAGGGGCAGGGGAACCGCCGGTTAACCCCTCTGGCCCGGCTCCGAGCGCGTTCTGAGCGGGCATTTCGCCGCTTACATTCCTTGTTTTTAAGGTTTTGCGCCGCTATAAGCGCCGCTTCCGCGCCTGCTACAGCACCCCTGGAGGCCCGGCGCGGAAATTCCATCGGATAACAAGGTTTTAGACAAGGATATCACCATGGCGACCGTCACTCTGATCAAGGCGGCGGCGCGTTCGCGGGCAGGCAAGGGGGCCGCCCGGGCCGAACGTCGCTCCGGCCGCGTCCCCGGAATCATCTATGGCGACGGCAAGCCGCCGCTGCCGATCTCGCTCGATTATGCCGATCTGCGCCAGCGTATTTATGCCGGGCGCTTTCTCACCACTATTCATGACGTCGAAGTCGAGGGCGTGAAACACCGCGTCATCCCGCGCGATTTCCAGCTCGACGCTATCCGCGACCTGCCGCTGCATGTCGATTTCATGCGGCTCGGCGAGGGCGCCACCATCCGCGTCAATATTCCGATCCACGTGCGCAATGCCGACCAGTCGCCCGGCGTCAAACGTGGCGGCACCGTCAGCATTGTCACGCACAGCCTGCCGGTACGCTGCCGCGCCGATGCGATCCCGAGCGGCATCGAGGTCGATGTCGCCGATCTTGAGATCAACCACTCCAGGCACCTGAGCGACATTACGTTGCCTGAAGGCGTGCGCTCGGTGGCCGGACGCGACGTCACGCTGGTCACGGTGGTGCCGCCGTCAGGCTATGCCGAAGAAATGAAGGCCGCCGCCGAAGCCGCCGCCGCTGCTGCGGCCGCTGCCGCCGCGGCCGCCACTGCCGGTACGCCGGCCGAAGGTGCACCTGGCGCCGCTCCGGGTGCTGCACCCGGCGCCGCTCCGGGGGCCGCCCCGGCCGCCGCGCCCGAGAAGAAGTGAGGTTCTTCCTTTCGGGACGACGCTGATGCGGCTCCTGGTCGGCCTTGGCAATCCGGGAGCGCGCTATGTCGGCAACCGGCACAATGTCGGCTTCATGGCCGTCGAGGGAATCGCCAAGCGCCACGGCATCGGACCGTGGCGCCGGCGTTTCCAAGGAGTCGCCTGCGAAGGCCCGATCGGCGGCGAGCGGGCGCTGTTGTTGTTGCCGGGCACCTTCATGAACGAATCCGGGCGCGCCGTCGCCGAAGCCGCGCATTTCTACAAGCTGCCGCTCGCCGACGTCACGGTGTTCCACGACGAGATCGATCTGCCGCCGGCCAAAGTGAGAGTTAAAACCGGCGGCGGCATTGCCGGCCACAACGGCTTGCGCTCGATCTCCGCGCATATCGGCAACGATTATCGGCGCGTGCGCATCGGCGTAGGCCATCCCGGCGACAAGGATCTGGTGCAGCATTACGTGCTGAGCGATTTCGCCAAGAGCGAGCGCGGCTGGCTCGAAGCGTTGATCGCCATCATCGCCGACAATGCCGAACTGATCGCGCGCGGCGAGGATGCGAGCTTTCAGAACAAGGTCCACCTCGCCATGGTGGCGAAGGGATTTGGCGACCCGACAAACGAGAACAAAGGCGATCGCGAAGAGGCGTGAGCCAGGGAACGGATTGAATTACCGATGGGCTTCAAATGCGGCATCGTCGGCCTGCCGAACGTCGGCAAGTCGACGCTCTTCAATGCGCTGACCGAAACCGCGGCGGCGCAGGCGGCGAATTATCCGTTCTGCACCATCGAGCCGAATGTCGGCGAAGTCGCGGTGCCCGATCGGCGGCTGGAGACGCTGGCCAAGCTCGCCAAGTCGGTGCAGATCGTGCCGACGCGGCTGACCTTCGTCGACATCGCCGGTCTCGTGCGCGGCGCTTCGAAAGGCGAGGGGCTCGGCAACCAGTTCCTCGCCAATATCCGCGAGGTCGATGCCATCGCCCATGTGGTGCGCTGCTTCGAGGATACCGATGTGACGCATGTCGAAGGCCGCATCGATCCGATCGCCGACATCGAAACGGTCGAGACCGAGCTGATGCTGGCCGATCTCGACAGCCTGGAGCGTCGCGTCGACGCCTTGAGCAAAAAAGCCAAGGGCGGCGACAAGGAAGCCAAGGAAAGTCTCGATCTTATTACGCGCGCGCTGACGCTGCTTCGCGACGGCAAACCGGCGCGGTTGACCGAACGCAAGCCCGAGGAAGAAAAGACCTTTCACATGCTCGGGCTTCTCACCTCGCTGCCGGTGCTCTACGTGTGCAACGTCGACGAGGCGTCCGCGGCGAACGGCAATGCGTTCTCGCAAAAGGTCGATGCCAGGGCCAAGGCGGAAGGCGCCGCCGCGATCGTGATTTCCGCCAAGATCGAAGCCGAGATCGCCGTGCTGTCACGCGACGAACGCGAGGACTATCTGACCGCAATCGATCTGAAGGAAGCCGGACTCGATCGTTTGATTGCCGCCGGTTACGCGCTTCTGCATCTGGTGACTTTTTTCACCGCCGGTCCGAAGGAGGCGCGCGCCTGGACGGTCAGGGCAGGCAGCAAAGCGCCACAGGCGGCCGGCGTCATCCATTCCGATTTCGAGCACGGCTTCATCCGCGCCGAGACCATCGCCTATGACGATTACGTCGCTTGCGGCGGTGAGGCCGGCGCGCGCGATGCCGGCAAAATGCGGCTCGAAGGCAAGGATTATGTCGTGCAGGACGGCGACGTTATGCACTTCCGTTTCGCCAACTGATCACGGGCCTCGCAGCCCGGATCCCTGGTTCCTGATCGCCCCGAGATGCTCGTTGATGCGAAACACGATGAGCACGAACTCGGCGATGATGCGCGCCAGGATCACGCCCATGAAGGCGCCGAGCACGCTCACGATCAACAGGATCATGCCGACGAACGGATTATACGCCATCGTCGTCAGCGCGCTTACCGCGCCGGCGCCGCCAAGCAAAATGGAAATCACGACCGCGAGCCAGTAGAACACCTTGATCACGGTGGGCGTCACGAACCGCTCCCATTGGAACAGGTCGCCGAGGCCGAACATGATTCCTCCTGACAAAATTTGCTGATTCCACGTGCCGGCGGCACACTGCACCGCGCCATTGCAACGGTCAATTGAGGCCGTTTTGCACCGCTATTTGACCAGCAATCCGCACGTGGTTACGACGGTGAGCAAACAGCCGGGACTTTCATGCGCAGGCTTCACTGGGGGGATTTCACGGCGCTGGCGCCGCAAATGTCCGGCGACCAGCGGCGCGCCGCTTCGGCCGCCGGCATCGCGCATGCGCTGCACGATGGCTACACCGATCTCATCTACATCATGCTGCCGCTGTGGCAGACGGAATTCGCGCTAACTTACGCGGCGCTTGGCCTCCTGCGCAGCGTGTTGGTCGGCGCTATGGCCGCCCTGCAAATTCCGGCCGGCATCGCGGCGGAGCGCTTCGGCGCCGGTCCCATTTTGGCGATCGGCACTGCGCTTTCCGGCCTCGGCTTTTGTCTCGCCGGCGCCAGCGCCGGTTTCGCTACGCTGCTCGGCGCGCTGCTGATCTGCGGCATCGGCTCGAGCTCGCAGCATCCGATCGCATCGGCGATGGTGGCGCGCGCATTCGCCGGACCGCGGTCGCTCAAGGCGCTCGGTACCTATAATTTCACCGGCGACCTCGGCAAGATGACGCTGCCAGCGACGCTATCGCTGATGCTATTGGTGATGGCCTGGCGCCCGGCGCTGGCGATTTTAGGCAGCGTCGGTCTGGTCGTGGCGGTCGTGATCTATATCGCTGCGCCGCGCTTCCAGCATGGCGAGATCGTCCATCCGCAGGGCGATAGGCCTGAGGCGCAAGAGCGTAAGCGGCCGCGCTACGCGTTTCCGGTCCTGGCCGCGATCGGCGTCATCGACACCGCTACCCGCATGGCGTTTTTGTTGTTTCTGCCGTTCGTGCTGAGAAACAAGGGCGCCAGCGAGCAGACCATCGGCCTGGCGCTGACTTTGATCTTCACCGGCGGCGCCGCGGGAAAGCTCGCCTGCACGTTTATTGGCGCCCGGATTGGCGCGGTCGGAACGGTGTGGCTGACCGAGGGCTCGACTGCAATCCTCATTCTCGCGCTTTTTCCGCTGCCGCTCGAAGCTGCACTTTTGCTGCTGCCGCTGCTCGGCATCGTGCTCAATGGCACCTCATCGGTGCTGTACGGTTCGGTGCCCGATCTGGTGCCGCCGCAATGGCGCAGCCGCGCGCTGAGCATCTTCTACACCGGCGTGATCGGTTCCGGCGCGATCTCGCCCATTCTGTTCGGCCGTGTCGGCGACGTGCTCGGCGTGTGGCAGGCGTTGGTGCTGGTGGCGGCCTTCGTGCTGTTGACGCTGCCGCTGTCGGCGCTGCTGCGCGGCGCATTGGCGCGCGAATAAAAAGGGTCGCCGCGCGGCATCGCCGTGTCGAATTTGAGGCGGTGGAACACGCAAAGAGCAATAGCTGCGGTTCCCAGGCCATGCTGCCCCCAACAAATGCGCTGGAACCGGAACGGGGACCACGCACGGACGTTGGGATCGTGGCTCGGGCGATGCGCCCGGACGATTTAGATGCAGCAGGCAGGCAAACATACGGAGCAGGCCATGAGAGTAGCTTTTTCCTCGACCGCGATCGGTCTTGCGCTCGCAGCGGCGGCAGTCACGGCGGCGCACGCCCAAACGATCATCACGCCGGACGCCGCGACTTTCGCCGCGCCCGCAACCGAAATGGTGCAGACCACAGAGACGGTGCGGACCATTCGGCCGTTACGACGGCATGCCCGCCAAGTGGTGACGACACGCACCGTAACGCGTCAAATCGTACCCACGACGACAATGATGACGCGCACGGTGCCTGCCACGCAGCCGCTCTATGATGAGGCAGTCGAGGCCCCAATCGCCGACAGCCCGCAACCGCTTTACGATACGGTAGCGGCGCCGGTCGACGGTGGAGCGTTCGCTGCTCCCGCCTATGGAGCGCCCGCTTATGGAGCCATGGCTGCTCCCGCCTATCGCTATGTCTACGAGCCCGATCGAATCCTGGTGATCGACCCCACATCCGGGATTGCTGTGCAGTCCATTCCGCGCTGAAGCCAGTAACTGTTCAAAATTGTCTTGTCAGTCGCCTCGCGAGCCCATTGAGGTTCGCGCGGGCGGCCCGATTCAGCGCGACGATGGCGCTCCGGCACGGCATCATCCCGGTTATAAGCTCGTCACAAAGGCCAGTGTCGAACCTGTTGTAATTGTGCCAGACACAAATGTCTGGTTCCGGACAGACAGGGTAAGAAGCTAAAGCAGTGTCAGGTATTTCCTGACGCGCTCCCTTGCGCGTTGCTTTTTGGCGCGGCGCTTAAAACGGCAAAGTCAGACATACAGACAGACAGATCATTTAGCGGACGCAGATTCCGTGGAAGTTGTTCAACTTTGGACAGCGACTTGGCTGTTGTTGTGTCAGGTTTCCAACTGACCGGCTTGGCGCGTGGGTCAATGGCGCCTCCGCACAAAGGAAAATTGAGCGACGTTGCATGTCCTCGGAGGGGTGCTTTCGGCACCCGACGTGTGGGGATTTGCGCCGCGGGCGAGGAGGGCGAGCGATGGTTTTGCCTACGGCAAACTCCCAAGAGGTCAAGGCGGTGGGTCAATTGGATAGAACCGGCAGGATCGACGAGGTTTTCATTGTCGATGACGACCACGACATGCGCGAAGCTCTTTCCGCGATTTTTCGTCAGGAGGGCTACCGCACTGCGGCCTTTGCCGATGGCAGATCCTTCGTCAGGCTAGCGCGTGGTCAAGCGCCCGCTTGTGTTCTGCTCGATCTGTGTATGCCCGGCATGTCCGGACTTGAAGTTCTCAAAGCGCTCGACGCCAAGAATTACCCGGCGCCGATCCTGATGGTCTCCGCGCAGGAAGACGTCTTGAACGTCGTCCAGGCAATGCGCCACGGCGCCTTCGACTATCTGGAGAAGCGGCTGGATGCCGAGGCCATCATGACGCGGGTCGTCGAGGCCATCGAATCGTGGAAGCAGCTTCGCGAACGTAACGAATCGCCCGCCCCGGTTTCACCATCGATCCGCGGCTATTATGAGCTCACTCGCCGCGAGCGCGAGGTGCTGGCGCAGATCGCCGGGGCGTCTTCCAACAAGGAAACCGCGCGCAACCTCGGCATAAGTCCGCGGACGGTGGAAATCCATCGTGGCCGGATCATGCACAAGCTCGGCGCCAAAAACTCCGTCGATCTCATGCGTATCGTCATGAACAGCGCAACCCGGCGCCAGGTCGCCGAGGAGCGCCCGAGCGCGTATAGTCGCCGGACAGCGCGAGCGACCTTTCAGAAAGTGGAAGTGCGAGCGCGGCGCAACGAGCGGGACGAGTATTCGGCATACGGCCGCGTCAGCGCGCGGCTTTCTTGCCCGCTTCGACGACGACCTTCGGCAGCACGTCGAGATAGGGCCCCATGAAGAACGCTTCGCCGGTGCCGTCGCCGTAGTAATGGTCGTACGCGTCGATCATGGCGCGCACCCGCGTGACGCAGGAAGGCATCGAAGCGACGATGAGGTCGCCGAGTTCGGCCGCGGGCCTGACGCCATAGCGCGGGTCGGTGACGACAGCATGCACGATGCACTCGGTCGCCGAGCGCACCAGCGGCTCGGTCACGGCGCTTTTCTGCTGTGCGGAAAGGTTCGCGGCGCCATTGGCGTCGTTGAGCGGTTCGGTAGCTACGGCGACGACCAAGGCCGCGCCGAAGAGCGGTGCAAGAATCATGGTCCATCCCTCACCCGGCCCTGCGAGGCTAACGGGGCGGGCTATTCCCGGTCAACCCACAATCCAATGCCACGGTGTCGTCTTCTCTGGTTCCATGCCCCAGCCGTGCTATAATTGCGGCCATCGATCGACGGAGCACGATGATGATCCTCCCCCCGGTACTGATCCTTGGCGCGCATTTGATCATGCCGGTTTCCGACAGCGTGCCTGCTCTCAATGTCGATCAGGTCTGTCAGGGCATCGCGCAGCAAGGCGGCGTCTCGTTCCACGACACCGATATCGCCGAGGAGAAGAAGAACTGCCTCGACAGCGAAAAGGCCATGCGCGACGAATTGGCCAAGGAATGGTCGAGCTTCACGCCGGCCGACAAGGTCGCATGCACCAACGAATCGAAGATGGGCGGGGAATCGAGCTACACCGAGCTGCTCACCTGCCTGGAGATGGCGCGCGACGTGCGTACCCTGAATGCCGACGCAGCCAAGCCGGCCGCCGCGCCCGTAACACCTGCTCCACCCGGCCACGCGCAGCCGAAGCCCTAGCGGAAAAGCGTCGTACCCGGCAGTTCGAGAAAGCTTTTCGGTTGAGCAGGATCTTTTCCGAAAACCGCTGTCCACTTTTCGGGATCATGCTCTAATAGCCGATGAGGATTTCGCTCACGGCCGGTTTGACTGCGCGGATAGCGGGATCGGCCGAGCTGTATTCCTTGTCCGCCGATAGCGCGCTCACCGCATCCGCAGGTGCTTTCGGGTCGGCAGCCAAACTCACGCCCGATTTGCAGCCGCCGGCAAGCGACGCCAATGCGCCGCCATCCCAGTCGCTGACCGTCGCCACGCCGTTTTTGTCGAAACCCTTGAGCTTGAACGGCTTTTTGTTGAGCTTCTCGAGTTGCACGAGGTTGAAGCCAAGCCGCATGCCGCCGGGTGCGCCCCAGGTCGATTTGCCCTTGATGTCGATGAGATAAATGCCGCTTCGTTCGGCCGGATTGGACCACCACACTTCGAGCCGGCGCTTCGGGTCGTTCGGAAATACGATCGTGGCCTGGACCTTGGCGCCGCCATCGGCGTCCACGTCGGCGAAGGTGACATTCTTATAGTCGAACGTCATAGCCAGCCGAAGATGGTTCGATTCCTTGCTGAAGATGCCGGTGCAGGCCACCACATGGGCGCTCGGCGGCAGCGGCTTTGGTTCGGTGGAACGCGGCGCAGCCGCAGTATGCGTTGCCGGATGTGCCGTCGTGTGGGAGCCGCCGGTTGGCTCCGCCACGGCTGCCGGAACTCTTTGCTGAAGCTGCGACGGCGCCAGTTGATCTTCCGAGTTCAGCGTTGGATTGGGCTGCTGCTGCGCCGCCAATGGGCCGGCAGCCGTCAGGCCAAGGGTCACACCAAGCGCCGCCGCGAGCGCTACGCCGTTCCGTTTCTCACTCATCCCCGCCTCCATTCCCACCGAAGCATAATATAGCACGGCCGGTCTCACCTCGGCGCTCGCACGCCGCGGCCCGCCGCCGCACACCGTCAGTGATGTTTTATCGCCGCGCTACCGGTTCGCCGAGTCGAGGCTCGCGGCAGCTTTGTCCGCCTACACCCGTTGGGCTTCGGCGCGGCAGCTTTCACTCGCCTCGTGAGCGAAGGCTGGTGGAGCCAGGCGGAGTCGAACCGCCGACCTCTTGAATGCCATTCAAGCGCTCTCCCAACTGAGCTATGGCCCCTTCAGGGATCAGACGTCAGTACTCGGTCATCAGGCGAGCGATTTGCTCTGTTACTTTTACTGATTACCGACTGCTGATTATCCTTCCTCCTCGGGTTCGATGTCGCCGCCGATAATATCGGTGACGTCGGCGTCCTCTTCCTCCTGCTCTTCGATGAAGGTGTCGTCGTCGAGCGTCTCGTCGATCTCGACCTCTTCCTCTTCCACCCCCTCTGCGGCAGCGGGCTTCTTGGCGCCTTGGGCCTCGGCATCAGCCTCTTCCAAGGAAACAGTCTCTACCTCGGCCGGCTCCGGTACCGCCACTTCCTCGACCGGTGCAGCCGGGCGCGGAACCACCGGGGCGGCCTCTGGCCGCGAGCGCGTCACGATAGGAGCAACCACGTGAACCGTGCCGCATTTGGGACAGTGAATCGGATCCTTGTTCAGATCATAGAATTTGGCGCCGCAATTGGCGCAGAGCCTTTTGGTGCCCAGTTCGGCTTTGGCCACGATGCGTATCCTTGTCGAGCAATTCGGGTGCTTCACTTGGCTAGTCGCAGGGCGGCTGTCAATAGACGATATCTCCGTTCCGCGGGGCGGGTCACAACGCAAAAACGACGGGATGACGGGCTGCGCCGGCCCGTGATAGAGGGCGCTACTGCCGCCGCCGGTCATGGCGCCTCATGGACCGTCTGGACACATCTTATGCCTGCCAACCGCGTTCCACTCACTGCCCGCCGCAACGGTCCGCTTTCCGGCTCCGTTCGCGTCCCCGGCGACAAATCGATGTCGATTCGCGCGCTCATTTTGGGGTCGCTCACGGTCGGTGCGACCCGCGTCGGCGGTCTCCTCGAGGGGGAGGATGTTCTCAATACGGCTAAGGCTTTGCAGGCGCTCGGCGCTCACATCGAGCGCACCGGCGAGCGGCAATGGCTGATCCACGGTGTCGGCGTCGGCGGCTTTGCTGAACCCGCGAACGCCCTCGATTTTGGCAATTCCGGCACCGGGTGCCGGCTGGCGCTCGGCGCGGTCGCCGGCTGTCCGATTACCGCGACGTTTGACGGCGACGCCTCGCTGCGCAGCCGGCCGATGCAACGGATACTCGATCCGCTGCTGCGCATAGGCGCGCGCACGCTTGCCTCGGTGGACGGCCGCTTGCCGCTGACCCTTGCCGGCGCGCGCGATCCGATGCCGATCGTGTTCAAGCCGCCAGTGCCCTCAGCGCAGCTTAAATCGGCGACGCTGTTGGCGGGACTTGCCGCGCCAGGCGAGACCGTGGTGATCGAAGCGGAGCCGACGCGCGATCACACCGAGAAATTGCTCGTTCACTTCGGCGCCGAGGTGCGGGTCGAGCCGGAGGGGAGCGGACGGCGCATCACGCTTGTCGGCCAGCCGGAATTGACGCCGCGGCCGATCACGGTCCCGGCAGATCCGTCATCGGCGGCATTTCCGCTGGTCGCCGCGCTGTTGGTGCCCGGCTCGGACTTGATCCTCAACGGCGTGATGATGAATCCGTTGCGCACCGGGCTCTTCACGACACTCGGGGAGATGGGCGCGCGCATCGAGCGGCTTGAGGAGCGCAACGAAGGCGGCGAGGAGGTCGCCGATCTGCGCGTTCGCGCCGGCACTTTGCGCGGCGTCGAGGTGCCGGCGGCGCGCGCTCCCTCCATGATCGACGAATATCCGATCCTCGCCGTCGCCGCCGCCTTCGCCGAGGGCACGACCGTGATGCGCGGGCTCAAGGAACTGCGGGTCAAGGAGTCCGACCGGCTCGCCGCCACCGCCGCGCTCCTTCGCGGCAACGGAATTAGTGTCGATATCGAGGGCGATGATCTTATCGTTCACGGCGAAGGCCGCCCCGCCGGCGGTGGCCTAGTGACCACCCACATGGATCACCGCATCGCCATGGCCTCGATCGTCCTCGGCCTTGGCAGCGAAAAACCGGTGCAGATCGACGATGGCACTTTCATTGCAACGAGCTTTCCGGGATTCGTCGAATTGATGCGGTCACTGGGCGCGGAATTGTCATGATCATCGCCATCGATGGACCCGCCGCTTCAGGCAAGGGCACGATTGCCCGCCAGATTGCGGCGGTCTATGGGCTGCAGCATCTCGACACCGGGCTATTGTATCGCGCTGTGGCCAAGGCCGTGCTCGATGCCGGCTATCAGCCGGATGACGTCGAGCACGCGATCGAGGCGGCGATCACGCTCGATCCGACAAAGTTCCAGGATAATGCGCTCAAGCTACAGGTCATCACCGAGGCCGCCTCGGTCGTTGCCGCGATTCCTGAGGTGCGGCAAGCCTTGATGAACTATCAGCGCGAATTCGCCACCCGGCCGCCCGGCGCGGTGCTCGATGGCCGCGATATCGGCACCGTCATTGCGCCCGGGGCCGATGTGAAGCTGTTCGTGGTCGCGTCTCCCGAAGTGCGTGCTCAGCGGCGGGTCCTGGAGCTGCGGGCGCGCGGCGAAACCGCCGACGAGCAGGACGTCCTGGCCGACCTATTGCGGCGCGATCAGCGCGATTCCCGGCGAACTGCGGCCCCCCTGATGCAGGCGCCCGACGCGCACTTGCTCGATACCACGCATTTGGGTATAGACGCGGCGTTCCGGGCCGCCGTCGATATCATTGAGGCCGTTCGAGCGAGCCGAAAGCGTCGTTGACAGCGCTTTCGTCATTGGAGGTTAGCCCGCTCACCGCCTCGGTTGCATGATGCCGACTTAACTGCGTCCGGGACGCAGGCTTTTCCGAAACGTATGGCCTTGGCCCCAACCGCCGGTTTCGCCGGTGGCTGCCGCACGTTCCGGACCATTTCCATTCAAGGGGCCCGGAGTGTTTTATGGCTCAAGCTGCCGTTCAAGCCGCCACCTCGCCGTCGCGCGAGGACTTTGCCAAGCTGATCGATAAATCGTTCGGCGACGGCAATATGCAGGAAGGCGCCGTCGTCAAAGGCACCGTCGTCGCGATCGAACGCGACCTGGCCGTGATCGACGTGGGATTAAAGACCGAAGGCCGCGTGGCGCTGCGCGAATTCGCCGGGCCCGGCCGCAATACCGAGATCAAGGTCGGCGACATCGTCGAGGTCTATCTCGAAAGGATCGAGAATGCGCTCGGCGAAGCCGTGCTGTCGCGCGACAAGGCGCGCCGCGAGGAAAGCTGGGGCAAGCTCGAAAAGGCTTTCCAGAATAACGAGAAGGTGCAGGGCGTCATCTTCAATCAGGTCAAGGGCGGGTTCACCGTCGACCTTGACGGCGCGGTCGCCTTCCTGCCGCGGTCGCAGGTCGATATCCGGCCAATCCGGGACGTGTCGCCGCTGATGAACAATTCGCAGCCGTTCCAGATCCTCAAGATGGACCGCCGGCGCGGCAATATTGTCGTCTCGCGCCGCACCGTGCTCGAGGAAACTCGCGCCGAACAGCGCCAGGAACTGGTGCAGAACCTCGAAGAGGGCCAGGTCATCGACGGCGTCGTCAAGAACATCACCGACTACGGCGCGTTCGTCGACTTGGGCGGCATCGACGGGCTGCTCCATGTCACCGACATCGCCTGGCGGCGGGTCAACCACCCGTCGGAGGTGCTCAATATCGGCCAGCAGGTGAAGGTCAAGATCATCAAGATCAACCACGAGACCCACCGCATCTCGCTCGGCATGAAGCAATTGCTCGACGATCCGTGGCAGGGCATCGAGGCCAAATATCCGGTCGGCGCGCGGTTCAAGGGCCGCGTCACCAACATCACCGATTACGGCGCCTTCGTCGAACTTGAACCCGGCATTGAGGGACTGATCCACGTCTCGGAAATGTCGTGGACCAAGAAGAACGTGCATCCCGGCAAGATCGTTTCGACGTCGCAAGAGGTCGAGGTGCAGGTGCTCGAGGTCGATCCGGTCAAGCGGCGTATCTCGCTCGGTCTCAAGCAGACCATGCGCAATCCGTGGGAAGTGTTCGTCGAGAAATATCCGCAGGGCTCGGTGGTCGAAGGCGAGGTCAAGAACAAGACCGAATTCGGCCTGTTCCTCGGTCTCGACGGCGACGTCGACGGCATGGTTCACCTGTCCGATCTCGATTGGAAACGTCCCGGCGAGCAGGTCATCGAGGAGTACAAGAAGGGCGACAAGGTCCAGGCGCAGGTTCTCGACGTTGACGTCGAGAAGGAGCGCATCTCGCTCGGCATCAAGCAGCTGGCGGAAGGTGGCGCGCCTGCCGCCGCCGCGGGCGAAGCCGCCCCCGGCGAGCTCAAGAAGGGCGCCGTCGTCACCTGCGAGGTCACCGAGGTCAAGGAAGGCGGCATCGACGTGAAAATCGTCGGCACCGAATACACGTCCTTCGTCAAGCGTTCGGAGCTGGCGCGCGATCGGTCCGAGCAGCGGCCCGATCGTTTTGCCGTCGGCCAGAAGGTCGACGCCCGGGTCACCCAGTTCGACCGCCGCACCCGGCGCGTCACCGTCTCCATCAAGGCGCTGGAAGTCGCCGAGGAGAAGGAGGCGATCGCGCAATACGGCTCGTCGGATTCCGGCGCCACGTTGGGCGACATCCTGGGTACCGCGCTCAAGCGCAAAGGCGAGGAAGCCGAAGACAACGAGAAGGAAGAGGTGGACGAGGAGGAGTGACGGCTCATTGCGGGGCTCAGGCCCCGCAACGACCAAGGGTGGCGCGGAGCAAGAGGAAGGGACCATGTCGCTTGATGCCGACCTGATCGTCGACCGCCGCCGATTGCGGCGCAAGCTCACGTTCTGGCGCGTGCTTGCTATCCTCGTTATCGTTGTCGGCCTCGCGGCAACGGCGGCGATCGCCAGCAACCGCGCCGGTCTGTTCGGCGTCCGGCCCTACATCGCGCGCGTGACAATCTCGGGCTTGATCCGCGGCGATCAGGAACGGGTCAGGGCGCTTGATCTCCTCGGAAACTCGTCGCTGGCGCGGGCGGTCATCGTCCATGTCGATAGCCCCGGCGGCACCACGGCCGGGTCCGAACAATTGTTCGATTCGCTCACCCGGCTGCGCGAGAAAAAACCGCTCGTGGTCGTCGTCGACAGCATGGCCGCGTCCGGCGGCTACATCACGGCGCTTGCCGCGGACCACATCGTGGCGCAGCAGACTTCGCTTGTTGGCTCCATCGGCGTGCTGTTCCAATATCCCAATGTGTCGGAGCTGCTCGGCAAGATCGGCGTGAAGGTCGAAGCGGTAAAATCGACGCCGCTCAAAGCGGCGCCCGACGGTTACGAGCCGACAAGTCCCGAGGCGACCGCCGCGCTCAACGCCATCATCCAGGACTCCTATTCGTGGTTCAAAGGCTTGGTGCAAAAGCGCCGCCATCTTACCGATGACCAGCTTGCAGCGGTCGACGACGGCCGCGTCTTCACCGGGCATCAGGGCCTTGGGCTCAAGCTGATCGACGAACTCGGCGACGAACGCACGGCTTTGGCGTGGCTAGCCAAAGAAAAGCACATCGACGCCAAGCTGCCGGTGCGGGATTATCGGCTGCAAAGCCGGTTCAGCGACCTGACCTTCCTGCACGCCGCTGCGACGGCCGCCCTCGACGCGGCAGGGCTCAATGCGCTGGCCCAGCGCCTCGACCTCTGGGGCGCCGCCGACGCGGCGGGGCCTTTCAACCTTGACGGTCTATTGGCCCTTTGGCACCCTGCCGGCGTGAATTGAGCGGCGTTCGCGGGTGAACCAATCATTGCGGCGTTAAGGGCGGCGGACCATGATCAAGTCAGAACTCGTTCAGCATATCTCCACGCAGAACCCGCACCTTTACCAGCGCGACGTTGAGAACATCGTCAACGCCATCCTGGGCGAGATCATCGCGGCGATGGCGCGCGGCGACCGCGTCGAATTGCGCGGTTTCGGCGCATTTTCGGTCAAGCAGCGCCCGGCGCGCACCGGGCGTAATCCGCGCACCGGCGCCCATGTCGCCGTCGATCAGAAATGCGTGCCGTTCTTCAAGACCGGCAAGGAGATGCGCGAGCGGCTCAATCGTCCGAGCGCGGGTTGACCGGCGCATTGCGATCGGCCGGAAGTTGGCTCCGCAAGATTGTTGCGGCGCTTGTTCTCGTGACGCTCGGCGTCGTCCTCATCGCCTTCGCGGTCGCTAATCGCCAAGTCGTGACGGTTTCGTTCGATCCATTCAATACGACGAATCCGGCCGCGTCGGTGACGCTGCCACTTTTTGCGCTGGTCATCGTCTTGTTGATCGGCGGCGTCGTCATCGGCGGTAGCGCCTCTTGGCTGCGGCACGGCCGGTGGCGCCGCACGGCGCGGCGGCTGGAGCGCGACCTCGCGAGGCTGCGCGAGGAACTGGAGGCGCACAAACGGGCCGCGGCTGCCGCTCCAGTGAACATTCCCCGCGCAGTGGAGCCGCCCGAGCGGCTCAAGCTCAAGCCGCCGGTGCAGTGAGAAAGCCACCGCCCGCCTGCAAGACAAAGCGCCTGCGCCCATGTAGAACGGCGACAGATTTGACTAGGCCATTCCACGATCCGGCAGGTTCATGTCGCTGATAGTGAAAATTTGCGGTCTTTCGACCCCTGAAGCGCTCGACGTGGCGCTCGACGCCGGCGCCGACATGGTCGGTTTCGTGTTCTTTCCGCCATCGCCGCGCAATCTGTCTTTCAAGACCGCGGCGGCCCTGGAGTCGCGCGTGCGCGGCAGAGCCAAGAAAATCGCACTGTCCGTCGATGCCGACGATACCTTGCTGTCCTACGTGGTCGATGCGCTCGGTCCCGATATCCTCCAGCTCCACGGCAACGAGTCGCCCTTGCGGGTCGCCGCGATCAAAGCGCGGTTCAAGCTGCCGGTGATGAAGGCGATTGCCGTTGAATCCAAGGGCGACCTCGCGGCGATTGCGCGCTATGCCGCGGTTGCCGACTGGCTGTTGTTTGACGCGCGGCCGCCACGCGAGGCGACGCGGCCGGGCGGCCTCGGCAAGGCGTTCGATTGGCATCTTTTGCAAAGCATCGATCCTCGCGTGCCATATATGCTTTCGGGCGGGCTCGATGCCGATAATGTCGGCGAGGCCTTGCGCATCACCCGTGCGCCCGGCGTCGATGTATCCTCGGGCGTGGAGCGCGCCCCGGGCGAGAAGGACCCCGACAAGATCCGCGCCTTCGTGCGGGCCGCGCGGGCGGCGGAAGCAAAGCGCGTCCATCCGGTGGCGTAAGGAAGATTGCCATGACCGTGCAGCCGCTCAATTCCTTCCGCACCGGGCCGGACGAGTACGGCCATTTCGGCATTTATGGCGGCCGCTTCGTCGCCGAAACGCTGATGCCGCTGATCCTCGAACTGGAGCAGGCTTACGCCGAGGCCCAGGCCGATCCCGAATTCAAAAGAGAGATGGACGGTTACCTCACGCATTACGTCGGCCGGCCGTCGCCGCTCTATTTTGCCGAGCGGCTTACCGAGCATTGTGGCGGCGCCAAGATTTATCTCAAGCGCGAGGAGCTCAATCACACCGGTGCGCACAAGGTGAATAATGTGCTCGGCCAAATCCTGTTGGCGCGGCGCATGGGCAAAAAGCGCATCATTGCCGAGACCGGCGCCGGCATGCACGGCGTCGCCACCGCGACGCTCTGTGCGCGGTTCGGGCTCGAATGCATCGTCTATATGGGCGCGGTCGACGTCGAGCGGCAGAAGGCGAACGTGTTTCGTATGCACATGCTCGGCGCCAAAGTGGTGCCGGTGGAGTCCGGAGCGAAAACGCTGAAAGACGCGATGAACGAGGCGCTGCGCGACTGGGTGACCAATGTCGGCTCGACATTCTACTGCATCGGCACCGTCGCCGGACCGCATCCTTATCCGATGATGGTGCGCGATTTCCAATCCATCATCGGCCGCGAGACGCGCGAGCAGATGATGGAGGCCGAAGGCCGTCTTCCCAACTCGCTCATCGCCTGCATCGGCGGCGGCTCCAATGCCATGGGACTGTTTCATCCTTTCCTCGACGACAAGGACATCGAAATCTACGGGGTCGAAGCCGCCGGCCATGGCCTCGACAGCGGCATGCACGCCGCATCCATCGAAGGCGGCCGGCCGGGCGTGCTGCACGGCAACCGCACTTATCTGTTGATGGACGACGACGGCCAGATCACCGAAGCGCACTCGATCTCCGCCGGGCTCGATTATCCGGGCGTCGGTCCCGAGCATGCCTGGCTTCATGACGTCGGCCGCGTCACGTTTTTGTCGGCGACTGACGACGAGGCGCTCAAGGCGTTCCAGCTTTTGTCGAAGCTGGAAGGCATTATTCCGGCGCTTGAGCCGGCGCACGCCATCGCCAAGGTGCTCGATCTGGCGCCGCAAAAACCGAAGGACCATCTGATGGTGGTCAATCTCTCCGGCCGCGGCGACAAGGACCTTGATACCGTGGCGCGGCATCTGGGAAGCGGCGCACGATGACCGGACGCATCGAGCGGCGCTTCGCTGCGCTTTCAAAAGGAAAACCGCGCCGCGCTGGTGACCTTCACCATGGCGGGCGATCCGGACTACGCTACGGCGGTCGCGATCCTTAAGGCGCTGCCCAAAGCCGGGGCCGACATCATCGAGCTCGGCATGCCATTTACCGATCCGATGGCCGACGGGCCGGCGATCCAGGCGGCCGGACTGCGTGCGCTCAAAGCCGGTGCGAACATGAAAAAGACGCTCGCGGCAGTGCGCGAATTCCGCGCCGGCGACGCGGCGACGCCGCTGGTCCTGATGGGTTATTACAACCCGATCTACGTCTATGGCGTCGATACGTTCTTGGCCGACGCCAAGGCGGCCGGTGTCGACGGGCTCATCGTGGTCGATCTGCCGCCCGAGGAGGACGGCGAATTGTGCCTGCCGGCGCTTGCGGCCGGCGTCAATTTCATCCGGCTCGCCACGCCAACGACCGACGACAAGCGGCTGCCGACGGTGCTCACCAACACTTCGGGCTTCGTCTATTACGTGTCGATTACCGGCATTACCGGCGCTGCCGCGCCGAACCCGACAACGTCAAATCCGCGGTCGCGCGCATCAAGCGGCACACCAAGCTGCCGGTCTGCGTCGGCTTCGGCGTGCGCTCCGCCGAGCAGGCGCGCGCCATCGCGCAAAGCGCCGATGGCGTCGTGGTCGGCTCGGCTCTGGTCGAGGCGGTGCGCATGAGCCTCGGACCTGACGCCAAGCCCACGTCCGGCACTGTTGCATGTCGGTCACCGGCCTTGTCAGCGCGCTGGCCGAGGGCGTGCGTAACGCGCAGCGGGTTCGGGCCTAGCCTCACCGCTGCAATTTATCGAGCGTGATCGGCAGATCGCGCACCCGCTTGCCGGTGGCGTGATAGACGGCATTGGCAACCGCCGCGGCGACGCCGACGATGCCGATCTCGCCGACGCCCTTGATCCCGAGCGGATTGATGATGTCGTCCGGCTCGTCGACGAAAATCACCTTTATGTCGTGGATGTCGGCATTCACCGCCACGTGGTATTCGGCGATATTGGCGTTCATGACGCGCCCGAAGGCATGATCGACCAGCGCCTCCTCGTGCAGCGCCATGCCGATGCCGCCGACGACGGCGCCCATGATCTGGCTGTGCGCGGTCTTGGTATTGAGGATGCGGCCGGCGGCGATGGCGCTGACGATGCGGGTGACGCGGATCACGCCGATCTCCTCGTCGATCTTCACCTCGGCGAACACGGCCGAATGCGTGTTCTGCGCGTATTTCTTGTTGTCCTTGAAATTGGTCTTGGCTTCCCGCTCGATGCGGTCAAGGCCGCCATGGCGCATCGCGTCGGCGATCAGCACGGCCTTGTCGGGCGCTTTCTTGTCGACGATCTTGCCGTCGTTCAACGCGGTATCTTCGAGCTTTGCGGATGCCAGCGGCGAATTCGGCAATTTCTTGGCGAGCCGCAGCAGCTCTTTGCGCACCGCCGCCGCTGTGTTGGCAATCGCGTTCGACACCGATGCCGCCGTCCATGAACCGCCCTCGACCGGCGCTTGCGGTAGCGTCGAGTTGCCAAGCTTTACGGTGATATTGTCGATCGGCAGCCCCAGCATGTCGGCCGTGACCTGCGCGATAATCGTATAAGTGCCGGTGCCGATGTCGGAGAATGCGGACGCGACCTCGGCGTGGCCGTTCGCCGTCAGCACGATGCGGACGGCCGTCTCCATCTGCAGCGCTTCCCAGATGCCGGTCGCCATGCCCCAGCCGACCAGCTCGCTGCCGTCGCGCATCGAACGCGGCTCCGCCTTGCGCTTGTCCCAGCCGAAGGCTTCCGCGCCCTGCCGGTAGCATTCGCGCAGCTTCTTGCTGGTGTACGGCTTGTCCTCGTTCTGATCGCGGTCCGAATAGCAGCGCAGCCGCAGCTCCAGCGGATCGAGATTGAGCGCGACCGCAAGCTCGTCCATCGCGCATTCCAGTCCATAGACGCCGGTCGTCGCACCGGGCGCGCGCATGTCGGAAGGCGTCGGCAGATCGAGCCGCGCCAGTCTGTGGACATATTTAGCATTCGGGCTTTTGTAGAGCTGGCCCGACCAGGCGGTGTCGTTGCGGGAGAAATCTTCGTATTGCGACGTGGCGGCGATGGCCTCGTGGAGGACGGCGTCGAGCGTGCCGCCTTGTTTCGCACCGAGCGCAAGATGCTCGATCGTGGCCGGACGATAACCGAGCCCGTACATCTGCTGCCGGGTCAGAACCAGCCGCACCGAGCGTTCGAGTGCACGCGCCGCCAACACCGCAAGCGCCACCTGATATTGCGGACGAAGTCCCGAACCGAAGCCGCCGCCCATGAACGGCGACATCACGCGCACGTCGTCCGGCTTCATGGCGAACACGCTGCACAGATAGTGCTGCACGTTCTGCACGCCCTGGGTTTTGTCGTAGACCGTGAGCTTGCCGCCGCCTTCCCAGATCACGGTCGAAGCGTACAATTCCATCGGATTGTGGAATTCGCTCGGAATGAAATAGTCCGCTTCGTGGCGCACGTCTGCCGCAGCGTAGGCTTTGTCGGCCTTGCCGCGCGGTTTTTCAGGTTTTTTGACCGTGATGGCTTTCTCGCGCTTGGCCTGCAGGTCGGTGACGGATTTTTGCTTTGTGTATTCGACGCGCACCAGCGAGGCGGCGAAGCGGGCGATTTCCCATTCCTCGGCCACGACCAGCGCGATCGGTTGACCGCTGAACACGATCTTGTCGTCGTAAAGCGGACGAAACGGCTTGCCGTCTTCCGGCCCGACGTCGTCCCTGTAGGCTTCCGCCTTGGCGGCCATGTGCGGCCGATGCTCGTGGGTCAAGATATCGAGCACGCCTTCGACGCGCAGCGCCGAGCTTACGTCGATGCGCGCGATGTGGCCCTTGGCGATCGTCGAGGTGACGACAGCGCCGTAAACGAGTCCCGGGGCTTTGAATTCGCCGGCATATTTCGCGCCGCCGGTGACTTTGGCATGGCCGTCGACGCGCGAGGTGGGGGTACCGATATAGGACGCCGTGGTGGAGGGCATGGCGGTCACCGGATCTTCTTGTTGGACTGCGACTGCGGCGTGGCTTTCGCTGCTTGCGTCAAGGCGCGCACGATGACGCGGCGCGCCAGATCGATCTTGAAGGCGTTGTGGGCGTAGCCTTTGGCGTCGCGCAAAATAATGTCGGCGGCCTGCACGAAGGCTGTGCGGTCGGCGGTCTTGCCGCGCAACGCCGCTTCGGCGTTCGGGTCGCGCCATGGCTTGTGCGCGACGCCGCCGAGCGCCAGCCGCGCCTCCGTGATCGTGTCGCCATCGAGCTCCATCGCGGCGGCCACGGAGACCAGTGCAAAGGCATAAGACAGCCGATCGCGGATCTTCAGATACGTGTAGTTCTTGGCAAAACCCCGGGCCGGAAGCTCGACCGCGGTGACGATCTCGTCGGCTTGCAGATTGGTGTCGCGCTGCGGCGTGCTGCCGGGCAGGCGGTGGAAGTCGGTCATGGCGATGCTGCGTTCGCCGGCGGGACCTGCGACATGGACCTTGGCGTCGAGCGCCGCGAGCGCCACGCACATGTCCGACGGATGGGTGGCGATGCAGGATTCGCTGGTGCCGAGGATGGCATGCACGCGATTGAGGCCGGCGATCGCCGAGCAGCCGCTGCCCGGCTCGCGCTTATTGCACGGCGTTGCGGTGTCGTAGAAGTAATAGCAGCGGGTGCGTTGCAGGAGATTGCCGCCGGTCGAGGCCATGTTGCGCAGTTGCGCCGAAGCGCCGGCGAGGAGGGCGCTCGCCAGCATCGGATAGCGCTCGGCGATCAGCGGGTGATAGGCGAGATCGGAATTCGGCACCAGCGCGCCGATGCGTAAGCCGCCGTCCTTTGTCTCCTCTACGCCTTTGAGCGGCAGGTGCGTAATGTCGATCAGCCGCGACGGCCGCTCGACGTCTTCCTTCATCAGATCGACCAGGTTGGTGCCGCCGGCGATGAATTTCGCCTTGGGGTCGGCCGCGATCCGGCGCACTGCGTCGGCGACGTCATTGGCGCGGGCGTACTGGAAATTGATCATGGCCGCTCCATCGCCTGCTGGATCGCCGCCAAAATGTTGGGATAGCAGCCGCAGCGGCAGATATTGCCGCTCATCAGTTCGCGGATTTCGTCGGCGGTCTTCGCCTTGCCCTCGGCGATCAGGCCGACGCCGGAGCAGATCTGACCGGATGTGCAATAGCCGCACTGGAAGGCGTCGTGGTCGATGAAGGCCTGCTGCAAGGGATGCAGCGCGCCGTTCTTCGCCAAACCCTCGACGGTGGTCACCTCGGCGCCGTCCTTCATGACGGCGAGCGTCAGGCAGGAATTGATCCGCCTGCCGTCGACCAGCACGGTGCAGGCGCCGCATTGGCCGTGATCGCAGCCCTTCTTGGTGCCGGTCAGGTCGAGATGGTCGCGCAAGGCGTCAAGGAGCGTCGTCCACGGCGCCACCGTGAGCTGCCGTTCGACGCCGTTGACGATGAGTTTGACGGGGATTTTCTCGGGCGCCGGAATGGGCTCACCAATCCGGCGCGCCGTGCTTGATGGCGCCATATGCACCTCCGCACGTTCTGCGGCTCGACCGGCATTTCGCATATAATCCGCCTGCGCCCAGGAAAAAGCAGCCGTGAAGCAATTTTCGGTAGTGGCTTGCGGAGGCCACGCGCCGCCTCAACGCCGTCCTCCGCCGGCAGTTCCCCGCCGGCGCGACCGGCGTTGAATTTCAGGTTCCCGCTTCACACATATCTCATCCGAAGCTGGAGGGAGTGTGACATGGCCCGTGACGTGGCCCGCGATTGGATGTGGTCCGAAGCGTGCGAAATGCTGGCACGGGCCGAACGCATGCACCGCGAACTGTTTCGCCCCGCGAGCAGTCAAGCGCGGGCGCCGGCCTGGGAGCCGCCGGTCGACATTCTGGAAACCGACCATGAGGTTTTGGCGCTGGTCGCGTTGCCCGGGGTCGACGCCGACAACGCCCAGGCGGTGATCGAGGAGGGCGAGCTGGTCATCGCCGGCACGCGCGTCCTGCCCGAGCAGTTGCGTACGGCCGTCATCCACCGGCTCGAACTGCCGCAGGGGCGATTTTACCGGCGGGTACGCTTGCCGGCGGGCCGTTATTCGACGGTGCGCCGTGCCGCAGTCGCCGGATGTCTCTTGATTACCTTGCAGAAAGCGTAGGTCAGCGTGGCTGAAGAAATACTCGCAAAGAACGGTTCTGCCGAAGGCAGTGGCGGCGGTTCGCTGCCGCCCTTGCCGACGGATGCCGTCATTATCGTGCCGGTGCGCAACACGGTGCTGTTCCCGGGTCTCGTGGTGCCGATCACGCTCGGCCGGCCGAAATCGGTCGCCGCGGCGCAGCAGGCGGTGCGCGAGCAGCGCCAGGTCGGCATCCTGTTGCAGCGCGAGGCCGCGGTCGACGATCCGACCGCGATCGACATGCATCGCATGGGCACGCTCGCCAATGTCTTGCGCTTTATCACCGCGCCGGACGGCGCCCATCATGTCGTCTGCCAGGGCGAGCAGCGCTTCCAGATCGTCGAATACCTCACCGGCTGGCCGTTTCTGGTCGCGCGGGTGCTGCGCATTCCGGAGCCCGATACCCGCACACCGGAAATCGAGGCGCGTTTCGTCAATCTGAAGGCGCAGGCCGTCGAAGCGATCGAATTGCTGCCGCAGGTGCCGGCCGATCTGCTCGCCGCGATCCAGTCGATCGAGACGCCGGCGGCGCTTGCCGATCTGGCGACCGCCTATATGGACGTGAAGCCGGAAGAAAAGCAGGAGATCCTGGAGACCGTCGATCTCGTTGCACGGATGGACAAGGTCTCGCGCACCCTGGCGCATCGCATCGAAATACTGCGGCTGTCGCAGGAAATCGGCCGCCAGACCAAGGCGTCGCTCGACGAGCGGCAGCGCGAAGTGCTGCTGCGCGAGCAGATGGCGGCGATCCAGAAGCAGCTCGGCGAAGGCGAGGAAAGCAAGGCCGCCGAGATCGCCGAGCTGGACAAGGCCATCACCGACGCCGGCATGCCGAAGGAGGTCGAGGACGCCGCGCGCAAGGAATTGCGCCGGCTGCAGAAGATGCCGGAAGGCGCCGCCGAATACGGCATGGTGCGCACTTATCTCGATTGGCTGATCGAGCTGCCCTGGAAGCTGCCCGAGGAAAAGCCGATCGACATCAAGGAATCCCGCCGCATCCTCGACGAGGATCACTACGACCTCGACAAGATCAAGCGGCGCATCATCGAATTCCTCGCCGTGCGCAAGCTCGCCCCGCAGGGCAAGGCGCCGATCCTGTGCTTCGTCGGTCCGCCCGGCGTCGGCAAGACCTCGCTCGGCCAGTCGATCGCGCGCGCCATGGACCGCAAATTCGTGCGCGTGTCGCTCGGCGGCGTGCACGACGAGGCGGAAATCCGCGGCCACCGGCGCACTTATATCGGCGCGCTGCCGGGCAACATCATCCAGGCCATCCGCAAGGCCGGCTCGCGCAATTGCGTGATGATGCTCGACGAGATCGACAAGCTCGGCGCCGGCTTCCATGGCGATCCCGGCGCGGCCTTGCTCGAAGTGCTCGACCCCGAGCAGAACAACACGTTCCGCGACAATTATCTCGCGGTGCCGTTCGATCTGTCGCGCGTGGTGTTCATCACCACGGCGAACATGCTCGACACCGTTCCGGGGCCGCTGCGCGACCGCATGGAGATCATCAGCCTTGCCGGCTACACCGCCGACGAGAAGCTGCAGATCGCCCACCGCTATCTGATGAAGCGGCAGCTCGAGGCCAATGGGCTCAAGCCCGGCCAGGTCGAGATCGACGACGATGCGCTGCGCGACGTCATCCAGAGCTACACCCGCGAAGCCGGCGTGCGGAATCTGGAGCGCGCGATCGGCCAGGTGCTGCGCAACGCGGCGGTGCGCATTGCCGAAGGGCAAAGCGGGCCGATCCGCGTGACCCGTGACGATCTGGTGCCGATCCTCGGCGCGCCGCGGTTCGAGAACGAGGTGGCGATGCGGACCAGCATTCCCGGCGTGGCCACCGGCCTTGCCTGGACGCCGGTCGGCGGCGACATCTTGTTCATCGAGGCGACGCGCATTCCCGGCTCCGGGCGGCTCATTCTCACCGGCCAGCTCGGCGAGGTGATGAAGGAAAGCGCGCAAGCGGCGCTCTCCATCGTCAAGAACCGCGCGGTGGCGCTCGGCATCGATCCGGAGCGCTTCGAGAAGAGCGACATCCACGTCCACGTGCCGGCGGGCGCCATCCCGAAGGACGGGCCGAGCGCGGGCGTCGCCATGTTCATGGCGCTGACCTCGTTGATGACCGACCGCACCATCCGCAGCGATACCGCCATGACCGGCGAGATCAGCCTGCGCGGCCTGGTGCTGCCGGTCGGCGGCATCAAGGAGAAGGTCGTCGCTGCGCACTCGGCCGGCATCCGCCGCGTCATGCTGCCGGCGCGCAATCGCAGGGACTACGACGACATCCCCGAGATCGCGCGCAAGGAGATGGAGTTCGTCTGGCTCGAGCGCGTCGAGCAGGCGGTCGAAGCGGCGCTTGAGCCGGCGCAACCCGCCGGCAAGGCGCCGGCCACCGCGCCGCAACTCGCCGACG
>CAWARC010000003.1:0-10603 GCA_963784325.1 uncultured Alphaproteobacteria bacterium | reverse complement strand
TGAGCCTGACGAGCTACCGGGCTGCTCCACCCCGCGTCAACTGTCTGATTTATCAAAGGGTCATGTAGCAAGCCACCCCGCGGAAGGGAAGTGCAGCAGGCCCAATAATTCGTCATAATGTCATGGTGGGCCTCATCGGACAGTCATGCACGCGCTTCTAGAACCGGTCATGGGCGAGAAACCAGCTTTGGAGCCGAAAACGGCGATCGGACCGGTTATGCGCGCCGTTGGGGCGAGTATTTTGGCCCAAGCCCGCGCCGCGATGATCGACCCGGAGCGTTCCCACCAAGATGCCGTGCACGATTTCCGGCGCGCCATGAAGGAATGGCGGGCCTTGATGCGGCTTTTGGCGCCGTTCATCCCCGACGCCCAGCGCTGGCGGCACGAGGCGCGCGACCATGCCCGCTCGCTGGCCCATGCGCGCGACGGCGCGGCGGCGCTCATGGCTTTCGATGGGCTGATCGACAAGGGCAATCTGGTGCTGTCGGAACGCTCCAGTTCCACCATCCGCAGCCGCATCGAAGCGCTGCGTGACAGCGAGGAACAGGCGGTGCTCACCCCGGAGCTGCGCGACAGCATTGTCGCCTGGCTCGACACCGCGGCGGCGGCCGTCGCGCTGTGGCCACTCGATCCATTCGATTTCTCGTCCATCGCGGCGCAGCTCACCGCGGGCTACCGCAATGCGCGCAAGCAAATTCCGTCCGACTGGTCGCAGGCCAGCGGCGAGGACTTGCATACGCTGCGCCAGCGCGTCGTCGACCTGCGCCATCAGATGGATCTGATCGAGCCGCTATGGCCGCGTTTCGGCCGGATGTGGACCGACGAGGCCGAACGATTGCGCGGACGGCTCGGCCAATGCCAGGATCTCGAAGTACTCAAGCGATTGACCGAGCCGCATCAGCCGCTGGCACATTGGCGCTCGCGGCTGACGCCGGCGATTGGCGAACGCTGGACCGCCTTGGCGCATCGCGCTGCGCGCATCGCGCACCGGCTATTCGCCGAGCGGCCGAAATCGTTCCGCCACCGGCTGGAAAGCCTGTGGGAGCACGGACGATAGATTCGTCATTCCGGATTTGGAAAGCGCCTCAGCTCCGCGCCGACACGCGCGATGACGCTGTCCCAATCGCCGAGCGACGTCTGTCGGAACAGCCGCGCCGTCGGATACCACGGCGTCGTTTCGCCTTCGCGCGTCCAGCGCCAGTCCGGCGCGAAAGGGACGAGCACCCAAACCGGGCGGCCCATGGCGCCGGCTAAGTGCGCGGCGGCGGTATCCACCGCGATGACGAGATCGCATAGTGCCAGGACTGCGGCAGTGTCGCTGAAATCGTCCAGCTCGCCGCCGATGTTCGTCACGCGAGACTCCGCGGCGAGCGGCGCCGCATCCTCGGCCCGCATGTCTCTCTGTATGCTGATGAAACTCGCCGGTGCCGCGAACAGCGGCGCCAGGCGTGCGAAAGCGATCGAGCGGTTGCGGTCATTGTCGTGGCTGGGGTTGCCCGACCAGACGATGGCGACGCGCGGGCGCGGCAGGGCCTGTAGTCGCGCCGACCACTTGGCCAACCGCGCTTCGTCCGCCGAGAGATAGGGGATTTGCGCCGGCACTGTGGCAAGTTCGGTATGCAAAGCGAGCGGCAGGCTGCCGAGCGGACAGTGCACATCGAAGGGCGGGCTCGCCTCACCGCGAGCAATGATCGCGGAGGCACCGTCGAGCCGGCTCAGCAACGCCTGCAATTCGGCTTGCACTTCGAGCACCACTTTGGCGCCGCTCGCGGCTATCAGCGGCACGTAACGAGCGAACTGAATGGTGTCGCCGAGCCCCTGCTCGGCGTGGAGCAGCACGGTCTTGCGTGCGAGCGGATATTCGCCGAGCCACAATGGCTTGCCGCGGCTTTTCTGCGCCGGCATGCCGGTGCGGCGCCAGCGCCATTCGTATTCGGCAAAGCCGCGCGCATAGTCGCCGCAGGCGAGCAAGGCCAGCGCATTGTTGAAATGCGCATCGGCAAAGTCTTTGCTGATTTCGAGCGCCTCGGCAAAGCCTGTAATCGCCTCGTCGAAGCGATTGAGCTGCATCAGCGCTTTGCCGCGGTTGAGGCCGGCGTTGGCATAGCCCGGTGCAATGTCGAGCGCGCGACCGTTCGCTTCGACCGCTTCGGCATAGCGCCCGAGCTTGATCAGAGCGACGCCGCGATTGTAATGCACGCCCGGGTGGCCGGGCGCGAATTGCAGCGCGGCGTCGAAGTCGGCCAGAGCCTGCTCGGAAAATCCGAGCATGGCCCGGGCGAGACCGCTGTTGAGCCGGGCCTCGACGTGGTTCGGGGCACGCGCCAGCACTTGCTGGAATTCGGCCAGCGCGTCGGCCGGCCGCGCCAGCGTGATCAGCACATTGGCGTGCTGATTGAGAATGTTAAGATCGTCCGGCGCGAGCACCCGCGCCTTGTCGAGACAGTCGAGCGCCTCCGGCGCGCGCTTGAGCGCATGCAGCGTTTGACCGAGATTGCACCAGGTTCCGGCCGCGCGCGGATTGGCTTTGACCGCGGCGCTGAGCAAGCGCTGCGCCTCACCGATCTGGCCCTGCTGCAGTTTGACCGCGCCAAGGAGATTAAGCGCGTCGAAATTGTCCGGCACCGCCTTGAGCACGCGGCTGTAGATTTTTTCCGCGTCGCGCAGCTGGCCCTGGCGCTGCAACGCGACCGCTTCGTTGAGCGATTGACCGATGTTGAACGGCCGCGAATTCATAGCCGGTTGATCCGCGCGATGCGCCGCGTCACGTCCGCCGGCGTCGCATTGTCGGCGTCCGTTTTCAGCTTCAGCGCCGCGCGCGCCGCCGGCCGGTCGAGACAGCGTACGAGCCAGCTTTTCAGATGCGGCCACGGCGAGAGATCCATGTCGATCGCGCGGCTGATGACGGCGGCGACGTTGAGATCGGCCACCGTGAAATTCTCGCCGAGCAGATACGGCTGCGCCGCCACGGCCGCGTCCAGCACCTTGAATGGGGCCGCCAGCACCTTGAGCGCCTCCTCGCGCAGCGCCGGGTCGCGCTCGGCCGGCGGCAGCCGTACTGCATGGAGTGACCAGATATTGACGCCACGGTCGACCTCGGCGATCGCCCAAAAACTCCATTGCCAGGCACGCGCCTCGCCGTCGAGCGTCGCCGGATAGAGTTTGCCAAGGGAATGTTTCTTCGCGAGGTAAAGCGTGATCGCCAGCGACTCGAACAGCACAAAACCGTCGTCGACGATGACTGGCAGCCGCCCATTGGGATTGAGCGCCAGAAATTCCGGCGTCCGGGCGCCGGCATCGCCGATTTCGATCGGCAGGTGCTGGTATGGCACCCCGATCTCCTCCGCCACCCACAGCGCGCGGAACGCGCGCGTGCGGGCGACGCCGTAGATGCGCAACTCCCTACTCATTCCTATGGAATTGGCGGGGTAGTCCGGTCGCTGTCAAGCTGCGTTGTCAAGCCGCGGCAAGGGTCGTAACGTGCCCTCAAGAAACGCAAGGAATGGACATGGAATTCGGCCTTTTCTCCAACGGTTTTCGCCCCCACACCACTGCAGCCCAGACTTATGAAGAGGACCTCGCCGAGATCGTACTGGCCGATCAGCTCGGCTTTCGCGATTGCTACATCAGCGAGCATCACGGCGAGCCGGTCTATATCGACAAGGTGGACACGCTGCCGGTGCCCGAATTGCTGATGTGCAAGGCCGCGGCGGTGACCCAGCGCATACGCATGGGCGCTGCCGTCAAGCTCATTCACCTGCATCATCCGGTCAATACCGCGACCCAGGCCGCGGTCGCCGATCACGTCATCGGCGGCGGCCGCTTTATCTTCGGCTTCGGCTCCGGCTTTCCGAGCCCGCTGTTCTCCGACGAGCGCGGCCTGTCCTACGCGGATCGCCACGAGCGCTTGCGCGAATCGCTCGATCTTATTCTCAGATGCTGGGCCGCCAAGGAGCCGTTCGACTGGGACGGCAAGCACTGGCGGGGCAAGGGCATTGTCGCCACGCCGCGACCGCTGCATGCGCCGCACATGCCGATGGCGACGGCAACCGACACGCCGGCCATGATCGATCTCGCTGCGACGCGCGGCTATACCATGCTCAGAGCCCAGCTTGAGCCGGCCGGATCGATCAGGAAAGTCGCCGATCGCTACATGCACGCCGCCAAAGCCGCCGGTCAGCCCGCTCCGCTCGGCAAGTTCGCGGTGGCGCGCTACGTCTATCTCGCCGATTCCCGCCGCCAGGCGATGGACGATCTGCGCGCCGACATCAATTACGAGCTCACCTACCAGATCAAGCGCGGATTGATCCGCATGTTCGCCGGGAATTATGGCATGTCGTTCAATGCCGACGAGGTCACTTTCGATCAGCTCGCCGAAGCCGGCGTCTATCACCTCGGCGATCCCGACACGGTGGCTAAGGAGCTGCGGCAATTCTACGAGGCTTCCGGCGGCTTCGGCACGCTGTTGATCGTGACGGGAAAGAAGTGGGCGACCCGCGAAAAGGTGTTTCGCTCGCTGCGGCTGTTCATGGAGGAGGTCGCGCCGAAACTGCGCGACCTGGTGCCGGCACGCGAGCCGGACACCGTCGCGGCATAAGGCAGAAGCGGAGGAACGCATGCGGCTCGGGATGTTCATGATGCCGGTGCATCCGCCGGCGCGTTCGTTCACCGAGACCTTGGCCGAGGACGAGGAGAAGGCGCTTTACGCCGACCAGCTCGGTTTCGACGAATTGTGGCTGGGCGAACATTTCTCGGCCTCGAGTGAGCCGATCCCCTCGCCGCTGATGTTCATGGCGAGTCTCCTGCCGCGCACCAAAAATCTCACTTTCGGCACCGGCGTGATCTGCCTGCCCAATCACGACCCGGTCACCGTCGCCGCCGAGGTCGCGCAATTCGACCATATGAGCCGCGGCCGCTTCATGCTCGGCATCGGTCCGGGCGGGCTATTGTCCGATTTCGAATTGTTCGGCAACGCCGATCGCGGCGTGCGCGCCCGCAAGACGATGGAATCCATCGCGCTGATCCAGCGCATCTGGGCGCAGGATCCGCCCTACGATCTTCCCGGCGAATTCCGCTCCGTCCAGCTCAAGGACGCGATCATTCCCGGGCTCGGCATCGGTTTCATGCCGAAGCCGTTCCAGAAATCCGGTCCGCCGGTCACCATGTCGGTGAGTAGCCGCAATTCGCCGACCGCGCGCGTCGCCGGACAGCAAGGCTGGGGCATTTTGTCCGGCAATAATATGCCGGCCAACGCCGTCGCCACCCATTGGCAGAGCTATGGCAAAGCCTGCGCGGAAGCCGGGCGAACCGCGCGCAGCGAGAACTGGCGCGTGGCGCGCAATATCATGGTGGCCCCCAGCGACGCTGAGGCGCGCGACCGCGTCTTCAGCGCGCAAGGATCGAACCATTATTTCTACACCTATATGCGCGAGGTGCTGTCGCGCGTCGGCATCCTGTCGGTGATGAAGCCCGATCCGAACATGCCGGACGAGCAAGCCACCGTCGAAGTCATCACCGAAGGCTGCGTGCTCTACGGCTCGCCGAAAACCATGCTCGACAAGCTCGTCGCCTTCCGCGAGGAAGTCGGCCCGTTCGGCACGCTGCTGATGACCGGGCTCGATTGGAGCGGACCGAACGAAGCGTGGGAGCGCGAGTCGATGCGGCTCCTAGCGCAAGAAGTGATGCCGAAATTCCGGCAGCACGCCACAGCGCAAGCGGCGGAGTAGCTGGTGCACGACGTTACCGGCGCCGAAGGTTAATGCGATGGCTTCGCAGTCCGGCCGAGTAGTGCTGTTAACCGGCGCCGCCGGCGGAATCGGCCGCGTGATAACGGACGTGCTTCTCGCCGCAGGGCATTCGATCGCCGGAGTTGATCGCGACCGCGCCGCGCTGGACAGACTCACCGCCCGGCACGCAGCCGCCAAGGACCGCCTGCACCCGATCGTTGCCGATCTCGGCACTGAAACGGGCTGCCAAAGTGCCGTGGCCGCGGCGCGTGCCAAGTTCGGCGCCATCGAAGCCGTCATCAACAATGCCGGCATCGGCATGTCGAGCATCCGGCCCGACGCCGAGGCGCGCGCTCCCGGCATCGAGGAATTGACGCCGCAAATCTGGGACGGCTTCATGGCGATCTTCGTGCGCGCGCCGGTGATGCTGGTGCGCGCGGCGTTGCCCGACATGAAGCGCAACGGCTTCGGCCGCATCGTCAATAACACCACGAGCTACGTCACGATGCTGCGCGTGCTGCCTTATGGCGCGGCCAAAGCGGCGCTCGAATCGATGTCGGCAGTGTGGGCCAAGGAGATCGACGGCAGCGGCATCACCGTCAATGTGCTGGTGCCGGGCGGCCCGACCGATACGGCGCTGATCGCCGACGAAGCCGGCTGGCCGCGCGACAAGATGCTGCGCCCCGAGATCATGGGTCCGCCGGCGGCGTGGCTCATTTCGGACGAGGCCGCAACATTTACCGGCCGGCGCATCACCGCGGCGCGCTGGGACACCAAGCTCAAGCCGGCGGACGCCGCTGCGCGCTCGAGCCGCTCCATCGGCTGGCCGGAGCTTGCCGCTGACGCGGTGTGGCTGACAGGAAGCAAGCCATAAGTCGACAATCGTGCCCGCCGTTAGACGGCGGTGACAAGCTTCGCCGGCTTTCCGACGGACGCGGTCGCCGATTTTTCGAGCTGCGCGCCGTTAAGATCCGCCCCAAAACTGGCATGCAATCCCGCGGCGCCAGCGGGCGTCAAGCGCAGCGCCCGGCTGTCGCGCTCGCGCACGAACCAGCCGCGCTGCAGACAGCACCGGCAGATTTCGGCGCCGACGTGACCAGCAATGTGATATCGCCGCTCGCTCCAATCCAGGCACGGCCGGCAGAAGATCCGCCGGCTGCGCGACTGCAACGACAAGTCGGCGCCGAAATCGCCAAGGAAACGAGCGCCGGCCGGCGTGACTTCGCCACCGTCGTCCGACCAGCACGACATGGTCCCGCGCCGCCAGCGCATCGGCGATGGCAACGGCCACCACACCGGCGAGATGATCGTAACAGGTCCGCGCAAAGCGCGTCGCGTCATCGCGCAGCGAGCGCGGCTGATAACGCGGCGGCACCTCGATGGCGGCGACCACCTTGATGCTTTCCAGCATCTGCGCCACCAGCGGCGAGGCAATGCGGTAATAACTAAAGCGGCGCCTTCTGGTGACGGCGATCAGCCGCGCCTCGACGAGCTTCGTCAGATGCTCGCTCGCCGTCGACCGCGAAACATGCGCCAGGAAGGCGAGCTCGCCGCCCGTCAATGACTGGCCGCTCATCAGCGCGCCAAGCATGGTGGCGCGCGCCGTATCGCCCACCAGCGCGGCAACCTCGACCAAATTGGCGGCGGCAACCATGAGCAATTGTACCGCTCCTGCCGCCGGACGAGCAATCGAAGATGCTTCGGTCTGCGCCGAACCGATTGAACGCGACAAATGCCGGCGCTGCCGCGACTATTCGGCGGGCAGTATCAAGCAAAAGGATTAGCCATGAATCGCGAAATCATCCGCGTCGAACCGTTGTCAAGCCGAAGCAAAGCCCGCAACGTACCGTCGTCACCCGCCGTGCGCGGCGGCGGCCTGATCTTCGTGTCGAATATTCCGCCCTACGACCCGGAAACCGGCGAGATCAAACGCCTGCCGGTCGAGCGGCAGGCCGAGATTGCGCTTGAGCAAATCAAGCTTTGCCTAGCCGCAGCGGGCTCATCGCTCGACAAGGTTCTCAGGTGCACCATCTATTGCACCGATGCCAAATATTTCGCCGCCATCAACGCCGTCTATGCGCGGTATTTCCCGCACGATCCGCCGGCGCGCGGCTTTGTTTGCGTGCTGCCTTGGCACGGGCCGTTCGACGTCGAGATCGATTGCGTTGCGCTGGCGTGACTTACATCAGCGCCGCCGCAACCGCCTTGCCGCAACTCACCGTATCGGCGGCGCCACCGAGATCGCGTGTGCGCAGCTTTGGCTCGGCGAGGACACGCTCGATGGCCTTGACGATCGCGGCGGCGGCTTCGGGTTCGCCGAGATGCTCCAGCATCATCGCGCCGGACCAGATCTGGCCGATCGGATTGGCGATGCCCTGGCCGGCGATATCGGGCGCCGAGCCGTGCACCGGCTCGAACAGCGACGGAAATCGGCGTTCGGGATCGATGTTGCCCGAGGGCGCGATACCGATGGTGCCGGTGCAGGCCGGCCCGAGGTCGGAAAGGATATCGCCGAACAGGTTCGATCCCACCACGACGTTGAACTTGTTCGGCTTGAGCACGAACAGCGCGGTGAGAATGTCGATGTGATATTTGTCCCACTTCACGTCGGGAAAGTTCTTCGCCATCGCTTCGACGCGCTCGTCCCAGTACGGCATGGTGATGGCGATGCCGTTCGACTTGGTTGCCGAAGTCAAATGCTTCTTCGGGGTCTTGCGCGCAAGCTCGAAGGCGAATTTCAGCACCCGGTCGACGCCGATGCGCGACAGCACGGTTTCCTGCACCACCACTTCGCGCTCGGTGCCCGCAAACATGCGGCCGCCGATCGCGGAATATTCGCCTTCGGTATTCTCGCGCACCACCCAGAAATCGATGTCGCCGGGCTTGCGATTGGCCAGCGGCGACGGCACCCCCGGCATCAGCCGTACCGGGCGCAGATTGATGTACTGGTCGAACTCGCGCCGGAACAGAATCAGCGACCCCCACAGCGAGACGTGATCGGGCATCTTCGCCGGCCAGCCAACCGCGCCGAAGAAGATCGCGTCGTGGCGGCCGATCTTCTCCTTCCAGTCCTCCGGCATCATGCGCTGATGCTTGGCGTAATAGTCATAGGAAGCGAAGTCGAAGTTGTCCTGACGCAATTCGAAACCGAATTTCTTGGCCGCTGCTTCGAGCACCCGCACGCCTTCGGGAACGACTTCCTTGCCGATTCCGTCGCCGGGAATGACGGCAATGTTGTAGACGCGGTTGGTGGAAGCCTGGCGATTCATGGGCGCGTTCTCCGGATTAGGGTCTTTCAAAGATCGAGAAGTTTTCTCACCTCAGGCCAGGACTTTCGCCCATTGTCCCGCATTTCGGCCGCAAGATCCTGCGGCATCCAATCCAGCAGCGCCGGCTTGAATGTCGGACGTTCTCTCACCCGTTCGAACCAGCGTTCGACCCTAGGTAACCGTCCGTCTTGCCACAGTCCGCTCATGGCGAGCGCATCGAGACGATTGACGTATGGCGTCATCGCGATGTCGGCCATAGAGAAGGTATTGCCGACAAGCCAAGGGGAATCGCCCAGCGCGTTTTCCATCATGCGGAGGTAGCCGGCGTATAGCCGGATTTTGTCCGCGGCGCCCGGCGCAGCGAGGCCGTGCTGAAGCCACTGCCATTTGAGCGTGCGCGCGCCGATGCCCTCCGCACCGCCTTGCTTGACGAAATCTTCGAAACCGCCCACGCCGTTTCGCAAAATCGTATGTCGATGCGAGACCACATACGTAATCGCCGAGCAGGCCGGATGCAGTTCCTCGTCGACGGCCTTCGTCCAGATACGCACGCGCGTTCTTTCGTAAGGCGTAGCAGGGAGTATCGGACGATCGGCAAAGGTCTCCTCGACATATTCGCAAATGACCGTCGATTCCGGGATCACCTTGCCGTCATGCACTAAGGTCGGAACCACGCCTTTGGGATTGATCTTTAGATAGCCCGGATCGAACTGCTCGCCCTTGAGGATATCGAGATAGTGGCCGCGCCACTCCAACCCCTTTTCATGGAGCGCGAAGCGGACTTTGGCGGCACAGACCGACGAACCATGGTGGTAGAGCTCGATCACTCCCGCCTCCTGTGAGAATCCGCAGTATAGGCGGCCTTGAGGGCTGCGCCACTGCTGCTCAGGGGACCCCGCACAGTGTCGGAACGCTAGGCGCTGCGGCGGAGAATAACGCTCAAATTATTGGCCGGCATGGCCACGGTCTCAGTCAGTCTAAAATCATAGCGCTGGGCAAGCGCCGTCACTTCGCCGAGGTCGCGGATGCCCCACGCCGCGTTTTGGCTTCGCAATTGCGCGTCGAAGGCCTCATTGCTCGGCGCGGTGTGCCGGCCGTCGATTTTGTAAGGGCCGTAGAGATAGAGAATGCCGCCGGCCGACAACACGCGCGCTGCGCCGGCGATCAAGCCCGCGCAAGCCGACCATGGCGCAATGTGGATCATGTTGCAGCACATGACGACATCGGCCCGTTCAATCGGCCATTGCTCGGTATGAACATCGAGCCGCAGAGGCGGCAGCAGATTAGCTAAGCCGGCGGCCGCGCGATGCGCGGCGATACTGGTGAGCGCCCGTTCATCGGGGTCGGTGGGCTGCCAAGTCAGTAAGGTTAGCTCGCCGGCAAAATACGCCGCATGCTCGCCGGTGCCGCTGGCAATTTCGAGCACGAGCCCGCGCGGCGGCAGAATGCGCCTCAATACCTCAAGAATCGGCTCGCGATTGCGCGCGACATGCGGGCGATAGAGGCGCGGGTCGGATGTTTCGAATTCGGATGGTTGGGGCATGGCTGCCTCGCGATGGAGATGCCCGCGATAAGCGCGGGCACGACGAGCTAGAAAGCCTGGCACAG
>CAWARC010000002.1:0-14780 GCA_963784325.1 uncultured Alphaproteobacteria bacterium | reverse complement strand
ATGCTCAAATCCGAGAGCTTCAACGTCTACACCACCGATCTCGGCGAAGAAGGCATCGATCTCGGCAAGATCTATGACTACGACATCATCCTGCTGGACCTGAACTTGCCGGATATGTCTGGCTTCGAGGTTTTGCGCTCGCTCCGCGTATCGAAGGTCAAGACGCCGATCCTGATCCTCTCCGGCCTCGCCGGCATCGAGGACAAGGTGCGGGGTCCCCGCTTCGGCGCCGACGACTATATGACCAAGCCGTTCCACAAGGACGAACGGGTCGCGCGCATCCACGCTATCGTGCGCCGCTCCAAGGGGCACGCCCAGTCGGTCATCAATACCGGCGATCTCTGCGTCAACCTCGACACCAAGACCGTCGAGGTCAACGGCGCCCGGGTCCACCTGACCGGCAAGGAGTACCAGATGCTGGAGCTCCTGAGCCTGCGCAAAGACACGACGCTGACCAAAGAGATGTTCCTCAATCATCTCTATGGCGGCATGGACGAGCCGGAGCTGAAGATCATCGACGTCTTCATCTGCAAGCTGCGCAAGAAGCTCGCCAATGCCAGTAACGGCAAGAATTACATCGAGACGGTATGGGGCCGCGGCTATGCGCTGCGCGAGCCGGCCGAGGACGAGGTCAAGATTCCGGCCTGACGAACACGGTAAGACCGAGACGGCAAAACCCCGGCCACTGGCCGGGGTTTTTGTTGTGTCTTAAACTAAGCGCCGAAACCGTCGCTCATCCAGGTTTTGTAGGTGTCGAGCGCCTGTTGCGACCACTTTTTGTCGGGCGGCATGATCCCTTTTTCAAGCGCGGCATAGACGTGGCGCGCATTGCCGTGATCGGCAAAGCCACTATTGCCGTTGGGATCGCACATCCATGCTGCATCGCCGAGCCGGACGCCCGCTTTACTCATGGAGGCAATGTCTTGCGGCCGAAATAGCGGCCGGATGTCATTTGCATCTCCCGCAGGCATCAGCCACCAAAGATAGCACAGAGTAAGTTTCTGGCGTGGTCTTGACGGCGTGCTTTGCCTAACGGCCGCCGTTGATGGCGACGAGGCGAGGGCCAGGCTTGGCGGCGCCTACGCTGGTAAACCGGGAGGTTGGCGCGGCCGGAACATAAAGGCCGCGCTTGTCGTGCACCATCTTGAAGCGATCGGTAAGCCCGACGACCGTTTCCGCGGCGCCAAGGACGAGGAAGCCGTCCTGCGCCATGACCCGCGCCAGCCGGTTGAGCACGTCGGTCTTGGTCACCTGATCGAAATAGATCAGCACGTTGCGGCAAAAAATGAGATCGAAGGTGCCGAGCTGGGTGAAATCGGCGAGCAGATTAAGCTGCCGGTAGCGTACCATGGCGCGGATGTCGGGAGCGATCTGCCAAAGCTCGCCGGATTGAGCGAAATGCCTGATCAAAAGCTGGATCGGCAAACCGCGCTGCACTTCGAATTGGGTATAGCGCCCACTGCGCGCCTTTTCCAGCACCTCGCTGGAGAGATCCGTGGCGAGCAATTCGATGCGCCAGCCGGCGATTTCGCCCTCCATCTCTTTCAGGCACATCGCAAGCGAATACGGTTCCTGACCGGTCGCCGCCGCCGCGCACCATATGCGGATGGTACGCGACGACCGTCGCGCCGCAAACAGCGCCGGCATGATCGTCGAACGGAAATGCTCGAACGGCATCTTGTCGCGGAAAAAAAACGATTTGTTGGTCGTCATCGCTTCGACGACGGTTGTCATCAACGCGGTATCCTGCGCCAGCTTGAGGGCCGTCACGAGCTCGGCGAGGTTGGCAAGCCCGGCTTTGCGGGCGACCGGAAGCAGCCTGCTTTCGACCAGATACTGCTTGTCGGCCGACAGCACGAGACCGGAGCGGACCTTCAGGCAGGTGCGCAGAAAATCGTAATCGAGCGGCGTCACGAGCGCGCTCCCGAGAACAGCCGGATGATTTTCGGCGCGATCTGGTCGAGCGGCAGCACGGCCGAGCACAAGCCGGCCTGCGCCACTGAGCGCGGCATGCCCCACACCACGCTCGTCGCCTCATCCTGAGCAATGACGCTGCCGCCGGCCGCCACGATGTCGAGGGCACCCTGTGTACCGTCGGTGCCCATGCCGGTGAGAACGAGCGCCAGCGACGCCGCACCCCATATCGGAGCCGCCGAACTGAACAGGGCATTCACCGCAGGTTTGCAAAAATTGATCGGCGGATCGTCACCCAGTGCGATCCGAATTGCGTCGCCGTCACGCGCGACGCGCATGTGGCGGCCGCCCGGCGCAACATAAATGCCGCCGGCCAGCACCGGCTCGCCGTCCTCGGCTTCGTGCGCGCCGCGGCCGCCCGCGCGCGACAGATGCTCCGCCAGCACGGTGGTGAACATCGGCGGCATATGCTGCGCAATCAAAACCGGCGCACGGTCCACTGCGGCGGGCAGCTTTTCGATCAGGGCGGTGAGCGCCTGCGGCCCGCCGGTCGAGGAGCCGATCAAAAGCACGCGCGGCGGGACGGGGGAGAACGGCCGCAGCTGCAACGGCGCGGCGTCATGCAAGGGGGTTTTGCGCGCGCGCAGCGCCGGGGCATGCTTGCCGTGCGATATCGGCGCCGTTCCCGGCGTTGGCGCCCGCGCATAAGCGCGCGGCGCAAACCGGTGGCGCCCCAGGGTGCGGATTTTTTCGATCAATTCGCGGTGGAACTCGACCGAAGTCGTCGCCTCGCGCGTCGTTTCCGGCTTCGGAATGTAGTCCTTGGCGCCGAGCGCCAGCGCGCGCAAGCTGATTTCAGCGCTGCGCCGCGTGAACGTCGACACCATGATGACGACCAGATCGCGCTTTTTCTGCAGCAGCAGCGGCAGAGCCGAGATGCCGTCGAGCTCCGGCATGTCGATATCGAGCACGACGACGTCGGCGTCGCATTGCTCGATTTGCGCCACCGCTTCGCGGCCGGTGCGCAGCGAGGCGATGACTTCCATGTCCGGCTCGGCGTCGACCCAGCGCGCCAACAGGCTGCGCACGACGATGGCGTCATCGACGACCATAACACGGAGCGGGTTTGCGGTCCGGAGCGCAGGACTTGCGGCTGCGAGGACGGTACTCATGCGACAAGGACTCTCGGTACGCGGACTTTTTGACACTGACAGACTTCGCCAACGCGAAGACCAGCCGATCTACAACGGCTGGGGCGCGACCTCTTCGGTCAACCGATCTTCGGTCTTCCGCATCATGCTTCAGATCAGCCCGACTTCCTGGAACTTGGCTTCGACGATGTCCTTATCGAACGGCTTCATGATGTATTCGTTGGCGCCGGCGTGCAGCGCCCGCGCGATGTGCGCGACGTCGTTCTCGGTGGTGCAGAACACCACTTTGGGCCGATCGCCGCTGGGCAGCCGCCGCAGCGCCCGAAGGAAATCGTAGCCGTCCATTTTCGGCATGTTCCAATCGAGCAGGATCGCGTCCGGCATTTGCGTCTGACACGATACGATCGCTTCCTCGCCGTTCTCGGCTTCCACGATCTGGAATTCGAGCCCTTCGAGAATTCGCCGCGCCACCTTTCGAATGACGCTGGAGTTGTCAACAACCAGACACGTTTTCATAGTTCTCCTCGCTTTAGTCGCGCGCGGGTAAAGCCGCGGGTCGTGTTACTGTCGTGTTCATGCTGCCATCGTCTCGGCGGTCAGATCGAGCACGCGGTCGACGTCGAGGACGACGAGAAGCTGGCCGTCGAGCCGGAATACGCCGGCGGCGACACGGGCCAGCTTGCGGTCGAGATTGATCGGGTTAACTTCGCGCTCGCCGTCCGCGAGCTTGAGCACCTCACCCACGGTGTCGACCAGCAGGCCGAACGATTCGGCACCGCATTCGATGCCGATCGCCATCGGCGGCCGATCGTCGGAGCGCGACGGAAGATCGAGCCGATTGCTGAGATGGATCGCCGTGACAATGCGGCCGCGTAGATTGAGCACGCCGGCGATTTCCGGCCCGGCCAGCGGCACTCGGGTCATGCGGCTCGGCTTGAACACGTCCTGCACGCGTTCAATCGGCAGCCCGAACAGCTGGCCGGCGGTGGTGAAGGTGACGTAGTCGCTCACGCTGGTGTTGTCGTTCATCGCGCTCACGCTGCCTGCTCGAGATCGGCGCTTTGTTCCTTGATCGCGGCGATCAGTCCGGGTCGATCGAATTTGGCGACGAAGTCGTGGAACCCGACGGCGCGCCCGCGCGCGATCGTCTCGTCGGAAACCATGGCGGCAAGCGCGATGATTGGGATCGCGGCGGTCGCCGGTGCGCTGCGCATTGCCTGCGCCAGCGCAAAGCCGTCCAGCTCGGGCATTTCGACGTCGGTCACGACGACATCGATGCGCTTGCCGGATTTGAGCGCAGCCAGCGCTTCGCTGCCCGATCCGACAGCGATCACCCGGTAGCCGGCGGCCTTAATCAGCGGCGCCAGCATGTCGCGGAAGAAGGGCGAATTGTCGACCAGCAGGATCGTACGCGCCGGCCCGGGCTTGGCCCCGTCGCGGCGGCGGAACCAGTCCTCGAAGGCCTGTGGCAGGAAATGCGCGACATCGAGGATCTCGGTGGTGTTGCCCTTAACCACGGCGTAACCGAGCACGCCCGGACGGTTGCTGACGACTTCGATGTCGAGCTTGTCCTCGACGATGTCGACGATCTCGTCGACCACAAGACCCATCGAGCGGCCGTGATCGGAGAATACCAGGATCGGCTGGGCGCCTTCTGTTTTCAGGCCGGCCTCGGCATCGATGCGAACGAGCGGCATGAGCTGTTCGCGATATTGCACGAGATGGCGGCCGTCGGAGATCTCGATACGGCGGCAATCGATCTCCTCGAGGCGGGTGACCAGAGATAGCGGCACGGCCTTGAGCTGCTAGCGAGCCGGCGCGGAAGACCAAGAGCGAGACGATGTCGTCCGCCACGGCCGCCTCGCCTTGTTTGAGCTCCGGCGCCTCGGCTTGCGCGGCCTGGGCGGCGCGGCCGAGCGCCTGAGCCACGCCGTTCGGGTCGATGATCATGATGACCGAGCCGTCGCCGAGAATGGTCGTGCCGGAAAACACCGCGATGTGCCGCAACTTCGACGACATCGGCTTGATCACGATCTCCTCGGTGTGCAGCACGCCGTCGACGACGGCGCCGAACACCTGATTGCCGACCTGGATCACGACGACGAAGCCGCTGTCGCGCTCGCTGTCGTCGAGACGGAAAACGTCCTTCAGATACAGCGAGCGGCAATAGCTGATTGCGCAGCCGCAACACCGGCGTGTCTTTGATCCGTTCGATGCGATGCTCGCCGGTGCCCCCGGCGCGAACCAGCTCCAGCACGGAGAGCTGCGGAATGGCGAAGCGTTCGCCGGCGGCTTCGACGATCAGCGCCGAGACGATGGCGAGCGTCAGCGGAATCTTGATGATGAAGCTCGTTCCGGCGCCGGCCGCGGACTTCAGCTCCACCGTGCCGCCGATCTGCTCGATATTGCTGCGCACGACATCCATGCCGACGCCGCGGCCGGAAATGCTGGTCACCTGCGCGGCGGTGGAAAAGCCGGGCGCGAAGATGAAATTGGAGATCTCGCCATCGGATTTGCCGGCCAGATCGGCTTCGCTGGCGAGCCCGGTCTCGATGGCCTTGGCCCTGATGCGCGCGGCGTCGAGGCCGCGGCCGTCGTCGGCGATCTCAATGATGATGTGACCGCCCTGATGGCAGGCGGTGAGCCGGATGGTGCCGACCCTCGGCTTGCCGGCGGCGATCCGCGCGGCCGGGCTCTCGATGCCGTGATCCGCGCAGTTGCGTACCAGATGCGTCAGCGGATCGCGCACCAATTCGAGAACCTGGCGATCGAGCTCGGTCTCGGCGCCGTGCATTTCGAGCTCGATCTCTTTGCCGAGTTCGGCGCACAGGTCGCGCACGATGCGCGGCAGCTTCTGCCACGCATTGCCGATCGGCTGCATGCGCGTCTTCATTACGCCTTCCTGCAGCTCGGCGGTGACATTGGACAGCCGCTGCAGCGGCACCTTGAAATCGGACTCTTCGTAGCGGCGCACGATCTCGAGCAGCTGGTTGCGCGTGAGCACCAGCTCCGAAACCGTCGTCATCAGGCGATCGAGCGTGTCGACGCTGACCCGGATCGAATGGCCGGCAAGCTTTTCGTTCGCCTCGGCTGCGGGCTTTTCGGGCTCTGCGGCTGCGGTCGCACTGCGGCGCTGATCGGCGTCCTCAGCCGCCGGTTCTTGCGGCGGTGGCGGTGGCGGCGGCGGCGCCGCCGTTTCCTGCACCATGCGCGCCAGCCGCTCGATCAGGTCGGCGTCATTGCCGGGGGGCTCCTGCTCTTTCGCCTCGAGTTCGCCGAGGATCGACTTGATGCGGTCGATGGTCAAAAGAATGAGCGTCACCGCCTCGGCCGTGACCGGCATGCCATCGCGGAATTTTCCCATCAAAGTCTCGGCGGCGTGCGTCAGCGTTTCGAGCCGCGACAGGCCGAGAAAGCCGCAAGTGCCTTTGATGGTGTGAACAAGGCGAAAAATATTGCCAAGGATGCCGCCGTTATTCGGCTCCTGCTCGAAACGCACAAGCTGGGCGTCGACGAGATCGAGGCTCTCGCCGGTCTCAGTGAGAAAGTCGCGCAGCAACTCGTCCATTCCAGGCGCCTCGTCGCCGCCGGCCAATCGCCGGCAACACGCAGAGCGTGCATTCCACTTGCCAGCCGCGCAGGACGCGCGCCGTCCTCGCCAGGCGCGCTACGCCTGATCGGGTCGGCTTAGTCTGTTGGCAAAGGGTTTAATTTCAGTTGCGGAACGCCCGGAATCGCGCTCGCAAATCTGACAAAAACCGGTCAACGGGCCGTTACAACCACCGCTTCACCGTCGAGGGCCGCCGAAACGGTCAATCCGCAATCCCGAGCCAGGATACCGGTATAGAGCGGCTGGATGGCGTGGGCGTCGACCGGGTGGGCTGGGCTGCCGCTGAGGAGTTCGGCCGTGGCCGCAGTCACCCGGGCATTAAGCCCGGACGCGGTGACCCGATACCCCCCCTCGAAGGGATCGACGGTCAGCGTGCCCCCTCGCGGAATGGCGCCGCCGCCAACCATCAGCATATTAAGAAGAAGCTTCGCCCGGTTTTTCGGCACCAATTCTCGCGGCAGGTTCCAGACGATTGCCGTCTTGCCGTCTTCGATGAGGCCGCGTGCGGCTTTTTCCGCGTCGCCGAGCTCGATCTGTGCGCCGGCGGAGCCGGCGGCGCCGAAGGCCAGCCGGCAGAATTGCAGCTTGGCGGAAGCCTGACCGGCGCTCTTCTTGATCAAATCGAGAGCAAAGGTCTTGGTTTCTTCGTCCTTATCCTCTTCCAGCACCTCGAGCCCATTGACGATGGCGCCCACGGGACTGATCAGGTCGTGGCAAACGCGCGAACACAGCAGTGCCGCCAGATCGAGGGCGCCGATGCTGATGGGACCGGAAACAGGGGCGGACATGCGCAACTCCGCAGCACGAGATAAAGCCCGTCCGTGTCACAGCGCGGGCGATTCGGCAATCGTGCCCTCCGGCGCGAGCCGTGCTAGATCGCAAGCCCTTTCGGGAAACCCTGGGAACCATCCGTGCCAAGCTTAGACGCCGCCTCCTCTGCTGCGCTGATGGAAGAGCTGACCAAGCTTACCGCGCAGGCGGCGGAAACGATCCTCGATTTGTCCTCCGGGACTGATGTGCGCACCAAAGCGGACGGCTCGCCGGTCACCGCGGCGGACGAAGCCGCCGAAGCCGTCATTTGCGCGGGCCTGCAGCGGCTTGCGCCCGCACTGCCGATCATCTCGGAGGAGCAAGCCGCACGGCAAAAGCCGACGGCGATTGCGCGCGGCAGCTATTTTCTGGTCGATCCGCTCGACGGCACGCGCGAATTCATCGCCGGCCGTGACGAATATACCATCAATATCGCGCTGATGTCCGGCGGCGCGCCACTGCTGGGGATTATCTGCGCGCCGGCCTTACACCTGACGTGGCGCGGCATTGTCGGCCGTGGCGCCGACCGGATCGCCGCCGGCGGCACGGCGCCAGCCCAAATCCACACCCGGCCGCGGCCGTCGCGGGAAGTCGCCATCGTGGTCAGCCGCTCGCATCTCGATGCGCATACCCGCGCTTATGTCGGTGGCTTTCCGCAGGCCAAGCTTGTGCAGTCCGGATCGTCGATCAAATTCTGCCGCGTCGCCGAAGGCGCTGCCGATATTTATCCGCGGCTCGCGCCGACGCGGGACTGGGACATCGCGGCGGGTCACGCCATCCTTACGGCGGCAGGCGGCGGCGTAGCCGCACCGGATGGCTCACTGCTGCAATTCGCGAGCCCGGATCTTTTGATCCCGGCTTTTATCGCGTCGGGTCAACCGATTACGGGATAAGCCCATTCAGTACCGCCGGCCACTTTCGGTCGGCAGGTCCGATGACACGATCCGGTCCGGCGACGAACTTGTCGCGTCGGTCGTCGTCGTAGAACAGGAACAGTTTTTCGTCGGCAATCAGCCATACATTCGGATTGCCCGCGACTGCAATGCCATGGGCCACGCCAAGCGGATCGTAGCCGCCATATTGCGGCATATAGACATCGGGGCTGGCGGCAAATGCGGCGCGATCGCCGACATTGATAAATCGCCAGACCACGCCAGCATAACGCAATTCAAGATTGGGACTGCCCTGTGTCGGTTTGCCGTCGGTAAAAAAGGCGACCGGATCATAGCCGTCGATCGCTAGTCCGGTGTGCCAGTCCGCCACAATCCGTTCGGTGGCAGAGGCGCGCGACGTCGGCGGCCCGGCGGTCAGCACAAAAACAAGGCCGGCATAGGCCGCAAGCCCCGCGCAGCCTGCAACAGCGGCGCAGTATTGCTTCCGTTTTCGCCGTGCTGTGGTCATAGTCTCGGCAAAAGCTGGGCTGATTTGGATCGGTTCGGCTTCCAGTTAGAGCCGATTGCGTGAGCAAGGGGTTAAGCGGGGAGCTGACGATGAATCTCACCTTGCGCGTCGCCGGTATCGCCATGGTCGTTGCATCGCTCGCGGCCGGTCCGGTCGGCGCCCAGACCATGCCGCAGCAGCAACCGCCGCCGGCAGCCGCTCCCGGCCCGCCGCCGCCCCCCCACGATTCCAATCATTTTGCGCCGGACGAATTGATCGAGGCCGGACATCATTTCTTCGGCGGCGTCTCCCGCGGGCTCGCCATGATCATGCAGAAAGCCTTCAGCCAATGGGGCGAGCCGAACGGCTACATCCTGGGCGAAGAAGGCAGCGGCGCCTTCGTCGGCGGCCTGCGCTACGGCGACGGCACGCTTTACACCAAGAATGCCGGCGATTTGCGCGTGTTCTGGGAGGGTCCGAGCATCGGCTTTGACGCCGGCGCCGACGGAGCGCGGACCATGATGCTGGTCTATAATCTCCCTGCCACCCAGGCGATCTTCGACCGCTTTGGCGGCGTCAACGGTTCCGCCTACTTTATTGGTGGTTTCGGCATGACCGCGCTTACCGCCAATAATATCGTGCTGGTGCCGATCCGGTCCGGCGTCGGTTTTCGCCTCGGCGCCAATCTAGGATACCTGAAGTTCACCCAGCAGCCGACTTGGAATCCGTTTTGATGCGTCGCTTGCCGGCGAAAGGCAGCACACGTCGCGAAACGATGGCGCAGCGGACAAACTCGGTTTAGGTTAACCGTTCGTAAATGTGGTGCGGTGGGGCAGCCTCATGGCATGGTTGTGCGTTCCCTCTGCCTTCCCTGCCCCGCACGCGGGCAAGGAATAGGCCGGGGCTTGGAGGCGTAGCGTCATGATCGAATCGGTCATGTATTTCGGTATCGGATTTCTCGTTGCGGCGCTGCTTTGCCTCTTGTTCGTTCCGCTCGTCCACAATCGAGCGGTCCGCCTGACCATGAAGCGGCTCGAAGCGGCCACCCCGCTGTCGATCGCCGAGATCCGTGCCGACAAGGACCAGCTCCGCGCCGAATTCGCCATGTCGACCCGACGCCTCGAAATGAGCGTCGAGAAGATGAAGACCAAGACGACGACGCAGCTCGCGGAGCTCGGCAAGAAGAGCGACGCCATCAATCAGCTCAAGAAAGAGCTCGGCGAAAAAACCGCCACGATCTTTGCCTTGGAGGCGCGCGACAAGACGCTGCGCGACCAGTTGCGCGCCACCGAAGAGGAATTCCAGATCAAGTCGAGCTCGCTGCGCGAAGCCGAGCGGCACCTTGCCGACAAGGAGGCGGAGCTGACGAAGCTTCTGGGCGAGCTCGGCGAACGATCGCTGATCGCCGATAGCCAGCGCACCGAGATTGCGGCATTCCGCACCCAGGTCGAGGCGATGAAGGTGAGTGTCGCCGATTACGAACGGGCGGTCGCGGAGACCGAGCGCCGGCTGGAGCGCGAGCGCGCCGATGCCGAAACCGCCGGGAATGAATTGACCGCGGCGCGCGGCAAGCTCGGCGACCTCGGTACGCGGACCACCGATCTCGAGCGGCAGCTCTTCGTGCATCAGAGCGAAGCCGAGCTGCTCAGTCGCCGCGTCCAGGACCTCGAAGCGCGGCTCGGCGATCAGGGCCGCATGCTGGCCGAGCGCGATTATCAGCTCGAGCGCGTGCGCAACGAACTCGACGATGCGCGCAAGATCGAGGCCGATCTGCGCGGCGAATTATCCACCTCCGGCAGCCGTTCGAGCACGGCGGTGGATCGCTTCCGTTCCGACATCGCGCAACTTGAAGCGCAGCTCGCCGCGGCGATCGAAGAGCGCACCAAGCTGCAGCGCGAGATCGGCACCATGAAACGCGACACCGAATCGACCTGGGCCGCCGAGCGCGTCGAGAATGCGCTCCTGCGCGAGCGCATTAACGACGTCGCCGCCGAGGTGGCACGCCTTACTGCGACGCTCGAAGGCCCCGGCTCGCCCATCGAATCCATGCTGGCCGAAGCAGCGAGCGCCAGTCGCGTTGTCCCGGCTACCGGCCGCGGCGAGGCGGCTGCCGAAAACGGCGACACCGTCGCGGAAAACAAGAACACGCTCGCCGACCGCATCCGCGCCCTGCAATCGACCGCCTCGCGCGTCGCGTCGACTAATTGAGCCGGGATTTGCGCGGCTTTTCCGCTCGCTTGACACCCTGAAGAGGCGCCGCCTAAATCGCAGTTCTGGACCGGGCGCTTAGCTCAGCGGGAGAGCGTTCCCTTCACACGGGAGAGGTCGTAGGTTCAATCCCTACAGCGCCCACCAGATATTTCAACAATTTAGCGCAATGCGGTTTCAAGCGCGCCCACGTTTCGCCCATGAAATCGTAAAGACTGGACTATGGTGCGTTACACCGAACTTCCCCCATGCGGCTCAAGGGCTTTTGGCGCAACTATTTAGTTGGGGGCATAGCAAATGCAGGCCGAACGTCGGCGATCCGCCAGCGCTGGTCACCCTTACTGTGTTGATCGTCTATCTTGTGTTTTTTTCTATCGTGCGCAGACAATTATAGACTGCTTTTTGCTCTGAATTTCTTTGGTCAATGTGATTGCTAATGCGTAACGTCAGCGTTTGCAAATCCTCCATGCCGGTGGCTATGCCCTAGCTAACGCTGGCCACGGCACCCGGTCGCTGCAGGCTTGTCTCGGCCATCGGAATATCCAGAATACAACGCGGTATGCCGCCCTAGCGCCGGATCGGTTCAAGGGGTTTTGGCGGGATTAGCCAATCGGGCCCGCACCTGGGCGTTCATTCTAATGAGCTAAACTGATGCCGCCGCCGCTGTTCGATTAAGACATGTTTGTTTCGTGGATGTATTGGCGGATGCCACTCGCATCCATACGGCCACGCAATCTGTGGGCATCCGGGATCAACTTGGCTCCTCAAAACAGCGAGCCTTGCAGCCTTAGGAATCTTTACGTCATTCGTGACAGCGGAAGAATGCGCTAATGCGACGATAACCGTTGCGCCTAGCACCGCACCAACAGAGGTAGCTGTAATTTTGTACGCCACGGCAGCTTTCCAACAGGAAAAACGACTGCCCCTTAAACCCCACTATACCTAACGATCACCCTTTCTTTAGGGGAGGCTGCGCGCTTTGATCTGGATCACAGTTACGGAGTTGTGAGCGGACAACACTAATGCGTGTGCCGCATTGCGGCGCAAAACGCACGATCTTAGATCTTAATGATTAGGCCAACCGAGGCGGCTCCCCCATCCCCCGACACCCCAAGCCGCCCCGGCTAGATAAGCCTAAGTTGAGGCAACAACTACGGAACCCTGAGTGCGTACAGTGCTTGGGGTTCTTTTTTTGTGGCCGAGCTTAGGCTCGGTAACTACCTGGCAGTATTCTTGGCGGACGCGAAGCGGTTGGAAGATGACAACAATTAAGCGTCTTGTGGCGTTGGTTTTCTTCGTAGTACCATTTGCCACGTGCGCTCTTTATTTGATGTTGTATGCCAACTTGGAAGCGCACCACTCGTGATAGCTGCTCTTGCAGGCGCCATTCATGATCGCAAGAGTGCTAATAGTCAGCGTTGCGACGGCGGTGACAATAATTAATACGGGAGTTCTCATAGGAACCTCGACTAAAGCGGATTCCGGTCATATTGAAGCATAGCCTGCATGCCTGAAATAATTGGCACATTCTTGCGGACTGAGCAGTGGGATGAACGAGCGAATTGCTCGATTGAGGCCTGGGACAGTTCGCGCCGCAACCTTGCGCAGGAATGTCTTGAATTTGCTGTAAGGCATTTCGATTGGATTGAGATCGGGCGAGTATTTCGGCAAGTAGCGAAGGGACGCTCCTGCTTTTTCGATCGCCTCCCGAATGCCGGGCCCCAGATGGACCCGGCAGTTGTCCATCACAACTATATCATTGCGCTTGAGCGTGGGAACCAAGCACTGCACGACATAAGCGAGGAACATCTCGCCGGTCATGGCTCCCTCGAGTACCATCGGTGCGGTCATTTTATTGTGGCGCAAGGCGGCCACAAAGGTGATTGTCTCCCATGTTCCGAGCGGAACGCTGCCGACCACTCGCTCGCCACGTGGCGCCCGCCCGTTGAGCCGCACCAGGTTCGTGCTGACCGCCGTCTCGTCGATAAACAACAGCCGGGCGGGATCAAACATGCCTTGCTCTCGCATCCAACGTCGGCGCGCTTGCGCGACATCTGCTCGCTGTCGCTCGGCCGCCTGCAGGCTTTTTTTTAAGGGTGATGTTGTGCCGATCGAAAAACCGCCAAAGCGAGCTGCGGCTGGTTTTGATCCGTCGCTTGCGCAGTTCGGCAACCGTCTCGACCAGGGTTAGGTCCGGCCGTTCGGCAACCACAGCCAGGATCTCGGTGGCGAACTCTTCCAGAAGAGAGATGCTTCCGCCGCGCGGCTTCGGCGCGGCGCTCCTGCGCTCGCGCCAGCGCTGCAGCCACTTTACCGCCGAGCTCACACTCACCTCAAAACATTCGGCCGCCTCGCGTCGCGACGCCCCTGTCTCCACAGCTTCGATAACGCGTTCCCGCAGGTCACCAGAATAGGCCTTCGGCATCGCCAGCCCCCGTGAGAGAGAATCAATGCACACAAACTCGCTCATCTTTAGCCTCTTGGGAATCCTCCCGATTTAAATCGAATGGGAACCGCTTTAGTCAGCATGCAGGGAACGAATTCTCCGTTATTGTTGTCTGCGGCTGCGCCTCGGCACCTGTCTGATTGGTCGCGTTCGGGACAGGATGCGTACGCTGACTGTTGCCACCCTCCTTGCGTCGACGCTTGCTAAAGCGGTTCCCGGCCGATTTGAATTGATGGGATTCCCAAGAGGTTAGGGAGGAGCGAGTCTCTGGACATTGATTCTCCTTTTCGGGGGGTGAGCAATGCCAAGGTCGTATTCTGGGGACCTGCGGGAACGCGTGATCGGAGCGGTGGAAATGGAGGGCGCGTCGCGACGTGAGGCGGCTGAGCGTTTCGACATCAGTGCAAGTTCGGCGGTTAAATGGCTGCAGCGCTGGAGCGAGAACCAGAGTGCTGCGCCGAAGCCGCGCGGCGGAAGTGTGTCTCCGTTGGAAGCGCACGCGGAGCAGATATTGGCTCTCGTTGCCGAACGGCCTGATCTGACCTTGAAGGAGGCGCTCGTCGAACTGTTCAAGCGACGGATTCGAACCAGCAAGAGCGCGCTTTCGCGTTTTTTTGCTCGGCACGACATCACCTTCAAAAAAAAGCCTGCAAGCCGCGGAACGACAAAGAGCGGAGGTGGCCCGCGCGCGCCGACGCTGGATACGAGAGCAAGGCATGCTTAATCCCGCCCGGCTGGTGTTTATCGACGAGACTGCGGTCAGCACCAATATGGTGCGGCTCAGGGGACGGGCCCCACGGGGTATCAGGGTGATTGGCACCGTTCCGCTCGGAGCGTGGAAGACGCTGACCTTCGTGGGCGCCCTGCGCCACAATAAGATGACCGCCCCAATGGTGATTGAGGGTGCCATGACCGGAGAGATGTTCCTCGCCTATGTCGAGCAGTGTTTGGTTCCCACTCTCCGGCGCAACGACATCGTCATCATGGACAACTGTCGTGTCCACTTGGTGGCCGGCATCCGAGAGGCGATTGAGAAAGCGCGGGCGACACTTCGGTACTTGCCAAAATACTCGCCCGACCTCAATCCGATCGAGTTGCCTTACAGCAAATTCAAAGCCTTGCTGCGCAAGGTTGCCGCGCGAACAGTTCCCCAGCTCTATCGAGCAATTCGTTCGTTCGTGCCACAGCTAAGTGCTCAGGAATGTGCCAACTACTTCAGGCATACAGGCTATGCTTCAATATGACCGGGAACCGCTTTAGC
>CAWARC010000001.1:0-262398 GCA_963784325.1 uncultured Alphaproteobacteria bacterium | reverse complement strand
GACGGTGCGTGCCTGCCGGCCACAAGCGCGCGCCGGGCGAATCAATCCGCAAAGAGAGCCGAGCGTATAAACATCATCTGGCGAAGTGCATTTCCTTACGGCATCTCATGGAAGCTGTAACGACAATTCGCACCGGAATCGGCGCTACGCCACCCGAACCTGTGCCAGAAAGCGCTCGACTTCGGCACGCAATCTGCCGGATTTGATCGCTAGTTCGCTGCCGGCATTGAGCACCGCCTTGGCAACTTGACCGGTCTTGCTCGCGGCGTCGGAAACCTGCGCGACGCTCGCCGACACCTCGCGGGTGCGCTCAGCCGCGGCACTGGCACTGCGGGCGATCTCCTTGCTGGCGGCATCCTGCTGCTGCACCGCCACCGAAATATCGGTGGCATTTTCGTCGAGCCGGCCGATCGTGCCGGCGATGGCCTGCATGGCCTGCACCACGCTCGTCGTCGTTCCCTCGATCGAGGAAATCTGCTGTGTGATGTCGCCGGTTGCCTTCTCGGTCTGCGACGCCAGCGTCTTGACCTCCTGCGCGACCACGGCAAAACCGCGGCCGGCCGGCCCGGCGCGAGCCGCCTCGATCGTCGCGTTGAGCGCGAGCAGATTGGTTTGCGCGGCGACGTCGCGAATGAGATTGCTGACGCTGTCGATCTGTCCGACCGTCGTCGCCAGGCGTTCCACCGTCGCAATGATCGACTTTGCTTCCGTGCTCGCCCGGCGGGCGATGGCAGCGGAGTCGCGCGCTTGATGGGAAATCTGTCCGACCGATTGTGCGATTTCCTCCGACGCCGTAGCGACGCTGTTGACATTCTTCGTCGCCTGCTCCGATGCAATCGCGGTCGTGTCGGCCTGCATCTGATTGTGATCGGCGGCGTCCGCCATGATCTGCGCGCAATTGTCCATCGTCTTCGAGGCGCCGTCGAGCGCCCCGACGATGTCGTTGACCGCATGCTCGAAATTTTGGGTCGCCGCCTCGATCTGCCGCCGTCGCGTTTCGGCCTGCCGTGCACGGTCGTTCTCGCTTTGGCGCGCAGCGGTGAGATCTTCGATCGCGCGGCGGAATACGACCAGTGCCTCGGCCATGCCGCCGATCTCGTCGTGGCCGCCGACCGGGACCGCAACATTCAGCTCGCCCGAGGCGATCCGGCGCATGGCGCCGCTGAGCTGCGTCAAGCGGCCGACGATGCTGCGGCCGACATAGAGCCACGCGATCAGGCCGGCACTGGCGAGCGCGACAATGCTGAGGAGGATCAGAATGACCCAGCCAAGCTTGATCTGCGAAATGGCCCGCGCCGAAAGCGCTTCGGCGATAGTACCTTGCTGCTGGATCAATTTTTCCACGGCGGTCCGGAGACTCGCTGCCTGCGCGAGCGCCGCCGCGTAAACCCGCTGGGCATCTTGCTCGCCCTTCAATTCGTCGATCCGTTCGACGACGATGCCATTATCCCCGGACAGCGAGGCGAGCTTGCCGTACAGGGCGCCTATCTTGTCGCGCTTATCGGATTTGGGCAGCGCCCTTAAGTTGTCGTCGATGTGATGCTCGATCGCGGCAATTGAATCGCGAAGCGGCGACAGGTTGGCGATATCGGTCGCCCTCGACGCTTCGATCAGCAGTCCGGCAAGGAGATTGGCGTCGGCCTGCACTTCGAGCAGGCGGCGCAGCGAATGATCGACTGGTTCAGGGCCGTCCTGTCATCCTGACTTTTTGTCATGAGGTGGAAATTGGCGTCGTCGATCGCCGGCGTGATCGACCCGAGCAGATTTTCATGCGCCTTGCGGACGGCAAACGCCAATGCGCGCCGTTGCGCGGAAATTTGGATGCGATCCGCGACGGCGCGACTGAGTGCGGCGAGCCGTTCGTCCATTGCGGCTCGCGCCATGCTTCGATCGAGCGTATCGGCGATCTCGGCGCTTTGACTGGCATTGAGCGCCCGTAGGTGGTCGATCCTTGCTTTTAGATTGCGAGATTGTGCGGCGATTTCGCTGGCGATTTCCGCTCTGTGACTTTCATCCTCAGCCGCCATTAGACGCGGGGCGAAGGCAACAAGGCCACTGATGTCCTCCGACAGCCGTATCGACTCGACGGTGGCCGGCATGCTGCGGAAAACGATCGCGCTGAAGGTCGCACCGATGGTGGCGAAAGCGAACAGCGCAAACAGCGAGCCGATCACGGTCATGCCGGCGGCCAGGCCGAACGCCAGATAAAGCCGCGCGCGGATCGTCCGCATGAAGGCGAATGAGCCCGGCCGGCCGCGAAGGATGGCAAAGCCTAATTTGTATCGACCTGCACCCACCCGACGATCTGTTCGCCGCGCGTCCGCATGCTTCGTCATTGCCTTGCCATCTTGATCAGGCGCACGACCGGTTCGAACGACCGGTCGGCTTGCATGATCGCGGAGAAGGACCGCTCCGAGCCCTGGTTGTTATCCGCTCCATGGCTCGGCGCTACACCGCCGAGATCGAACGCAGCCGCGTCGATGGCGCCGAGCAGCCATTCGCGCGCCGTATCGCCGTCCACGCATCTGAGCGCTTCGACCACGATTAGTCACAGGTTCGGCTTGTTCGACGCCGACACGGTGACTGGCGTCTCGCGATAGTAATCGGGGAACATGCGCTTGAGGTTTGCAAGCTTCGGCAGATCGATTGACACGATATAGTCTTGATCTGGATTCAAGACGGCAAAGTCCTGATCGGAGGCTTCGGCGGGTTTAAACCCCGGCAGAGCTTCGACCTTGGTGACGATCGCTGTGGCAAAGGCGTGCGCCGTGTTCAATTGCGCGATATAGGCCTCCGCGACGCGCTTCTGCTCGTCGTCGGCATAGAAAATCTCGGAGCGGTATTGCGCGCCCACATCGGGACCCTGATAGTTGAGTTCGGTCGGGTTGTGCATGACCGAGAAATATATCTGCAGCACTTTGCCGAGCGAAATCTGCCGCGGATCGAACGTCAACTGCACCGATTCGGCATCTTCCACGGCTTCGGCAGTTCCGGCGGCGCCGCTGCCGGCCGTCTCGGGGTGCGCCGCCGCCTTCGGCTTGCCGGCATAGCCGGCGAGCGTTTGCGTGACGCCCTTGACGTGCTCGAACACCACCTGCGGGCCCCAGAAGCAACCGCCGGCCAGCACGATCCTCTGCAGACTGCTCCCGGCCGGGGCCGCCGGATCGAGCGCCGGCGCCGGAATGACCACGGCCGGCTCGGCGGTCGGCTGGGCAGCCTGCGCCGGCATCGCGGCGGCAAGACCCAACGACACAAACAGCGTCGCGCATTCCAGCGCACGCCGTGAGAGGCCGCGACCCTCGCCGGCACGCGGCCATGTGCTGTCAGCCATCGGATTCCTCCATGTCTCGCTGCTCAGACGGAAGCATCCCACCTGGTCATTGGGAAACTATTAACGCTAATTTTTCGTTAAAACGCCTTACCGGCGGGACGAACGTAGCGGCGCCTCGCCACCACCCAGGCTGCTTTCTATCGCCGACGAGGGAATCGAATAATTGATCGAAGGAAATCGCCGCGCGCGGCACATGCCGCGCTGCACCGAGATCTCACAGCCCAATGTCGCTGACGGACCAAAAGCTGGCATATGAACTCCACGCGCCGCCAAAGAATCATTCCCGAGTGAACGCCGCTCAGCGCGGCATGACATCGCCGGCCACCGCCATTTTGGTGCAGCGCGCCGAAAAAAATATACGCGCGCCAACGGCTTGCAAAAAATCGGAAACGCAGTTTGGTTGGCCCTTGACACCGGGCATCGAGCGGCGCTTTAGGCGATCATCTCGCTCTTTTTCAAGACGCCGGCCGCTGACAGCGAGTCGGCGGAGCGGGTGCGGTCCTTAAAGCTTACGGCGGTCGACAGCCGGAGCGGCGGATCGCGGTGGAGCGCCGGGAGGCGCAGCGCGCCCGAAGCAGACGATTCCCGCAAGGGGACGTTCTGTGGCGCGCGCCGCGCCCGGAGCGCGAGCGGGTGGCAACATCCGTCCGCGTGGCGCGGCCACACTTTGGCGCCTCCCGGCGCTCCATTTCCGTGCTTGTGGCTTGGCTTGGTTTCGCTTGGCGTAGCGTGGCGTAGACGATGGCCCGTTACCTGGACGACGACTCGGATGCCGCTGCATCGCGAGAACGCGAGCGTTTGCATTTTTGCATCCCTCCCCGCCCCTCGCCTAATAACCGCGACGTTGTATAGTGTGGGTAAAGCAAAGGAATTCCCCGGAGGAGCCCCAATGAGCGCAATGAGCGCGGCCACAAAGACCCTGGTGATCCGCAACGGCACGCTGATCGACGGCTCCGGCAAGCCGTCGAACCGCAACGATGCGATCGTCATCGAGGGCAATCGGATCAAGAGCGTCGGCGCGTTGCCGGCCGACATTCACCTCGAAGACCGCAAGACCGTCGACGTCATCGACGCCGCCGGCAAGTGGATCATGCCGGGCCTGATCGACGCGCATTGCCACATGTCCTACGGCTACCCGCTGATCAAGGGCGAGGGCAAAGGCAAGGGCACGACGCGGCCGGAATTCTCCACGCTGAAATCGGCGCGGAGCGCACAGAAGGTGCTGCGTTCCGGCGTCACCAGCATTTCGGTGCCCGGCGGCACCTGGTTCACCGATGTCGGCGTGCGTGACGCTATCAAGCTCGGCCTGATGGAGGGCCCGCGCATGTTCGTCGCCGGCCGCATGATCGTCACCTATGGCTGCATCGAAGACGACGAGCCGTCATGGGAGGGCACCCCCGACCATTCGATCGGCAAATTGTGCAACACCAAGGACGAGATGGTCACCGAGGTGCGCCGCCAAGGCAAGCACGGCGTCAACTTCATCAAGATGGCCGATAGCCGCTCCGGCGAATCGCAGATGCTGGCACGCGAGGAAATCGCCGCCGTGGTCGGCGAAGCGCACCGGCGCAATCTGAAGGTCGCCATCCATTCCCGCGGCGCCGGATCGACGCGCGCCGCGGCCGAAGCCGGCGTCGACTGGATCGTGCATGCCGATCTCGCCACCGACCGCGATCTCGATGCGGTCGCCAAAGCCGGCATGCCAATCCTGCCCACGGCGACCTTCCTCGCCGTCGTGTGCGAACTCGGCAAGCAGCAAAAAGTCGGCGCCGAGCAGGTGCAGCTCGATTTCAACCGCATGCAGCGGCACTACGATCTGCTCGGCGAATTGATGCACAAGGCGCGCAAGCTCGGCATCCGGCTTCTGGTCGGAACTGATACCGGCAACAATTCGTTCACGCGCCACGGCGAGCTGCACGCCAAGGAGCTGGAAATTTTCGTCAAACATGGCGGCTACTCGCCGATGGAGGCGATCGTCGCAGCGACACGCGACAACGCGCTCGCTGTCGGGCTCGATGGCAAAGTCGGCCAGATCGCGCCGGATCAGCTCGCCGACGTCGCGGTGTGGAACAAGGATCCGGTCGCCGACATCGCGATTCTGCAAGATGCCAAGAACCTTGCCTGGGTCATCAAGGACGGGCGAATCGTCGACCTCTACCCGCGCGACGAGATGCTGACCTTCCAACAGGCTGCGGAATGACGGCAGCGGCGTCGGTAACAAACGAGATCGCGCAGCTCAACGTCGAAATTGACGACGTGACGCCGCGCGTCGCGCGCTGCATCGAGGTGCCTTTCGACATCCGCCTCGACGATCTCCACTTCGTGCTGCAAATCGCCATCGGCTGGCAGAACGGCCATCCGTTCGAATTCCGTGTCGGCGACCGGGTTTGGGGCCTGCGCGATCGCGATCTTGAAACTGCCCCGCTGCCCGCCGAAGAGGCGACACTCGCCGATATTTTGGCCCATGCCGGCACGTTCAAATACGACTATGTGCTGGGTGAGGATTGGGAGCACACTGTCACGCTCCTGGCGCGCTCAAGCGTGCAGGCCGGCGTTCGCTATCCTCACCTCGTGCGCGCCGAAGGCCGCTGCCCGCCAGCCGACATCGGCGGTCCGATCGGCTATGAGACTTACCTGCGCAGCATCGCCGATCCTTCGAGCGTCAATCACGACGACATGCTGGATTTCGACGCTCCCGACTTCGATCCAAATGTGGTCGATGAAGCGGCGCTGCGCGGTAATTTGGCGAGCCTGACCAAATATATCGGACGCAAAATTGTGAGCCGTCATCCTGAGGTGCGAGCGGAGCGAGCCTCGAAGGATGCAGCCGAGACGTTGGGCCCGTCGCCCTTCGAGGGCCGCTCGTCGGCCACCTCAGGGTGACGGAAATGCAGTTCGGCGTTCAGTTCTTCCCCGCCGTCGCGCCAGAGGACAAGAGCGCGAACGATTATTTCGAGGAGTGCCTGGCGATCGCCGCGGAGGCCGAGACGCTGGGCTATAGCCACGCCCGGACCGTCGAGCACTATTTCCGCCGTTATGGCGGCTATAGCCCGAACCCGCTGTTGTTTCTTGCCGCGGCATCGCAACGCACCAAAAAGATGCGGCTCGTCACCGGCGCGGTGGTGCCGGCGTTCAATAATCCGCTGAAACTGGCCGGCGAGATTGCGATGCTCGACGCCATCTCGAAGGGCCGCCTCGACGTTGGCTTTGCCCGTGCTTTCCTGCCGCATGAATTTCGCCGCTTCAAGATTTCGCCGGATGAATCGATCGCCCGCTTCCGCGAAGGGGTCGAGCAGATCGCTCTGTTGCTGACGACGGAGCACGCGACCCATCACGGGCGGTTTCATTCTTTCGAAGACCTCACCTCGCTGCCGCGCCCGACGCAAAAGCCGCGGCCGAAATTCTACGTCGCCTCGACCCGCACGCCGGATTCCTTCGAGTTTGCCGGCCGCGCCGGTCACTCCTTGATGGCGATCCCGATCGGGCCGATCAAGCCGCTGCTCGACCTTTATCGCAAGGCTTGGCGCGAGGCCGGCCATCCCGGCGACGGCGAGGTGATGATCGCATTCCATATGTTCTGCCACGAGGACGCTCGCGCCGCCCGCGAGATTCCGCGGCGCGCCTTCGATCTTTATTTCGAAGCGCTGGTCGAATCCGCCGGCGAATGGACGCAAGGCACGACGTCGAAGGATTACCAGGGCTACGACAAGTCGATCGGCCGCATGAAGGGCTTTTCGCTCGAAGGCCAGATCGAGGCCGGCAATGCCTTTGTCGGTACGCCCGGCGAGATCAAGGACATCATCCGGCGCTTCCAAGACACGGTCGGCCCATTCGAGCACGCTTCGCTGCAGATCAATTTTGGCACGCTGGATTTTGCCGAGGCGCAAGAATCGATGCGGCTGTTTGCCCGCGAGGTGATGCCGGAGTTTTGTTAGTCTCTAAAGGGAAGTTGATGTCGGCCGGAGCCCCAACGCATCCTGAAGTACTGCTCGTCGGCAGCGTCGGTCTGCCCTCTGCCGAGGATGTTTTTCGTACTGTGAGCGCCACACTCGGCGATCGGATCAAGCGGATACCTGATGGCGAGACCGGACCTCGCAGCCTCTGGGTGTTCTGGCCGCGTCGCGTTCTCGAACGCAACGCTGCATTCGAAATCGATTCGGAAGAAGGTGCGCGCGGCATGCGCGCCACGTCGGACGTCGAGGGCGTGCGCCGCTGGATCGGCAATGAGGCGGCGAAGCAAGGCGAGGCGCCGCCGCCGAGAATGCGGCTGCGCGCCGGTGTCGACCAAAGCCAAATCGATCTCGGCCCTCTCGGTTATGCCGAAGTCGCGGCGGAATCCTATACGGTGTTTCGGCGTCTGCGCGATGATGGCGTCATTCCGTCCGGCGTAAAATTCCAAGTGTCGTTGCCGACAACGGCAGCGTTCCTAAACGCCCATGTGGTCTATTCCCAGCACGCCGTCATCGAGCCGGTTTATCGCGCGAAGCTGCTGGACGAGGTTCGCCAAATGGCCAAGACCATCGCTCCGTCTGACCTCACTATCCAATGGGATGTTTCGACGGAAATGGGACAGTGGGAAGGCGTCCGTCACGCCTATTTCGGCGATGTCCAAAAAGGCGTCGTTGACCGTCTGACGATTTACTGCAACGCCGTGCCTGGCGACGTCGAAATGGGAATTCATCTTTGCTACGGGGACTATGGCCACCGGCATTGGATGGAGCCGGCGACAACCGCGAATATGGTTGCGGTATACAACGCTTTATCCGAACGGGTCACGCGCCCGATCAACTGGCTGCACATGCCGGTGCCGCGCGGCCGGGACGATGACGCTTATTACGCGCCGCTTCGGGAGCTGAGGCTGAGGCCGGAAACGAAGCTTTATCTCGGACTTATTCATCTGAGCGATGGAGTCGAGGGCACCCGGCGGCGGATGTCGACCGCCGCAAGATTTGCGTCGGGCTTCGGCGTTGCTACCGAGTGTGGATTTGGCCGCCGGCCTCCGAACACGATTTCCGATCTGCTGGCGATCCATGCCGCGCTTTGACGCAATAAATCAGGTGAAGTGATAATGCGCGCTCTCTGGCTGCGAGTAATTATCAAATGACTGGACCGCTCTCCGGCATCCGCATTCTCGATCTGACTTCCGTGGTCGCCGGCCCGTTCGCCACGCAGATGCTCGGCGACATGGGCGCCGACGTCATCAAGATCGAGGCGCCCGAGGGCGATGCGCCGCGCCACACCGGACCGGCACGCTCGCCGGATATGGCGGCGCTGTTCATGGGACTAAATCGCAGCAAGCGCTCGCTGGTGCTCGATCTGAAGCAGGCCGCCGCAGCAGACGCGTTGTGGCGCTTGATCGCTGGTGCCGACGTCTTCGTCCATTCGATGCGGCCGCAGAAAATCGAGAAACTGGGCTTCGGCCACGAGACGGTATGCGCAAAAAATCCCCGTATCGTTTATGCGGCGCTGCACGGCTACCGCGACGGCGGTCCCTATAGCGGCCAGCCGGCCTATGACGACGTGATCCAGGGCCAGTCCGGCATCGCCGCATTGATGGCGAAGGTCGCCGGCGAACCGCGCTATGCGCCGATGATCATTGCCGACAAGACCTGTGCGCTCGCCATCGTCGGCGCCGTCTCCGCCGCTCTGTTCGCGCGCGAACGCACCGGCCGCGGCCAATTCGTGGAAATTCCGATGTTCGAGCAGATGGTGTCCTTCGTTCTCGGCGAGCATCTGTTCGGGCATAATTTCGTGCCGCCGGTCGGCGAGCTCGGCTATACGCGCGTGCTGGCGAGCTGGCGCCGTCCCTACCAGACCAAGGACGGCTATCTCTGCATGATGGCCTATACGCAAGCGCACTGGCGCAAATTCTGGACTCTGGTCGGCAGGCCGGAGGTGCACAGCGATCCGCGATTCGATTCGATCGCATCGCGCGCCCGCAATATCGTTGCGGTTTACGAGTTGGCCGGGTCCTGTATCGCCGGCAAGACCACGGAAGAATGGCTGGCGTTGTTGCGCGAGCTCGAGATTCCCGCGGCACGCATGGCGAGCCTCGATGAGGTCCTGACCGATCCTCAGCTGGGGGCGTCGGGTTTCTTTAAACGCGCCACTCACCCGACCGAAGGCGAGATCCTCTATACGGATTTGCCGCTGCGTTTCAGCGACACTTCGATATCTCCCGAGCGCCTGCAGCCGCGGCTCGGCGAGCATAGCGTGGAAGTCTTGCGTGAGGCCGGCCTGGACGAGGACGAGATAAGGGCCCTGCTCGCCTCCGGCGCAACCATGGCGGGATCGCCGAAAAAACAGGTGGCGCGGTGACGGAGCCGAGCTTTGCCTGTTATTGTAAAGTGCCGGGTCGGTTACCATCTGAGGCCAAAGGACCGCCATCATGTCAGACGATCAACGCTCAGATGATCAAAATGAGAGTGAAGAACGGCCGTGCCTGCATTGCCTGATGGTCGAATTGATCGACAATTTTTTCGCGGAATATCCGGTTTCCGACGAGGAGCCTGACGCGCTCGATACCGATGAGGTCATTAACGCCGTGGCCAAGACGGTCGCGGAGCTGACTTACAACCAGAGCGCCGCCGAGCGGCAAAATCTGGTCGAACAGCTCATGCGCGAGATCATGAAGTTCGACGCCGAATATCGGCAGCAGGAAGCGCTGGGAACGGCGGGCTCCGACGCGCGCCACTAGAGATCGCGCTGATAGCGCCTAACTTCGACGCTCTAACGCAATGACGTTCAGGCGCGCGAGCCTCGCGAGCGCGGCGGTGCGATTGCCGCATAGTCGCCGGCGGCGGCCACATCGGCGCTTAACTGGCACTCCAGCACATTGCGCTCGTAAGCCTCGGTGTCGCTCTTGATCCGGTAGCGCAAGTCGAAGGCCTGCTCTTCGAGCGGCATTTGCCGCACAACCTTATAGAGACCGGCTTTTTTCTCACCGAGCGGCGTGTATTCGACTGCTTGGCCGACCAGAAACTTAAATGACATTTTATTCCTGCCGCGTTACACAACTCTTATCACACAACCGACGAAAAGGCGACGCGCTGTCGCCGCCACGTTTGCGTTAACGGAAGGGTTTACACCTACAACCCCGGCCGCCGTTGTTCTGCAATCAGAAGCGCGGCGAACGCGGCGGACCGCCTCTTCCGGCCCCAGCAGCGCCGGGCACGACGCGCGGCTTCATCGGCAGCAATCCCTCGCGCTGCAGTTTTTTGCGCGCGAGCTTGCGGGCGCGGCGGATGGCTTCCGCGCGTTCACGAACTTTCCTCTCGGATGGCTTTTCGTAGTGGCCGCGGAGCTTCATCTCGCGGAACACGCCCTCGCGCTGCATCTTCTTCTTCAGCACCTTGAGGGCTTGGTCGACGTTATTGTCACGGACGAGAACCTGCACGCGGCATTCCTCTTCGAGCGATCTAGCGGCCCCATGGCCAAGGCGCCCGGGCCTCTGGCTAACGGAGGGGCACCATCACGGTGCCGACAATACCGGCGGCAAGAAACTTGCGTCGCAATTGCCAATGTCGGTATCTGGATTACCCGCATATGTGGCAGGGTTGGACCCAAAGTACAATAGCCAGCGCCTAAATTAGCCGGTCCGGGTCAGCGGGCCGATCCTTGCCACGGCCGGTTTCCTTAACCGGTTCGGCCCATTCAGCCACACAACGTCCGAGATCCATGAAATTGGTGTGCATCTGCTCGAGCGCAAAGCCGAGGGCGAAAAAGCGTTCCGCGGCGTCGTCGGTAAGGCTTCGCGTCACGCCGTCGCGACGCAAGGCTGCAACCTCGGCCGCATAGGCCTCCAGCGCGGATTCCACGGCGTCGAGCGGCGGCCGACCTTGGCCGGCCCGCAGCGCGGCCGCGCTCGCGCTCAGGTATTCGGCAAAGGCCGCGCCGTCCCGCGCCAACGGCGCTTCAAGCCGCATCCTGACGGCATCGGGCAACGGACTAGCGGCCGCCCTTCCGATCATAACCAAATCGTGGCGCAGGCGGAGCAGCGTGCGCAACAGCGGCCCGGTATCGGGGCCGCTGGCGAGACGCGCCGAGCGTTCGCGCTCGGCCTCGTCTCCCACCACGTTTAATTGCTCCAAGGCCTGCCCGATACCGTCCTGGATACGGTGAAGCGCGTCGACGTCGAGCCCCTCTCGCACGCCCGCCAGCAGTTCGCCCAAGGCCTGCGCCATCCGTTCGAGCGTGCGGGCGGCGGCCGCGGCGACCAAAGGATGGGCGTTTGCCGGCAACAACAGAAACGAAACAAAGAAGCCGGTGAAGCCGCCCAGTGCGACCTCGATGACACGGTCCACCGCCGAAGAAACCGCAGTTGCGTGCGTCATCGTCGGGATCAAGACCACGATGATGGCTGTAATCGGCGCGGCGGAAAAGCGAGGATTGATCGCCGCGGCGAGCGCAAGCGGCGCTACGGCGAGGGCGAGACCCAAAAGCAGCGCCATTTCATTCCCATAAGGAATGAGTACGCCGATGGCGCCGCCGTAGATCGCACCGCCGATAGTGCCGACGAGATAATCGAACGTCGCTTTCAGCGATCGTCCGACGCTCATCTGCGTCACGATGACCGCGGTCAGGACCGCCCATAACGGCAGCGGCAGCTGCAGCAATTGCGCCAGCACGAGCGCCGCCAAGGCGGCGATCGTTATCCTGATCGACAGCGCCACCTGCACGCGGCGGTGACGGGCCAGGGTGCGGAACCGCTGCCAAAGTTCCGTAATGCGCGGCATGCCGGCCATCTCCGGGACGACGAGGTCCGAAGTCATACAGCCTCACCCCGGCGCGACAAGGGATACCGTCACGTCTCCAGCGCGCTCGGAGCGTATAGCTCCTCGATCTTGATGAGCCGCGGGGTCAGCGCCTGTTCCAGCGAATATTGCGCGATAGTCTCGATCATCTTGCGGTTGGCCTTGACGCCGTGATGGATCAGCGGCGTCTTGGCGTCGCCGGACAGAAGCCCCGTGGCGAGATGATCGGCGACGTGCTCCACCCGCCGTTCGTTGGCGATGTCGTTGGCCTTATTGAACGCCTTGATCAGGTTGAGCACGACCCACGGCTCTTTTTCGAACACGTCGCGCCGCACCACCGCCTGATGATTGATCGGCAACAGTCCGGTCTTGCGGTAGAAGCGGACGCCTTCGGCGATCGGATCGGGAAACAGATACTTGAAATCGGGATGGTTGGTGAGATCGGCCCGGCTGCGATCGACCAGATTGCGGCCTGACAGATAATGCAGCACGGCGTCGAGCTCGCCGGCAAGCATCATCGAGCCGATGCTCTTGTCGGCGGGAATTTGGTTGACCACCACACCCGGCGGCGGCTTGAAGCCGGTGGCCCCGCCGTGGCTGCGATCCGGCGTGCGCTCCATCCAGAATTCCATGTCTTTCGGCGCGACGCTGAATTCGTGCTGCAACACGCCGCGCGCCCAGAGCGCCGCGGTCTGCTGATATTCCGGCACGCCAACGCGCTTGCCCTTGAGGTCCGCTGGCGTCTCGATGCCGGACTTGCGCGCGACCAGGATGCTGGTGTGAAAGAACCGCCGGGTGGTGAAGATCGGCAGGCCGACAAAGCGGGTATCGCCCTGCCCGGTCACGATCAAAAACGACGAGCACGACATTTCCGCCACGGCGAATTCGGCGAAATGCAGCTGCCGCCAGAACAACTCCGAGGGATGCAGCACCGTCGGAACGAGGTCGATGCCGTCGGCCTTCACGGTGCCGTCGAGGATCGGCCAGGTCCGCGGATTATTAGTGATGCCGATGCTGAGCTGGAGATTCATGAAATGCTCGCGAAGTGGGCTTTGGCATGATCGTCATTCCGGAGCGACGCGAAGCGTAGAGTCCGGAATCCATACTCACGAACGGTGGTTATGGATTCCGGGCTCCGCGCTTCGCGCGGCCCCGGAATGACAACTAATAACGATACGGCGGGTACTCCCAGAGCGGGAAGGCCGAGAACACATGCGGCGGGTTGGCCGGCGCTGCGGCGTGCAGATGGGACGGATCAAGCTTGGCGAAGCTGGTGGCGCCGAGCAGACCGAGCGCCCGGGTCACTTCGTCTTCCATGATCTCAAGCATGCGCACGATACCAGCCTGCCCCGCCGCCGCCAGCGCGTAGCATTGCATGCGGCCCAATCCGACAAGATTGGCGCCGAGCGCGATCGCCTTGACGATGTCGGTGCCGCGGTAATAGCCGCCGTCGACGATAATCAGCGCGCGGCCGGCCACCGCCTCAACGACTTCCGGCAGCACGTCGGTCGAACCGCGGCCCTGGTCGAGCTGGCGACCGCCGTGATTGGAGACGTAGACGATCTCGACGCCATGATCGAGCGCGATCTTTGCGTCTTCGGCCGTGGCGATGCCTTTGATGGCGAGTGGGATCTTGAACTTGCTCTTGATGCGCTCGACGGTTTTCCAATCGAGCGCCGCCTGAAATTCGCGGCCAGTGGCGCGGCGCCGGCCGCCTGTGACATGGCGCTTGGCGATGTCGCGTTCGCGGCGGCTATAATGAGCGGTGTCGACGGTGAGACAGAACACGCCGTAGTTATTGGCGATCGCTCGCGCAACGTGATCATCGGTCCAAGCTGCGTCGCCACGGACATAGAGCTGGAACATGCGAAAGCCGTCCGGCGCCGCTTTGGCGACGCCCTCAAGGCCGGGATCGCACACCGAACTCAACATGTGAGCGACGCCGAATTCCGCGGCCGCCTTGACCACCGGCTCGGCGCCGCCGGGATGGAAGCTCTCCAAGGAGCCGACCGGGCAAAGCACGATCGGCAGGCGCAGCTTGCGGCCGAGCACCTCAACCGACGCATCGACTTTGCTGACGTCGCGCAACACGCGCGGCCGAAAGGCGATGGAGTCGAGCGCCATGCGGTTGCGCCGCAGCGTGGTTTCGGTCTCCACGCCGCCGACGATGTAATCCCAGTGGTTCTGATTGAGGTTTTGGCGCGCTTTGGCGACCACTTCGTGCAGGTTCAGAAATTCGGGAGCGCCCTCGGCGTTACGGAGAGCTCCAGCCTCGTCGATGATCGATACCGGCTTGTTCATGGGAATACGCATTGATGGTTGCGGGTGGAAATGGGCCGGACTCTAGCCTGTGATCGTTCCCTTAAGAAGACCCCTGGGTGACATCGGCTCGACTGGCTTGGCGGTCCCGGGAAGACTCGAACTTCCGACCTTCGGTTTAGGAAACCGCTGCTCTATCCGGCTGAGCTACGGGACCAATGGAGGGATTTCATTTCGGCGCTCATGACCGTTCGCCGACTGCCTCCTATAGCATAGGTCTCACCGGCCGCGTCCAGACACGCGGCAGTACCGCCGCATTCTGGCCTTTGCCTTGACGCCGATGGTGGGCTGGCGGCAGGGCATTTTCGCGGTTGCGATCGCTTGCGCGTTCGTCGCGAGCGCGCGCGTGCGCGCCATGGCTCAAGAGCAGCCGCCACCTTGCGGTGGCGACGAGATCGCCCGCGCCACGGTGAGCCGGATCAGCGACGGCCGTACGTTCACGCTCGCCGATGGGCGCGCGGTGCGTCTTGCCGCGATCGAAGTGCCGCTGATGCCCATGCCGCAAGAATCCGACCAGGCGGCGCCGCCCGGCGGCACGGCGGCGAAGGATGCGCTCGATGCGCTGGCCGGCGGCGACACCGTTGTGCTCCGGCGTGCTCAAATCGCGTCCGATCGTTATGGCCGCATCGTCGCCTATGCCTATACGGAGCGGGACGGCGACGAGCTGTTCGTGCAGGGCGAAATGATCGCGGCAGGCTATGCCCGGGTTAGTGACCAAGTCGACAGCCGCGCCTGCGCTACGGCGCTCCTGACCCGCGAAAATGCCGCCCGCAAAGCCAAGCTTGGCCTGTGGGCCGATCCGTATTATGACCTGATCGACGCCGCGACCCCTGCGAACGTGCTGGCGCATAAGGGCCAATTTGCGCTGGTCGAAGGCCGTGTGGTGTCCGTGCACGAGAGCGGACCCACGATCTACGTGAATTTCGGACAGCATTGGTCCGAGGATTTTTCGGTTACGGTCCGGAAACGAAACGAGCGCAGTTTCGCGGCCGTGGGGCTTGATTTGCAGGGCCTCGCGGGGCGCCGCGTGATCGTCCGGGGGTTTATCGAAGTGCGCGGCACGCGGGGCAGCCCGTCGATCGAGGCGACGCGGCCGGAGCAGATCGAGACCGCGGATCGCGACTGATCTGCGCGATTGGTTGGGTGTCATGGTGAGACCGGGACGATCGGGCATCGTGAATTACCGGCTGTGCCAGGCGGGCGTCGCGCTCGCGGCGATCCTGCTTGCCGCTTGCACCGCGACGCCGCCCGCCAATGTGTCACTGGCGGGGAATCCGGCTCCGGCCAAGCAGACCGACACCAGCATGTCGCCGGCGGTGCTGCGCGAGCATCAGCGCATCCTGGCGACTTATGGCGGTATCTATACCGACCCGCGGCTGCAGACCGTGATCGAGCAGATGGTCGAACGTCTGGTGGCCGCGTCGGATAAGCCTGACCTGCATTACAAGGTCACCATCCTCAATTCGCAATCGATCAATGCTTTCGCGCTGCCGACCGGCCAGCTTTATGTGACGCGCGGCCTCATCGCGCTCGCCGACGACGACTCCGAGCTTGCTTCGGTGATCGCCCATGAGATGGGCCATGTCATCGCCCGGCATGCCGAGCTGCGCGAGAAGGAGGAGCAGCAGGTCGATCTCGTCAGCCGCGTCGTCAACGACGTGGTCAGCGATCCGGAAGCCGGGGCGCTGGCGCTTGCCAAATCGAAGCTTGAGCTCGCAAGCTTCTCGCAAAAGCAGGAATTCGAGGCGGACGCGATCGGCATCGGTATCGCCGCCCACGCCGGCTACGATCCCTACGGCGCGGCGCGCTTTCTCACCGCGCTGGAGCGCAATTCCGAGCTCAAGCCGGAGCAGAGCAACGCCATCAACCCGGCGGCGCCTGATTTTCTGTCCTCGCACCCGTCGACGCCGCAGCGCGTCACCCAAGCGATCGCCAATGCACGGCAATACAAGGCTCCGGCGAGCATCAGCGCGGCGGAGAGCGAGCAGGCAAGGGACGCTTATTATGGCGATATCGACGGCATCGTGTATGGCGAAGATCCGAGCGAAGGCTTTGTGCGCGGCCGGCGCTTCCTGCATCCCAAGCTCGGCTTTACCTTCACCGCGCCGGAGGGTTTCGCGCTGGACAACACCGCGCAGGCCGTTCTCGGCGTCAAGCGCGGCGGCGGCGAGGCGTTGCGTCTCGACGTGGTGCGTGTGCCCGCCGAACAGACGCTCGCGCAATACCTCACCTCGGGCTGGATCGAGAACATCGATCCAGCGACCGTTGAAGAGGTGACCATCAACGGCTTCCTCGGCGCAACCGCAGTCGCGAAGGGCGATCAGTGGGACTTCCGGCTTTACGCCATCCGTTTCGGCAGCGACGTCTACCGCTTCATCTTTGCCGCCAAACATCGCACGCCCGACACCGACCGCGCCTTCCGCGAAGCCGTCAACACTTTCCGCCGCATGAGCATCGCAGAGATCGCGCAGGCCAAGCCGCTGCGGATAAAGATCGTGAAGGTGGCACCCGGCGATACGGTGGAGAAGCTGGCGGCCCGGATGGCCGTTGCCGACCGCGCGGCCGACCGCTTCCGCGTGCTCAACGGGCTCGAGCCAGGCGATCGGTTAAAGCCGGGCAGCGAGGTCAAGATCGTCGTCGAGTGACCCTCGTTTACTCCGCCGCCTTGCGCCTATTTTCTCTGGGTATTACGTCGGCTATGATGCTGCGAAAGAGCCGGAAGCGGCCTTCTTGAGGTGTTTTCTGTGGGGGGAAGGGGTCATGCGGCACGTGAAAGCGGCGCTGCCTATCGCCGTCACGCTGGCGATCATATCCATAGCCACCGCGGTGTTATGGACAGTGAGAATCGAGGCGGTTGGGCCGCAACACCTTGTGTTCTTTTATTTATTGCCGACTGCACTCTTGGCCGTTCTCTATGGCAGCGTGCCGGCCATGTTCGGCGCCATCGCGGCGACCATTTGCGCCGCCTATTTTCTCTACGTCCCGCTTTATAGCTTTTCCGTCGAAAACCCCCGCGAACTGGGCGAATTGTTCTTTTTCGCGGGCTTGGCTCTTATCGGCGCCAAATGCACCGCCGACCTATTGCGGCCCCAGGCCTTGAAATTCCCGAAGGAAAATCCGGCGACCGAAGATTAAAGCCGTCTATCGTCTTCGCATCAAAATTGCGACGCGAGCTGATCGAGCCCCATGACATGGGCGAGATCGCGGACCTGTTGTTTTTGCTCCTCGTCGAAACTCATGATCAGCGGAACGGCCGCGGATTTGAGGCCTTCCACGCTGTCCGGATCGATATTGGCGACCTGCGTCGTCTCGCCGGTGACGCCGCGCTGGCGCGCTTGCTGCGCTCGCGTATAAGCGATGTTGCGCAACGCCGCCTCGACTGCCGGCCACATCTGTTCTTGATCCGGCGTCAGATGCAGCCGTTCTTTGATGCTCGCGATCTGGGCGTCGTCGAGCATAAAACCCGGCCGGTTCATGACAACGCGGCGGGGAGCCACCGGCACGTGACTTACGCGCAGCGGCATGGCTGAGGCGACCGGCGCCACGGCCGACATCTTGGGCGAGCGCGCCGGCGCGGACGCGACGATCGCCGGCGGCATCGAACCGGTCGCGGTGGCTAATTGCACGGATGCTTGGGGCACCGGAGCTTGCATCGCCGCTTCCGCCGGATGAACGGGCTGCGGCACCATCGGCGTAGGGTTCAACAGCGCGAACTGCCCATCGTCAGTCCCGTTGGCCGCAGTGACCGGCGAAGTATCGAGTACCCCCGCTGCGGGCGAAGCGTCGGCAGCGCCCGCAACCGGCACAGTGTCCCAATGTTGCGGAAAGCGCAGGGCGACGGATTGAGCGGCGGAGAGGCTCTCGCTTCGCAGTGCAGTGGGCTGCCAGCCGCCGATCAGATAGCCGATCATGCCGGCGAGCAGGATCGGAAAAGCATAGCCGCGCGTGAACCCCTTGCTTCGTCCCATTCTTCCTTCGCCCCCGCGATATCGCGCGCTGTGCCTTCTATCTCCTTTCAAATGAAGCTTAATTTATGACTAACCATAGGTGTTTTGCCGGCATCGTCCGGACATTTTGCGTCTCGTTCATGGACGCAACCAAACAAAAGGCCCGGCATCTCTGCCGGGCCTTGGTAGCTGGGAATATTTGTAAGGCTAAGCCGCCTCTTCCTCGACGACGGCTTCCTCGTCGGTCTCGGGCTTCGGGCCGCGCCGCGGTCCCTTGGCGAGCGCCGCCTCGATCTCTTTGATCGCTTCGGTCTCGGTGATCCGCTGAACGGCGGACACTTCGCGTGACAGCCGGTCGAGAGCAGCCTCGTAGAGCTGCCGCTCGGAATAAGACTGCTCCGGCTGGGTGTCGGACCGGTAAAGGTCACGGACAACCTCAGCGATGGCGACAATGTCGCCTGAGTTGATCTTGGCCTCGTATTCCTGGGCGCGCCGCGACCACATGGTGCGCTTGATCCGAGCTCGCCCCTTGAGGGTGTCGAGCGCGCGCTTCACCATCGGCGTCTCGGCAAGCTTACGCATGCCGACGGAAGCCACCTTCGAGGTCGGCACCCGCAGCGTCATCTTGTCCTTGACGAAATTGATGACGAACAGCTCAAGCCGCGCGCCGGCGACCTCCTGCTCCTCGATCGACACGATCTGGCCTACGCCGTGAGCCGGATAAACGATGAATTCCTGAGTTTTGAAACCTTGTCGTTGAGTAGTCTTCTTCGCATTCATTCCCAAAGCTGCTCCTTCCGGCTCCGGCTTACGACGGGGCGCGGGCTTCGCCACGCTGACCCGGCTTGTGGCCGCAGCTCGCGTGGACTGTGAGGGCCTCCGGCTCGCGCGGGAGGAGGTTTTCGTTGCCTTCCGGCTCATGCCGGCCGCACTCTTTTTAGAACGACGACGAGTTTTCTCTGCCACTGCTCTCGCGTGGAATCTCACGCCTCTATTGACGGTTTCCTCGAAATCGCCCCGAAAAAATATGCTCCCGGTGGGGGAGCAGCGTCTCGCGGGGTCTTTTTCATTGTACACAGCCATATATCACATTTTCAGCCAAAATCAAAGCCTTATGCCGTTGCGAAAGCGTCGCATCGGCAAGTGCCGGCTGAAACAGTTAATGAGGGTTAATGGCGACAACCCGTAGCTGCTCTTAATCGCCAGTTCCCGGATTCGGAGAAAACTGCTCTTCGAATTTATTGGCGACCCCTTCCCATTGCTTGGCATCGGCGGGCGGGGTCTTCTTGGCCGTAATATTCGGCCACATTTTTGCAAATTCGGCGTTGACCCCCAGCCACTTTTCGACACCCGGCTCGGTGTCTGGCTTGATCGCCTCTACCGGGCATTCCGGTTCGCAGACGCCGCAATCGATGCATTCGTCGGGGTGGATCACGAGCATATTCTCGCCCTCGTAAAAGCAATCCACGGGGCAGACTTCCACGCAATCCATGTATTTACATTTGATGCAATTGTCGTTGACGATATAGGTCATCTGCACACTCTGAACGGGCTTTTTTGCAGCTTTGCTCCTAACGCATGGGTCAGATGGGCGCAAGGCTGGCCGCCCGCGGGCAGCCGCCTCATTCGAGATCTTCATATAGCGTCGTGGTAACGGCGGCGGGACCCCGGCGCTCGACGAACCCTCTCACTCTAAGAACCCGAACGCGGCGGTCGAGCGCGACCGTGATCACGTCCCCGGTCCGCACCATGCGGCCCGGGGCATCGATGCGCGCCCCATTAACGCGGACATAGCCCGCTCCCGTAAGCGCCGCTGCAGCCCCGCGCGTGCGTACCAGGCGGGCATGCCACAGCCATCGATCGATGCGCTGGCGCTCGATCTGGTCCGGCACTCAACGGCGCTCCTTGGCCTCGGCCTCAAGCTGGGCCTTCAAGGCCGCAAGCTTGGCAAAGGGCGAATTTGGATCGGGCGCTTTCTCGCGCCGCTCGAAGCGCTTGACCGGCGGACGGTCAGGCTCGCGTTGCGGCCGATCGCGGTCGCGCTGCGGCCGGTCCGGTCGATGCTCGCCGGCATGCCGGCGGCGGTGGCGCGGATGGTGGTCTTGCTTCGGCGCCAATGCGCTGCCTGGCGGCGTCTGTTCGGCCGGTGGCGAAACTGCCGCCTCGCCGGCCGGAACGGCGGCCAAAGCCGGCTCCTGCGGCGCGCTGAGCCGGCGCCGTGCCGGCGTTTCTTGACCTGTGCCGATCGCGATGCTTCGGGCGCGGTCGATGACTGCCCTCGGTCCGTCCCGGACGCCAGACCTCGATCAAAGCCGGTTCCGCGGCAGACTCGTTCGGCATCGCAGTCGCCTGTGCAACATCCGCGGTGGGCTCGATTGCCGGGGCAGAGCCAGCCGCTTGATCCGGTTGAGGCTCCGCGTGGATTTCCGTCGACGGCGAGACGCTGGGTTCGGCCTCTGCAGCAGCACTTTCGGCCTGGATTTCCGGAGCCGCTTCGGCTATTGCCGATTCTGCGGCGTCAATTGCAGGAACGATAATCCGATCGATGCTTTCCGCGGGAGCCCCGGCATTGGTCGGTGGAGCGCCGGTTTCCCCATCGCTCGTCGCGGCGGCCTCTTGGATCGGCTCGATCGCCGACGGACCGGCTGCAGGCTCAGTCACGGGAGTCACTGGTTCTGGCGGTTTCGGCCGGCGCTCCATGCGATAGCCGAGCGAGCGAAGGATCGACGCAAAATCCTCGCCGGACGCACCGGTCAGCGACGTCATGCCGCTGACGACAGTAAAGCCGCCGCCGGCGATCGCGCCGGGCGGCTTCGAACCACTGCCTTCGCGCCATGACAGCGCGGGCCTGATCAGATCGGCCAGCCGCTCCAGAATATCGACCCGCACCGCGCGCTCGCCGCAAACACGATATCCGGCCGTGCGATACAGCGCCGGATCGATCTCGCGATTGGCCGGCATCGAGGTGCGGCCGCTGCCGGCGAGATGCAATAAGTCATCGAGGCCCTTGCTCTGCGTTCCCTCGTGCCGCAGCGCCCAAAGTTGCGCGGCGAGCGTGCGCGGTGCCGGCTTGAGCAAGAGCGGCAGATAGATGTGGTAGGCGCCGAACCGCACGCCGAATTTGCGCAAAATGGCGCGGGCCGGCTGCTCCAAGCCCTTGACGTCCTCGGCGACGCGTTGCCGCTCGAGCACGCCGAGCGCTTCGACCAATTGGAAAGCGACGCCGCGGGCGATACCGGTCACGTCCTCTGCCGCAGCCAATTGCGACAGTGGCCCGAGCAATTTGTCGACATGGGACTTAAGCCAGGCGTTCAGCCGCGCCTCGACGGCGTCGCGCGGCGCGCCGTTCAGATGCTCGTCGGCGATGAGGCGCACGCGTGGACGCAAAACTTCTTCGCCAGCCTGCAGCTTACCGACAGCAGCGCCGGTCCAGCGCAGCGTGCCGTCAATCGCCAGCACGAATTGAGAGTCCGGCGCCGCCGACAACCGCGTCGCGCGCGCGGCTATCTCGCCGGCGAGCGCCTTTTGCGCGGCGTTGTGCAGAGCTTTCGCCTCCGAGCCGCCCGACGAGGCGTCCGGCACAAAGACAAACCCGTCGAGCCGGCCTATGACATGGCCTTCGACCGCGACCTCGCCGGTTTTGTTGAACTCGGGCTCGAAGGTCGCGTTCTCGCGCAGCCGCCGCATCAAGACGCTGGTGCGGCGATCGACGAAACGCTCGGTGAGCCGTTCATGCAAAGCGTCCGAGAGCCGGTCTTCGACCGCGCGCGTTACGCCCTGCCAGTGTTCGGGATCTGCAAGCCAATTCGGCCGATTGGCGGCAAAGGTCCAGGTGCGGATATGGGCGATGCGGTTGGACAGGGTATCGATGTCGCCGTCGGTGCGATCCGCGAACGCGACCTGGTTGGCGAACCAGTCGGTCTCGATCGCGCCGTCGCGCTGCAGAAAACCGTAAACCGTCACCACAAGCTCGGCGTGATTGGCGGGGGCAATCTTGCGGTAATCGGGAAGCTGGCAGACGTCCCACAGCCGCTCGACGTCGGCAGCCGTTCTGGTCAGCGCGCGCACATTGTCATCGCGCGCGGCATGATCGAGCACCAGAATGTCTTCGGCCACCGGCGCGCGCGCCAACGCGGTTTCCGTCGGCGGCGCGGCGAGCGTCGCTTGCAAAGCGCCGACCGACGAGAAGTCGAGATCGGAATTGCGCCATTGCACCAATTTCACCGGCTCGAATGTGTGCGATTCAAGCGCCTGGACCAGGTCGGTCTCAAACGGCGGACAACGACCGCTGGTGCCGAAGGTGCCGTCGCGGGTGGCACGGCCGGCACGGCCGGCGATCTGGGCGAGCTCGGAGGGACTGAGTTTGCGGAACTGGTAGCCGTCGAATTTGCGGTCGGAGGCAAAGGCGATGTGATCGACGTCAAGATTGAGCCCCATGCCGATGGCGTCGGTCGCCACCAGATAATCGACCTGTCCCGACTGATAGAGCTCGACCTGGGCATTGCGCGTGCGCGGCGATAGCGCGCCGAGCACCACCGCGGCGCCGCCGCGCTGGCGGCGGATCAATTCGGCGATGGCGTAAACTTCCTCGGCCGAAAATGCGACGATGGCGGAACGGCGCGGCAGCCGCGTCAGCTTCTTTTCGCCGGAGAAAGTGAGTTGCGACAGCCGCGGCCGGCTGACGATGCTGGCGCCGGGCAGAAGCCGCTCCACGATCGGCTTCATGGTGGCGGCGCCGAGCACCAGCGTTTCCTCGCGGCCGCGCCGGTTGAGCATGCGGTCGGTAAAGACGTGGCCACGCTCGAAGTCGGCGGCGAGTTGGATCTCGTCGATGGCGAGGAACGCAACATCGAGATCACGCGGCATCGCCTCGACGGTGGCGACCCAGAAGCGCGGGTTCGGCGGCTTGATCTTTTCTTCGCCGGTGATCAGCGCCACCGCTTCGGCACCGACCCGCTCCACCGCGCGGTTATAAACTTCGCGCGCCAAGAGCCGCAGCGGCAGGCCGATGAGGCCGGACGAATGCGCCAGCATCCGCTCGATCGCGAGATGCGTCTTTCCGGTATTGGTCGGGCCCAGCACGGCTGTAACGCCGGCACCACGGGCACGTAAATCACGGTCGGCAGGAGGTGAGAACGAAATCGGCATCAAAAGCCCGGCATTTACGCCCCCTCCCTGGAGGCCTCCGCTGGCGCAGAGGCAGGTGGGGATTGTCTTCTGTACCACAATGTAACGCGGGGAAAGTCCTGTGCTTAACGTGTGGAACGAGTTCTGGAACGAATCACGGCCGAATCGGCGACTCGAAGCGAGTTCAGGTTCGTTCACTGCGATATATGGCACAGCGGTCGGCTTAGAATACCAGATCGGGTGGAATCTGCGTTTTTGGCGGTTCGTGCCGACGCCCAAACTGTTAACGGTTGCGACGATCGTGATTCCACGCCGAGTCAAGGGGCATCATCCTGTGGATAACGGGGACACGGCGGCGACAGCGAGCCGGCAACGATCATTCCGTCTTTGCCGCCGTACGGGGCGACGGCTGTGCGACCGAAACAAACTCGGTCGCCTGCAACAGCCCGGTGCCGAGCGGCGTCGGCATTGAGAAGCGGAACGGGACCAGCACGCGAGTGCCGGCGATCGGCGCCAGCCACACTTCGGCGTCGTGCAAGGTCACCAGAAATTTGATCGCCGGCCGATCCGGGACATATCCGGAAATCGGCGAGAAGAACACCGCGCAAACCACAGCGGGCCCAGCATAGCCTTTATCCGCTTTGACGGTTTCCATGCGCCTAAATTCGCTGCGCAAGTCATAACGTACGCGGCCGTCGAACACCGGGACCTTGCGATTGCAGGCTTGCGGCGTCACCGGATCGCCGGTGCCGGAGACGCGATTGAGCATCGACGTCATGGGATCGAACACGCCATGGCGGTCTGCGTCGGTCACCGGAATCCGGTCCGGCGCCGGCGGCAGCGGCGGCTCGGCCGCGTAGTCCGTCACGTTGCCGCCCGTAAGCGCCATACGCACGTCGTCGACCCTGTGATCGTAGGTGATGGTCGCGCCATAGCTCGTCGGCGTCGGCTGACCAGCCGCCATGATGCCGTGCGCGGCGCCGGTGCCGTGGGCGCCGGTGAAGAACTTGATGAGACCTGTCGTCGTGCCACTGGCCGCGGCGGTGTACTGATCGTTGGCGATCTCGATGATCCAGTTGCCCCGGCCGATCGGGATGCCGGAAATGCTGGCGGTATATTGGGCCTCGAGCCGGCCCTGGGCGGCGGCGCGATGGCCGGCGTCGGCCGCCACGACGGCGAGTAGCGCCAACATGAAAAACGCCGCGGATGCGGCGCAGCATTTACGGCGGGCAATCGACGACGTTACGACAAAGGCGGGCAAGGACTTCCCTCAAATTCCCCGGCTGGAATTCATTGTTTTGTCTGAGAATGCGTCGTTTCTGTGGTTTCGGGCAGCCATGGACCGATACCCGATTCTATCCGCGTCAGACCTACCATTCGCGCGCGCTTGACGCTCAAGGAAGCCCCGCTTATAGGTCCGCGCCATCTCCCAAAATCGTCTCAGGCGGCCGCGGGAACGAGATATTCGGGTTTCGAGGATATTGCATCATGGCATGGCGTTGTGAACTCACCGGCAAGACGCGCCAGATCGGGCACCGCGTCAGCCATTCCAACCGCAAGACCAAGCGCCGGTTTCTGCCCAATCTGCTCAATGTCACGCTATTGTCGGACGCGCTCGGCCGCTCGTTTCGCCTGCGGATTTCGGCCAACGCGCTGAAAACCGTCGACCATCGCGGCGGCTTCGACGCCTTCTTGCTGAAGGCCAAAGACGGGGAACTTTCGCCGCGAGTCCTTGAGCTCAAGCGCCAGATCGTCAAGAAGCGTAGCGCGGCGGCATAGCGTTACCGGCTAAAATTCCTCGAGAATTCGCCCATAGCCCGCGACGCGGTCTTCGACGCCGCAGCGGCGCAGCGCATCCCAATAAGTCACCGCGTTGATTGCCAATACCGGCTTGTTCAACCACCGCTCTGCCTCGGCCGCGATCGCGACCGTCGGCAGTGCGGTGCCGACCTGGAGCAGCGCGTCGACATCGGGACCGTCGAGACCTTTGAGTGCGCTACGGATATCCGCCGCCGGCACCTGCGCGATAGCGCGCGGGCTGACGCATTTCAGCCCCACGAGGCGGACAATGTCGAAGCCTGCCTCGCTCAGATAAAGCCGCACCATGTCGTCACCGCGCGGCTGATGCGGCGTCAGCACGGCAATTCTTTTAGTGCCGAAAGCTTTCAAGGCGGCGACCGCGGCGGTCGAACCCATCGATATGCCGACGCCGGCGCGCTGCCCAAGCTCGTCTTGCAGTTTGGCGGCGGCGGCAACGCCGCCCCAAAAGGTCTCGAGCGCAATGCCCATGATGAGATGATCCAAACCCGCGGTCATGATCTGATCGATCGCGACGGTAATGCCGTCACGCATATCCGCCATGTGTTCGAAGAAGGCCTGCTCGGTATTGAGCGGCCGCTCCTTGATGGTCGATCGCGCGGTATGATTGGTGACCCCGCGGGGCCGCAGCGCCTCGCATTCCGGCTGCACCGTGGTGTTGGTCGAGGGCACCACGATACCGATGCGTTTGCGAAATCCCAAAGTGTCGGGCACTGCTAGAACCTCGCGCGTTGGTCCCTGACGGACGCTTGGAAAACCATCGCCCGAGACTACGCACAACGACCGCGGTGTGACCATGTCTCACCGAGACGGCGCCGGTTGCATAATTCGCAGATCGGCAAACCAATGGGCCGCGCAGCAAGCTTTGCGCTCGCGCAGCCTCGCGAGCGCAGAATCCAACCGGTTTAGCGGGCCGGAATGTTTTTCAGCACCGGCAGCCAAGTGTCCTGCTGCTGGTCGACATAGGCGAGCGTTTGCTCGGGCGTCATCGCCTTCGCATAGCTGCCGGTCGCAAGGAGCTTTTTCTTGACGTCGGGCTCGCCGAGCACCCTGACCAGGTCGGCACTCACTTTGTTGACGATCGATACGGGCGTGCCGACCGGCGCCGCCACGATCAGCCAGCCCGCCGCGGCAAACCCCGGAATTGTTTCGGCAACGGTCGGCAGATCGGGAAATTCCGGCAAGCGCTGCGGCGAGGCGACCGCGATGAGCTTCACCTGCCCCGCATTGACGGCGCCGATGATGCCGGGATAGCCCTCGATGATCATATTCACGCGGCCCGAGGCGACGTCGCTCAATGCAGCCGACGGGCCGCCGTTATAAGGCACCGGGATGAGCTTGATACCCGCCTTCTCCTGCAACAGCAGACCCGTCAGATGCGTCATGCGGCCGATACCCGAGACCGCGATCGAAAGCGTTCCCGGTGCCTTCTTGGCACGTTCGATGAACTGCGGCAGCGAAGTGATGCCGCTTTTTGGATCGACGGAAATGAACATCGGCTGATCGGCAATAAAGCCGATCGGCAGAAAATCGCGCGGCAGCTTGACCGGCAGGTTGGGCGCCACCGTCGGCAGCGCCAAGAAGGTCGATAGCGCGGGCGAATAAAGCGTATAGCCATCGGGAGTGGCTTCGCTCGCCGCACGAGCGGCGATGCTGCCATTGGCGCCGGGATGATTGACCACCACAGCCTGCTGTCCCCAGAGGGTGCTGAGCCCTGCGGCAACGATGCGCATGGCGACATCCGGGCTGGCGCCGGCACCCGCGTCGGAGATGATCGTGACCGCCTTATCGGGATAGTTCGCGGCTTGGGCATTCGCCAGCGACGCGCCGGCCAATGTCAGCCAGCCGATTGCGGCAAGCTGCAACCAAATTCGGCCTCCAGTCATATCGTCCTCCCCATCAATCAGTGCGCGCTTCTATGGATACGGCGCGCGTCGGTCCAAGCGAAAGCGAGATTGCAGGAGCGTCTCCGACCCTGCGTTTTATGCGTGCAGCCGGTGCGGCCGGCGGGCCGGCCGCACCGGTTGCTCGATCGGGCTTTCTTCGAACAGCTCGGCGAGTTTTTCGGTCATGACACCGCCAAGCTCCTCGGCGTCGACAATAGTCACCGCGCGCCGGTAATAGCGCGTCACGTCGTGACCGATGCCGATCGCGATCAGTTCGACCGGCGAACGGGTCTCGATGTCTTCGATCACCCAGCGCAAATGCCGCTCGAGATAATTCCCGGGATTGACCGACAGCGTCGAGTTGTCGACCGGAGCGCCGTCGGAAATCATCATGAGGATCTTGCGCGACTCCGGCCGCGCCAACAGGCGCTTGTGCGCCCAGTCGAGCGCCTCGCCGTCGATGTTTTCCTTGAGCAAGCCTTCGCGCATCATTAGCCCGAGATTCTTGCGCGCGCGGCGCCACGGCGCGTCGGCGGCCTTGTAGATGATGTGGCGCAGATCGTTGAGCCGTCCCGGATTCGGCGGCTTGCCGGCGGCGAGCCAAGTCTCGCGCGATTGGCCACCCTTCCAGGCCCGGGTGGTGAAACCCAAAATCTCCACCTTGACGCCGCAGCGCTCCAGCGTGCGCGCCAGAATGTCGGCGCAGGTGGCCGCGACCGTGATCGGCCGCCCGCGCATCGAACCGGAATTGTCGAGAAGCAGCGTCACCACGGTGTCGCGGAAATCGGTGTCCTTCTCGCGCTTGAACGACAGCGGATGCATCGGATCGACGACAACGCGCGACAGCCGCGCCGGATCGAGCAGGCCTTCCTCAAGATCGAATTCCCAAGCGCGATTTTGCTGCGCCAGAAGAAGCCGCTGCAGACGATTGGCCAGGCGCGCGACGACGCCCTGCAAATGCGAAAGCTGCTTGTCCAGATAGCCGCGCAGCCGGTCGAGCTCCTCTGGCTCGCATAAATCCTCGGCGCCCACGCTCTCGTCGAATTTGGTGGTGAACGGCCGGTAATCCGGCCCGCGCGGCTCGTTGCGCTGATTCCGCGGCCGCCACGGCTCGGAGGCGGTTTCGGAATCGCCGATCTCGGCGTCGTCGGCCATCTCGGCGGATGGCGCATCCACCGCTTCCGAGGCGCTGTCGGGCAATTCGTCGGCCGACGCCTCGGCTTCGGCGCTCATCTGATCGCTTTCGGCGGCATCGGACGCCTCGCCGTCCTGGCCAGTCTCGTCCTTCTGGTTTTGCTCCTCGCCCTCCTCGCCGTCCTCCTCGTCGGATTCGCTGGAGCGGTCCTCGCCCATGTCCAGGCAGTCGAGCAGATCGTGGATGACGTCGCCGAAGCGGCGCTGATCGTTGACCACGCGTTCGAGCCGATCGAGATCGCGGCCGGCGCGTTCCTCGATCAGCGGGCGCCACAGATCGACGAGCTTGCGCGCGGCCGCCGGCGGCATCTCGCCGGTCAGCCGCTCGCGCACGATCATCGCCAGCGCATCTTCGATCGGCGCATCGGCACGGTCGGTGATTTCATCGAATTTGCCGCGGTGAAACTTGTCGTCGAGCATGGCGGCGAGATTTTTGGCGACGCCGCCCATACGGCGCGAACCGATCGCCTCGAACTCTGGCCTGCTCGACGGCTTCGAACACGGCGCGCGCCTGCTGGCCGCCCGGCGCCAGTTTGCGATGCACGCTCGGATCGTGGCAGGCGAGCCGCAACGCGATGGAATTGGCATGACCGCGCACGATCGCCGCCTCGCGCTCATTGAGCCGGCGCGGCGGTTCCGGGAGCCGCACCTTGCCGCCGGTCAAGCCGGGACGCTCGGACGCGAAACTGACCTCAAGCTCGTTCTTGCCGGCAATGGCGCGCAGGCAGACGCCGACCGCGCGCTTAAACGGCTCGGTGGGCGCCTCTTTGGCGGTGCTCTTCGGCTTGATGTTGGAGTTCATTACAACGCCTTCGTCATCGTGACGCGATCATGGCCGGCCGGAAACTCCTTTAGCCGGCCGCACTCACGATATCCAAGCTTCGCGTAGAATTTCGGCGCCTGAAACGTGAAGGTGTCGAGAAACACATTGCGTACGCCCCGTTTGCGTGCTTCCGCCTCGGCTTTTTGCATCAACGAACGGCCAAACCCTTGGCGCCGACGCGGCTCAGCAACCCAAAGGATATTCACGTACATCCAGCCCCAATAGGTTTCCCCGACCAAGCCGCCGACGATCTTGCCCTTATCGCGAACGGTTACTGTCAAGGGTTGGTATCCGGACTTCCCAGCCGCGGCCGAATTGTAGGCACTCATCGCTTTGAAGAGCTCTCGCTTCGTCGGGCCAAGCACCTTTTCGACGCGAGGCGCAGACATCCAACACGACTCAGCTCAGCGCCACATTGACCGCGGACTCCGGCAGTTCCTGGCCGAAGCAGCGCTGATAGAACTCGGCCACCAGCGGCCGCTCCAGCTCGTCGCATTTGTTGACGAAGGTCAGCCGGAACGCGAAGCCGATGTCGCCGAAGATTTCCGAGTTTTCCGCCCAGGTGATCACCGTGCGCGGGCTCATCACCGTCGAGATATCGCCGTTCATGAAGGCGTTGCGGGTGAGGTCGGCGACGCGCACCATCTTGGAGACGATGTCGCGGCCTTCCGCCGTGCGATAATGCCTCGCCTTGGCCAGCACGATATCGACCTCGTTGTCGTGCGGCAGGTAATTGAGCGTGGTGACGATCGACCAGCGGTCCATCTGGCCCTGGTTGATCTGCTGCGTGCCGTGATAGAGGCCCGAGGTGTCGCCCAAGCCCACGGTGTTGGCGGTCGCGAACAGGCGGAACGCCGGATGCGGCTTGATCACCTTGTTCTGGTCGAGCAGCGTCAGCCGGCCGGACGATTCCAGAACCCGCTGGATCACGAACATCACGTCGGGGCGGCCGGCGTCGTATTCGTCGAAGCAGAGCGCGATGTTGTTCTGCAGCGCCCACGGCAGAATGCCGTCGCGGAATTCCGTGACCTGCATGCCCTCGCGGATCACGATGGCATCCTTGCCGATCAGATCGACGCGGCTGATATGGCTGTCGAGATTGACGCGGACGCAGGGCCAATTGAGCCGCGCCGCCACCTGCTCGATATGCGTCGATTTGCCGGTGCCGTGATAGCCGGTGACGATGACCCGGCGATTCCTGGCGAAGCCGGCAAGAATGGCAAGCGTGGTCGGCTTGTCGAAACGATAATCGGAATCGATTTCGGGCACATGCTCTCCCGGCTCGGAATAGGCCGGCACTTCCAAATCGCTGTCGATACCGAACAACTGTCGGATCGAAACCTTCATATCCGGCAAGCCGGATTTACTGTCAGTTGCGAGGCTCATTGCTCCTCCGTGCCCTCGGTAAATCCGAGGCGCGACTAGGCTTTCACCGGCGGTCGGATACTGCGCTACATCTAGCAGAAAGGCCCAAGCCGATAAAAGCCCGGTGACAGGGCATGACGACTACCCACAGGATCAGCAAAAACCCGCTGTCTTCAGATAGTTATAGGCTTGGATGATCTCCCGCAGGCGCGCTTCAGACCCACGATCGCCACCATTGGCGTCGGGATGGTGCCGCTTCACCAAGGTCTTGAACCTGCTCTTGATATCGGCGCGTTTGGCGTCCGCTTCAAGGCCAAGGACGTCAAGCGCGCGGCGCTGCGCATTGAATATCTTGCGGCCCTCGGACGCGGCCCGCGCATGGCCAGCGCCCTGGGCGCCGGCTTCGCCGAACAGCGAGAACGGATCGTCGGCAGGCCCTTCGAAGCCGCGAAACGGGCCGCGGCTGCGCTTTGCCGCACGCTTGCCGCCGAGCGAGCCCATTTTCCACGTCGGCCGGTGGCCGGTGATCGCCTCCTTTTGATATTGGGCAACCGCGTCGTCGCTCATGCCGGCGAAGAAATTGTACGAATTATTATATTCGCGCACATGCTCAAGACAGAATTGCCAATACTCGGATGCCCGGAGGCGGCCCTTCGGCGCGCGATGGGTTGCCGGCTCGGTGCAGCGCGGCCATTGGCAGCCGGGCAGATCCGCCCGCGGGCGGCGGTCCTGATCGGGCTTAACCCGTATCCGATCGAATAGCGGAGAGTTGGTGCTCATTACTGTGATTATGCGGGTGCGTCGCTGACAGCTTCAAGACTTGACAGAATCAAAACCGGGCCTTGTGGACGTTGACCTTAATGCCTCGTTGTCGCTAAGCCAGCCGCATGGGAATGCAGGACATCATCACGACGAAACTCCTGGCGGCTTTCGCGCCCGAGAGCCTGCATGTCGAAGACGAGTTGCATTTGCACGAAGGACATACCGGACACCGGCCGGGCGGCGAGAGCCATTACCGGCTCTATATCGTATCGGAAGCCTTCCGTGGGAAGAGCCGGCTCGAACGCCATCGCATGATCAATATGGCGCTGGCAAGCGAACTGAAGAGCCGCGTCCATGCGCTCGCCATTCACGCCCAGGCGCCGGGCGAAAGCAGCTGATTACGAATTGCGATCCGACGCCGCGTCGGCCATTTGCGGCCGCGGCATAGTCTCGGCCTCGCGCAACAGCGCCGTCAGATCGAGCCGGCGGGTGAACATCGCGAGCTGGCCGTCGGCGTCGTGCGGCCATTGTTCTTTCGGCCGGTCCCAATAAAGCTCGACGCCGTTGTCGTCGGGATCGCGCAGATAAAGCGCCTCGCTGACGCCGTGGTCGGAGGCGCCCTCGAGCGGAATTTTTGCCTCGATCAGGCGGCGCAGCGCATCGCCCAGTTGTGCCCGGGTCGGATAAAGAATGGCGACGTGGTAGAGGCCGGTGCTGCCCAGCGGCGGCGGCGAACCGCCGGCGCTCTCCCAGGTGTTGAGGCCGATGTGATGATGATAGCCGCCGGCGGAAATGAAGGCCGCGCCGCGGACCCGCTGCATCGGCTCGAAGCCAAGCACGCCGCAATAAAAATTAAGCGCGCGATCGAGATCGGCGACCTTGAGATGCACATGGCCGATGCGAACGCCGGGATCGATCGGAGCGTTTTTCATGTTTGTCCTGTCAACTCGCTTTGGCCGTTATCTTGCGCGCCAGCGGCGCGACACGCAGCGCGGTGATGCGGTTGCGGTTCTTGCGCAGAACCTGGAAGCGGAAGCCGTGAAAGGTGAAGCTCTGGCCCGGCTCCGGAATCGAGCGCGCTTCGTGGATCACCACGCCGGCGATGGTGGTCGCTTCGTGATCGGGGATATTCCAATCCATTGCCCGGTTGAGATCGCGAATCGGCACTGCGCCGTCGACATTGACGGAACCGTCCGGCAGCGCCCGCACGCCGGGCACCGCCACGTCGTGCTCATCGCTGATATCGCCGACGATTTCCTCGACGATGTCTTCCAACGTGACCAAGCCTTCGAGCTCGCCGTATTCATCGACGACGAGCGCGAACGGTGTCTTGCGATTGCGGAACGCCTTGAGCTGCTCGTAGAGCGGCGTGGTGTCGGGCACGAACCAGGCCGGCTTGAGCAAGGCCGGGATGTCGATCTTTTCAGGATCGCCTTTGGCCGCATGGAGCGCACGCAGAAACTCCTTGGCGTGCAGCACGCCGATCACGTTGTCCGGCGAGCCGCGCCACAGCGGCAGGCGGGTCACGCCGGTCGACAGCACGGCCTCGACGATCTCGCGCGGCGGTTCGCCGGCGTCCAGCATCACCATTTTGGTGCGGTGGACCATCACGTCGGACACTGTCAGCTCGCGCAGATCGAGGAGCCCGCCCATCATGTCGCGGTCCAGCTTTTCCACGACGCCGGCGCGGTGCATCAGATCGACCGTGCCGCGCAGCTCCTCGCGCGGCGACAGGATCGACTGGATGCTGCCGACCGGCATGCCGATCGCGCGCAAGATGATTCGCACCAGCCACTCGACCGCCCGCAATACCGGGGCAAACAAGCGCACCGTACTTTCGACCGGCTGCGCCACCAGCAGCGCCATGCGATCCGGTGCGTTGAAGGCGGCGGTCTTCGGCAACACCTCGGCTATGACGAAGATCAGAACGGTCATGACAAGCGTGGCGTAAATCTCGCCGGTCTTGCCGAAGAAGGCGAGCATCAAGCCTGTCGCCAAAGTCGAGGCGGCAATATTGGTGAAATTGTTGGCGAACAAAATCGCTCCGAGCAGCCGCTCGCGCGTCGCCATCAGCCGATTGACGATGCTGGCGTCGTGATTGCCCTGCTTCTCCAGCCGATTCATGGCGGCGCGCGACGAAGCGGTCAGCGCCGTCTCGCTGGCCGAATAGAAGGCCGACACAACCAGGCAGATTGCGACTGCCACGACCGTGAGCCAATCCATGAAAGTCATCGTTCGGCAAGCTTCTCGCTGAGAAAGGTACAGACCTCGCGCGCATCGACGCCAGCTTCGACAAACGCCGCGCCGATACCGCGCACCAGAATAAATGTAAGCATTCCGCGCTTCACTTTCTTGTCCTGCGCGATCAAATCCATCAATTGGTCAATAGACGGTAGTTCGCCCGGAATGTCCTGAATCCTGGTCGGCAGGCCGACTTCGGCCAAATGCCGGGTGGCGCGCGCGGCCTCGGCCTTCGACACCAGCCCTTGCCGGCGTGCCGAAAATTCGAAGGCCAAGGCCATGCCGATGGCGATCGCCTCGCCATGCAGGAGCCGGTCGGAAAAACCGCAGGCCGCTTCCAGCGCGTGACCGAAGGTGTGGCCGAGATTGAGCAGCGCGCGGTCACCGGTCTCGCGCTCGTCTCGGGCGACAATCGCGGCTTTAGCGCGACAGCACAGCGCGACCGCATGCTCGCGCGCGGAACTTCCGGAAGCGCTGCCGCCAGAGAAAATGTCGCGCCAATTGGCTTCCAGCCAGCCGAAGAACCCGGCATCGCCAAGGAGGCCGTATTTGGCGACCTCCGCATAACCGGCGCGGAATTCCCGCTGGGGCAAAGTATCGAGCAACGCAGTATCGGCCAGCACCAGGATCGGCTGATGGAAGGCGCCGACCAGATTCTTGCCGCGCGCGGAATCAATCGCGGTCTTGCCGCCGACCGAGGAGTTGACTTGCGCCAACAGCGTGGTCGGGACCTGAACGTAATCGAGCCCGCGCCGCACCACCGCCGCGGCGAAACCGGCAAGGTCGCCGATGACGCCGCCACCCAGCGCAACGACCAGATCGCCGCGCTCCATCCGCGCCGTGATGATCGCTTCGCAGACTTGCTCGAACACGGCAAAGCTTTTTGAGGCTTCGCCGGCCGGCACGATCACGCGATACGCCGCCACCGCCGCAGCAGCCAGCGCCGCCTCTGCACCTTCCAGCACGTAGCGCGCCACGTTGTCGTCGGTGACGATAAAAACCTTGGCGCCGGGCCGCAGCGCCGCAATCCGACTTCCGAGCGCGGCAATAACGCCGCGCCCGATCACGATCTCATAGCTGCGCGCGCCGAGCGAGACTTCGACAAGAGTGGGATCGCTGCGAACCGTTGCCGTCATGCGCCGTCCCCCTCCGCCGGCAGGTGGTGACTATTCAGGAAGCCGGCGAGCGCGCGCATGATTTCGACCACGATCGCATCGTGCGGCACCTCGCGCGACTGCACGGTGATATCGGCCTGCGCATAGACCGGCTCGCGCTCGGCCAGCAATTGGCGCAAGGTTGCGGCCGGATCGGCGGTCATCAACATCGGCCGGTCCTCCTTGCGTTTGTTGATTCGCCGCATCAGCACGTCGAACTCGGCGGATAGCCAGATCGACACGCCCCTCGCCTTGATGGCAGCGCGCGTGTCGGGATTCATGACGGCACCGCCGCCGGTCGCCAGCACCTGCGGGCCGCCGTCAAGGAGCCGCGCGATCACACGCGCTTCGCCGCTGCGGAAATCAGCCTCGCCGTGCCGCGCAAAGATGTCGGCGATGCTCATGCCGGCGGCTTTCTCGATCTCGGCATCGGCGTCGACAAACGGCACGGCAAGCCGGGCGCCGAGCCGGCGGCCGATCGAGGATTTCCCGACCCCCATCATGCCGACCAGCACGATCGAGCGACGCCCCAGACGCGGCAGGATCAGGTCTGCTGAAATGCCCCCGTTTGTATCATTTTGTACTACAATATCCGACATTCACGTATATCCCGACGCCTAGCGGCCGCCCAGGCGGCCTCCTCCGCAGAATTTAACTCGGCGCGCCTGAACGCTTCTCAAGATCACTTGCCAGTCCGGGCCGAACATGATCGTACTCGGTCCCGTTCGCCGGCACCAATAGGATGAGCGCGGGCACCTATGCCGAGCCTGCTGCGTTTACTTTCGGTCATCGCATTAATCTGCGCGGCCGTTTATGGCGGTCTCTATGCGCTGGCGCATTTCGTCCAGCCCCACCCGCGCGACATGTCCGTATCGATACCGCCTGATAAATTCTTCAAGGATCACTGAGGCTGGCCGATGGTTCGCCAAATCGCTCGCGCAACGGCCCGTACCGCTGCCCGTGTCGCGCGGCATGCCGACGAGCGGCTCGTGGCGCTCTATCTTGATATGCTGGCGGCGGAACGCGGTGCGGGGAAGAATACGCTCGCGGCCTATAGCCGCGACCTTGAAGATTTTTCGGCCTATCTCAAAGACTCCGGCCGCTCCATCGCCAAGGCCAGCACAGCCGATCTGCGCGGCTATCTCGGCGCGCTTTCCGAGCGCGGTTTGCGCGTCGCGACCGTGGCGCGGCGCCTCTCCGCGATGCGCCAGCTCTACCGGTTTCTTTATGCCGAAGGCCAACGTGGCGACGATCCCGCGGCCGTCCTCGAAGGCCCCAAGCGCGAGCGCGCATTGCCCAAGACGCTGACGCTCGCGGAAGTCGATCGTCTGCTTTCCGTCGCCGGCAACACCGATCCGGCCGCATCATTGCCGGTGCGGCTGCGCGCGCTGCGGCTCGCCTGCCTGCTCGAAGTTCTTTATGCGACGGGGCTGCGCGTTTCAGAGCTCGTGGCGCTGCCGCTATCGGCGGCCCGCAAAGATGCGCGCGTCATCGTGGTGCGCGGCAAAGGCAACAAGGAACGGCTGGTACCTCTCAACGAGGCGGCCAAGCGCGCCATGGTTGCCTATCTTGATCTGCTTGCGGAAGCCGGCAGCGCTGCTTCATCGAAATGGCTGTTCCCGTCGTTCGGCGAAAGCGGCCATCTCACCCGCCAGCATTTTGCCCGCGAGCTGAAAGCGCTGGCCGGCGCCGCGGGCTTGCGCCCCGCGCAGCTTAGTCCTCACGTGTTGCGCCATGCCTTTGCCAGTCACCTCTTGCACAACGGTGCAGATCTCCGCGTGGTGCAGACACTCCTAGGCCATGCCGACATTTCGACCACGCAGATCTACACCCATGTGTTGGAAGAGCGGTTGAAAAGCCTGGTGCGCGATCTGCACCCCTTGGCGCAGGAATAACATTGGGCACGGCCGTTTATCTTGACTTAGGTGTGCTGTGCGGGCGAGTTAGCGGCGTTTTGGCACGAACCATTCAACCTCTTTTTGTAAGTTCCCTGTGGCATGCGTAGCTATCTCGATTTCGAAAAACCGGTGGCCGAGCTTGAGGCCAAGATCGACGAGTTGCGCGCGCTTAACAGCGACGGCGATGCAATCGCCGACGAAATCACCCGTATCGAAGGCAAGGCGTCACAGGCGCTCAAGGAACTCTATGCCGGATTGACGCCCTGGCAGAAGACGCAGGTGGCGCGCCACCCGCAGCGGCCGCATTGCCTCGACTACGTCGCGGCGCTGATTTCCGATTTTGTGCCGCTCGCCGGCGACCGCAAGCACGGCGAGGACCCGGCGATCATCGGCGGCTTCGGCCGCTTCCGCGGCGAAGCGGTCTGCCTGATCGGCCATGAAAAAGGTTCCGACACCGAAAGCCGGCTCAGGCACAATTTCGGCATGGCGCGGCCCGAAGGCTACCGCAAGGCGGCACGGCTGATGGGCATGGCCGACCATTTCGATATTCCGGTGATCGCGCTGATCGATACCGCCGGCGCCTATCCCGGCATCGGCGCCGAGGAACGCGGCCAGGCCGAGGCCATCGCGCGATCCACCGAAGCCTGTCTCGAAATCGGCGTCCCCAATGTTGCGGCGATCATCGGCGAAGGCGGCTCCGGCGGCGCCATCGCCATCGCGACGGCCAATCGCGTGCTGATGCAGGAGCACGCCATCTACAGCGTGATCTCGCCCGAGGGCGCGGCGTCCATCCTATGGCGCGACACCGCCAAAGCTCAGGAAGCGGCGTCGAGCATGAAAATTACCGCGCAGGATCTGGTGCGCTTCGGCGTCGTCGACGTCATCGTCGGCGAGCCGACCGGCGGCGCGCATCGCGACCCCGCCGCCGCGATCGCCGCGGCCGGCGAAGCGATCGCTGAGGCGCTCGGCGAATTACGCGGGCTCGACCGCGCCACCATCGTGCGACTGCGCCGGGAAAAGTTTTCGTCGATCGGACGGACGCTAGTCTGACCGAGACGGGCCGCCTACCGCGCCCATGGTTCCGATGGCCGCTTTGCCACAATCCTGCCTGGATTAGTCCCCGACCGCATCAGGGCTGCTAATCCCTTGGATTTGGCAGTCAATTTCGATGATAATTTACCATTCATTTATCTGGCGCATGGTCGAGGCGAGCGTCTGCGCCCAGTTGCCTTGCGAAAGCCACGGCTTATGGATAACGATTAGCAAGTAATGGCAAGGGGATGGCCGATCTGTCGGGGAACTTTACCTTGATCCGCGCCTGCATTGCCCGCGCACTCTCATCGTGCGCCGTGAGCCTGCGCCTGCTTGCGACGGCGACCGTGCTCGGAACGGCCGCGTTGGCGCTTGCCGGCTGTTACGGCGACGAAGGCTATCAGCTGCCGACCCGCGCGATGAAGGAACTGTCGCCGGAAATGCTGGCGCTGCTGCAGCAGAAGAACATGCCGAAGGATTCGCCGATCCTCGTTCGCGTCTTCAAGGAGGAATCGGAACTCGAAGTCTGGAAACAGGACACCACCGGCCAGTTCCAGTTGCTCAAGGTGTATCCGATCTGCCGCTGGTCGGGCGAGCTTGGGCCGAAGAAAACCGAAGGCGACCGCCAGGCCCCCGAGGGCTTCTACGCCATCACGCCCGGCTTGATGAATCCCAATTCCAACTACTATCTCGCCATCAACATCGGCTTCCCCAACGCCTACGACAAAGCGAACGGCTATAGCGGCGCGTTCCTGATGATCCACGGCGACTGCTCGTCGCGCGGCTGCTACGCCATGACCGACGAGCAGATCGGCGAAATCTACTCGCTGGCGCGGAACTCGTTCCTCGGCGGGCAAAAGGAATTTCAGATCCAGGCCTATCCGTTCCGGCTCACGGCGGCGAATCTCGCCAAGCATCGCAACAATCCAAACATGCCGTTCTGGACGATGCTCAAGGAGGGCAACGACCATTTCGAGGTGACGCATCTCGAACCCAAGGTCGACGTCTGCGAACGCCATTACGTGTTCGACGCACAGCCGCCGGAAGGCTCGAACAAGCCGCTGGTCTTCAATCCCACCGGGCGCTGCCCGGCCTACCAGGTGCCGCAGGATATCGCCGGGCCGGCGCTGGAGAAGCAACGCAACGACGACTATCAGTTCGCCGAGCTGATCAAAGAAAACGTGCCGACCGAGCCGGTGGTCTGGGGCACCGACGGCGGCATGAACCGCGTCTTTGCCGCGAAGCTCGCGGAGACCCAGCCGATGATGGACAACGAAGGCCGGCTGCATGCGCCGCCGATCCATCCCGGCATGCCGGCGCCGACACTGAGCGGCCCGCGCGAGAATCCGCAGGATGGATTTCCGCAAACGCAGGTGGCCAGTTCATCGTCCGGCATCTTTGGCGGCCTGTTCAACAGCGCGGGTAACGTCCAACAAAGCTCGGTTTCAGCCGCGGCTCCCGTGCCTGCTGTCGCCGATAACACCGCCGCCACCCCCGAGAGTTCGCCGAGCCATTCGAACTTCTTCGCCAGCCTGTTCGAACCGAAGAAGCCGCAGGCGCAGCCCGCCGAGCCCCAAGGCGCCGTACTGGCCGGCTTGAATCCCAATCCGCGCGGCACCGAACCGCCGAGAAGCGAAGCGGCACGGACCGAGCCGCAAAGGGCTGAGCCGCAGATCGCGCAAGCGCCGAAGCCGAAGGCCAAGTCGCCGGACGCCTCGCAACAGGACGCCAGCGCCGCCCCGGCGACTGTCGGCAGCACAGGGTTGATGCGGGGCGCACAGCCTGTGGTTCGGGCCGGCTCCTTCGACGGCCGCTGGGCCGGATTGCAGTAATCAAAAGCGAAGTCAGGCAGCGTGCGGACGCCGGGTGACCGACGCCCGATGACGCCCTTACACGTAGCGTCCGTGGCAGTGCTTGAATTTCTTGCCTGAGCCGCAAGGGCACGGCTCGTTGCGGCCGACTTTGCCCCAGCTCTGCGGATCTTGCGGATTGCGCGCCGGCATTGCCCCCGCAAGAGGCGCACTGGCCGCTGCTGCGGGCGCCGCGCCAATGGCTTGACCGATGGTCTGGCCGGCGGCTTGCCCGATGCCATGGCGCGCCAGCGTCTCGGCGCCGGCCAAAGCGAGCGCCATCTCGTCCTCGCCGGTGGTCGGATCAATCTTGTGCGCCGCCATGACCGGCAGCTGTGCGGGCGGCTGCTCCGGCGGCGGCGCCGCCTGGATCTCGACCCGCATCAACTGCGCCGTCACCGCCTCGCGCAGGCTCTGGCTCATCGCCTCGAACAGGCTGAAGGATTCCGCCTTGTATTCGTTGAGCGGATCGCGCTGGCCGTAACCGCGCAGCCCGATCACGTTGCGCAAATGGTCGAGCATGACCAGATGCTCGCGCCAAAGATGGTCGAGCGACTGTAACAGGATCGACTTCTCGATGTAGCGAATGACGTCGGGGCCCCATTGCGCGACCTTCCCCGCCATGTGCTCGTCGGCGCGCCGCTCGACGCGGCTGAAGATTTCCTCGTCGGCGATGCCCTCTTCCTTGGCCCATTCGTCGACCGGCAGATCGAGGCCGAGCACGCGCTTGAGCTCCTCGCGCAGGCCGGCGACGTCCCATTGCTCCGGATAAGCGTGTTCCGGCACGTGCTTGGCGACCAGATCATCGATCACGGTATGCCGCATGTCGGCGACCACTTCGCCGACGGTCTCGTCCTGCATCCATTCGACGCGCTGATCGAAGATGACCTTGCGCTGGTCGTTCATCACGTTGTCGTACTTGAGAATGTTCTTGCGGATATCGAAATTGCGCGCCTCGACCTTCTGCTGCGCTTTTTCCAGCGCCTTGTTGATCCAGGGATGGATGATCGCCTCGTTCTCGCGCAGCCCGAGCTTTTGCAGCATGCCGTCGAGCTTGTCGGTGCCGAAGATGCGCATCAGGTCGTCTTCGAGCGACAAGAAGAATTTCGAATGGCCGGGATCGCCCTGGCGGCCGGAACGGCCGCGTAACTGATTGTCGATGCGGCGGCTCTCGTGCCGTTCGGTGCCGAGCACGCAAAGCCCGCCCGCGGCGAGCGCTTTCTCCTTCAAGCGCGCGACCTGCCCGCGAATCTCCGCAGCGCGCGGGCCTTTCTCCCGCTCCTGCGGATCCTCGATGTCGGTCAGTTCCTGGCGGATACGCATATCGGCGTTGCCGCCGAGCTGAATGTCGGTGCCGCGGCCGGCCATGTTGGTGGCGATGGTAATGGCGCCCGGCACGCCGGCCTGCGAGACGATATAGGCCTCCTGCTCGTGATAGCGGGCATTGAGGATGGCGAAGACCTTGGCCTTGGAGGCGCCCTCGTCGCCGGAATAAAGCGCGGCGAAAGCGTTCGGATCGGTGAAATCGTGCTGCTCCCAGCCGTGCTGGCGCAGCATTTCCGCGAGCTGCTCGGACTTCTCGATCGAGGTGGTGCCGACCAGCACCGGCTGGCCGCGCGCCTTGCAGTCCTCGATCAGCGTCAGGATCGCCCGGAATTTCTCGGTCGCGGTGCGATAGACCTCGTCGTCGTCGTCGAGCCGGACCATCGGCATGTTGGTGGGGATTTCCAGCACCTCGAGATTGTAAATGTCCTGGAACTCGTCGGCCTCGGTCGACGCGGTGCCGGTCATGCCGCCGAGCTTCTCGTACATGCGGAAGTAATTCTGGAACGTGATCGAGGCGAGCGTCTGGTTCTCGGGCTGGATCGGCTGATGCTCCTTGGCCTCGAGCGCCTGGTGCAAGCCTTCCGAATAACGGCGGCCCGGCATCATACGGCCGGTGAACTCGTCGATAATGACCACCTCGCCGTTGCGCACGATGTAGTCCTTGTCGCGCTGAAACAGCTTGTGGGCGCGCAGCGCTTGATTCACGTGGTGCACGACCGAAACGTTCTCGACGTCGTAGAGCGAATCCGACTTGAGCTGGCCGGCATCGCGCAGCCTCGTCTCCATCTTCTCCATGCCGGTTTCGGTGAGATTGACGGAGCGCTGCTTTTCGTCGAGCTCGTAGTCTTCCTTGGCGAGGCCCGGGATATAGGCGTCGATGGTGTTATAGAACTCGGAGCGATCGTCGAGCGGGCCGGAAATAATCAGCGGCGTGCGCGCTTCGTCGATCAGGATCGAGTCCACTTCGTCGACGATGGCGTAGACGTGGCCGCGCTGCACCATGTCTTCGAGCCTATATTTCATATTGTCGCGCAGATAATCGAAGCCGAGCTCGTTATTGGTGCCGTAGGTGACGTCGCAGTCGTATTGGCTCTTGCGCTCGCTGTCGTCGAGCCCATGCACGATGACGCCGACGGTAAGACCGAGGAATTTGTAGATCTGGCCCATCCATTCGGCGTCGCGCTTGGCCAGATAGTCGTTCACGGTCACGACATGGACGCCGCGGCCGGCAAGGGCATTGAGATAGACCGGCGCCGTGGCGACCAAGGTCTTGCCCTCGCCGGTCTTCATCTCGGCGATCTTGCCTTCATGCAGTACCATGCCGCCGATCAGCTGGACGTCGAAGTGGCGCTGGCCGAGCGTCCGCTTGCCGGCTTCGCGGACGGTGGCAAATGCTGGCTCCAGAATATCGTCGAGCGACGCGCCCGCGGCGAGTTGCTTCTTGAATTCGTCGGTGCGTGCGCGCAGCGCGTCGTCGGAGAGCGCTTCCAGCTCCTTCTCCAAGGCGTTGATCGCATCCACGCGCGGACGATACGCGCGGATGCGACGGTCGTTGGAGGAACCGAACAGCTTACGGGCAACAGCGCCGATCATCGCATCATCCTTCTAGATTTCGGGCTCGCCCGGCGATCGGCTGGATTGCGCATAATCGGGTCGGAAAACGGTTCCAATGGTGCGATCATGCTTTCGTCTTTTCTGCCGGCGGCGACGCCCAACCGACGGAAAATGCGGGGCTATTCGGGCTTCTGCAAGGCGACTGAACGTCCCAATGCCTGGTCGAGAGATAGGAGGGGGTCGATTTTTTGTCAATGCAATCAGGCTCATTCGACGCGCCCCCGGCTAAGCCCAAGATTCTGCCATTGCCAAGGCTTTAGGTTTCGGCGAGTGTCCGCCCGACCCCGGACCGCAGCCGATGCGTCCGACAAACCCATAACAACCCGGCGCAGCACCGCCCCGCCAAAGGATCGTGTTCATGGCTTCCACCCGCCCGCTCGCCCGCGCGCTCGGCGCATTTGCGCTCGCGGCTCTCCTGATCGCGCCGGCCGTCGCAAAGGCGCAGGATTCCGACGCGCTCATCGCCCGCGTCAATGGCGTCGAGATCCATCAGAGCGACCTCGCACTGGCCGAGGATGAAGTCGGCGCCAGTATGCCGCAAATGGCGCCGGATCAGAAACGCGAATACCTCATCACTTATCTTACAGATGTCGTCATATTGGCGCAGGCCGCCGACAAGCAGAAGATCGGCGATCGTGACGACGTCAAGCGCCATCTCGCCTTCGAGCACAACAAGGTGCTGATGGAAGCGTTGCTGCAAGATACCGGCAAAGCAGCCTTAACCGACGACGCCATGCACAAGGTTTACGACGAAGCGGTCAAGCAGATGCCGCCCGAGGAAGAGGTCCACGCGCGCCATATCCTGGTACCGACCGAGGCGGAGGCCAAGGACATCGAAGACCAATTGAAGAAAGGCGCGGACTTCGCCACTCTCGCCAAGGAAAAATCCAAGGATCCCGGCGCCGCCGATGGCGGCGATCTTGGCTACTTCACCAAGGAGCAGATGGTGCCGGAATTCTCCGACGCGGCGTTCAAGCTCGAGAAAGGCCAGATTTCCGATCCGGTCCACACGCAGTTCGGCTGGCACATCATCAAAGTCGAGGACAAGCGCACCAAGCCGACGCCGACCTTCGATCAGGTCCGCAGCCAGATCGAGAGCTTCGTCGCTCACAAGGCGCAAGCCGAAATGGTGGAAAATCTGCGCAAATCCGCGACCATAGAGCGCCTCGACCAGCCGCCGGCGGCGGCAGCAGACCCCTCGACGCTCAATCCGGCGGCGCCAGCGAAGAAGTGACCAATCTTTGATTGGTCAGGCCTGGGCATAGGCGAGCACGCCGTTCTTGGAACGGCTATGTCCGGCCGTGACAAAGGATTTTGCCGGTGTCTTCTCCCATCTCCCCCCTTGCTCCGAAAACCATCCCCGACATGCCGCCGATCGCCGGCGTACGGCTGGCCACGGGCGCGGCCGGCATCCGCTACCGCGACCGAACCGACGTCATGCTGGCGGTGTTCGACGACGGCGCCAGCGTCGCCGGCGTGTTCACACGCTCAAAATGCCCGTCGGCACCGGTCGAATGGTGCCGCGCCCGGCTCAAGGCCCCGCGCGCCCGGGCGCTCGTCGTCAATTCCGGCAATGCCAATGCCTTCACCGGTAAAAGCGGACGCGAGGCTTGCGCCTTCACCGCCAAGCTCGCTGCCGCCGCGGTCGGCTGCAAGACCGGGGAAGTATTTCTGGCGTCAACCGGAGTCATCGGCGAGCCGCTGCCGGCGCAGGCCTTCGACGGTGTTTTGGCAAAGCTCGCCACCGAAGCCACCGCCAACGGCTACACCGACGCCGCCGGCGCGATCATGACGACCGATACGTTTCCCAAGCTCGCCACCGCGCAAGCGCGGCTCGGCGGCACGACCGTGACCATCAACGGCTTCGCCAAGGGCGCCGGCATGATCGCGCCCGATATGGGGACGATGCTTGCCTTCGTCTTCACCGATGCGGCGATCGCGGCGCCGGCGTTGCAGGCGCTGTTGCGCGAGAGCGTCGTCGACACGTTCAACGCCGTCACCATCGACGGCGACACCTCGACCTCGGATACGCTCTTGGCCTTCGCTACCGGCGCCGCCCCCGGCACGCCCCGCATCGTCCGTGCGCACGATCCGCGCCTCCTGCCGTTCCGCAAGGCGTTCAATGCCGTGCTCGCCAATCTCGCCGAACAAGTGGCGCGCGACGGTGAGGGTGCGCGCAAGCTGGTCGAAATCACGGTCGAAGGCGCGGTATCGAAACTTTCCGCGCGCCGCGTCGCGCTGTCGATCGCCAATTCGCCGCTGGTGAAAACCGCGATCGCCGGCGAGGACGCCAATTGGGGCCGCGTGGTCATGGCCATCGGCAAAGCCGGCGAGCCCGCCGACCGCGACCGGCTATCGATCTGGTTCAACGGCATCCGCGTTGCGCACAAGGGCGCGCGCGATCCGGCCTATGACGAGGCGGTGGTTTCGGCGGCGATGAAAAAGCCGGAGATCGCGCTCAAAGTCGCGCTCGGCCTCGGCAAGGGCCGCGACCGCGTGCTGACCTGCGACCTGACCAAAGAATATGTCGCGATCAACGGCGATTATCGCAGCTAACGCCCAAAGCCAACCGAATGCTTGCCGCGATCAAACACATCCGCACCTCGACGCTCGATGTCGCCTACGAGGAGAGCGGCGCGCTGGACGGCGCCCCGGTGTTCTTGCTGCACGGCTGGCCGTACGATCCGCGCTGCTACGACGAGGTCGTGCCGCCGCTCGTCGCCGCCGGCTGCCGCATGATCGTACCCTATCTGCGCGGCTTCGGTCCGACGCGGTTTCTGTCGGCACAAACGCAGCGCTCGGGTCAGCAGGCGGCCCTCGGCAACGATTTGCGCGAATTGCTGGACGCGCTTGCGGTCGAGCGCGCGGTGCTTGCCGGCTACGATTGGGGCGGCCGCGCCGCCTGCATCGTCGCGGCACTGTGGCCGGAGCGCGTGCGCGGCCTCGTTACCGGCAACGGCTATAATCTGCAAAATATCCCGGCGTCCGTTAAACCGCTCGATCCGGCGTCGGAGCACCGGCTCTGGTACCAATATTATTTTCACACCGAGCGTGGCCGCGCCGGCCTCGAAGCCAACCGCCGGGCCTTCGCCCGCCTGCTCTGGGAATTGTGGTCGCCGCCCTGGACATTCGACGATTCGACCTTCGCCAGCAGCGCGGCGTCCTTCGACAATCCGGATTTCGTCGCGGTGACCATCCAGTCCTACCGCCATCGCTTCGGCTATGCGGCCGGCGACCGGGCGCTCGACGGGATCGAAGCGCAGCTTGCCGCGCAGCCCAAGATCGCGGCGCCGACAATCGCGCTGCAGGGCGAGGCCGACGGCGTGCAGCCGCCGGAGGCATCGGCAAAGCATGGCGCCCATTTCACCGGACCTTTCATGCGCCACGTGCTGCCGGGCGTGGGCCACAATCCACCACAAGAAGCGCCGCAAGCTTTTGCCGAGGCGGTCCTGGAATTGATTCGGCGGACGGAGACCTGATCGGTCGTACACCTTTCGTTAACCAGCGCGGCGAATGCGGCTATGGTCAAGCCCGGATTGAATATGCCTTTACCCTCCACTCCTTAGATTGAGATCGGCCGTGAGCGTGAGACTGGTCCTTGTCGCCGCCTGCGCGCTGATCGATCCCGATGGCCGCGTGCTCATCGCACAACGTCCCCCGGGCAAGCCGATGGCGGGACTGTGGGAGTTTCCGGGCGGCAAGGTCGAGCCCGGCGAACGGCCCGAAGAAAGCTTGATTCGCGAACTGAGGGAGGAACTAGGAATCGCCGTGAAGGAAGAGTGCATCGCGCCGCTGACCTTTGCGAGCCATCTCTATCCCGACTTCCACCTGCTCATGCCGCTTTATGTTTGCCGACGCTGGGAAGGGTTCGTCGAGCCACAGGAAGGACAGCAGCTCAAATGGGTGCGGCCGCCCGAACTGCGCAACTATCCAATGCCCCCCGCCGACGAACCGTTGATCTCGCATCTTACGACGCTGTTATGATCTGGAAGCCAGAAGGGCCAAGGACGATGTCGAAGCTGGAAAAACTGCCGGTCGCCACGCTTGCCTTGCGCTTTCTGCGCGACGACAGCGGCGCCACCGCGATCGAATATGCCATCATCGCATCGGGCATCGCGGTCGCGATCGCCGCCACCCTCGTGACGCTCGGATCGAGCGTGACCAGCATGTACTCCACCGTGCTCACGGCGCTGAAATAAACCGCCCGCTGGCCGCACCACCGGATCAGGCTATCGCCTTGAGCGTGCGATTGATGGAGGCAAGTAGTCCTTTGACTTCCGCTGCCGGCCTCGGCGGGCTGAACAGGTAACCCTGAACTTCTGTGCATCCTTCCAATTTCAATTGCTTGAATTGCTCGGCTGTCTCCACCCCCTCGGCAGTCGTGGCGATGCCGAGACCGCTGCCCATGGCGATCACGGCCCGCACGATCGCAAGGCTATCGTTGCGCGCTGACATGTCGAATATGAACGATTGATCGATTTTGATCTTGTCGAAGGGAAACTTCCGCAGGTAACTGAGCGAGGAATATCCGGTTCCGAAATCGTCCATCGATATTCTTACTCCTAGTCCTCGTAATTCGTCGAGCGTCGCGAGAGTCGCATCTCCATCATACAACAGCGCGGATTCGGTAATTTCCAATTCCAGGCGCTTTGCCGATAATCCGGAAGCCGCAAGTGCCGAGACGACGGACAGCAACAGATTTTTGCTCTTGAATTGGATCGGCGACAGATTTACGGCGATCTTTACACCGCTCGGCCAAGTGGCGGCTTCGGCACAGGCTTGACGCAACACCCAGTCTCCGATTGGCACGATGAGACCGGTTTCTTCGGCGACAGAGATGAATTCCAGCGGCTGGATTATGCCGCGCTCGGGATGATGCCAGCGGATGAGGGCTTCAAAACCTGTGACGTGCTCTGTCTGCATATCGACCAAAGGCTGGTAGAAGAGCTCAAATTCGCTATTCGCGATGGCATTGCGCAGATCGATCTCAAGTTTCCGCCGATCCTGCATCCGGGCGTCCATTTCCGGCTCAAAGAAACGGTAGAGGCCGTGGCCCTCCGACTTGGCACGATACAACGCCATGTCGGCGTTTTTCAGAAGCTGGTCCGGATCGAGGCCGTCGTCCGGCGCGAGCGCGATTCCAATGCTCAATTCGATCGTAACCTGATCGCCGGCAAGCTCGTAAGGGGCGCCGACCACCTCGATGAGGCGTGACGCCAGCGAGGTTGCATCTATCGGCTGCGATGTGCCGACTTGCATAATGGCGAACTCGTCCCCGCCGAGGCGCGCGACCACGTCGGTATCCCGGATACACTGGCGAAGCCGGCCCGCAACCGCCTGGAGGAGAAGATCGCCCACGGCATGCCCGTACGCATCGTTGACATCTTTGAAGCGATCAAGATCGAGGCCGAATACGGCTACTTGCTCTCCTCGTTTCAGCCGCATCAGCGTCTGGCGCAGCCGCTGGTAAAGCCTCAATCGATTGGGCAAATCCGTGAGCGCATCGTGGTGCGCCATATAGGCGATCTTCGCCTCCGCTCTTCGCCGCTCGGTAATGTCATTATGCGTAGCAACCCTGCCACCGTCACTCATGGGCGAATTAGTCACCAAAATCTCACGCCCGTCCGCCGTTTCGAGGATTGAAGTCATGACCTGGCCTTGCGCCATCGCCGCTGCGAGGTCCGCGCGATAGTGCCCAAGGTCGCGATGTACGAGTTCGCCAGCTTCGGCCCGACACCGAAGCAGGTCAGCAAATGAGCAACCCGGCTTCACGCTCTCTCGCGATAATCCATACATCTGGATGTAGAGATCGTTGCAAACGACGACGCGGTCCGTCGAATCGAACATTATGAGGCCTTGCGCCATATTGTTGAGGGCCGTATCGAGCCGCTCTTTTTCCAGCGCGAGGTTTTGCATGGATGCATTATGCGCCTGCGTCTGCTGCCGCGCGATCAACAAAATCATCAGCGCGACCGTCAAAGCCGCCAGCACTCCCGCTCCAAGAAGTATGTCCGTTTGCTTTTGCCAAATGGCGAGAGCCGCGGCCGTGTCCACGGCGACGGATATGACAACTGGAAAATGGGCGAGGCGGTGAGCTGCCAGCAGGCGATCCTTGTGTCCGATGCGGCCGACGAAGCGAGTTGTACCGCTATCGCCGTCGCCTATGGCGCCGATTGTGGATGTGAAAGTTTCTCCGATAGCGGACTCGACCTGCGGAAATCGTGTCAGCAACACTCCGTCACTGCGAAACATGGCAATCGAGCTGCCTTCGCCGAGCGAAACAGAACTGAAAAGCTTATCGAAGTAGGACAGTTCGACGACTCCCAAAACAAGACCTAAAAACTCGCCATTCGCAGCGGCAACCTTGCGGCCGAGAAACAGCGACCAGGCGCCGTCGGTGCGATTGTGCCCAGGCTCACTTATGTCTGACGTCAACTGCGGATCGCGCTTAAGCGCGTTAAAGAAATCCCGATCGGCAACGTGGATTTCCGGAACCGGCCAAGACCGCGAGAAATTGATAAGCCGCCCGTCGGCATTAATCAGCGAGATGGCATAGATCTGGGCCACGCCGCTGGTGCTCGTTTTGAGCATCTGATAAACGTCTTCACCGGACAGCCGGCGCGCATAGTCCTCGCTTGAGGCAATGCCAAGCGACTGTATCTTCTCGACAACGCCGCTTTGAACCAGATCGACGGCCTGAAACGATCGATCGACTTCTTCGGCAAGTATCAACGCGGTGTTTTTGAGCTCGCGCTCACTATCAGATAAGGCGCGATCGCGAAGGTTGCCGGCCATTATCGCGGTGGCCGCTACGATCGCCGCGATGATCAGCACGCCGCAGAGGATGAGATAGCGGATAGGACGATTGTGCCAAGCCGCCAGACCGGAAATGGCGCCAAGACGAATTCGGCTCAGTTTTTGTTGCGACACACTACTACTCCCGTATCGGCGGGACCGCGGTCGCATCTGGCAGCCAATGCAATGCTTGTAACCAGTTGTGACAATTATCTAGTTGCGGCGTAGAGCGTGGTAGCCGGCCCGGCTCCTCGCCCGTTCATGCGTAGTCCGGAGACCTTAATTCGTTATGTCATCTGACAACGAAAGATCGTCGGATTCGACCGGTCGCGAGTGCTGTTACCGTCAGCGTAGTTAGGATGGGATGAAGCGGCATACGTAGCAATACTCAGACCGCGGTCGCATGCGGTATCGAGCGCGGCAGAAGCCCGAATTTGGCTCCATCGTAACCGACGCGGCGCTAGCGAGGAGGCTTTTCACCGGTTGAAATTTCGCGCGTGCCGAGCGCATCGGCAAGCCGCGTCCGCGCCGTACCCGGCTTGAGCGGTTGCTGCTGGTTCGGATGCGGCGCCCAACCCGACAGCCAAATAATCTCGAACGTCGCGCGCACGCGTCCGTCGTTATCGGAGAAACGCTCTGCATAGATTTCGGCCATGCGCATGAGCGTTGCCCGCTTGAGCGGCATGCGACGGCGGGCATGCAGCATGTTGGTCGCGCCCATGCGCCGCAGATCGCACATCAGGCCGAAGACGGAATCGTAGCGCACAGTCAGCCGATCGACGTCGGTGACCGGCAAGGTAAATCCAGCGCGCTGCAGCAAGGCACCCAGCTCGCGCAGATCGACGAAGGGAGCAACGTGGGGCGAGGCGCCGCCCTCGACCTCACTCTCCGCAGCGGCAAACGACTGGCGCAGCTCGGTCAGCGTTTCGCCACCGATGAGCGCGGCAAGAAACAGACCGTCAGGTTTCAGCGCACGGCGGATTTGCACGAGCGTGCCGGGCAGGTCGTTGACGAATTGCAACGCCAATGCCGACACGACGAGATCGAGCGTGCTATCGCCAAATGGCAATGCCTCTTCATCGGCAACGATTGTGTCAGAGCGCGCACCCGCCGGCAGCGTTGCCTCGGTTTTCACGACCGTGCCGACCGAGCCGAGACCGGACAACGCCGCGCGCACCGGTTCGCCCGGCGTGCCAAGATCGATACCCAGATCGAAGCGGCGCAGCACCGCAGCCAGGCGGTCGGCGAGATCGTCGGCCGCGCGATCGAGCAAAAACGTAACCGGACCCAACGCTGCCGCGCGGCGACGCCGGTCGCGCAGAAGGGCACGGTCGAAAATCACGGGGCTTTCTGTCATGACTTTCTTTTCGACGATGACATTTTTACTTTTCGACGATGACATTTTTATCATAGCGCGGTAGCGTGGCGCCATGATGCCCTCGTCCGGCATGACTTTGCCCGTGCAGATCAAACGCGCCGCCGATACCCTGCGCGCGGTGTTGCGCACGGCGCTCGATCTCGCTCTGCCGCCGCTGTGCCCCGCCTGTCGCGAACCCGTCGAAGGCCAAGCGCTTTGTCCGGCATGCTGGTCAAAATTGTCCTTCATCACCCGCCCCTATTGCGAGCGGCTCGGCATTCCGTTCGTCTATGACCCCGGGCCGGGCATTTTGTCTATGGAAGCGATCGCCGATCCGCCGGCCTATCAGCGCGCCCGCGCCGCCGTGCGTTTCGACGAGATATCACGCGCGCTGGTGCACGCTCTCAAATATAGCGACCGGCTCGACCTCGCGCCCATGATGGGTCGATGGCTCAGCCATGCCGGCCGCGAGCTCCTGGCCGAGGCGGACGCGCTCGTGCCGGTGCCGCTGCACTGGCGGCGCTTGTGGGCGCGCCGCTTCAACCAATCGGCCATGCTCGCCGCGGCGATCTCGGCCGAAAGCGGTGTGCCGATCGCAACCAGCCTGCTCAAGCGCGTCAAGCCAACCGCCCAGCAAGTCGGATTGTCGCGAACCGAACGGGCGGCCAACGTTCAAGGGGCCTTCCGGGTCCCGCCGGAAGCCCGCGGCGCGGTCGCCGGGCGCCGTTTGGTGCTGGTCGATGACGTACTGACCTCCGGCGCCACGGTCGACGGTTGCGCCCGTGCATTGCTGCGCGCCGGGGCCGCCAATGTCGACGTGCTGATTTTTGCCAGGGTTGCCGAGCCGGTGCGAACGTCCATATAAGCAGCTTGGCGGGAAATAGGCGCTTTACGCAGAACCATACGTACAAACATGGCCGCAATCGATATCTATACCATTCGCTACTGCCCCTATTGCTTGGATGCCAAGGAACTGCTCTCCCGTAAGGGCGTAAGCTTTCATGAGATCGACGTCAGCGCCAACCGGGACAAACGTAAAGAGATGATCGAGCGCGCCAACGGCCGCAGCACTTTTCCGCAGATTTTCATCGGCGCAACTCATGTCGGCGGCTGCGACGATCTCTATGCCCTTGACGAAGCCGGCACGCTCGATCCGCTGCTTGCGCAATTCAAGGCGCAGCCGGGCGAAGGATCCCCCGCATGAGCGGAACAGCGACATCGACCTTCAAGGTCGGCCTCGTTCAGATGCGCTCGGGGCTTGAGCCGCAGGACAATCTCGTCGCACTGTTGGCGGCCATCGACGAAGCCAAGCGCGGTGGCGTCGATTATGTGCAGACGCCGGAGATGACCAATATCCTGGCGCTCAAGCGCGACCAGCTGTTCGCCAAAATCGTCGAAGAGGAACATGACCCGACACTGGCGACGATGCGGGAGCTCGCCCGTAAGCTCGGCATCTACATCCATGTCGGCTCGCTCGCCATCAAGGTGTCGCCGGAGAAAGCCGCAAACCGCTCTTTCCTGATCGACCGCAAGGGCGACGTTGCCGCCCGCTACGACAAGATTCACATGTTCGACGTCGACCTTGCCGGCGGCGAGAGCTATCGCGAATCCAACAATTACCGTGCCGGCGATCTTGCCGTGATTGGCGATCTGCCGTGGGGCCGGCTCGGTCTGACGGTGTGTTACGACTTGCGTTTTCCGGCGCTTTACCGGGCGCTGGCTGAGGCCGGCGCCTCGTTCCTGGCGATCCCGTCGGCTTTCACTCGGCAAACCGGTGAGGCCCATTGGCACGTGCTGATGCGCGCGCGCGCCATCGAAAACGGCTGCTTCGTGTTCGCCGCGGCGCAAGGCGGCAAGCACCCGAACGGGCGCGAGACCTTCGGCCATTCGCTCATCGTCGATCCCTGGGGCCGTATTCTTGCCGAAGGCGGCATCGAGCCGGCCGTGTTGATCGCCGAAATCGATCCGGCCGAAGTCGCGGCGGCGCGGGCGCGGATACCGTCGCTGCTTCATGGCCGGCGTTTCGAGCTGGTCGAGCCGATGGCCGAGCCGACTTATCTCCACGCCGTGCGGGAGTCGCTATGATCCGCTACGCGCTGGTCTGCGATTGCGGCCACAGCTTCGACAGCTGGTTTGCCAATTCCGCCGCCTACGACAAACAGCTCAAGCGGTCGCTGGTGACATGTCCCCTTTGCGGTTCGGCAAAGGTCGGAAAGGCGATCATGGCACCAAGTCTGGCGTCAAGTTCGGTGCACGCGGAGGCCACGGGCCCGCAGCCACCCGGCCCGTCGCCCGCGCCACCCAATCCATCACCGCCGCCGCTGCAGCCGGCACCGATGCCGCCGATCCCGCCAAAGACTCCGGTGGCGATGATGGCGCCGGAGCGCGAGCTGCGGCAGAAGCTCAAAGAGTTGCGCGACCACATCACCAAGAACGCGAGCTACGTGGGACCGCGATTCCCGGAAGAAGCGCGCAAGATCCATTACGGCGAGACTGAGCACCGCTCAATCTACGGCGAAGCATCGCCGGAGGAAGCCAAGGAATTGCACGAGGAAGGCATCGAGTTTCACCCGTTGCCTATACTTCCGGACGACAAGAATTAATAAGCCAATATCAGCAGCACGACGCCGACGACCACCAGGACCATGCCGACGGCTTCGCGCGCCGTGGTGCGCTGGCCGAAGGCAAAGCGCGCGACGAGTTGCGCAAACAGGACTTCCACCAAGGCCAGCGTCCGCACGCTCGCAGCAGTGGCGATGGCGAACGCAAGAAACCAGAATTGCGAGGCGAACGCGCCCATGAAGCCGGCAAACAGCGAACGCCGCCAGACCTTGAATATGGCCGTCATCACGCCAGGAGCGCGCAACAGAAGATAGAGCGACAGCATGATGGTCGTTGCGACAAGTCCGACGGCGAGCGTGAAGGTCGCCGATATCATGTAATTCGCCAGGCCGAGACTGAGAATCGCGCCGCGATAGCCGATCGCCGACAGCGCGAACGTCCCGCCCGAGGCGAGGCCCAACAGCATCGGTCTTGGCCCGCCGACCATGCCGCCCGGCTTGGTCGACATGATCAGAACGCCCGCCGTGGCCACGACAATCGCTGTCGCCATCGGCGCCGTGACCTTATCGCCGAGAAAAATCAAACCGAAGATTGCGACCTGGATCGGCTCGGTTTTCAGATAAGCGATGGTGACAACAAAAGAGCGCTCGCCCATGGCGACGAGCATCAGCGCGGTGGCCGCGATCTGCGCCGCGGAGCCTTCGAGCACCCAGAGCCAGAAGGCCCAGCCGGTATGCGGCAGTCGGGCTCCGGTCCAAAGCATCATGCCCGCGAGGAAGACCAGCGCGAACGGAAAGCCGAACAGGAACCGCACATGCGTGGCGCCGAGCGTGCCGAGCGTGCCGGTCAGCTCGCGCTGCATCGCATTGCGGACGGTTTGCGCGGCTGCGGCGATGATCGTGAAGACGATCCAGAGCCAGGGATAAGCAGTCACCGCAGCGTCACGCCGCTTTGTCCGCGACGACCATGTAATTGACGTCCATGTCGGCGGAAAGCTGCCAGCGATCGGCGAGCAGGTTATAGATCACGCCGGTTTCCCCGGCGATCTGCATGCCGCCTTGCGCGATGGCGATTTCAAGCTCGTTCGGCGTGACGAACTTGTCCCACTGATGCGTGCCGCGCGGCAGCCAGCGCAGAACATATTCGGCACCGACGATCGCCAGCGCGAAGCTTTTTACGGTGCGATTGAGCGTGGCGATAAAAAGGAGGCCGCCTGGCTTGACCATCGAAGCGGCGACCTCGACGAAGAGGCCGACGTCGGTGACATGCTCGACCACTTCCATGGCCAGCACGACGTCGAATTCTTCGTCGGCCTCGGCCAGCGCCTCGGCGCTGGTGTTGCGGTAATCGATCGCCAATTCCGATTGCGCCGCGTGATGCCGCGCCACCTCGATATTGCGCTCCGCCGGATCGGCGCCGACGACCGCGGCACCAAGGCGCGCCAGCGGTTCCGAAAGGATGCCGCCGCCGCAGCCGATATCGAGCATGCGCAGACCGGCGAGGCTGTCGAGCCGCTTCGCATCGTGGCCGAAATGCGCGGCGGTGCGGTCGCGGATGTAGGCCAGTCGGACCGGATTGAACTTATGCAGCGCCGCCATTGGGCCGCGCGGATCCCACCATTGCCCCGACACGCGCGAAAACCGCGCGATTTCGTCCGCATCAATGGTCCCGGCCGATATCGGTTGGCGATCCATGACTGATCCGTTACTGCCTCCGGTATTCTGGACCATGGGTGGGCGGCGCGTGCAAGGGCCTGCCGGGGCCGCGGCCCACCATCGCCGCACCGGCGGCCGCGTCAAGCCAGATTGCACTCGCGACAAACCTGAATGAGGATAGGCCTTCGGAAACATGCTCATCGATGAGCAGGGGGAGGAAACGATGCGAAAAGTCCTCATCGGACTTGCCGGCTTGATACTGGCGACGACGTTCGGCGGCGCGGCCAATGCGCAGGAACTCGGTCAAGGTCGGCATCATCAACGAATATTCCGGACAGTTCGCCGACACCGGCAACCAGATCGACAACGGCATCAAGCTTTACGTCAAGCAGCACGGCGACACCGTTGCCGGCAAGAAGATCGAGCTCATCCGCAAGGACACCGGCGGCATGGCGCCCGATGTCTCCAAGCGGCTGGCGCAGGAGCTCATCGTCCGAGACCACGCCGATATTTTGGCCGGCTTTTCGCTGACGCCGAATGCGCTGGCCGCGGCCGACGTCTCTGCCGAAGCCAAGAAATTCATGGTGGTCATGAACGCCGCGACCTCGATCATCACCACCAAGTCGCCCTATATCGCCCGCACCTCGTCGACGACGCCGCAGCTCAATTACACGCTTGGCGTTTGGGCGGCCAAGCATGGCATCAAGACGGTCTACACGATGGTGTCCGACTACGGTCCGGGCATCGACGCGGAAACCTGGTTCCAGACCGGCTTCAAGGAAGGCGGCGGCCAGGTCATCGGCTCGGTGCGCTTTCCGGTGGCCAATCCGGATTTCTCGGCCTTCGTTCAGGCCGCCAAGGACGCGCATCCGGATGCCATTTACATCTGGATTCCCGGCGGCGCCCAGCCCGGAGCGGTCGGCAAAGCGCTCGCCGAGCGCGGAGTGGACGTCGCCAAAACGAAAGTGCTGGGGCAGGACGCGCTCGGCGCCGAGACCGCGCTCAAGAGCATGGGTGACGCGGCGATCGGCATCATCACCGTCGCCGATTACGACTACACTCACGATTCCCCGCTCAATCATGAGTTCGTCAAAGACTTCAACGACGAATTCCATCGCAATCCGGATTTCTTTGCCGTTGGCGGCTATGACGGCACGCGTCTGATCTACGAGGCCTTGAAAAAGACCGGAGGCAAGGCCGACGGCGACTCGCTGATCGCGGCTGCCAAGGGCATGAGCTGGGAGAGCCCTCGCGGCCCCATCAGCATCGATCCGGAAACGCGCGACATCGTCCAGACCGTCTATATCCGCCGCGTCCAAAAGGTCGGCGGCGAGCTGGAAAACATCGAGTTTGACAGCGTCCCGAACGTCAAAGACCCGGTGAAGGCGCGCATGCCGCACTGACGCCGGCGTTGCCCGAGGCCGCCGCGTCAAAACGCGCGGCGCCTTGGGCGGCCGGCGAAGTGGTAAAGTCGCAACGTCAGCGCGACAATGGGAGGGTACAATGAAACGTATCTTGTTAGCTGGCATCGGCCTGTTCGCGGCAAGTCTGTTGCCGGCCACCGGTCATGCCCAGGGGACAGTCAAGATCGGCCTCATCCTGCCCTATTCGGGCCAGTTCGCCGACACGGCGACCCAGATCGATGACGGCATCAAGCTCTATCTCAAACAGCACGGCAACAAACTCGGCGGCATGAATGTCGAGATCGTTCGCAAGGACACCGGCGGCATCAATCCGCCGGTCGCCAAGCGGCTCGCCGAAGAGCTGGTCACGCGCGATAATGTCGACATCCTGGCCGGCTTCGCGCTGACGCCGAACGCGCTTGCCGCCGCGGAAGTCTCGGCACAGGCGAAGAAATTCATGGTGGTCATGAATGCGGCCACCGCCATCATCACCACCAAATCGCCTTACATGACGCGGACCTCGTTCACGGTGCCGCAGGTCAACGAAACGCTCGCCACCTGGGCGGAAAAGAACGGCGACCAGAGCGCCTATACCATGGTCACCGATTACGGTCCGGGCATCGACGCCGAGACCGCGTTTGAGAAGGCGTTCTCGGCCGCCGGCGGCAAGGTTCTCGGCTCGGTGCGCATGGCGGTGCAAAATCCGGATTTCTCCGCCTATGTGCAGCGCGCCAAGGATCTCAACCCGCAAAGCATCTTCGTCATGATTCCGGGCGGCTCGCAGCCTGGCGCATTCGGCAAGGCCCTCGCCGAGCGCGGCATCGATCCGAAGAAGACGGAAGTGCTGGGCCAGGCGGAAATCGCCGACGAGCACGCCATTGCCAGCATGGGTGACGTTGCCGAAGGCATCATCACCTCGGGCAATTACGACTACAATCTCGACAACCCGATGAACAAAGAGTTCGTGAAAGCCTACAACGCCGACTACAACCGTAATCCCGATTTCTTCTCGGTCGGCGGTTATGACGGCACCCACCTGATCGACATTGCGCTGACCAAAGACGGCGGCAAGACAGACGGCGATTCGCTGATTGCCGCCGCCAAGGGCGCCAGCTGGGACAGCCCGCGCGGCCCGATGTCAATCGATCCGGAAACCCGCGACGTCATCCAGACCGTCTATATCCGCAAGATCGAGAAGGTGAACGGCAAGCTCGTCAACGTCACCATTGCGAGCTTTCCGAACGTGAAGGATCCGTTCAAGGCGGCGATGAACAAATAAGGCGCGGCCGGCACCGGCAGTGCTTGCGCAGAATCTTGAGCGGAATCTCGGCGCGGCGGGCCGCAATCACGTGGTCCGCCGCGTCCCGATTCGATAGGCTCGCGAAGTTTCCATAGGGGCCGTCCGGCTATGCTTCCTCCGATTTTCGGCGTCCTGTTCGACGGTTTCGCCTATGGGATGCTGCTGTTCTTGCTGTCGGTCGGGCAGTCGGTGACGCTCGGCATGATGAATTTCATCAATCTCGCCCATTGCAGCTTCGCCATGCTCGGCGGCTATGTGACCGTCGCGCTGATGACCCGCTATGGCTGGCCGTTTTTCGCCACTCTGCCCTGCGCCTTTATTGCCGCCGCCGTGGTCAGCGTCGGCTTCGAGCGGCTGTTCTATCGCCGCCTTTATCGGGCGAGCGATCTCGATCAGGTGCTGCTGACCATCGGCATTGTCTTTATTTCGGTGGCGGTTGCGGCTTACGTCTTCGGCACCGAGCAGAAGCCGCTGCCGCTGCCGGAATATTTGCGGAGTTCCTTCACCTTCCTCGGCCTTCGCTTCGCCGTCTATCGCCTGATCATGATCGTCATTGCGCTGGCGATCACGCTTCTCTTGGTGCTCACCGTCGAATACACCCGGTTCGGCGCCAAGGTGCGCGCGGCTGTCGACAACGAGCGCATGGCGCGCGGGCTCGGCATCGACGTCGACCGCACATTTGCCGTCACCTTCGCCCTTGGCAGCGGACTGGCCGGACTCGGCGGTGCGCTTGCGGTCGAGATCGTCGGCCTCGATCCGTCGTTTGCGCTGACCTATCTCGTCTATGTCCTGATCGTGGTCTCGGTCGGCGGCCTCGGCTCGATCACAGGCTCTTTCGTCGCTGCCGCGCTCCTCGGCATCAGCGACGTTGCCGGCAAATATTACGTGCCCGCCATCGGCGCCTTCCTCATCTATTTCGTGATGATCGTGCTGTTGATGTGGCGGCCGCGCGGCCTGTTCGGGAGACGCTGAGCGATGGCGTTGACCCGGAGTTTTGATGCGCCAACACTTTACTTTGCCTCGCGCACGCGCTGGCGGCCGGTCGAAATCGTTTTTTGGCTGGCGACGCTTCTGCCCTTCGCGCTGTTCCCCGATTATCTGATCCTGGCGAGCCAGATCGCCATCACCGCCTTGTTTGCTTTGTCGCTCGACCTGATCCTTGGCTATGCCGGCATCGTCTCGCTCGGCCATGCGGCATTCTTCGGGGTCGGCGCCTATGCGGCGGGCTTGCTCTCCAAATACGGCTGGGGCGAGCCGATTAGCGGACTTATGATCGCCGCGATCGCGGCCGGCATCGTCGGCTACGCCACGAGCTTCGTCATCTGCCGGTTCCGCCATCTGGCGCTGATCATGCTCACGCTGGGCTTCGGCCTGATGCTGGAGGAGCTCGCCAACAGCGCGGGCTGGCTGACCGGCGGCTTCGACGGCCTGCAAGGCATCGCCACCTGGAAACTGCTCGGCTATTTCGAGTTCGATCTCTATGGCTATGTCGCCTATGCCTATTCGCTCGTGGTGCTGTTCGTGCTGTTCGTGTTCGCGCGGCGGCTCATTCATTCGCCGTTCGGGCTGTCGCTGCGCGGCATTCGCGAAAACTATGTGCGCATGCCGGCGATCGGCGCACCGAGCCGCGCTCACATCCGCACCATTTATACGATCTCCGCCGCCATGGCCGGGATCGCCGGCGCGCTGTTGGCGCAGACCACGGAAACGCTGTCGCTCAACTCGCTCGGCTTCGAGCGTTCGGCCGAATTGCTGGTGATCCTCGTGCTTGGCGGCGCCGGCCGGCTTTATGGCGGGCTGGTCGGCGCCGTAATCTACATGATCGCGCGTGACCGTTTCTCCGGCATCGAACCGCAATACTGGTATTTCTGGATCGGCGTGCTGCTGGTGACGGTCGTCATGGTCCTGCCCAACGGCATCCTCGGTGGCCTCGCCAAGCTTTCTGCGCGCTGGAGCCGCCCGTGACCGCGCCGGCGCTTGCCACGCGCGGACTTGCCAAACGGTTCGGCTCGCTGGTCGTCGCCGAGGATATCGCCATCGCGCTGCCGGCCGGCGTGCGCTACGCCTTGATCGGCCCCAACGGCGCCGGCAAGACCACGCTGATCAATCTGATGACCGGCATGCTGCGGCCCGACGCCGGCGCGATCTTTCTCGGCGATGAGGAGATCACCTCTGTTCCGCCGGACGAGCGGGTGCGGCGCGGTCTGGTTCGCACTTATCAGATCAATTCGCTGTTCCCGCATCTCACCGCGCTGGAATCGGTGACGCTGGTGGTCTGCGAGCGGCGGCGCGTGGCGCAGACCTGGTGGCGGCAGCTTGCGGCGTACAGCCATGAGATCGACGAGGCCTACGAGATCCTCAATGCCCTGACGCTCGGGCCGGCCTGTCACCGCGTCACCCGCGAATTGCCCTACGGCCAGCAGCGGCTTCTCGAGATCGCGCTGGCGCTGGCGACGAGACCCAAAGTGCTGCTGCTCGACGAGCCGGCGGCGGGCGTGCCGCGCGAGGAAAGCAAGGATTTGTTCGCCGCCATCGCCGGGCTGTCGCGCGACATCACGGTGCTGTTCATCGAGCATGACATGGACCTCGTGTTTCGCTTTGCCTCGCGCGTCATCGTCATGGTCGGCGGCCGGGTGCTGGTCGAAGGCACGCCGGCCGAGATCGCGTCCGATCCGCGGGTGCGTGCCGTCTATCTCGGCAAGGGCCATCACGACGGCGCCTTGCAAAAAGCTTTGTCGGGACTTGCGCCGTGAGCGCGCCGCTGTTGTCGTTTGACGACGTCCGCGCCGGTTACGGGCCCGCCGTGGTGCTCGATGGCGTCTCGTTCGAATTGCTCGAGCGCGGCGGGCTTGCGGTGCTGGGGCGAAACGGCGTCGGCAAATCGACGCTCCTTCTCACCATCATGGGCTATACCCAGGTCGGGCGCGGCCGTGTGCTCTGGCGCGGGCAGAACATCACCGCGCTGCCACCGCATCGCCGCGCGCTTGCCGGCATCGGCTGGGTGGCGCAGGAGCGCGAGATTTTTCCCTCGCTGACGGTGGAGGAGAACCTCACCGTCGCGGCGCGCGCCGGACGCTGGGATTTGCCGGCGGTGTACGACCTGTTTCCGCGGCTTGCCGAGCGGCGGCGCAATTTCGGCAATCAGCTCTCCGGCGGCGAGCAACAAATGCTGGCGATCGCGCGCGCGCTGATGACCAATCCGGCGCTGTTGTTGCTCGACGAGCCGATGGAGGGTTTGGCGCCGATCGTCGTCGACGAGCTCGCCGCCGCCATCGCCCGCATGACCAAAGAAGGCACCTGCGCCCTCATCCTGGTCGAGCAGCACGTCGAGCTCGCATTGCCGCTGACACAGCATGCGCTCGTCCTCGAACGCGGCCAGATCGCCCACAGCGGCCCCTCGGCGGCGCTCCTTTCCGACCACGCCACGCTCGACCGATTGATCGGCCTGCGCCTGGCGGAGGGGTAAGCCTTCCGCCCCGCGATAGCGGGGAAGGGGGACCGCGCGCAGGGCGGGGCGCGGGCCGCGACGATATTTCTGATCCGACAACGAAGCTCCATCTCAGAAGCCCCTTCCACCATCCTTCGCTCGCTGCGCGAGCTACGGATGGTCCCCCTCCCCCACTGTCGTGGGGGCGGATGCAAGCGTTCCCGTTCCCGCGAGCGCATCCCGCCCGCGAGCGATGTCAAACAGCGATGCCAAAAACCCGTAGCCCGGATGCGGCGGAACGCAATCCGGGCACGGTCTGTAGGATTGGTAGAGCGCAGCGAAACCCATCATCTTTGTTCAAGCCACGGTGGGTTTCGCCTCGCTCCGGCGATTTTGCCCACGCGGCTTCGCTCTCACGTCGCGGTACCCACGATGGACAATTGCTCAGCGGACGATAACCTTGCGCGGATAAAATTCGAACGGGAGGAACGACGCCTATGACAACGATCGTGCGATTTATGCTGGCGGCTGCGATCGGGCTTGGCCTTCCGGCCTTGAGCCAGGCGCAAACCTATCCGGCGCGGCCGATCAAGATCATCGTGCCGTCGCCGGCGGGCGCCACGACCGACACGCTGGTGCGCATGGTGGCGCAGAAGCTGTCGGAGAAATGGGGCCAGCCGGTGATCGTCGACAACCGGCCCGGCGCCGGCGGCAATATCGGCGCCGAAGAGGCGGCCAAGGCCGCGCCGGACGGCTATACGCTGCTGTTCACCTATCCGGCGCCGCTCACCGTCAACCAGGCGCTTTACAAGCAGCTCGCCTACGATCCGGACAGCTTCGTGCCGATCTCGCTCATCGCCGCCGTGCCGCTGGTGCTGGCGGTGCCGCCGAAGGAGGAGGCGACCACCGTGCAGCAGTTGATCGCGCTTGCCAAAGCGCATCCGGGCCAGCTCAATTTCGCCTCGCAGGGTTACGGTACCTCCGGCCATCTGGCCGGCGAGCTGTTCAAAGCGATGGCGGGGATCGACATCGTCCACGTGCCGTACAAGGGCAGCGCGCCGGCGCTCACCGATCTCCTCGGCGGCCGCATCGACATGATGTTCATCGAGCTCTCGACGGTGCTGCCCCAGATCAATGCCGGGAAGCTGCGTGCGCTCGGCGTCGGCAGCGAGAAGCGCAACCCGTTGCTGCCCAATGTGCCGGCCGTGGCCGAAGTGCTGCCGGGCTATCAGGCGTCGACCTGGTTCGGCATGGTGGCGCCTCCGGGCACGCCGCCGGAGATCGCCGCCAAGCTGTCGTCGGCCGTTGGCGCGGCGATCCGCGAGCCGGACATGGCCAAGCGGCTCGTCGACATGAGCGCCACCGCAATCGGCGACACGCCCGCGCAGATGGCCGATTTTCTCCGCGACGAACGGCAACGCTGGGGCGGCGTGATCCGAGCCGCAGGCGTCAAGGCGGAATAGGCGAGGCAGCGCGTAGGGTGGGTAAAATCGCCGCGCCTGCGCTACCGCGTGGGACATAAGCGCGTTTACGCCCGTCTTCGACGAGCTATGGCGCCTAGCCGATTTCGCCCACGCGGCTTGGCGCTCACGCCGCGGTGCCCACCCTACGAAGCCAAGCGATCCGGCAATTTGACCGCCTGCGCCTTGGCGATCCCCTCAAGCTCGGCCCACAGCCGCGCCGGAATCGGAATGCCGGATTTGCGGCGCGACGCTTCGGTGCGGGCGGAACGCTCGCCGGGCAGCGTGATCTCGTCGAAGCCCGCTTGCCGCGGCAGTGCCTTGAGGATCGCGGCGAGCCCGTCGGTATCGTTGGTGTAATCGGCGAGCGGCCGGAAGCTTGCGATATCGATGACGAACATCGCGGTGTTGCCGGTGTTGCGGTCGCGCTTTTCGGGGCCGAGCGTGCGGGCCTGGATCGGGGCGCCGGCGAGCACGCTGGCGACAAGCTCAAACATCAGCGCGAGGCCGGAGCCTTTTGGGCCGCCGAGCGGCAGCAGAATCTCCGCTTCGCCCGGGTCCGTGGTCGGCTCGCCTTTACCGCTGAGCACCGTGTGCGGCGGCAGCGGCGTGGCGGTGGCGCGGGCTTGGAGAATCTTGCCGTTGGAGATCGTCGAGGTCGCCATGTCGAGGACGATCGGGCCGTTACCGCTCGGCACCGCGATGGCGATCGGGCTGGTGCCCATGCTGGCGACGCGCGCGCCGTGATAGGCCATCAAGGCCGGCCCGGCGCCCATCAGCACGGCGGCGCAGCCGCGCGCGGCGATCCATTGCGCGTAGCGGCCGATGGCGCCGGTGTGCGTGGTTTCGCGAATGAGTGCGAAGCAAATGCCGGAATGCTTGGCGCGCTCGACCGCAAGCGCCGCGGCCTGCATCACCGCGACCGGGCCGAAACCGTGGCCGCACTCGAGCACGAAGCTCGCGCCGCGGTCCTGCGTCAGCCGCGGCTCGACTTTCATGTCGATCTCGCCGTTGTCGATGAGTTTCAGATAACGCGGCAGCCGCGACACGCCGTGGCCGTCGCCGCCGCGCAGATTGGCCCAGACCAGGCCTTCGGCCACCGCGGCGGCGTCGCCTTCGCACGCGCCCTTGGCCATGAGCACGTCGCGGATGAAGCGCCCGATCTCGTCGGGACCGACGAGGATTTTCCCGCTGCTCATTTCGCCGCCGGAAAATAGAGGTCGAGCCAATTGCGCAACAGCGACCACACCCGCGTCGAATTTTCCGCGAACAGGAAGTGATCGAGCCCGCTGAAAAGATGCAGCTCGGCGGGCTGGTTGGCGCGCTTGAACAGCTCGATCGACTGCTCGGTCGGCGTCACCGAATCGTTGGCGGCGTGGATCAAGAGCAGCGGCCGCGGCGCGATCTTGCCGACCACCTCCTCGGCGCGGAAATCGAACATGCTTTGCGCCGTCTCGGCCGGAAACATCTCGATGGAATTCGGCGCCAGCATGCCGACCTTCTGCCGCTCCAGATTTTCGCGCACGTGATTGGGGATCGGCACGATGTCGTAGCGCGGCACCATCAGCGATTGGCCGGTGCGGGCGCGATGGGCGCGGCCCTCGTCGAGCATTTTGGTGAATTTCGCCCAGGCCTCGGGCGTCGGATGCTGGCCGCGGAATTTGCGCTCGCCGTGGCCCCAGCCGCCGTTGGAGATCACCGCGGCGACGCGCGGATTGGTGCCGCCGGCATAGATCGCGACCGCGCCGCCGAAGCTCGACCCGATGACGCCGATGCGGTCGGGATCGACGGCGGGATGTTTGGCAAGAAAGTCCAGCGCGTTGCCCAGATCCTCGACCTGCTCGAGGCAGATGACGCGGCCGAACTCGCCCTCGCTCTTGCCGCAACCGCGCATGTCGAAGCGCAGCGTGACATAGCCGAAGTCGCTGAGCACCCGTGTCGGTCCCAGCACGTTCGAGCTTTCGCTGTTGGAGCCGAAGCCGTGCAGCACCAGGAACGCCGCGCGGCGCTCCGACGGCCGCAAGCCCTCGGGCACGCCCAACACGCCGTGCAGGCGCAAGCCCGCCGATTGAAAACTCACCACTTGCTCTTTCATGATCTCCCCGACGAATGAATTCCAGCCATGCACGCGACGGCTAATCCCGGCGCATATCGAACGTGCGCACGCCTTCGAGCCGGTCCGGAAGTTCGAGCACCTCGGGGTTTTCCAGCGTATGCCGGGCGTTTTGATAGCCGCTTTTCCAATGTTCTTCCATGGTGCGGCGGGAAAATTCAAAGTCCTTGGCGATGCCTTCGTACTGTTGGGCGCGATAGATCAGGTGCACGATATTGCAGACCTTGTCGTCGGTTTCCTGGGCGAGGAGCTTGGCCTCGTCGGACTCTTTCAACTCGGGAGGAAGCCGTTCAAGCAGGGTCGCGCAGGCAACGCGAAGCTTCTGCATACTCTGGTATTGGTCCGTCGCCGCGCGGTTGCGGCTCGAATAGATGATTTCCTTCTGGCGGACCTCGACCTCGATCAGGTCTTTCGGCAGCTCGCCGCGGGCGCTCCACAGATCGACCTGGAACGCCAGCGTATCGAGACGGGGCCGGCTGTCGAGCACCCACTGCAGCGGCGTATTGGAGATCAGCCCGCCGTCCCAATAATATTCGCCGTCGACTTCGGTCGCCGGAAAGCCGGGCGGCAGCGAGCCGCTCGCCATGACGTGCTCGACGCCGATCTTATGCGTGGTGGTGTCGAAATAGGTGAAATTGCCGTTGCGGATATCCACGGCGCCGACGCTAAAGCGTATGCCATCCCGATTGATGCGGTCGAAATCGACCAGCCGCCCCAGCGTCGCCCGTAGCGGCGAATTGTCGTAATAGCTCGCCTTCACCGCTTTGCCGGCCGGCCACAGCGCCGCCGGCGGCACGCGCGGAAAGAAGAAATTGGGCGCGCCGAACATCAGGATGTTCAAGGCGCGAAACTGATTGACCAGCTGATGATTGAACTCGTCGCGCATTTCGATGGGCTTGAAATAGGGAATTCCCAGCGGCGACGCGCTGACGGTCTCCCAGAACTCGCGCAGGCGCTCGACGCGCTTTTCCGGCGGATTGCCGGCAATGATCGCCGAGTTGATCGCCCCGATCGAGATGCCGGCGACCCAATCGGGATGCAGGTCCGCCTCGGCCAGAGCTTGATAGACCCCGCCCTGGTAGGCACCGAGCGCACCGCCGCCTTGCAGCAGTAATGCAATCCGCTCGAATGGCGTGCGTGTGTTCGGCAAACCGGCGACTCCGTCGAATGCGTCGCAAGCCTACGGTGCTTACGGCGACCCCGGCAAGTCATTGTTGGCGGCAGCCGGCGACGGCCAGCGCTCATGCGTAAGCGGCACCACGAGCTCCACCGCCAGCCCCTTGCGTGAGAAGGTGCGGTTCACTTCGCCGTTGAGCTGGCGCTCGATGACGAGGTCGATGAGCCGCAAGCCGAAGCCGACCTTGCGCGGCCGCCGCGCCGGCGGCCCGTTCTTCTCCACCCAATCGAGCGTCAGCGTCATGCCGCGCCGGGTGCGGCTCGCCGTCCAGCGCAGCTCGAGCTGGCCCTTGGAGCGCGACAGGCTACCGTGCTTGATGGCGTTGGCGGTGAGCTCGTGCAGCGCGGCGCTGAGGTTGAAAACCGGATCCGGCTCGAGATCGATATCCGGTCCGTCGAGCGACGCCCGCTCGGCGTAGGGCCCGAGCACGACGTAAATCAATTCCTTGATCGGAATCGATTGCCAGCCGCCCTCGGTGATCAGCCGGTGTGCATTGGCCATCGCCAGCACGCGCGCCTGATATTTGCTGGCGAGATCGGCGATGCTCTTCGAGGTCCGCGCCGTCTGCGAGAACAAGGCCAACAGCTGCGAGAACAGATTGCCGGAGCGATGGCGCATATCGCGGATCATCAGCTCAAGACGCTGCTCGAGCTGGCGGCGCTGGATGGCGCCGGCGAGCAGATTGCCGGCTGCGGCCAGGAACGCAATGTCCTGCGCGTTGAAGCGCCACTTTTTCACGGTGCAGACGCCAAGGATGCCATAGGCGCGGCCGTCGCGGCCGGCGATGGTCACGTTCATGCCGCTGGTGCAGGCGTGATCCTTCACGTAGGGCGGCACCTCGAAGCGGCGTTCCCCGGCGAAATCCTCGATGACCACGGGGACCGCGGACTCCAAAGTGAAGCGCGCGTAGCTGTTCGGTTCGCTGATCGTCAAAATCGTGCCGACGAGGTTGCTCTTCCAGCCGAAGCCGGCGCGCAGCAAGAGCTCGCCATTGCCCGGCAAGAGCTCCAGGATCTTGACGAAGTCGACCGACAGCGTCAGCGCGACGGTGCTCACCGCATCGTTGAGAAGCCGTTCCAGGTCCGGCTCGGCGAGCGCGCGCTCGCCGAGCTGCGCCAGCGCTTCCTGCTGCTTGGCGCGGTTGCGCAGCTCATTTTCGAGGGTAGCGATACTGTCCGGAGCCGGGCGTTCAAGCGCTGCGTGTTCCGCGGTAATATGTTCCGCTGCGATAATATCGGACTTGTTGTTATCAGGCATGTCCATGCCTTCACACTTTTCACTTCAGAGCCAATGCCTGAAGATCGTGATTGGTTGCAATAAAGAAAAGAGGCCGGAACTGGCTTCCGGCCTCCCCAGAATTAGAATCTTGGCTGGGTGCTGCGCTAGCTCAATAGACGCCGGCAGCGCGGAAACCCTGCCGCGCCACGCTGCGCCCGTCCTGCGCTACGTCTTCGCTGGCGACGCGGCTGCCGCCGCCGATGGCCGCCTGCCTTTGATCGTTCGGCAGCACGATGACTTTGGTGCCGATGCCGACGCGGCTGTAGAGATCGATCACGTCGGCGTTGAGGAGCCGAATGCAGCCGCTCGACATGTGCTTGCCGATCGACGACGGATCGTTGGTGCCGTGAATGCGATAGTCGGTATTGCCGAGATACATCGCGCGGGCGCCGAGCGGATTGCCGGGGCCGCCGGCGACGAAGCGCGGCAGATAAGGCTGCCGGGCGACCATCTCGGCCGGCGGAAACCAATCCGGCCATTCGGCCTTGCGCACGATGGTTTCGGTGCCGGACCAGGTGAAGCCCTGGCGGCCGACGCCGATGCCGTAGCGCATCGCCCTGCCGCCGCCGAGCGTCAGATAAAGGAAGGCGTGCGTGGTATCGATGACGATGGTGCCGGCCGGTTCATTGCTCGGATACGACACGACCTGCCGCTGCAGCGTGCCCGAAAGATCCGTATCGCCATCCTGCGGCTCCGCCTGCGGCGCATATTGCGGCGAATCCGGGTATTGTGGCGACGCTGGATATTGCGGCGATGCCGGGAAGAACTGCGCCGCGGCGGGCGCGATGGGAAGCACGAGCGCGCTGGCGATCAGCGCCGCGGAAAAAATTGCCGTTCGTCGATTGGCCCAATTTGCCCACATGGCACATTCCCCTGTCAAATGCCGTTCTCAGTCCGACAAGCTTCGGCACAGGCGTAAAGTTCCGTGACTTCGCCAAACAAACACCAAACAAACAAAGAAACGCCTACAAAGGCGCCTTCGCTTTAACGACATTGCGCAAAGCGGCGTTAACTTTGTTTGAGATGGGACGCGGGCCGAGCCGGAATGGTTCAGCGTGGGGCGCGAAAGTCGTGCAGCGCGGGAACGGCCGCTTCTTCTACGATTGCGCGCGGCAATCTAAGAGCTCGCAATCTAAGAGCTCGGACGACGTGCGCCGCTTATGACAGGCAACGGCCGTAGATATGGGCGAGCCGCGGCGACGTCACCGGCGAGAAGGACGGGTCGCAGCCAACCGGAACTTCATGCGCGATGCTGGCGCGGGCCAGCGATGCGAAGTCGGTTTGCCACGCCGAGGCATTGAGCGCGTCATGCATCGGCAAGCGGTCGCCCTTGAGGGCGCGGTTCACCGTGACGGCGGGCGTGCTCGGCACGTAGCCCGCGCCGGACGGCACCGCGCTGAGAAATGGAATGAGACCGAGGAAACACACCGCCAGCGCTGTCACGCCCAGCGCACCGGTGATGCGAACAAACAGCTTAGCCATCGGACCTTCTCCCCGCCGCACCGGTCGCCCACCGACCGATCGGACACGCGAAAAGCCCCCAAGCCGTTCACCGGCAGGTCAACGTGTGCCGGCGATAGGCGTTCCGTCAGCCCTCTCCAGTCACTCAGTCGTGATGGCGCGAGGAAAGGTTCATCCCGGGGAACTAAGCGCGCAAGATTTCAACAGGATAAAATCTTGGCAAAAGCCAAGCGACGGAACAGCGGCGAGCGCGCTGGAACAAACATGGCAGCCGGCGCTTGTTATGGCGGACGGCCATTCTTCCCCCCTCCCCCGTGCTTGGCCGGCCGACATTGGGCGCAGCCGATATGCCGATCGGCTGCGCCCTAATTTTTTGCGCGCACATTTTGACAGGTCAGCGCCCCCTCGCGTGGAGCGCCGAACAACTTGGAGCGCCGAAACGAATAATGGCCGGGACAAGCCCGGCCATTATCAACACGTGCGTCGTGTTTGCTGATTATACCGTCGCTTTACACGGTTGCTTGGCGTGCGGCCGGCTTGCGTTCGCGCTGCCGCGCCTTGCGGCCGAAGAACAGCGCCTGGCTGACCACGGCGGACACCACCGCGACTTGGAATGGCTTGGCGATCAGGAAGGCCGGTTCCGGCCGCTGCCCGGTCAGGAAGCGTTCCGGATAGGCCGTGATGAAGATTACCGGCACTTCGAACGTGCCGAGCAGCTCGTTGACCGCATCCAACCCGGAACTGCCATCGGCGAGCTGGATGTCGGCAAGAATAAGTCCAGGCCGTTTTTGCTTCGCCAGCGCCAGCGCTTCGCTGTGGGTGCGGGCGATGCCGATGACATTATGACCCAGGCTTTCGACCAGGGCCTCGATGTCCATGGCGATAAAGGTTTCGTCCTCGATGATCAGGACGTCGGTCGCGATCTCGGCGGCAAGCTCGCGGCCGGATTCCTCGACCAACGCGCGCAGCGTCGGCAGATCGCAATCGAGCACTTCGGCGGCGTCTTCTTCCGAGAAACCTTCGAGCGCCACCAGGAGAAAGGCTTGGCGCGGCCGCGGCGTGATCTGGGTCAAGTGCTGCTCCGGTGGCAGGACGACCTCGCCGGCCTCCGCCTTGCCGTTAACCGGCACCGAATTCCAGATTTTAGTGAACAGCCGATAGAGCGCGACCCGCGAGTTGGAGCCGGATTCGAGCATTTTCGGGCTGGCAATCAACGATTCTACGGCGGCGACGACGTAGGCGTCGCCAGACGCCTGGCTGCCGGTCAAAGCGCGCGCATAGCGACGCAGCGACGGCAGGTGCTGGAGTACGGCTTGCGAAGTGGACAATACACCCTCCCCTTCCATAGTGCTGAGGTTACTGGCAAAAACGCCGCAGCGCAAAAAAAGTTCCATTTCGATTTCCAGGGCGGAACTACGGGGCCTCTCAGTGCGTTAGCGCAGGTCAGTAGGGGATTTGCAGGATGGGTTGGCAATGGGTGAACGGGGAAAAGACGACACAATGAAGCACCGCAATACCAACCTTGAACCGTTGGAGCCGGTCGCGGACAAGCCGGAGAATCAGGATCCAATGGCCACGCCAGCCGCTAATGCCCATAAGCCCGAAGCCCGTCTGGGCCGGGAAGTTCAGGCGCGGATCGGCCAGCAGCTGCGCTCTATGTACAACGACGTGGTCAGTCAGGGGGTGCCGCAGCACCTCGCCGATCTGGTTCGCCGGCTCAGCGACCAAGACCAGGATTGATGGTGGACCAGTCAGCAATGAAGCTCGATCCCGCGATACGCGACCAAGTCCTCGCCACTGTGCCGAGCCTGCGCGCCTTTGCGATCTCGCTGTGCGGCAATATCGACCGCGCCGATGATCTGGTGCAGGAGACCCTGCTGCGGGCGCTGGCGCATATCGACTCATTCCAGCCCGGCACCAACATGCCGGCATGGCTGTTCACCATTTTACGCAACCTGTTCCGCTCCGAGTACCGCAAGCGGCGGCGCGAGGTTGAGGATGCCGACGGCCGTTACGCCGAGACGCTCAAATCGCATCCCGAGCAGACCGGACGTGTCGAATTCGAGGAATTCCGTGCGGCGCTGGCGAAGCTGCCATCCGATCAGCGCGAGGCGCTCATCTTGGTCGGCGCGTCAGGCTTCTCTTACGACGACGCCGCGGCGATCTGCGGCTGCGCGGTCGGCACCATCAAGAGCCGCGTCAATCGCGCGCGCACCCGGCTTGCCGACTTGCTGGCGATCGACAGCGTCGACGATTTCGGCCCGGACCGCGCTACGCGGGCGGTGCTCGCCGGCGGCGGACGGAATTAATCCGCCGTCACATATGTGACGGCAGCCACAGCGCCAAAATCGGAAACGCGATGAGGATCACCAGCCGGATAAGGTCGGTGACGATGAACGGCAGCACACCGACAAAGATCGTCGAGAAGCTGACATCCTGCACCACGGTCTTGATGACGAAGACGTTCATCCCGACCGGCGGATGAATGAGGCCGAGCTCGACCGTCATCACGATGATGACGCCGAACCAGATCGGATCGAAGCCGAGCTGGCTGATCACCGGAAAGATGATCGGGATCGTCAGGATGATCATGGCGAGCGAATCCATGAGGCAGCCGAGCACGATGTACATCAGCATGATCAGCGCCAGCACGCCGTAGCGGCCGAGCCCCAGACTGGTGAGGAATTCGGTCACCTTTTGAGGCGTCTGCGTCACGGTGAGGAAATAGCCGAACAGCAGCGCGCCGATCAGCACCGTGAGGACGGCGGCGGCGGTGCGCACCGCCTGCAGCAGTGAGCGCCGGATTTCGGTGCGCGACAGTTTTCCGCGCGCCACGCCGATGATCAGCGCCCCCGACGCGCCGACACCGCCGGCCTCGGTCGGCGTGAACAGCCCGCCATAGAGGCCGCCGATGACGAGGACGAAGAGGAGCAGCGTCGCCCAGATGTCGCGCAGGCCGGCGCGGCGCTCGGCCCAGCTGTGCCGCGGCGCCGCCGGCAGAAAATTCGGCCGCAGCTTGCCGATCAGCACCACCGTCATCATGTCCATGGCCGCGGCAAGGATGCCCGGGATGATGCCGGCAATGAACAGCTTGCCGATGTCCTGCTCGGTAATGATGCCGTAGACGGCGAGCACGGTCGACGGCGGCAGCATGGCGCCGAGCGTGCCGCCGGCGGCGATCACGCCGGTGGCAAAGCTCTTCGGATAATCGTAGCGGCGCATTTCCGGATAGGCGACGGTGGCGAAAGTCGCCGCGGTGGCGACAGAAGAGCCCGAGATCGCGGCAAAGCCGGCGCAGGCCGCGATGGTGGCGATGCCGAGACCGCCCTTGAAATGGCCGACGAAGGCGTTGGCGGCGCGAAACAGCTCACGGCTCATCCCCGAATTGGACACGAAGGCGCCCATCAGGAGGAACATCGGGATGACGCCGAAGGTGTAATCGGTCACCGTGCGCATCGAGGTCAGCCCGACGCTCTTGAGCGCCGGACCGGCGCCGACCAGATACGAGAAGCCGGTGACGCCGACGAGACCCATCGCCATGCCGACCGGCACGCGCAACAGCATCAGTGCGAACAGGCTGAGGAAGCCGACTACGGCGACGGCATCGGGACTCACATCGGCCTCATGCGCTGCCGCCTCATTCGACCGGCTTGTACTGGTATTTGCCGCCGAGCAGTTCGGGATGGAAAATCAGCCGATAGGTGCGCACCGCGATCAGCAGCACCGCGGAGACGTCACCGAGCCAGGCGACCAGGAAGAACGGCCATACCGGCAGCCGCAGGTCGAAGGTCAGTACGTTGTCGGCATAGGTATCGCGGACCTTGTCGAACAAGGTGTAGGTCTGCACCGTCACGACAAACAACAAGACCAATGTCGCGAAGACGTCGATGAAACGTTGCATGCGGTCGCCGACATTGGCGTAAATCAGATCGACGGTGATGTGATTGCCCCGATACGACGTCGCGGCAATGCCCCAGAAGATGACGATGCCGAGCAGCAGCCGGCCAAAATCGTAGCTGTCGGGAATCTGCACGCTAAAGAAGTAACGCAGCATCACCGAGACGAAAATATCCAGCGCGACGAGGCCTATGAAGAACGCCGCAATCAGCTCGATGGCGTCGATGAAACGGTCCATCGCGCTGAGCTTGCGCGCCGGCTCGGGTGCGACAACTCCTGCGACGTCAACGTCGGATTCCGACATCGGAACTGGTCCCGTACGGCGGCGGCGAGATACCCGCCGCCGCCTTCATTGCGCTGATGTCGGTCAGAAGCCGGCGTTGTATTGGGTGAGCGACGCCTCCAGGCCTTTGTAAATGGCATCCGGATCGCCGCCGGCCTTCTTCACGCCGTCCGCCCACTTCTGCTTGAGCGGCTCGGCCGATTTTTTCCATTCGCCGAGCTGCTCATCGGAGATCTTGTAGACCTCGTGGCCGGGCGTCTGTTGCATCTTGGCCAGCCCGGCATGCTCGAAGTCGGCCCACGGATCGGCGAAGCGGGCGGCCCATTGCGACGTGCAGTGATCGTCGATCACCTTCTGCTGCGACGGCGACATCGCCGCGTAGACGTTCTTGTTCATGATCCACACGAACATCACCGAGCCGAGCGGCTCGTCCATGTCGTATTTGGTCACCTTGTCGATACCGAACAGGAACATCGAGCCCCACGGGAAGGTGACGGCATCGGCGACGCCCTTGGCGAGCACGTCCCGCACCTCCGGCGCGCTGGATTCGACATTGGTGCCGCCCAGCTGCGTCACCCAGGCGGCGATGGTGCCTTGGGCCGGCCGCACCTTCATGCCTTTGATGTCGCCCGGCACCACGATCTTCTTGTTGGTGGAGTGCCAAGCCAGCGGATCGAGCACGAAGGCGAAGCAATAATGCACGTCCTTCATTTCGGTCGCCGCGTATTGCCGGTACCAGGCATCGACCGCGAGATTGCCGCCCTTGGCCTTGCCGACCAGGAACGGCAGCTCGCCCGCCGCGATGATCGGGAACCTCCCGGGCTGATAGCCCGGATTGACGTACGCGAAGTCGGCGATGCCGTCGCGCGCCATGTCGTAATGATCGAATGCCTTGCCCAGCTGCTGCGACGGATAAATCTGGTATTTGATGGTGCCGTTCGAGGCCTTCTCGATGTCGTCGGCCCAGTCCTGAATCGCCTTCTGCAGCGGATGCGACGGCGGCACCCAGTGCGACAGCTTCAGCGTGAACGTCTTGTCCTGCGCCGAGGCGGCGCGAATGCCGAGACCGAGCGCGAGAGCACAGACGACAGCAGCGCAGAGTTTTATGAGACGCATCCGAACTTCCCCCCTATGTCGCCGCATTGCAAAGCGACGTTAGTTTCAAAGCCAACCGTCGTATTTAATCGCAGAAACGGCCCACTGTAAAAGCATTTTCAACGCGATCGATAAAATTGTTTGCAACCGCGTAGCCGCGCCTACACCCTGCTTTCCGTTACTACTGCGAATTTCGTACGCATTAACATCGCAGCAGGGGCCGCGGGGTTATGGCGTCTCTGAACAACAAACCGGGAGAGAGCGCAGAAGCGCCGGACCCGGGAGTTCAGGGGCGTCAAAATGTTGCGTCGTGGAGCGGCATTCGCTTTTGCCGCATGTTTCCTGGTATGGCCGGCCGGCGCCGGCAGCGATACCGACACGTTCTGGAGCGCGCCGTCAGCGGCGGTACTCGGAGCGATATCAGTGCCCGCGATCGAACCTGCACTCGATCCTTATCAACAGCAAATCGCCGAGACTGCCGAAGAATCGCCGGCCGAAAAAACCGCCGGCAAAGACCAAGCGGCGACGCAAAATACTGCGCGCGCCGACGCGCCTGCGGCACTCGATCCGGTGCAGGCGAAAATCGCGCCGGTCCCCGCTTTGCCGCCGGCGTTGCAGCCTGCACGCGCGCCGGCGCAACAGCAAATCGCCAGCGCCGCACCCGAAGCCGGTCGCGCCGACAAAGCCGACGGCAAAGACGAGGCGCACGGGGACAGTGCCACACACGCCAATGGATCTGCGCGGACGGCGACACGCGATCCGGCGCAACCGAAGACCCCATCGTCACCGCTGGTGTCGGGGCCATTCGGCCTCACCGAAACCCCCGTCTGGTTTGGTCAGGTTTTGACCAAGTGGCACGGCGTTGAATCCAGAATTCGCGCCGACAATGAAGTTTTCGCGCGGTGCGATCAGGACGAACAGCGTTGCCCGCCAGGGGCGCGTACTTTTCTTGCCATCGTTGCGCAGGGTCGTGCCGCAAGCGGCCTCGCCCGCATCGGCATCATCAACCGCGCCGTGAATCTGGCGATTGAGCCGATGAGCGACATGGCGCAGTGGGGCGTCCCCGACCGCTGGAGCCCGCCGCTCGAGACCTTCACCACCGGCCGCGGCGACTGCGAGGATTACGCCATCGCCAAATACGTCGCGCTGACCGCGGCGGGCATCCCCGCCCAGGACGTCAAGCTGGTGATCGTCCGCAATACCGCCGCCAACGAAGACCACGCCATCGTCGCCGTACGCGACGGCGGCGATTGGATCATGCTAGACAATCGCTGGCTGACGCTGGTCAAAGACGTCGCGATGCCGAAGACCATTCCGGAGTTCGTGCTCGACGATGCCGGCGTGCGCGAGTTCGTCCCGCGAGCGATTGCGGTGGCACAGCGGGGACAGAGGGCGGCGCCCGCTTCGGTTGGCTTCTAAAAGAGCGCTATTTCGATTCGGCTTCGTAGACGCCGTCCCAATCCGGGCCGGGCGGCTCGGCGCGGTAAGTGGCGATGCGCTCCTCGTACATGTCGTAGAGACCGGCCACGTCGAACCCGTCGGTGGCCTTGCGGCAGCGCGCGATCAGATCGAGCGCCTCGTCCCATTGTTGCTTGCGGAAGGACGCCAGCATTTGTGCGTTGAGCACGCGTAATTGCTGGCAGCGCGCATCCTGCTCGACATCGGCACGGCCGAGCACCGCAAACACCGCCTCTGGTTGCGTCTTGCCCTTCACCTGGATCAGGTCGATCTCCATGGTGGCAAATTTTTGCTTGGCGCCTTCGGCGGTGCGCGAGCCGATCACCAGAGGCAGGCGATAATCCTTGGTCCGTGCCTCAAGCCGCGAAGCAAAGTTCACTGTGTCGCCCAGCACCGAATAGTTGAAGCGGAAATCCGATCCCATATTGCCGACCACGCATGGCCCGGTATTGAGCCCGACGCCGATCCGCAGCGGCATATAGGTCCCGCCATCGGCTTCGGCCTCGCGCTTGAGCTCGACATTGAGGGCGGCGGCGCGCGCCTGCATTTCCAGCGCCGCGTCGCAAGCGTTGGCTTCCTGCTCCGGGTCGTCGACCGGAGCGTTCCAAAACGCCATGATCGCGTCGCCGATATATTTATCGATGGTGCCCTTGCGCTCGATGATGGCGTTGGTGAGCGGCGTCAGAAAACGGTTCATCAGCCGGGTCAGGCCCTGCGGATCGTCCTTGTAGTGCTCCGAAATGGTGGTGAAGCCGCGCACGTCGCTGAACAGGATGGTCATGCGCCGCTCTTCGCCGCCGAGCACCAGCTTCTCCGGCGAGCGCGCCAGCGCCTCGACCATGTGCGGCGACAGGTAGTAGCCGAAAGCGGAGCGGATTTGCTGGCGCTGCTTCTGCTCGCGGAAGTAATTCACGAAGGTCAGCACCAAATAGATCAGCCAGCTCGAAATCAGCGGATAGGTAAAATCGATCAGCAGATTGTGCTCGTCGAACAGGTAGAGCGACAGCCCGATCAGTCCGGCGACGATGCCGGCGCCAAGAACCACGACGACGGTCGCCGACAGCATCGGCGCGGCGACGATGATCGCGAGCCCGATCAAAACCGCGATCGTAAGCTCGGCGCCGATGGCGTAATTCGGATTAACCAGAAGCGACTTGGTCAAGACGCTTTCGAGGATTTGCGCGTGCACTTCGACACCGGGCATCGCCGCCTCGACCGGCGTCGTCTTGAGATCAAGGAGACCGATCGCCGAAGTGCCGACCAGCACCAGCTTGTTGCGAAAGCGGTCGGGGGCGACGTTGCCCTGCAGCACGTCCTTGGCCGAGATGTAACGCACCGGATCGGTCTTGTTGAAATGCACCCATAATTGGCCGTGCTCGTCGGTCGGCACGACGAGGCCGGGCACCGCGACCGATTGCACGCCGGCATTGTCGGCGCGAACCAGGATCGCGCTGGCATGGGTGACGACGCGCAGCATTTCCATGGTCAGCGACGGCACCATTGCGCCTTGCGCCTCCATGATCACCGGCACGCGGCGGATGATGCCGTCGTGCTCGGGATCGATCGAGAACAGGCCACGGCCGGCCGCGGCCTCTTCGATTGCCGGCACGTTCCGCAAGATGCCGGGGAAAGTCACGAGATGCGGCGCCGGATCGGATCCGAGGACTGCAAAGCCGGTTTGCAAAGCGGCTTCGCCAGGGGACCGCAGGGTGGGAGACGCCGTGCCGACTTCGCCAACGACCACGCGCGACTGCTTGATCGCATCGGCCAACACTGCATCGTTGCTCGGCAGGCTGTCGAGCTTGGCGCGGGTATCGGCGTCGATGCCGCGAAAGCTTTGCTCGGCGATCGCCGGCGACATGCGGTCGGGCTCGGCAAAGATGACGTCGAAGCCGATGGCGAGCGCGCCGAGCTGGGTAATGCGGGTGACGAGATCGGCCACGGTGGTCCGCGGCCACGGCCACTGCCCGATCGCCTTGAGGCTCGCTTCGTCGATGTCGACGATGACGACCGGATAGCCCTTTTGCACCCGCGGGCGAAGGACCTGGAAAAAATCGAAGGTCCGCAGCCGCAGCTCCTCGAGCGGCCGCGGATCCGCGAGCCGCAGCGGAATCAGCGCGAACAACAGCACAAGGCAAACCGCGCGCGCCACCCCGAACCGGCGCGCCCAGCCGGCGATCCTGGTCATGACTCTGAAGGTTCCCGCAACAAGCGTCGCATTCTAGCCTACTCTGCCCGGCGCGGGAGGATGAAAAGACGCTTATTTTTCTCGGAACGACCGCATCAGCTGATCGTGCAGCGGCTTGAGCAGATAGGACAGCATCGTGCGCTCGCCGGTCTGGATATAGGCTTCGACCGGCATGCCCGGCGTCAGCTTGACGTCGCCAAGCCGCTGGAGCTCGTCGTTGGTCAGGCCGATACGGACCGAATAATAGGTCCGGCCGGTGCGCTGATCGGTTGTGGTATCGGCGCCGATCCGCACCACCTTGGCGTTGATTTCGGGCGTGGTGCGCACGTTGAACGAGGTAAAGCGCAGCACGACCGGCTGATCGACCTGCACGTCGTCGATATCCTTGGGATCGACCTTGACCTCGACCTGCAGCTTGTCGTCCTCGGGCACGATCATCATAATCGGATCGCCGGCGGTGATGACGCCGCCGACCGTATTGGCGGTCATCTGGAACACGATGCCGTCTTGCGGCGCGCGGATGTCGGTGCGCTGGAGCTGATCTTCGGCGGTGACTTTACGCTCGACATATTCGCCGATCTTGCTGTCGGTCTCGCGCAGCTCCTTGGCAACATCGCTGGCGAGATCCGCGTCGACCTGGATGATTTGCAGCTGCGTCTCGGCGATCTTGCCCTTGGCTTCCGCGGCTTGGGCGACAAGCTCGCCGCGCGAGCCCTCAAGCTGCGCTTCGTCGCGCTCGAGCGACGTCAGCCGGTTAAGCTGCACGAGGTTCTTGGCATAAAGATCGCGGACGCCCTTCAGTTCTTGCTCGATCAGCGCGACTTCCTTGTCCTTGGCGTCCTGTTGCGCGGTCAGCCCAACGATCTCCTGCTGCAATTGGGTGACGCGCTCCTGAAGCTGTTTCTTCTGGCCGGCGCGGTCTTCCCGCCGCAAGTCGAACAGCTTGCGCTCGCTGGCCATCGCGTCGGCGACGTCGGGATCATCGAGATGGCTGGCAAGCTCTTTCGGCACGGCGACCGAATCGGCGCCGTCACGCTCGGCGGCGAGCCGCGCCTTGCGGGCATAGAGCTCGGTGAGACCCTTGGTGACGATAGCCAGATTGGCTTGCGTCACCGTCTCATCGAGCTGGATAAGAATTTGCCCCGCTTTCACGTGGTCGCCGTCATGGACGAACAATTTGCCGACCACGCCGCCGGTGGGGTGCTGCACTTTCTTGATGTTGGAATCGACCACGACGTCGCCCGGCGCGATCAGCGCGCCGGAGATCTCGGCGGTCGAGGCCCAGCCGCCAAGGCCGAACGCCAGAACTCCCACGAGGATACTGCCGGCAATGATGTGACGGCGGATCGATTCGTTTGCGCTATCCGTCGGCCCGGCATCGCCGAACGCCCAGTGCAATCCAGCCTTCGCCGCGCCGACCGTCTTGACGATCGGGCCGGTCAGCCATGGCAGCGGGTGGCCGCCGTTTCGTTTTTTGGCGCCGCTCATCCTGCGCCTCCTTGTTCCGCTACTTTCAGCCGCGGCGGCGTATTCGCCGGCGTCAGGCGGGTGAGGATTTCCTCCTTCGGCCCGAACTGCTGCTGGCGGCCCTTGCCCATGATGAGAATATAGTCGACGCCGGCGATCGCGCTCGGGCGATGCGCCACCACAATGACGATGGCGCCGCGCGCGCGAAGACCGAGAATGGCCCGGGTCAGCGCCTCGTCACCCTCGGCGTCGAGATTGGAATTGGGCTCATCGAGCACCACCAGGAATGGATCGCGGTACAGCGCCCGCGCCAACGCGACGCGCTGGGCCTGGCCGGCGGACAGCGCGCTGCCATGCTCGCCGATCATCGTTTCGTAGCCGTCGGGGAGATTGATGATGAGATCGTGGACGCTGGCAGCATGCGCCGCGGCGATGACGGCGTCCGCATCCGGCGGGTCCTCGAAGCGGGCGATGTTCTGCGCCACCGTGCCGTTGAACAATTCGACGTCCTGCGGCACGTAGCCGACATGCCGGCCGAGCGCCTCTGGCGACCATTGATCGAGCGTCGCGCCATCGAGCCTGATCGCGCCGCGGACCGGCGCCCAGACCCCGACCAGCATGCGCGCGAGCGAGGATTTGCCCGACGCGGTCGGACCGATGACGCCCAGCGCCTTGCCTGCGGTGAGCGTGAAATTGACGTCCTGGCAGACGATGCGCTGATGACCGGGCGGCGCGACGGCGGCGTTCTGCACCGCGAGCGTGCGCGCCGGCGGCTTGAGCGCCATTGGCTCGGCCATGGGAGGCAAATGGCCGAGCAATCGCGACAACCGCTGCCAGCTTTGCCGCGCGCCGACGAATCCGCGCCAATTGGCGATCGCCAAATCCACCGGCGCCAGCGCGCGGGCGCTGAGAATGGAGGCGGCAATCATGATGCCCGGCGTCGATTCCTGATTGATCACAAGCCAGGCGCCGACAGCCAGAACCGTGGATTGCAGCAACAGCCGCAGCACCTTGGAAAACGCGCCGAGCCCGCCGCCGACGTCGCTGGCGCGTCCGCTCGCCGCCACGAAGTTGTGATTGAGGTCGCGCCAATGCTTGGAGATGCGACCGCCCATACCCATCGCCGTGATCGCCTCGGCGTTACGACGGCTCGCTTCGAGAAGCGCGTTGCGCGCCACCGCAAACTGGGCGGCGCTACGGGTCGGACGGCGGGTTTTTATCTCAGTCACCACCGTCAGCGTGACGAGGATGATGGCGCCAGCCAGCGCCGTAAGCCCGATCAGGTAATGAAACAGGAAGCAGATGGCGAGATAGACCGGCATCCACGGCAGATCGAAGAAGGCGACAGGCCCGCTGCCGGACAGGAAGCTGCGCACCGCATCGAGGTCGCGGATCGGCTGGGTGCCGTCGCCCTTGGCGCCGGCCTTGAGCGGCAGCCGCACGATCGCGTCATAAACTCGAAGGCTCATCGTCTCATCGAGGCTGTGTCCGACGCGCACCAGGATGCGGCTCCTGATCATGTCGATCACGCCCTGCGCGCCATATAGCCCCGTCACCAGAATCAACAGCCCGACCAGCGTCGGCACGCTGCGGCTGGGCAGCACCCGGTCATAGATTTCGAGCATGAACAGCGCGCCGGAGAGCATCAAGAGATTGCTCATCCCGGAAAATAGCGCGATGGCGATGAAGGCCCGCCGGCAGGCGCCGAGCGCGGCGGCCAGTTCTGAACTTGCGAGCTGCTGTCGTGGCGGGCCGAAACTTTGGCTCATGGAGCGTGCGTACCATCGTAACGGGCGGAAGATGCCACCCGCGCTAGCAAACGACCGGCAGCTTCTATCCTACGCCGGAACTTGCGATCCCCCGACCAAATCAGGCTCACTATACTCTTAGTTTCATGGAGTTACACCCGCATTGGGGCGGGTTCACGACCGTTAGTTAATAGTCGGGCGAATAATCGCTGCGCCTGATGGCGGCCCGGTCCGGATAGCGGTCCGCGAACCGTGGCGGTGGCTTACTCCGTTACCAGCCGCCGGTATCATACCTGAAATGGGCCGCCCGTCGGCCGGCCAAGCCCAGCGTCGTCCCGCCATCAAACAAATAGCGGCGTTACGGCATACCGGCCCCTGAAACTCAGGGGCCGGTATGCCGTCTAACTGGCAGAGCAGATATACTGCTGAAAAATTAGGAACGGGAATCGAGCGAGAGCCCGATGCTGAAAGCCTTCTGGCGCGTGGCGCCCTCGGTCCTTTTCAGCTTCTTGGCGATCTGCGACGCCGTCGTTTTCTTGCGCGCCATCGACTTCAGCTCACGGACTTCGGCCGAAGTCCACGAGCGCCGCTTCTTCTTCCGCTTAGCCATAATGCCTCCCTTTCAAGAAAGCCAGCTTGTATCCCTTACGGATGTAAAAGAAAAGCCGTTTGTTGGATGGGGATCACCTGCGAGAACAACTGCCACATAGGCGATCACGGAACTCACGGCAATAGTGTCGATCGCAGATACGGCAGCCGAGTTAACAAATGCTTTTGTTAGATCGTTCTTAGCGTGCCGGAGCACAGGATGCAAATGGACCATTTGCAAAACCGCCATTCCAGGAGCCGACGTGAAATGGCCATAGCCAAACTCCCGCATGCGATTTTGTTGTCATTGCTTGGCGCCTGCCTCGCCTCGGCGTTGCAGCCCCTGGCAGCCGAGACGCCGGCACCGCCATGCGTCGGCGCGCAGCGACCTAAACAGGTCGCCGAGCTTTTATTCGGCCGCGCCATCGGGCGCCACGACGACGTTAGCGAAAGCGCATTCGCGCATTTCGTCGCCCGCGAATTGTCGCCGCGCTTTCCCGACGGTCTCACCATCACCGACGCGACGGGGCAGTGGCGCGATCCGGCCGACGGCAGGCTCGTGCGCGAAGCCACGAAACAAGTCGAAATCGTGCTGCCGGGCAACGCCGACGACCAAGCCAAGCTCGGCGCCGTGGTGACGGCCTACAAGCGCGAATTCCACCAGCACTCGGTCGGCGTCATCGTGCAGTTGGCCTGCGTGTCATTCTGAGCAACAATAGCGGCGTGTGGGACTTGCGCTTCCGCGCGGCCTTCCTAGCTCTGGACAAGCGGAGGCAACAACCGGATTATCGGGGCGGATCGATGAACGCATGCACGGACGATCTCAAGCTCGTCGCGCTCGATAAGGACGACATCGAGGTCGTGTCGGCGCACCTGCAGGACGCCCTGGTCAAGGTCGGCGATATCTTCTGGCAGCCGCGCGAGCACCGCTTTATGATGGCGGTCAACCGTTTCGACTGGATGAGCGCGGTCGACGGCAAGACGGACAACGCCGATTACCGGCGCTGCCGCACCGCGTTGCGCTTCGAGCGCGTCACCGGCTGCAAGTGCCGTAATCTCGACCAGACCGATAAAGCCGCGCTGCTCAATCTCCTCGCCGTCGAATTTGCCGAAAGCGATGCGCCGGCAGGCGCGGTGTCGCTGATTTTCTCCGGCGGCGGCGTCATTCGTCTCGACGTCGAATGCCTGGAGGCGGAGCTGGCCGATCTCGGCGAGGTTGCGGTCGCGGCTTTGTGCCCGGACCACTTCGCCGCGGCCCAGTGATGGCTTAGCGGGCTTGCGTCAAGCCGCGTGCGGCTGTCGCGCCGACGGCGCGGCAAAGAGTTTCATCAGCACGGCGATAGCGCCCAGAGTTGCCAGATAGACCACGAGCTGCATGGCGGTCGGCTGATCGACATAGCCGATCAGCGTGTGCAGCGCCCGGCCCAAAAAGCTGGAATCGCTCAAGATCCAGGACGTGTCCCACACCGTCTGGTCGAGCGCGGTGACGATGTCGGCTTGCTCGAGGAACGCGATGGCCTGCGCCGCCATGCCGGCGGCGAGCAAGGCAATCAAGGCGCTGGTGACGCTGAACAGGTAGCGGGTCGGAATGGTGATGAGGCCGAGATAGGTCATCAGGCAGACCGAGGAGCCGAGCAGCAATCCGACGAAGCCGCCGCCGACCATGGACCAACTGGCGCCGCCTTGCGCCGCGGCCACGCCGTAGAGGAACAGCACCACCTCGGAGCCTTCGCGCAGCACGGCGATCGCTACCACGATGGCAAGCGCCAACAGCGATTTCGATCCGGCCACCACCGCCTCGCCGGCGGCGCGCAGCTCGGCGACCAGCTCGCGGCCGTGGCGCGACATCCACACATTATGCCAAGTCAGCATCAGCACCGCGAAGCCGAGAATGCCGGCGTTGAACACCTCCTGGCCGCTGCCGCCGAACAGGTCGGACAAGCCGGTGGTGAACAGCGCCACCACGCAGGCGCCGAGCACGCCGGCGGCGACGCCGCCGGCGATCCACAGCGTGCGGCCCGCAACACCAGCAGTCACGGCCATGACGATGCCGACGACCAGACCGGCCTCGAAAACTTCGCGGAAAACGATCAGCAACGCGGCAAGCACGGCGACCTCACGATAGGTTCATTCGACGCCCGACATTCCATGTCACGGAACCACCAGATAGCCCTGCGTCGCGTGGTGGAAATCGTCGTAGAAATTGTAGCGGCCGGGCTGCAGCGGCCGCACAAAGACCACGGCCCGGCTCCCCGCCGGGACGATTTTCTCGAAATGCAGATCGGCGCTTTCGAATTCGGACACGATCGGATTGAGATTCTGGACCTGGATTTCAATGGTCTTGCCCGGCGGCGCATGCAGTTCGGCGGGATCGAATTTCTGATCCTTGATCGTGATCGACAGCTTGACGGCATCGTCGGCGCGTACACCGCCTGCCGCGAGCGCCAGCGTCGCGGCAACAACAAGCGACGGCAAGAACCGCCGACCGAACCCTTGGAGCGCGCAAACGTTCATCGCCGGCACAGCACCTTTCCTCGGGCGTGAATGGATACGCAAGGAGTTGGGCAACCGAGGAGTTTTTGTCAATCTAAAAGCCGAATATTAGAATTGTTATAATCAGACGGGGCTGCTACTGAGCGCTGCCAAGCCGGTAAAATCGACAGCGACGCGGCGTCCGGACAGAATTCGGTTCAGTGTTATGGCCATCCATCTCGACATCCGCTCCGGCGATTTTGCCGAAAAACTCCGGGCTTTGCTTGACACCAAGCGCGAGGCGGCAGCCGACGTGGACGTGACCGTCCGCGCCATCGTCGCCGACGTCGCCGCCCGCGGCGATCGCGCGCTCAACGACTACACGCTCAAATTCGACAAGCTCGATCTCGATCGCGTCGGTGTCCGCGTGACCGCGGCCGAGATCACGGCGGCCGTCGCGGCGTGCAGCCGCGAGGCGCTCGATGCACTCGAATTCGCCCGCTCCCGCATCGAGACTTATCACCGCCGCCAAGTGCCGCAGGACGATCGCTTCACCGATGCGCTCGGCGTTGAGCTCGGCTCGCGCTGGACCGCGATCGAGGCGGTCGGACTCTATGTGCCGGGCGGCACCGCGGCTTATCCGTCCTCGGTGCTGATGAACGCGGTGCCGGCCAAGGTCGCCGGCGTGCCGCGGATCGCCATGGTGGTGCCGGCGCCGGGCGGCGCGCTTAATCCGCTGGTGCTGGCGGCCGCCAAGCTTGCCGGCGTCGACGAGATTTTCCGCATCGGCGGCGCCCAGGCGATCGCGGCCTTGGCCTACGGCACCGCGACCATTGCGCCGGTCGCCAAGATCGTCGGGCCTGGCAACGCCTATGTGGCGGCCGCCAAGCGCATCGTGTTTGGCAAAGTCGGCATCGACATGATCGCCGGCCCTTCCGAGGTGCTGATCATCGCCGACAAGACCGGTAATCCCGAGTGGCTCGCCGCCGATCTGTTGGCGCAGGCCGAGCATGACGAGAGCGCGCAGTCGATCCTCATCACCGACGACGAAGCGCTCGCCGCGGCGACCGAGCGCGCCATCGAAGGCCAGCTCAAGGGATTGGCGCGCGCCAAGATCGCCGGCGCGTCGTGGCGGGATTTCGGCGCCATTATCCTGGTGCGCCATCTCGACGACGCGCTGCCGCTCATCGACGCCATCGCGCCCGAACACCTGGAAATCGTCATGGCCGATGCCGAGCGGCTCGCCGGGCGCATCCGCAATGCCGGCGCGATTTTCATCGGCGCGCATACCCCGGAAGCGATCGGCGATTATGTGGCGGGCTCTAATCACGTGCTGCCGACGGCGCGGTCGGCACGCTTCTCCTCCGGCCTCGGCGTGCTCGACTTCATGAAGCGCACCTCGATCCTCAAATGCGGCCCCGAGCAATTGCGGGCGCTGGGCGGCGCCGCGATCGTGCTCGGCAAAGCGGAAGGGCTCGACGCCCACGCCCGCTCGGTCGCTATTCGGCTCAACCGGTAATGGCGCGAAAGGGCGCAGCGCAGGACAATACCGGCCGTCTGATCGCGGTTACGCTCGACGAAGTTACCCTCGGCAATTCCAACGACGACATCGAGCACGAGCGCCGGGTCGCGATCTACGACCTCATCGAAGACAACAAATTCCGTCCGGTCGGCCACCACGGCGGACCCTATGCGCTGCAGCTCGGCATCAGCGGCAACCGTCTGGTGTTCGATATCCGGCTCGCCGACGGCGCGCCGGTAATCGCCCACATGCTGTCGCTGGCGCCGTTCCGGCGCATCGTCAAAGATTATTTCGTCGTCTGCGACAGCTATTACGCGGCGATCCGCACCGCGACGCCCGATCGCATCGAGGCGCTCGATATGGCGCGGCGCGGCTTGCACGACGAGGGCTCGGAGCTGGTGATGGAGCGGCTCAAGCGCAAGATCGATATCGATTCCGATACCGCGCGGCGGCTGTTCACGCTGATCGCGGTCTTGCACTGGAAGCGCTGAGGCCTCGATGCCGCCTGCAGCAAGGCCGCCACTGGCCGTTTTGTTCGCCTGCCGAAGCAATGCGATCCGCTCGCCGATCGCGGCCGCGCTGTTCAGCCAGATTTTCGGACGCGCCGTCTATGTCGGCTCGGCCGGCGTGCGCGAAGGCGAGCTCGACCCGTTCGCGGTCGCCGTGATGGCCGAGGTCGGGCTCGATATTTCGCGGCACAAGCCGATAACCTTCGAAGAGCTCGACGAGCAGGAAGGCCTCAATTTCGATCTCGTCGTCACGCTGGCGCCGGAAGCCCATCACCGCGCCCTCGAACTCACCCGCACCAGCGCCGTGGACGTGGAATATTGGCCGACCGCGGATCCGAGCGCCGTCGAAGGCAGCCGCGCGCAACGCCTCGATGCCTATCGCGAGGTCCGCGATCAGCTGTTGACGCACATCCGCGAGCGTTTCGTCACGCGAGGTACGGGGAATGAATGAAGCCGAGAGAGATAGGGGCCAGTTTCAAACCCGCCCCTACGACACCAGGCACGCCAGTTGTGAAGGAGCCCATCATCCGCTAGGTTCCGCGCCAATTTTGGCCGAGACACCGTCCAATGTCTCCGTAGAATGTCCCCGCAGGTTGTCGCGGCCAGACAGCAGGACTTTCCGGGAATCGAATGGCGAAGGAAGAACTTCTGGAGTTTCCCGGTGTCGTGACGGAATTGCTCCCGAACGCCACCTTTCGCGTCAAGCTCGAGAACGAGCATGAGATCATTGCTCACACTGCGGGGCGCATGCGCAAGAACCGCATTCGCGTCTTGGCCGGCGACAAGGTGCTCGTGGAAATGACGCCCTACGATTTGACCAAGGGCCGGATTACCTACCGGTTCAAATGATTGGTCGCCAAAAATTGGTGCTCGCTTCCGGCTCGCCGCGCCGGCTCTCGCTGGTCAACCAGGTTGGCATCGAGCCGGACGCGTTGCGCCCCACCGACATCGACGAAACGCCGAAGCGGGGCGAACTGCCACGCGCTTGCGCCACGCGGCTCGCCCGCGAGAAGGCGGAAGCCGCGCTGGCCATGGTGCGCATCGATGACGATCTCAAAGGCGCCTACATTCTGGCCGCCGACACCATCGTTGCGGTCGGCCGCCGCATTCTGCCCAAGGCGGAGCTGCTCGACGAAGCGGCGCAATGCCTGCGGCTGCTGTCCGGCCGCAATCATCGCGTCCATACCGCCGTCTGCCTGGTGACGCCGAAGGAAACGTTCCGGCAGCGCTATGTCGAAACCCGCGTGCGCTTCAAAAGGCTCTCGGATGAAGACATCGAGGCCTATCTCGCCTCCGGCGAATGGCGCGGCAAGGCGGGCGGCTATGCGGCGCAAGGCATCGCCGGCAGCTTCATGGTCAAGATCGTCGGCTCCTATTCCAACGTGGTCGGCCTGCCGCTCTATGAGACCGCGACGCTGCTCGCAGGCGAGGGCTATCCGATCCATTTCGGCTGGCTCAATACCGCTTGAGGTTGGCGCGTCACGCCGCGCGCCCCATATTGCCGCGATGTCCGACGTCAAAAATCGCGGAAAATGCCCGATCTGCCGCAAGCCGGCCGACGACGTGTTCCGCCCGTTCTGCTCCAAACGCTGCGCCGACGTCGATCTGCACCGCTGGTTCTCCGGCGTCTATGCGGTTCCGGTGACGGAGGATGAAGAAGAGGACGAGCGGCGCGAAGAGGATGGCGATACACCGCAATGACGGCATTAGACCCGGCGAGGGCCTATTCTGGACAGCGCGAAACCGAGCCTCTATAAGCGCGGCCCGTGGGCCCAGGTAGCTCAGTTGGTAGAGCACTGCACTGAAAATGCAGGTGTCGGTGGTTCAATTCCGCCCCTGGGCACCATCTCCACTTTGTCATGCAATTTATTTTGGCTGCTGGATTAAGAGCACGTCGCAGTTCCGGTCACCTTTCCGCTCACTTTGTCGATCATCAGTCGCTTCATCTGTCTAATCTCACGCAGGGCAAATGGGTTCAGGCCGGGTTGTCCCAAATGTCGGGGCGCTAAGAGCGGCCCGTCTGATTTTGCCGCTGCTTGCTGTCGCGCTCCATTCACTTATTGCGCAGGCGCAAACACCGAATGATCATTTGATCGTTCCGCGCGAGCGCATCGGCCCGCTGACCCTGGGTATGAGCGCCACGGAGCTCGCGCAAACGATGGGCAGCCCTTCAAGCCGGCGGCCTGGCGAAGTTGACCTCTACAGTTGGCGCGATTTGTCCGCGACGGTCACCAAAAACGGTCTGTGGGCCACGCAAATATGCACATTCAATCCGACGTATGTGACTGCCCAGGGTCTGCATGTCGGATCAACCGATGTTTCGGTAGTTGGCGCTCTGGGCAAGCCGAACTATTCCAGGGTATTCAGCGCCTGGTGGGGACCGTCATATTCCAATCTCTATTGGCCCGGGCTGATGATAAGCGTCCATCTCAAGGGGTACGACAACAATCACTCGGTTTGGAAAATTTGCGTCAACCATTTTGCGGCCATCGCGGAATAGCAATAAAGATCCCACCGGTCGGCTCGGTTCGGTTTTCCGCCCGTCCTTATAACTCCCGATAGGCGAGCGGCAGCAGGCGTGCCAAACGCAGCGCCCAGTCACGCTGCCCGCGCTGGTCCGCGAGCAAATCCTGCCGGATCTCGATCAGGACGTGATGCAGGCCGCGGCGCTCGGCGTGCACCGGGATGGTGTAGTCGGTGGCATCGCTCACCGTGTAGGGCTCGTTGTCGCCGACGGTGAATTCCTTTTCCACGTTCAAGAGCGCCATCAGGCGGTGGGCAAAACGCCGATCGCGATTGTACAGCACCGCGGCGTGCCAGGGCCGCGCCACGCCTTTGAAGACCGGCGTGAAGCTGTGCAGCGAGATCAGCGCCGCGGCCCGGCCGCTCTGCCGCCGCCGATCGAGTTCGGCTTCGATGCGGTCGTGATAGGGCCGGAAGATCTCGTTCGCGCGCGCCGTCTTGTCTGCGTCGGTCAAACCTGCGTTGCCGGGAATCTCCGTCAATTCGCTGATGGACGGGATCGACGATACCGCATCCAGCGGCCGGTTACAGTCGATCGCCAAACGCGAATAATTTTGCTGGATCAACGTGGCATCGAGCGCATCCGCCAACAGGCGGCCAAGTCCGGCGATGCCGATATCCCAGCCGATGTGGCGCTGCAATTCCGCCGCGGCGAGACCGAGCCGGCCGAGCGCACGCGGGATCAAATTGCCGGCATGATCGGCGACCAAGAGGAACGGCGATGTCGCATCGGCGTTGTAAACGGTCACCGGCCGCGGCTCGTCCGCGGCCAACAGCGTCTTCGTCAGTTCATTCATCGAAACTCACGACTGCCAAATATGCGCGATATTTGGCCCAAGAAATGCATAACACCCCTATGGACGTCGTAGCACAAGTCAGGACCTCCGCCTTGATCGTCGAACGGGAAACCGCCGCCCCAGACCGAAGCAGCGCGCGATGAAGATTCGCGCCGGCTACGAGATTTCCTACGATTGTCCGCAACCGACGCCAATGATCCTGACGTTAAGCGTGCACCCGTCGCGCTTTGCCGATCTCATCACGCTCGACCGCATGCTGCTCGATCCGCCGATCGTGCCCAACACCTATCACGACAGTTTCGGCAATTTCTGCCATGTGATCCGAGCGCCGGCCGGCCGCCTGACCATGGCCGCCGACTTCGTGGTGGAGGACAATGGCGCGCCGGACGAAACGGCGCCGCGCGCGGAGCAGCATGCGCTGGAAGACCTGCCGGTGAACGTTCTCATCTATCTGCTCGGCAGCCGCTACTGCGAGACCGATCGCTTGTCGAATACGGCATGGGCGCTGTTCGGCCATGTTCCAAAAGGCTGGCCGCTGGTTCAAGCGATCTGCGATTACGTCCATGATCGGATCAAATTCGGCTACGAGCACGCCAGCCCGGCCAAAACCGCCTGGGATGCATATACCGAAGAGCGCGGCGTCTGCCGCGACTTCGCCCATCTCGCGGTGACGCTGTGCCGCTGCATGAACGTGCCGGCGCGTTACTGCACCGGCTATCTCGGCGACATCGGCGTGCCGCCAGACCCGTCGCCAATGGATTTTTCCGCCTGGTTCGAAGCCTATCTCGGCGGCCGCTGGTACACCTTCGACGCCCGCCACAACACGCCGCGCATCGGCCGCATCCTGATGGCGCGCGGCCGCGACGCCACCGACGTCGCCATCGTCACCTCGTTCGGACCCTGCACGATGGTGGGCTTCAAGGTGATCACCGATGAGGTCGCGCCGGACGCAGCGGCCACGGCGTGAAGATCAATACCGGTCGCGGCACCGAAGTGGAATCCGCTTAGCGGCTTCCCCGCTTCTCGTGTCGTCGCGCGGCGACGGCAAGACCGAGCGCCGCAGCGAACGAAATGACGCCGCCGCTCGCCCACGGCAATCCGGCGCCGATTGCAAATAGCCAAGTGCCGATCGCGGGTCCGGCGGCGTCGCGCAAATCGGAGGCCACGGAGAAGGCCGCCTGATACGTCGCCTGCGCGTTCTTCGGGGCGAACTCGGAAACGACCGTCTGCACCAGCGGCCCGTAAAACATTTGCGATAATGCCAGGAGCGTTACCGCGGCGACGAGCGACGCCAGAGCCGGCGAAGCGAACAGAAAGGCGAATGCCATCGCCTGCATGATGCCGCTGCACAGCACGATCGCGAAGCCGCTCATGTGCGAGGTCGCCCGGGTCAAAGGAAATTGCAGCACCACGCCAAGCGCGCCGGCATAGGCAAACAGCAAGCCGATGCCCGACGCGGTGAGCGTGCCGGCGGCGTCGGCATAAAGCGGCGTCACCGCCTGGATCCAGCTCAGCGCGATTTCCAGAACGGCGACCGGCAGCAGGACGCCCGCGAGACGGGAATCGCGAAATACCGCGCCCAGAACAAGAAGCGATTCGTCATCGTCATCTGCATCGTCGCTCGCGGATTTCGGCCGGGTTTCGTGCAGCGACATGGCGACGACGGCCGCGGCGGTCAGCAGCATTGCCGCCGCACCGATGAAGACCAGGCGGAGCGAGTAGAGCGCCAGCAACGCGCCGAGCGCGGGGCCGGTCATGCCGCCGGCATTCGAGAACACCCGCCGCAGCGCAAAATGCGCGCGGCGGGTTGCCGCCGGCACGACGTCGGCGATCACCGCCCCGGCGGTCGGGTGCAGCACGCTCTCGAAGACGCCGATCGCCAGTAGCACCGCCGCGGCGGCGATGGCGCCGTGGACGAAATACAGACCGAGAAAGCCCAAGCCCACGCCCGATGTCGACACCAGGAGCACCGGCCGCCGGCCGATCCGGTCGGCAATGCCGCCGAGAAACGGCGTCGCCAAGAGTTCGCCGCCCGCGTAGCAGCCGAGCAACAGGCCGATGAATGCGATCGGGATGCCGGCGTCCTTATGGGCCCACAGCGCGAAGAACGGCATCAGGGTGCCGTCCGCGGCCGACGCGGCAAAAAACAGCAGCATGCCGATACGGGCGGCGCGCGGCGCCTCCGCAAAGGTAACGATGCCGGCGGTGAAAATTGCGAGAAGTCGCTTCACGTCGAAACTCCCAACGCCCAAACGGTCCGGCGCGGGATGCGCAGGGCAACGTCGGATCGCGTTGGGTGACGTGAACGCTTACGGCGCGGCATGCCGCGCGACGTTGCCTTTAGCGCGGAGCGAACCGGTGCGCAAGCGCCGACCGGACGTCGGCCCATCACTCACGCGGAGCAACGTCCCTTCACCGTCGCCCATCTCGAGTGTAACGGCATCAGATCGCCGGCAGCATCGCACGCGACAGATAGAGGAACAGGGCGACGCCTAAGAGACCGATCAGCGCGGCGAGCCCGATATCGAAGCGTTCGCCCACGCTCGGCACTTCGTTGTCGCTGTCGATGTCCTTGGCGGTTCTGACAAACCGCAAGATCGCCACGACGATCATGGCGACGCCGATGGCGATGAAAGCAAGTCCGGCGACGTTGGCGAATCTTTGCCCATGCGGGCTGAGTTGCCGCAGCGCCACCTGCGGCGCGATGACCTGGAGGAACAAATCGAACCGCTCGATGACAAAGCCGAAAGCCATCACCGCGATGGCGGTGCGGACCCAGGCGAGAAAGGTTCGCTCGTTGGCGGCGTGGTCGCTGTAACGCTTGATCATTGGATCGTCCCGATGCGGTGGAGGGCTACTATAGTGCTGCGACAGCCGGTGCGCTTGCCGATCTGGCCGCAAACGAGCTAGTTGTTGCCATAACGTGCGACGCTAAGCCGGGCAAAAACGCACGAACGGGGAGTGAAACCATGGCCGATGCCACATCCGCACAGCCTAGTCGCGGGCGCTGGTATGTCTTGCTGCTGATCAGCGTGATGTACCTCATCACCTATCTCGACCGCGTCAATATCTCGACCGCGGCGCCCCAGATCAGCAAGGAATTCGGCTTCGACAAGGTCACCATGGGTTTCATCTTCAGCGCCTTCGTGTGGGCCTATGCGCTGTTCCAAGTCCCCGGCGGGTGGCTGTCCGACCGTTTCGGCGCGCGCGGCGTGCTTACCGGCGTCGTCGCCTATTGGTCGATCATGACCGCCGCCACCGCCGCGGCCTTCAGCGGCGCCTCTTTCATTGTCATTCGGTTCCTGTTCGGTATCGGCGAGGCCGGCGCCTTTCCCGGCGCAACCCGCGCCATGCAGCTGTGGTACCCGCGGCGCGAACGCGGCCTGGTGCAGGGCGTCACGCATAGCGCCAGCCGAACTCGGCGCCGCAATTGCACCGCCCATTGTGGTGCTGATCATGAGCGAGTTCGGTTGGCGGCCCGTGTTCTACATTTGCGGCGGCGCCGGGCTGTTGTGGTCGCTGTGGTGGGCCTTGAGCTACCGCAACTTGCCCGAAGAGCACGGCCTGGTGAACAAGGCGGAGCTCGAGCTCATTCGCGGCCGCGGCCCGAACGGCGAGATCAATCCGCCGCCGATGGAAAAGCAGACCAACGTGCCGTGGGGCACTTTGGTCCGATCGGGCAACATGTGGGCGATTATGTTCGCCTATTTCACCTACGTTTATTGCCTGTGGATTTTCCTGAGCTGGCTGCCGTCCTATCTGATCGAGGTCCGCCATTTCACGCTGATCAAGGTCGGAATCTTTGCCTCGCTGCCGCTGTGGGCCGGCGTCGTTGGCGACACCGTCGGCGGACTGGCGACCGATTGGCTGTTGAAGGTCACCGGCAGCGCCAAGATCGGCCGCCGCACGGTGGCGATTGTCGGCCTGCTCGGCTGTGCCACCTGCATCGTGCCGGCCGCGCTGACGGAAGACGCCTATGTCGCCGTCTATGGTCTGACGGCGTCGATGTTCTTTCTCGAATTCACCATCGGACCGTCTTGGGCGGTGCCGATGGATACCGGCGGCAAATATTCCGGAACGGTGTCAGGCATGATGAATATGGCCGGCAATTTCGGCGGTGCGCTCTCCCCGATCGTGTTCGGCTATCTGGCCGAGGGCGGCAATTGGCAGGCGCCGTTCATCGTTGCCGCTGGGCTGCTGGTCATCGGCGCCGCGGTGTGGGCGTTCTGGCTCGATCCGGACAAGCAAATCCTCGCGGCCTAATTGGGCCATCGCAATTGTTCGCAACGCCGACTGCTTCGAACTCGATGCGGTTGGCGTTTCAGGATTTTTACGAATGCAAAACCTGTTCATTAACGAAACGTAAATTGCTGTTGGCTAGGTAAGAGGCAGGGTGGACAATCACAGGGCGGAAGCACGCGATGCTTGTTGTCGTGGCCGCATGCCTCGTCGCTTTGCTGGCAGGCGCGTGCGTCCTGCTTTACTGGCGGGGTAACAGCAGAGCCCATTTGGCGAGCTTGGCCCTGAACAATATGAGCCAGGGCGTGATCATGTTCGACGCCGCCGCGCGCGTCGTCGTCTGCAACAGCCGCTACCTGGAAATCTATGGATTGTCGCGGGACATCGTAAAGCCGGGCGCCAAGCTCATCGATATCGTCCGCCACCGCTTTGCGAGCGGCAGCCTCGACCGCGATCCGGAAAAGTATTGCGCCGAGCTGTTGGACCTCATGGCATCCGGAAAGACATTGAGCTTTGTGTCGGAGCTGTCCGACGGACGCTTCGTCGCCGTCGTCAATCGCGCCATCCCCGGCGGCGGCTATTGGCTGGGGACGCATCACGACATCACGGCGCGGCGCGCCGCCGAGCGAAAGAGCGCGCTGTTGAGCGAGCAGGAATCGCGGCGCGCCGTCATCGAGGAGGCCATCGTCTGGTTTCGCGGCAGCGTCGAGGGCGTGCTGCAAACCGTCACCGAGAGCGTGGCGGCGATGAAATCGACCGCCGCCGCGCTGTCGACGACGTCGAGCGACACGACGGCGCATACCGCCGGCGCCGTGCGCACGTCGAACGACGCGTTCGGCGGCGTCGAGAGCGCTGCGGCGGCCGCGGACGAATTGTCGAAATCAATCGCCGAGATCAACCGCCAGCTCGTCAGCGCCGGCGAAGTGGTGCGCGCAGCGACGGCCGAGGCGCAAACGACCAATGAGATCATCGCCGGGTTGGCGCAGGCGGCACAGAAAATCGACGACGTCGTCAAGCTCATCCAGAGCGTGGCCGGACAGACCAATTTACTGGCGCTCAATGCCACGATCGAGGCAGCGCGCGCCGGCGCTGCCGGCAAAGGCTTTGCCGTGGTTGCCTCCGAAGTGAAGGCGCTCGCCGTGCAGACCGCGAAGGCGACCGCCGACATCGCCTCGCAGATCGCGGCGGTGCAGTCCTCGACGCAAAGCGCGGTGCGCGCCATCGGCAGCATCACCGGGCGCATGGAGGAGATCGGCCAATTCACCACCGCGATCGCCAGTTCGATCGAGCAGCAAAACGCGGCGACCGGGGAGATCTCGAACAACGTCACGGCAGCCGCGGTCGGCACGCGATCCGTGGTCGCGGTGCTGCAACGTGTCTCCGGCGCCATTGCCGACATGCAGAGCTCGGCAGACACAGTGCTGTCGGCATCGGCCGCGGTCGAGAAGGCTGCGGACAGTCTGCGCGGCAGCGTCGACGGTTTCTTGCGCAAAGTGGCGATGTAGCCCGACTAGGACGCACGCTGTCGCATCGGCTCCGTGGCGACGCGCGCGAAGGTCGAGATGATTTTCAAGCCGGCGCGCAGCGAGCCGCGCAACGAGCCCGCGACCTTCGACTCGCCGCCGAGGCGGCGGCGATAGCCCACCGGCAGCTCGACGACGCGAAGGCCGGCGCGCGCCACGCGCATTTGCATTTCGAGATTCCAGCCGTAGGTCATCTCGCGCATGCCCAGCGCCAGCAAGGTGTCGCGGCGGATGGCGCGGAACGCGCACATGTCGGTGTAACGCACACCGTAGAGCAGTTGCGTCAGCCACCCGGCCGCGACCCCGGCGAGGAGCTGGTGCGACGCCATGCTGCCGGCTTCGCGCTCGCCGCGCGCGCGCGAGGCAATGACGAAATCGGCATTGCCGGCGCGCAGCGGCGCCACCAGCGCCGCGATAGCGGCCGGATCGTCGGCGCCGTCGCCATCCATGAAGACGATGATTTCGGCGTCCTGCGCCGCTTGCGCGCCGGCAAGACAAGCACGGCCGTAGCCCCGGCCGGCGTCGATGACCTCGGCGCCGGCGCTGCGCACCTGGTCTTGCGTGCCATCGCTGCTGCCGCCGTCGGCGACAATTACCCGGCCGACAATATCGCGCGGCAATTCGGCGACCACCGCGGCGATGGATTGCACTTCATTGAAGGTCGGAATGACGACCGCCACGCGCGCCGGCTGCGGCGGCATGGCTACAAGCTCCAGCGCAGTCCGCAGCTGGCGCAGGCCTCCGGCGGCGTGTTCGATTTGAGCGCCTTGCGGAAATCGGCATAGGCCGGCCCGGTCCAGATTTCGCGCAAGCTCTGCTGGGTGGCGTCGCCGAGCGTGTAATTCTCGTAACCGCGCTGCGAAAACGGCGCGATGCAGCAGGGCAAAGCCCGCCCATTGGCGGTAAAATACATCACCGTCCATGGCCGGCGGCACAGCGACCAGGGCGAGCCGGATGCTCCGCCGTTATCGCTGCGCTTGAGACTGACGCCGGGCTCGGAAGCGCCGCCCGACGCGCTGAATTCGACGCCGAGCGTGCGGGCGAGCGCGGCGGCGCGGTCGATATGGACCGCTTCCTCACCGGACAGTTGCTCGTAGAGCGCCTGGTCCGGCCGGGCGAGGCCGATGGCCTTGTCGGTGAAAAACACCAGCCGCTGCAAATGCACTTCCTTGACGCCGGTCTCCGCCGCGACACGAACGAAATCCGGCAATTCCTCGATGGTTTCGCGCAAGCCGGTAAGCCACGCCGAAACCTTCGGCTTAAGATGGCCCTCGCGCTCCTGCAGCTCGCGAAAGGCGCGGACGTTTTTCAGGATGCGATGAAAATAGTTCTTGCCGCGAATGGCGAGATACGATTTCGCATTCGCCGCGTCGAAGGAGACGCGCAGCTCGTCCAGTTCGGCGGCGATCAGGGCGCGGCCGTTTTTCTCGTTGAGCACCGTGCCGTTGGTGTTGAACAAAACATAGGAGCCGCGATCTTTCAGATAGCGCACCATGCGCGGCAGATGCTTGACCAGCATGGGCTCGCCGACGCCGTGCAGAACGGCGCGCTGCAAATGCGGGATCTGATCGACGATCGAGGTGAACAGCTCCCAGCTCATATCGGCCGGCGGCTCAAGCTCCTCATAGGTACGCGGGCATGTCGTGCACAGGAGATTGCAGCGATTGGTCGTTTCGAGATAAAGGCAGACCGGTTCGTGCTCGGGAGTTTCGCTATCCGCCTTCACGCTCTCGAAATAGCGCTGCGGGTCGATCGCTCGTTTTGTCGCGGTCCGTTGCATCAGCGTTTCGCCCCGTTGATTTATCGGCCGGATCATACCGGCTCAAGCGCGCACTTCGTCGATCTGCATCAGACGATCGGACCGGCCGCCAAAATCGCGATTTCGTGCCAGTTGCCGCATCAATTTTGCCGTCTGTATCGCATAATGCGGCGCAAGTGCACCGTGCCCGCGCTCGCCGTTGAGTTCGGCATCGAGCCGCCGCAAGCCGTCGACATCGTCGACATCGTACCAGGCCGGCAGGACATGAACGTCGAGACCGATATCGCGGGCGCGTTGCAGCGTCTGCTCGGCGACGCGCGCGGTGCTCCAGTCGATGTCTTCAAACATGCGGCGATGCGCGGCTTTGAGCCCGAGCAGATAATAGCCGCCGTCGGTAGAGGGCCCGAGCACGGCGCGGTCGCCCGGCTGCGCCAGCGTTGCCGCGGTCTCGATCAACAGCGCAGTTGGCAAAGTCGGGCTGTCGGAATTAAGCACCACAGCCGCCCCATGTGTCTTGGCAAAAAGCTCGCGGATGGTCTGGAACAGGCAATCCCCGAAATTAGGAAACCAAGCGCCGATCAGGCCGATCGCACCCGGCAGCGTGCGGCGAAAGAAGTCTTCCGCGCCGGTCGGCCCGAAGGCGGCATAGCCGGCGATCCCGGCTTGCGGTGCAGCGTGACGCGCAGCCAGCAACACGTTGTCGGCCACGTCGCACAGAAATGCGGTGTTCAGCGCAGCCGCTTCCTCAAAGGTGAGCGGCGGGACTAGGCGCGTCTTGGTACGCCCGGGCGCCGAGGCTTTGGCCATGAAGGCAATTCCGCAAAACGCCGCTACGGCGCCGACGCCCATTGAATCGGAATTGCCGTTAAATCGACGCACGCCATCCATGCAGTCGCCCCCTGCATTCAAATCAGCAACGCACTATGACTGGCTTGCCAAAGCGGACGGCGAAGCGCCAATCACTTCCGCCTCAAACCACTAAGTTTCGAAACACCAAAAAGTTATCGTGTTCACAGAGTCGTGATCTGACGGCCGACTCTCAACGGCGAGCCAACGCGACGCGGATACTGTCATCGTTCGGCACCACAACATCTGCGGTGTCCCGCCATGTCGGCGCGGCGGCAAAGCCCCGCCGCGGCATATCGAGCGAAGCGAGTTGCCGCCCAAAAATTCCCACCACCTCGATCGGCACCGCGACAAGTCGCGTATCCCAACCGAGGAAGCCGCCATAAGCGACGATCAGCTTGATCTTGCCCTGCGGCGTGCGCACCACCTGCCGCACATGGCCGAGCGTACGGTTGTCGTCGTCAAGCACCGGCAGGCCGATGAGATCGCCGACGCGCACGGGTTGCGGAAACCGGCGCTGCATTCGCTCGGTCTCCGCCATGTCCTGCGCCGCCATGGCCTTGTCCGCGGGCCCCATGCCGGTCGGCGGTATCATCGCTTGCGCTACAGCGAATGTTCGATCGAGAACAGCCGAATGCGCGTCTTCTGCCGAGGCCAGGAGACCGCTCGCGCAGACAATCGCCAAGCCTAGCGCACCAAATTGCAATCGCATCAGCGTTTCCTCCGATCAAACAGTTCACGCGACTTTGTGAAGCGGTTCGCCTTGCCTGCCAAATACCGCGACCGTAGTGTTCGCACGTCGTCAGCACGGGATTGCCAATGTCAACGCCGTCCGTCAGATCAGACGCGCCGCCGCGCCTTCATCCGCTGCCGCTGCGCATCATGCATTGGATCAATGCCGCCGCCATTTTCATCATGATCGGCAGCGGATGGAAGATCTATAACGACGATGTGATCTTCGGTTTCCTGCATTTTCCCGATTGGCTCGTCATCGGCAAGTGGGCGCAGTACGGATTGCAGTGGCATTTCTTCGGCATGTGGATTTTCGTGCTCAATGGTCTGGCTTACCTCAGCTACGGGATCGCGACCGGCCGCTTCCGGCGAAAGCTGTTTCCCATCTCCCTAGGCGAGCTTTTTGCCACGATCGGCGACGCGCTGCGCTTTCGCCTCCGCCACGACGATCTGATCCACTACAACGCCGTGCAGAAGGTGCTCTATCTCGGCGTCATGCTGGTCGGCATCCTGATCGTGATTTCCGGCTTGGCGTTGTGGAAGCCGATCCAGTTCTCGGCGCTGGCAGATCTGTTCGGCAGTTTCCAGACCATCCGGCTGGTTCACTTTCTCTGCATGTCCGCCATTGTCGCCTTCATTCTCGTTCACGTGACCCTGGCAGTGCTGGTGCCGCAGAGCCTTGTTGCCATGGTGAGCGGCGGACCCGTCGTCGATGACGGCGCGCTCCACGCCGCCCCCATCGCCCCTGAAATCGAAGCCACGCCATGATGCGGTGACCCGAATGCCCATTCGAATCCCCATGCCCGCCATCTTGCGGCGGCCCGAGATCCTCGGCCAACGCAAGACAAAGCGATTGGCCTCCGACAATGTCGATCGCCGCAGCCTCATTCGCGGCGCGGCAAGCCTCGGGGCGCTTGGTTTATTGACCGGCTGCGACGTCAGCGAGGAACCTCCGGTCCAATCGTGGCTGCGTACCGTGTCGGCATGGAACGACGGCGTGCAGGAAGCGATATTCCGGCCGACGCATTTGGCGCCGACCTTCGCGCCGGCGCAGGTGGTCAAGCCGCCGCGCTTTAACGCCTATTACGACATCGAGGACGTCAAGCCGGTCGACGGCGCCACCTGGAAACTGGAGCTGGTCGGCCGTATCGACAACAAGCAGCCCTGGACGGCGCAGCAGATTTATCAGTTGCCGGAGCAGGAAATCATCATCCGGCACATCTGCGTCGAAGGCTGGGATTACATCGGCCAGTGGTCGGGCCCGAACCTGCGTGATTTTCTGCAACGCGTCGGCGCCGATCTAAAAGCCAAATACGTCTATTTCATCTGCGCCGACAATTACACGGAAAGCATCGACATGGCATCGGCGCTGCATCCGCAGACCATCCTCGCCACCAAATATGCCGGCGACACCATCACCGATCCGTTCGGCTTTCCGCTGCGGCTGCGCACCTCGACCAAGCTCGGCTACAAGAACGCAAAATGGATCAAGGCCATCGAAGTCACCAACGATTTCCGTGAGACGTTCTGGAGCAAGCAGGGCTTTAACTGGTTTGCGGGGATTTAAGGAGTGACGCGCGTATAGATCCGCCATTTTCCGGCCCGCGCTTCTGCCAGGCGATAATCGGGGCTGACCGCGAACGGATCCTTGGCCCAGGCGCCGTCTTGCGGCACGACCAGCACGACGTCGCAGGCAAATACGGTGGCCATGGCGGCGACATCGCTCGCGCTGCCTTGCCCGGCAAAGACGCGGATGAATTGCGCATTGATCGCCTCGCGGCGATCCGCCGGCAGCGGCGCGAAGGCGAGCGCCATCTCGCGCCCGGCAAAGCACGAGCTGCGATCGGCAAGCAGCGCCCAGGACATGTTCGCCGGCCACGGCGTCAGATCTTGCAGGAACAGCGGGTTATTGGCGACGCGTGCGGCCGGCGCCGCATAGCGGCGCACCGCGGCCCATAGTTCGGGGGCTTCCGCAAATGTTTGCGCATCCGCCGCCGGCGACCCGATCACGTTGTATCGCGCCATTGCGACGGTATCGGGCAGGCTGAGCGCGAGACCGCCCAAGGCCGCGGCGGCGATCAACTTACGATGCGGAGCGCGCATCATTGCCGCCGCGGCGCCGATGATCAGGATCATGGCAGCCGGCAGGATCGCGCGCAGGCTCAGATCGTTGTTGTCGCCCACGGTGCTGACAAGGAGCCACGACACGGCGAGCCCGGCGCCGGCCAGCGCAAGGAAGATCGCGACGGCGGTTCTTTCCAGCCCGCGCGGCAGTGTCCGCTGCGTCACGACGAGCGCCATCAAGCCTGCGATATAAGTCGCCGGAAATTCGAGCGGCAGCAGAATGAGCCAATAGGCCGGCAGATCGAGCTCGCGGCGCAACGCGTGCGGGAACAAATCGCCGAGCACGGCGAAATGATTGATGACGATCGGGTGGCGGTCGCCTCGCAACGCGACCGCAGCGAGTTGATCGCGGAGAAACGGCGCTGCAATGAGCAAGGCAAGCATGGCGGCGGCGGCAAATCCGCCGGCAACCTTCACGCGCCGAGCCGGCGTCACTGCGGCGAAAAGGATGGGCCCCGCGAGCAAGGAAGCGACGGCAAAGGTCACCCCGCCAACAAAGGCCGAGCTTTCAAAGCCGGCAACGACGATCAGGACCAGGGTCAGGAACCGCGCGGCACTGGGCCGCCGCGCGAAATGCACGATCAGCACCATCGCCGCGACCACGCAGGAAGCCGACATCAGATGCTGCGGCACCCAGGCGGACTGGAACAACCAGCCGGCAAAGCCATTGGGCGACGCCATGAACGGTTCGAGAGAAAAGCTGCCGAATATAAAGCTCAGCGTGGTGCGCAGGGATGTCCCCGCGGCGAGAGCGACCACCAGGATCGCGGCGCCCGATCGCTCACTGAGCCAGACGGCGACAGCCATCATCACGGCGAGCGAGGCGAAAGCGGTGAACCAGGTGAGGCCGATATCGGCTTCCCAGCCGCTGATATGCAGCGGCAGCGCCAGCTCCGCCGCGCTGAAGTGCCAGAGGTAATAATAGGCCAGCCGCCCGGGCGGACTCATGGCACCGAACGCGGCGCTGTATACCGGGTCGACCGGCGGCAAGCCCTGCCGGGTCATCGCGTCGATGATGGCGATCTTGGCGTGATCGAATATGGGATCCGCGAGCTGCACGCCGGCGGCGGAAATTTTCGGAACGATCGCGCTCGCCGGCACCAGAGCGAGCAACCCGGCCGCCGGATAAGCCCATAGCGGGACGATCGGCTTTTGGGCCGCCTCGTCATTGGCGTTTTGCGTCAGCAGAAGGCCGCCGGCGATGATAAGACCGAGCACCGCCATGGCGGCGACGGCAGGCGCCGAAAACCCGGTGAGCGTCAGAACCGGCAGCGTCGCGGCGCTGAACATCGCCCAGCCGACGACCGGCGCCGCGCCGAGCGCCAGCGTGCGTGGCAGCACGTGGCGGCCGATCGCATAGCCGAAGGCCGTAAAGAATGCGGTCGCCACCAGCGCGCAAAAGGCAGCATTGACGACCGATGCCATGGGAAAGCCAAGCCCCGAGGCTGGCGAGACGGACTGCGCTACGCCGCCGCAGCGCTTAAGCCGCGCGCAACAGCGTTTCCACCTTCGGCCACGGATCGGGCGCCAGATTGCGGAACGGCGCCCAGTCGGTTTCGGTCATGCGATCCAAGATCGCGGCTTTAACCGAAGGGCGCTCGCGCATCCGCCCCCACCAATCGCCAATCGCCGGCTGGCGATCCCACATGCCGGCGAGCTTGAGCAATTCTAGGCGCAGGATGTAGGGCACGACCGCGCAATCCGCATTGGAAAAGCTCGCTCCGGCGAGATAAGGGCCGCTCTGCAGCGACTCGTTCATCCAGGCCAGCAATTTTTTGTGCTGGTTGATGGCGTCGACGACAAACTCGGAATCGAGCCCATGCTCGATGACGCTGCGCTTATATTCGGCGCGGCGCTTGAGTGGCGATTTATTGACCTCGGCAAGCCAAGCCTCGCGCGGCAGCTTGAGAAAGTTCGGCCGGAACGCCGTGGCAAAGGTGAGGATCATGCACGAATTATGCAGATATTCATCGATCAGCTTGTTGAACATCCGTACGCGATGACGAAGCTTCGGCTCTTTCGGCATCAGCGGCGGCGTCGGAAACGCCTCATCCAGGTAATAAAGGATCAGCGAGGATTCGATGATCGCGTTGCCGTCGTGCACTAGCGTCGGCACGACACCGTTCGGGTTGAGCTTCAGGTAGGCCGGATCGAACTGGTCGCCGCGCAAGGTGAGGAGGTGCTCCTTGGCGTCGAGGCCTTTCTCGATGAGCGCAATGCGCACCTTCTGCGCGCAGACCGAATTGATATTGTGGTAATGCTCGAGCACTCCGTCCTCCCGCCGCTTTCGTAGCAGGATGGATCATGGTCTCGTTGAGGGCCTAAGTCTAGGCAATGCGCCGCCTGCGAGGCTCTTAGGCTGTGCCGCCGCCAATCCGGTCAACGATGTCGGTCCATTGCTCGACGGCTTGCCGCGCTTCGCGGACGGCCTCGGCGAAGGCTTCTTCCTTTCTGTAATAATGCCGCCACTGACCGCTGTCGTACATCTCGACAAGGTGAGTCAGCGCCCGGCGGGCGGTGAACAGCTGCCGTTCGGCCTGCTGGCGCTGCACTTCCGCGGTCGCGCTTTTGGTCATGGACCGGATTCTGCCAGGGAGATGTAAAGATAGAATCAAAACAGTCGGATTGCCGAAAAAATTGGTGTTTTGCACCGCCGATTTGCGTTCCGTCCGGCCTCGGCAATATGAATAAGCCGTAAACGCAGGACGTGGTAACGCCACGACGGTTGCCGCGCGGGAATGACCAGCGGAACCGCTCTGGAACTAGGAACTTGAATCGGCATATCCTGTGGTCTGGGAGGCCGAAATGAACGGCATCGACCGGTGGACCGGCAGATTTCTCGATGACGCCGTCGCGGGCGGTATCCTTCTCGGCACGGCTGCCGCGGCATTGCTCGCCAGCGCCGGCGTCGCCTATAGCGGTCCGTGCACGGCGCAGATCGCCGCACTCGAGCAGCAAGTCGGCGCCAGCCCGGCGGGCCCAACGAGCGGCCCGACCTTTTCGCAAACGCTCGGTGCGCAGTTGCATCACCAGCCGACGCCAGAGGACGTCGAGCACGCTCAAAAGATCGGCCACAAAGAAGCGGACGCCGCGCTCGAGGCCGCTCGCAAGGCGGACGCTGCCGGCAACGCATCCGCCTGCGACGCGGCGCTCACCGAGGCAAAGCGGCTTTACGACCTCGGTCAATGAAATTGCGCGAAACGAAGGGCCTTTCGCGGTCCTTCAATAGGCCTCTTCGGCATAGATCGGATCGACCGAGCCGCCCCACGGGCCGTTAAATTTGTCGAGCAGCTCCTGCGCTGGCGTGGTGCCGCGCGCCAGGCGATCTTCCAGGACTTCAAGATAGCGCGTCTCGTCCTGGCCGCCGGCATCGAGACAATTTCGGCGCACGAGCCCGGCACGCGCCAGTTTGAGAACCTCGCTCGCAATCTCGAACACGGTGCGGCCGCGAACCGTCGCCGCGAGACCCTGCTTGGGCACGTCATCGCGGAGCTTTTGCCGCTCCTGCACGGTCCAGCCTTTGATCAGGTCCCAGGCCGCATCGAGGCTGACATCGTCATAAAGAATGCCGACCCAGAAGGCCGGCAGCGCCAGCAGGTTCGGCAGCGAACCGGAATCGGCGCCGCGCATTTCCAGATAGCGCTTGAGCCGCACCTCCGGGAAGATGGTGCTCAGGTGGTTTGCCCAATCCGAGATGGAAGCGCGCGCGCCGGGCATCGCCGGCAACTTGCCCGCCAACAGGTCACGGAACGATTGACCGGAGGCGTCCACGTATTCGTCACCGTGCTTGACGAAATACATCGGCACGTCGAGCGCATAATCGACCCAACGCTCGAAGCTCATGCCGGGCTCGAATGCCCAGGCCAGCATCCCGGCGCGCGCATTGTCGGTGTCGCGCCAGATTTCGGACCGAAACGACAGATAGCCGTTCGGCTTGCCCTCGGTGAACGGCGAATTGGCGAACAGCGCCGTCGCCACGGGCTGCAGCGCGACCGAGACGCGCAGCTTCTTGACCATGTCGGCTTCGGAGGAGAAATCGAGATTGGTCTGCACCGTGCAGGTGCGGTACATCATGTCGAGACCGAGCTTGCCGACTTTCGGCATATATTCGGTCATGATCTTGTAGCGGCCCTTCGGCATTTTCGGGATTTCCGACAACGTCCAGCTTGGCGAAAAGCCGGCGCCGAGAAAGCCGATGTGCAGCGGCTGCGCCACTTCGCGAACCTGCGCGAGATGCGCCATCAGTTCGCTCGAGGTCTGATGCACGCACTCGACCTGAGCGCCGGACAGCTCGAACTGACCGCCGGGCTCCAGCGAGATGGCGCCGCCGCCGGGGACATCGAAGAGGCCGATGATGTTCGGTCCTTCCATGATCGGCTGCCAGCCAAGCAGGTGCTGCATGCCTTCGAGCAGCGCGCGAATCCCGCGGCGTCCCTCGTACGGCACCGGCCGGTGGTCCTCCCGCGTGAAGACGAACTTCTCATGCTCGGTGCCGATACGGAATTGCGATTTGGGTTTGGCGCCCTGCGCAAGCCAGTGCACGAGATCGTCGCGCCGCTCGATCGGCGTCAGGTCGACTTGATCACGCGCCATGCAGGGTCCCGGAAAAAATCGGCCGCGACCTTATACGCGGGAGGCATAGGAGGGCAATGCAACGCTCATGACGCTTTGGCAACCGCCACGCGCTGCGGCGGCGGGAAGCGGCGGTAGAAGGTGTCGCCCTTCTTCGCCATGTCGTTGAGCAGTTTGCACGGCTCAAAGCGCTCGCCATAAGCCTTGGCGAGGCCGTTGCAGAGGTCGACAAAGGCTTGGACGCCCATGCCGTCGATATAGGAAATCGTGCCGCCGGTAAAAGGTGCAAAACCGAAGCCCAGGATCGAGCCGACGTCGGCTTCACGCACGTCGGTGACGACCTTTTCTTCGATGCAGCGGGCGGATTCCAGCGCCTGGATCGCCAAGAGCCGCCGCTCCAGGACAGCAATATCGATAGTGTCCGGATCGAGTATTTTCGGCTGCAGCTCGGCGAGCTCCCGCCACAGCCGTTTCGGCCCGTTCGACGGATAATCATAAAAGCCTTTGCCGTTCTTGCGGCCGAGGCGTCCGCGCTTTTCCACCATCTCCTCAAGCAGCGCTTTTTGCTTGAGATCGATCATCTTGGCGCCAAGGTCGGCCTCGGTGGCTTTGAGGATTTTCCAGGCCAGGTCGACGGCCACCTCGTCGGTGAGCGCCAGCGGTCCGACCGGCATGCCGGCCATGCGCCCGACATTCTCAATCATCGCCGCCGGCACGCCCTCGGTCAGCATCAAATGACCTTCGCGGATATAGGTGCCGACCACCCGTGACGTATAGAAGCCGCGCGAATCGTTGACGACGATCGGCGTTTTGCGGATGGCACGCACGTAATCGAGCGCGGTGGCGAGCGCCATGTCGCCGGTTTCCTTGCCCATGATGATCTCGACCAGCATCATTCGTTCGACCGGCGAGAAAAAATGGATGCCGATGAAGCGGGCGCGATCCTTGAACGCTGCCGCCAGCGAAGAGATCGGCAGTGTCGAAGTGTTGGAGGCGAAGATCGCTTCATCGCCGAGCACATTCTGCGCGCGCGAAATGACCTCTTCCTTGACCTTGCGGTCCTCAAACACGGCTTCGACGACAAGGTCGCAGCCCTTCAATGCGACGTAATCGGCGGTCGGATGGATGCGCGCCAGTACCGTTTCGCGGTCGGCGGTCGTGGCGCGACCGCGATTGACCTGGTCGGTCATCAGCTTCTGCGAATGCGCCTTGCCTTTTTCCGCGGTTTCCGGATCACGGTCGATCAGTACGACCTCCAGCCCGGCGAGCGCGCTGACATAGGCAATGCCGCCGCCCATGAATCCGGCGCCGAGCACGCCGATTTTTTTCAGCGGCTTAGCCGGCACGGCCGGCCGCCGCGCCCCCTTGTTCAGCTCCTGCAGCGAGACGAACAGCGAGCGGATCATCGCCGCCGCTTCTGGCGAGTGCAGGATTTTGGCGAACCAGCGCGAACTCGACCCGCAGCGCCTGGTCGATCGGCAACTGCAGGCCCTCATAGACGACCTGCATGATGGCGCGCGCCGCCGGGTAATTATCGTAGGTCTCGCGGCGATAGATGGCGTTCGCCGGCGGGAACACCATCATGCCGGCTTTGGAATAGACCGGGCCGCCCGGCAATTTGAAGCCGTCGACGTCCCATGGCGCCTTGGCGGCGCCGCCCGATTTGATCCAGTCTTTCGCCGCTTTGATCAAATCGCCCTGCGGCACCACGGCGTCGATAAGCTTCATCGCCTTGGCGCGATTGAGCTGCAACTGATCGCCCTTGAGCAAGAATTGCAGCGCGTCGGACGGGGCCAGCATGCGCGCAATGCGCTGCGTGCCGCCGGCGCCCGGAAACAAACCGATCTTGATCTCGGGCAGACCGAGCCGGGTTCGCCCGTTGTCGGCGGCGATGCGATGATGGCAGGCGAGCGTCAGCTCGAAACCGCCGCCGACCGCGGTGCCGTTGACGGCGGCAACCCACGGCTTGCCGCAGGTCTCGATGCGCCGGTACAGTAGCGACAGCCTGCGGCTCTCGTCGAACAGCCTCGCATTTGCCGCTTCGGCGCCCTGCGATGCCGCCAGATCGGCGAAGGTGCGGCTCAAAGCTTCCAGCATCGTCAAATCGGCGCCGGCGCAGAACGTGTCCTTGCCCGACGTAATCACCACGCCCTTGACCGCGCCGTCGGTCGCCAGCTCCTCGACGATGGCCGAAAGCTCCTCGATCACTTTCACGTCGATGACGTTCATCGTGCGGCCCGGCGCATTCCAGGTGACGAGCGCAATGCCGTCGCCGTCGATGTCGAGCGTGAAATTGGTGTAGGTCGGTTTGGTCTCAGCCATACGGTTCGCCGTTCTTGTGGGTGTAACGCATGCCATTGTCGTCACGAATAACCATCAGGTCGACCTCTGGATAGTCGACGCGTTCATGCTTGGAGCGCGTGCCGACCTCGAGATAGACCGCATCGCGACTGCCGCGGTTGACGAGCTGATGGCCGTTGCGGCTGTTCGCCTTGAAACCGGCGGCATCGCCCGGCTTGAGCGTGCATTCGCCGCCATCCTCGATCAGCACGACTTCGCCTTCCAAAACATAGATGAACTCGTCTTCCTTCTCGTGCCAGTGCCGCAGCGCGGATGCCGCGCCGGGCTTCAGCGTCGTCAGATTGACGCCGAATTGGTCGAGGCCGACGGCGTTGCCGAGCCGCTTGCGTTCGCGGCCGACCACCACGCGATCGAACGGCTTCGGATAACCCGTGCGGGTATCGACCGGAACGTTGGCAATGTCGATCTTCGGCATGGCCGCTCAATTCCCGATCGGCTCGCCGGATTTGCGGAAGAAGCGGCGGCCATTCTCATCGCGTTCCATGACGAAGTCGACGTCGGGATATTGCACGCGCTCGCTTTTGGCGCGCGTGCCGACCTCGAAATAGACCGCGTCACGGTCAGTCCGGTTGATCAGACAATGCGCGACGCCGCCGCCCGCCTTGAATCCGGCGGCGTCGCCCGGCTTGAGCACGATCTCGCCGTCGTCCTCGTGCAGCATCAGCTCGCCCTCGAGCATGAAAACAAATTCGTCCTCGTTGGCGTGGGCATGACGCAGCGCCGAAGCCGAATGCGGCTTGATGCGGGTGATGTTGACCCCGAACCGGGTCAGCCCCGCGGCATCGCCGATGCGCTGCTTCTCGCGGCCGGAAATGACGGCTGCGAATTCCTTGGGGTAAGACGCGATCGGCTGCGCCGGCACTTTGGCGATATCGAACTTGGGCATTCGCTCACACCCGCTCGATGATGGTGGCAGTGCCCATGCCGGCGCCGATGCAGAGCGTGACCAGCCCGGTCGCAACATTGCGCCGCTCCATCTCGTCGACCAGCGTGCCGAGGATCATCGCGCCGGTGGCGCCGAGCGGATGGCCGAGCGCGATGGCGCCGCCGTTGACGTTGACCTTGGACATGTCGAGATCGAAGGCCTGCAGATAGCGCAACACCACCGCGGCGAAGGCCTCGTTGATCTCGATGAGATCGATGTCGGCGAGCGTCATGCCGGCGGTCTTGAGCACTTTCTTGGTGACGTCGACCGGACCGGTCAGCATCAGCGCCGGATCGGACCCGATATTGGCGAAGGCGCGCACGCGCGCGCGCGGCTTCAGCCCGCTCTTTTCCCCGGCGGCCTTGTTGCCGATCAGGACCGCCGCGGCGCCGTCGACGATGCCGGAGGAATTGCCGGCGTGATGGACATGATTGACGTATTCCACTTCCGGGTGCGCCTGGATGGCGACGGCATCGAAGCCGCCCAGTTCACCCATCTGCACAAAAGAGGGCTTCAGCGCGGCCAGCGACTGCATGGTCGTCTCCGGCCGCATGTGTTCGTCCTTGGCCAGAATGGTCAGGCCATTGACGTCCTTCACCGCCACGACCGAGTGGTTGAAGCGGCCATCCTCCCACGCCGCCGCGGCGCGCTTTTGGCTTTCAACCGCATAGGCGTCGACATCGTCGCGCGAAAATCCGTATTTGGTGGCGATGAGATCCGCGGAAATGCCCTGCGGCAGGAAATAATGCGCCACCGCGATCGACGGATCGACCGCCCAGGCGCCGCCGGCCGCGCCGATGCCGACCCGGCTCATCGATTCGACGCCGCCGCCGACCGCCATGGTCTGCTGCCCGGACATGATCTGCGCTGCGGCGAAATTCACCGCATCGAGGCCGGAGGCGCAGAAACGGTTGATCTGAACGCCGGGAACTTCGTTGCCGTAGCCGGCCACCAGCGCCGCGGTGCGGGCGATATCGGCCGCCGCCTCGCCGATCGGATCGACCACGCCCATGACCACGTCATCGACCAGCGCAGTATCGAGATGGTTGCGGTCCTTGATGGCGCGCAACGCTTGGCTGGCGAGATTGAGCGCGGTCACTTCGTGCAGCGAGCCATCGACCTTGCCGCGGCCGCGCGGGGTGCGCACGTGATCGTAGATGAAGGCGTCGGGCATGAATTCCTCTCAATCGTCCCTGCAGGCGCAACGAGCACTTCCGTCGAACAGCTAGAAAGCCTCGGCTGGTAATTCCATGGTCGAAGCGGCGCCGGCTTTGATGCGCGCCAGATGCGTCGCCGCAGCCGGCAGCATCCGTTCCATGAAAAAGCGGCCGGTAGTCAGCCGCTCCGCCATCCGTGCCGCCGCGCCGTCCCCTCCATTGGCCTTGGCGTCGGTTTTGGCTTTCGCCGCCTCGGCGATCAGGCACCACATATAGCCGAGTACGACCAGACCGAAGAGGTGCATATAGTCAGTCGCGCCGGCGCCGGCATTATCGGGATTGCCCACCGCGTTCTGCAAGAACCACATGGTCGCCTGCTGCAATTCGCCGAGCGCCTGACTAAGCGGTGTCACAAAAGGCGCCATGCCGGCATCGCCGCCGCGCTCCTTGATGTAGGCGGACACCTCGGCGAAGAAAGCCTGCAAGGCGCGGCCGCCGTCTTTCGGCAGCTTGCGGCCGACCAGGTCGAGCGCCTGAATGCCGTTGGCGCCCTCATACAGCATGGCGATGCGCGCATCGCGCACGAACTGCTCCATGCCATGCTCGGCGATGTAACCGTGACCGCCAAAGACCTGTTGCGCCAAAACCGTATTGGCGAAGCCCTGATCGGTGAGCACGCCTTTGATCACCGGCGTCATCAGGCCCAAGCGATCGTCGGCCGCCTGCCGCTCTTTGGCGTCTTCGGAGCGGTGCGCGACGTCGCTTTTGAGCGCAACCCACAGTACCAATGCGCGCGCCGCCTCATTGAAAGCGCGCATCGTCATCAGCATGCGACGCACGTCCGGATGCACGATGATCGGATCGGCGGGCTGTTGCGGAAATTTCGCGCCGGTCAAGGCGCGGCCGGCGAGCCGCTCTTTGGCGTAAGCGGCGGCATTCTGATAGGCGACCTCCGACAGCGCCAAGCCTTGCACGCCGACGCCGAGCCGCGCCTCGTTCATCATCGTGAACATCGCCTGCAGGCCGCGATTGGCTTCGCCCATGAGCCAGCCGGTGGCGCCGTCGTAATTCATCACGCAGGTGGCGTTGCCGTGGATGCCCATCTTCTCTTCGATCGAGCCGCACGACACCGCATTGCGCGCGCCGACTTTGCCATCCGCATCGGGCAGGAATTTCGGCACGATGAACAGCGAAATGCCGCGGGTGCCGGCCGGCGCGCCGTCGATACGGGCCAGCACAAGATGGATGATGTTCTCGACGAGATCGTGCTCGCCGGCGGAGATGAAGATCTTGGTGCCGGAAATCTTATAGCTGCCGTCGGCCTGCGGGGTGGCGCGGGTGCGCACCAGGCCGAGATCGGTACCGCATTGCGGCTCGGTCAGGTTCATGGTGCCGGACCACTGCCCGGCAACGAGCTTCGGCAGATAAAGCGCCTTCTGCTCCGGCGACCCGTGAGTGTGCAGCGCCGCGATCGCGCCCTCGGTCAGACCGGGATACATGGCGAAGGCCATGTTCGCCGAGCAGAGGAACTCGTTGAGCGCCTGCGCCAACACCATCGGCAGGCCCTGGCCGCCGAACTCGGCGGGCGCCGCTATTCCGAGCCAACCTCCGGCAGTCAGCTTCTGATAGGCGTCCTTAAACCCGGTCGGCGCCGTCACCGAGCCGTCGTCGTGCCGGCGGCAGCCTTCCTTGTCGCCGACGCGGTTGAGCGGCGTGAGCACCTGTTCGGCGAATTTTGCCGCCTCCCCGAGCACCGCCTCGATAAGATCGGGCGTGGCTTCGGCGAAACCGGGCAGGTTGTTGTAGCGATCGATGTGGAACACGTCGTCCAACAGGAACATCACATCGTCGACGGGAGCCTTGTAGCTCGGCATGACGTCCCTCCCCGGCGTCCGCCAGCGGCGGATCAACGCATAAACTAACTGATTCACGACGCCATCACGACGGCCATTTACGGGATTCTGCGTTGCCGCCGATAGCGCGGGAATCTCGACGAAATGCCCGCCGTCGCCGCATTAACGACTTGTTTACGCTAATCCGGAAGAGTCCATGCGGAGGACGCGAGATCGCGCCCTCCGCTTCTTCTGTTAACGAGCCCAAGCTCAATACAGGGTCATCTCGTTCCTCCCGGAGTGGCTTGGCGCGCAATGAAATCTGGCGGTCCGTGGAACCTGAGAGGCCTCCGTCCAGAAACGCGCGAAGTCGCCCGCGACGCCGCGCGGCGCTCCGGCGTGTCGGTCGGGGAATGGCTGAACAGCGTCATCCGCGAGGACGACGACGATCGCGGCGAGCCGATGCGGTCTGTTGATTACGACGACGATGACGACGCTCGGCACGACGACAAGCGCCGCGAACCGCGTCATGATGATCCTCGCGAGTCACGTTATGCTGATCGCGCCGTGCGCCGACGCCGCGGCCGCCCTGAACAGGATGAGCCGCCGCGCCGCGGAGCACGCCATGGACACGACCGTGACCATGATGAATTGACGTCGCGCCGCCGCCAGCGCGAACGCGAAGCCGAGATCGAGCGCGAAACAGCACTGGCGCGGGAGGAATTCGGCGAAGTCCACGCCCGCCTCGACCGGCTGACGCAGCAGCTCGAGCGTATGGCGCGGACCGACGCCCCGCGGCTCACCGGCGCTCCGGCGCCGCAGCCGCACGTCTATCAGCGCCCACCGCCGCCGCCCCCGCCTCCCAGCATTCGCGCACCCGGCCATCGACCCTCGCTATCGGTCGACAGCGCCGTCGCCGAGATTGCCCAACGCCAACGCCAGCTTTACGGCGATGCCGCGGCTAGCCGCATTGCTCCCGTCGCGCCTGTCGCCCCGGTCGCCGCCATGGCTCCTGTCGCGCCGGCGCCGTCCCCGGAGCCGGTGGTTGCTGCAGCACCGCCGCCGTTGCCCGCTGCCGGGCAGCGTGTCGCGGAGCCGCCCGTCGATATCAGCAATCTCGAAGAGCAACTGCGTGACATCACGGCGCGAATTGAATCGTTGCGGCCGTCGAGCGAGCTTGAAAACGTCGTCAAATCCTTCCGCAAGGACCTTGCGGAAATCCGCGAGCAGCTCACGGAGGCGCTGCCGCGCCAGGCCGTCCAATCGCTCGAAGCCGAGGTGCAGGTGCTGGCAAAGCGGCTCGATCAATCCCGCGCGTCCGCTGCCGGCATCGATCTGGGTGTGCTGGCCGGAATCGAGGGTGGACTGAAGGAAGTCCGCGACGCGCTGCGTAGTCTGACGCCGGCCGAGAATCTGGTCGGTTTCGAAGACACGGTGAAAGCGCTGTCGCAAAAGGTCGACCTGATCATCGCCAAAGAAGATCCGGCGGCACTGCAGCAGCTGGAGACGGCCATCGGCACGCTGCGCGGCATCGTCTCCCATGTCGCCTCCAACGACACCTTGACCAAAGTAGCGGAAGACGTGCGTTTACTAGGCGCCAAGGTGGACGTCGTCGCCAGTAGCGCGGCCAGCGGCCAGGCGGTTTCCGCCCTCGAGAGCCGCATCGATACGCTCGCTAGCGCGCTCAACGCTTCGAACGAAGCGGGTCGCGCCGTGCCCGGGGAACTGGACAAGCTTCTCTCCGGACTGATCGAAAAACTCGAATGGGTGCAGCTCACCCATACCGATCACGCCGCGCTTGGCGCGCTAGAAGACCGTATCGCCCAACTGATCAAGCGGCTCGACGCCTCCGACGCGCGGTTCGGCAATCTTGCAGCGGTCGAGCGCGGGATCGCCGATCTGCTGGTGCATATCGATCAGATCCGTGGCGGCAACGGCGTAGCGGCTGCGGCCATGCCGCGTAAGCCGGTCGACGCCATCGCGCGCGACGTCGCCGAGATCAAACGCAGCGAACAACGCACCCAGGAATCACTCGAAGCCGTGCACGGCACGGTGGAGCACGTGGTCGATCGCTTGGCCATGATCGAAAGCGGGATACATGACGGAACGAGCCGAACGAGCGCACTAGGCGGCACGCAAACGGCTCAAGAACCTTCAAAAGAGTCCATACGCGAGCCCGCGCCGGATCGCGGCGTGAAGCCGGCTCCGCTGGCCGAGGCCAGGTCCGGAGCGACGCCCGCAGCTATGTCTCTTGCTCAGCCGAGCCCCGCGACGGCGACATCGGCATTCGTCGACACCGCGGCGCGGCGCGGCAGCACGGCCCGCACCCCGATCGATCCGCATTTGCCGCCCGATCATCCCCTTGAGCCGGGCTCCGCAGCCGGCCAACGTGCCATGCCGTCGGCCGCCGAACGCATCGCGGCGTCCGAAGCCGCGGTCGACTTCGTCAAACCTCCCGTCACCCCCGAGCAGGGCGCCAAGCCAAATTTCATCGCCGCGGCAAGACGCGCGGCGCAGGCCGCCGCCGCAGCGCCGCCCGAGCGGCAAGCGCGCGGCGAAAGCGCGGCGATCGATGCTGCGCAATCGCAGAAACCTTCTCGGCTGCGCAAGCTGATCGTTGCCGGAGCCGCAGTGCTGATCGCCGGCGTCTTCCTGCATGTGGCGTTGCGCATGTTCCAGGATCGCGCCCCTCCCAGCAACAGCCCGGACGTGCCGCTGGCTGTGCCGTCCCAAGGGACAGCGCCCCCTGCGGTCTTACCGGAATCGGAATCGTCGAAGACGGCACCGCGATCGGGACCGCTGATCCTGCCGGTTCCCGGCACCCAGTCCCCAACCGCGCCGGTCACAACGCCCAGCACCCCGTCCGCCTCGCCTGGTGCATCGTCCAGTCCGGGCCCGGTTACGGCGCCGGGCGCGCCGAATGCACCGCCCCCCGTATTGCAACACCAATCGTCGCTGCCGTACTCCGCGGACATCACCGGCTCACTGCCGCGTCGCGTCCCGCCACCGTACCAGGCACAGCCGCCGGCGAGCATCGCGTTGGAACAGGCTGCGGCGGCGGCCGCGCCGGCAATGGTACTCGGCAAGCTGCCGGCGACGATCGGCGGACCGAAATTGCGTGCGGCGGCTATCGCCGGCGATGCGGCGGCCGAATTCGAGGTCGCGAACCGTTTTGCCGACGGCCATGGCGTTCCACAAAGCGACGGCGACGCGGTGCGCTGGCTGGAACTCGCCGCCAAGCAAGGACTGGCGCCGGCGCAATTCCGTCTTGGCGCCTTTTACGAAAAGGGCATCGCGGTGAAGCGGGACCTCGCCGTGGCGCGCGACCTCTATGCTGCGGCCGCCGCGAAGGGCAACGCCAAAGCGATGCACAATCTCGCGGTGCTCTATGCCGAGGGCATCAACGGGCCGGCCGATTACCGCACCGCCGCGCAATGGTTCCATAAGGCCGCCGCCCGCGGCATTACCGACAGCCAATACAATCTCGCCATTCTTTACGCCCGCGGCATCGGCGTGGATCAAAACTACGCCGAATCCTACAAATGGTTCGCCCTGGCGGCGGGCAAGGGCGACGGCGACGCGGCCAAGAAGCGCGACGAAGTCGCCGCTCACCTCGACGCGCAGACGCTTGAAGCGGCAAAACTTGCGGTACAAAAGTGGGCCGCTGAGCCGCAGCCGGAAGACGCCGTCAACGCCAAAGCGCCGCCGGGCGGCTGGGATGCGCCGGAGCATGCCGCGAATACCCGATCGCGGGTGATCGCTGCCAAACCGCTCACGCTCGAACCGAAGCTCAATTAGAAATTCAATCGGCGAGACAGCGCGCAGCCGGGACGGCGTAAAGCCGGCCGGTGCCCAGCATATGCGCGGTGAAAGACAGCGCGCCGAATAAAGAGACGATGGCGCGGTCGCGGACATTGAGGCCGCCGGCATAGGCGCCGAAGGCCGGCATGACCAGCCGCCGTCCGTCGCCGGCGAAGCAGCGCCGGCTCACCGCGCGCCCGCGCCGCGCGACGCGCGCCACCGGATGCAGATGCCCGGCGATTTCGCCGTCGCTCGGTTGCGGCAGCGGCTGGTGACGAAACGTCAGCGCGCCGAGCCGCCAAAACATCGGCGAACCGGCCGCCGATATTGTCGGCCGGATCGGGATCGTGGTTGCCGGCGATCCAGAGCCAATCGCGGCCCCGCTGCAGCGCTTTGAGCGCGGCGCGGCTGACATCGTGCATTCGCGCCGGCCCATCGCCGTCGTGAAAGCTGTCGCCGAGCGCGATGACAAGACGCGGTGCGTAACGCTCGATGAGCCGGGCGAGCCGGGCCAAGGCCGTCGCCGTATCGTAAGGCGGCAGCAGCACGCCGCGCGCGGCGAAGGCCGAGCCTTTTTCCAGATGCAGATCTGCGACCGCGAGCAATTTTTCATCGGGCCAAAACAGCGCGCCCGCCGGATCGGCAACCAGCGTCACGCCGGCAAGGGTGATAACGTGATCGTCCTCCTGAACTTGCGAAAGCGCGGATCCAGCCAATGGATTCCCACTTACGCGAGTATGAGCGGGCAAAGCCCTATCCCTCACTGCATCGCCTCCTTCACCAATTCGGCCTCGGTCTCGGCGAGAAGCGTATCGGCCGCTTCGCCGTAAACCGCCTCGCGGCCGATCTCCAGCATGACCGGCACCGCCAGCGGCGAGACGTGATCCAGCGCCTTATGGACGATTCGGCCCTTGATGCGCGAGAGCATTTCGCCAAGCCGGCGCACGTCGAGGAGGCCCGTGGCGGCATCGGCCCGCGCGGCGCGCAACAGCACGTGATCGGGCTGATGGCTGCGCAGCACATCATAGACGAGGTCGGTCGAGATGGTGAGCTGCCGGCGCGACTTTTCCTGGCCGGGGAAACGCCGCTCGATCAGGCCGGCAATGATCGCGCAAGTGCGAAACGTGCGCTTCATCAGCGCCGATTCGGCGAGCCAGGCTTCGAGATCGTCGCCGAGCATGTCCTCGTCGAACAAGGCGGCGAGCGAGAATTCGCCGCCGGCAATGCGCGCCGCGATATCGCCGATGCCCCAGACCGCAAGCGCATATTCGTTGGCGACAAAACCCAGCGGCCTGAGCCGCGCGCGCTCGAGCCGGCGCGTCAACAGCATGCCGAGCGTCTGGTGGGCGAGCCGGCCTTCGAACGGATAGCAGACCAGGTAATGCTTGTTGGCGCGCGGGAAGGTTTCCACCAGAAGCTCGCGGCGACCCGGCATTAGCGAGCGCCATTGCTGGATTTCGAGCCACTCGCACACTTGCGTCGGCAAGGCGCGCCAGGCGCGCGGATCGGAGATAATGCCGCGCACGCGATCGGCGAGATAGGTCGAGAGCGGAAATTTGCCGCCTTCATAGGCCGGCACCTTGGGATCCTCCGACGTCGCGCGCGACACATAGACCTCGTCTTCGACGATCGCCTCATATTTGAGGATTTCACCGGCGAACACGAAGGTGTCGCCCGGCACCATGGTCTCGACGAAATACTCCTCGACCTGGCCCAGGAGCCGGCCGCCGCGCGGAACGATCCTCGAAGCGCGCGAGCGGACCAGCCGCACTTTGAGCATGTCGGCTTCGACGATGGTGCCGACATTGAGCCGGTAGCGCTGCGCCACATTGGGATTGGCGATGCGCCAGCGGCCGTCCTTGCCCTGCCTGATCCGGGCGAAGCGCTCATAGGCCTTGAGCGCATAGCCGCCGGTTGCGACGAAATCGACCACGGCGTCGAAGTCCGCCCGGCTCAGCGTTGTGTAGGGCGCGGCGAGGGTCACCTCGGCGTAGAGATCGTCGCTCAGGAACGGCTCACCGCAGGCGCAGCCCAGAACATGCTGGGCCAGCACGTCGAGCGCGCCGGTCCGCAGTGCCGGCGTGTCCTGCGCATTCACCGCAATGGCATCGAGCGCCGCGCGGCATTCAAGCACCTCGAAGCGGTTGGCCGGAATGAGCACGCCCTTCGAGGGCTCGTCCATGCGATGATTGGCGCGGCCGATGCGCTGCAACAGCCGCGACGCGCCCTTCGGCGCGCCGACATTGACGACGAGATCGACGTCGCCCCAGTCAACGCCGAGATCGAGCGAGGAAGTACACACCACGGCGCGTAAACGCCCGCTCGTCATCGCACCTTCGACCTTGCGGCGTTGCGCCACGTCGAGCGAGCCGTGATGCAGCGCAATAGCGAGATTGTCCTCGTTGAGATGCCAGAGGTCCTGAAAAATACCCTCGGCCTGGCTGCGGGTGTTGACGAAAACCAGCGTGGTGCGGTGCGACTTGATCAGCGCATAAAGCTCGCCGAGCGCGTAGCGCGCGGAGTGGCCGGCCCATGGCAGCCGCTCGTCGCTGTCGAGCATCGAGACATCCGGCGCGGCGCCGCCCTCGGCAAGAATAAGATCGGCGCGCGCCGCGCCGTCGCGCTGCGGCACCATGAAACGGCAAAGATCGTTGGGCTCGGCGACGGTCGCCGACAGTCCGATGCTGGTCAGCTCAGGGGCGACGCGGAACAGCCGGGCCAGATCGAGCGCGAGCAGATCGCCGCGCTTTGACGTCACCAGCGCGTGCAGTTCGTCGAGAATGACCCGCTTGAGCGAGCCGAACAGATAAGGCGCATCGGCGGATGCGAGCAGCAGCGCCAGCTGTTCCGGCGTCGTCAGCAGAATATCCGGTGGGTCCCGCCGCTGGCGCTGGCGCTTCGACGTCGGCGTGTCGCCGGTGCGGGTCTCGATGCGGATCGGCAGCCCCATTTCCGCAACGGGCGCTTCGAGATTGCGCGCGATATCGACTGCGAGCGCTTTGAGCGGCGAGATGTAGAGCGTGTGCAGGCCGCCGGCGCGTCGCACGCCGTGGCCCGTGGAAATAAGCCTCGTCCCGCCTTCGGCGCGGGGGGCGGCGGCGGAAGGCGCGTTGAGGCCGCTTAGCTCGACCAGACTCGGCAGAAAACCAGCCAGCGTCTTGCCGCCGCCGGTCGGCGCGATCAGCAGGACCGAGCGGCCGGCTTGCGCCTTGGCCAGAAGCTCCAACTGGTGGGGGCGCGGCATCCAGCCGCGGCCGGCGAACCAGCGCGCGAATTGGTCTGGTAGCAGTGTGATTTTCTCAAGCAAAGCCACATTCCAACTTAGCCACGCGAGCGCCTGGCGGTCGAGCGCGACAGCGCGGTAGACGTGCCGGACTATGCACGCTAAAGAGCCGCCATCATGTCCCTGCCCACGACCGATCCCGCGCCGGAACAGCAACGCGGACTCGTCTTCCTCTCATGTCTCGCGCTGATCACCGGGCTCATCACCGGGTTCGGCGCTATATTCTTTCGTGGCCTGATTGCCGCGATTCACAACCTGTTCTTCCTTGGAACTTTTTCCGTCCACTACGACGCCAATATATTTACGGCGGCCAGCCCGTGGGGTCCTTTCATCATCCTGGCGCCGATCATCGGCGGCATGGTGGTCACCGCGCTGGTCACGAATTTTGCTCCGGAAGCGCGCGGTCACGGCGTCCCCGAGGTCATGGACGCGATCTACTATAAAGAGGGCGTCATCCGGCCGATCGTCGCCGTCGTCAAATCGATCGCCTCGGCGTTTTCCATCGGTAGCGGTGCGGCGGTCGGCCGTGAAGGGCCGATCATCCAGATTGGCGCCTCACTCGGATCGAGCATCGGTCAAATTCTAAGGCTCGATCCTTGGCAGCGCATCACTCTGGTCGGCGCCGGGGCCGGGGCCGGCATTGCGGCGACCTTCAACACTCCGATCGGCGGCGTCATGTTCGCGATCGAGCTGATGATGCCGGAAGTGAGCGTGCGCACTTTTCTCCCCGTGGCGCTCGCCACCGGCACCGCCACCTTTGTCGGCAACTGGTTCCTCGGACCGCAGCCGGCCTTTGCCGTTCCGATCTTGCCGGCGCTCGGCCATGCGCCGTCGTCGATGATCGCGCTCGGCCTTTATGCGCTCCTGGGCGCGGTCATGGGCGTCGCCGCGGCGGGCTTCGTGCGCGGCCTCTCGGCTGCCGAGGACGCTTTCGAGTTGATCGAAAACCCGTATCTGCGCCACGCCATCGGCATGCTGTTCGTTGGCGTGTTGATCTATGTGCTGTTTCATTTTTATGGGCACTATTACGTCCAGGGCGTCGGCTACGCCACGATTCAGGCCTTGCTGACGAACCAGTTGGCGCCGCTCGCGATCCTGCCGCTCCTTTACGTCGCCAAGCTTGCGGCGACCTCGATCAGCCTCGGCTCCGGCGCGTCGGGCGGCATCTTCTCGCCATCGCTGTATATGGGCGCGACGCTCGGCGGCGCCTTCGGCCTCTTGGTCAACCTGATTCATCCGCTGCCCGAAGCCGGCATCGCCAATTTCGCCATCGTCGGCATGGCGGCGATGGTGGCCGGCGGCACCGGCGCGGCAATGACAGCCGTCACCATGATCTTCGAGATGACCCGCGATTACGCGCTGGTCATGCCGATGATCCTCGCGGTGGCGCTCGCCATCGGCGTGCGGCGCGTGCTGTCGAAGGAAAACATCTACACCATCAAGCTCGTCGGCCGCGGCCATCTGATCCCGAAGGCGCTGCACGCCAATATGCTGTTGGTGCGCCACGCCAAGGAGATCATGGACACCGGCGTTTTGATCCTGCCGGCAGAAACCGACTTCGACGCCTTCCTGCGTCGGCCGGAGCATCAAGGCGCGATGAAGCACGTCGTCGTGATCCGCAGCAACCGCATCTTCGGCGTGTTGCGCGTCAACACCGCGCTGCGGCGCGGTCTCGAGGATGCCTATACCGGCGTCACGCTCGGCGACGTGGCGCAGCGCGATTTCACCATCGCGCGGGAAGATGACATCGCCTTTGAAGTAATCAAACGGATGTGGCGGCGCGGCGGCGCCATGGCAGTCGTAGTCGGCGGCAAGGGCGTGCCGACCGAGGCCGACGTCAAGGGCATCATCACCAAGGAGCACGTCGCCGATTCGGTGGCAGACAGCATCAAGAGTTACGACTGACGGATCGCCACCGCCACGAGGCCATCGACCGGAACTCCGTTCTCGGTGCGAATGGCGGCCCTAGCGAAAGTAAGCGGCGTCAGGCTCGCTCCCGCGATAATCGCGCGCAGGTACTCCGCAGCGTAGCCAAAGCGCAGCGTCGGTAACAGCCTCACGCCGTCGCCGGAATGGGTTTCCACCGTGAAGGCCAAAATGCCGTCCGGCGCCAGGACGCGTGCCACCGCGCCGAGGATCGGCGCGAGATCGTTGACGTAAACGAAAACATCGGCGGCGATCGCGAGGTCATAGTGTCCGGCCACGGCGCTTTCCGCGGCGAGAAAGCCAGCAAGATCGGCGACCGCCAAACGATCGTACAAGTTCTTGCTCTCCGCCTTCGCGATCATCGCCGGCGACAGATCGATGCCGACCAGCCGATCGACGAAGGGGCGGAAGGCAGCGCCGCCGAGCCCCGTGCCGCAACCGAGATCGAGCATGGCACGAAAATGCATCGGCCGCTTGGCGGCGCGGATCGCCGCATCGACCGCGTCGCGCAGCAGCGCCGGCCCGCGATAATGCAGATGCTCGGTGAGCGCGGTGTCGTAGCGGCCGGCATATTGGTCGAACAACCGGCGTACATAGGACTCGGTCATAGGCGGCGTGGCCTCGCCCGCTTCGAGACGCGCCAGCTGCAGCCGCGCGCCGTGATAATCCTGCGGATCCGCGTCGCGCGTCCGCTCGAAAGCGGTGACCGCGCCGGCGCGGTCGCCGAGCCGGTCGCGGATGGCGCCGAGCGCGAACCAGGCGGTCGCGAAGTTCGGCGTCAGTTCGATCGTCTGTGCCAGGACATCGGCGGCAGCGGGGAAATCGCCGCGCGACGCCAACTCGATTGCCGCCTTGTAGCGGCGGTCGGCGATGAGGTCGCCCGAGGATACGAAAAGCGGGCCGGTATCGGTCATGCACTGTCATTCCGGGGCCGAGCAAAGCGAGGAGCCCGGAATCCATAACCACCGACTGCGAGGATATTGCAAGAACAGTGATTATGGATTCCGGACAGCCGCTCCGCGGCTTCCGGAATGACATTCCGAGTTTATCTTATGACCATGCGACCCGAAGACATTCTGGTGCCGACGCCGGCCGGCGTATGCTGCAAGCGCGGCGGCTTTCACATCGACCCGACGCGCCCGGTCGAGCGCGCGTTGATCACACACGCACACTCCGACCACGCCCGCGCCGGCCACGGCGCGGTGCTGGCGACGCAAGAGACGCTCGATCTGATGCGGCTGCGCTACGGCGAGAACTTCGCCGGCACGACACAGGCCATCGCCTATGGCGAGAGCGTCACGCTCGACGGTGTGACCGTCACGTTCCACCCCGCCGGCCATGTGCTCGGCTCGGCGCAGATCGCGGTCGCGGCGGAGGGCTTTCGTGTGGTTGCCTCCGGCGACTACAAGAACGTCGGCGATCCGACTTGCGCGCCATTCGAGCTCGTCCCCTGCGACGTCTTCATCACCGAGGCGACCTTCGCGCTGCCGGTATTCCGGCACAGCCATGCCGACGGCGAAATCGCCAAGCTTCTGCATTCGGTCGCGCTGTTTCCGGAGCGCGCGCATCTCATCGGCGCCTATTCGCTCGGCAAGGCGCAGCGCGTGATCGCGCTGCTGCGCCGGGCCGGTTACCACGCGCCGATCTATCTGCACGGCGCGATGGAGAGCATCACGCAGTATTATGCGAGCCGCGGCATCGACCTGGGCGAATTGCGCCCCGTGCGCGGCACCAGCAAAGCCGACCTCGCCGGCACGGTCACGCTCTGTCCGCCATCAGCGCTGAAGGATGTGTGGACGCGAGGCTTCCCCGAGCCGCTCACCGCATTCGCTTCCGGCTGGATGCGGGTGCGCGCCCGCGCCCGGCAATACGGCGTCGAGCTGCCGCTGGTCATTTCCGATCACGCCGACTGGGACGGGCTGACCGCGACCATCGCCGCGACCGGCGCCGGCGAAATCTGGGTGACGCACGGCCAAGAGGACGCGCTGGTGCACTGGTGCGGCACAAATGGACTGAAAGCGCGGCCGCTCGACATCGTCGGCTATGGCGATGAGGATGAAGGCGCCGGCGTGGCCGGCGGCGAAGAGCAATGAATCGCTTCGCCGAGCTGCTCGACCGTCTCGCCTATGAACCCGGACGCAACAACAAGCTGCGGCTGATGACGGATTATTTCCGGACCACACGGGATCCGGAGCGCGGCTGGGCGCTCGCCGCGCTCACCGGGAGCTTGAGCTTTCCGCATGCCAAGGCGGGGCTGATTCGCAGCCTGATCGCCGAACGCACCGATCCGGTGCTGTTCGAATTGTCCTACGACTATGTCGGCGACCTTTCAGAAACCGTCGCGCTGATGTGGCCCAGTTCATCGTCTCCCGCTTGCGCGGGAGGCGGCGAGCGAAGCGAGCCGGTAGGGGCAAGTGTGACTGGATCTGGGCAAGCCAGCCCCCTCCACCGCCCTTCGGGCGGTCCCCCTCCCCCGCTTCGCGGGGGCGGAAAAGAACTTTCCCTCACCACCGTGATTGAAACCCTCGGCACGCTCGGCAAGGCGCAATTGCCGCAACAGCTGGCGCGCTGGCTCGATGCGCTCGACGAGACCGGCCGCTGGGCGCTAATCAAGCTCGTCACCGGCGGCTTGCGCATCGGCGTTTCGGCGCGGCTGGCCAAGGCCGCCGTCGCCGCGCTGGCCGACAAAGATGCACACGAGATCGAGTTGATCTGGCCCGGCCTCGTGCCGCCCTATCGCGAGCTTTTTGCGTGGCTCGAAGGCCGCGCCGAGAAGCCCGAGAACAGCGATCCGGCGCCGTTCCGCCCGCCCATGCTGGCGCATGCGCTCGACGATGCCGATCTGCAAAACCTCGATGCGTCGGAGTTCATAGCGGAATGGAAATGGGACGGCATTCGCGTGCAAGCGGTCGCCGGACATGCGGACAACAAGCATGGAGGTCATCTCATCGCGCGGCTTTATTCGCGCACTGGCGAAGATATTTCCAAAAGCTTTCCCGACCTCCTCGACGCGCTTCACCTGCCCGGCGCCATCGACGGCGAACTCTTGATCATACGCGATCGCCGCGTGCAGTCATTTAACGTGCTGCAGCAGCGGCTCAACCGCAAAACCGTCACGCCAAAGCTCCTCGCTGAATTTCCCGCTCATTTGCGCGCCTATGATCTCCTTGCCGACGGCGAGGTGGACTTGCGCGGATTGCCTTTTGTCGAACGCCGAGCCCGGCTCGAAGATTTCGTCGCGCGGCTTGGTGACGAGCGGGTCGACCTGTCGCCGACGATTGGCTTCGCTAGCTGGGGCGACCTTACGGCGGCGCGGCAAGACCCGTCTGCTGCCGGCGCCGGCGCCGATGCCGCGGCGGTCGAAGGCGTCATGCTCAAGCGCCGCGATGCGCTCTATTTGCCCGGCCGGCCGAAGGGACCGTGGTGGAAGTGGAAGCGCGATCCGTTCATCATTGACGCGGTCTTGATGTACGCACAGCGTGGCCACGGCAAGCGCTCGTCTTTTTATTCCGACTATACGTTCGGCGTCTGGAAGAATGGCGAAGCCGGAGACGAGTTGGTCCCGGTGGGAAAGGCTTATTTCGGCTTCACCGACGAGGAGCTCTTGCAGATCGACCGTTTCGTCCGCCGCAACACCACCGAGCGCTTCGGCCCGGTGCGCGAGGTCGTGCATGGGGCCGATCAGGGACTGGTGCTCGAAGTCGCCTTCGAGGGACTGCAGCGTTCCACACGCCACAAATCCGGTCTCGCAATGCGATTTCCCCGCATCAACCGGCTACGCTGGGACAAGCCGCCAGGTGAAGCCGACCGCTTGGAGCGGCTGGAGACGATGATCGCGCGGATCGAACAGGGGGAGGGGCGCGCGCCGTGAGCAAACCGTCGCGCCCGCCGGCGGCAAGGCTTCGCCGCGGCCGGATGACCGATCTCGATGCACTGCTCGCCATCGAGGAAGCGGTGTTTACCACCGATATCCTGTCGCGGCGCAGCTTTCGCCGTTTTCTCGCAACCAAAGGCGCAACGTTGATCGTCGCGCAAGCCGCCAGCAAGCTCGCCGGCTATGCGCTCGTGCTCTATCCGCCGCGCGCGATGTTTGCCCGGCTTTATTCGATCGCGGTCGCTCCGCATATCGGCCGGCGCGGCATCGGCCCGCTCCTGCTCGCCGCCGCCGAGCGGGCGGCGAGCCGCCGCGGCCGGCGCGCGATGCGGCTGGAAGTCCACGAACATAATGGCCGCGCCATCGCCCGCTACGAGAAATCCGGCTATCGGCTGTTCGGCCGGCACCGCCGCTATTATGACGATCGCGGCGACGCGCTCCGTTTCGAAAAACCGCTGGTTCCCGAATCCCGCCACAGACCCGCCTGACTCCGGTCCGCGAATCGGTTTTCATGGTGGACATCGCGGCCGGCGCGGTCGCTTCCCGTTTCGATTCCGGCTATGACGAATCGCGCCGCCTGACTTTTGAAAGCATGATCGGCCGAGTCTTACATAGTGGCATCGACTGGAAAGGGACCCGCCCATGACCGGCTGGGTCATCCTGGTCGATCAGCCTCGCGACCTGCCCAACGCTGAGACCCCGCACAAGGTCATCACCACCAGCGAATATCTGGCGCGGCCCCGGCTATTCGACATGGCGCGCCCCAAGCTCGTCAATCTCGCCCGCTCCTACGCCTACCAGTCGAAAGGCTATTACGCGTCGCTGTTGGCCGAGGCGCGCGGCCACCGGGTGGTGCCGACCGTCGAGACCATGCTGGAGCTGCGCGAGCAGAAGCTTTACGAGCATGCGCTGCCGGAGCTCGAGGAAGAGCTCAACCGCTGCGCGCGGCGCGCCGATTTCCAGCCCGACGGCGAGTTCAAGCTTTTGGTTTGTTTCGGGCTGGCGCGCGACGAGCGCTTCGAGCCGTTCGGCAGGCTGTTGTTCGATTGGTTCCGCTGCCCCGCGCTCGAAATGATCGTCGACACCGGCGGCACGTGGCTGTCGATCGATCGTATCCGCCCGCGCACCATCACGCGGCTTGCCAACGGCGAGGCCGAGTTCTTCCGCGATTCTGCTGCACAACCACACCAAACGGGAATGGCGCGATCCCAAGGCGCGCTCGGTCGCCAAATACGATCTCGCCGTGCTCTATGATCCGAACGAGAAGACCGCGCCGTCCTCGCCGGACTCGATCAAGCATTTTCGCCCGCATCGCGGAGAAAATGTCGGTCGACGTCGAGTGCATCACCAAACGTCAGCTTGCCGAGCTTGCCGAATTCGACGGCCTGTTCATTCGCGAAACCACCTCGATCGACAATCATACCTACCGCTTCGCGCGGCGCGCCTGGCAGGAAGGCATGCCGGTCATCGACGATCCGATCTCGATGATCCGCTGCACCAATAAGGTGTTCCTGATGGAGCTCTTGCAGCAGAACCAGGTGCCGACGCCGCCGACCGATCATCGTCGCCGAAGACACCGAGCCTTGCCAAGGTGATCGACGAGCTCGGCCTGCCGATGGTGGTCAAAATCCCAGACGGATCGTTTCTCGCGCGGCGTACACAAGGTCGAATCGGCGCCCGAGTTCAAACGCATCTGCGACGAGCTGTTCGAAGAGACCGACCTGGTGCTGGCGCAGAAGTTCCTGCCGACCGATTTCGACTGGCGCGTCGGCGTGCTCGCCGGCGAGCCGCTGTTCGTCTGCCAATACCGCATGGCGCGCGGCCACTGGCAGGTGGTGAAATACCGGCCCGATGGCTCCTCGCACGAGGGCGGTTTTCGCGCTTTCGGTCTGGACCAGGCCCCTGCCGAGGTCATCGATATCGCGGTGCGCGCGGCGCGGCCGATCGGCGACGGCTTTTATGGGGTCGATCTCAAGCAGACTGACAGCGGCATCGTGGTTATGGAGGTCAATGATAATCCCAGCCTCGAGCACGGCATCGAGGATACCGTCGGCAAGGACGAGATCTGGACGCGCCTGTTGCGCTGGTTCATCGACCGTTTCGAGCAGTAGCCGCCACCGCATCCAGGGGCCAGCGCGCCCGCGGCGCGAAGTCGAGCGGGTCGGTCAGGCCGAGCGCCAGCCGTTCGGCGCCGGCCCAGGCGATCATGGCGCCGTTGTCGGTGCATAGCGCCGGCGGCGGCGCCACCAGCTCCGCGCCGATTTCGAAGGCGACGCGATGCAGCACCTTGCGGATCGCCTGATTGGCGGCAACGCCGCCGGCGCAAACCAGCGCGGTCGGGGTGCCGACGCGCAGCCGGAACATGCGCAAGCCTGAGCGCAGGCGGTCCTTGACGACGTCGACGACCGCCTGCTGGAACGACGCACACAAATCCGCGACGTCCTGATCGCTCAACGGCGCGATCTTTTGCGCTTCGAGCCGCAACGCGGTCTTGAGCCCCGACAGCGAGAAATCGGCGTCGCGGCGGCCGATCATGGGCCGCGGCAGCGCAAAGCGCGCGGCGTCGCCGCGTGCGGCCTCCTTCTCGACCAGCGGTCCGCCGGGATAGCCGAGTCCGAGCAATTTCGCCGTCTTGTCGAAAGCTTCGCCGATCGCATCGTCGACCGTGCCGCCAAGCCGCAGATAGTCGCCGACGCCGCGCACGCCGAGAATCTGGGTGTGGCCGCCGGAGGCGAGAAACAGGCAATAGGGAAACGGCGTTCCGTCGGTGAGCCGCGCGGTTAGCGCATGCGCTTCCAGATGATTGACCGCCATCAGCGGCTTGTCATGGGCGAGCGCGATGGCCTTCGCGGTCGTCAGCCCGACGATGACGCCGCCGATCAGCCCCGGCCCCGCGGCGGCGGCGATGCCGTCGAGGCTTTCGAAAGAGACCTTCGCCTCGGCCATCGCCTTGGCGATGATGTGATCGAGCGCCTCGACATGGGCGCGGGCGGCGATTTCCGGCACCACGCCACCGAATGCGGCGTGCTCGCTGATTTGCGACAGGATCACGTTCGACAGAATCTGGCCGCGGCCGTCGTCGGTCCGGCTGACCACGGCGGCCGCGGTCTCGTCGCAGGTCGTCTCGATGCCGAGAATGATCATCGCTATATTATAAGCCTCATATGGCAAATTCCCCGACCGCAACGTCCATCCTGCGCATCGGCTCGCGCGGCTCGCCGCTGGCGCTGGTCCAGGCGCGGGAGGTGCAAAGCCGCCTCGCCAAGGCCTGCGGCCTCGCACCGGAACGGATCGAAATCAAGACCATCCGCACCACCGGCGACATGATTGTGGACCGGCCGCTGGCCGAAGCGGGCGGCAAGGGCCTCTTCACCAAGGAAATCGAGGAGGCGCTGCGCTCGGGCGCCATCGATCTCGCCGTACATTCGTCGAAGGACATGCCGACGTTCTTGCCGGCTGGCCTCCTGCTCGCGGCGTTTCTGCCGCGCGAGGACCCGCGCGATGCGTTCGTCAGCCGCGAGGCCAAAAGCCTGCGAGAGCTGCCGCACGGCGCGGCGGTCGGCACTTCATCGCCGCGGCGGCAGGCACTGGTGAAGCGCTTGCGGCCGGATCTCACTATCGTGCCGCTGCGCGGCAACGTCGAGACGCGGCTGCGCAAGATCGAAACTGGCGAGGCCGACGCCACCGTGCTGGCGCTGGCCGGATTAAAGCGGCTCGGGCTCGACGCAGCGGCGACCGCTGTGCTCGACCTCGACGAGTTCCTGCCGGCGGTCGGTCAAGGCGCGATCGGCATCGAGACGCGCGACGACGACACCAAAACGCGTGCCTTGCTCGAAGCGATCAACGATGACGACACGGCGACGGCGCTCGCGGCCGAACGCGCCTTCCTCGCCGTGCTCGACGGTTCCTGCCGCACGCCGATCGCCGGCCACGCGCGTGTCATCGACGGGACGTTGCGCTTTCGCGGCCTGATCGCCAAGACCGACGGCAGCGAAGCGCTGGAGGTTTCGCGCGAAGGCAGCCGCGCCGATGCCGCGGCGCTTGGCGCCGATGCCGGCCGCGAGCTTAAAGCGCGCGCCGGTCCCGGCTTTTTCGAGCGGACTTGAGCGGTGCGTATTCTCGTCACGCGCCCCGCCGCCGATGCCGCGCGCACCGCCGCCGCGTTGCGGGTCCGCGGTCACGAAGCGATCGTGGCGCCGCTTCTGACGATCGAATACTTCCCCGACGCCGCGCTCGGCGACCGGCCGTGGTCGGCGATTCTGGTGACCAGCGCCAACGCCGCGCGCGCGATCGCCGCGCATAGGCGCCGTGACGAGCTCTTGCGCGTCGCGGTTCTCGCCGTCGGCCGGCAAAGCGCGCAACAGCTTCGCGCGGAGGGTTTCGCCGACGTGAGCTCCGCCGAGGGCGATGTCGACGATCTCGCCGCTCTAGTCGCCGCGCGGCTGAAACCGCCGGCGCGGTTGCTCTATCTTGCCGGCGAGGAACGGGCCGGCGATTTGGCCGGCGTGCTGCGGGCGAAGAATTTCCACGTGGATACAGTCGTGGTCTATCGCACGGTGGTCGCGCAGACACTTCCCGAGGAGGCCGCCGCGGCGCTGGCTGCCGGAATCCACGGCGTCTTGCATTACTCGCGCCGCAGCGCCGAGGCATTCGTGTCCGCCGCGCGCAAGGCGCGCGTGCTCGAAGCCGCGCTTGGTAAGCCGGTTCATTTTTGTCTCTCAGCGAAGGTTGCCGAACCGCTCCAGGAAGCCGGGGCCGCTGATGTGCGCATCGCCGCCCAGCCCGACGAAGCCGCGTTGATGTCGTTATGCGTCTGAACCAACGCGATTATGCCGACTTGTTAGGGTTTATTGCGCATGTTGCCGCTGCCGCCGCGCCGTATTATGCCGTCCCGGGGGACCGGCTGGGGGGCTTTGATTTGGTGACCAAGTCTTGATGTGGTGCCATGTCGAACTCGCTTTGAGGACAGCATGACGAGCGAGCCTGACAGCAAGCCCGGCCGGCGGCCGCCGACCATCGAACTGAAGGCAACCGAAGTCGAGCGGCCGGAGGCGACCGCGCCAACCGGCGAAACCGCCGCCGCGGACACGCCGCCACCGGAACCCTCGAGCCCGGCATCGCCGAACCCGCCGTCAAATGCCGGGGGCAGCCGTGGCCTGAAATCCTATGCCTTGGGCGCGATTCTCGGCGCCGTGGCGATGCTGGTCATCGTTGCCGCACTCCGGTTCACGGGGGTCCTACCGTCCCGCGAGGCTGCGGCGCCTTTACTTCCTGCAGCGCCGGAAACATCGGCGGCAATGCACGCCGCGCCAAGTAACGACGCCGCCATCTCGGCGCGGCTGGACAAACTCGAACACGCGATCCAGGCCCAGCGAACGCAGCCGGCTCAAAGCAGCGGAACGGCAGCGGCGGAAACCAAATCGCTTTCAGATTCAGTGGCGGCGCTGAGCCGCCGCCTCGATGACATCGCCGCCACAAGTCAAAGCGCGGCAAAAACCGCCGACGCTGCGGCGGAAGCGGCGAAAAGCGCCAGCGCGAACGCCAGTCAGAGCGCAACTCAGGCCGCGAATGACGCGGTCAGCAAAGCAGCCAGTGAAGCCGCGAGCCAAGCAGCCAGCCAAGTCGCAAGTCAGATCACAGGTCAGGTCGCAAGCCAGACCAGCGGACAGAAGAGCGATTTCGACGCACTGACCAACCGGGTCGCGGCGCTGGAAAACTCCGTAAAAGCGCTCTCGGAAAATGCCGCGCATCCTGCCGAGGGCGCCAACGATCAGGCGGCGCGCTTGACCATCGCCGCCGAAGCGCTGCGCGCCGCGGTCGAGCGCGGCGCGCCGTATCAGGCCGAGCTGGCGGCGGTGCAATCGCTCGGCGTCACGCAAGACGCCACCGCCCCGCTCCAATCGTTCGCCGCAAACGGCGTGCCGACACCCGCCGCGCTCGCGCAGGAATTGGCGGCTCTGACGCCGGATCTGCGGCGCGCATCCGAACCATCATCCGGCGGATCGACATTTCTCGAGCGCCTGGAAGCCCACGCTCAGCATCTCGTCAGCATCACGCCGGTCGATGCGCCGGCCGGCAATGAGCCCTCGGCCGTCATGGCACGGATCGAAGCCGACGCCGAACACGCCGATATCGCGGCGGCGCTGACCGACATCGCCGCATTGCCGGCGACGGCAAAACCGCTCGCCGCCGATTGGGTCGGCAAAGCCAAGGCGCGCGAGGCTGCGATTGCGGCAAGCCGGCAGATCGCCGCCGCCGCGCTAGCGAACTTAAGCAAGCCGGCATTGCAATGATCCGCATCGTCCTCTTTCTCATTATTGTCGGCGCCCTGTCGCTCGGCGTCGCGTGGCTCGCCGACCGGCCGGGCGACGTTGTCATCGTCTGGCAGGGACTGCGCATCAAAACCTCGCTGATGATGCTCGGCTTCGCCGTCGTCGTGTCGCTGGCGGTGCTGCTGCTGATATGGAGCCTGATCCGGCTGATCCTGCGCTCGCCCGGGCTGCTATCGCGGCATAGGCAGCATCGCCGCGGCGTGCGCGCCTATGAGGCGATTTCCAACGGGCTCATCGCGGTCGGCGCCGGCGACATCGCAGCCGCGCAAAAACACGCCGCCGCGGTCAACCGGCTCACGCCCGCCGAGCCGCTCGCGCTTCTGTTGAACGCACAATCGGCGCAGCTCTCGGGCGACCGCGAAGGCGCCGAGCGCACTTTCCGCGCCATGGCAAGCCGCGCCGACACCAAGCCGCTCGGCCTGCATGGGCTGTTCGTCGAAGCGCACCGCCGCAACGATCCTGTCAGCGCGCGGGCTTATGCCGAGGAAGCCGCGCGCACCGCGCCGTCGCTCGGCTGGGCCAACCGCGCCGTTCTGGAAGCGCGCTGCAAGGATGGCGATTGGGCCGGCGCGCTTTCCTTGCTCGAGGCCAATGCACACACGTTGGCCAAAGACATTTATCGCCGGCAACGCGCGGTGCTGCTCACCGCGCATGCCCGCGCCTTGGAAGACACCGATCGCGAGCGCGCCAAGGCGATGGCGCTCGAAGCGCAGAAACTGGCGCCGACTTTCGTGCCGGCGGCGTCGCTTGCCGCGCGGCTTCTTGCCGAGGGCGGCCAGTTGCGCAAAGCGTCCCGCATCATCGACAAGGCCTGGCGCGCCAATCCGCATCCCGAATTGGCGCAGGCCTATAGCGAACTGCGCTCCGGCGAATCCGCGCGCGACAAGCTGAAACGGATCGAGGGGCTGGCGGCCAAAGCGCCCGGCCATATCGAAGGCGCGCTCGCGACCGCGCGCGCCGCGCTCGACGCGCAGGAATTTGCCAAAGCGCGCGCCGCGCTCGAACCTTATCTCGCCGCGCCGACCAGGCGAATCGCGCTGGCGATGGCGGAGCTCGAACGCGCCGAGCGCAACGATGTCGGCCGCGCCCGCGAATGGCTGGCGCGCGCGGTGCACGCACCGCCCGATCCGGCCTGGACCGCGGACGGCCATGTCTCCGATCACTGGCTGCCGGCGTCGCCGGTGACCGGACGGCTCGATGCGCTTGAATGGCGGGTGCCGGTGACCGGAATGGCAAGCCTACAGGTGATCGAGCCGGAGCTGGCATCACCTGCGCCCGCGCAAATTGAGAGCGAAGCGCCGCCCGAAACCGATGAGCCGCCATCCGATCAAACTCCGCCGGCAACGCCCGCGGAGACCGCTTCCTCCCGGTCCCCGGATGGACTGCGGCCACAGACGCCTGCGTCCAAGCTAGAGACCAAGCCCGAGCCGATCATCCCGCTCATCCTCGCGCCCGACGATCCCGGACCCGACGCGGTCGAGGAGAACGAGCCGCGCGCCGAACAGGAAAGCGGCGGCTGGCGGAAGATTTTCGGGTAAGGGCGGCCCGTCGTGGCCGCTGCCTGCTTGTAATATAGCGGAGCTTCTGCATTATATCACATGAATTATATTGCATGAGCTTCCGATCACCGTGCCGCCAGCAAAGTCCAAGTCTCGCCAAAAGCTTACGCCTGCCCCGCCGAGCAGCACCGCCGCCGTCGCCGCCTTCCTCGCCGCGATCGGGCGCGAGGTGCGGCGGCATCGCGCCAAGCGCGGCATGACGCGCCGGCAATTGGCGCAAGCGTCCGAAACCTCAGAGCGCTATCTGGCGCAGATCGAAAGCGGCGCCGGCAATCCGTCGGCGAGCGTCATCCGCGCCATCGCGCAGGCGCTCGATCTGCCGGCCGTTGCGTTACTGCCGGCGACCGGCGCGAGGCCTGCGGCGCTCGACGCCGTGCTTGACCTTCTCGCTCAGGTGCCCGAAGGCGAATTGCCGGAACTTGCTAAGCTGATCGAGGCGCGCGTTGCGCGCGCCGCCGGCGCCGACCGGGCGCTGCGCATCGCGCTGGTCGGTCTGCGCGGCGCCGGCAAGTCGACGCTCGGCCGCATGCTGGCGCAGCATTTCGGCTGGCCGTTCATCGAGCTCGACCGCGTCGTCGAGGAGGATTACGGCGCCAGCATCCCCGACCTGATCGAGATGGCCGGCACCGCCACCTTCCGCCGCCATGAGCGGAGCGCACTCGAGCGCGTCGTTGCCGCGCACGAGGCCGCGGTCATCACCACCGCGGGCGGCATCGTTTCCGATCACGAAACCTACGCGCTGTTGCTTCGCCGCACCCACACCATCTGGATCAAGGCGCGGTCGGAAGATCACATGAGCCGGGTGATGGCGCAGGGCGATTTCCGCCCGATGGCGGCGAACCGCGAGGCCATGGCGGACCTCCTCGCCATCCTCGAAGCGCGCCGCGCCGACTATGCCCACGCCGAAGCCGAGGTCGACACCTCCGGCGCCGCGCTGGAGCAAAGTTTTGCCGAGCTGGTGCGGGTTGTGACGATGCTGCTCGGGCCGCAAGCGCGAGCGTCATGACGCTTGCCGACCAGACCCTTGCCGATTCCGGCTTTCTCGATCTGCCGCCGCTGCGGCTCGAATACCGCATGATCGGTCCGCGGCCCCGTTCGGCGCCGACTGTCGTGATGCTGCACGAAGGCCTCGGCAGCGCCGCGGCGTGGGGATCGTTTCCCGATCAGATTGCCGCCGCGACCGGCGCTGGCGTGTTCGTCTATTCGCGCGCCGGCTATGGCCAGTCGTCGCCCGGCGCGATGCCACGCGCTACGTCGTTCATGGAGGAAGAAGCGATCGAAGTGCTGCCGCGCATTCTCGCGGGGATTGGATTCCAGCGCGGGTTGTTGCTCGGCCACAGCGACGGCGCTTCGATCGCCACCATTTATGCCGGCAGCGTGCAGGACCATCGTGTGCGCGGCCTGATTTTGATCGCGCCGCATTTCTTCACCGAGGAGATCGGGATCGCGGAGATCCGGCGCGCGCGCAAGTCATTCGAATCCGGGGCTTTGCGCGAACGGCTCAAGTCCTGGCACGCCGACGTCGACTGCGCCTTCCGCTCCTGGAACGAGCCGTGGCTGCAGCCGGATATGCGGGAGTGGGATATCACCGAAGCGCTCGGCTATATCCGCGTGCCGATCCTGATCGTGCAGGGCGAGGACGATCAGTTCGGCACGCTCAAACAGGTCGAGACCGCGCAGCGCGAGTGCTACTGCCCGGTCGAAACGTTGGTGCTGCCCGGCGTGCGCCACGTGCCGCAGCGCGAAGCTCCAGAGCTCACGCTCAAAGCCGTGACCGGCTTCATCAATCGTCTGCTGCGCGACCACCACGAGGGAGAGAAGCAGGCCGACTCCGGGGTTGCGGTCTCATGAACTATAGTGCATAAAAGCGGCCGCCGCGTTGCAGGCGTGCATTATAATTCATTATCGCGACTAGGGCCGGGACGACCGTTATGGGCGATGCCGATCTTGCCACGCTGCATCCTTTGGCGAACGGCCAAACCCGGATCGATTTCCAGACCGAGCCGGCGCGCTATCGGCATTGGAAACTCGCGGTCGATGGCGACATCGCGACGCTGACCATGGACGTCGACGAAAAGGCCGGGCTGTTCGAAGGCTACGAGCTGAAGCTTAATTCCTACGATCTCGGCGTTGACATCGAACTGGCCGACGCCATCGACCGGCTGCGCTTCGAATATCCGGAAGTGCGCGTCGTGGTGCTGCGCTCGGGGAAGCCGCGCGTGTTCTGCGCCGGCGCCAATATCCGCATGCTGGCCGGCGCCAGCCACGCCCACAAGGTCAACTTCTGCAAATTCACCAACGAGACGCGCAACGGTATCGAGGACCTAAGCGAGCATTCCGGCGTCAAATCGATCTGCGCCATCAACGGCACCGCGGCCGGCGGCGGCTATGAGCTGGCGCTTGCTACTGATCACATCATGCTGATCGACGACGGTTCCGCGGCGGTGTCGCTGCCTGAATTGCCGCTGCTCGCGGTGCTGCCCGGCACCGGCGGGCTCACCCGCGTTTCCGACAAGCGCAAGGTGCGCCGCGATCATGCCGACGTGTTCTGCACCACCGAGGAAGGCGTCAAAGGCAAGCGCGCGGCCGACTGGCGGCTGGTCGACGACGTGGTGCCCGGCTCGAAATTCGAAGAGGCGATTACCGCGCGCGCCAAGCAATTGGCCGCCGCGTCCTCCCGCAACGGCGCGAGCGACGGAATTAAACTGACGCCGCTGACGCGGAAGTTCGCGGCCGACAGCGTCGACTATGGCGCGCTGTCGGTCGTGATTCAGCGCAGCGAACGGATCGCGACGGTGACATTGCGCGGCCCTGCTGCGCCGCCGCCGGCTTCGGCCGACGCGATGCCAACGCTCGGCGCCGATTTCTGGCCGCTCCAACTGGCGCGCGAACTTGACGACGCGATCCTGAATATCCGCCTCAACGAACTCGATGTCGCGGCGATCGTCTTTAAATCATCCGGCGATCCGGCCCAGGTGCTGGCCTACGACCGCTTCCTCGACGCCAATCAATCGCACTGGCTGGCGCGCGAAATCCGGCTGCTATGGAAGCGCGCGCTCAAGCGCGTCGATCTCACCTCGCGCTCGCTGGTGACGCTGATCGAGCCTGGCTCGTGCTTTGCCGGCACGCTCGCCGAGCTCCCCTTCGCCAGCGACCGGTCCTACATGCTGGTCGGGCTGCGCGATGGTGACAACAAACCGCCGGCGGCGCTCGCACTCGGTGACGCGAACTTCGGCGGCTATCCGATGGCGAACGGGCTGACGCGGCTGCAATCCCGCTTCTTGGCAAATCCCGCCGATCTCGATGCGGCGAAGGCCGAGCGCGGCGAAATGCTCGACGCCGAACGCGCGCAAAAACTCGGACTTATCACCTTCGCGCCGGACGACATCGACTGGGACGACGAGGTGCGCGTGTTTCTTGAAGAACGCTCAAGCTTCTCGCCCGACGCGCTCACCGGCCTCGAAGCCAATCTGCGCTTTGCCGGGCCGGAGACGATGGAATCGAAAATCTTTGCGCGGCTGACCGCCTGGCAGAACTGGATCTTCCAACGTCCCAACGCCATCGGCGAGAGCGGCGCGCTCAAGCGCTACGGCACCGGCCAGAAGCCGGTGTTCGATACGAAGAGAGTTTAATTCACCTCTCCCCGCACGCGGGGAGAGGTCGAGCGAAGCGAGGGTGAGGGGGCCTGTCCGCGATTCTGAGCTTCGCCGTTTGAGCCCAGCGGATAGGCCCCCTCACCCCACCCTCTCCCCGCATGCGGGGAGAGGGAGACACGCTACGGAGCGTGAACCAGGAGCCCGCCATGGATATTCAGAACGTCGATTACACGACCAAGATCCCGAACAACGTCAATCTCGCCGAAGACCGCCAAGTGTTGCGCGCGCTGGAAAGCTGGCATCCCGGCTATATCGACTGGTGGAAGGACATGGGGCCGGAAGGATTCCAGGAGGCGCTGGTCTATCTGCGCACCGCTGTCTCGGTCGATCCCAAGGGCTGGGCGAAGTTCGATTACGTCAAAATGCCCGATTACCGCTGGGGCATTCTGCTGGCGCCGAGCGAGACCGATCGCAAGATTCCGTTCGGCCGCCACTTTGGCGAGCCGGTCTGGCAGGACGTGCCGGGCGAATATCGCGCCATGCTGCGCCGCCTGATCGTCATCCAGGGCGACACCGAGCCGGCCTCGGTCGAGCAGCAGCGCCATCTCGGCAAGACCGCGCCGTCGCTCTACGATCTGCGCAACGTGTTTCAGGTCAATGTCGAGGAAGGCCGCCACCTGTGGGCGATGGTCTATTTGCTGCAGAAATATTTCGGCCGCGACGGCCGCGAGGAAGCCGCCGAGCTATTACAGCGCCGTTCCGGCGACGCCGACAAGCCGCGCATGCTCGGCGCGTTTAACGAAGCGACGCCGGACTGGCTGTCGTTCCACATGTTCACGTTCTTCACCGACCGTGACGGCAAGATGCAATTGGAGAGTCTCGCCCAATCCGGCTTCGATCCACTGTCGCGCACCTGCCGCTTCATGCTCACCGAAGAGGCGCACCACATGTTCGTCGGCGAGACCGGCGTCGGCCGCACCATCCAGCGCACCTGCGAGGCGATGCAAGCCGCCGGCATCGACGACCCGAACGATATCGGTAAAGTGCGCGCGCTCGGCGTCATCGACCTGCCGACGATGCAGAAGAAGCTCAATCTGCATTACACGCTCTCGCTCGATCTGTTCGGCTCCGAAGTCTCGACCAACGCCGCCAATTGCTTCACCGCCGGGATCAAAGGCCGTTTCCAGGAGACCAGGATCGACGACGATCATCGGCTCGAGCATGCGACCTATCCGGTGCTCAAATTCGTCAACGGCGAGATCAAGCGCGTCGACGAGCCGGCGCTGACCGCGATCAATATGCGGCTGCGCGACGACTACACCGCCGACTGCCAGCGCGGCCTCGACCGCTGGAACAAGATCATCGACAAGACCGGTGTCGCCTTTAAGCTCGAATTGCCTCATGTCGGCTTCCACCGCCAGATCGGCGAGTTCAAGGACGTGCACGTGACGCCGGCGGGGCTCATCGTCGATGAGGCGACCTGGAACCGCGACAAAGGCAAATGGCTGCCGTCCGAGGACGATGGCGATTTCATCGGCAGCCTGATGCAGCCAGTCACCGAGCCCGGCCAGTTCGCCGGCTGGATCGCCCCGCCCCGCATCGGCATCGACAACAAGCCGGGCGATTTCGAATATGTGAAGATCGCGGCGTGACGTCATTCCGGGGCGGCCCGAACGGCCGAGCCCGGAAACCATAATCATAGAACGGCCAGAACGGTCGCCGAAATGCCCTCCATCGATCGTGGTTATGGATTCCGGGCTCGCGCTGCGCGCGCCCCGGAATGAAGCAGTCCCGACCACGATGGTTAATCGGGTCTTAACCTCGCCATACCTATGCTATGGCACCGGTGATGCGGCGGGCGGTCCCGCTGTTCGTGATGTACAGGATGACCCGCGAGTCTGCCTCCATATCTATTGGCGCCGCAACCGGCGCCGCTTCGGTTCGCGCGCCTAATGGGCGGTCGCCCTTCGTGCGCGCGCGCGAGCTCATTGGCGATACGCCGCCCGGCAAGCCGCCGATCAGTCTCGCCGTGGGCGAGCCGCAGCATCCGATTCCGCCGTTCGTTGGGCCGATCATTGCCGCTCACGTTGCGGAATTCGGCCGCTATCCGGCGAACAAGGGCCTCGATGAATTCGGCGTTGCCGTCGCCGGCTGGCTCGGCCGCCGTTACGAGCTGACGCGACCGGTCGATCCCGCCAGCGAAGTGCTGGTGCTCAACGGCACCCGCGAGGGACTGTTTCTCGCCGCGCTCGCCGCCAAGAATTGGGTGACGCCGCGCCCGGGCCGCCCTGCAATGCTCATTCCCAATCCGTTTTACGCCGCCTATGCCGCCGGCGCGATCGGCGCCGACTGCGAGCCGGTGTATCTGCCGACCACCCGCGAAACCGGCTTCCTGCCGGATCTCGATGCGCTCGACGAGGGGCTGTTGGCGCGCACCGTCGCGTTCTATATCGCTTCGCCGTCAAATCCGCAGGGCGCGGTCGCCGATCGCGCTTACCTCGAAAAGCTCACCGCGCTGGCGCGGCGCTTCGGCTTTTTGATTTTCTCCGACGAGTGTTATTGCGAGATCTATAGCGAGCGCCCGCCGCACGGCATGCTCGAAGCGGCCGGTGCGGATTTCGCCAATGTCGCGATCTTCCACTCGCTGTCGAAGCGTTCCAGCCTGCCGGGGCTGCGCATCGGCTTTGCCGCGGGCGACAAGAGCTTCATGCGAGCCTTTCTCGAGCTGCGCAACGTCGCCGCGCCCATGGTGCCGACGCCGATGCAGCATGTCGCCATCGCCGCTTATAATGACGAAAAGCACGTCGAGGAAAACCGGCGGCTCTATCGCGAGAAATTCGACCTCGCCGATCAGATCATCGGCGACCGTTACGGCTATCGCCGTCCGGCCGGCGGCTTTTTCCTCTGGCTTGACGTCTCGGCGCAGGGCGGCAGCGAGACGGCGACGCTGCTGCTGTGGCGCGAGGCCGGCTTGCGCGTGGTGCCCGGCCGTTATCTGGCGCGCGAGCAGGCCGACGGCAGCAATCCTGGCGCCGACTATATCCGCGTCGCCATGGTGCATAACAACGAGATCACCGCCGAGGCGATGCATCGCCTGGTGGCGGTGCTTGGCTGATTGGGCTGATACAAAGATGGATCGACTGCAGCAATGTCGATGATCGATCGCAGCCTCGACGGCATGGCGCAGCTGTCCGGCCAGCTCGGCGCTATTTTGCAGCGCAGGCTGCGCGAGCTCGGCGGCCTGACGCTGATCAGCCTCACCATGATGGCGGCGCTCGCTCTCGCCACCTGGTCGGTGCAGGATCCGTCGCTGAGCCACGCCACCGACGCGCCGGTGCACAATCTGCTCGGCATGCCGGGCGCAATCGCCGCCGATCTGATGATGCAGCTCCTCGGGCTCGGCTCGCTGGCGTTGCTGTTGCCGATCGCGGTGTGGGGCTATCGGCTGCTGGGCCACCGTCCGCTCAGCCATGAGCGGCTGCGCGTGCTGTTCTGGCTCGCCGGCGCGGTGCTGACCGCCGCCTTCGCCTCCTGCCTGCCCAAGAGCCCGCGCTGGCCGTTGCCCTCGGGCTTGGGCGGCGTCATCGGCGACGCGGTATTGCGCCTGCCGGCCTATCTGTTGCGTGCGCCGCTTGCCGGCACGCATCTCGTCGGCGCCGCCATGGTGCTCGGCGCCGCCGCGCTGATCACTTTCGCCGGCGCCGCCGGCATTCTCTGGCGCGACGCCATAGACGAGGACGAAGAGGACGAGGAAGAAGATGAAGAGCCGGCTGAGGACGCCGACAATAGCGGCTGGATCTCGCTCGGCTTTTTGGCGCATTCGCTGCTGAGCTTCCGGGCGCGATTGGCGCGGCTGTTCCGCGGCCGGCAGCGGACGCCGATGCCGGCGCGGGACGACACTGCGATGCCGCGCCGCCGCGTCGAGCCGCGCTTCGCGCCGGCTGGAGGGGTTGAGATCGAGGACGATGACGACGAGGCTGACGACGCCGAAGCCGCGCCGCGCGTGCGAAAACCGCGGGCGCCCAAGGCGCGCCGTTCCAGCGGCGGTTATATTCTGCCACCGCTCGAATTGCTGACGCCGGCGAGCAAGAGCGGCCGCGCCACCGTCAGCTCCGAAACCTTGCAGAACAATGCCACTGCGCTCGAAGGCGTGCTCGGCGATTTCGGCGTGCGCGGCGAGATCATCAATGCGCGGCCCGGTCCGGTGGTAACACTCTACGAGCTGGAGCCGGCGCCCGGCATCAAATCGTCGCGCGTCATCAGTCTCGCCGACGACATCGCGCGTTCGATGAGCGCGCTCTCGGCGCGCGTCGCCGTAGTGTCGGGGCGCAACGCCATCGGCATCGAATTGCCGAACCCGACGCGCGAGAAAGTCTATTTGCGCGAGATGCTCGCCTCGGACGATTATGCCGATACCACGGCCCGGTTGCCGCTCTGCCTTGGCAAGGCGATTGGCGGCGAGCCGGTGCTGGTCGATCTTGCGCGCATGCCGCATCTCTTGATCGCCGGCACCACCGGCTCCGGCAAATCCGTCGCCATCAACACCATGATCCTCAGTCTCTTGTATCGGCTGCAGCCGGAGCAGTGCCGGCTGATCATGGTCGATCCGAAAATGCTGGAGCTCTCCGTCTATGACGGCATCCCGCATTTGCTCACGCCCGTGGTCACCGATCCGAAGAAGGCGGTGGTGGCGCTGAAATGGGCCGTGCGCGAGATGGAGGAACGCTACAAGAAAATGTCGAAGCTCGGCGTGCGTAATATCGACGGCTACAATGCGCGCGTCGCCGAGGCGAACAAAAAGGGCGAGAAGCTCAACCGCACCGTCCATACCGGCTACAATCGCGAGACCGGCGAAGCGATCTACGAAAAAGAGGAGCTCGATCTCGAGCCGCTGCCCTATATCGTCGTCATTGTCGACGAAATGGCCGACCTGATGATGGTCGCCGGCAAGGACATCGAGGGCGCGGTGCAACGTCTGGCGCAGATGGCGCGGGCCGCCGGCCTGCACGTGATCCTGGCGACACAACGACCCTCGGTCGACGTCATCACCGGCACCATCAAGGCGAATTTCCCGACCCGCATCTCGTTCCAGGTCACGTCGAAGATCGACAGCCGCACCATCTTGGGCGAGCAAGGCGCCGAGCAGTTGCTCGGCCAAGGCGACATGCTCTACATGGCCGGCGGCGGCCGCATCAGCCGCGTCCACGGCCCGTTCGTCTCCGACGAAGAGGTCGAGAAGGTGGTGCGCCACCTCAAGTCGCAAGGCCAGCCGGAATATCTCGAAGCGGTTACCGCCGAGGAGCCGCAGGACGAAGACGGCAATCCGATCTTCGACTCGACCGCTATGGGCGGCGCCGAGGGCGGCGATCTTTACCAGCAGGCGGTGCAAATCGTCACACGCGACCGCAAGGCTTCGACGAGCTACATTCAGCGCCGCCTGCAGATCGGCTACAATCGCGCCGCTTCTCTGATGGAGCGTATGGAGCAGGAAGGCGTCGTCGGCCAGCCCAACCACGCCGGCAAGCGCGAGATCCTGGTCGAGGGCGCCGAAGACGATCCCTATTGAGAATCGGGCGTTGGCGTCTTAAGCGTGAAGGATAGTCGCGAATTCGCCATATCGGGCGCTTAGCGGACTTCGGTCACGGGCGTGTTGAGCATTGCGTACCTGGATGCATGACCAGGGGCGCAGCGGCGGGAGAGGGATTTATGGCGGAACGGGGCTTAGCGAAACTCGGCCCGGCGATCGTAATCGTGGCGTTGATGGGCGGACTGGCTATCTTCAGGCCCGCCGGCGTTTTCGCCGAGAACGTGCCACTGCCGACGCCTGCGCCATTGCCGAAGACCGGCGTCGTCTCATCGCCCGCGGCTTCCGACAGTATTCCGGTTCCACCGGCGCCGATTCCGCAGGCAGCGCCGGCGCCGCAGTCCGCGTCCGCACCACAGCCGCCCCCGGCAGCCCCAGCATCCCAGGCCTCACAGTCGAGCCCTCCAAGCTTCTTCCCGTTCTCCGGCAAAGGCGGCCTATTCTCCAATCAGGCGACCGCCTTCGACGACAAGCAGCGCGCGCTGCTCAACCGCATCAGCCTATATCTGTCGAGCATCCAGACCATGGTCGGCAATTTCGTGCAGATCGGACCCGACGGCGGCCGCACCGAAGGCACGTTCTACCTGCAAAAGCCCGGCCGCATACGCTTCGAGTATAATCCGCCGAGCCCGATCGACATCATTTCCGACGGCTCCTCGGTCGTGGTGCGCGACCGCAAGCTGGCCACACAGGATCTTTATCCGCTGTCGGAGACGCCGCTGCGCTATCTGCTCGCCGATCGCCTCGATCTCTTGCGCGACACCGACGTCGTCAGTGTCACGTCCGACGATACTTTCGACAGCGTCACTATCGAGCAGAAGCAAGTGATGATCGGCACCGACAAGCTGATGATCATGTTCGACGCCAAGGATCTCACGCTCAAGCAATGGACTGTCACCGACCCGCAAGGCTTCGACACCACGGTCGCGGTCTACAATCTCGACACCACCAAAAAGCCCGATCCGAACCTGTTCGTGATCAATTATCAGGGCAATCAGGGCGGCATCAGCAACCAGTAGGCCTTGTCGTGCGCCTGGCGGGCGGCCCATCCGTAAACGCCGGGCTGCGGATAACTTAGAATTGCTTGTGGATACTGGATCATCCGCCTTCGCGGATGAGTACATGTTGCGTAATGCTAGTGTAATTGCGGCTGACCCCCATATTCTAGACCATGCAAATCAAGCTCACGACCTGGAACATCAATTCGGTGCGGCTGCGCATCAATCTGGTCGCCAAATTCATCAAGGCGGTCCGGCCCGACATCCTTTGCCTGCAAGAGACCAAGTGCCCGGACGACGCCTTTCCGCGCAAGCGTTTCAAGCGGCTCGGCTACGAGCACATCGCGCTCAACGGCCAGAAGGGTTATCACGGCGTCGTCGTGGTTTCGCGATTGCCGTTCGAAGGCTTCAACATCCAAAGTTTTTGCGGCAAGACCGACTGCCGCCATGTCTCCACGGTGTTTGGCGAGCGCGCCGGCCTGCGCGATCCGATCACGGTGCATAATTTCTACGTCCCGGCCGGCGGCGACATTCCAGATCCGGCGGTCAATCCGAAATTCGCCCACAAGCTTGCCTTCCTCGATGAGATGCGCGACGCCCCGGCGTTGCGGCCGGCGCAGTTGGAGCGCGCCATTTTGGTCGGAGATCTCAATGTCGCGCCGCGCGAGCACGACGTCTGGAGCCACAAGCAGATGCTGAAGGTGGTCTCGCACACGCCGATCGAATGCGAGAAATTCACTGCCGCGCTCGGCGCCGGGGGCTGGATCGACAGCATGCGCCGGCTCACGCCGGAGCCGGAGAAGCTCTACACGTGGTGGAGCTATCGCGCCGCCGACTGGCGCGCCGCCGACCGCGGCCGCCGTCTCGACCACGTTTGGAGCTCCGATGCGCTGGCCGACCGCGTCTCCGGCGTCGCTATCGCCAAGAACTATCGCGGCGCCGAGCGGCCCTCCGACCACGTCCCGGTGACGGCGACCCTGGAGCTCTAGGTGATGAGCGCGGCGAAGTCCGGTTCCGGCATGTCCCTGGAAACTTGGCGCAGCCGCGTCAAAGAATGGCACGATGTCAGCCGCGAGCCGGGCCTCACCGCGCTGTTGATTATCGAAGCGTCGATGATCTTTCTCGTCATTCCGCTCACGGGGATGGGCGTGCTGCCGGAATTCGTCTTGCCGGCGATGTTCATCCTGCTGGTGATCTCCATTCTGGTCGTGACTTGGCAAAGCCATATTGCCGCGATCGCCGTGACCGCGGCCGTCGTGCTCAGCCCGATCGGCACTTTTCTTTGGCGCGAGGATCCATCGCCGCTGACGCAATGGCTCAGTGCCGGCGGCCGTCTTCTCGCCATTACCGCCGTGAGCGTCGTCATCGCCCGCGCGGTGTTCGCCTCCGGGCGCGTGAGCATTCACCGCGTCCAAGGCGCGGTGGTGCTCTATTTGAATTTCGCGCTGTTGTTTTTCACGATTTATCGGCTGATGGAAGTCTTGCTGCCCGGCTCGTTCAGCAATCTGCCGCATGCCGGCACTGAATACGGCTCCGGCGCGGCGCTGCTTTATTTTAGCTTCACTACGCTGACCTCATTGGGCTACGGCGACATCGTGCCGCTCCATCCTTTGGCGCGCAGTTTCGCCAATCTGGAGGGTGTGATCGGGCAGCTTTATCCCGCGACCTTGCTGGCGCGTCTGGTCAGCCTGGAAATCGAGCATCGCCGGCAGAGCAAGAGTTGAAAAACTAAGAGCGCGGCCCGGTATTGCGGGCGAGCGTGGTACGGACATTATCCATCTCGCGCGCCCATTGGTCGGCGCGCGCCGCAATAAGTTCGCGCAGGCGCAGCGCCGCCTCCGGGTAGCTGTCCAGCATCCGCAAAAACATGGTGCGCGAAATGCGCAGCACCACGGCATCCTCGCGCGCGATCGCCGTGCCGGGCCGCTGCGATTGCACCAGCAATGCCCCTTCGCCGAGGAGACTCCCCGGCTCGGCGATGAGCTCGGCATCGCCGGGGCGTTCCGGCGTGAGCGCAAACGAGCCCTGCTGAACGACATAGGCGCAGTCGGCGGCGTCACCGGCGGCGAACAGCGTTTGCCCCGCTTCGACCGAATAGGCTTCGGCGCCGATGGCGAGGATGCGCAAGGCCGGGGCGCCGAGCCGGCGAAGGACAGGCACCTGGCTCAGAAACGCAATGTCATCCTCGATGGTCATGACAATCCGCGATCAGGGCGCAAAATCATGCTGCCAATTCATGGTCCGGATCATGGCACCAGCTTATAGCCGCCGGCTTCGGTCACCAGGATGGCGGGCACGGCGGCGTCCTTCTCGATCTTCTGCCGCAAGCGATAGATGTGCGTTTCCAGCGTGTGGGTGGTGACGCCGGAATTGTAGCCCCAAACTTCCTGCAGCAGCGTCTCGCGCGACACCGGCCGCTGTCCGGCGCGAAACAGATAACGCAGGATCGAGGTCTCCTTTTCGGTCAGCCGCACTTTGCTGCCTTTTGGATTGAGCAACAGTTTTGAGCTCGGCCGGAACGTGTAGGGGCCGATGGTGAATACCGCATCCTCGCTTGCCTCGTGCTGGCGGAGCTGCGCGCGAATGCGCGCCAGCAGAACGGCGAAGCGGAACGGCTTGGTCACGTAGTCATTGGCGCCGGATTCGAGGCCGAGGATGGTGTCGGAATCGGTATCGTGGCCGGTCAGCATGATGATCGGCGCCTTGAACCCGTTCTTGCGCAGGATGCGCACAGCCTCGCGGCCGTCAATGTCCGGCAGGCCGACATCCATCAGGACGAGGTCGATCTGCCCGGTCTTGGCCGCTTGGACGCCCTTGCTGCCGGTGTCGACGGCTTCGGCCTCGAACTCCTCGTGCAGCGACAGCTGTTCGGTCAGCGCTTCGCGCAATTCCGAGTCGTCGTCGACAATGAGAATTTTCCGCGTGTTCGGCATTAAATCCGGGCCCCACCGCCGCTTTGCCGCGCCAGTGGCGCGAAGTAGAGTTCGTCAGGATACAAGAGCCGACAGGCGTTGGGAATCCAAGGGGCCGATGCGCCGAACCTCGTTTCGCTTCATCCGCATCCGTTCCCGGCCGGGCCGTCGCTCGCAAGGCTGGTTATACGGTCCCGGGGCATTCAAGCCTATGCAAGTGGCGCTGGGCCGGGGCGGGATCAAGGCATCCAAGCGCGAGGGCGATGGCGGCACGCCGGCTGGGCGTTTTCGCCCGGTCCGCCTGTGGTGGCGGCCGGATCGGCTGCCGCGGCCGCGGACCTTGCTGCCGGTGCGTGGGATCAGCGGCAACGATGCCTGGTGCGAGGATCCGACGGGCCGCCGCTATAATCGAGCCTTCCGCAGGTCGGCCAATGAACCAGGCGATCGGCTGCGCCGGGACGACGGTCTCTACGATCTGATCGTCGAAATCGACCACAACACCAGGCCGCGCGTGGCCGGCCGCGGCAGCGCCGTGTTCATCCATGTCGCGCGGGACGGATTGGGGCCAACGGCGGGCTGCGTCGGCTTGCAGCGGAACGCTTTGCTGCAATTGGTTCGATCTTTGTCCCCAAAGACGCGAATCATCATTCACTCTTAAGTGGCCGGGTCCCGAAAATCGCCGTGCCGACCCGCACATGAGTGGCGCCGAAGGCGATTGCCGCCGGAAAATCCGCGCTCATGCCCATCGAGAGAAATTTCAGCCCATTGCGGCCGGCGATCTTGGCGGTGAGCGCGAAGTGCGGCGCCGGCGCTTCAAGGTGCGGGGGAATGCACATCAAGCCGGAAATAACGAGCCCGTAGCGATCGCGGCAGGCGGCGAGAAACGCATCGGCCTTCTGCGGCAGCACGCCCGACTTTTGCGTCTCGGCGCCGGTATTGATCTCCACGAACAGCACCGGCGGCCGTTTCTGCCTGGCGATCTCCTTGGCCAAGGCCTCGGCCAGGCTTGCCCGATCGACCGAATGGATCGCGTCGAACAAAGCCACCGCCTCCTTCGCCTTATTCGATTGCAGCGAGCCGACCAGATGCAATTCGATACTGGGATGGCGGGCCATCAGCGCCGGCCATTTGGCCTTGGCCTCCTGCACCCGGTTCTCGCCAAAGACGCGCTGGCCGGCGGCAATGACGGGCTCGATCGCTTCGGGGCCGAACGTCTTCGACACCGCGACCAGCGTAACGGTTGCCGGGTCACGTCGAGCGTCACGGCAGGCGCGCGCAATGTCCTCGCGCACTGCCGTCATGGCGTCCTGCTGATCCATGGTTTCCATCGTGCTTTCCGTCTCGGCTTCCATCATGGTTTCCATGTCGTCAACGATCACCCGACCAGTTTAACGACCGTGCAAGGCCCATTTTTACGCGCTCCGGCTAGGTTCTGAAACCGGGGCGGGAGTGGGCACGATGTCGGACGAAAAAGCAAAACCGCAGACCTCGTCGCGGCGCCACAAGCCGTTTCTGAGCATCCGCGCCCGGCTGCTCGTGTTGGCGCTTCTAGCGATCGCGCCGCTGCTGCTCGAGCGCGTCCACGGCCTCGAAGCGGCCCGGGCCGCGCGAACCGAACGCGCCAACGCCGATGTCGTCGATCTCGCCCGGCGTGGCGTCGAGGCGCAGCGCGATATCATCTCCTCAACTCGCGCGATTTTACAGATCGTCACGCGTGTCTTCGCCAAAATCCAGATCGATCGGTCCAATTGCAGTCAATACATGACCGGCCTGACCGCCAATATCCCCTGGATTCGCGACATCTCCGTGGCCGCGACCGACGGACGCATCATCTGCTCGACCGATCCGCTGGCGATAGGACTGAACGTCTCCGATCGCCCGCATTTCGGGACCGCGCTGCATTCGCGCGAATTCGCGCTGAGCAATTATCTGATCAATCATGTCAATCAGGTGCCAAGCCTGGTCGCCACTTTCCCGGTCATCGCCGACGATTCATCGATCAAAGGCGTCGCGCTGGCCGTCATCAATCTGCAATGGATCGGCGATCTGGCGTCGACTGCCGCGGAGCGCCAGGGCGCGTCGGTCGTGCTGCTCGACGGCAACGGCACGCTCGTTGCCGGTTCCGCCGATCAACAGCGCTTTATCGGACAACGGTTCGCCGGCGACGGCTTGGCGCAGCAGATGCTCGCCAAAGACGAAGGCACGATAACGACGACCGGTTTCGACGGCGTTCGTCGCATCTTCGCCTATGTCCGCGTGCCGTGGACCAATGCGCGGCTGGCGGTCGGTCTCGACGACACCGCGGTGCATAGCGGGATCGATAGTAAGATCAATTTCGCCTACCTGCAGCTTTTCCTGTTTGGCACTTTCGTCGTGCTGTTGGCATGGTTCGGCGGCGAGCAACTGGTGGTAAAACCGATCCGATCGCTGGTGCGCACGGCGGCGCGTTTCGGGCGCGGCGATCTGCACGTGCGTGCCTCGCAGGAGCCCTGGGTCGCCGAGTTCGCGCCGTTGGCGGCCGCACTCGACGACATGGCGGCCAAGCTTGCCGGCCGCGAAGAGGAGCTGCAGATCGCCAACCAGCATCTCGACGAACTGGCGAGCCTCGACGGGTTAAGCGGGCTCGCCAACCGGCGTGGCTTCGACCGCGAGCTGAACCGTGAATGGCAGCGCGCCGGCGAGAAGAGCGCGCCGCTCGCGCTTATGATGATCGACATCGATCACTTCAAGCTGTTCAACGACCGCTATGGTCACGTCGCCGGCGATACCTGCCTGCGTGCCGTCGGCGAAATGCTGTCGCTGGTGACGCTGGACGAGGCGGTGCTAGTCGCCCGCTACGGCGGCGAGGAATTCGCGCTGCTATTGCCCGGCCTCGACCTCGAACGGGCCAGAGCGATCGCCGACGAGGCGCGCAAGGCAGTCGAAGACCTGCAAATCAATCATGCGGAATCGCCGTGCGGCCATGTCACCGTCAGTATCGGCGTCGAATCCGTCATTCCGGACAGATTTCAAACCACCGCCGATCTTATCGAGGCGGCCGATACCGCGCTCTATGCCGCCAAACGCCGCGGCCGCAATAACGTGGCAGCGCACGTCCGCCCGCTGCTGCGCGCGGCATCCTGACGACCCGGATCCGCAATCAGGGTTTACGCGTCCATTTTCGTGACTTGTTGCGTCGCGCTGCGGGCGCTTCTTTCTTGGCGAGTTTCTTGACAGGCGTCTTGTCCGGCGGCGCCCAGATCATGCCTTCGAGCTTCATGCCGTCGGGATCGGTGAAATAGACAGCGTAATAATTGCGCCCGTAATACTCACCCGGCGGATCGACGACGTTCATGCCGTTGGCTCTCAGGAAAGAGCCGAGCGCGTCGACGCCCTTGCGGCTCGCCAGCTCGAACGCATAGTGATGAAAACCGATGTCACCTTTGCGATATTGATGCTTCCTGCCTTCGGCGTCCGCGGCCGCGATCCATAACAGCGTCTTGCCGTTGCTCCAGCCGGCCATGTCCTCGTATTCGTGCTTCAGCCTGAAGCCGAGGAACTTTAGCAGCTTGTCATAGAACGCCTTGGAGCGGACGAAGTCGCCGACGCTCAACACCAGATGGTCGATTCCGACGACGCGCGGCATGGTGTTGTCCTCCTTCGTGGCGGGTTGCCCTGACCAGGGCCGCGGCAGTAGATATCAACCGCCATGCCAGCAGCTATGCCAACCACCCGACCCCGCACTTTGTTCGACAAAATCTGGGATTTCCATTGCGTCGGCCAACGCGCCGACGGCCGCGACCTGCTCTATATCGATCGCCACGTGCTGCACGAGTTGCACGCCCATCATGCCTTCGCGCAACTGCGAAAGCAGCAGCGAAGCGTGCACCGGCCCGACCTGACCTTCGCGGTGCAGGATCATACCGTAGCGACCAGGCCCGGACGCGACGACGACACTAACCCGTCGGGGACCGCCTTTATCAAGGCGATGCGCGAGGGCTGCCGCAACAACGGCATCCGGCTGTTCGATATCGACGATCCCGAGCAGGGCATTTCGCACGTGGTGGCGCCGGAACTCGGCATCGTGCTGCCCGGCGCAACGCATGCGGTCCCCGACAGCCACGCCAGCACCGTCGGCGGGCTCGGCGCGCTCGCTTTCGGCTGTGGCACCAGCGAGCTCGCCCATATCCTCGTCACGCAGGTGATGGCGCTCAGGCGGCCCCAGCGCATGAGGGTGCGGCTCGACGGCGCTCTCGGTCCTCATGTCAACGCGAAGGATGTTGCCTTGCGGCTGATCGCCGAACTCGGGGTGGCGGGCGCGCGCGGTTATGTCGTGGAATATGCCGGCGCGGCGGCCCGCGCCATGCCGATCGAACAGCGCATGACGCTGTGCAATCTCAATATCGAAATGGGCGGCCGCTCCGGCTTTGTCGCCCCCGACGAGGCGACCTTCGCCTGGCTGGCGGGCCGGCCCTATGGACCGCAGGGCGCGCAATGGGAGCGCGCGCTGGCCTATTGGCGCACGCTCACGTCGGACGACGACGCCACGTTTGACCGCGAGGTCGTGCTTGACTGCACAAGCCTCGAACCGCAGATCACCTGGGGCACCGATCCGAGCCAGGTCATCGGCATTTCCGGCCGCGTGCCTGAGTCTGCGGCAGTCGATCCGGGCCGGCGCGCCGCGGCGGAGAGCGCTTTTGCCTATATGGGACTCGAGCCGGGAACGCCGCTTGCCGGGCTGCCGGTCAATCGTGTCTTCATCGGCTCCTGCACCAATAGCCGGCTGCCGGACTTGCAGACCGCCGCCGCGGTGGTGCGCGGCCGGCGCGTCGCCGCGGGCGTCGTCGCCATGGTCGTGCCGGGCTCGTCGAGCGTTAAGCGCGAAGCCGAAGCAGCCGGGCTCGACCGCGTGTTTCGCGACGCCGGATTCTTCTGGGGCGAATCGGGCTGCTCCATGTGTGCGGGCGGCAATGGCGACCGCGGCCAGCCCGGCGAGCGCTGCGTATCGACCACCAATCGCAACTTCGAGAACCGCCAAGGGCCGAAAGTGCGCACCCATCTCGCCAGCCCGGCGACCGCAGCGGCCACCGCGATCGCCGGCCGCATCACCGACGTGCGGCAATTGCTGGCCGGAGCGGCATGATGCAGCCGTTTACCACCCATACCGGCATAGCCGCGCCGCTCCTCAAAGACGACGTCAATACCGACCAGATCGTGCCGATCATGCATTCGCGCAGCCTGAAGGAGGACTACAAGGCGATGCTGTTCCATCGCGCCCGCCACCGCGAGGACGGCAGCGAAGATCCGGATTTCGTGCTCAACAGGCCGCAGTTTCGCGCCGCCGGAATCCTGGTGACGGGCCAGAATTTCGGCGCCGGCTCGTCGCGCGAATCCGCGGTGTGGAGCATGCTGGCGAACGATATCCGCGTCGTCGTGGCCAAGAGCTTTGCCGACATCTATCGCGAGAATTGCCTGCAGAACGGCGTGTTGCCGGTGGTGCTCGGACCACCGGATGCCGATGCCTTCATCGCCCGCGTCGTCGCCGCCGACGGCGCCGCGCCGTTCACGGTCGATCTGGTGACGCAGCGCATCAGCGGCCGGGGCGGCCCGGATATCGCTTTCGAGATAGCGGCGGCGGATCGCACGCGGCTCCTCGAAGGGCTCGACGATATCGGCATGACGCTCAAGCACATGGACGACATCGTCGGTTGGGAAAGCCGCGCCGCGGCCGCGCAGCCGTGGCTACAGACAACGCAAGACAGCCGGTAATCGGCGTTGAACAAAAGGGAGACCGCATCATGAGCGTGCGCAAGAAGTTCCGGGCGATCATGGCGGGCAAGCGGCTGGTGCTAATGCCCGGCGCTTATGACGCGCTGTCGGCGCGCATCATGGAAGCCGAAGGTTTCGAGGCGCTGTGCGCCGGCGGCTATGCCGCCATCGGCTCGATGCTGGCGCAGCCCGACACCGGCCAATCCAACATGCGCGATTATGCCGATCACTACGGGCGCATCGCGGCTGCGGTCGACATACCGGTCTATGTCGACGCCGATACCGGCTTCGGCGGCGTCAATAATGTGCGGCAGCTGGTGCGTGCCTTCGAGGCTGCCGGCGTCGCCGGCATCTTCATCAGCGATCAGGTGTTTCCCAACCGCTGCGGTTATCTGCCGGGGAAGCAGGTGATTCCGGTCGAACAGATGCTGGCCAAGATCAAGGCGGCGCTCGATGCCCGTCGCGATGCCGACTTCTTCATTGCCGGCCGCACCGACGCCGCCGGCGTCGACGGCCTCAACGCCGCAGTCGAGCGCTGTCAATTATTCATGGATGCCGGTGCCGACATGGCCAAACCCATGGGCGTCGACAGCATCGACGATATCAAACGGGTCATGCGCGAGGTCGGCGGCCCGCATATGGCGACGCTGTCGCAGGCGGCGGGAATGAAGCAGCGCAGCCTCGCGGATCTCGAAGCGGCCGGCGTCGTGGCGGCAACTTTCCCGTCACTGGCCTTGTTCGCCGCAGCGCAAGCGGTGCGCAACGTGCTGCGCATTCTCAAGCGGGAGAACTCGCTCACTCCGACCTTCGAGCACCTGCTGCCGCTCGACGATTATTACGGACTGGTCGGGCTCAAGGAGCAACTGGCGCGTGAGGAAAGCTACGACCGGGCCGCTGCGGCCCTCGTCCACAAGCGGGCTGCGGAATAGCCGCCGGACGAGCGTTCAAAAGGCCGAACTAGGGCCCAAAAAAGAAAGGGGCCGGCACGAAGCCGGCCCTTCCCCCATACATGCCGTTAGGCATTACCCCTTGGTAACCACCGGCGGCGGGGCCTTACCCTTACCGGTCTGAGCGCAGCCGGCGATGCTCAGGAGAGCTAACACCGCGGCCGTTGCAATAGCGATCTTCTTCATAGGGAACTCCCCCTTGTCATGACAGAGTTAACCATACAGATGGCCCCCTCGGTCCTCTAGTGCTGAAAAGACACAGTCTTCATCTGATTGCACCGCGTTTCCGGTTCCATCCGCCGTGTTTCCTGTTCATCGGGGAAAGCGCGCCAAAACTGGCCCTTTGACCTAGAAAATCGAGTTGGAAAATAAAAAAACCTAAGCCAGCGGCCGAATTGTCCACACCCCAGGCCGTGCGCCGCAGCGTTGCAAATATGGCGCACTGACAAAAATCTACAAAACCTGCCGAACATTTGCCATGGGGCGAAGGCCAATTATTGCTACCATTATGGGACTGGACGCGGCGAACCGAAGCTAAAATCGTCTAAGTGCATGCGATCGCAGACGTTCATTTCGCAAGCCGGTTACTTCGATGGCTGGTCAGGGTCAGTTTGGCCGGGCTCACGGAGGGGTATCATGCGGCATAGACTGAGTGACCTCATTCGCCCTGCTCGGCTCTGGGTCGCGTGCGTTTTAACCGCGGTAGTGAGTCTGGGCCTTACGGCCGCCAACGCGCAGAATGCGAAGACCATCCTGCGCACCGGCAATCCGACGACTTCGGTCGTGACCACCGGCTCCGGCGACTATTACATCGAGTTTCGCGCGCGCTACGCTTGGGACTATGGCCATACCTATCTCGTACACGGTCGCGTCGGCGTACCTCCCACCAGGGCCGACGTCGCGGGCCTCTCCCCGGTCGGCGACGATGCGACGGCTTGGGTGGTCGGACACTACGTTCCGGTGCCCGCGGAAACCGGATGGACCGACGGCGACCTTGAGAACAAATACGTCACCGCGCGCTATCGCGTGCTGATGAATAAGGAGCAATACGACCGCGTCCTCGGTTACATCAAGGGATTGCAAGATCGCTCGCATGTGTGGAGCGCGGAACTGTATAACTGCAACGCGTTCGTCGGCGACGTGGCGCAGTTCATGGGACTTAAGGTGCCGGCTTCGTCGCTGATCTATCCCAAGGTGTTCGTGACGCATCTGCGCCTGTTGAATACCGGCCACCCGGACGCGGCGGAGACGCTGGTGAGCGACAACGTCAAGGAAATGAGCAGCCCGACGCGCGACGGCAGGGCGATGATCAACAATCATGTCTATACGATCGGCCCCAACGGCGAGCCCGAGTCGAGAGTGGCGCGTGCCGCGCCCACATCGGCCCCGCACGTCACGATCGGCCAAGTCCGGGTATCGAGCAAAACCGGAAACTAGGCCGCCTTCAGCCTCCTTTAGCGACGGATATAACGTGCAAATAGCGAGATTCAGCGTGATAGCCACGTTGGCGGTGGGCCTTGGGCTTTCCGGCTGCGCGACGACCGGCACTCAAGGAACAGCGGCGGCAAGCGGCGGCGACAATGTCGCCGATGCGAGCGCCTCTGCCAACGTCGCGATGCGCGATCTGACCCCGGCGGAGAAGAAAGCCATTATGGCGTCGGTTGCCAACTCGTTGCGCAATCCCGCTTCCGCGAAATATCGTTGGGCAAAGTTTCCGTCGATCGTCAACGACCAGTCCGTCAATTATTGCGGCGTGGTCGACGGCCAAAGCCCGTACCCCGCCTACAACGGCGAGCAGTTCTATATCGTCGAGGCGCAGATGGCGGGCAACCGAGTGAAATCCGCCGTCATGGGTCTCATCGCCGGCGGCAAAGACAGATCCATCGTGGCGACGATGTGCGCCAAATACGGTCTCGATCCCAATAAATCGAGCTGAGCAAGGGCCGCGCTGCAAGCGCCCCGGCGAGCTACGCTCGCGGCTCCCATTCCTCGGCGCTGGCGCCGGCGAGCGAGCGCACCCGCTCTTCGTCTTTGGCAAACTCGGCGGCGGGACCGGAATAAACGACGTGGCCGTCGTCGAGCACATAGGCCCGGTCGGCGACCTCGACGGCGGCACGCACGTTCTGCTCCACCAGCAGCACCGAAATGCCTTGCTCGCGCGCCGAGGTGACGACCTTGAACACGTCCTGCACGATCAGCGGCGCAAGGCCTTGGCTGGGCTCGTCGAGCAGCAGCAGCTTCGGGTTCAACAGCAGCGCCCGCGCAATCGCCAGCATTTCCTGCTCGCCGCCGGACAGCTGCCGGCCTTTGTTGTTCTTGCGTTCGGCGAGCCGCGGAAACAGCTCGTAAATGCGCGCGATCGTCCATGGCCCCGGCCGCTCGATCGGCACCTTGAGATTTTCCTCGACCGTCAAATTGGGAAAGATGCGGCGTCCTTCCGGCACGTAGCCGACGCCGAGATTTGCGACCCGGTACGGCGGCCAGTCCGTGGTGGCGTGACCGAAAATGCGCACCGCGCCGTCGCGCGCATGAGTGAGACCGACCAAGCTGCGCAGCGTCGTGGTTTTACCGGCGCCATTGCGGCCGAGCAGCGCGACGATCTCGCCTTCCCGCACTTCCAGACCGACGCCGTGCAGAATGTGACTCTTGCCATAATAAGTGTGGAGGCCTTCGGCCTCGAGAACGACGGCGCTCACGCTGCTACCTTCCCCAAATACGCCCCCTGCACCGCCTCGTTTGCGGCGATCTCCTGCGGCGTGCCCTCGGCGAGAAATTTGCCCTGGTCGAGCACCATGATGCGGTCGGCGAGATGAAAGACGACGCGCATGTCGTGCTCGATCAACACGATCGTCAGCTTCTGCTCGCGATGCAGTTTACGGATCAATTGCGTGATGTCGTAGGTTTCCTGGTCGCCCATGCCGGCGGTCGGTTCATCGAGCAGCAAGAGCCGCGGCTTGAGCGCCAGCGCCATCATGATCTCGGTGGCGCGCTGGTCGCCATGGGCGAGCTCGCCGACTAGCCGGTCGGCCTTTTCGGTCAAGCCGCTCATTTCCAGCAAATCGACGACGCGCGCCTTGACCTCGCCGTCGGCATCCTGCGACTGCCACAACCGCAAACGATAACCGCTGGCGACCTCGACCGCGATGCGCAGATTTTCCCGGATGGTGAGCTCCGGAAACACCTCGGTGATCTGGAAGGTCCGCGCCATGCCGCGCCACACCCGTCGCGCCGGCAAAAGATTCGTCACGTCGTCGCCGTCGAAAATAATGCGGCCGGAGCTCGGCGTGAGGAACCCGCTGATCAGGTTGAAGAAAGTGGTCTTGCCAGCGCCGTTGGGGCCGATCACGGCGCGCAGCTCACCCGGCTCGACCGTCATCGATACATCGTTGACGGCGACCAGACTGCCGAAATGCTTCGAGACTTTTTCAACACGCAACAGGGTCACGGTGTCACCTTTCGCCGAATGATGCCCAGCACGCCGCGCGGGAAGAATAGCACGATCAGCACGAAGAACAGACCGATGAAGGATTCCCAGTTCTGGGTAAGGCTCGAAAGATAATCCTCAAGCACGATAAAGATCGCGGCCCCGATCAGCGGTCCCCAGAAGCTTCTCATGCCGCCCAGCACCGCCATGATCACGAACATGCCCGACTGATCCCAGCGTACGGCGCGCGGATCGACGAAGTTGTTCAACAGTGCATAGAGGGTGCCGGCAACGCTGACGAAGAAGGAGGAAATTACCCATGACATCCAGATGTGCCGGTCCACTGGAATGCCGAGAAAACGCGCGCGGCGCTCGTTCTCGCGGATGGCAAGCAGCGTGCGGCCGAACGGTGACCGCAGAAGGAAGGCCATCGCCGCCGCGCAAACCGCAACCACCGTTAGGACGAAGTAATAGAACGCCCAGCTGCTCTGAAGGATGTCGATTGTGGTGAAGCCCAGATTGAGCGGCATGCGGTGCCAGGCACTGACGCCATCGTCGCCGCCGGTGACCGAACTCCATTGGAAGGCGATGAAATAGAACACCTGGCCGAAGGCAATGGTGCACATGGCGAAATAGATGCCGCGCAGCCGCGCGATCATCGGGCCGATCACCGCGGCTGCCGCGGTTCCGACGAGGATCCCAACCAGCATGCCGACCGGCGTGCTCGGATACAGGTATTTGATGGTCAAAGCCGTGCCATAGGCGCCGAGGCCGAAATATGCGGCATGTCCGAACGACAGAACGCCGGTGTAGCCAAGCAGGAAATTGAGCGACATCGCGGCCAGTGCGTAGACCAGCACGCGGCTACCCAACTCGACGTAGCTGCCGACATGGGTCATCCAGAACGGCGCGGTTAGCAGCAGGGTCCAGAGCAGGATGTCGGCTGAGCGCTTGTCGAGTTTCGGCATCAGAAGCGCCCCTCCTCGCCGAGGAGCCCGCGCGGCCGGGCGATCAAGACCGCCGCCATCATCACGTAGATCACCGCCTCGCTCGCCGAAGGGAAGAACACGCTGGTGACGCCGGAGGCGACGCCGATCAGCAATCCCCCCAGCAGCGTGCCGGGGAGCGAGCCGAGGCCGCCAACGATGATGGCGATGAAACTCGGCATGATGAGATTATCGCCGACCGTCGGCTGCAGGCCCAACATGCCGACGGCGAGCACACCGGCGAGACCCGCGAGATAGATGCCGAGACCGAAATTCAGGTTGCGCAGGACGCGGACGTTGACGCCCAGCACGGAAACAGTCTCGAGATCGAGCGTGCCGGCGCGAATGCGAATGCCGAGCCGCGTATAGTTCAAGATCGCGAAAAGCCCGGCCACTGCCAGCGTCACCAACAACACCATGAACACGCGGTAGCCGGTAAGGAAGAAAAATTCACTGCTGAGCGGGCTGGACAGCCAATTCGGGATCGAGAACGGCAAGCTCTGCGCGCCCCAAATGAAACGCGTGCCGTCCTCAATCATGAACGCCAAGCCGAAGGTCAGAAGCAGGCTATAGAGCGGATCGCGCCCGTAAAGCCTGCGGATCAGAACGCGTTCGACCAGGATGCCGATGAAGCCGGTCAGGATCGGCGCCAGCACCAGCGCGCCCCAGAAGCCGAAATAGGGCAGCAGCGTGTAGGCCAGATAGCCACCGATCGCCAGAAATCCGCCATGGGCGAAATTGATTACGCCGGTCAGATTGAGGATCAGCGACAAGCCGAGGGCCATCAGCGCGTAGAACGCGCCGATGATGAGACCATTGAATATGTTGAATAAGACGAGCTGTGTCATACGCGAATTAACGTCATAGCGAACCGCAGATCAACGCCCGCGAGTTCGCCGGCGCGACTGCGGTCACCGCTCCATGCGTCAATGTAAACCCCTTACGCTGCCCCGGAATTCCAGACGCCGCGGTCGGCGGCGTCTGGTCATTTCATACTATCAGGCCGGCCACGTCATCTTGCAACCGGTCTGGTCGACCGGCAGCGCCGCTTCGTCGCCCTTGACCAGTTGGGTGACCTTGAACAGATCTTCCGGATCTCCGCCCGCAGGCGCCGGCTGCGACTCGCCGACGAACAGTGTCGGCATCAACTGGTTATCGCCGACGCGGTAATACGGGTTGTTCGGCATCAGCGCGACCTCCGGCGGCAGCACCAGACCCTGCATCGCTTTGGCCATCTTGACCGGGTCGAGCGATTTCGCCTTTTCCGCTGCGAGCTTGCAGGAATGAACCGAGGCGAAGCCGAACCAGGTGCGCGCGGTCGGCACTTTGCCGCCGCTGCGTTTGCGGACATCGGCGACAAACTCTGCGACATGCGGCACGCCAGGTTGCTTCCAGTACCACTCAAATACCCAGTCGCCGAACAGCGCGTCGGGCGGCAGCCCAAGATTCACTTCGAGCTCTTGTTGCGCTCCGGCAATGTGGATTTTCTTGTTGAGCCCGAACTGCACTGCCTGCTTGAGGCAGTTGATCATGTCGTCGCCGGCCAGCAGGAGGATGAGCGCGTCCGGATTGGTTGACTGCGCCTTGATCAGGTAGGACGAGAAGTCGGTTGACTGGAGCGGCACCATGTCTCCGCCCAGTTCGGTGCCGCCTGCTGCCTTCAGGCTGGCCTCGAATCCCTGTTGCAGCGAGTGGCCGAACGCGTAGTCCGTCGTGATGAAGTACCACTTCTTGCCGTAAGATTTGAGCAAAACGTTGGAGACAGAATTGGTCTCCATTCGCGTCGTATTGCAGACGCGGAACACATTCCAATGGCACTGCGTGCCGGTGACCGAGTCGGTGTGCCCGCCGGGCACGATATGGAATACCTTCTTCTCGTAGCTGACATTGGCCATCGCCTGCGCCAGCCCAGAGTTGATGTTACCCAGAAGGAAGTTGACCTTGTCGCCGTCGATGAGCTTGTTGGCCTTCTGCACCGCAACCGCGGCGTCAGCGCTCGTCGAATCCTCGACCAGCAACTCGACCTTGCGGCCCAGAATGCCGTTCTTGGCATTGATCTGGTCGAGCGCAAGCTGAGCGCCGATCAATTCGTTTTTGCCGAGCGCGGCATAGGTCCCGGTCAGCGGATTATCGAGGCCGATTTTGACCGGCTCGTCGGCGAGCGACTTCACCACGAACGGGCTCGCCACTTGCATTGCGCCGAGCGCGAGGCCGGCTTTGAGTATCGTCCGCCGCTTAACGGGGACGCCGACGAGGTCCTTGGACATTACTTCCTCCCTGAGGCTTTTTTGGATCGCGCGTGAATTCCGGCCATTTAGATCAAAACGGCCGGCTTGTTCAATCAAACGAATGTCGCATAACGGCGCGGAAGGCAACGCGAATTAGCCGGTCTCGCCGCCGCCGCGGTGGCGGCAGAGCCCATTTCTTAGTCATTGACGACGCAAGGAGGCCCTTCGCAGGGAGATTTTCGCCGATTACAACACCCGGTGGCGGTATCCTTGGAATCGGTGAGACAAAGCGCCGCTGCCCCGCATGCAGGACGCGACCGCTTTTCAAAAATCGCGGCAGCGGCAAAATCGAGGTTAACGCCAAAATTGATGGCCTAGGACTTCGGCGTTTAGTTGTCTTGGGCAACCATCACGGCGAGACGTACATCGTCTTGGCGTCGGCGGTGAACGCCTTGCGCGAGTCCGGATCGAGATAAAACATGTGGCCGCCGCGGTAGAGCTTGAGCTCGGTGCGCTCTTCGCCTTGGAACGGCGGCAGATGCTGCAACAGATAGCGCGTCACCGCATAGGGCGTGACCATATCGCTGTAGCCGTGCGCGATCATGAGCCGGAATGACGGCGACAGAGCGAGCAGCACGCGCAGATCGTCGGTGACGCTCGGCTGGCCGTGGCCCTGCTCCCAATCCCATTTGCTCGAAATGCTGCCGTCGAGCAGATTGTAGGTCATCTCGGTCTTGAAGCCGAGTTCGTCGCGCGCATAGCCGACAAAGGCGCCGCCGTAGGCGCGGATCATGCCGTCGAGGATCGGATCCGGGCCACGCGCCACCGGTGTTTCCGGATATGGATCGTCCGAGGCAAAGGTCGCGTCATAGTGGCTGACGATCTTGTGGCCGCCCGCGAAATTCTTGACGTAGTCGTCACCGATGAAGCCGCGCGATTGCGTGATCGCGTCGACCGACAGGCCGGTGATCTTGGCGACGCGCGCATAAAAGCTCTTGGCGGCGTCGCCCTGCAGCGGCGGGCCGGCCAGCGTGGTGAGGTAATCGGTCAGCGCGAAATGCTCGGCTTGTGCCAAAGCGTCGGTGCTAAACGCGTTCCTGCGCTCAAGCTCGGCGGCGGCGAGCGACGGCAGCTGCAGCGCGGCGCCGAGCGCAAAGTGGTCGCCGCCGAATTGGAAATGGCCCTCGAGCAGCGGCGATAGCATCAGGAGTCCCGAAACGACGATGCCTTGATCGTTTTGTAGCGCACGGGCGACTTTGGCCGCGCGGAACCCGCCATAGCTTTCGCCGAGAATGAATTTCGGCGAACTGGCCCGGCTGTTTTTCGCGACGTAGAGCGCGATGACCTTGGCCATCGACTCCGCATCGCCATGCACGCTCCAGAAAAAACGGCCATCGTCGGGCTTGGCCGCCCGGCTCCAGCCGGTGCCGACCGGATCGATCAAGACCAGATCGGTGAAAGCGAGCCAGGTATCGGGATTATCGACGAGCCGGACATGTGAGCCATCACGGCCGTTCGCGCCGAATTCGGCGATGCGGGGTCCGACCAGTCCGAGATTGAGGAACGCCGATGCCGCGCCCGGCCCGCCGTTGAAGACAAAGGTCACCGGCCGCGTGGCCGTATTGTCGGTCTTGTCGTCCGTCTTGGCGACGTAAGCGGTGTAAAATATCTGCGCCGACCGCGAGCCCGATTGATCGAACAGCGGGAACGTTCCGGCCGTCGCCGTATAGGAAAGTTTGCCGGATTTAACGTCGATTGAGTGCTCGGTGACGGCATCGGGCGGCAACAGCGCGAGCACGCCGGGGCCGCTCTGCTGGCTCTCCTGTTGGCTCTCGCCCTGGCGGTCGGAGCGGGCGCCGCCGCCGTGGCCGGGATGCTCCTGTGCCAACGCCGTTGCCGCGGCGGCGGCAACGAGCATGAACGCAATAAGCGGACGGCGCAGGTCAATCATCATGATTGTCATCCCGGAATTTCTTGGAACTGGCGCACGTCTTCATTCAAGCTCGACGGCGCCCTCGATCTCGACCGACAAGCCGAGGCCTTCGACGCTGAGCAGCACCTTGGCCGGCAGCGCCTCATTGCCTTTGAGCCGGCCGTTAGCGATGGCCGTGCGTATCGCTTGCTCGATTTCGCGCTGCGACGTGATACCGACTTTTTTCAAAAACTTGCGTACACTGACATTGAGAACATCCTCGTTCATGATCGCCTCTCGAAAGTGCCGGAAAGATGGCCGTTGGCGGCACCTACTGTATCGCTTCTGCAGGGCGCGAACGACTGGCTGCGCACCCCATCGAGCCGGTGGACAACGCCGATCAGATCGGGGAAGTTCTGGCCCTTTCCGGCCCGGCGCAGTGTGGATTGGGCCGGCAAAATGACGCCGGCCGAACCGGCAGCGGAGACGCCAGCAATGCCCTTTCCACGCGCTTCGAAAGCCCTCGCCCGCTTCACGGTGCTCGATCTCACCCGGGTACGGTCGGGACCGACCTGCGTGCGCCAGCTCGCCGATTGGGGCGCCAATGTCGTCAAGATCGAATCACCGCCCGGACCGGAGGAGCCGATGGGCGGCCCGCGCGAGGGTTCGGATTTTCAGAATCTGCACCGCAACAAGCGCAGCATGACGCTTAATCTGAAGGCACCGGCCGGACTGGCCGCCTTCAAACGCATGGTCAAGAAGGCTGACGTCGTCGTCGAGAATTTCCGCCCCGACGTGAAGAAGCGGCTCGGCATCGACTATAAAACTCTCGCCAAGATCAATCCGCGCCTGGTCTATGCCAGCATTTCCGGCTTCGGCCAGGACGGGCCCTACGCCAACCGGCCCGGTTTCGATCAGATCGCCCAAGGCATGGGCGGCCTGATGTCGATTACCGGCCTGCCGGGGCAAGGGCCGGTGCGCGTCGGCATTCCGATCGCCGACCTTTCCGCCGGATTGTTCGCGGCGCTTGGCATCATGGTCGCCTTGCTCGAACGCGAGAAATCGCACAAAGGCCAGCACATCGAAACCTCGCTGTTGCAGGCGCAGATTTTCATGCTCGACTTCCAGGCCGCGCGCTATCTGGTGAGTGGCGAAGTCGCGAAGCAGGCCGGCAACAATCATCCGACCAGCATCCCGACCGGTGTGTTCAAGACCAAGGACGGCCACATCAACGTCGCCGCCACGGGACAGAAAATCTGGGAGCGGTTCTGCGAGGCCGCCGAGGCGCCGGCGCTCTTGCAAAATCCCAATTATCAGACCGGCGCGGCGCGCTCGAAAAACCGCGATGCGCTCAATGCCGAGATCGACTCCTACATGGCCGGCCGAACCAGTGCCGAGTGGATTGACCGCTTGAACAAGGCCGGCGTGCCGTGCGGGCCGATCTATTCGATCGACCAGGTATTCGCCGACCCGCAGGTCGAGCATCTCGGCATGGCGCAGAGCGTCACGATGAAGGACAAGAGCAAGATGCGGCTGGTCGCCCAGCCGATGAAGCTGTCGCGCACGCCATCGCGGCTTGCCGTACGGCCGCCGGAGCTTGGCGAAAACACCGATGCCGTGCTCAAGGAATTCGGTTTTAAGCCAAAAGAGATCGCGGCGCTGCACAAGGCCAATGCGGTTTAATGGCTGGCTGCCGGTATAGTTCACTGTGAATTCGGGAAGGAAAGATCATGACGCAGACCGATAAGATGCTCTCGCGCAAAGAAGGCGGCGTCGGCATCGTGACCTTCAACAATCCGGAACGGCACAATGCGGTGTCGCTGGAAATGTGGGAGGCGACCACCGAAATCCTCAATGGCTTCGCGGCCGACAACGATATCCGCGTCGTGGTGCTCACCGGCGCCGGCGGCAAGGCCTTCGTGTCCGGCGCCGACATCTCGAAATTCGGCAGCGAGCGCGCCACGATCGAGGCAGTACGGTCCTATAACAAGAAAACCGACGCGACCTATGCCAGCATCGCCGATTTTCCGAAGCCGACCATCGCCATGATCCGCGGCTATTGCATCGGCGGCGGCTTGGGGCTCGCCACCTGCTGCGACCTGCGCATCGCGTCCGACAATTCGCGCTTCGCCGTGCCGGCGGCCAAGCTCGGCCTGGGCTACGGCTATTCCGGCCTTAAGCGGCTGGTCGATATCGTCGGCCCTTCCTTCGCCAAGGAGATCTTCTACACCGCGCGCCAGTTCGATGCCGAGGAAGCGCGCATCATGGGATTGGTCAACCGCGTCGTGCCGTCGGCCGAGCTCGAGACCTATGTCAAAAGCATCACTGACATGATCAGTGCCAACGCGCCGCTGACCATCAAGGCGGTGAAGGTCACGGTCGGCGAAGTCGTCAAGGAAGATTCCAAGCGCAATCTCGCGCGTTCGGCCGAGCTGGTCGAGGCGTGCTTTGCCAGCCGCGACTACACCGAAGGCCGCACCGCATTCATGGAGAAGCGCAAGCCGGTGTTCACGGGTACCTGAGGCCGTTGCCCACTCTTGTCCATCGTCTGATCTGAAAGTGGGCGGCGCCTCGATGACCGTCATGGCCGGGCTTGTCCCGGCCATCCACGTCTTTAATGTTCATCGCTAAGACGTGGATGCCCGGCATAAAGCCGGGCACGACAAAGCAATATCGGGGAGGCGTTCGCCATGTACCGGGGCACCAAAGACATCAAATTGCCGACCACCATCACCGGCTCGCTGCCGCGGCCGAGCTGGTACACGGAGAATCTGGGCACCCGTCATTTCCTCGAGGCCATGGTCAGCCGCCGCTTCCGCGAGCAGTATGAAGACGCACTGACCTGTTATCTGCGCGATCAGGAGCTCGCCGGCCTCGACATCGTCACCGACGGCGACTGCCGCTTTGACGACGACGTTGGCGGCCAGAGCTGGACCGCCTATCCGCCCAACCACATGAGCGGGCTCGACGCGGCGCATCCCGAGCCGACGCCGGCCGGCCGCGGCGGCATCCTGTTTCCGCGCGGCCACATCCTCCATGACTATCTCGAATCGCGCGTCATGCCGGTCATCAGCGGCCCGATCGGGCGCGGCAATCTGCAATACGCCGCGATGTGGAAGGCGGCGCAGCGCTTTACCGAGAAGCCGGTGAAATTCGGCGCGGTGTCGGCGGAGATCGTCGCCTTCGCGCTGCAGGACCGCCACTACAAGAGCGTGCCTGATCGCATGTTCGCGATCGCCGACGCTTTCAACGAAGAATATCACGAGCTGGCCGACGCCGGCTGTCCGGTGATCCAGATCGAGGAGCCGCAGATCCATCTGATCGCGGTGCGCAAGATCCAGGACAAGGTGATCACGCCGCAATTGATGGTCGAGGTGTTCAATCGCACCGTGAAGGGCCTGCGCGCCAAGACCGAAGTGTGGGCGCATTCCTGCTGGGGCAACCCTTCGCAGCAGCGCATGTTCGCGGCCGTGCAGAGCTACAAGCCGGCGCTGGAGACCTACAACACGGTCGACGCCGACGTGATTACGTTCGAATCTTCAAGCTCCGGCGGCATCGACCTCGAAGCCATCGGCAAGACCATCACCGACAAGAAGATCGCCATCGGTGTCATCGATCATCACACGCTGCAGGTCGAGAGCGCCGAGGAAGTGGCGGAAAAAATCCGCGCCGCGCTCAAATACATTCCGCCGGAGCGCCTGGTGATCTCGACCGATTGCGGCATGGGCCGCGAGGGCATGAGCCGCCGCCACGCCTTCTACAAGATCGTTTCGCTGGTGCTCGGCACCAACATCGTGCGCAAGGAGCTCGGCTTGCCATTGGCCGAATGCCTGGCGGCGGACGAGCGTTACTCGCTGGTGATGGCGCCTAAATAATCCGCTACCTTTGACAGCACGCCCGATCTGCGCCGTAAATCGGCGCCAGATCGGAAGCGACAAGGAGGACACATGGCCGAAGCCCAACCCAAGCTGCTGCTGCCGTTCCTGCAGCCGTTCTATGACGCCGTCATTCCGCTGTCCTGGCCGCTCATTCGCGTCACCGTCGGCGGAACGCTACTGGCTCACGGCTATAACAGGCTCGTGGGACCGTCGATGGCCACGGCCGCCGAGGAGTTCGCCAAGAACGGCATGGAGCCCGCATTGCTGGTTGCCTATATCGTCTTCATCAATGAAACCATCGGCGCCATCTGCGTCATGCTCGGGCTGTTCACGCGTTTCTTCGCCGCCTCGATCGCGATCGAGCTTGCGGTCATCAGCCTGCTCTTTGCTCACAACGGCTGGGCTTGGGCTCATCACGGCTGGGAATATACGTTCCTGTGGGGGCTGATCTTCTTCGCCATCGCGCTGCGCGGCGGCGGGCCTTATTCGCTCGATCGCAAGATCGGCTGGGAGCTCTGAACCTCGCCGCCCTTGTTTCGCCTGAGCGCCGCCGCTACATACTGCGCCGCGACGCTCAGGCTTTTGCCTTCCCGGAGAGGTGGCTGAGTGGTTGAAAGCACCGCACTCGAAATGCGGCATACGGGCAACCGTATCGGGGGTTCGAATCCCTCCCTCTCCGCCATCCTGCTTTGCGCAGCAACCTTTGGATAATCCCGCCGCATTCGGCCAATTGGCGCGCATCCACCCGCAACGGATCGTACCGCCGCGTCGCGCGTTATCGGCGTGGTGAGGTTATCCTTGGATATTCGATGCGAGCTTTAGGTCACGGACCTGCCCGCAAACATGGCCGGACCCGTGCATTGCCGCTTTGGGCCAGCCGTTTGATCGCAGTTAGTCTTGTCTTAACCGCCAGCACCGCGATAGCCGCCGCGGCGGCGACCGCAACCAATGGTGCATCGGCGGGCGCTTCCGAAGTGCTGTTCATTGCCGAAGTCGGCCTGCTGCTCTTGGTCGGCCGGCTGCTGGGCGAGGCGGCGCAGCGCCTCGGTCAGCCGGCGGTGATGGGCCAGCTCATTGCCGGGGTGATACTGGGGCCGTCGCTGTTCGGCCTGATCTGGCCGTCGGCGCAGCACGCGCTTTTCCCGGCCGACGCCGCACAGCGGAGCATGCTCGACGCCGTCTCCCAGCTCGGCATCCTGATGCTGCTGCTGCTGACCGGCATGGAAACCGACCTGCCGCTGGTGCGCCGCGTCGGCCGCGCCGCCGTGACCGTCGCCATCGCCGGCGTAACGCTGCCTTTTGTCTGCGGTTTCGTGCTCGGCGAATTCCTGCCGGCGGCGCTGTTGCCAAACCCGGAAGCGCGGCTGGTCACGGCGATCTTTCTCGGCACCGCGCTGTCAATCTCGTCGGTGAAGATTGTCGCCATGGTGGTGCGCGAGATGAATTTCATGCGCCGCGATCTTGGCCAGATCATCGTCGCTTCGGCGATACTCGAGGACACCATCGGCTGGGTCATCATCGCCGTCGCGCTGGGCCTGGCGTCGGCGGGCCGCGTCGACCTGTGGACGGTCGGCCGCGCCGTGGTGGGCACGGCGCTGTTCATGGCCGCCAGCCTCACCGCCGGCCGGCGCATCGTCTTCAATCTGATCCGCTGGAGCAACGACAACTTCGCCAGCGACTTTCCGGTCATCACCATGATTCTTCTCATCATGATCGGGATGGCGCTGATAACGCAACTGATCGGCGTCAGTACGGTGCTGGGCGCTTTCGTCGCCGGCATCCTGATCGGCGAATCGCCGATCCTGACCCGCCACATCGACGAACAGCTGCGCGGGCTTATCGCCGCTTTGTTCATGCCGGTGTTTTTCGGGCTGTCCGGGTTGCGCGCCGATCTCACAGTGCTGCGCCATGGCGACCTGGCGCTGCTCACGGTCGCCATCATCCTCATCGCCAGCATCGGAAAATTCCTCGGCGCCTTTCTCGGCGGCAAGCTCGGCGGGCTCAGCCGCGCCGAATCGCTGGCGCTTGGTTGCGGCATGAACGCGCGCGGCTCGACCGAGGTGATCGTCGCCACGATCGGGCTGTCGATGGGCGTGCTCAATCAAAATCTCTTCACGCCGATCGTCACCATGGCGGTGGTCACGACAACGGCGATGCCACCGATGTTGCGCTGGGCGCTCAAGCGCCTGCCACTGCGCAAAAAGGAACGGCTGCGGCTCGAGCGCGAGGCGCTCGACGCCGAGGGCTTTGTCACCAATCTGGAACGGCTCCTGCTTGCCGCCGACGACAGCGCCAACGGCGAATTGGCGGCGCGGCTGGTCGGCGCCATCGCCGGCTCGGGCGGCAAGCCGACCACGATTCTCGATCTGAGCGAGGGCGGGCGCGACAAGAAAGCGGGCAAGCGCGACGCCAAGAGGAAAAAATCCGCCGCCAAGTCCGACAAGAATTCGCCCGACAAGAGACCCGCTGCCGAAGAATCGAATGGGGACGGTTCGAAACAGCACGTCGAGAGGGCCGCCGAGGCTGCGACGACGCTTGAAGCGCATCCCGACGAGGAGAAGCCCGGCAGCGTCGAGGTCACCACCCGGCAGCAGCAATCGAGCGATCCCGAAGCGATCGCCAGCGAAGCGCGCAAGGGCTACGATCTTCTTGTCATCGGCGTTGCCAAGACTCGCAATCCCAATGGCGGATTCAGCAAGGACGTCTCCCGCATCGCCGAAGAATTCGATGGTCCGCTCGCCATCGTGGATTCACATAGCGACACCGATCGTCCGAAGCACCCGCTCGGCCGGATTCTGATTCCGGTAAACGGCACCGAAGTGTCGCGCCGCGCGGTGGAGGTCGGGCTCGCTTTGGCGCGCAGCACCGGCGCGAAGGTGACGGTGCTCTATGTCACCCGCGCGAGCGCGAACGCCGGAAACGGAAAGGCCGGGCCGCGGCGGCGCGCCACCCACCGCAATGAACAGGCCGTCTTCAAGGATATCCGTGCCTTGGCCGAGCGTTATGATGTAGACTTACGCATGAGGACCCGCGCCAATGTGGCGCCCCACAAGGCGATCCTCGATGAATTGAAGCATGGCTATGAGCTCATCGTGCTCGGCGTCAGCCGGCGGCCTGGTGATACCCTGCACTTCGGCAACACCGCGGCGGCGGTGCTCGACCACGCCACGGTATCGAATCTCTTTGTCGCCAGTTGATAGAATGAATTGCAAACACGGACCCGTGTGATGTCGATAATTCCCCTTTTGGCGCAATCGGCGTTTGAGCCGGAAACGGTTGAATTCCTGGTTTCCGTCTACGAAACCGCCTGGCAGAGGGTCGAGCAGTCAGGCAGCACGCTCGCCTCGCCAGCCTATCAGCGGGCGGCGCAGGAACTCCTCGCCAAGCGGATCATTGAGAATGCGCAACGCGGCGAACGCGACCCGAAGGTTCTTGCCGACGACGCGGTCAGCTTTCTGAAGCGTTCTTACGCGTAATTGATCGACGCGGATCAGATCGCCGGCATTCAATCGTCAAAATGCAGGAACCGGGTCTCGAAGCTCGAACGCTCCCGATAGGCCAGTTGCTTGGCACGTTCCTTTTCAGCCAGGCGGCGGAAATGGGCTCGCGTGAACAGCGGCTTTTGCCGGGCGTCAATGGCTACCGGGGAGTCCGCTGCCGGCACCGCGGCAACACTCTGTCCGTCGGATCGGCTGATCTTGGCAATCGTCTTGAGCGACGGCGCAGATGCCGGCGAGCCATAGTTCGGGCTTAGGTTCGGTGTTGCCGCCATCGCTATGGCGTTAGCCGGCGGCGCCGAGAACTCGCCGGGAGCGGAAAAGAAAACCACGAACGACATTACCAGCCCGGTGACGAGCCCGGCGATGCAAACAAGGTAGGCGAACATGGCGGCTAGAATGTCCATCGACGACCGGCATTTTCCCATCCCCCGCCACGGCTCTACAATCGTCCTCGTCCTTATTTGTTCCTGCTGATGGTTTTAGAACTCCGGTTCGGTTAACCCAGTGTTGCCGCATCGGCAACACATTCGCGTTCGAAACATGGCGAACCGATCGTAATTTGTTGCAATCAATTAAAAACCGCCGGGACTTTTCAGGTCCCGGCGGTTTTCGTCGCCGCAATCGTTGGCCGCTTTCGTCTCAGCCCTGCGAGATGAATTTGGTGACGAGATAAGCGCCCAAGCCTTCGATGCCGCCTTCGCTGCCGTGACCGCTTTCTTTGACGCCGCCAAACGGCGTCTCGGGCGTCGAGATCGCGACCGAGTTGACGCCAACCATGCCCGACTCCAAGGCATCGCCGATCGCAGCCGCGGTGGCGTTGGATGTGGTGAAGGCGTAAGCGGCAAGACCGAACTCCAGCGAGTTGGCGCGCTCGACCACCTCGTCGAAAGTTTTGAACGTGACGATCGGCGCGACCGGACCGAACGGCTCTTGCGTCATGATCTTGGCATCGTCCGGCACTTCGGTGATCACCGTCGGCTCGAAGAAGTAGCCTTGATTGCCGCGGCGCTTGCCGCCGGTCTCGATCTTGCCGCCGCGGTGCTTAGCGTCATTGACGAAACTTTCCATAGCGTCGATGCGGCGCGAATTTGCCATCGGGCCCATGGTGATGCCCTTTTCCAGACCATCGCCGAGCTTGATGCCGTTGGCGTATTCGGTGAAGCGCTTGAGGAACCGCGGATAGACGTCTTCCTGAATGTAAAAGCGTGTCGGCGAGATGCACACTTGCCCGGCATTGCGATACTTGAAGGCGGCGATGGTGTCGGCCGCTTTTTCCGGATCGGCATCGGCGAACACCACGACCGGCGAATGACCGCCGAGTTCCATGGTGGTGCGCTTCATGCCCTTGGCCGCGAGCGCGGCAAGTTGCTTGCCGACCGGAATCGAGCCGGTGAAGGAAATCTTGCGGACCGCATCCTTGCCGAGGAGATATTCGGACACTTCCGCCGGCACGCCGAACACGAGGTTCAACACCCCGGCCGGCACGCCGGCATCGGCGAAGCAGCGCACCAATTCGATGCAGGCGCCCGGGGTTTCCTCGGAGGCCTTGAGGATGAGCGAACAGCCGGCGGCGAGGGCGCCGCCGATCTTCCGTGCCGGAGTGAGCACCGGGAAATTCCATGGCGTGAACGCGGCGACGACGCCGATCGGTTCCTGCACCACTAGCTGACGTACGCCCTTTCCACGACCCGGCACGATGCGGCCGTAAGAGCGGCGGCCTTCTTCGGCGTACCAGTCGATGATGTCGGCCGACCCGATGACTTCGGCGCGCGCCTCCGGATAAGTTTTGCCTTGCTCGAGCACCATGATCTTGGCCATGGCGTCGTGGCGCTCGCGCATCAGGTCGGCGGCCTTGTGCATGATCTTGCAGCGATCATAAGCAGAGGTGGCGCGCCACACGGCGAAGCCTTTTTTGGCCGCCTCCAGCGCTTGGTCGAGATCGGCTTTGCTCGCATGCGGCAAATGGCCGAGCGGCTTTTCCGTCGCCGGATTGAGCACATCCTCGCCCTTGCGGCCGTCGCTGCCGAGCCATTTGCCGTCGATGAAGAGTTCGAGATTGCCGTACATGACGTCCTCGCTGGGCTTTCGTTTCAATATTTCTTGGACCACGCTTAGCAGATTTCGCGGGTCGGTTCACCCCTTCCTGCCTATGCTCCCGGACGCGATGCAGCGCGCCTTGTGCATCGATGATCCGGGGTCTTCGAAAAGCGTTGAGGGATTTCTTGAAGTTCGCGACGGGAAGCAAATACGCGTGTCAATCGACACGTGCCGGGTCGATGACGAAATTGGTGAAGCCCCCGTCGCGATCGTCCATGCCGGCCAGCACCTCGTTGACTTTGGACAGCGGCGACACGCGATGCTCGAGTGCCGACAAATCCAATGTCCCGGCGCCGGCCATCGCCGCCATCTCCTCGCCTTCGCCGGTGGTGAACCACACCGAGCCTTGCAGGCCGATGCGGTTGGTCATCAGCCAGAACGCATTGAGCGGCAGCGTCTCCATCACCGCGCCGACATTAACGGCAAGACCGCCGCGCCGCAGGCAGTGGAGCGCGCGCATCATCGCGCTCGCCGGCGCGCCGGGCGGCAGGCAATCGATCACGCCGTCGACGCCATGGCCTTCGGTCGCCGCTTTGGCCCAGGCGACCAGTGGATCGGGCTGCGAGCCCCCTCCCTTCCCTCCCCCGCTTGCGGGGGAGGGAAGGGAGGGGGAAACGGCGAGCACATCGATGCGGCCCGGCGCCAGCGCCCTGACGCGATCGAGCAGCGCCGCATTGCGGCCGGTACCGAAGATTTTGGTCACGCCCATCGCCAGCGCCAATTGCGCCGCGTTGAGGCCGAGCTGGCCGCTGATGCCGTTGATCAGCAACGACCGTCCGGGACCGGCACCGATCTTTTTCATCGCCGCATAAGCGGTGCCGAGATAACCGAGCCTTGCCGCCGCCTCGAAGCTCATGGTGTCCGGCAGCTTGACCAGCGCGGTCGCCGGCGCGGTGATGAACTGCGCGAGCCCACCATAAGGATAGGCCCGCATGATCTCCTGGGACCGGCCGAAATAGCCTTGCAGCGTCCAGTTCGGGCAATCCAGCGTCTGGCCGCTGCGGCACATCCGGCACGAGCCGCATGATCGTGCCGGATTGACATAGACGCGGTCGCCGGGGCGCACCTCCCAGACCTGCTCGCCGACTTTGGCAACCACACCCGCCGGATCGAGGCCGAAAATCGCCGGTAGCGGCGGCATCATCTTATTGTCCGGCGTGAGCTTGCCGAAGAAATTACTGACGACGCGCGCGAGGTTCGGCACGACGCCGCAGGCCTTGACCTCCACCAGCACGTCGGTCGGCCGCGGCTCCGGCACATCGATCCGATCGAGCGTCATCGGTTGGCCGTAGGCGTGCAGCCGCGCGGCGATCATCGTGGCCATGGCGTCTCCTGCCCTTGGCGGATCGCGAAGTCGTCCGCCGGACAGGAATTGCATCAAAATTGTCGATTCAGCGCGAGCCCTAAAAACGCATGGGCTGTTTGGTCGGGCATGTCCCTATCGCAAAACCGATTCCTGATCGCACAACCGGTTTCCACCCTCGCATCAAGTCCGAGGGCAGGCATTTTGCCGGGACATGCGCTAAAGCGCGGCGGCGTCGGTTTCGCCGGTGCGGATGCGGACTGCATGATCGAGCCCGAATACGAAGATCTTACCGTCGCCGATCTGTCCGGTTTTCGCCGCCGCCGTAATCGTGTCGATGACCTTGTCCACCTGGCTGGAGGGACAGGCGATCTCGATCTTGATCTTAGGCAGAAAGCTCACTGCATATTCGGCACCCCGATAGATCTCGGTGTGGCCCTTCTGCCGACCGTAGCCCTTCACTTCCGTCACCGTCAGCCCCAGCACGCCGACTTTGGTGAGTGCATCGCGGACATCGTCGAGTTTGAAGGGTTTTATGATGGCCATCACCACTTTCATTGTTTTCGCCCCCGCGGCCGATTGTTGGATGGATGCGCCGACTACGGCGCAGCGATGACCGTGCAAGGGCCGCGGCCGGAACCGGAGCCCGCCCTGTCAATGCCGGAAGGCAGCAATCAAGCCCCATGCCAAGTCCGGAAAGCGGGCCTAAGACGTTGACCCAACACGCCAATCCCCGCTCGACTGCGGCACCGCAGAATTTATCACCCCTGGCCGAACAGATCGCGCCAGTGCCCGGCGCCCACTGTGCTTAAAAATTAGGCTCATGCGGCAGCATGTCGGGCCGCCTCAGCGCGCTGCCGGCGTCCGTCACCACCGGCCCGGCTTTTTGAGCGCTAGGTGCCGGCAGTTCCGCGGCGCTGCCGCAGCAGTCCCTCTTGGGCCACCGAGGCGACCAAAGTGCCGTCGGCGGCGAAGATCAGGCCGCGCGAGAAGCCCCGAGAGCCCGCGAGGTTCGGACTGTCCTGCGCATACAAGAGCCACTCGTCGGCGCGGAACGGGCGGTGAAACCACAGCGCATGATCGAGGCTCGCTGCCATGATGTCCTCGCTGAACACCGAGCGCCCGTGCGGGATCAGCGCCGCGTCGAGCAGCATCATGTCTGAGGCATAAGCGAGCACGCATTGATGGATCGCCGGCTCATCCGGCAGCCGGCCGGTGGCGCGCATCCAGACGTGAAAGCGGCCGTCCTTGAAAGTATCGCCGAGATAGCGGGTGTACTCGACCGGCCGCAGCTCGATCGGCCGCTCGCGCTCGTAATAACGCCGCACCGGCTCCGGCATTTTCGGCCAGACATTCTTTTTCAGTTCGGCCTCGTCCGGCAACTCTTCGGGCCTCGGCACATCGGGCATGGCGAACTGATGTGACAGTCCTTCTTCATGGACGTGAAACGACACCGACATCGAAAAAATGGCACGGCCGTGCTGGATCGCCTTGACGTTGCGGGTGGTAAAACTCTTGCCGTCGCGGATGCGGTCGACATCATAGATGATCGGTACTTTGGGATCGCCGCCGAGCAGGAAATAAGCGTGCAGCGAATGCGGCGGCCGCGCCGTCACATCGTCGACGGTGCGGCAGGCGGCGACCAGGGCTTGGCCGATGACCTGCCCGCCGAACACCCGCTGCCAGCGCGATTGCGGCGAACGGCCGCGAAACAGATTCACTTCGAGCGTTTCGAGATTGAGAATATCAACCAGTTCCTGAACGGCGGAGGCCATGCTGTCTTCCCTCGCGCCGGGTCGGTTCCGGCCGCGCGCTTCCTTGCATATAGGTTCGGCGGTTGGGTCAAGCCCGACCCGGACCTGGCGTGCTAGGATAGGGCATGACACGGAGCAATATCGACGTGCTGGTTGCCGGCGGCGGCTTTGCCGGGCTAACGCTCGCCATCGCGTTGCGGCAAGGACTGGGACCGTCGTTTTCGGTTTCGGTCGCCGATCCGACGCTGGGCATAAGTCGCGGCGAAGACGAACGCGCCTCTGCAATCGTCGCGGCGGCGCGGCGCCTATTCGAGACCATCGGCGTCTGGCAGGCTGTCGCGGCGGACGCCCAACCGATCCTCGATATGGTCGTCACCGACAGCAGGCTCGGCGACGCGGTGCGGCCGACCTTCCTCACCTTCGCCGGCGAGGTCGAGCCTGGCGAGCCGTTCGCCCATATGATCGAGAACCGGCTGCTGGTCGATGCCTTGGCGGCGAAAGCGCGCGAGGTTGGCGTCACGTTGCAGCCTTCCGCCGTCGTCACATTCGCGCGCGACGGCGACCGCGTGACAGCCGCACTCGCCGACGGCAGCGAATTGAGCGCGCGCCTCCTCGTCGCCGCCGATGGTGCGCGCTCGAGTATTCGCACCGCGGCGGGCGTTGCCACCCACGGCTGGAACTACGGTCAGTCCGCCATCGTCATCAACGTCGCGCACGAGCGCGACCACGAGGGACGCGCCGAGGAGCATTTCCTGCCGGCCGGTCCGTTCGCGATCCTGCCGCTCAAAGGCCGCCGCTCTTCGATCGTGTGGACCGAGACGACCGCGGAGGCGGCGCGCATCGTGGCGTTGCCCGACGACGCGTTCCATGCCGAGCTGGAGCAGCGCTTCAAGCTGCATCTCGGCGACATCCAGGTGATCGGCGCGCGGCGCGTGCATCCGCTCGGCTTCTTTGTCGCGCGCGCCTTCGTCGCCGACCGTATCGCGCTCGTTGGCGACGCCGCGCATGTCATCCATCCGATCGCCGGCCAGGGCCTCAACATGGGACTAAAGGATGTCGCCGCGCTTGCCGAAGTCATCGTCGACGCGGCACGGCTCGGGCTCGATCCGGGCGCGGCCGACGTGCTGGAGCGCTACCAGCGCTGGCGGCGCTTCGATACCCTGGCGATGGGGCTCGCCACCGACGGGCTCAACCGGCTGTTCTCCAACCGTTCCGATGTGCTGCGCCTGGCCCGCGACGTCGGCCTCGGCCTGGTCGACCGGCTGCCCGGATTGAAGCGGCTGTTCATCCGCGAAGCGGCGGAACTCGTCGGCGAAGTTCCAAAACTCTTGCGCGGCGAAACACTCTAACCGTCATGGCCGGGCTTGTCCCCGCCATCCACCTCTTTAGAGTCGGGCCGTTCTGTAGACGTGGATGCCCGGCATGAAGCTGGGCATGACGAGCGCGCTGAGAAATGGCTTTCAATCACATCGCGGTCATCGGCGGCGGCGCCTGGGGCACAGCTTTGGCGCTGACCTGCGCTCGGGCCGGCCGCAAGGTCACGCTGTGGGAACAGGATGCCGCCAACGCGGAGACCCTGAAGACGAAGCGCGAAAGTCGCTTCCTGCCCGGCGTACGGCTCGATGACAGTATCGCCATCGCGGGCGACGTCAGCGAGGCCGCCCGCGCGGACGCGCTTCTCCTCGTCGTTCCCGCCCAAGCGGTGCGCGCCGTGGCCAAGACACTTGCCCCGCTCATCGCTGCGGGCACGCCGGTGATCGTTTGCGCCAAGGGCATCGAGCGCGGCAGCAAGAAATTCATGAGCGAGGTGATTGGCGAAAGCGCGCCGGGCGCGGTGCCCGCGATTTTGTCCGGGCCGAGCTTTGCCGCCGACGTAGCGCGCGGCCTGCCGACCGCGGTGACGCTCGCGGCCGCCGACGCCAAGCTCGCCGCCGCATTGGCGCAAGCGGTCGGCTCGGCGACGTTCCGCCCTTACCATTCGACCGACGTGCGCGGCGTCGAGATCGGCGGCGCCACCAAGAACGTGCTCGCCATCGCCGCCGGCGTCGTCACCGGGCGCGGCCTCGGCGCCAGCGCGCTTGCCGCGCTCACCACACGCGGCTTTGCCGAGCTGGTCCGCTTCGGCAAGGCCTATGGCGCCAGGCCGGAAACCATGACGGGCCTGTCCGGACTTGGCGATCTCCTGCTCACCTGCTCGAGCCCGCAGTCGCGCAATTTTACCTTTGGCGTCAATCTCGGCCGCGGCCACGATCCGGCAACGATTCAAAAGACGACCGGCCTTGCGGAAGGCGCCTTCACCGCGTCGGTGCTTCTCGACATGGCGCGCGAGCGCGCCGTTGACATGCCAATTTCGGTGGCCGTGGTTGCATTGCTCGACGGCAAGATGAGCGTGGACGCGGCCATCGAGTTGCTTTTGACCCGGCCATTGAAGGCGGAGGAATAAGCATGGCGTATTGGCTATTGAAGACCGAGCCCGAGGAGTTTTCCTGGGACGCTCAGGTCAAGCGCGGCAAGAAGGGCGAGGCGTGGAGCGGCGTGCGCAATTTCACTGCGCGGCGGCATCTGCAGGAAATGAAGAAGGGCGATGAATTTTTCTTCTATCACACCGGCGACGAGAAGCAGGTGGTCGGCATCGGCGAGATCATCCGCGAAGCCTTTCCAGACCCGACGGCCAAAAAGGGCGAGCCCTGGATCGCCGTGCAAACCGCGGCGCGCGAGCAGCTGCCGAAGCCGGTGACGCTGGCGGCGATCAAGGCGGAGCCGAAGCTCAAGGACATGGCGCTGGTGAAATATTCCCGCTTGTCGGTGCAGCCGGTCCGCGATGCCGAATGGAAGCTCGTCTGCAAGATGGGCGGGGTGAAGGGATAAGCGGCCAAAAGCGGGCCCGTGACCCGCGGCTCAGCCCTTGTCGCTCATCCGGCCGTCGTCGCATAATAGGCGCAGAAAACGCTCATAATCCGGCCTGTATGAGCCGAGTGCGCGTGGAGGACAAGAAAATGCCGGACAAGACCTACGAAGTGCCCGCCGCGTGGAAAAAGCGCGCCTACATCGACGACGCCAAATACAAGGAGATGTACCGGCGCTCGCTGGCCGAGCCCGACGCGTTCTGGGCAGAACAGGCCAAGCGCATCCACTGGACGCACAATTTCAGCAAGGTCAAGAACACCTCGTTTGCCAAGCCCAATGTCTCGATCAAATGGTTCGAGGACGGCTCGACCAACGTCGCCTACAACTGCATCGACCGCCATCTGCACGCGCGTGGCCACCAGACTGCGATCATCTGGGAGGGCGACGACCCGAAAGATTCCAAGCACATCACCTATAAGGAACTGCACGACGAGGTCTGCCGCTTCGCCAATATTTTGCGCAACCGCAACGTCAAGAAAGGCGACCGCGTCACCATCTACATGCCGATGATTCCGGAAGCGGCCTACGCCATGCTCGCCTGCGCGCGCATCGGCGCCATCCATTCCGTGGTGTTCGGCGGCTTCTCGCCGGACTCGCTCGCCGGCCGCATCGAAGACTGCAAATCCAACATCGTCATCACCGCCGATGAAGGCGTCCGCGGCGGCCGCAAGATCCCGCTCAAGGCCAATACCGACGCGGCGATCGCCAAATGCGGAGGCGTCGACTTTGTCGTCGTCGTCAAGCGCACCGGCGCGCCGGTCGACATGGATCCGGTGCGTGACGTCTGGTACCACGAGGCTAAGGAAGTCGTGACGGCGGAGTGCCCGTGCACCGACATGAACGCGGAAGATCCGCTGTTCATCCTTTACACCTCGGGCTCGACCGGCAAGCCGAAGGGCGTTTTGCACACCACCGCCGGCTATCTGGTCTACACGTCGATGACGCATCAATACGTCTTCGACTATCACGATGGCGACATTTATTGGTGCACCGCCGACGTCGGCTGGGTCACCGGCCACAGCTACATCGTCTATGGACCGCTCGCCAACGGCGCCACCACGCTGATGTTCGAGGGCGTGCCAAATTATCCGTCGATGTCGCGATTCTGGGAGGTCATCGACAAGCACAAGGTCAATATCTTCTACACCGCGCCGACCGCGATCCGCGCGCTGATGCAGGCCGGCGACGAGCCGGTGAAGAAAACCTCGCGCGCCTCGCTGCGCCTGCTCGGCTCGGTCGGCGAGCCGATCAATCCCGAAGCCTGGGAATGGTATTATCGCGTGGTCGGCGATAACCGCTGCCCGATCGTCGACACCTGGTGGCAGACCGAGACCGGCGGCATTTTGATAACGCCGCTGCCGGGCGCGACGCCGTTAAAACCCGGCTCGGCGACGACCCCATTCTTCGGCATCGTGCCGCAGATCGTCGATGCCGAAGGCAAGGTGCTCGACGGCGCCGCGGCCGGCAATCTGTGCATCGCCGATTCCTGGCCCGGCCAGATGCGCACGGTCTATGGCGACCACCAGCGCTTCATCGACACTTACTTCAGCGCCTATCCCGGCAAGTATTTCACCGGCGACGGCTGCCGCCGCGACGCCGACGGCTACTACTGGATCACCGGCCGCGTCGACGATGTCATCAACGTCGCCGGGCATCGGCTCGGCACCGCCGAAGTGGAATCGGCGCTGGTCGCGCATCCCAAAGTGTCGGAGGCGGCCGTCGTCGGCTATCCGCACGACATCAAGGGCCAGGGCATTTATGCCTATGTCACGCTGATGACCGGCGAGCATCCGACCGAGGAGCTGCGCAAGGAACTGGTGAACTGGGTGCGCAAGGAAATCTCGCCGATCGCTTCCCCCGACCTCATCCAGTTCGCCCCGAGCCTGCCGAAGACACGCTCCGGCAAGATCATGCGCCGTATCCTGCGCAAGATCGCCGAGGACGAATTCGGCAATCTCGGCGACACCTCGACGCTCGCCGACCCCGCGGTGGTCGACGATCTGGTCAATAACCGGCAGAACAAGAGCAAAGAGAGCGCGTAACCCCCCTCATCTGGCTAACCGTCATCCTGAGGTGGCCGCGAAGCGGCTCTCGAAGGATGCACGGCCGAGGCGTCAGGGCCGTCGCCCTTCGAGGCTCGCTTCGCTCGCGCCTTAGGGTGACGGAACTTATGGTGCACCGGCACCACACTTCCGGAAAAATTAGCGAAAACCTTACCCTGTTGCCGCCGTGCTGCTGAGGACGGCCGGAATTTCGGGTAGAATGGGCTCGTGGGTTTCGTAGGACGGCTTCTTCAGTCAGGGAATGTGAATATGCGCGGGAAAATCCTGTTTTCGGCCGCGTTGGCGGCTGTTGTCGGCTGGTTCGCTGTTGCGCCGAGCGCGGCGCAGGCTCATGGCGATCTGGTTACGGTGCGGGACAGCTATCTGCCCGGCACCATCGTGATCCGCACTAATGAGCGCGCCCTCTATTACTTCGTCGGCCCCGGCCAGGCGCTGCGCTACCCGGTCGGCGTCGGCCGCCTTGGCATGCAATGGAGCGGCACCGCTTTCATCGACGGCAAATATATCAGGCCGGCCTGGGAAGCGCCGGAGTTGATCCGCAAGGACTATTCCCGGCTGCCGGAGGTGGTGCCGGGCGGCTCGCCGCAAAATCCGATGGGCGTCGCGGCCATGACGCTCTCCGGCGGCGGCCAATACGCCATCCATGGCACCAACAATGAAGGCTCGATCGGCAAATTCGTGTCGCACGGCTGCATCCGCATGCACAACACCGACATCACCGATCTGTACAATCGGGTCAGCGTCGGCACGCGCGTCGTCGTAACGCGCTAGCACCACGAGCCGCGTTTGCCGCCGTCGTAAGCGCGCGCAAATCCGCCGTTGAGGAGCGCCGCCGACACGTCGGCGGTGCCGCGCGTTGCGATCTTGGCGTCGACGCGTCCGCCATATTTATCGACGCCGACGCGCGAGATCGTCACGCCGCCTTCGCTTAGGATTTTTTCCAGCGCCGCACGCGCGGCCTGCGCCCGCTCGAGCTCGCTGGCGCAGCGCGCATGCAGCTCGGCCGCATCGACACCGCGCAGCCGCACTTTGGTATCGACATCGAGTTCCCGGCCACACCCGCACCCGCGCCTCGAAGGTGTCGCCGTCGATAATGCGGATGACCTCGGCCGGATAGACGATCGATGGATCGAGCCGGTGCGCGGGCGGGATGTCGGCGGCTGCTTGTTCAGCGTTTGCGGCTGCGAATGCCGGCGCGATCGCCACCGCGTCATGCGACACCCACGAGGGTAGCACCGCCGCGCCCACCGCGAGGCCGAGCGCAAACAGAACTGCCGCCAAATACAGGGGATTGGCGCACCGCGGATTTGTCAGAGCTGCAAACGGAAAGGTGCGTCGCATGCTGTCGGCCGTCGCGCTAGAGACCATCGCATCGGCTCAGCGCATGTCAAGATACGCAAGGCCACTTGCCAAGCCTTGGAAAACGCGCAGCCAATCAGAAATCCGAGATTAAGCCGTTGATTTCCCAGTCGCCGTAGCGGGTTGGATCGAGGCCGCCGCGGCCGGAAAATTCCTCCGGTGCGCTGGCGGCCTGGGCCGCCGCTCGGGCACGCCGGGCCGCGGCTTCGGCGAGCGCGCGTTGGGCTGCCGGCGTCAGCGGCCGCTTGTCGGCCGGCGGGTCTGGCTCTGGGGCGTCGGTTGGCATCCCCCGAGACTTGGCGTAGCCCTGCCGCTGCTGCAAGGAGGAATTTTCTTGGCAAAAAGCGTGCGAAAGCCGCGGCCTCGTCCCGGCCGCGACGACGATGCACCGGGCCTCGCCGCGCGACGCGTCGCCGCCGATATGCTCGACGGCGTGCTGCGCCGCCGCCGGGCGCTCGACGAGCTCATCGACTCGACCACCGAGCTCGCGACGCTGGAGGAGCGCGACCGCGCGCTCGCCCGTGCGCTGGTCGGCACCGTGCTGCGGCGGCTCGGCACGCTGCGCCATCTGCTGTGGCCGCTTCTCGAACGCGGCCTGCCGCCGCAGGCGCCGCGGGTCGAGACCGCGCTCCTCGTCGGCGCCGCGCAAATTCTGTTTCTCGACGTGCCCGACCATGCCGCGGTCGACCTCTCGGTGCGGCTGGTGCAGGCCGACCGCTACGCCGCGCGCTATGCCGGGGTCGTCAACGCGGTGCTGCGGCGTATCGCGCGCGACGGCAAAGCCGCGCTCTTGGCGCTCGACATGCCGGCGCTCGACACACCCGATTGGCTGCTGGCGCGCTGGACCGCGGCCTACGGGGCGGAAACCGCGCACGCCATCGCCGCGGCAAACGGGAAAGAGCCGGCGCTCGACCTCACGGTGAAGAGCGAGCCGGAAATCTGGGCGGCCAAGCTCGACGGCCGCGTCCTTCCAACCGGATCGGTGCGCACCATCGCCCACGGCGCGGTGACGGCACTGCCGGGCTTTGCCGACGGCGCGTGGTGGGTGCAGGACGCCGCGGCCGCGCTGCCGGCGCACTTGCTCGGCGACATCAGCGGCCGGCGCGTTGCCGATCTCTGCGCCGCGCCCGGCGGCAAGACAGCACAGCTCGCCGCTGCCGGCGCACACGTCACCGCCGTCGACCGCGCGCCGGCTCGCATGAAGCGGCTTGGCGAAAATCTGGCGCGGTTGTCGCTTGCCGCCGAGCTGGTCTGCGCCGACGCCGCAGAGTGGACGACGGAGCAACATTTCGACGCGGTGCTGCTCGACGCGCCCTGCTCCTCGACCGGCACCATCCGCCGCCATCCCGACGTGCCGTGGCTCAAAAGCGAGGCGGACATTACCAAGCTTGCCGGCCTGCAGCGCCGCCTGATCGACCACGCCGTGACGCTGCTCAAGCCGGGCGGCACGCTGGTCTATTGCACCTGCTCGCTGGAGCCGGAGGAGAACGAGACCATCGTCGCCGATTTTCTGGCGCGCCAGCAAAGCATGCGGCGCGCGCCGCTCGCCGCGGCCGACGTATTCGGTTGCGGCGAATTCATCAACCGACAAGGCGAACTGCGTACGCTGCCGTGCCAGCTGAGCGACGCCGATTCGCGGTTCTCCGGCCTCGACGGCTTCTATGCCGCAAGGCTGGTAAAAGGCTAGCGATATCAAATCGCTATGCGGCCGTTGGCCGTTTTGTCATCGTTTCGTTATGGTCGCCGCCGCGGGCTGCCGTCGCAGCCGCGGGCAACAGAAATTTGATAGAGGGGCGAACGGGCCGATGTCGCGCGTTTCCGTCGCGAACCACGCGAAGCTGTCCTGGCTCCTGATCCGCGGCGCCATGCGGCGGCTCGCCGGCCGCGTCAACGGTCACCCGTTTCTGCGCTGGCCCCTCCGCTTGCCGCTCAAGGCCGACCGGCTGTTGATCGCGCCGCAAGACTTGCGTACGGCGGACGCCACGCGCGCGAGCGAAATCTATGCCGGCCGTTTCGCCTTCGCGGGCAAAGTTGTGGTCGGCGATGGCCGCTCGATCTTCGAAATGGAGCCGCCGCCGTCCGACGACTGGGCGGCTGCGCTGCTCGGTTTCGGCTGGCTGCGCCATTTGCGCGCGGCGGATTCCGGCATCACCCGCGCCAACGCCCGCGCGCTGGTCGACGAATGGATCGCGGTACAAGGCTCCTGGCACGCGCTGGGCTGGCGTCCCGACGTGCTGTCGCGCCGCATCATCTCCTGGCTCAGCCAGTCGACGCTCATTTTGCAAGACGCCGACATGCGCTTCTACCGGCGCTTCCTGCGCAGTCTGGTGCGCCAAGTGCGCTATCTGCGCCATACCGCGGGTGACGCGCATCGCGGCATCGCGCGGATGCAATCCGCCATTGCGCTCGCTTATGCCGCGCTGTGCATTGCCGGCCAGGCACGCCACATCAAGTCCGCGACCGAGCACTTGCAGCGCGCGATCGAGCAGCAAATCCTGCCCGACGGCGGCCATATCAGCCGCGATCCCGGAGCGATCATCGAGATTCTGCTGGAATTTTTGCCGCTGCGGCAGGCCTTCACCGCACGCAACATTGCGCCGCCGCAAGCGCTGTCGAACGCCATCGACCGCATGATGCCGATGCTGCGCTTCTTCCGCCATTCCGAAGGCACCTTCGCGCATTTCAACGGCATGGGCGCGACGCCGGCCGACCACATACTCACACTGTTGGCCTACGACGATAATCGCGGCGCGCCGCTGTCCAACGCGCCTTATTCGGCCTACCAGCGCCTCGAAGCCAATGGTGGCGTCGTAATTATGGATACCGGCCGCGCGCCGCCGATCGAGATGAGTCTCGACGCCCATGCCGGCTGCCTGTCGTTCGAGTTCTCCACGCCGAAGCAGAGCCTGATCGTGGTGAATTGCGGCATGCCGTCGAGCGGGCGCGAGAATTGGCGGCAGCTGGCGCGCTCGACCGCGGCGCATTCGACGGTGACCTTCAACGACACCTCGTCGGCGCGCTTCGTCGAGTTGGCGTTGTTCCGCCGCGTGCTCGGCGGCTCGCCGCTGTTGGGCGGACCGCGCAAAGTGTCGGTGACGCGCGAGGACGCGATCGATGCCATCGCGCTGCGGACCACGCATGACGGTTATGCCGACCGCTTCGGCATCGTGCACGAACGCTTGGTGATGCTGGCGGCGGACGGCACCCGCATCGACGGCGAGGACATCTTTCTCGCCGCCAACGGCGGCACGCAGTTGCGCGCCGGGCCGGATCAATTTGCCATCCGCTTTCACCTGCATCCCGCGGTGAAGGCGACCCGGCTCACCGACGGTCACGGCGTCATGCTGATGACGCCGAACAAGGAAATCTGGACCTTCACCGCGCACGAGGACCGCGTCGACCTCGAGGACAGCGTTTATCTCGCCGGCAGCGAAGGTCCGCGCCGCACCACTCAGATCGTCATCCACGGCCACGCCCGCACCGCCTCGCGCGTGCAGTGGAGCCTGCAGCACGCTAACCCAGCGGGCGCCACGACCCGCCGCGTCCGCGAGCAGGAGGAGCCGCGGCTGCCGCTATAGGCGTCATTCCGGGGCCCAGCGCAGCGAGGAGCCCGGAATCCATAGTCCCGATTCGTGGTTATGGATTCCGGATTCGCCGCTGCGCTGCGATCCGGAATGACGAAATCGGAGAGTGAGTATAAATACACGCCATGACCGAGCATCTCCGCCGCGCCACCCGCGCCCTCATTTCCGTCTCCGACAAAGCCGGCGTCGTCGACTTCGCGCGCACATTGGCGGGGTTCGGCATCGAGCTGGTCTCGACCGGCGGCACTCGCATGACGCTCAGCGATGCCGGACTCAATGTGCTCGACGTCAGCGAGCTGACCGGATTTCCGGAAATGATGGACGGCCGCGTCAAGACGCTGCATCCGGGCGTGCATGGCGGGCTATTGGCGATCCGCGGCAATGCCGAGCACACCGAAGCGATGCGCGCGCATCGCATCCGCCCCATCGATATCCTGGTCGTCAATCTCTATCCGTTCGAAGCGACCGTGGCGCGCGGCGGCGATTTCGCCGACTGCATCGAGAATATCGACATCGGCGGCCCGGCCATGATCCGCGCCGCGGCGAAGAACCATAACGACGTCGCGGTACTGGTCGAGCCGAGCGATTACGCGGCGCTGCTCGACGAGCTCACCGCGCATAATGGCATGACGACGCTTGCGCTGCGCCAAAAACTCGCCGCCAAGGCCTTTGCCCGCACCGCGGCTTATGATGCCGCGATCGGCAATTGGTTCGCGCAGGAGCTTAACGACACCGCGCCGGATTATCGCGCCTTCGGCGGCCGGCTGATCGAGCCGTTGCGCTACGGCGAGAACCCGCATCAGTCGGCCGCGTTCTATCGCGCGCCGGTCGTTCGTTTCGGCGTCGCCACCGCGCGCCAGGCTCAGGGCAAGCAGCTCTCCTACAACAATATCAACGACACCGACGCCGCTTACGAATGCGTCGCCGAGTTCGATCCGGCCCGGGCGGCGGCTTGCGCCATCATCAAGCACGCCAATCCTTGCGGCGTCGCCGAAGGTGAAAGTCTGGTCGACGCCTATCGCAAGGCCTTCGCCTGCGACAAGACCTCGGCGTTCGGCGGCATCGTCGCGCTCAATCGCCCGCTCGATGCCGAAGCGGCGCGCGCCATCACCGAAATCTTCACCGAAGTCATCATCGCGCCGGACGCCAGCGCAGAGGCCATCGCCATCGTCGGCGCCAAGAAGAACTTGCGGTTGCTTCTCGCCGGCGGCCTGCCCGATCCCCGCGCCGCGGGTCTCACCGCCAAGACCGTCGCCGGCGGCTTGCTGGTGCAGAGCCGCGACAATGCCGTGGTCGACGACATGGTCTTAAAGCCGGTGACCAAGCGCGCGCCGAGCAATGCCGAATTGCGCGATTTGCGCTTCGCCTTCCGCGTCGCCAAGCACGTCAAATCCAACACCATTGTCTATGCCAAGGATCTTGCCACCGTCGGCATCGGCGCAGGCCAGATGAGCCGCGTCGACGCCGCGCGTATCGCCGCGCGCAAGGCGGAGGACGCCGCCAAGGAAGCCGGCCTCAAGGCGCCTTTGACCAGAGGATCGGTAGTGGCCTCCGACGCGTTCTTTCCGTTCGCCGACGGCCTTCTCGTCGCCATCGAAGCCGGTGCCACTGCGGTGATCCAGCCCGGCGGCTCGGTCCGCGACGACGAGGTGATCAAGGCCGCCGACGACCACAGCGTTGCGATGGTATTCACCGGGACAAGGCATTTCCGGCATTGATTTCCGGTTGTCATCATCCGCGCAGGCGGATGATCCAGTTATCACCGCAGCAGTGGCGCATACTGGAGGGGTCGCTTTCACCGAGCGCGACACGCCGAGAAATATCGCCCCGATTTTCCCTTCCATTGAACTTTTTTGCCGCTTCCCGACACACAAGATCACGCCTCTTGGCCTCATGCGTATGACCGCGAGGTCGGGTGCGTATTCGGTGTCATTTTCCCCGTAATGGGCTGGACAGGGAGGTTACTAATGAAGGGTCTTGTTTTTGCGATGGGCGTCGTTGCGCTCGGTCTCGCCGCGGCCACGCCGGCGCGCGCGGATTTCGCGGTGATCAAATTCAAGGACACCGGCGCCTGCCGCGCCTGGTACGATCATACGGCGAAGCCCTGGGGCACGACGCAGGTTTTATGGGTCAAAACGCCGTCCTGGGATGTGGCCCAGACCAAGGGCGGCTATGCGATGAAGCATCACTGGTGCAAGGCTTGGTACAACTAAGCCAAGCGTTCACTCCCCTGACGCTTCGCTTGCCGCCCGCCGGACATCCCGCGGGCGGCTTTTTGGCACGCAGTTCGCGCCGTCACATCGGCTTGTAGCCGCGCTCCATGTCGACGTCGATCAGCATCGCCCTGTTGTCCTTGAGCGCCTTGGCGATCAGATCGGTCGCGTCATGGACCGTCGCGGCGCGCGCGCCGTCGATGCCGAGCGAACGGGCGAGACCGACGAAATCAATCGCCGGATCGTTGAGCTCCATGCCGACGAAAGTATCGGCCTGCTCGGCGAGCCCGCGCAGCATGACCAGGCGCTGCTTGAGGATGCGATAGCTGGTGTTGTTGAAGATCACCCAGACGATCGGCAGCCGGTAGCGCGCCGCGGTCCATAGCGCCTGCACCGTGTACATGGCGCTGCCGTCGCCAATCAGCGCCACCACCGGCCGCTCCGGTAGCGCCAGCTTGACGCCGATCGCCGCCGGCAGGCCCCACCCGATGCCGCCGCCGCGCAGACCAAAATAACTCTGTTCGTCGTCGCTCTCGATCAGCCCGCGGATCCCCGGCGCCGATGAGAGAATCTCTTCGATCACCACCGCATCCTTCGGCAGCATCGAACCGATGGCTTCGAGCAAAGCGAGTGGCTGCACCGGCGTCTTGCCGGCGAGCGCGCGAGCCTTCGTCCGAAACGCCTCGCGATCCTTTTTTATTGTCTCGGTGAGTGATTTTAGCCGCGCCGCCGCTACGGTCTTGGCGCTCGCGCCGATGCGCGCGCCGACGGCCGTGGTGATCTCGGGCAGCGTTGCCTTAGGATCGCCGAGGATCGCCACCTGGGCCGGATAATTCTTGCCGATCTGCCACGGATCGGTGTCGAGATGGATGAGCGGCAGCCCCGGCGGCCATGGATCGACATTGGATGGCAGTGACCAGGTGAACAGATCGCCGCCGACGGAAAATACCAAATCGTGCTTGTCGAGCACGTCGCGCACGCCGGCCTGCGAGCGGGTCATCATGCCGCGGTAGAGCGGATGCGACGCCGGAAACGAGGCGCTATTCGGAATGAACTCGACATAGACCGGCGCGGCGACAGCTTCCGCCAGCGCAATGAGCTCCTTATGCGCGCGGCTCTGCGCCACGGCGTCGCCGGCGATGATGACCGGCCGCTCGGCCTTGGCGAGGAGTTCGGCGGCCGCCGCGATGGCGTCGGCGTCGCCACGAACGCGTGGCGCGACCCGCGTCGGCTCCAGCAAATCGATATCGGCGTCGTTCTTCAAAATGTCGCCGGGCAGCGACAGGAACACCGGACCGGTCGGCGGCGCCAGCGCGGTTTTTACCGCGCGATGGACGTATCGCGGTAAGTCTTCCGCTCTGTGCACCTCGGCCGCCCATTTGACGAACGGCCGCGCCAGCGTCGGCAGGTCGGCGGTCAGAACCGGCTCGGTGACGAGGTATTCCATGTCCTGCTGGCCGGCGGTGACCAGCACCGGCGAATTTGCCTTCATCGCGTCGTAGAGCATGCCCATGGCATTGCCGAGCCCGGGCGCAACATGAAGGTTGAGCACCGCAAGCCCGGCGGAGGCCTGCGCATAGCCGTCGGCCATCGCCATCAGCGCCGCTTCCTGCAGTCCGAGGATGTATTTGATGTCGTGTTCGACCGCGAAAGCGTCCATCAGCGGCAATTCGGTGGTGCCGGGATTGCCGAACATCACCGTGACGCCCTCCTGCTTGAGCAAATCGAGGAAGGCGCGTTTTCCACTCATTACGGGCAAGGTGTCGCTCCAATCGTTCAAGGTTGAGCGATGATAGCGACTATTGTGGGCTTTTATAGCTGGGGGAAATCTGGTGCCGCGGAAGGGATTCGAACCCCTGACCCCCGCATTACGAATGCGGTGCTCTACCAGCTGAGCTACCGCGGCGCGCCATCGGAACGGCGTTCTAGTAATACCGGGCAGGCGTTAACGCAAGGCATGGTGCCGGCGTCTGCCGTTGCGGCAGCCGCGCCGGGGACCTACGCTCGCCTTCAACGGCCGAAAGATAAAACCGGACAAGTGAAGCGCCGGGCGCGGCGCACTGTCCGCACCAGGGAGGTTTCTGTGACGATTTTCGTGTCGATGAAGAGCCTATTGGTCGCTTCGGCCGCAGGTCTTGCAACCCTCGTGTTGCACGCCGCGCCGGCCTTGGCGCAGTCGGCCGCCGCGCTTTCGGGCGAAGTCAGCTCCGCCAAAGAAGGTTTGATGGAAGGCGTCGTCGTCAGCGCCCGGAGAGACGATTCAACCATCACCGTCTCGGTCGTCAGCGACGACAAAGGCCATTTCAGCTTCCCGGCGTCGCGCCTCGATTCGGGGCATTATGCGATCGGCATTCGCGCTATCGGCTATGATCTCGACGGTCCCCAGGACGCCACCGTCACCGCGGGGCAAGAGGACAAGATCGAGGTCAAGCTCAAGCCGACGCAAAATCTCGGCGCGCAAATGACCAACGCCGAGTGGCTCATGAGCATGCCCGGCACCGACGATCAGAAGCGTTTGCTGCTCGACTGCAACAGCTGCCACACGCTTGAACGCATCATGCGCTCGACGCACGACGCCGAAGAGTTCCAGCAAGTCTTCCTGCGCATGGCCGGCTATTATCCGGGCAGCACACCGTTGAAGCCGCAACGGCTGGTCGGCGACGCCGCGCGCAGGCTGATCTCCGCCGAGGCGGCGCCGGCCGCCGCCGAATGGCTCGCCAGCATCAATTTGAGCCGGCAAGACACCTGGTCGTGGCCGCTCAAGACGCTGCCGCGCCTCACAGGCAAATCCACGCACGTCATCATCACCGAATATGACATGCCGAACCGGCTGATCGAGCCGCACGATGTCGTGCTCGATCACGAGGGCAACGTCTGGTATTCGGATTTCGGCCAGATGTTCATCGGTGAGATGAACCCGAAGACCGGTCAGGTCACGCAGTATCCGATCCCGGTGACCAAACCCGGCTACTCGCTCGGCACGCTCGATCTAGAAATCGACAAGGACGATAACCCTTGGGTCGGCGTCATGTATCAGAGCGCGATTGCCAAGCTCGACCGCAAGACCGGCAAGTTCGAGATGTGGTCGACCCCCAAGGAATGGGACTCCGATGCCGGCCAGCTCGGGCATCTCGCGGTCCAGGGAACGCCCGCCGACGACAAAGTGTGGATCAAGAATTCTGCCGGCGGCCACATCTACCGTCTCGATCTCGCATCGAGCAAATTCGAGGACCTCGGTTCGCCCAAGGATCCACGCACCGGCAAGCGTATCGGCACTTATGGCATCCACGCCGATGCTGCAAACAATCTGTATCTGCTCGATTTCTCCGCCGGCAACATCGTGCGGATCGATGCCAAGACCAAGGAGCCGACGGTTTTTCTCACGCCGACGCCGAACTCGCATCCACGGCGCGGGCGCGTCGACGATCGCGGCCGCCTGTGGTTTGCCGAATACTTCGGCAACGCCATCGGCATGCTCGATCCGGAAAGCGGAAAGATCGAGGAATGGAAAGTGCCGACGCCGTGGTCATCGCCTTATGACGCGGTCGAAGACAAGAACGGCGACGCCTGGACCGCTTCGATGAACACAGACCGCGTGGCGCGGCTCGACATCAAGAGCGGGCAGTACACCGAATATCCGCTGCCGCGTCCGACCAACATCCGCCGCGTCTTCGTCGATGATGCGAAGAACCCCGGCACGCTGTGGATCGGCAGCAATCACGGCGCTTCGATCGTCAAGGTCGAACCGCTGAATTAGGCGGATGCGAATTACTTCGTCGCCGCCTCGGCGCGCAGCTTGAAGCGCTGGATTTTGCCGGTCGCGGTCTTCGGCAGCTCGGTGCGGAATTCGATCCAGCGCGGATATTTGTAGACCGCGAGCTTCTTGCGGCATTCGTCCTGCAGCTTTTGCGCAAAGGCGTCGCTGGCCTTGTCCGGGACTTTGAGCACCACGAAAGCCTTGGGCTTGATCAACTCGTCGGTGTCCGGCCAGCCGACCACGGCGGCTTCGAGCACATCGGGATGGCTTTGCAGCACACCCTCGACCTCGAACGGCGAGACATACATGCCGGAGACTTTGAGCATGTCGTCGCGGCGGCCGCAGTAGACAAAATAACCGTCGTCGTCCTCGACATATTTGTCGCCGGACCGCGTCCATTCGCCGAGGAATGTCGCGCGCGATTGCTCGCGGTTGTTCCAATACATCATCGCGCTGGTCGGTCCGCGCACTTGCAACTCGCCCATGTCGCCGCGTTTGGTGACGATGTTGCCGTCGTCATCGACCAGGCGGAGATCGTAGCCGGGCAACGGTTTGCCGGAGGTGCCGTATTTCACCGCGCCGGCGCGGTTCGACAGGAAGATATGCAGCATCTCGGTCGAGCCGAGGCCGTCGAGGATGTCGACGCCGTAGCGGTCGCTCCAGCGCCGGCCGATCTCGGCCGGCAGCGCCTCGCCGGCGGAGACGCAGCGGCGGATCTTCAGATCGGATCGCGCCGGCGCCGCCGGGCTTGCCAGAAAAGCGGCATAGAACGTCGGCACCGCATAGAAGACCGTGACGTTGTGCTTCTTGAGGAGTTCGGCGACCGCGTCCGGCGTCGGCCGCTGCGGCAACAGCACGGTGGTGGCGCCGGCAGACAATGGAAACGTGAGCGCGTTGCCGAGCCCGTAGGCGAAGAACAGCTTCGCCACCGAATAGCAGACGTCGTTTTCGCCGATGCCGATCACCGGCGCCGCATAAAGCGCGTCGGTGAGTTTCAGGTCGGCGTGGGTATGCACCGCGCCTTTCGGCCGGCCGGTCGAGCCCGACGTGTAGAGCCAGAAGCACATGTCGTCGCGCGTCGTTGCCGCGGTAGCGCCTTCCGGCATCTTGGCGTCGGTCTTGGCTTCCGCCATCAGCGCGTCGAACGAGAGATGAGAATGTGCGTCGTCGCCTGAGACGATGACATGTTCGAGGTCATCGCTGTCCCGGATCGCATCGGCGAATTTCTCGTAGAGCGCTTCGGAGACGACCAGCACCCGCGCCCGCGAATCCTTGAGCATGAAGCGGTAGTCGGCCTCGGTCATCAGCGTGTTGACCGGAACCGCCACGACGCCGGCCTTGATGGCGCCGAGGAAAGCGGTCGGCCAGTCGATGGTGTCGAGGAGGCAGATCAGAACGCGTTCCTCGCGGCGGCTGCCGAGCGAGCGCAGCACCTGTCCGAAGCGCTCGACCCGGTCGGCAAGCGCGGCATAGGTGTATTGGCCGCGGTGATCGATATAAGCGAGTTTGTTGCCGCGGCCGGAATCGAGATTGCGCTTGAGGATATCGGCGGCGAAATTGTAGTCGCGCGGGATGGCGGATTCCGGCGGCGCATTGCTCATCGCGGCGTTTCCTCATCAGCACGGGCTTTTGCCCACCCGTTGCCCACAACAAAGCATTATGACGACGTGGAAATTCGGCGGCAATGGCGATGCCGGCCGGCACTGTCTTTCCGGTGAAATTGCGCTATGACAAGGCCGCCTCATCCCCCGCCGGAGTCCCCATAATGCAATTGAGCCGCGACCGTATTCTCACCACCCATGTCGGCAGCCTGCCACGCAACGAGACGCTGAGCGATCTTTTGGTCAAGCAGGAGGACGGCGAAAAACTCGACCCGGCAATGCTGGCGGACGAAATGGACAAGGCGGTGCGCCACGTCGTTGCCAAACAGATGGAAGCCGGCATCGACGTCGGCAATGACGGCGAGCAGCGGCGGATCGGTTTCCAAACTTACGTGCCGCAGCGCATGTCGGGCTTTGCCGGCGTATCGAAGCGCCGCCGCGGCCGCGAGTTTGAGGAGTTTCCCGAGCTGATCAGCTATCTGATGCGGCGCTTTCCCAACCCGCCGAAGAGCCAGCATGGCGCGCCGGAGGCGCAAGCCGAGCTCAAGTATCGCGATCTCAAACCGATCAGCGACGAGATCGCGGGTTTCAAGCGCATCGCCGACGAGCTGCACGCCTTTTCCGAGCGGTTCATGACCGCGGCCTCGCCCGGTATCATTTCGACGACGATGCTCAACGCCTATTACCCGTCGCATGACGATTATCTCGACGCCATCGCCCGCGAAATGAAGAACGAATACCAGGCCATCCACAAGGCCGGCCTCATTTTGCAGATCGACGCGCCCGACCTCGCCATGGACCGGACGATGATGTACCGCGATCTGTCCGATGCCGATTTCGTCAAACGCTGCGAGCGTCATGTTGCCGCCATCAACAAAGGCATCGAAGGCATCCCGCCCGACCGCGTGCGTCTGCATATCTGTTACGGCAATTGGGAAGGCCCGCACATCCACGACATCGCGCTGGAGAAAATCTTGCCGGCGCTCTACCAGGCCAAGGTCGGCGCGCTGTCGATCGAGTTCTCCAATCCGCGCCACGCTCACGAATACTCAGCCCTCAAGCGCGTGCCGTTCCCGAAGGACATGATCCTCATTCCCGGCGTGGTGGAGACCACATCGAATTTCGTCGAACATCCCGAGGTGGTGGCGCGCCGCATCGAAGAAGCCGTCGCCACCATCGGCGACCGCGAGCGCGTCATCGCCTCGTCGGACTGCGGCTTCGGCACCTTCACCCGGCGCGAATGGGTGATTGAGCCGGTGGTCTGGCTCAAGCTCAAAGCCATCCGCCAGGGCGCGGATATCGCCTCGGCGCGGTTATGGGGTAAAAAGACCGCCGCCTAGCGTCATTGCGAGCGGAGCGAAGCAATCCAGAACTGCGCCCAAGATTGGATTGCTTCGTCGCTTCGCTCCCCGCAATGACGTAATCTCAGCATTTCAGCAGCACAGGACCAGCACCGTGATTGATCTTTACACATGGACGACGCCGAACGGCCGCAAGATTTCCATCGCGCTCGAGGAATTCGGGCTGCCCTATACCGTGCATGCGGTCGACATCGGCAAGGACGAGCAGTTCAAGCCGGAATTTCTCAAGATCTCACCGAACAACCGTATCCCGGCGATCGTCGACCGCGACAATAATCTGAGCCTCATGGAGTCGGGCGCAATCCTGATCTATCTCGCCGACAAGACCGGCAAGCTGATGCCAAAATCGGGCGACGGCCGCTACAAGGTCATCGAATGGCTGATGTGGCAGATGGGCGGTCCGGGGCCGATGTTCGGCCAGGTGCATCACTTCGTGAAATACAACAAGGGCAAGTCGGCCTATGCGGAGGAGCGCTATCTCAAGGAAGCGCACCGGCTCTACGGCGTGCTCGACAAGCGGCTGGCCGACCGCGAATACGTCGCCGACGCCTATTCGATCGCCGACATCGCGATCTGGCCGTGGGTGTCGCGCTATGAATGGCAGACCGTCGATCTCAACACGTATCCGAACGTCAAGCGCTGGTACACGGCCATCGCCAAGCGCCCGGCGGTCCAGAAGGGCTACAAAGTGCCGAAAGACGTCGGCGAAGTGCCGATGCCGTGACATCGAGGCGCGGTGGGGCGGGTTTCAAACCCGCCCCTGCGGAACCCGTGTCGACAAACGGTAAGATTAGCTACAATAGCAACGACAAGCACAGGGACCGCTCATCCTTCGAGGCCCGCGTCGGCGGGCACCTCGGGATGACCGAAAAGGCGAAGGGAGTACGCCATGGACGACATCACCAGACGCGATCCGATCAAGATCACCGCCGAGGACATCAACCCGCGCTATAATTGGGGCCGCCATCTACCGGTGCTCGGCACCATGGGGGTCGATTTCGAGGAGCGCGTCGATTACCGGCGTATGCATCGCTACCGGCTCGCCCGCGCCCAAGCCGCGCTCGAAGCGTCCGACCTCGGCGCGCTCCTCCTCTTCGACGACAACAATATCCGCTACGTCACTTCGACCAAGATCGGCGAGTGGGCCCGCGACAAGCTTTCGCGCTGGGCGCTCCTGGTGCGCGGCGGCGACCCCATTTTGTGGGACTTCGGCTCGGCCGCCATGCACCACAAGCTCTATGCGCCGTGGCTCAAGCCGGAGAACTGCAAAGCGGGCCTGGTCGGCCTGCGCGGCACGGTCGATCCCGCCTTTGGATTGATGAAGCGCCACGCCGAGGAAATGGCCGCGATCCTGCGCGACGCCGGCGTCGCCAAAATGCCGATCGGCGTCGACATCATTGAGCCGCCGATGATGTTCGAATTGGAAAAGGCCGGGCTCAAGATCAAGGACGGCCAGCAGGTGATGCTCAGCGCCCGCGAGGTGAAATCGGCGGACGAGATCGCGCTGCTCAATCGCGCCGCCGCCATGGTCGACGGCGCCTATGACGTGGTCAACCAGATGCTGCGTCCCGGCATTCGCGAGAACGATATCGTCGCCGAGGTCAACAAGTTCCTCTACACCCACGGCTCCGACGACGTCGAAGCGGTCAACGCCATCTCCGGCGAGCGCTGCAGCCCGCATCCGCATAATTTCACCGACCGCATGATCCGCCCCGGCGATCAGGCGTTCTTCGACATCCTGCAAAGCTTCATGGGCTATCGCACCTGCTACTACCGCACCTTCAACGTCGTTCGCGCCACGCCGGCGCAGCACGACGCCTACCGGATGGCGCGCGAGTGGCTCGACAACGCCATCGAGCGCATCAAGCCCGGCGCCTCGACCGCGCATATCTGCGAGGTGTTTCCGAAGGCGCAGGAGTTCGGCTTCCCCGACGAGATGGCGGCCTTCGGTCTGCAATTCGCTCATGGGCTCGGCCTCAATCTGCACGAGCGGCCGATCATCTCGCGCGTGGTGTCGATGGATCACCCGACCGAGATCGTCGAAGGCATGGTGTTCGCGATCGAAACCTATTGCCCGGCGACCGACGGCTACTCCGCCGCGCGCATCGAGGAAGAGGTCGTGGTCACCGACAAAGGCTGCCGCCTGATTTCGCTGTTCCCGGCGGAGGAATTGCCGATCTCGGCGAAGTATTGAGCGTGTATTCCCCCCTATGGTCCGTCACCCAGAGGTGGCCGCGGAGCGGCCCTCGAAGGGCGATGGCCCGGGCGCTCGGGCCGCATCCTTCGAGGCTCGCTTCGCTCGCACCTCAGGATGACGGAATTTAAGGCAACGCCTTCGCGCTCATACCGCGCAGCGCCGCAAGCCGTAATTCCATCTCGCGCTTGAGATTATATTGCGGGCTGCCGAACGACCTGTTGCGCTGGATGAGAAAGCCGCGCTGATCGTGGCGGAGCTGCGCGGTCGCCTTGGTGTCGCGTGGCGCCATCGCCGCCTTGTACGCGGCGTCGATCTCGCGATCGAGCCGCGCCAGGTCGGGATCAGAGCAGATCGCTTTTTCCACCGCGCGCCGGGCCGCGCCGCAGTCAAACGTCGGCAGCAGATCGTCCGATGTTGCGTTGCCGCGCCGGTCGCGCTCCTGCCGTGCGTCGGCCAGATTCTCGGCGGCCTTGTCGAATTGCGGGTTGATGCGTAGCGCCTGCTCGTAATCGTCGATAGCGTGGTCGAGATTGCCCTTCTCGTCATAGGCAGCGCCGCGATTGTTGTAGGCGAGATAGAAGCCGGGATTGAGCGCGATGGCGCGGTCGTAATCGGCGATGGCGCGGTCATAGTTGCGCTGGTGATTGTAGGCGTCGCCGCGATTGGTCAGGAAATTCGCCTGCGGCCGCAGCCGAATGGCCTCGTTGAAGTCGATGACCGCGCGGTCGTAGTCGCCGTTCTCGGCATAGGACAGGCTGCGATTGTCGTAATATTCCGGCTCGAGCGGATCGAGCTTGATCGCCTCGCTCTCGTCGGTAATCGCCGCATCGGTGCGGCCGAGCTTCTTATAGGCGGCGCCGCGGTTGGTATAAGCGCGCGATTTCTTCGGATCGAGCTTGATCGCCTGGTCGTAGTCGCCGATCGCGGACTGATAGTCCTCTTTGAAGTAATAGGCGACGCCGCGATCCATGAAGGTCTGCGGGTCGTCCGGCTTGAGCCGTAAGGCTTCATTGTAGTCGGCGATGGCCCGATCGTATTGGCCATTGTTGTTGAAGACGTTGGCCCGGTTGTCGAAAGCGGCCGGATCGTTGGGATCGAGCTCGACCGCCTTGTTGGCGTCGATAAGCGCCTGATCGAGCTTGCCGATGCTGCGATAAGCGTTGGAGCGCTCGCGGAACGCACGCTTGTTGTTCGGATCGAGTGCGATGGCGCGATTGAAATCGGCCAGCGCAAGGTCGGTCTTGTCGATGGTCCAATAGGTGGCGCCGCGATCAACCAGAGCGGCTGCCTGCGCCTGCGGCTGGTCGTTGAGCGTATCGATTAGCGCGCCGCAGGCAGCGATGCGCTGCTCAGGCAAATAAGGCGCGTCGTCGGTCGAGGCGCAGATATCGGCATTGGGGCTGGTTTCGGCCCGCGCCGCTGGCGCCAACATACTGAGCAGGCAGGCGGCGGCGAAAACGGGGATAGCGCGGCGCATGGGGAACATCCGTCTGGCGATACGATAAAGAGCGGCCTAAACCGGCCTTGCCGATTAGTCGCCGCTGCTTCGAACCTGGTTCTGACCTTAGCAGCGGTCATGAGACGGCGAATTTCGCCGGTCCAACAAACACTTGACCGGACGGGGATTTCCGGTGACATGCCGTTCCCGCCATTGATCACAAGCCGGACGTGCCCATGGTTTCCGATGCGTTGCCCAAAACCGCCATTGCCGAGCATCTGGCGCAAAAGATCTGCGCGCTCGATGCGGCGCGGCTGCCCGCGGCGGTGCGGGAGAAATGCACAGAGCTCTTGATCGACGTCGTCGGTCTCGCCGTCACCGCGCGCAACGAGGATTACGTCAAGGTCACGCTGGCCGGCTGCGACGACGAGGGGCCGTGCACGGCGATCGGCCACGCCGCTACGTTTTCGGCGGCTGCCGCCGCGCTCGTTAACGGCACGGCGATCCATGGCGAGGATTTCGACGACACGTTTGAAGGCGGCCCGGTCCATGCCGGTGCGGTGATCGTGCCGGCGGTGCTCGCCGTCTGCGAGCGGCAAAAGCTCGACGGCCGCGCCGCCCTCCTCGGCATCGCCGTCGGCGTCGAGACCATGTGCCGGCTGAGCCTCGTGGCGCCGACGCTCACCCACAAGGCGGGCTTTCATCCGACCGCCGTGTTCGGCGCTGTGGGCGCCGCGGCCGGCGTCGGCGCGGCGCTCAAACTCGACGCCCGCCAGATGATCGACGCGCTCGGCACCGTGGCGTCGATGGCCGGCGGCATCATCGAATATCTGGCCGAGGGCGCCTGGACCAAGCGGCTGCATGCCGGCTGGGCGGCGCAATCGGGCATGCGCGCGGCGCTGCTCGGCCGCGCCGGTTTTTCCGGACCGCGCACCGTGTTCGAGGGCGTGCATGGCTTCTTTCACGGTTTCGCGCGCACCACCGCGGGCGACTACGACGCGCTGATCGGCGATTTCGGCACGCGCTGGGTCACGCGAAACGCTGGCGTTCAAGCCCTATCCATGCGGAACCATGACTCATCCTTATATCGACTGCGCGCGGCGGCTGGGCGCGCGCATCAAAGCCAACGACGTCGTCGACATGGTCTGCGATGTCGGCGAGGGCACGGTGCACCGGCTGTGGGAGCCGCTGGCCGCCAAGCAGCATCCCGCCAACGGCTATTCCGGAAAATTCTCCACGCCTTATTGCATTGCCGCCGGCTTCGTGCGCGGCAATGTGGGCTTGAGCGATTTCACCGACGCGGCGGTGCACGACCCCACAGTCCTCGCGCTCGCCGCCAAGGTGCGCTACGCGATCGATCCGCAAAATCCCTACCCGAAAAATTTCACCGGCCACATCCGCGTAACGTTACGCGACGGCACGACGGTCGAGGAGCGCCAGCCCTATATGCGCGGCGGCGCGCAGGAGCCGCTGAGCCGCGCCGACATCGAGGACAAATTCCGGCTTAACGCCAAGCACGGCGGTTGGAGCGAGCAGCGTGCCGCGGAGACGCTAAAACTCATCGGCGGGCTTGTTCGATGGGCCGGTGAATCTGGCGCCGTTGCGGGGGTAATTTTGTAGCCTGGGTTGAGCGTAGCGAAACCCGGGAGCAGCGCTAAGAACTGAACCGTCCAACCCGGATTCGCCTCGCTCAATCCGGGCTACTTGCTGCAGTGCGAGTTGGTGCACTTTGATGAGCTGCGCCCCAAATTGCTGCTTTAGCTCTTCCAGCTTTGGGTCGTAATGATTCTTTTCAATCGCCCGTGGATCGACAACCTTACCAATCCACGCCGAGGTGATTAATTCCATCTCTTTCGCGAGGTTCGCGAGCTTATCTACCTCGCCGCTTAATTGAGTAGCACGCATCCAGTCAAAAGATTGCGACATCGACGTCCTGCTCCAACTCATATTTCGGAGCATCATATCTTGCTACGGTGCGCAGGGAAACGGTCGCGTTCCGGAACAATGACGGATCACGCAGTCATAAAGTCGCCGTCGTCATCCGGCGACTGCCAATCCTCGGACTTCTGCCCGTAACGCGAGAGAGTGATGGCCTCGAACTCTTCTTGTCGTTTTTGGCCGCGTTCCATCCAATCGCACGTAATTTTGGTGCCCTTGATGGCCGATACAATCATCATCGACCCCCCTGACTTATGCACAACGCCGTCGCCAAGCTTAAATACTTCGTCCACTGCCATTGATCACTCCTATTAGCGGGTTCTCACAGGCTGAACTCAAAATGCTTTCGCAAATGATAACGCTAATCGATCGTCCACAGGAAAGAAGCAGTGCGCCGCATTGGAGATGCAAAACTGACGAATAATGTATTAGGTAGAATCGATCGGGATACTTTTTTATTTGTCGGAACAAATCGGCGTCTTCCACGGAAGCGTCCTCCCAAACTGCTCCATTACCTCAGAATGGATCGACTACGAGCTGGAGACTCAAATTAAAGCCAAAGCAGAAATCGGAGAGGCGAAGAACGATTGATGACTCGTCGAGGAGAAGCCGCCTTTTCGACCGCACCCCATACAGTTAGTGAAACGCCTTGATAATTTCGGGTGCCTTATAGCAAAGGATCACTACAGCAAGGATCACGGCCACCCAAAAGGGATGGTACTTGCCGAGAAGTTTTATCAATCCATTCATCGCGTCTTCCGTCATAGCCGTATCTCGCTTGCGAACCTTTCCAACCTAATCATCTTTGGGTTGCGATCCTGTTAACGATGATTAATTCCCCGTACAACACACCTGAGGTTCCTTATATCTGGCTACCCCTTTGTTCTTCCATTCTTTTTTGGGACATGCGGCCATACCAAGATGCCATGTGACACCCAAAGGTTAATACGATCATTAATTTTATGAACCGCAATAGGCGCACTCTTACGGTTCCCGGCGATCCTTTCTGGTATCTATTTAAGTGACGCACACTTGACAATTGTCTCTACTTTAGTTACATACTGAGCGAATCAAAATCTCGCTCGGTAGGACGCCGCCGGCAGGCTTAAGCCGGCGGATGGAGCGAGTGCGGTTTTCAAGCCGAGGCGGGCCGGCCGCCTGGGCGAAGAGACCGCGGTGGAGCGCCGGGAGGCGCAGCGCGCCCGAAGCAGGCGGTTCGCGCAAGCGGATCGTCCTGTGGCGCGCGCCGCGCCCGAAGCGCGAGCGAGTGGCAACATTCGCCCGCGTGGCGCGGCCACGACTTCGGCGCCTCCCGGCGCTGCACTTCCCGCTTCCGTTGGGGAAGAATTCTTGAGCGTGGCGTTCTTAAGCGTGGCTTGGGCAAGCCTCGGACGCAGATGCGCCGCGAGAACGAATTCGCTTGCCTGTTTCCCGTCATCCTGAGGTGGCCGCGAAGCGGCCCTCGAAGGGCGACGGCCCGGGCCGTGCATCCTTCGAGGCTCGCTGCGCTCGCGCCTCAGGATGACGGAAATCAAAAGGCGTCGCTGTTTGACAATTGAACCTGAGAGGATCGCTACGCGCGATCAAGCGGCCCGTCGCGCAGGCGCGCAAGGTCGAAACGGTCGATCTCGCGCAGGAGTTCGACGAAGGCTTGCGCGCCGCGCGCCAATGCCGCGTCGCCCTTGGCTGCGGTCGCCAGCGTGGCGTCGCCGACGGCGCCGCTTGGGTGCAGGTCCTGCGTCATCCAGGCAAAGCCTGCCGGCCGATAGGCGCCGAGCCATTTGAATTCGGCCGCCATCGCCACCGTTTCCGGCGTCGCCTTCGGCGCCCGGTCCATGCGCACCGTGTCGGGTTTCGCCGCCAGCATCAGCGAGGTCTCGATGTCGCCGCCATGGATGCCGTGCTTCTTCTCCTCGGTCGAAAACGTCCCGTCGGGATAGCCGAAGCGATGCCAGCCGACGGTGACCGCAAGCATGCCGAGCCGCGTGCGCAGATCGCGCGCCACCGTTTCCATCGCCGCGACATTGCCGCCGTGGCTGGTGACGAGAACAAGCTTGCGCAGACCGGCGCGGGCCAAACTGTCGCCGAGCTCGGTCCAGGCCGCGATCGCGGTCGCCGCCGACAGCGTCAGCGTGCCGGGAAAAGCCAGATGCTCGGCGGAGATGCCGATGCGCTGCACCGGCAAGAACGTCACAGGGAGATCAGCCGGCAACAGACCGCGGACGCGCGCCAGATAGGCCTCCGCGATGTAGGTGTCGACGCCGAGCGGCAGATGCGGGCCGTGCTGCTCGACCGCGGCAAGCGGCAGCACCGCAATCCAGCGCGCGGTATCGCCGCCGGCGATGTCCTGCCAGGTCATCTCCATCCAGTCGCGCTTCGGCAGCATTTTTCCGCTCACTCGCAAATTTCTTCCGTGTAGCGTTCTTTGAGCATGATCTTTTCCGAAAACCGGTATCCACTTTTCGGGATCATGCTCTATTGTCGCGTGCGTTGTCGCAAGGAGCAACCGATGCCGTGGACCACGATGTTTCGCACCGGATTGACGGCTATCGCCGTTGCGATGACCGCCGCGGCCGGGCCGGCCGCGGCTCAGGCGCTCAATAAGGTCACCTTCGGCACCAACTGGGTGGCCGAAGCCGAGCACGGCGGCTTCTATCAGGCGCTGGCCGACGGCACCTACCGCAAATACGGGCTCGATGTGACCATCCGCCAGGGCGGCCCGAGCGTGAACAACCGCATTCTCCTTCCGGTCGGCAAGATCGACTTCTTCCTGTCCGCCAATAATCTGCAGGGTTTTGACGCCGTCACGCAGAATATCCCCACGGTCGAAGTCGCCGCGTATTTCCAGAAAGACCCGCAGGTGCTGATCGCGCATCCCGATCAAGGCATCGAGAAACTGCAGGACCTGAAAAACCTGACCTTGTTCATATCGCCGGAAGGCGTGGCGACCTATTTCCAGTGGCTCAAAGCCACTTACGGCTTCAAGGACTCGCAGGTAAAGCCCTACACCTTCAATCCGCAGCCGTTCCTGGTGAACAAAAAGAGCGCGATGCAGGGCTACGTGACGTCGGAGCCGTTCGCCATCGAGAAGGCCGCTCACTTCACGCCGAAGGTGTTTTTGCTCGCCGATGAGGGACTGGCAGGTTATTCGACCCTGATCGAAACCCGGCGCGACCTTATCGACAAGAAACCCGATCTGGTCCAGCGTTTTGTCGATGCCTCGACCATCGGCTGGTACAACTATCTCTATCACGACAACAGCGCCGCCAATGCGATGATCAAACAGCAGAACCCGGAAATGACCGACGATCTGTTGGCTTATTCGGTGAGCGCGATGAAGAAATACGGCATCGTCGATTCCGGCGACGCTTTGACGATTGGCATCGGCGCCATGACCGACGCGCGCATGAAGGCCTTTTTCGACGAAATGGTGCGCGCCGGCGTTGTCAAGCCAAGCGTCGATTATCGCAAAGCCTACACGCTGCAGTTCGTCGACAAAAAGGTCGGGCTCGATCTGCGGCCAAAGAACTGAAGAAACCAGCAGATGCCGCCGGCGAGCGCAGTGCATTCCGATCCGCTGGTCGCATTGCGCGGCGTCGGCAAGGCGTTTCCCAACGGGACGCTGGCGCTCACGGGTTTCGATCTCGACGTGCGAGAGGGCGAATTCGTCTCGCTGCTTGGCCCGTCGGGATGCGGCAAATCCACGGCGTTGCGCATCATTGCCGGCTTGAGCGAGCCGAGCGAAGGCACGGTCGAATGGACGTCCTCGCGGGCGCCGGCGGACGGCGAAAGCCGGATCGGCTTCGTGTTCCAGGAACCGACGCTGATGCCGTGGACGAGCGTGTTCAACAACGTGCTGCTGCCGCTCAAGCTCAAAGGCATCCCGATTGAAAAGGCGCGAGCGCGGGTCGTCGCGGCGCTTGATCGGGTCGGTCTAAGGGAGTTCGGCCGTTCCTATCCGCGCGAATTGTCGGGCGGGATGCGCATGCGCGTCTCCATCGCTCGCGCGCTGGTCACCGAGCCGGCGCTGTTGCTGATGGACGAGCCGTTCGCCGCGCTCGACGAGATCACGCGCTTCAAGCTCAACAACGATCTCTTGCAAGTGTGGCAGGCGCTGTCCACCACCGTCGTGTTCGTGACCCATTCGGTGTTCGAGTCGGTCTATCTGTCGAGCCGCGTTGTGGTTATGGCGGCGCGGCCGGGGCGCGTCTTCACCGAGGTCAAAATCGACGCGCCCTATCCGCGGGATCAAAATTTTCGCACCTCGGCCGAATATGCCGCGTTCTGCCGCCGCACGTCGGAAGCGCTGGCGCAGGCGATGTCTGTACAAGATATGGCCGCGGGAGGGGCGTCATGAGCGCGTCCTTGCCACCTTCCGCTCATTCCCGCGAAAGCGGGAATCCAGAACGGGTCAATAAACGAAGAACTGGGTCCCCGCTTTCGCGGGGACGAGCGGGAAACTCTGACAGCACCTTACGCATCGTGCTGCCGATCGTCGTCTTGGCACTCGGGCTTTCGTTCTGGGCATTTGTGGTGTGGTTCGGAAGCATTCCGCCCTATGTGCTGCCGAGCCCCGCGCTGATCGCCCAAACCCTGGTCTCGGATTGGGCGCTTCTGTTCCAGTCGCTCATCGTCACGCTCGCAACCACCGTCGAAGGTTTTCTGCTCGCCGCAGTCGGCGGCGTCGGCTTGGCCGTTCTCTTCAACCAATCGCGGCTGGTCGAATATTCGCTCTATCCTTATGCGGTGATCCTGCAAGTGACGCCGATCGTCGCCATCGCGCCGCTGCTGTTGATCTACCTGCCGCAACCGCTCGCGGTCCTGGCCTGCGCCTGGATCGTGGCGTTCTTCCCGGTGCTGGCCAACACTACGCTCGGCCTGCACTCGGTCGACCGCAATCTCGCCGACCTGTTCGCGCTCTACGGCGCCTCGCGCGGCCAGATTTTGTGGAACCTGAAACTGCCGGCCGCACTGCCCTACATCCTCGGCGGCCTGCGCATCGCCGGCGGCCTGTCGCTGATCGGCGCCGTGGTCGCCGAGATCGCCGCCGGCTCGGCCGGTGCCGGCTCGGGGCTTGCCTACCGTATCGCCGAATCCGGCTATCGGCTGAACATTCCGCGCATGTTCGCCGCATTGCTGCTGCTCTCCGTCGCCGGCATCGTGATCTTTTATCTGCTGTCGCTCGTCAATTATTTGGCGCTGCGCCGCTGGCACGAGAGCGCGCTGGAGCAAGACCGATGATGAATCGCAGGGCGGCGTTTAGACGATAGTATCCGCTAGGAATGCGGTCGGCGTGGGCGCCTGCAGCCGCTGTTTACGGTTCCTAAACCGACAATTCTAAAATTAGACACGTCGTCCACGCCAATGCCGGCGCGGCGGCGTTGCCCTGCAGAGGTTCGCGCGAGCCGACCCGGGATACAAGATCACGATGCAATTAGCGGCGGCACTTATCTATTGGGTGATAGTGGCGCTCTGGCTCGGCGTTCTGGGAACAGTACTTTTCTATTATAACCGCAATCCGCAAATTTTTGGCACGACGCGACTATTGCTGTTGGTCATCGCCTTGGATACGTCGCGTAACATCATAGAAAATACCTATTTTGGTTTGTTTTTCGGCAGTCAGTACGGTCTCTTCCCGCCGGCAATTGCGGGCGTTCTCGGAAAACCCGGGCTCCTCATAATTCCCAAGCTCGTCAACGTCGCCGCCGGATGTTTCGTCATTGGCGTATTGCTCATGCGGTGGCTGCCGAGGGCCGTGAGCGAGCGGGGACATTCGGACCGGCTTTCCGCGGGGCTTGAAAAGCTCGCAACGATGGATGGATTGACCAGTCTCTTCAACCGCCGGCACTTTGAAACGCTTGCGCGGATCGAGTGGGGGCGCTTTCAGAGATATGGTCGGCCGCTGTCCTTGTTGGTTCTCGATGTCGACGAATTCAAGCTGATCAACGACCGCTTCGGCCATGACGCCGGTGATTTGGTGTTAAAAACGATCGCAGATGACTGCAGTTCAATGAGACGCGAGACGGACATCGTTGCCCGCCTTGGCGGCGAGGAATTTGTGCTCTTGTTGCCTGAGACCAACGAGGCGGCCGCGGAACTCGTGGCCGAACGGCTGAGGAAAAGCATCGAAGAGCACTCGCGCGCCTTTCCGGGCGAACAGCCACGGATCAGCGTCAGTATCGGAGTGGCAGGGGCGACGCTCGGCATGCCTAGCTTCGAAGCATTGCTCAAGCGCGCTGACGAAGCGCTCTATGAGGCCAAGCGGAATGGCCGCAATCGGGTCATGGCGTCGCCAAGACAAGTGCTCGGAAAATATCAATCGGCCGCTGAATAATTCACCGCCGTCGCGCGACGCCGCGCACAGCGCCATCTTTGCCGTCTAAGGACGGAGCCCCGCGATCAAGACTGATCAAGGCTCATGGCCAGCACGCGCGCGACGTGCATCGCTTCGCGCCCGGCGCCGTCATGGATTTGATGCCGGCATGACGTGCCGTCAGCAACGATGATCGCGTCGTCCGGCGCCTTGCGCACGGCAGGCAGCAGCGACAGCTCGCCCATGGCGCGCGACACCTCGATGGTATCGGCATGAAAGCCGAAAGCGCCGGCCATGCCGCAGCAGCTTGATTCGATGGTCTGGACTTCGAGATCGGGAATGAGTTTCAGCGCCGCCTCAACTGAGGACATCGTGTCAAAAGATTTCTGATGGCAATGACCGTGCAGAAGCGCGCGCTTCTTTACCGGCGCGAACTTCAGATCGAGCCTTCCGGCGGCCGCTTCGCGCGCCAGAAATTCCTCGAACAGCAGCGCATTCTCGGCAACGCGTCGCGCCGTATCGCTCTTCATCAGGGCCGGGATTTCGTCGCGGAAGCTGAACAGGCAGCTTGGCTCGAGGCCGATGACCGGCACGTTCCGTTCAACATATGGCGCAAGCGCAGCGAGCGTGCGCTCCGCTTCCGCTCGCGCCTCGTCCATTTTTCCGATCGAAAGGAACGTCCGGCCGCAGCACAAGGGTCGGCCGCCGTCTTTCGGCTTCGCGACATTGATCCAATAGCCGGCCGCGCCTAGCACCGTAAGCGCCGCGTCGATGTTTTCGCGCTCGAAATAGCGATTGAATGTATCGGCGAACAGAACGACTTCTTTGCCGTCACGCCCGGCTTCGGGCCGGGCATCCACATCTTTGAAATAATCGACGCGCCATTTGGGCAAGCTGCGCCGCGCGCTGAAGCTGGCGATCGCTTCCGACAGCCTTGCCGCGCCGGGAACGACGTCGCGCAGATTGAAGAGCCAATGCAGCCGCGCCGCAATCGGCGCGTAGCGCGGGAGATAGCCGACCAGCCGGTCATGCAATGACAGACCATTTTTCTCCACCCGCGCCCGCAGCACTTCGATCTTCATGCGCGCCATGTCGACGCCGGTCGGGCATTCGCGGCGGCACGCCTTGCAGGATACGCAAAGCTTCATCGTCTCGGCCATGTCGTCGGAGGTGAGCGCATCCGGCCCGAGCTGGCCGGTGACGGCGAGCCGGAGCGAATTGGCGCGGCCACGCGTCACATCGCGCTCGTCGTGGGTGACGCGATAGCTCGGACACATGACGCCACCGGCGAGCGCGCGGCAAGCGCCGTTGTTGTTGCACATTTCGACCGCGCCCAGAAAACCAGAACTCTCCGCCGCCCTTGCCCGGATAGGCCGACCAGTCGAGCGCGGTCGCTATGTCCTCGGCGTGGTAATTCGGGCCGTAGCGGAAATTACTACGGTCGTCGAATTTCGGCGCGCGCACGATCTTGCCGGGATTGAAAATGTGTTGCGGATCGAAGCGGTCCTTGACCTCCTCGAAGGCGTGCACCAGCTCGGCGCCGAACATGAATTCGTGGAATTCCGAGCGCACGATGCCGTCGCCATGCTCGCCGGAATGCGAGCCCTTATATTCGCGCACAATGGCGAAGGCTTCCTCGGCAATGGCGCGCATCGCTCGCACGTCCTTGTCGAGCCGCAAATTGAGCACCGGCCGCACATGCAGGCAGCCGACCGCGGCATGCGCATACCAGGTGCCTCGCGTGCCGTTTCGTTCGAAGACTTCCGTGAGCCTCGCAGTATAATCGGGCAGGTGCTCGAGCGGCACCGCGCAGTCCTCGACGAAGGAGATCGGTTTGCCCTCCTCCTTCATCGACATCATGATGTTGAGCCCCGCGGTGCGCACTTCGGTGATGCCGGCCTGCAATTTCGGATCGAGCACTTCGACGACGCCGCCCCATTTGGCGCCGCTCTTGTCCCAGGCGATGCCGAGATCGCCCAGAAGCGCGCCGAGCCGCTTCAAACGGCGCAAGTTCTCCTCGTCATCCTCGGCGAATTCGACGAACAGGATCGCTTCGGGATCGCCGCGCAGGAACGCATCGACTGTCGGCCTGTACATCGCGATGTCGCGGGCCAAGCCGAGCATGGTGTGGTCGATCAGCTCGACGCCGATCGGCCCCAGCGCGACGATGTGCTCCGTCGCCAGCATCGCTTCATGGAAGCTGCCGAAATGGCAGGCGCCGACGGCGCGCCGGCCGAGCAGCGGCGCGAGCTTCAGCTCGATCTTGGTCGAAAACGCCAGCGTGCCTTCCGAGCCGACCAGAATATGCGCGAGATTGATGTCGTTTCGTCCCGGCACCAGCGCGTCGAGATTATAGCCGCCGACGCGGCGTTGCACTTTCGGAAAGCGCCGCTCGATCTCGCCCGCCTCGCGCGCGGCGATGGCGAGGAGATCGCGGATCAGCGGCTGCGGCACATTCACGCCGGGATCGCCGATCCGGCCGAAATGCGCGTGCGTGCCGTCGGCCAGCACGGCGTCGATCGCCAGCACGTTCTCGCGCGTATTGCCGTAGCGCAACGAGCGCGCGCCGCAGGAATTGTTGCCGACCATGCCGCCGATGGTGGCGCGCGAAGCCGTCGAGATGTCGACCGGAAACCACAAGCCAAAGGCTTTCAGCTTGCGATTGATCTCATCGAGCACGATGCCCGGCTCGACCGTGCAGCGCCGATTGGCGGCATCGATGTCGACGATGCGGTTGAGATGCGGCGAACAGTCGACGATGAGCGACTCGTTGACGGTCTGGCCGGCCTGCGACGTACCGCCGCCGCGCGCCGTCACCGCCACGCCCTCGGCCCGGCAAACCGCAATCGCGCGATCGGCCTCTTCAATCGTGCGCGGCGCCGCCACGCCGAGCGGCATGATCTGATAATGCGACGCATCGGTGGAATAGCGCCCACGCGTAAACGCATCGAAGCGCACGCCGCCGACGCCGCCCACCTTTTCCGCCTTGAGCCGGCGTTCGAGTCCCGGCACGAGCCGTGCTGGCACGTTTTCCTCCACGCCCAAAAGTGACGCGATAACAATGCAATACGGTTTACGTCAATTAGACTTGACCCGAATGTCGCATTCGCTATTCAACGCCACAAGCCGCGCGCGCTCACGGACATGCGCCGCCGGGGCTAACCGATACGTCCGATGGAGTGCCGAAAATGCCGCAGAATGCTTCGCGCGCCGCCGGGCGTCACTTCCTGCAAATCCCAGGGCCGACACCGCTGCCCGACCGCGTGTTGCGGGCGATGGATACGCCGATCATCGACCATCGCGGCCCGGAATTCGCCAAGCTCGCCAAGCGCTGTCTCGATGGCATCAAGACCGTTTTCAAGACTACCAATCCGGTCATCATCTACACCGCGACAGGCACCGGCGCTTGGGAAGCGGCGCTGGTCAATACGCTGTCTCCGGGCGATCGCGTGCTGATGGTCGAGACCGGACAGTTCGCGACGCAATGGAAGACCATGGCACAGAAGCTCGGCTTGAAGCCCGAGTTCATTCCCGGCGATTGGCGCACCGGCGCCGATGCCGCCACCATCGAGGAGCACCTGAAGAAGGACAAGGCGCACGAGATCAAGGCGGTGTGCGTGCTGCACAACGAGACCGCGACCGGCTGCCTGTCGCCGATCGATCCGATCCGCAAGGCCATCAACGCCGCCGGCCATCCGGCATTGCTGATGGTCGACACCATCTCCTCGCTCGCCTCGACCGATTACCGGCACGACGAGTGGGGCGTCGACGTCACCGTCGGCGGCGCGCAGAAGGGCCTGATGCTGCCGCCGGGCATGTCGTTTAACGCCGTGAGCGACAAGGCACTCGCCGCGTCGAAGACGTCGAAGATGACGAAGTCGTTCTGGGCCTGGGACGACATGCTGACCATGAACAAGATCGGCTTCTTTCCCTACACGCCGGCAACGCAGATGCTGCAGGGGCTGGCGGTGTCGATCGAGATGCTGCACGAGGAAGGCCTCGACAATGTGTTCGCCCGCCATCACCGGCTCGCTGAAGCGGTGCGGCGCGCGGTGCGCGCCTGGGGCCTCGAAATCCTCTGCCGCGAACCGAAATATTATTCGCCGACCATCACCGCGGTGCTGTTGCCGGACGGCCATGACGCCGACGCCTTCCGCGCGCTGGCGCTCGACACCTTCAATATTTCCTATGGCGCGAGCTTCGGCCCCTACGCCAAGAAATATTTCCGCATCGGCCATCTCGGCGACGTCAACGACGGCTGGATGATGGGCGTGTTGGCGGTGACCGAGATGGCGCTGTCGCTCGCCGGCATCCCGCACAAGAAAGGCGGCGTGCAGGCGGCGATGGATTACATCGTCTCGGCGCAATCGGCCGGCACGCGGGCGGCGGCGGAGTAAGGCGTCCTGGTCATTCCGGGGCCGGCCGGAGCCCGGAATCCATAATCACTGAACTAGCAGAATTGTCCCCGCGTCTTCCTGCACGGGCGGTGGTTATAGATTCCGGGCTCGCGCTCCGCACGCCCCGGAATGACGGCTAGGACAACGGCACCGCCGCGACGTGATCCTTGAACGCCTTGCGTTCGGACAGCGCCGCATACCAGCGCTCGAAATGAGGCTGCGGCGGCCGGTCTGGCACCAGTTGCCGATAACGATAGGCGATAATGCCCACCGGAATATCGCCGTAGGAGAAGCCGTCGCCGGCCAGATACTTGGTCCGCTCCAGCTGCCTGTCGAGCATGTCCATGGCCGCGGTGGTTTTCTTTTTCGATTCCCCGATGGCGGCGTGATTGCGCTTTTCCGGCGGTGTGCGGATCAGACCCCAAAAGCATTCGAAGATCGCCGGCCCGGCCACCGCAAGCTGCCAGTCCATCCATTTGCTGGCATGAGCGCGCATGCGCAGATCGGCCGGCTCTAAGGTCGTCGACTTATACTTGGCGGCGAGATAGCGCACGATGGTGTTCGATTCCCACAGCAGGAAGCCGTCCTCTTCCTCCAGCGTCGGCACCAAGCCGTTTGGATTCATCGCCAGATAAGCCGGCTCGCGATTCTTGCCGAACGCGCCGCCGACATCGATGCGCTCGTGCGGCAGGCCGAGCTCGCCAATGGCCCACATCACCTTCTGCACGTTCGACGAAGTGTTCCGCCCCCAGATTTTGATCATAATTTTCTCCCCAACTGGACGCGCGTCATGGCCGGACTTGTTCCGGACATCCACGTCTTTGACTGTCGCTATCCTGTAAGACGTGGATGCCCGGCACAAGGCCGGGCATGACGGGTGAGCTATGCGCCGGCCCTCAATCGATCCGGCGCGCTTCTTCGGGCAACATGATCGGGATGCCGTCGCGGATCGGATAAGCGAGCTTGGCCGCGCGCGAGATCAGCTCCTGCTTGTCCGCGTCGTATTCGAGCGGCGTCTTGGTCAATGGACAGACCAGGATTTCGAGGAGTTTCGGATCGACGCTGTCGGCCGGACGATCTGACGAAGGTGAGGACATGCTGAGCTCCGCTTTGACCGGTTCATCTCTATCATTTCCGTCATGGCAGCGAAGCTGACGGATTACTGCAACGGCGTTTCGCCCGGCGTCTTGCTCTTGGCAAGCTCGATCTCGGTGACGGCCACCAGAATCTCGGCGCGGGTTTTCAGATCCGGCGCCTCCAGCATGGCCTGTTTCTCGGCGGCGTCGTAGGGCGACATCATCGCCAGCGCGTTCACCAGAGCTTCGTTGGGTGCGTTCTCGATGCCCTCCCAATCCGCCTTGAGGTTGTTGGCCTTGAGGAACGCGGTGAGCGCGCGAAGAAGCGCCTTGCGGTCGACCTCGTCTTCACCCTTACGGGCGGTGAAGTCGTCGACGAAGGGCTGATAGGCGACCCGGCACTGCCGGTACGGCGTACCAACCGAAAGCTCCTCTTCGATGCGAAAGCGCGCGATACCGGTCAGCTGGATGAGATAGCGGCCGTCGCCGCTTTCGGCGAATTGCGTCATGCGCCCGACGCAACCAACGCGGAACAGATGTGGCTTATCCTCATCCGGACCGGGATGCGTTGGGTCGGGCTGGATCATGCCGATAAGGCGATGCTCGGAGCGCAACGCGTCATCCACCATCGCCAAGTAGCGCGGCTCGAATATGTTGAGCGGCATCTGCCCGCGCGGCAACAGCAGCGCGCCCGGCAGCGGGAAAACCGGAATCACCGCGGGAAGCGCATCCGGTCCGTTGAAGATCGCGTTCATCGGCATGTCGCACTTCACTCCCGTACGCCGTCACCCTGAGGTGCGAGCCATAAGCGCGTTTACGCGCGTCTTCGACGCGCTATGGCGAGCCTCGAAGGGCGACGGCCCCTGCGCCTCGGATGCATCCTCCGAGGCCCGCGCTACGCGCGGGCACCTCAGGATGACGAATAGTGCGCGACCCTAAGCAAACAATATTGAAGACAGCCGCTTCCGGCCATCGATTGTGGCCTCGTCGGTCGGCCCCCATGCATCGAAAAATTGAACGAGCTGCTTGCGGGCGCCGTCGTCGTTCCATTTGCGGTCACGCTTGACGATGGCGATCAGATTGTCGAGCGCATCTTGACGGCGGCCCTGGCCGTTGAGCGCCAGCGCCAGATCGAAGCGGGCCTGATGATCGAGCGGATCGGCGGCGACCTTCTGTTCGAGCTCGGTGACCGGGCCGACCGTCTTGACCTGCTCGGCGAGTTCGAGCGCGGCACGCGCGGCGGCCACCGCGGCGTCGTTACGCTTGGCTTCCGGCGCCATGGCGAGCGTCTGCCGCGCCTGATCGAGCGCGCCAGTCGACACGTAAGAACGCGCAAGGCCGGCCAGCGCGGGCACGCTGGTGCTGTCCTCGGCGAGAAGCTGCGCATAAATCTCCGCCGCGCCGGCGGCATCGCCCTCGGCGAGCGCGGCGTCGGCAGTTTTCAGCAAATCCTGGGCTTCGCCGCCGATGCGGTCCTTGGTCAGCCGCTCGAGGAAGGCGGTGACCTGGCTCTCCGGCAGCGCCCCCATGAAGCCGTCGGCCGGCTGGCCGTTGACGAAGGCAATCACGGCCGGGATCGATTGGATGCCCATCTGGCCCGGGATCGCGGGGTGCTCGTCGATATTCATCTTGACGAGCTTGACCTTGCCCTTGGCCGCTTTGACGGCTTTTTCGAGAATGGGCGTCAGCTGCTTGCATGGGCCGCACCACGGCGCCCAGAAATCGACCAGCACCGGCTGGCGTTTCGATTCCTCAATGACGTCCTTGACGAAAGTTTGCGTCGTCGTGTCCTTGACCAACGCGTCCGCGGTTGCGGTTCCAGCCTGCTGCAACATTGACATGGACTTACCCGATCGCCCTTCCCTTGGCCCCAGCGGAGCGAAATTCGCATCTTTCGCCTGATTAAATGGGCACAACGCCGCCAAATGCAATCAGGGCATTGTGGGCTCAGCGAGAGAGACCGGCTCGATCCGCGGCCGGTGCCCCGTGGCTTCGAGGAATTTAAGCAGGTCTTCGCGGGAAATCGTCGTCGTCCCGGTATTAGACAGGGGGTGAAAATTGAGCACAGGCGCCACCATCATGGCGGCATCGAGCACGATGGTCACGCGGCAAGCCGTGTCGTTGATCGCGGCGAATGGCGTGACCGACCCGGGCTCGACGCCGAGGAGTTCGCGCAGAAGCTCGGCGGAGCCGAACGAAAACCGCCCGGAGGCGCCAAGGAGCCGGTGCAGCGATTTCAGCTCGATCGCGGCGTCCTCGCTCGCGACGACCAGGTACGGGGCGCCTTTTTTGTCGCGCAGGAACAGGTTCTTGGTATGGCCATCCGGGATCGCGCCGCGCAGCTCGCGGCCTTCCTCGACGGTGAATACCGCCGGGTGGGTGACGGTCTTGTAGGCGATGCCGAGCCTGTCCAGATAGGCGAAAAGCTCATCAGGCGAGGCAGGCATGGGCGGTATTTAGAGCATGATCTGGAAAAGTGGATACCGGTTTTCCGAAAAGATCATGCTCCAGCCAAAGAATCCTAGACCATGATCCGATTTGCCTAATCGGATCATGGTCTAGGCCCCAGGGCCAGCGGTTGCAAAGCGGTAAGCTCTTTGGCATAGCTTGGCCGTGGCCCGGCACCAAAGCGCTTGGCCGTCTTACCCTTCTCGGATGCGGGTGTAGCTCAGGGGTAGAGCACAACCTTGCCAAGGTTGGGGTCGAGGGTTCGAATCCCTTCGCCCGCTCCAATAATTTCAATGACTTAGAATGTTAATCCCGCAGCGGGGATAGGCTCTAGCTAGCACATAGCTAGCAGCTATCGTTCGAAATGGCGGGTAGAGCCACTGAGGCCGAGCGACCGAAGTTCGAAACGATCACCGGTCATGGGAGACCGGTGGCCCAGCATCTTCTCAGCATCCGCTGCTCCCGGAGGCGGAGGGAATAGCGCCAGAGACTAAGAATCCAGGATCGGGGCACAGCGAGGCACCTGCTGGTCATCGTCGCCTGTCCTTCCGCAGGAGGTGAGAGCGTGATGCTTCTACAAGGTGATACAGTCTGGGAAGTTCGCTTGCCATTCCGTGCTAGGTGAGGGGCGCAAACAATGGACCGTGTGACCATCCTGACAGATCGATTTGATCGCGCGCTTCTATATGCGACGCATGTTCATGGGGGACAAGTCCGCAAGGGAACATCGACCCCGTACGTTGCCCATTTGCTGGCGGTATCTGCGACTGTCTTGGAGTACGGTGGCGACGAGGACTGGGCCATCGCGGGGCTTCTTCATGACAGCGTCGAGGATCAGGGCGGCAAGGCGCGGCTGGAGGATGTCCGCAATCGGTTTTGTGATCGCGTGGCCCGAGTGGTGGCGGCGTGCTCGGACAGCCTTGCTGACACAGCCAAAGGCGAGCGAAAGGCGGACTGGCAGAAGCGGAAAGAAGTCCTATCTCGCGCATCTCGACACCGCCGATGAGGATGTTCTCCGCGTCTCGCTCGCGGACAAGGTCCACAATGCCCGTGCAATCCTTCGCGATCTGCGAAAGCCCGATGTTGGCGAAAGCATCTGCTCCCGTTTCAGCCAGCCTCGTGAGAAAACGCTCTGGTACTATCGCAGCGTTGCCGACAAGTTCCGCGAAAGGTGGCCCGGCCAGTTAGCCAATGAGCTGCATGAAATCGTCGAGGTGTTGGAAGATTAAGGCAGAGTTGGCCCTAACAGACCATCGGGCGACGGCGGCGGGCGAAAAAACCAGACAATGATTGCTGACCATCTTGCTGGTATCGAGAAGTTCGAGGCCGATCTCTGGAAGATCGCCGACGATCTAAGGGCCAATTCCGGGCTCGCGTCGAACGAGTACTTCATGCCCATCTTGGGCCTGATCTTTTTGCGCCACGCCACCAACCGCTTCTACGAAGCCAAGGCGGCGATCGACGGCGACAAGGCCGCTGGCCGGATGCCGGATCGCACGTTAATTGAGGCCGATTTCACACGCCGCCGTGCGCTCATGCTTCCGGAGGCCGCGCGCTACGATGCGCTGCTGAAGCGGCCGAAGGACGGAAAGCTTGGCGCAGCGTTGACCGCCGCTATGGAAGCGGTCGAGGCGACCTTCTCACCGCTCGCGGGCCAGTTGCCGAAGGATTACGAGCGGTTCGACGACGACCTGCTCGAACGGATGCTGCGGATGTTTGATTCCGAAGGTCTACGCACGGCCTCAGGCGACGTGTTCGGCCGCATCTACGAATACTTCCTCGCCGAGTTCTCGAAGCAGGGTGCGCACGATAACGGCGAGTTCTTCACGCCACCGTCGATCGTGCAGACCATCGTCAATGTCATCGAGCCTGACCATGGCGTCATCTTCGACCCCGCCTGCGGGTCGGGCGGCATGTTCGTGCAGTCGAGCCATTTCATCGAGGACGCCGGCCAGGACACGATGAAACGCGTCACCTTCTACGGCCACGAGAAAAACGAGACGACCGCCAAGCTTGCGCAGATCAACCTCGCGGTTCACGGCCTGCAAGGCACGATTCGGGCAGGCAACGAAGCCATCACCTATTACAAGGACCCGCACGAACTGGTCGGCAAGTGCGATTTCGTGATGGCCAATCCGCCGTTCAACGTGGACGAGGTGGACGCCGACAAGATCAAGGGCGACAAGCGCCTGCCGTTCGGCCTGCCGGGCGTCAACAAGGCGAAGAAAGTCTCGAACGCGAACTACCTCTGGCTGTCCTATTTCTACAGCTATCTGAACGAGACCGGCCGCGCCGGCGTCGTGATGTCGTCGCAGGCATCGAGCGCCGGGCGGGACGAGGCAACCGTTCGGCAGAAGATGATCGAGACCGGAGCGGTCGATGTGATGATCGATATCCGCGGCAATTTCTTCTACACGCGCACGGTGCCCTGCCAGCTCTGGTTTTTCGATCGGGCAAAGGAGAAGGACGAGGCCCGGCGCGACCATGTGCTGATGCTCGATGCGCGCAACATCTTCCGCAAGGTGTCGCGCTCGGTCTGCGATTTCAGCCCCGAGCAGCAGAAAAACATCGCCGCCATCATCTGGCTCTATCGTGGCCAGTCGGACCGCTTCCTCAGGCTCGTCGAATCCTATCTGGCGCAGGCGATCGCAAACAGCGAAGCGGCAAGCGGGCCGGTCTCTGCCTTCGAGGATGCGCTCGGTAAGCTGGTCGTCCTGATCGAGCCCTTCGCCAAGCTCGCGCGCGATAACGATCCGCTAGCCGAGCCGTGGACGGAGCTTGCCGGCGTCCGCGCGACCTTGACGGGGGATGTCAAGGCTTTTGGCAGTGATGCGGCGGCGCAAGCGACCGCCTGGCAGGGCGCAGGCCGCGACAATGTCGGCCTCAATGCGGCACGCATTGCCCTGCATCCGCTGGGGGATCGGTGCCGCGATCTGACTAAGCAGATCGACCTTGCCGCGAAGCTCACGGGTCGCGTGATCGACATCGCGATGAAGGAACTCGACGCACGAAATTCAGATGCGTGGGACAATGGCGACGTGAACAAGGCGCGCAAGGCGCTGGAGGCCGCACGCGCCGAGGCAGTCGAGGCGTTGCGGCTGGCGCGCTACTTCGTGCGGCAGGCCGACTGGCTTCAGGAGCGCTTCCCAGAGGCGAAGCTCCGCGATGTGGAAGGGCTGGTGAAGCTGGCCGATCGCGCGACAATCAAGGCGCACGACTGGAGCCTGACGCCCGGCCGTTATGTCGGGGTGGCGCCGGAAGAGGTTGACGAGGATTTCGATTTCGAGGAGGCGCTGCGCGCGATTCATGTCGACCTGAATGGGCTGAACGAGGAGGCCGTAGAACTAGCTGCGCGGATCGCCCGCAACTTCGAGGAGTTGGGGGCGTGAGCTGGGCAGAGGTCAGCCTCGGGGAGGTGTCGAAGCTTTCCTACGGCAAGGCCCTTCAAGGCTATGTTGCAGACCAAGACGCCGATCACGCGGTGCAGGTCTTCGGCACTAATGGTCCGATTGGTTGGGCGAGGAATGCCCTAAGCGAACCGCCGACAATCATCGTCGGACGCAAGGGTGCGTATCGCGGCATTCATTTTGCCAACAGCCCGTCTTGGACAATAGACACTGCCTTCTACACCGAGATCGACTCCAAACGGGTCGACATGCGATGGCTTTTCTACCGTCTTCGCCTCGTGGACATCAATCGAATGAACTCAGGCGGAGCGATTCCGTCTACCCGCCGCGAGGATTTTTACGCGGTCATGATCAAGTTGCCTGACCTCGATGCTCAGAAGCGGATGGCCGCCATTGTTTCAGTCTACGACGACCTGATCGAGAACAACCGGCGGCGGACTTCCTTGCTGGAGCAAGCGGCGCAGATGCTCTACCGCGAATGGTTCGTCCAGTTCCGCTTCCCCGGCCACGAACATGTCAAGATTATCGACGGCCTCCCAGAGGGATGGGAGCGCAGAGCGCTGGGCGACGTCCTGACATTGAAAAGGGGATACGATCTTCCTGAGGCAAAGCGCGAGGCGGGAGACGTTCCGATTGTCTCTTCATCAGGCATCACCGGCTTTCACAATCACTATAAAGCGCTCGATCCGGGCGTGGTAACGGGCAGATACGGCACGCTGGGCGAAGTGTATTACATTGAGCGACCCTACTGGCCGCTTAATACGGCATTGTATGTCGTTGACTTCAAGAACTCTCATCCGCTCATGATTTTTCAAATGCTCAAAGCTCTGCTTAAGGGCATCATTACGGAGAAGGCTGCAGTGCCTGGGGTAGATCGCAATGTGCTTCACACAGTGTCAGTCATCTGGCCTCCCGCAAATCTCCGAAACACCTTCGTTGAAATTGTGCAGGAATACCAAGCGCAGATCAGAAAAGATAGGTCGTACTCAGGTTGTCATCCGTCCAGAGAAAGGTGTTGGAGTTGAGGCCCGCATCGGCAAGAGCCCGCATCATCCACGGAGTCCATTCGGGAACGAGGTCAGGCGAGCCGCCTGTGAGGTCGATAACCTGCGGACGCTCGGCCTCATTCCGATAAAGCTGCACAAGGTCGTCGGCCGTGAGCCATTCGCTACGGTCCGGATCGGCGCTCAAAAGATTGTAGGGGACGAAGCAGTACCAGCACCGCCAGGCACAGGCCGCGTTCTGAAAGACCTGCGCTGTCATCACGGGCGGAGGATCGAGACCAAGCGCCCTGCAAGCGGGAACGATAGGCAAGGGGTTGGTCGGCCAGCCGTCCGATGTTTGCTGGCGGAAGTGTCGAATGCGGCCGTAGCCATTGCAGTTGCTCGGGATCGTGAGATCGGATTCCTGATCGGACCCTGCAAGGCGCGATATCAGCAGTTTGCGCGCGGAAATATCGATTGCTCGCCCGCGCAGATGCTCCGACATTTTCGCGGTGTCGATAGGTTTTACAGGGGCGGTCATGGCCGCGCGCCCTCGCCTTCCGGCTTCGCTTTGCGGCGCGGCGGCATCTTCTCAGGCTCGTCTTTCAGATTCGGGAGCCGCTCCTTGAGATAAAGTTCGATAAGGGCGACGCAGTATTCGAGTTCCTTTTCGGTGAGCTTTCGGCCCTGCGGGATGTTGTGCCAATATTCGAGGCACTTGCGGCAGCAGCACGCCGTCGCGTGCTGCGCGTAAAAAATGGCATTGCCCTGGAGCGGGGTCTGGCGGCCATCGCGCGGCGGCTCGGTTGGCGCGAGGCATTTATCGAGCCGAGAACGGACCGCGAGGTGAAGATTGATCCTGCCCTTGCGGCGCGCATGGGCTGCAGCTCCCTCGTCGATCGTCTTGTGAAAGAAATGGTGCCGGATCAGTTCGTGCTTGAGCGCCGCGAAGGTATGCTCGGCATCGCCGATGTTGCGCCGATGGACCCGCGACCAATCCACGAGGTCGGCGCCGCATTGCCGGCATTTGCCGTGATCATCGGCCGCCATTTTCCGGTGAACCTTGAAGCAATGCAGATTGTTGCTGCAATCGGTCGAGGTGCAGCTAATTTTGAGCGGTGGCGGCTTCTTAAATTCAGCCATGATCATCCTCACTGAAAAGCGCGTTCAAGCAACTGACGATCAATCTCACTCTCAATGGCGAAGGGAAATCGCTCCAAAAAGACGTCGCGGGCTGTTTCCCACGGATCGCGACCATCTTTCTGAAGGTTTGCGGCAGCGCCCCACCAATTGATGCCCTGCCAGGACAACCGAGACGCCATATAGTTAGCGAGGGCACCGACATCAACGCCACGCCGTTCGGCGACGGCAGGAACGACGCCCTTCAAACGCTCGACGGAATTGTGCGCGGCATCAACGCATTCCTGCGCCAACTCCTCCGCGCGGCCATCAAGGACCACTTCTCCTGCAAACTGGCTGGCGGCAATCTCTTCGGGAGATTTGCGGCGTTCCGCCGAAGTCTCGTCCGCCTCTATGACTTCAAGCGTAGGCGCGTCGGGACTTTGTCCGGCGTGAAAGAGCTCGTGGATAAGATCATAGAGCCAGCGCGCCGCATGCCGAGAGTTCTGCTTGAGAGCGATGACATTGCGCCCGTCGTAGCGCCAACAGGCGCCGTGAAACGTTCCCCGATCCTTCAAGGGAAGCACCGGAATTCCGAGATCCCACGCAAAGCGCAAAACCGATTGCAGCGTAAGCTCGCCATACTTGGTGAGGATTTCCTGCCGGAACGCCTTCACGTCCAACGGAACCGCCTTGCGCGGCAACGCTTCGGACCCTTTCAGTATGACCACCGCCAAATAATTCGCGTAAGCCGCATAAAGGCTGGTGGATCGCTGCACCCGTCCGGCAGGGACCTTGAAGCGCGCAGTTGCGGACGCAAAGCGGGGCGGGCTTAGCGGCGCGGGATTGAAAAGAGCCTCGGCGGTCCAGCCAAAGATGCGGGACAAAATCGAGGCGGTCTTTATAACCAGAGTTTTCTCATCCACTTCCGACACGCTGCCGTCCGCCTTGGCGGCGTCGGCCGAAGGCAAGAGGCGGGAAAGCAGGAAGTCTTTTTCCAGACCGACCTGACGCAGCTTGGCGGCCAGCGAACCCAAATCGGTGGGAATGAGCGGAAGGAAAATTTCCTTTCGGATATGAACGCCGATCGCGCGCGCGACTTCCTGGAGCCGTTCGAGGCTTGCGGACGCATAGCGCTCGGATTCATAACGCTGGATTTGCTGCTCCTTGATATTGAGCCTGTGCGCGAGGGCTTTTTGACTGAGGCCGGCCGCGATGCGCGCCTTGATCAGACCATCGGCCAATTCCTCAAAGGATTCGACCGGGATGACCTTGATGCTTCCCGATTTTAGAGCCTCATATTCGGTCATTTCGTGCGATAGATCGTCGAGCTGACTTTGCAGCGCGTCGCGCTCGGCTTGGGCCAACCGGGGATGAATGCCTTCGCGTGCGTCGCCCTTCGCCTCAAGTTCCGCTAGCGCTCGCTTGAACCGCTCGGCCTCGGTTTTCGTAATGCGGTACTGCCGCTCATTGTTGATCATGGCAAACTCCCGAGATCGATTTGCAAGACGCCTTTCGGAATTCCATTTCGATCCTTCTGAAAAAAATCGCGGTAAACGACGCCAGCGCCCGCAAGCGATGACGCGGGAAAAAATTCGCCGCCGTATTTGGCCTTCATCGCCGCGCGACCGTTGTTGAAATCGAGAAGCACGGGATCGAGCCGCAAGGGATCGACGCCGTAGGGTTCCCAGGCGGCGTCGTAGTCCTGCGGCAGCGGCTTCACTGAGACGAAACTGCCGTCGAGCAAAACGATCCGGCAGCCGGCGCCGGCAAGATTGATGAGGGCGCGAAGCAGTCCATCGGTGAGCCCGGCCCGATGAGTGTTCTCTCCGAAAACAGCGGGAATATCCGGCCACGGGGCCTGATCGACACCGGGCGGGAGATAACCCGTCTGAGAATCGAAAGGTGGAACCATGAACACAACAATATCGTTGTGTTATGTAACCGTCAACAATATTCGTAATTCAATTGATATTTCAATCCATTGCGGAGACTACGATCGAATCAAATTGCGCTCGGACCAATTTTCCCCTGCTGAGTCGGTCATTTAGTCAGAGCGTTCTGCATGATTTCTCAATGAAAAAATATTGCAAACCGTCCCTCTGCTCAGTTGAGGCATGACAAAACTACAGGCACTTAAGAAGTATCTGCGGCCGGGAACCACATGTTGTGCCCTCGGCCCGGAAACCCCCGCTATCCTCGCCCATTGACTCTGTTCCCTGTTCGTTCTCAATGGCGATATGAGTGTCGTTCTCGAAATCAATCGCGACTATCCCTATCAGGTGGCGTTGTCGTTCGACGACGCCGCCATGGACATCCTGGACTGGCTCGAAGGATGCGATTTCGAGTGGGACATGTATGTCGATCTCCCGGAAAACACTGTCAGGTATTGCTTTCGCACGTTAGCGGATGTCTCGGCATTCAAGCGGCGGTTTGGGAATGCGTCGGAAGGGCGAGTTGTCGCCAGCAGCAATTGATCGGGGCTGGCCGCACCAGATAGTTCTGCCGGGCGTTGTGAAAGTGGCGGCTACGAAGAGATTCACGAGTTCTGCAAGAATCTGACGCTTTGCTCTCGAGGTCATGCTGTGTTCAACGATCGGGAATGGTTCAAGGTTTATTGTTTTCAGAATTCCACGGACGCAGATAAATTCCTGCAAAGGTTCGGTGGCGAGAGGTTTAATCCTGAGCAACGAGGGAAGGGCAGTAACTGCAATCAGCATTCTATTTCAGCTCTTTGGCGACGCGCGATTTGTCGACTCTGAATTGAGCGAGGCGAGCTATCCTCCCGTGCCGATCCGATGGGTGCAGGTTGAAATGTACGGCTTATGGCTAATCGAAACCCGGTGGGACGCCGGACTGAGGGCAGTAGCCATAGACGCTATGAATCAAGGGCGACACGAAGCCGCGGAGGCGTTTTCAACTATCCTCGGGGAAACGGTGACGCTGGACGGCTTCCTGCAAGCTACGACTTCGTCTGCAAAGGACCATGCGATGCGGCTTTACGAGTACTGGCGGTCGACGCTGGATGAGCTTCGTTCCTATTCATATGAGTTATGAAGATCGGCGGCGACGCTGGCCGGTGCGGCTAGCCGAAGAGGCTAAGCGGGAGCGGCGGGAGGAGGAGCGCAGACTCTATCAAGAGCGTGCGAAGCGACAGCAGGATAAGAATCGCTGGCGGCGTTTTGTCGAGCTTGCGGCTCGGTGGGAAGAGGCAGCTCTAGCAGCGCGTTTCATTGAGGCGCTTCGGGAATTGCCGGCTGACGGTGTGGGGGCGTTCGGCGGCCGAACCGCAGGCGAATGGTTGGACGGGCTCGCGAGAAGCCGATCCGTTGCGCTGGCCGCCGGGTGAGGTGTGGTGCAATCTCGCCGAGGTCAGCTCCTGGGACTATCGGGAATAAGGGCGGTGCGCCCGCTGCCCGAGTACGAAGCGAGCTGATTTCCCGAGCGGGATATTTCGGGCCGAAGATGGTCGGAATGATTGAAAATTTACCGAACGGGAAATTTATTGTTGTTTTTCGGCCCAAATCGCGCTATATTTCCCGAACGGGAAATTTAGGGTTGCTTTGGCCTTTAAAGCCAGAAAATTTCCTGCTCGGGAAATATCATGGCCAGCACCGTTTCAGATCCTCCGGCCTTGGGGCGCCTCGTCCGCGAGACGCGGCGGGCGCTCGGACTTACCCAGCCCAAGCTGGCCCTCTCAGCCGGCGTCGGCGTGCGCTTCCTCGTCGACATCGAGAAGGGCAAGCCAACGGCCCAGATCGGCAAGATCATGCAGGTGCTCGCTGCGCTCGGCATCGTGCTGCAGCTTTCGCCACCGACCACCCCGAAGGCGACCGATGCCCGACCGTAGTCTCCACGTTTGGCTGCTGGACGAACTTGTCGGTCAACTCGACCAAACCGCAGGCCGCCTGACCTTCACCTACGATGCCCGATGGCTCGGACAGCATCATGCCGTGCCCTTGTCTGCGTCATTGCCCATGCAGGAGAAGCCGTTCGACGACCGCGCGGCGCGTCCATTCTTTGCCGGCCTTCTCCCGGAGCAGGACAGGCGCGACCAGGTCGCTCGCACGATCGGCGTTTCGGGACGCAATGATTTTGCGCTGCTCGACGCACTGGGCGGCGAGTGCGCCGGCGCTGTTACCTTCACCCATCCCGGCGAAAAACCAATCGAGCACGCAACGGACCTCGATTACCGCGTGCTCGACGACCACGAGCTTGCAACGATCATCGACAAGCTCCCCGAGCGGCCGCTGCTCGCCGGCGAGGAGGGCATCCGGCTCAGCCTCGCCGGCGCCCAGGACAAGCTGCCTGTGCTCGTCGTTGACGACCGCATCGCGTTGCCGCTGCACGGCGCACCGAGTTCGCACATCCTCAAGCCCGCGATCCGGCGCATCGCGGATAGCGTCCACAACGAAGGCTTCTGCCTGGCTCTGGCTAAGGCAATCGATCTCAACGCCGCTGCGGCTGACATCCGAGACGCTCAAGGGCGGCCGTATTTGCTCGTGGAACGCTATGATCGGATACGGGAGCCCGATGATCGGCCGCGCCGTCTGCATCAAGAGGATTTCTGCCAGGCGCTCGGCGTCGCGCCGGAGTACAAATACCAGAACGAGGGCGGCCCCTCCGTGACCGATTGCTTCGCGTTGGTGCGGAGGGCGACAAGGCCGGCAGCTCTCTACGTGCCGCAACTGCTCGACGCGGTGTTGTTCAACACGCTAGTCGGCAACAATGATGCGCACGCCAAGAACTACTCGCTGATTTATGGCGCTGGAGGCACGACGCTCGCGCCGCTCTATGACGTGCTGTGCACCGCGGTCTACCCGGATTTGACAGCCAAGATGGCAATGAAGATCGGCGGGCATTACAAGTTCTCGGATATTTTTCCGCGCCATTGGGAGCGTTTTGCGCAGAGCGCCGATTTGTCGCCACCGCAAGTGCGTCGTCGCCTCCTCGAATTGACGCAGCTTCTACCGCAGTCAGCTCACAAGCTACGGGACGAATTTGCCGGTCGCGGCCAGGCAACGCCGCTGATCGACCAGATCGTCGAAACCATCGGGCACTATTGCGGCCTGACGCGGTCCCGGTTCGACAAGACTGGATCGGTAACGCCGGCCTGAGGGCTTCTTGCGGCGATCGTGCCCGACCGACAAGTCAGATCGTCCTCAGCCCCTACTGGCCTCGTGAAGACCTCCGGCTGCTTCTCGACGATAATGTCACCGACTCATCCAAAGGAGAAAAATGTTCTCTCGCGATGATGGCGCATGCGCAGCGCGCAATGGTGAAGGCAACGTTGCGGCAAGCACAGAGCGATCTTCACAACCGTGCACATTCACCATCTCATTCCGAGCGATAAAGCGGTGAATTAACGAAGGGTCTCGGCGGCGAAGAAATGAACGGAAAAACGTGCTTCGGAAACCGGCATCATCACGCGCGCGCTGCACGATTCGCATAATTCTCAATTATGGACTCTGTGAATCCCATCGAATTATTTCAATCAAATCGTTTCCACGCCCAGGAGCGGACCACCACGTTCAACGATTCCCGAATAGCCGCCGCCGCGTCAAGAACGGAAGGCCGGCGACGCATCCGTTGACCGGCCGGGGATGCGGGCATTGCGCAAGCATCGACGCGACAGTGAGCAATCGCCATTCGTATTCGCGTCGGAACGCGGTGCGCCGCTGACGGCGCCGGCTTCTCGCGCGTGGTCGAGCGGGCGGCCGTCGCCGCCGAACTCGGCATCAAGACGCACGCTATATGCTCCGTCACGCCCACGGCTACAAACTCGCGAATGCCGGCATCGATACCGGCTGTTGCAGGCTTACCTCGGCCGCCGCAACATCCAAAGCACCACACGATTACACCGCACTGGCGCCCGATCAGTTCAAAGGTTTCTGGAAGGATTAGGGAGCGACGATAGCGGCCGTCCCGCGGTATCTCGCGAGGTAGGCGACATCCCACCGGTGGTTCGATATGAAAGAGGTGAGAAACGTCCTGGCGACCTACGCCCGAGATTCCCTATTGGGCGCGCGCCTTACAAACAACCACACGCCTATTATAAATCGGTAAAATGGTTACCTAGGTTCGTTAGCTGCCGCGGCGGGGTAAAATCGGGATGTCCGCATTGCCCCCCAAGAGCGGGCGCGGCAGGCGCCGACTATCCCGCCCACTCTGGGTAGCCATTTCCAGCGCTTCGGCTACTGCCTCGCCTGAAATGGCCAGGCCGCACAGGTCACATTGGAATGCTTGCAGATCAGGCAAACTGTCACTTGCAATCGTCCGCGCAAACCGCATGGACGTACCGCAGTGTGGGCAGCCGGGCGATGGCTTGTATTGCGATTTAGAATGCACTGTGCCCCGGCGATGTTTGTATGCCCCAAGACATCACTATGACGTGGGCCGGTTACGATGGCGCTTGAGCATTCTCTAAAAAGTTAATGACAATCTTATGCAGTCTCGCACGTGTGTCGGGTCAACCGCTGCCGAAATTCGATGTCCGCGTTAGGTCCGCTTTGCGCCTGTTAGCGACCAAATAGCGGGATCGCACAACGTTTCATCGAATTTACTCGGATGATGCTGGCCGGCGCAGCAACCCCGGCAGCTTGGCGATGTTCGCGGCGATGCGCCGGGTCTCGTCGCGCGACAGCCGTTTTATCGACACTCTGTGGCTCATCTTTAGTGGCCTCGATATGGCTTACAGAGACCGTCCTGCACCGTGTAATGCGACGGGCAGCCGTTCCGCGTACGCAATTCCGGAGAGGGCGGGAAATAATCGTAGCGTGGGGGCGGCGCATGGTACAAGTGGCGTGGGGGTGGTGCGTGGTACACGTGGGGCGCTGGCGGCGGTGGCGGCGGCGGGTAATATCCGGCGGTTGGCGGCGGAGGATACCCAAAATTAGGCGGCGGGGGCTGCGGTGGAAACTGCGCTCTTACAGAGGTGGTCGATCCAATAGCCAGTGCGCCAATAGTGCCGAGCGCGAGGATGGTTTTTGCTGCGGTCCGCACGGTGCTGCCCTATCCTTCGTTTCCCCAGCTGTTTATAGGCCACTCACGGACGACCGCATACGCAGGCGGGTATCTTGATCGCGCTCAGCCCTTTCGCAATAGCTCCGGCAGCTTAGCGATATTGGCCGCAATGCGCGTCGGCTTAAATGCCGATGGTGGAACTGCCGAGAAGTATGCAGAATAAAACAGTAGTGAGAATCGACAGTGCCAAAAGTGGCTCCGCTGACGAACGGTCGAGCCAACGAAATTGCTTGTCCAACAGTTCCTGATCGCGCCGTGTCATCGAAGGCAGTCCTCTAATCGAAGTTTGCCCCTCCGTATAACCGTCACCTGAAGAAATAACGGTCACCCACTTAAGAGGTTGCGGACTAATCGTGTAAAATTTTAAGTGATTGGGTTCATTGAGCTAATTATAGAGTTTTACGCATCTGCCGAGAACTTGTCTTACGCCGCTCAATACCTGGCCTAACGCACTCCCCTGTCAACGCTTCGCTTGCAGCCTCACGACCGCACGCGCATGACTCGGGGCTGGTGTAGCTCGCTGCGCCCTCACCGTGACGGACTTGCACCGCCCACCTTCAGGAGCAGTCAGCCTTGGTCAAGATAATTCTTCTTGTACCAGTCGACGATCTCGCTGCCGATCGTGATCCACACCTCCTGGCGCGAAGTGACGTGGGCTAGCGCTTCGGCAAAGTATTTGCTGCGGTGGGGATAACCCACAAGAAAGGGATGCAGACAGATCGCCATCACCCGCCCTGTTTTCGCTCCGTCCTCGTATAGAACATCGAACTGATCGCAAATCATCTGCGCGAATCGCTCCGGACTCTGATGCAGCCTTAGTAGCGCCGGGATGTCGTTGATCTCCGCGGAATACGGCATTGCAATCATCGATCCCTTCTTCACGCGCATCGGGTAAGGCTGCTCGTCGTTGACCCAGTTGCCGACATAATCGATGCCGTTCTCGGCCAGAATGTCGAGCGTGTTCACGGTCTCGCTCATGGCCGGGCTGAGCCAGCCCCGCGGCGCCTTTCCGACGCTCTTAGCGATCGTCCCTACCACCTCCTTAATAAGTCTACGCTCCTCTGTCTTCGATTGGCTATTGATCAGGATGGAGTTTGAGGTGCCATGGCCCATCCATTCCCAGTTAAGTTTCATCCCCTCTTCGATGATGCGAGGATATTGCTTGCAAACGTCCGAATTGAGCGCCACCGTGCCCTTGACACCATATTTTTCCATCACCTCCATCATGCGCCAGACGCCGACCCGCACGCCATAGTCACGCCACGAATAATTGAGGACGTCCGGTTTTAGCCCGCTCTGCTCAAGCGGCGTACCAGGTCTATCGAAATAGAAGTGCTCTATATTCGGTATCACCCAGACGGCGATGCGAGCGCCGTTCGGCCAAAACAAACGTGGCCGGTCGATAATCGCCGAATAGTCGAAGCGGCCGTGTTCGGGTCGCACCGCCGCTTGCGGCTGTCCTTTTCTGCTCGGCTTGCGCGGCAAACGAACCTCCAATGATGTCAAGCGCCCGCACAATCTTGGGGCGCCGGTCGAGCTAATATTGTCATACTGTTGTGGGCGAGTGAACCACCAACAGGATCAGCGCAAGCAATTGCTCAATCCAGAAACGTCGATGGTGAATTGTTGACCAGTATAGCCATTCTCAATACCCCCTTCTCGCACCGTAGAGGATTGCCTATAAACGTGACCTCGCAATGATTGGAAAGCGCGGACCATGACTAGCGGCAAACATGATGAAGAATTCTTCCGCGAGCGCGGCTTTGGATTGAAGATCGGATTTGGCGCACGTCCAGCACTGATCGTCATCGACATGCTTAAGGGCTTCACCAACCCTGACATGCCGCTTGGCTCCAATCTTGACGTCCAGATCGAAGCGCAAAAGCCATTGTTGGCGGTTGCCCATGAGCGCAGCATTCCAGTCATCTTTTCCACGGTGATGTATCACGAAACTGACATCAGAGATGCGGGAATTTGGGGTCTCAAGCAACGAGGAGCGCTGACGCTGACGGCTGAATCCGACGCCGTGAAGGTGGATCCGCGCCTCGATCGACGGTCGGACGATAGTCTTCTGGTGAAGCGCTACGCTTCTTGTTTCTTCGGCACCGACCTTGTACCGAGACTGACCAGCCGGCATGTCGACACTCTCGTTATTACCGGCTGTACGACTTCCGGCTGCGTGCGCGCAACCGCAGTCGACGCGGTGCAAAACGGCTTCCGGCCGATGGTGGTGCGCGAGGCTGTCGGCGACCGGTCGGTTGCCGCGCACGAGCAGAGCCTATTCGACCTGAATGCTAAATATGCCGATGTCGTGTCGCTCGATGAAACGCTGCACTATCTGAAGTCCGTCGGGCACAACAAGCCGGATGGTTAAACATCAACCAAGCGGGCTTAGGCGTTTAAGCCAAGCTTACTCCGCTAAATCATCTGCTTGCCTGGCTCGGTCTGCCTGCCAATATGTCATGTGCGTCTGAATGCATGCCACGATGGAGTGCCTCACACGTCGGTTTGTTTAGAAGACACCGTGTCCGGACAGTCCGTCTGCCTCACAAGAGGGAATGTATCTGGAACTGGCATTCGACGCTCAGTGCCATTAAGCGGCACCCGACTGGCTGAGAACAACTCTCGGCCAGCCGGCGCGTTTCGCTGCTTCTGTCGATACCTCTTACTTTAATTGAAACACCAGCATCTGATCCGTGAGGGCAAGAGCTCCACAGCGCAGCGTGCCACCTGGAAAATAGGCAGCCGAACCGACTGTGGCAGCCCCAAATGCCTGTCGAGCGCTCGGCAATTTCGCCAAGGTCCTCCATGTATTCCCTTTCGGATCGTAGCCCTCGTTCTCGTCAAAATCCTCGCCGCCGCCGAATCCAGCGTTTGGGTCGCGCTTCTTGCACTCACCGCCAGCATAGATCAGCAGCCCATTGTAATAAACCGCCGCACCGCCGCTTCGGGCCGTCGGCATTGGTGCTGCCTTTGTCCATCGATCCGTCGCCGGATCATAAACGTCGTGCTCACTGACGTTGTCTGTTTGGCCTCCGGTACGTCCCCCCACGATGTGGATTTTGCTGTCAATGACTGCGATACCCATATGATCACGTGCAAGCGGCATAGGCGCTTTTTTGGTCCACTGATTGGTCGCCGGGTCATATACTTCGTGAATATCAAGCGGCGTTGGGTCATGAGGGCGTCCGCCAAAGACGTGAATTTTTCCGTCGACCTCGGCGGCGCTAACCGATCCACGCCGCGAACTAAGCGGTGGAAGCCACTGCCACGTATTCGTCGCCGGATCGTATACAAGAGCGGCGTTTTGAGCGTTGGCGTGAACGAGACTGGTGAAGCCTCCGAACGCATAAAGTTTATGGTTGAGGCCTACCACACCGACATGGCTTAATCCGATCGGCATTGGCGCAAGTTGGCGCCATTTATCCGCCGCAGGGTCGTATTCATAATTGACGGACGACCCCCAGGTGCCCGAACCCATATCGGGAGACGTCGGGACAATGTGCGGGTAGAAACTCGAACCGCCAACGACGTAGATCTTTCCATCGAGAGCAGCGACACCGGAGTCTCCAGTGCCGGTCGGCATCGTAGATGCGGCCGACCAGGTTCCTTGATCTTGCGCCAGCGCAGTGCAGGTCATCTCCGCCACGGCGGACGCGGAGACGAATGCAATCGACAATCCAAACGCTAAACTCCGCCAATGATCGTATCCTGACATTTATTCCCTCCCCTGGTTGTACATTTTACTTGACATACTTCATCGCGGCGCATCTGACCTTCAACATAGCCCGCATCCTTCAAACCGTCTCGGAAGGCGCTCGCCAAGCTCATGAACAAAGAATTGCCGGCCGGTCCACCACTGTTGAGCCATCCGACCACCGGCATCGCCGGCTGCTGCGCATGCGCGATGAGCGGCCATGTTGCTGCCGCGACGCCGACAAGCGCGATGAACTCGCGCCGCCTCATTCGATCACCTCATCAGCGAGTACGAGGAGTGTGGGCGGGATAGAGAGGCCAATCGTCCGTGCAGTTGTCGCATTTATCGCCAACTCGAATTTAGTTGGCTGCTCAACCGGAATATCGCTTGGTTTGGTTCCGTGCAGGATCTTATCCGCCAATTCCGCGGCACGTCGGTATTGATCTGAGAAGTCGGGGCCATATGACATGAGACCACCGGCCTGCACATGAACTCGGTTATTAAACATCGTCGGCAGGTGTGCGCTCAGGGCGTAGGTCACGATGCGTTGACGGTTCACCGCTATGAGTGCGTCAACAACCACGTAGAGCGCCTCTGCGCTTCCCTTCAGGCCATCAAGGGCTGGTGCGATGTCGTCCCCTCTCCGAACCTCAAGCGACTGGATTTCGATGGCCGTCTGACGGGCCAGTACCCGGACTTGATCCATCTCTACGACCGCTTGGGAAATCACGGGATTGCCCATAAGTGCTAACCGCCGCAGGTTAGGTACCATCTCTCGCAGCAGTTCGAAGCGCTTGCCAGCCAAATCGGTTGATTGGATCGAAAGTCCGGTAACGTTTCCATTCGGGTGAGCAAGGTTGCTCACGAGACCGCTGCCGACGGGGTCTTGCGACAACACAAACACAATTGGGATTGTCGACGTGGCTTTTATTACGGCTGGGATTGCGTCCGCATTGGCAACGATGACATCGACATTACGGTGAACAAAATCGGCCGCAATTTCGGCGGCACGATCTGGGTGTCCCTCCCACCATCCGTAGTCGATTTGTATCGACTGGCCGTCGACCCAGCCGAGTTCGCTAAGGCGCTTCACAAAGGCGGCAGTCCACGGCTTCCATACCGTGGGGTCTCCTGCCAAAAAAGCCAAGGACCGAGTGATTATGCTGCTGTGCACGAGCCACGAGTGGCGAGAGGCCGACCGCACTGCCCAACAGCCCTATGAACTCGCGGCGCCTCATGAGTCCCCCAACTCGAGAAAACAGCCTACTACACGACGCCCCATGTCGCCTACGGGTCCAATCGCTTCACTTTTGCGATGTCCGCGTTAGGTCCGCTTTCCACCCCTTTAGCGACCAAACCACATACATCCCGGCACTTCCGCGATCAGAGGGGACGGTGTAACTCTGGCCCCGTGAACCGCTTAGAGCATTATGATGAGCCAGTTAGACCAGATCGAGCACTTCATCGTACTAATGCTTGAGAACCGTTCGTTTGATTGCTTGTTGGGAAAGCTTTATCCGCCCTCGGCCGATTTTGATGGGCTAACCGGCACAGAGTTGAATACGGATACTCTGCACAATGTAATCGCCGTGTGGAATTCGTCCGATACGGACGAGACCACTATGAGCATCCCGACGCCGGACCCTGGTGAGCTCTTCGAAGACATCAACATGCAATTGTTCGGGACCGCCAATCCGGCCAACCCTGCACCTTCGGCGAGCATGAGCGGCTTTGCGAGCAACTACGAGCGGCAGGCAACGGGCACCGAGCAGTATGATCCAAAAAGTGCCATGCACTATTTCAGCCCGGAGCAAGTGCCGGTCATCAGCACGCTGGCACGCCAGTTCGGCGTAAGCGATCGATGGTTCGCCTCAGCGCCATGCCAAACGTGGCCAAACCGCTTCTTTGTCCACACCGGAACGGCCAACGGGTATCAAAATAACTCGCCAACGGATTTTCCCTACACAATGGAGAGCATCTACAATCGGTTCGAACTCGCGGGAAACGAAAACTGGAAAATCTATTTCCACGACATCGCACAGTCCAAGACCCTTTCAGAACTTTGGCTCCTGGCAGACCATTTCCATTTCATCGACCAACTTGCAAAGGATGCTGCCGACGGCACGTTGCCAAACTATGCGTTTATTGAGCCACGATATTTCTCGGATTGGTCGATGCCAAACGACATGCACCCTCCGCACGTCGTTACATTGGGCGAACAACTCATTGCAAGCGTCTACAACACACTTCGCGCTAGCAGTGCATGGACCAAGACCATGCTCATCATTACTTTTGACGAGCATGGTGGATGTTACGACCATGTGGCGCCGCCGGAGGCTACACCTCCCAGCGAAACGCGCACTGCCCCCTTTAATTTCGACCGCTACGGTGTTCGAGTGCCAACGGTAATCGTTTCGCCGTACGTGAAGCCGGGTTCCATCATCAGGTCACCGACCGGAACACCGTACGATCACACCTCGATCATAGCGACGCTCCGCAAGCGTTTCCCGGAGCTTGGACCGCCATTGACCGCGCGCGTTGCGGGTGCGCCCGACGTCGGCAATGCGCTTACCTTAGCCGTCCCGATCAACTTGGGGCCGGTCCACATCGATCCGCTCCTCTATGCGGCAAGCCCAAGCGAGGTGGCGAGAGCTCAGGAGCAACCCCTGAACAATATGCAGAAGTCTCTGGTGAAGTTGGCAGCAAACCTGCCTTCGAACGCGGTCGGTGCCGATCCCGCAGCCATCGGCGCCCACGTCGCGCAGATACAGGTCAAGGAAAGCGAGCCGCCCGTCGAGGCAACCGCGAGCGCAAGGGGCGGAGCCGCATTCGTCAAGCAAAAACTTGGGGAGTTCTTCACTAAGCCGCAGGTCACAAACTAAGAAATCACCGCCGATTTCCTACGCATAGCTGGTGAGCCTCAAAGATAGTGCGCAGTGCGTAGCTCAAAGGCTTTGAAACTGGAGCCATGCCGCTTCGCCTTCGGGCGTAATCCGATAGAACGGAACGCGGTCTCCGCGCACTTCCGCCACCGCAATAAAGCCGCGTGCTTCAAGACGCTCGATAGTGCCAATACCCGCTCCCTTTATGTAGCTTAGCTTCTCGTTTCGTGCGTCGTAATATGCGGCGAGTCCTGCACGTTCTCTTTTTCCAATGGGCTCGCACGAATTTGTCGCGCCCATTCCCCTGGTGCCAACGGCTTAAACACTATGGGCGGGGTGTATTTATTGCGAATCTGGGCTGCGTTAACGCTTGCGGGCGAAGTGTCGCCCCAAGGACCCAGATCAAGCTGGGTTTCATCGCCAGGCAGCGCGTCGAATGCGTCGTCCAATGCCCTTATGTCCCAGACGCGTCGTGCGCCGATCTTGCGTGGCTTGGGCATGCGACCATCAGCGACCAACTCGTCGAATTTCGTCGGGCTGATCCAGATGTAAATGGCGGCCTCGGTGCGCGAAAGGCCACGGCGAGGGATCGGTCGAAAACCGGCCGGGGAGAGTGAGCGTTGCTTCATAGAGGCTGATCTTAAGTTAGAAGCCGGCGGTCTTAAACCAGTCGCGGCTATGCGAGTTCGATGCGGAGAAAAACATTCGGGGCGTCATCGTGTTTGATTAGTCCGGCATGGCAGCAGGAATGGGAACCACGACCTGCCGATGACTTTCACCCCGATCCTAGCCTCACTTTCGCGATCGAACACGCCTCCGGCCGGCCACTTACGGGGGGCGCGGGCAACTGGCCTCGGACGGCACGGTTCTGCAGTAGCCCTTGGTCAGCCCCGCCGATAAATTCACGGGCTATAGCGACCGGCGCGTGGTGCAGTAATGCCTTGCTTAGGAGCACCTTGAAGAAACTCCGAGATCTAGACTACAGCCTTCCAAGCGAGATGTATGTGGAAAGGATAATGCGTGCCGGGAAGCGGAGCAGTAACAGCAAGTTCACTCGAGGCCGCGGCCACAGGCGCGCAGATCTTGCGCGCGGGCGGTAACGCCGTCGATGCTGCCGTCGCGACCGCGCTCGCCTCCTGCGTTGCGGATCCTTGCAACACTGGCATCGGCGGCTTCGGCGGACACATGATCGTGGCCGCTGCGGGCCAAGTCCCCATTTGCATCGACTTCAATTTGTGGGCGCCTCTGGCCACTATGAAGACCTATCTGAGCACGGCAACAGCCGGTCCGAGCGCAAGCGTCATTCCCAACGTCGTAGCTGGATTATCTGCCGCCCTGCGAGCTTTTGGCACAATGAGCTGGGCCGAAGTCATCCAACCGGCTATCGTTCTCGCTGACAACGGGTTTGTATGCGGAACTACGTTGCGCCGCGCCTTCGAAACCATAACGGAGGCCCGGTTTGTCTCCGAATGTTTCAGTTTTGAGCCAACAAAGACCGGCGCCGGTTTGCGGATCCGCCAGCCGGCCCTGGCTCGTACCTTAGCACAGCTGGCGATCAATGGTCCGCAGTGGTTCTATGAAGACCCGATCGCAGCAAGCGGGAGCCGTTGCCTGAGTGACGGCGGACATAAAATCGCCCCCGCTGACTGGACCGACGCAATGAATGCGATTTCGATCGCGCCGGCACCGTCTCTTCGCATGGGAAATGCCACCCTTTACTCTAGCCCGCTTTCCACGAGTGGTTCGATCTGCATGTTTGCGACGGCCGCCGCCGGACGTGAGATCGCTTCAAATTCCACATCAGAGTCGCCTGAAAGCATCTGCCGTTGGGCAGCGCAAATGGCAGCGGCTTGGAGCTATCGTTTCGGCACCGAGGAGGGCAACGTCCTTGCCGACGATGGAATAGAGGATTGGATCAAACGCGCGGCCGCTTTCAAAACTTCGGTCGGAATTGCGGGGGATAGCGGCCACACCTGCCATCTCAATACAGCAGACAAAAACGGAATGTTGGCTGCAGCAACGCTGACGCACGGGAAGTTATGGTTTGGCGCCCGCTGGGTACTGCCCGGGACGGGGGTCATCATGAATTTCGGCGGTCCGGCGATGAGCGACCCGGAGCCGAAGGTCATCGGTCACCGCGCCTATGGAGTCACCAATATGTGTCCGACAATTGCCCGGCTGGACGATGGCGGTGCACTTGCCATCGGGTCACCAGGGGCACGCCGTATTGCGTCGATCATAGGGCTCGCGTTGGTGCGCCACTTATGTGGCCAAGTCCCGCTCCAGGAAGCGATACTGCGCGGGCGATTTCATGCAGAAGACCGGAGTCGTGCGACATTTGAATCAGACCGCTTAGGGCCTGCGGTGGGTCGTGTCCTTGAGACCGCATTCCAGCAGGTCGAAGCCGAGAGACAGGCCGACTATTACGGCCCGTGCACCGCAATCAAGCGCGACAGTGACGGCGCTCTGACGCTTGGACTCGACGACCGCTGGGAGGGGTTTGGCACCGTGATCGAATGACACAGCCACACCATGTCACATCCTGTCGCATTCCCTTGACAGCAGTGCGCCACCCATTAGCCTTCCGCCCCGTGTCACTCGTCGGTACGAGGCATTCCATTGAGTGGAACAGTGCCAGCAGACGACAGGGACCGATCGCCGGTTTTGAAAGCGTTTCGGTTGCTGGCCCACCTTGCTGCGAGCAGACAGCCCGTCGCGCTTGCTGACCTTAGCCGTGCACTCAAACTGCCGAAGCCAACCACTCACAGATTGGCTCGTGCAATTGAACTAGCGGGCTTCGTTCAGAAGGATCCGCTGACGCGGCGCTATCGCGTTGGCACTGCGCTTGAGGATCTTGCGATAGGGGCCCTTCGCTATGGTACCAGCTACGCCGCGCGTCGCCTGATTATGAACAGGCTTGCCGAACGCCTTGGTGCCCGGGTCAATCTGGTCATCCTGAGAGCTGGCAATCTCTCCTCCGTCGAATGGGTCGAGTCCACTGCGCCATTACGCGTGGATCTCGGCGGCAGCGCACCGATGCCCGTTCATTGCACGGCAAGCGGCAAACTGCTCATAGCTTTCGGACCTGAGGAATTGCAGAAGCACATCTTGCGCTCAGGCTCATTCCAATCCCGCACAAAGAACACAATAACAAACGTCCGAGCTTTGGCTCGGGAGTTCGATAAAATTCGTAGGCGCGGGTTTGCGGAGGACGATCAGGAGTTGCTTCCGGGTGTCAATTGTCTGGCCGTCCCAATTCATAATCGTGCGGGCGAAGTCGTTGCTGGGCTGGCCGTAATGGCACCTGTGGCCACGTTACCCTTGACAAAAATTCGCGGCCAATTGCCGGAAATACGAAAGTGTGCAGCGAGGATATCCGAAGAACTAGGTTGGGATGGCCACATGACGGCGGTAGGCAAACCTGCCTCGCCGCGTAAACATCGCAGCAATGGAAAGAAACTGTCGTGAGCGCGCGAACTTCCTTTCTGCACACTTGAGCTTCCGGTCGGACTGGGTTGGAGGCGAAAGCCGAAGAAGGTTTGAAACATGGCTACCGTGACGACTGTGGAAGGTGGCCGCCGCTCGGCTACATTGTTTCTTGTGGGTACCCGACTGACGACCGTCGCCTGGAACCTATTTGCCGTCGTCGTGACGCTCTGCTTGTGGCAATTCGCCGACATCCTAATCGCATCGCCTTTCTTCCCAGGCCCCGTCAAAGTGGTCCAAGCATTCATTCGACTTGCGGTGCACGGCGACACGTCTGGAATTTCCCTTTGGGCGCACGCCTGGGCGAGCATCGAGCGCGTACTTGTCGGGTTTGGGTTTGGGGTCGTCGGCGCCGTGCCGCTTGGCCTCATGATGGGGCTTTATCCGAAAGCTTACGCACGCACACGCGCGGTCATAGAGCCGTTCCGCTTCATCCCACCGATCGCCTGGATTCCGCTGGCGATCATCTTCTTTTCAGGCCTCACACGTTTTGCCTTCCTAATTTTTCTCGGTGCTTTCTTTCCCATATTCACATCGACCCTCGTCGGTGTAGCACGGGTCGAGCCGATCCATCGCAAAGTAGGCCTAGTGCATGGTGCCAACAAACTCTGGATTCTCAATCATGTAGTCGTACCCACCGTGATGCCAGATATTCTAGCCGGCATGCGCGTTGGGCTGGGAGCGGCGTGGCTTACAATTGTCGCCGCAGAATTGGCCGGCGGTATTTCGACAGGACTGGGTCGTATGATGACGAACTATGCCGAATTGGTCCAAGTTCCCGAGGTTATCGTCGGGATGCTACTGATCGGATTCATCGGATTTTTGATGAATGAGATTCTGTTGCTGATCGAGAAATATCTCTTTCGCTGGCGATGGCAAGTGACGTTGTAGGTCATGATTGCAATGCAGCAGGTGCATTCAAAGAACGAGCGCCCCAAGGTGGAGGTCGACGCTTCGCACAGATATGGCAATCTCGTTGTTCATGAACATCTCGAATTTAACGTCGCGCGTAACGAATTTGTCTGCATCTGCGGACCCTCAGGATGTGGCAAGACGACTTTACTTGATTACCTCGCCGGCATTTTAACGCCGACACGTGGCTCGGTGCTGATCGACGGCACTCCTGCCAATCCCAAGCGTCACAGCATCTCCTTTGTATTTCAGGAAACCTCTACGTTCCCATGGTTGACGGTATTCGACAACGTCGCGACCGGCTTGCGTATCAAGGGCGGACGGTCAGGCGAGGTTGCGAAAAAGGTACACGAGATCATCGATCTTGTCGGTCTAACAGGCTTTGAGAGCTACTATCCTCATCAGATCTCTGGCGGAATGAAGCAGCGGGTCGCGATCGCGCGCGCGTTTGCCACCGATGCTGATCTCATACTCATGGACGAACCTTTCGTCAGTCTCGATCAGCCGACGCGCGAACGCATGCAGCGCGAGGTGCTCGATATATGGCAGAGACACGTGCGCACCGTGATCTTCGTTACTCACAATATCGAAGAGGCAGTATTTCTCGGCGATCGGATTTTGATACTCTCTGAAAAGCCTGCGCGTATCATTGCCGATCTGCCGGTTTCGCTCAAGCGCCCACGAGATCCCCTTTCAGTTGAGTTTACGCAACTTCGCGCCGATTGCGTGCGCCGGCTGCGTAACCAAGAGGCCGAACCAATCAAAACAGCCATGCGAGCATAATCAACAAAGCAAATAAGTCGTATTAAAACCAAACAGGAGGAAATTCATGCAATCGAGACGGAAGTTTTTCAAAAATACCGGTGCTTTGGTATCACTCCTCATCGGCGCGTCCACCAAAACGGTAACGCCGGCCGCCGCCCAGACCCTAACGACAGTCCGCTTCGGTGACCAGACTGGATCGGAGGTCGACTACGCCGCGATCTGGGCTGCAGATATGAACGGCTATTATAAAGACGAAGGCATCCAACTCGACCGCAAGACCTATGCGAACGGGCCTGCTGCCCTACTTGATCTTAATAATCTGGACGCTGTTACTGCGGCAATCGTGCCCTATATGTTGTTTGCTGCTCGAGGCGGCGAAGTGACGATGGTAATGTCAACGACCAAGGGGAACGCTCCTATCGTCGGCAAAAAGCAATACACTTCGGTAAAACAACTTGCCGGAAAAAACGTGGGTACGCCCGGCATTGGCACCATTCACGACGCAGTCCTTGGCTACATCGAGGAGAGCCAAGGCTTCAAGGTCAACCACGTGCCCGCGAAGATTAGCGATGTCGCGATCATGATCGAGAAAGGGGAAGTTGAAGCCTTCATCGGGTGGGAGCCGGCATCCGCGGCGGCAATTGGGCAAGCACCGGACCTGCTTCACTACATACAGCAGTTGCCACCGATTCCGAATGCTGAAAGTCTTGAGCTTGCCTTCCGGCCGGCCTACATCAAAGAAAATCCCGACATGGTCGTGAAGTTTATTCGCGCGACGTTGCGAGGCATTGCCTGGATCAAGGCGAATGGGTCTGAGAAGACGGCTCAGTTGCTGGCAAAGAAAATGAACGATCCGAATTCCTACAAGATTAATCTCAACGCGCTGAAATCAGTTGACGTCACGCAACCGCGTATCGACATGCCGTCGACTCGCATTTGGCTGACAGCGATAGCCAAGCAGGGCAAAATTCCGGAGGACTTGGTGAAAGACGTTGACAGCTGGGTAATGAAATACGTGGACTACTCGTTCTTGGACAAGGCTCAGGCATCTCTCAAGACGTAATGACACCGGGCTGTTAGTAATGGCGTCCGGGGAAATCGCCTGTTTATCCGGTGTGGAGTTGCTATCCTCCTATCGGCGAAAGACGCTTTCGCCGGTAGAGGCTATTGAAGCCGTCCTAGATCAGATCAATCAAAATAACGGTATCGTCAATGCGTACTGCCATATCGATGCTGAGGGCGCCTTAGCCGCTGCGCGGCAGTCTGAGGCCCGCTGGATGGCGGCCTCGCCCAGAGGCCTCGTCGATGGCATCCCGATCGGCATCAAAGACAATATCCTGGCTGCCGGCATGCCCGCTCGGTTCGGCTCCAAACTCACATCAGCCGAACCGGCCGGATACGACGCGCCGGCGGTTGCCCGGCTTCGCGAGCACGGCGCTATCTTAATCGGCAAGACTGCGATGCCGGAGTTCGGTTGGAAACCGGTCACTGATAGCCCATTGACGGGGGTGACACGCAATCCATGGGACACTCGAAAGACGCCTGGCGGCTCCTCCGGCGGGGCAGCGGCTGCCGCCATACTCGGCATGGGACCCATTCAGATTGGAACAGATGGCGGTGGATCGATTCGCATCCCGGCGGCATTCACCGGGTGCTACGGCATCAAGCCGACGCGTCCGCGTGTGCCGGTGTGGCCCGTATCAGCGCTTGGGACGCTCGGCCACGTAGGTCCATTGACACGATCGGTGGCGGACGCGGCGTTGGCACTAACCGTCATAGCCGCGACCGATCCGCGCGATGTCTACAGCTGGCCCTCACCACCCCCCGATTTTCGACCTAGTCTCAGCAATGGCGTTCGCGGTCTGCGGATCGCATACTCTCCAGGCCTCGGCTATGCAAAACGCATAGACCCGGAGGTCAAGGCAGCCGTGAGCTCTGCGGTTCGGATTTTCGAGGATCTCGGCGCCCATGTCGAAGAAGCCGATCCAGACGTCGGCGGCGATCCGGTTGCAACTTGGGCCACGCTTTGGTGGGCATCAGCGGCGACAATCTTGCGGGCTTACGGCGACCGCGTTCAGTCCGAAGCAGAGCCCGATCTTATTCTGCGAGCGGCTCGGGGGCTTAAGACAACTGCCGTGGCTTACATTGACGCCCAGCTTGAGCGTGCGGAAATCTCGGCCGCGTTTGCCGGGTTCTTCGAAAAGTGTGACCTGCTCTTGACACCGACGGTACCGCTGCCAGCTTTCGACGCCGGTTACCCTGTGCCGCCAAATGGCAGTTGGGGCAAGGAGTGGACCGATTGGACCCCTTACTCTTATCCCTTCAATCTCACCCAACAACCGGCCGCGTCCATTCCCTGCGGGATCACAGGGGATGGGCTTCCAATCGGTCTGCAAATCATTGGTGCGATGGGAGCCGATGCTCTCGTGCTTCGTGCGAGCCACGCGTTCGAAGCCGTTAAACCGCTTCCAACACTTCGGCAACCACGCACGCACTGAGGCCCACGTTACAGCGCGGTCCTAAGCCACATTACCTTCGCACGTCGGTACGTATGTGAACGCGGGTGATCTTGCGCGCGGCCAATTCGCGTATCAACCGGACAAGCGGCTTTTCGTACGAATATTCGGTCTGCATGGGCCCGGCAGCGAGCATACCGTCGACCTGACTGCCAACGAACATCGATCTCAGCGCCAGTTCATTGTCGCTCGCGTGCGGGAAACGCCTGCGCAATTTGGCGAGCCCCGGCTCGAGCGGCGCTGGCTTCAAAGCAATGTGCGGCGATCCGTTTTGCACGATTGCATCGAGCACGTTCGGTTCGATCGGCGCCAGTAATTTGCCGTAGTAACCCAAAGCGTATTTCTTGACTTCGTCAGGAACGTGCCGGTAGCGCTCGCCGTGCACAATATTTAGCACAGCCTGCGTCCCAACGAATTGCGCGAAGGGCGTTATCATGATCGGATACCCGAGTTCTTTTCGAACACGCGCGCACTCCTCGAGCAACTCTTGAAATTTGTGGGAAAGACCCAACTCTGCAAGCTGAAGCCGGAAATTGCTCAGCATGCCGCCGGGGATTTGATGCTCATAGTGGAAAGCGTCGTACTCGAGCACTTGACCGACCGGCTTGCCCTCTTGCTCGGCGACACGGCGAAAGTGCTCGCTGACCTGCGCGACGGCGGCATCGTCGATATCAAGACGAAATCCAAGCTCGCGAAGGTTCTTTGTCATGGACTGCAACGATGGCTGGGCCGCGCCGTTGGCAAGTGGCGCAATGGACGTATGGATGCAATCGGCCCCTGCCTTTACACCTTCCAGATACACGAGCGGAGCTATCCCGGTCAGACAATGGCTGTGCAGTTCGAGCGGCGTATTGCCGACGACCTTGCGCAACGCCGGGATCAAGGTTCGGATACGATCAACGGTCAGCAATCCTCCAGCGTCCTTTATCCAAATCGCGTCGACCTTGCCACGCTCGACAAGCTCCTTCGCGGTCTTCACGTAGAGCTCGTCGGTATGCACGGGGGACAGACAATACGACAAAGCTCCAATCGTGCGGGCACCCAGCCGACGGGCAACATCCAAGGCCGTCAGCATGTTCTCGACATCATTTAGACCATCGAACGATCCGATATCGCGGATACCATTTGCGACTAAGCGCTCCACCCAGAACGCAACGATGTCGTCTGGCACGAAATCGAAGGAAACCAAATTCTTCGAGCGCAAGAATGAGCTCAACGGAGTGCGTTTAATACGTTCGCCCAGAAGCCGCACGCGCTGCCAAGGGTCCTCCTTAAGAAAGCGCACGCAAACATCGAATTGAATAGCTGCAATTGCCTCGATTCTTTGAAATCCGATCCGATCCATAAGTTCGGCCACCGGCAGCATGTGCGCGGTAGTCATTCGAGTCGCCCAAAGGCACTGGTGGGCGTCGCGAAAAGTCTGATCGACCACTACGATTTCCGGAACAGTATTGGCACTTTTGAGAACCGGATCGACTGGAGCGCTGAGCCTAGTGTCTAACATGATCGCCCTTGTGCTCCATACAAGACGTCGGCCATTGCGCCATCGATCGATCGTTGACGGCGACGGGGATCGGATGATGAAGATCGAATCATATCACAACCTTGCTCAATAACTCGCACGGCCACCGCTCACGTCGTAGCATGCCGCAGTAACAAAGCTCGCGTCATCCGATAGAAGAAAGCGGACTACGTTCGCCACCTCCTCAGCTTGCGCCGGCCGACCCATTGGAATGCGCGAAACGGAATCTTCGGTAAAGGAGACTGGCATCTGACTCTTCATGCCCGTTGCCTCGATCAGCGAGGGCGAGACACAATTTACTCGGATCCCATGGGGAGCCAGCTCCTTGGCCCAAGACTTCGTGAAGCCGATCACCGCCGCTTTAGAAGAGGCATAGATCGACAGATCCTTTGGACCGTCCTTCCCGGCCACAGACGCAATTGTCACGACCGCACCACGGCGTCTCGTCATCATGTGTCGGACGACCGTACGGGTACACGTAAAGACCGCGCCAACATTGACGTTGTACACGGCCGTAACCTCACGATCATCGGTTTCCCATAACGGCTTAATCGGTCCCAATAAGCCTGCACTGTTCACTAAATAATCGACGTGCCCGAAACGGGTAATGGTGGAGGCAACCATGCGTTCGACTGATTCCGGGTTCGTGACATCAACCTGGATTGCCAGCGCCTGACCGGCGGCCGCTACAATCTCGGTCTCTACATCGCGGGCTGCGCCGAGGTTTTGGTCCGCCACTGCAACTGCAGCCCCCGAGCGAGCCAATGCTCGCACAATTGCGCGGCCGAGACTTCCCGCACCTCCTGTAACGATTGCGACGCGGTCGAACGTAGGTTCAGGTATCATGTTGCGACGCTTTATACCTGTGGCGTGACGACGATCAGCACTTCGTTGAGTTCAACGACCTTGCCGTCCGGTGGAAAAATTTGTTTCACCACACCATCGACGCCTGCTTTGATAGAGCTAAATAGCTTCATGACCTCTATTAGGCACACGGTATCGTCGATTTTCACCCGTTGCCCCACTTCGACAAAGGGCCGCTCCCCCGGCGCCGGGGATCGGTAAAATGTGCCGAGCATGGGGGCCCGGATTGGCGTGTCTTCTGGATTGAGCGCTTGCTCCGGCGTGACCGAGGGTCGAGCCACGGACTCCGGAAGCACGTTGGCAGACGGCCGCACAGGCGCGAGTTCGTAGGATGCCGCCGGCATTGGCGCCGCGCCACGATGGATGCGCAAACGTAGGCTACCATAGACAAGCTCAAGCTCGTCGAGATGCTCGGCACTATCGACGATTTCCAGAATCTTTTTGACGTCGCCGTGCGTGAGATCCATAGCGCACCGAAGTCGACTGCTCACAGCTGCATAAATGATCTTTGAAATTGTGTGCGTTCCGTCTACCGGAACGTTTCATACCGACTGCCAACACGGCCTACGCTATCGACGGTGTTTCGCGCTTGTCAAGTTTAATACCTTTTGTCACGCACGCCGTCGATGTGTTGACGCTCGAACGGGGGCATGGAACGTTGCGAAAAAATACCCAACACCTCCTGGCTGGAGCATCGTGTCAATGAGCCAGCGCTTCGCAATCGGCCTGACCACCATGGCGGCTCTCGTAGCGCTCTGGTATTTCGCAACGGTACCGTTGGCGCTTATTTCTTCCGGCCGCTTTCCGTCCCCTTTCGACGTTTGGTTCGCATTCCATCAGGTGACATTTATTGGTTACGCCAACGGGCTGCTGTATCAACATGTGCTGCACAGTCTGCAACTGGTGATCGTAGGATTTCTCGTGGCCGCGGTTACGGGAGTTCCACTCGGCCTGTTGATGGGATGGAACCCGCGCGCCGAGGCCTTCATCAACCCGGTATTTCTATTCATCAGGCCAATCCCGCCGCTTGCCTGGATTCCGCTGGCAATCTTGTGGCTCGGCATCGGCGATGCCGCGAAGATTATGGTGATCTGGTTTGCCGCCTTTGTGCCCTCCGTCATCAACAGCTTTACCGGCGTACGCACGATCGAATCCTATGTCATCGAGGCCGCACGCATGCTGGGAACGCCGCGTTATAGGTTTGTAGTTGAAGTTCTCATTCCAGCCGCAGCGCCCTCAATTTTCACCGGCCTACGGCTCTCGTTGCAAGCAAGTTGGACAACACTTGTCGCCGCGGAGCTTGTTGGCGCTTTGTACGGCCTCGGCCGCATCCTCAATGTTGCCCAGCAGGATATTTATCCGGGCATGATCTTTGTCGGGATGGCAACCGTAGCATTTTTCGGTTGGGCTATGACTTGGCTGCTGGCGGAAGTTGAAACACGCTCGCTGCCTTGGATTCAAATGGCAAGGACATCCTAATGACAGGCGCCGCTTCTCAACGCCTGACTCTGACGGAGCGCATGGCCTACGGCACTGGCGGAGTAGTCCTATTCCTGAGTGTGTGGAGTCTCTTGTCGCTGTCGGGTGTAGTCCCCCATCAATTTCTACCTTCACCCTATGAGGTCGCCCGGCGATTCATCCAACTTCTTTCGAGCCCATTCGCCGGAGCCACCCTGCAGCAGCATCTCGCATCGAGCATTATCCGTTTTGCCTATGGCTTTCTGCTCGGCGCTGCTATCGGTATCCCACTCGGGCTCTTGATGGGTTGGTTTCGAATACTTGACGAGATCGTATCGCCCGTTTTCGACGCGCTGCGGTTCATCGCTCCCATTGCTTGGGTTCCGTTCGCGGCGTTGTGGTTCGGCACCGGCGTTGGGGGACCTATCCTGATCATTTTTGCCGGGGCTTTCCCGCCCTGTCTGATCAATGCGTATCGCGGCGCACGCTTCGTCAGCCGACCGCTGATTGAAGCAGCGCAGATGTTGGGCACGCGCAACGTTCAGATCATCCTGCAAGTTCTTCTACCCGCCTCGACTGCTTCTATTATTGCCGGCTTAAGGGTGTCAGCTGGACTGGGCTGGCAGTCATTAATCGGAGCCGAGCTCATTGTCGCCTCAACCGGAGTGGGTTTCATGATGGCACAGGCGCAACTCGACCTTGCAACTCCGACCGTCATGAGCGCAATGGCGGCCATCGGTCTTATCGGATTTCTAATCGATGTGGCGCTGCGCTGGATCGAAATGGCCGTTCGACAGCGTGGATTTGCCTAGGGCACCGCCATGGCCGCAATCACTCTCGATGCCGTTCATAAGACTTTTGGTGTCGGCAAGAACGGGTTCGTTGCTTTGGCGAACGTGGACCTTTCCATCGGCGACAAGGAGTTCGTCGCCCTCGTCGGTCCCTCCGGATGCGGCAAAACCACTTGCCTTCGGCTAGTGGCGGGGTTCGAATTTCCAAGTACGGGTTCGGTTCTTGTTGAAGGTCGCCGAGTTAGTGGCCCCGGACCCGACCGCGCGGTTGTTTTTCAGCAATTCGCGCTTTTTCCATGGAAGACGGTCTTCGACAATATCGCGCTCGGGTTACGGAATAAGGGCATCCCCAAAAATGAACGAAATGACCGTGTAGCCAAGGCGATTACACTGATGAATTTGGAGGGATACGAAGCGGCCTTCCCCCATCAGCTCTCGGGCGGCATGCAGCAGCGTGTTGCGATTGCGCGCGCGTATGTACTCGATCCAGACGTCCTGTTAATGGACGAACCCTTCGGCGCGCTCGATGCCCAGACCCGAACTACGATGCAAGAAGAGCTCGTGCGGATTGCCCGGCTCAACCCACGTACGGTTTTGTTCGTCACACATGCCGTCGAAGAGGCGGTATATCTTGCCGATCGCGTCGCCATAATGACGCGGAGACCAGGACGTGTAAAAGAAGTCATCGATGTCCGCTCGGTGCGGGTGGCCGAGGGATGGGACCGTTACGAACGAATTGAGGACGTCATGGACCTTGAGTCCTTCATCCATTGGCGTACGCATATCTGGCGCTCTCTTCGGGAGGAAAAAGCCGGACAGGACCGCTAATCAACGGGCCGGAGAGCCCATCAAGGGAGGATACAATGTGGAAGCGATTGAATTTTGCCGTCACTATCGCGGCGCTTTTGGCTGGCATGCCCTGGGCGGCCAAGGCGCAAACACCAATCAATGTGAGCTACCAACCGGCAGTCTACTGGGCTCTGCCCTATTACCTCGCTACAGAAAAAGGGTGGTGGAAGGAGGTTGGTCTCGCCCCGTCGTTCTCAGTATTTCCGGCCGGCGCGCCGCAAGTCGCGGCGGCCCAGGCCGGTTCCTGGGATGTTGGGGGCACCGGCTCGGTCCCGGCCGTTCTCGGGGCGGCACGATCGGGCCTGCTCACGATCGGCATTACCAATGACGAATCCAAGGCCAATGTCATGATGGTCCGCGGCGATAAATACGCTGCGTTCAAGGCAGATCCCCAAAGTCTCAAAGGCGAGCGTATCCTGCTGACGACGAACTCGACCGGCGACTATGCCGTTCGCAGCTGCTTAAAGAAATACGGCGTCGCCTTTAGCGATGTTCAATTCATCAACATGGGCCAAGCGCAGATTCTTTCGGCAATCATGTCGAATAACGGCGATGTCGCCGGTGTTTGGGCGCCGAACGATTATACGCTCGCTGAAAAGGCCCAAGCCAAGACGCTTTGCAGCGGTGCCGATGCTGGGGCGATCATCCCCGGCGCACTTGTCGTTCGCGCTGACTATGCCAAGAAAAATCCAAAAAATGTCGCAGCATATCTCGCCGTTTATCTACGCAGCTTGGGATGGGCCAAGGCGAACCCCAAGGAAGCCCACGACATGATCAAAACATTCTACGCTCAAGGTGGCGTCGACATTTCCGATCAAGCAATCGACCAAGAGTTTGCGTCGCGGCCAGTGTTTTTGCTCGACCAGCAGCTCAAAATCATGGATCGAAGCAAGGGCGCCTCCGACGTGGATCATTGGTTTTCGGACATCGGCAAGTTCATGGTTAGCACTGGAACTTTGCCCACTGGACCCGACGTGAACACTTTCATTACCGACGACTACATGAAAATGGTCGCCTCCGATCCGAAATTGAAGGCCTTTGCGACCGCATTCGATAACAAAGACTGACGTATTCGGGCGGCCGGAGCATTCCGGCCGCCCTTCAGAGAGTGAGGCGATGTCTATCACGTACCTAAAACGAGCAGTCAAAACCGCTGAGACGGAAGCCGGGAATGCACAAACCGTCGTTACTGAAATGCTCACCGCGATCGAAGCCGGCGGTGAACGAACAGTACGCGAATATGCACAAAAGCTTGATGGGTGGATCGGGCCGATTGTTGTTTCTCCCGAGGAAATCGATCGATGCACATCCCAAGTGCCTCAATCCGTGCGCAGCGATATCGATTTTGCTGTCGATCAGGTCCGTCGTTTCGCGCAGGCGCAGCGCGAAAGCATCCGCGATTTCTCCATAGAGCTTCTGCCTGGATTGATGGCGGGACAACGCCTTGTGCCGGTCAACGTCGCCGGCTGCTACGTCCCGACGGGTCGCTATGCGCACATCGCATCGGCCTATATGTCCATAGCAACTGCCAGGGCGGCCGGCGTGGGTACGATCGTGGCGTGCTCTACGCCCTTTAAGGGTCAGGGCATTCACCCCTACGTTCTCTACGCCATGAAGATAGCCGGCGCGGACATCGTCATGACGCTGGGCGGCGTCCAGGCTATCGCAGCCATGGCCTTTGGCCTGTTTACGGAAAAACCTGCGGACGTCATTGTCGGACCCGGGAATAAGTACGTAGCCGAGGCCAAGCGCACGCTGTTCGGAAAGGTCGGGATCGATGTCTTTGCCGGGCCGTCCGAGATTGCGATTATCGCCGATGCCAGCGCCGACCCGGAAATCGTCGCCGCAGATCTCGTCGGTCAGGCGGAGCACGGTCATGAAAGCCCGGCTTGGCTCATCACCACCTCCAACAATCTCGCTGAGATTGTCATGAAGCGCGTGCCCGACTTTATCGAACTATTGCCTGCGCCGGCGCGAGAGGCCGCCGCCGCTGCATGGCGTGATTACGGTGAGGTTGTTGTCTGTTCCTCGCGCGAGGAAGCAGCACAAGTCTCCGACCAATATGCCTGCGAGCACCTTGAAGTGCATGCCGACGATCTCGATTGGTGGCTGGCCCGGCTGACCAATTATGGCTCGCTGTTCCTCGGCGAAGAGACCACCGTAGCGTTCGGCGACAAAACCTCCGGTCCGAACCATATCCTGCCCACCAAGCTTGCAGCACGCTACTCAGCGGGTCTCTCGGTACATAAATTTCTCAAACCGCTGACCTGGCAGCGCGCCGATCGCGAAGCTTGCAAAGCGCTGGGCCCGGCCACCGCTCGCATTTCGCGGCTGGAAGGAATGGAAGCGCACGCCCGCACAGCCGACCAGCGAATGCGCAAATATTTCGCCGGACACAATTTCGACATGGGCCCACCGATTGAAGTCTAATGTTTCACCTTGCTAATCTCTTCGATCTGACCGGCCGTACTGCGCTCGTTACCGGTGGCAATTCCGGCATTGGTCTGGCTTTGGCGCGCGCATTAGGTCTGGCAGGAGCGTACGTCGTGCTTGTCGGCCGGCGCAAGGACAAGCTTGCCGATGCAGCAGCAGAGCTCAGCGGCGACGATATAGACGCAGCGACGGTAGTTGCCGATCTCGAAGAACCGGTCGGACCGGATCGCGCTGTCGAAGTCGCTTGGGCGCTTAAGTCTCAGATTGACATCTTAATCAACGCCGCCGGATTTAATTTACGGCATCCATTTCAAGAGGTGTCGAGCGCTGAGTTCGACCGTCATCTGGCCATACACTTGCGCGCACCATTTCGCCTAACGCAGCTGTTAGCGCCTGCCATGGCAAAGCGCGGCTGGGGACGTATCGTCAACATCGCGTCAATGCAATCCCAACGTGCCTTTCCTAACTCGGCCCCCTATGGGGCGGCGAAAGGCGGTGTTGTGCAGCTTACCAGAGCGATCGCAGAAGAATGGTCCAGGCACGGCGTCAACTGCAATGCGCTCGGGCCGGGCTTCTTTCCCACTGAGTTGACGGCATCCGTATTCGCAGATCCCACACTTGCAGCAAAGAACGCAGCACAAACTGCGATCGGTCGTAACGGCGAAATGCCGGATCTTTATGGGGCAGCAGTATTTCTGTGTTCGGATGCGTCCAGATACGTTACTGGGCAAACGCTTTTCGTCGATGGCGGATTTTCAGCGAAGTAGAAGCCATGAAAGCACTAGTTTATACGCAACCGAACGCTCTGGCATTGCGTGACGAGGCTGAGCCAACACCCCACAACGATGAAGTCATCGTCCGGGTCGATGCAGTTGGCATCTGTGGCTCGGACATGCACGCCTATCACGGACATGATTCACGCCGTCCCCCTCCCCTCATACTTGGACACGAAGCCGCCGGGTCGATCATCACAGGCCCAAATTCAGGAACCCGTGTTGCGGTCAATCCGCTGGTGACGTGTGGCATCTGTGATTGGTGTCTCGCCGGCCGTCCTCACCTGTGTCCATCACGCGAACTCATTTCCATGCCGCCGCGTGCAGGTGCGTTCGCCGAGCTCGTACGCGTGCCTGAACGAAACTTGATTAAGATTCCTGATCATCTCGTTGCACAGAAGGCAGCTCTTACGGAACCGCTTGCGGTCTCCTATCACGCCGTAAATCTTGGTGGGCGGCTGCTCAATCGTCCGATTTCGGCCAGCAGTTGCTTGGTGCTTGGGGGCGGCGCAATCGGCCTCGGTTGCGCCCTAGTATTAGCGATGCGCGGTGCACGAGCGATCCAGATCGGTGAGCCCAATCCCGGCCGCCGCCAAACAGCTTCGCATGCTGGAGCTTTTCAGTGTTATGCGCCGAACGAACGGGGCGAGCCCAAAAAATCATCGATGGATCTCATCATTGATGCGGTCGGATCAGTAGCGACGCGGACAGCTGCAAGCTCCCTAATCAAACCAGGGGGGGTAATCGTGCACGTCGGATTGCTGCCTGGAGCGGAAGGGCTGGACGTACGCAAGATCACCTTGCAGGAGATCATCGTTGCGGGCACGTACTGTTACACTCCGCTCGACTTTCGCGAAACCCTTGACGCGATGGCCAATGGCCAATTGGGACCTCTCGACTGGTTAGAGGAACGGCCGCTGGCAGATGGACCGCAGGCCTTCCGCGATCTTGACGCGGGGGCGACGGCTGCCGCCAAGATCGTACTGCGGCCCTAAGCCGCGCTCAGGCCAGATCGCACCTGTGGTCTGCGTAACCCTCGATAAATCTTTTATGTACAGCCAGGACCACTGTGAAGCCGGGCACACCGCAGCTGCGTGATATTAAAAAGAAAAGCAGGGCAGCATATCGCCCGAACGACTTAGTGGTTCGTCGCTTTTAAGCAGCAGCGACAGCCGGGCAAGCCAGTTTAGCAAACCGAATGTCTAACCCTGCTGATCACGGCGATGCCCCTTCGACTTGTCCGCCAAGGCTGCGTACAAAGCGATCTCTGATCTCGATCGCACCCAGCGGAATGACGGCGATATTGTCCGGCATGCCGACCTCGGTACGTATAACGATCACGGTGGGACCCTGATCTCCCGCGAGAGCCGCCGCAACAGTCGGCGCGATATCTTTCTGGCTCGTGACGACAGTGACGCGAGTAATTCCCGCAGCGCGCGCGATCTGATCTAGTTGCAGGTTTCCTGCCGTGAAAGACGGCTGAAAGCCGGTTGATCCATTTGCGCCGTTGTCGATGATGATCTGCACCAGATTTTTCGGCCGAGTATGGCCGATGGTTGCAAACCCACCGAGGTTCATTGTTACCGAGGCATCGCCATCTATGGCGACCACTTTCCCGCTGCGGCACAAAGCAAGACCATGTGCGATGCTGCTGGCAAGCCCCATAGAACCGAGCATGTAGAAATTCTGCGGCCGATCCCGCACAGTGAAAAGTTCCTGTGCTGGATGGCCGAGATTGCACACCACCGGCTCATCGGTGATTGCCTTCATGATTTCCTGAATGGCTTCGTAGCGTCGCATAAAACGACCTCAGTTGGCGGTCCAAAAACTGAATGGCAGCAGCACGGCGAGTGAGCGGCGCGCCTGACGCGCCTGTTCGATTGACGGCTGAACGAGTGAAAGCATTTCGGGCTTGGGAACGTTCAGCACGTCGACACCCAACACTTTCAGAAGATCGGCGACCGCGGTGCCCATCATGCGCTGTGCTTCGATCGGCTCGCCGCTACTGCCGCGATGACTGACGATAAACACAACCGGAATCCGGTAGTAGTTTAGCAGCGACAGAATGGCGTTCGCGCAGTTGCCGAAGCCCGAGTTCTGCATGATGAGCGCAGGCTTCCGCCCGGCGAAGTGTGCTCCGCACGCCATGCCGACGCCTTCCTCCTCTCGGGTGACCGGCGTGTAGATCACCTCGGAATCGGCCTCGACCTTCACGATCAGGTCCGCCAGCAGCTTGCACGGGACCGAGACGAAGAAGTCGAGTTCGCCTTTTCGCAGCGTAGAGTACAAACTATCGGTTGCCGTCATGCGTCTACACCCGCGATTGCGATTTCGCACTCAGTATAGCTCTGTTCAGTCGTACTCGATCGAACGGGTAAAATCATGGAACGGTATACCCGTCGAGGCATTCTCCCGAATTACCTGATCTGCGGATACTCGCGGATCACCATCGTGCCCTTGCGCAGCGTCAATCGCTCGCCAGGCTATTGAACCATGGCAGTTTCAGAGGCGGCCTGGCTGACGGCTATGTTCGCGGCCGCCGCATTTACCGAAGCTGTTCCCTGCCGTAACGATCCCACAATTCGACCCGGAACGCGGACGCCAGACAAAGGTCATGTTGACTAGGATTAGCCAATTCGCGCAGCAATCTGTCGACGTGAAAATACGCATCCGACGATGCGCCCCTTAGCTTTCCCCACTGGGTACGCAAATCTACTGGCAGGCCGAGCGTGTAAAGCTGGCCACCAAGATCAGGCGGTTCGTTCATGAGAACGAAAAAAGAACAGAAGGGCCCGTAAGTCAAGCCGAATGAATTGATTGACTCCCGGAGCCAAGCCGCCAGATTGCTTTTGTATTGCGTTGCGTAGGAGTGTGCAGTGCCGCCGTCACGACCGTATTGGAAGGGCTACCTCAAGCTCGCGCTGGTTTCCTGCCCCGTCGCTTTATATTCGGCTGCCTCGTCGAGCGAACGCGTGGCGTTCCGGCAAATCAACAAAAAAACCGGCAACCGACTTCGCCAGCAGTTGGTGGACGACGAAACGCGCGAGCCCGTCGAAGGCCACGACAAGGGCCGCGGCTATGAATACGCCAAAGGCGCCTACATTCAGGTCGACGACGAGGAGCTCGACGCGATAGCGATCGAGAGCAACCATACGATTGAGATCGACAAATTCGTGCCCCGCGCGCAGATCGACGAGCGCTATCTGGACAGCCCGTACTACATGCTGCCGGACGACAATGTCGGCCAGGAGGCCTTCGCCGTAATCCGCGAAGCGATGCGCGGCAAGGGCATGGTAGCACTTGGCCGCGTCGCCTTGTCCAAACGCGAGCGCGTCATCATGCTCCAGCCATGGGGCAAGGGCCTAATGGGTGCGACCTTGCGCTATGCGTATGAAGTGCGAAACGCGGCAGAGTTCTTCGATGACCTTCCTGCTGTGAAGATCGCTCCGGACATGCTCAAGCTCGCCGAGCACATTCTCGCATCCAAAAAGGCCGACTTTGATCCATCGGAATTTGTCGATCACTATGAAGAAGCCGTCGTCGAGATGCTTCGCAAGAAGCAAGCCGGCACCGCGGTGCCCAAAGGACGAGCCGCGCCGCCGGCTCGTAGCGTCGTCAACCTGATAGACGCGCTGAAGCGCAGCATAGCCGCCGAAAAGAAGGCGCCAAGGAGCAAAAAGCGTATCCCGGGACAAGGCGAAATGCTGCTTCCGATCACCGGCAGGAAGAGCACGGAAGCGGCTAAGCCAGTTGCTCGTTCTGGCTCGCGGCGAAAGACCGGCTAATGAACGTGCCGCACAAGGGCGTCAATTGTTCAGTGCACGCCGTGCGGGCACAAACGCTATGTCTGAGCAAGACCTTGCGAAGTTCGGACTTCGGCCAGGCACGTTTGCCACGCCGTTACGCGAAGCGCAGCCCGAACTCACCCCGCTCGATCTCGTCGGCCGGGGTGGGCCATCGCGCCTTTGCGACGGCGAAGTAGAATTCAGTGCCGCATGTCGACGCGCGGCGAAAGGGAGCCACATGCAGCTACAGACCGAAAATATTATCGATCTCAGCCTCGAACTCGATCCGAAGAATTTCGCGATGCGCACGCCGAGTGGATTCAAGAAAGACATGCAATTCGAAATGGAGGTTATAAAAGAGCATGACGCTCCGGGCGGCGCCGGTCAAATCGTGCGCGGCGTTCATATGCGGCTACATGCCGGCAGTCATGTCGACGCACCGGAGCACAATGTCAGCGGTGGAACGCAGATCCACCAATTGCCTTTGACGCTGTTTATTGGCGACGCGATCGTGGCTGATCTTCGTGATAAGGTACCGGGCAAGGCGATTACCGAACACGATCTGGCGAACCGACTAGACAACCGCGTTCGCAAGGGCGACCGCGTGCTGCTACGCACCGATCAGAACAACGCCTACGACGGTGGCTCCGAGACCTGGATGAAGAATTCGCCCTACCTAACGATCGGTGCTACGCGCTGGCTTATCGACAAGGGGGCGGTCATCGTCGGCTATGATTTCTATCACGGCAATGACGAGCCGAACGCACCGCGGGTTTTTCATAATTCGCGCACACTCAGCGAGCACGGCATCGTCACCATGCCCTATTTGAAAAATCTGGACCGCATTTCGAAAGATCGCTTCACCTTGATCGGGTTCCCGCTCAACTTGATTGATGCCGAGGCTTCGCCAATCCGGGCAGTCGCCCTAGTCTGAACGCGTTGGCAAATTCTGTGGTTTGCAGGGGGAAATATGCGAGTAGTAAGGATTTTAGCGGTCTGCCTCGCCACAGTCGTCGGCCTTGCTCTGCCGGCGCGTGCTCAAGATAAGTACCCGTCGCGACTAATCACCATTATAGCGCCCATCAGCCCTGGAACCGCGATCGACATTTTGGCGCGCCTTTACGCTGAAAAGCTCTCGAGCAAGTTCGGCTGGCGCGTCATCGTTGAGGATCGTCCTGGTGCCGCCGGCGCAGTCGGGGGCGAGTACGTGTCACGTGCTCCCGCCGACGGCTACACGCTGATATGCGCCAATTCGGGGCTAACGTTTCTCAAATACACCAACAAAAATCTGAAGTTCGACCCCCTCACGAGCTTTTCGGGCGTCGCGATTGTCGGTCAGGCGCCTGCCGTCGTAGCCGTCTCGCCGCAACTTGGCGCGAAGGATCTACGGGCGTTTATCGCCTTGGCGAAGGCAAAGCCGGGAACGCTCAACTACGGCTCAGCGGGCGTGGGCAGCGCAACCCATCTTGCAGGAGCCTATTTCGCGCAGCAGACCGGCATCGATCTGGTGCATGTTCCCTACACCGACAGCACTGCGATTCTAACGGACTTGCTCGGCGGGCGAATCCAAGCTTCATTTGTTCCGGCCGCCTTCGTCGCTCCGCTTCTTAAAGAAGGAAAGCTACGGGCTCTTGCCGTCGCTGCCGATGAACCGCTGACGGAGCCGGTCAAGATACCCACCGCAGTCTCACAGGGCGTCAATTATCGGTTCGCCACCTGGTATGGCTTGCTGGCGCCAGCGCACACGCCGAAGGCGATCCTCGATACTCTGCACGAGGCCGTTTCATCCGTCAGCAAGGACCCGCAGCTGATTGCTAAGATCGCTGGCCTCGGGCTGATTTCGCAGGACCAGGGGCCGGATGCGTTCGAGGCCACCATTCGCAATCAAATCACGGATTTGTCATCGGTGCTAAAAGGCATTGCCAAAGCGGGCTCGCAGAACTGACGTTATTTCCCTCAATCGCGCGTCGACAGGTGTTGCGTGCCCGCCCTGACCGGGCATGTCGGCTTCTTTAATCGGCCGGTCGAAGTCAAGCGCTTTCAGACTGTTCCACGGTTACGGTGTCGATGTCGCTCGCGGGCTCGCGCTTCTCTTCGGAATCGGCACATAGGCCCTTCCATCATGGGATTCGAAGACGAGGTGGAACAATCTTTACCGCGGCCTTGCTGTAGCGGTTGCCCAAGCGGACATGACGTCAGATCCGCACGCGACCCGACCTTATCGCGGGCCTGTTGGTGCGGCGGATCAGGTAGCGGGTGGCGTCGGCGAGGTGGTCCTCCACCCGATCCGGGATGTCTTCGGGATTGCCGTCGAGGTCGCGGGGCAGCACCGGAACGGTCTGGATCCAGTGCACGCAATTCGCGGTGATGAACAGGCCGGGGTTCTCCCGCGCGCCGTTCGTGTTCGGGACGGTGGCGAGCAGCATGCCGCGCATGGCTTGCCAGCCTTGCACGCGGCTGCCGGGACTTTTGTCTGCCGGCTCCCAGCGCACGCCGGGCTGGCGAACGCGACCGAAGGTGACAGCCTCGGCGAACTCGTCGGCCATGCTGTCGGCGAGGCCGGCGGTGGCGCTCCCCGGCTTCGGGTTGAAGATCATGTTGTCGGCGACGCCGGTGCGCACGCGCCTGATCCACTGGCCGGTCATCGGGTCCTGATAGCGCAGGCCGCTGTCGATCTCCTTAGCGATGCCGGCGCGTTTGATCTGGTCGATCGACCAACGCACGCCGGTATCAGGTTGGTTCGGATGACAGCCGTAGAGTTCCCCGAAGATGACGTAATCGCCGCGGATGAACGGTAGCACGCGGCCGCCGGCGAAGACGATCGGCGAGCCGTCGCTGATCGCCGCCCAAATCCAAGCGAACGGTTTTGCGTCGCCCCATCGAAGGCGGCCGTGATCCGCCACGACGGCGGGATCGCGGCGGGCGGGATCGGGGGCAGCACGCAGTGCTTCGATGCCTCCGGCCAGTCGCCGTCGAACATGCCGCCCGACGAGATCGTCCAGGATCCCTTGGTCCAGGCCTCAAGCTGCCCGGGGCGGATCGCCGAGGCGACGATGTTGGCGAGGTAATCGGGCTGGGTGGTGAGCAGCAGTTGGTTTTCGGCGAGCGTCGCATAGATCGCCCGGCGCGGCAAGCCGTGCTCGTCCTCGATGCGCGGCCCCGCCGTCATACCGTTTGGATCGACGGTTTTGAAGCGGCGACGCACCCAATTATGGCCGGGGCCGTCGGGATTGGTCGTTGCCCGCACTCGGATCGGGATATTCGGCATCGGCGACCGCAGGCAGGCCAGCATCTGTTTGTATGGCTGGTCGTTCTTGTACTGGGTGAGCTCCTCGAAGCCGATCCAGGTGAACGATTGCCCGATGTACGTCCGGTAGTCGGACGTCTCATCGAAATAAGCCAATTTGAGCGTCTCGCCGGTCGGCCAGCTCCACAGATTTTGGTTCTGGTTGAAGCGCGCATTCGGCCATATCCGCGGGATCACCTTGCGCACAGAGCGACTTGATCTCGGGAAAACCGGTCATCGATTGCCGGATCAGGATGCCCTTCCAGTTGGCGCCCCAATTCGGCGCCGACGTCGGCGAAGAAGTCCATGAGTAGTGCTCAGCGTCTTGCCCGTGCCGCGCGGGCCGGCGAGCAAGCACTTCGCGCTCCGGCGCGGCGAGGAACGCTTCCTGCGACCCAGGCTGGGCGACGAGCGCGACTTCGCGGTACGCGTCCGCCGCATCGGTCTCGATGAACGGAACGTACTCGTTGTCTCGCAACTGGAAATGATGGGCACGAACTCGCATTTTAGGGTCCTCGATTTTTTGCCTTTTTTATTTTTTCAGGGTCGGGTTCTGTTTCCGACAGCGTGAGATCATTGCTTTCGGAAAGCACCCCATGGGCCTTTGGCGCGATCCCGCCACTTTGGGGATGACCCCCTAGCTCGTCTGTCCACCTGACCAGCTCGCTCTGTCCTGATGGCAGCCGACACCGTCCGCGGCCTCGAAGCTGGCCGACGTGGCGTGGCCGACCAGGAACAGCGCATGAACTTTTTACCAACATGCTTCCGTTGCGCACCGTGATCTTAATGAAAGGATTTCAGTTCATTTCTACGGCCCGATCCGTTCACCATACCAACCCGCATGGAATGCGGAGAACAAATGCGAACGCGCGTCATTCGCGTAATTCGTCTTATGGAATCATCGTAAACGCCGCCCGGAAATTTAATTCAAATTGTCTGATCGCTGCGGTCGCAACGCGGCGCCGGCACCCGCGCAGCGCTCGTGCGGAGCTGATTAACGAACTGAGTTCGTGCGTGAGGACCATGGCATTCACCGACTGACTGTAAGGTGCCCGTGACGGATCCCGACGCGCTCGGCTCCTGCGGATGCGACCGGCTGCATCACGGGCAGTTCCCGATCTGCGTCCTCTGATCCTTCGACAGCCGCGCCAGCATGCGCATGCTTGCCGGTCGCCGCGGGCTTCGATTGCGGATCTGTCGAGCCGGATCCGGTTCGGGCGCCGGCGCCGACATCCACGGCGCAAGCTTGAACAGAAACGGATTGCAATAACCTTGTCGGATTAGGAACTGCGCCGTGCTGACGCGATGCGGAATACCCGCCGCGGTGTAGGCGCGATCGAGCTCAGATTCCTCGACGACGAGGACGTTCGGCTGCGGCGGCTGGAGCTTGCCGTCGGCATCGTAGAACAGCGTCGCCTCGACCAGACGCTTGCCGCCGAACTGGCGCTCGTATTCCGCGACGCTCGCCGGCGCCGCGGCGACCGCAAGAATGTTGGCCGGCGGTTTGACCTGCTCCGGCGTCTCCGCCAACATCGTGAAATCCGCCTCGGCGATCGGCTTCGGCGCCGCCGCCGGCGCGCCGAGCCGAACGACGCCGCCGACAGTGACGTCGTGCTGTACGCGTTCGCCGTAGACCTCGGGCAGCAGGGACGAGACGGCCTTTATGAGCAACTGCGGGTTCGGTGTGACCTCCCGATAGGCTTGGAGGAGTTCGCCGTCGGGGCCGCGCTTGTAGACGTCGGTAATGGGTCGATCGCCGTGGCGCGCTTGCCACGTCTTGGGATCGAGCGCGTCGGCCGCGAGTTGCGGATCGACTTGCCAGATCGGTTCGCCGCCCTGCCGGAACAGAAATTCCTTCGTCCCATTGACCGCCAGGTCGCGCAGCCGTTCGTCGATGCGCAGGATCGAGAGCTTGCGGGCGAGGACAAGGTGGCGATGCCAGTAGGATGCCTGGTCCATCCACATCACCCAAAACGGGGAAGCCTCTTTCAGGTCGGCTTGCTCGTCGCGCGCTGAGGCGGCGCGCCAATTGAAAATTGTCACCGGGCTGATCTTGAATTCGCGGGCGGTGGACTTGATCTCGCAATGCGGATGCGTGACCAGCCGATTGAGGATCGCCACCAGGAGATCGGGCGTATGTTTCTGCGCGGGCATTGCGGCTACTCGGTCCACTCAAGCGTCAGCGTTGGACAGTATCGGCCGCGACCGCGCGAAGGGTCGTGATTAAACGCGGTGAAGCGCCAACCATAAAGCCGGTGCTTTGGCGCCCGCGTTCGGTCGATATGTCAGGGGGGACGCAGTCTTTATAGGCAGAAAACCTGCGAAAAGTCAAGGTTTTTAGCTCAACCGAATTCAAATGGACAAAAACGGGAGGTCTGCCCGTCCAGCCCATGCGGGCCCGATACACACCGGGGGTCTGCGCGATTCCAGCCGGCGCCGCCGCTTTCCACCAAAAAAGGAACCGGGCGCGGGTCCTGTCACGGCGGTCAGGGATTTTGTCTGTATTATACACACAACACATGAGGGGTCTAAAAATTATTATATATCGGAGTAAGACCGCAAAACCCCTGACAGCTCGCCGTCGCGAGACCAAAGACAGGGGGCGACGCCGAAATCATTAAAAAAAAAAGCACTTCGCGATCGCGCCGCGGCAGCATCTGAAATGGGCGCGCTCTTCGCTAAGTAGGTCTCGCACCGAAAAGGACGTGTCGATCGCCAGACGCGTCAACGCCCCGATCTAACGACGCCCGAACATCCAGGCAGGCGGGACTACCGAGATGGGATATACCCTGAACGAATCCGGCGCCAGGGCGGGTGATCACTCCCAACGAAGTTCGGGACATCGGGCGATATACTGCTCAACGGTCTCTGACAACATTGCCAAGGTCTCGTCATCCGGGACCACGAAAAACTCACGAAGGACCGTCTCATGACTGTCTGAGGGCACAGGCGCAGGCTTGTAGCCGTCAACCAGCGTGATTCCTATGAACCGCTGCACTCGGCCGCACTCCGCGGACCCGCGTTCGCCTCTGATACGCTTGTCGAGGCGATACAGGTGGATCGCAAACTGCTCCAGCGACTTCGGCTTGATGCCCATCTCTTTGCAGTAGTCACAATAGGCCAGATAGAGCGTCGGCTTCTTTATATCCACGTCAGGACCACGCACACACTTTTCCTTTACGAAGCCTCGCTCAGGCTGTGCGAGGTACAGCATCTCAGTCTTGAGCTTCATGCACTTGTCCGGGATCACGAAGTCGCCGCGCTCTGTCAACGCTGCCAACCCTTCCAGGGCCCAATTGAGGATGCCTGGAAGCTCCGCGGTTAGCTTCTGTTTCAACTTACGATCTGGCTTAGCAGCGAACGACTTGTCGAAAGGCATGATGATCAGACGCCGCGCGATAGCCAGGGCGTGCTCACCAAAGTCGGGCATGTTGTTGCCTGCGATTATGAAGCGAGCGGGGAGTATCTGGTCCTCGAGATCGCTCTTGAACTTCCGCGGTACGCCGATGTGATCCTCGCCAGAAATCATATTGAGGCGGTTGGCGGCGACCGACAGAGTATCCTTGTCGTGACAGGTCATGTCCGAAATAATCCCGACAGAGATGCCGACGAAATTCTCGAGGCCGAAATTGCCGCCGAGTTGTTCGATCGTCACGCTGTGCGTGTTACGCTTGCCGACCAAATGCACGAGAACGTGCAGCATCGTGCCCTTGCCGGAACCAGGGGGGCCGAGCGGAAAGAAAATGCGCTGCTGCGTTGTGTCGTTGGAGATCAGGTAGCCGAACATCGATTGCAGCACCTGCATCAACTGTTTGTCATTCTCGACCACTTCACCGATGAACTGTAACCAGCGTTCCGGCTCCGGCGCTTTCTCGTTGTAGTCGAGTAGCAACGCAGTGCGCGTGAAGAAATTGGCTGTCGCGTCGTGCAGCTTGCGCGTGGTGATGTCCAGCAATCCGTTCTTACAAGAGATGATGTTCTTCGGATCGATGTCGTGCTTGCCGTCAAGCCAGGACGGCGGTGACAACGTTCCAGGCTTCACGTTGCAGATGTTCTCCAACGCGGCAACCACTTCACGGACGTCCGCCGCCTTCGGGTGAAACGGCGATTCCTTTTCGTCGCCGCCGCCTTTCGGCTTGGTGACGACGACTGCGTTGTCGAGAAACTCCGCGACTTCGCTTCTCAGCGTGTCGTTGTCGATCAGCACATATGCGCTGCCGTCGTAGTCGAGCCAGTCCTCTTGGAACCGGATCAGGTTCGGATGACAGTACACACGGAAAGAGGCTGCGCTCTTGCGCGGGTTAGCGCGGGAGAGGCGGGGCTGTTCGGACTTCTCAGTCCGGCGCCGCTTAGACTTCGGCTTCTTCGTCATCGTCAAACTCCCTGGCATACGGCACCACACCAAAACTGTTGACCGCGAGAATCATTCTCGACGCCTGTTCGACCGGGTGGCGTTGTTTCTGTTCTAGGATGTGCTCGGAGATGGCGAGCTTGGGCTCGATAATGATGGCGATAATTTCGCCATCATCCCAACCCAGGCGTCGCAATTCGCAGCAAATCGTCATCACGGCCGTGCTGCGCTTCCCCACTTCAATTTTCTCGGTGAGGATCATGTCTTGGAGGTACGGGTCGATCGCGCGGAAGGCCTTGGACTTCACCAGCAGGGAGGCGTCTGCCGGAACCGCGGGCTTGCCGATCGCCGCATAGGCGCTGCCCTCCTGGCCGTTACGCTTGCGTGTAGAGAAGGTGGTGGGTTTTGGCGCCACTTTGGCCTGTGGGAAATCAGTCAAAGGATAGCCGTCCAAGATGTCGGAGCGGTTGTCGTAGACGACGGACGACATGACTGGCTTGCGGCCGCGGGCGATCTTTGCCGCGCTTGGGAAATTGGTCGTGAACGGTAGCCGCATGACACGGCACAGGTCCTCACACGCATCGGCGCCGAACAGCTCCCGGATGCCCTTGTTGTAGGACTTCAGGACGTGCCGGTTTTCTTCGGTGACTTTGGTGGCGGGCGCAACCGTCCAGAAGGCGCCGAAGCCGTTGCCGGAGTCGATGACCAATGAGGGCGGCGGGACGGCAGTGGAATCGAGCAACCCCTTTAGGGTGTCGCGGTGCGCCTTAGCGAATTGCGACGGCTTGGTGACATCCTTCGGGTCATCGAGATCGAGATGCAGAGCGTACAACACCGACACGTCGCCCTCATTGGCCTTCTTGTGGTACTTGCCGAGTGGGACCGAGAGGCCGTTGATGTTGAAATAGACGTTGAAACCGTTGCGCTGGCCCAGGGTGATCCACTTCTCAATCTCGTCGCCCTCGTTGCGCTGGAACGTGCGGCCGCGAATGAGATGCTGCTCGAACGACCTGCCGTTCTTGAAAGTGATCGTCTCAGTCTTGTTCTGATTGATCGCCGTCAGATGCACTTCGTGCTGACGCAGAGCGAATTCCGTGGCCTGGGCGTAAGGGGTCATGGCCATTCCCCTTCACCTTCACCTTCACCTTCACCTTCGTCGTCGTCATCATCTTTGGACTTTCGGCGAGGCTTCACCTTTTTGCGGAAGCCGATCAGATGGGCACGCCCAGGCGGATCATTATCCTCCCGGAACACCGGCTCGAGCCCGCGGCGGTAGATGTCCTCAGTGATCGCGATTCCGACGAGCACGTAATTATTGCGGCTCTCGGGGAGGATTTCCTCCTTGAGCAGGTCGCTATAGAAGGCATCATAGCGGCCCATTGGCAGGCGACGGCCGTGCCACTTGGCATTGGTCAACCATACACTGCGGGTACCCGCCGGGCCTTCCGTCAGGTCAAAGGGTGATCGCTTCGGCCAATCTGGTGAAACGACACAAGGGCGATCGTCGAAGTACCGCGGCGGCATTGCCGCGATGTCCGCGGCCGCCTGCTTGCGAGCGGCGCCAATCTCGAGACCTTTCGGGGCCTCTTTGAAGTAAGCAAGCCCGTCCGCGTTGATGCTGTAGGTGTAGAGCCGGGGCTTTAGCTTCTTCGTCTCAGTCATCGCACGCCCTCCGCTCGGATGTCGTAAGCCGCGGTCGCGCAGAGCAGGTCCATCGGGCCGACTTTAAAGATGCGGGTGTTCCACGAGTACCGCGCGCTGGAGATGACGGCTAAATCAGACAGGTCTTTGAGGTCATCTATCTGCGGCATGGCTACTGCGCGGCCCCCCGTTGCTTGTTGAGTTCATTGCCGCGTGTATTCGTCTCGAGATGTTTGCCGGCGGCATCTTGTTCGGAGGTGCTACAGTAAGCTGCGGTCAAGCGGCCTTCTGCCCAGGCCAATGCATCACCCCAGCGGTAAAGTACGCGGAGGCCGAATTTTCGATATGGCGGTCCGCCGCCTCGCGTCGCTTTTGTGGCGAGTGTCTTCGCCTTGACGGGGAATCCGGCCTCGGTGAGCGCCGCGGCCGTTCTGTCGCGCGTCAGGAGCGAGTCTGGAGTATCAGGAATGAAATTTGTCATCTCAGGTCATCACTCTTGCGGGCAGGCCCGTTCGATTGCGATGACGTGTAAATATTGGATAAGCTTTGTTTTTTGCAGTCCGGGCTTAATTTGCGCTTCAGCGGGAAATTAACCCCGGGGGTCGTGAGCCCTCACCATGTCTCGGACCTGGTGTGCGCTAATTCTTTTCGAGAGCGCTACACTTGCTGTTGTCGCCACTGTAGCCTATGGCAGCGTCCCTGCCGATCGACGGAGCGTTCTTGAGGTGCCCCCGGCCCTCTGAATCTCCACTCTACAGGCATGGGGGCCGCAAGCTATTTCGGTTAGAGCCGGTTTAATCACACCGCGGCGCGGGAACTAATCCCACGGCCAGACGCTCTTCCTCATCACGCATTGCCCACTCATGCAGGGCCTGCTCGTCGTCGGCCTCGTCGTCGAATGTTTCAATTGGCCCGCTTGGTGGCCTAGGCCGTTTTAAATTCAGTTTTTGGCGCCGCAGCAAGACCCGAAGTTATGGCTCGCACCGTGTCTCGGACTTGTTGTCCACTAATTTTCTCCGAGAGTGCTACACTTGCTGTTGTTGCCACCGTGCCAGTGAGCCATTTCTCAAAGGTTTCCTGACAGAACATCGATAGTCTAACAATGTAGGCGCGCAGCACCTCGTCGCCGCGAGACCGCTTTACGATCGGATTAAGTTTACCCTGCTCGAGTTGCTTGGCGTTTTTATCGCAACGGACCGCCGAGGCTTGAACGTCGGAAGCGATTCCACATAAACCGAGGGAAGTCAGGGTCTGCGCATCCTGGCGCAGTCTCTCCGCGATTTTGCACAATGACTTTCGCCTAAAATTGATCTCGTCTTGTTTCGGCAGACTGGAACGCCGGACTGCAAGCCCAAAAGAAACTCCCAAGAACTCTCGACAAGCCTCGTCCTGATTTTTCGGGTCATGAAGAATTGGCAATGTCGGCCCAAACATGATTCCCACCCGTATTGCGGGATTGAGAAATTCGTCTCGGGGGCGGCGCTTCTGTCGATACAGCTCTCGCCACACGCCTTTCATTCGTTTGTCGGATGTTAGACGGGACAAAAGCTCGATTTTTCTCAAAGACGTTTCGAGACACGAATGGCATGTTTTGGAGGGTTCCGCTTCGTCTTCCCGCTGCCGTTCTTTCTGAAGAATCCGATCGTATATAGACTTTGCTTCGTCAGCTACCGGTCCGGGCAGCCAATCCGGCAACTCCAAACGAGGGAGAGAAAGGTCAGGACTAGGTGTTCTACCGCAGAGCTCATGCGGATTCGCGCCTGAATGGAATGACCTCGACTACGCCCTTGTTCCCGCTCATGAGCGTGGCTGTTCGATCCGATATCGCATCAGCAGCACTCAAAAGCACAGAATCTGCGGAGTGTACGTAACGGGATGTGATCGTACGGCCTTTGTGGCCAACGATTGCGCCGATCGTAATGTCGCTGTAGCCAAGATCTGCGCCCAACGAGATGAAAGAGTGGCGCAACACATTCGGCGTCACATCAGTGGCCATCTCGCCGAGTATCAGGATCTTATTCCAGAGTTTTCGGAAGCCTTTCAATGGGCCGTCGCCGCGCGTGGCTGGAAACACTAGTGGGCCTGATCGTGGCATCTCTTTCAGTACATCGCATGCGGCGCGGGACAACGGCCGCATTGAGCGTCCAGTCTTGGTATCGCCGAGAGTCGCAGTACGCCGTGGAAGATCGACCTCTTCCCAGAGGAGCCCCAACGCCTCGCCGCGGCGCCAGCCTGTGAGCGCTAGGAAGCGCCCTGCCGCTACTGCCGCCGGCCAGATGCTTTCCATCTTGGCCTTCGCCAGCGCGTCACCTAGGGACTTATATTCGTCATCAGACAGACGCCTCTCTCGCTTGCCGTCCGCGAAGCGCATCACGCCATGTACCGGGTTGTCCAGGCGCATCCGATGGCGGACGGCATAGGCGAATATTCCGCCGAGAAGGCCCACAGCGCGGGTAGCCGCGGTTTTGCCGCCTCGTACGTGAGCCAGTCCCCGCTTTTTGCCGCTCTTGCTTTTG